>CAWCQE010000019.1:0-251002 GCA_963797665.1 uncultured Actinomycetes bacterium | reverse complement strand
GGTTGACCTGGTCCGCCCCGAGTGAGAGGCTGCGGTCGCCGGATTCGCTGATGAGCCGTAACTGACTCGCATACTCATTCGGCGCTCGCCCTCGATGGGCTGATAGGGAGGTCGCAAGGATGCGTCAACTTCGTTCCCAGTTGGCCGAGGCCGAGAATGAAGCGCCGGGCTGGCAACGAGGACCGCTGGCGGCGCCGCACGCAGGCTCGCGGCGTGGAGATCGCCGCGAGCGACCTCTGGCAGACGGTCAAGGGGGACAGGCAGGTGCTGCACGGCGTCTCGCTCACCGTGCATGCGTGTGAGCTGGTCGCGATCGTCGGCGGAAGCGGCGCGGGCAAGACGACGCTTCTCGAGGCGCTGGCGGGAGTCCGGCCCGCCGAGCGCGGCGAGGTGCGATTCGACGGCGTCGACCTCTATGCGAACTTCGACAGCTTCCGCCGGCTGCTCGGCTACGTACCGCAGGACGACATCATCCATGCGGACCTGCCGCTCGAGCGCACCCTGCGCTACGCGGCCGCCCTGCGCCTGCCGGAGTCGCGATCCTCGGCCGAGGTCGACGCCGCGGTTGATCGGGCCCTCGCGGCACTCGACCTCTCGGCGCGCGCGGACGTCCAGGTGGGGGCGTTGTCCGGCGGTCAGCGCAAGCGCGCCAGCATCGCCGTCGAGCTGCTGACGAGCCCGCCCGTCTTCTTTCTGGACGAGCCGACCTCGGGCCTCGATCCGGCGAGCTCCAGCGAGCTGACTGCGGCTGCTGCGCGGTCTCGCCGACGCCGGCTCGACGGTGCTCTTCACGACCCATTCGGTGCAGGACCTGGCCTGCTGCGACCGCGTGGTCTTCCTCGCTCGCGAGGGCCACCTCGCGTTCGTGGGCCCGGTCGCTGAGGCGCTCGACTACTTCGCGGTCGAGCGCATCGAGGAGATCTACGAGCGGCTCGCCTCGGAAGAGACGCCCGAGCAGTGGGCGAAGCGGTTCGAGGACCATCGCGGCAACGGCGCCGCCGTCGCGACCGCGATCGAGCCGGGTGACGCCGCAGGGCCGCGACGGCATCGGGTTCGCCCGCGAATGGGCGGTGCTGACGCGAAGGACGCTCGAGACGCTCGTGCGAAACCGCCTGACGATGGCGATCCTGGTCGGCTCGCCGGCACTTGTCGTCGCGATGTTCGCTGTCCTTTTCCGCCCCGGGGCCTTCGAGTTCGCCAGCCCCAACCCGAGCGCCATCACGATGATCCTGTTCTGGGTGACCTTCGGCGCGTTCTTCTTCGGGCTCACCTACGGGCTGCTTCAGATCGTCACCGAGCAGGCGATCCTGCGTCGCGAGCAGCTCGTCGGCCAGCGCCTCAGCGCGTACCTGTTGTCGAAGATGGCCGTGCTGCTCCCGTTCCTGGTCTTCGTCGTGGTGCTGATGCTCGCCGTTCTGCGCGCCCTCGATCGGTTGCCTGCCGCGAGCACCACGACCTACCTCACGATGGGCATCACGCTCGCGCTTCTCGCGGCCGCCGCGCTGACGCTCGGGCTGCTGACGTCCGCCGCCGTCAGCAACCCAGCGCAGGCGACACTCGCGCTGCCGATGCTCTGCTTTCCGGCCGTGCTGTTCTCGGGAGCGATTCTGCCGGTGCACGAGATGGCGGGCGCCGGCGCGGCGATCAGCACGATCATTCCCGACCGCTGGGCCTTCGAGGCGCTCGGGCATGACCTCGGCGTCCGCCACATCCTCGCCGACGGCGGCTCCCCGCTCGGCCCGCCGCTGATCGCGGCATACGGCGATAAGGCAGGGACGGCAGGCGACCGGCGTGTATTGGGCCTACCTGACGGCGTTCACCGTCGCCTTCTTCTTCGGCGCCTGGGTGATTCTGCGGCGCCGGTGCCGCCGCAGCACGCGCTAGGAGCCCCTCCACCTGTTGCCCGGGCGAAGATTCAGCCTTCGCTCTGCGCAGCGCTGGGGATCAGCCCGAGTTGCTCGAGCATCAGTAGCCGTAGAAAAGCCATCCGATTGTCACCGCTTGGCCACCGGATGTCACTCGTCGTGCTGAGCGACTCGTAGCGGCTCGCGTCCGCTCTTTACAGGCCTCAATAGGTGCCCTCGGCGAGCTTGGAATTACCTTCCGTGCGCTCAGCGCCTGGCTTCGAGCACTTAACGGCACTTCTCCTTTCGCGTGAAGCGGCACTTCTGCATTCGCGGAAAGCAGAAGTCTCTACTCCCCAGCCCGGCGGTTTCAAAAGCAGCGAGCCGCGAACGCGCAGGGGTCGTTTAGGGATCGACAAGTCGCCGCGTTGACCGTCGTCGTCCCAGTTGTCTTTTTGGAGTTGCCGAGCACCGCTCCGTTGGCCTTTCGCAACTCCCCATGGGCTGAATAGCTGTGCCCGTTGTCCGGTAATCGCGAGGTTGAAACCTCCCCCCGACCCCGCGGCCCGCGTTATCGCGCTGGTGGTGCTGGCCTCGTGGTCGGTGATCGTCACGCCCGCCTCCCCTCCCGTGCGGACCGCCTGAAACCCGGACCACTGATACGTGCCCACGACCGTGGTGAAGCATGCGTTGAGATCGGCCGTTGCCGTTGGCTTCGTCGCCGCCAGCGCGACGGCCGCGAGCACTCCCAATCCCGGGAAGGGAAGACATGAAAATCGGCCTCCCGGATTGGACGCAGAGCGCGAATCGCGATCATCGCAATCGCGGCCACTTGAGTTAACGAACGACAACATGACCCTAACCGGTGGACCGGGGTGCAGCGCCACCTCATCCGCCGAAAGCGGTGATGCACCAGGCGCTCGCCGGGGTGAGCCACGTCTGCTTTCGCGTGAAAGCAGAGCGAGGGTTCGGTGCCCGATGGCGAGCGCCGCCGCCCGCTCTCCTCCCGGCTCTTGTGCCGGGATCGGGGCGGGCGGCGGACTGGTCGAGGCGGCCCCGCGGGGCCGCCACCTTACTTGAACGCGATCGCGTTCACCGCCTCCGTGATCTTGTGGACGATCAGGTCGGCGAGCTCCGTTCCCTGCTTGCCGTTGAACCCCTTCATCGCGGCGACCATCCCGACCATCAGGAGCGAGACGAGCAGGATCAGGCCGACGTACTCGACCGTCCCCTGCCCGCGCTCGCCCTCGAGGGCGGCGACGATCCCGCGGCAGCGGCGCAGGAACTGCGTCTGGATGTATGCGGCGAGCTTTGCGAGCATCGATTTCCTCCGGGTTCGGATTTCGCTCGATGCTCACGTCGATCGTGTGACGCTTCCAGACTCAAGTGCGCCGACTCTGCGGCGTCCGTGTGCCGGAAGCGTGGCCTCACGACGGGCGCGGATACGCTGGCCGCCGTGCGGGTCCTGGTGGTCACCAACATCACCCCGGACGCGGCCGCGCCGTGGCGAGGCAGCTTCGTCCGCGACCAGGTCGACGCGCTGCGCCGAGCCGGGCGTCGACGTCGAGCTGTTCTCGTTCCCGCCCGGCAGGCGCAACTACCCGCGCGCCGTGAGCGCGATCCGCCGCCTGCTGCGGCGCGAGCGCTTCGACCTCGTCCACGCCCACTTCGGCCTCGCGGGCTGGTGCGCGGCGCTCGCCGGCGCCCGCCCCCTGGTCGTCACCTTCCACGGCACCGACGTCCGCCACCCGGTCACGGGCTTCCTGTCGCGCCGGCTGGTCGGACGGCTCGACCTGATCGCCGCCGCTCTCGCGGGCGCTGTTCAGCCCGGAGGGCGACCGCCCGGCGCTGCCATCGCGCACCGGAGCGACCGCCGTCCTCCCCTGCGGGGCCGACCTCGATCGCTTCCAGCCGACATCCGCGCTGCCGAGGCGCGCGAGCGGCTGGGACTCGACCCCAAGGGCCGCTACCTGCTGTTCCCGGCCGCGACCGTCGCGCCCCGTCAAGCGCTACGACCGCGCCGACCGAGCTCGCGCGCCGGCTGGACGCGGAACTGCTGTCGGGCGACGGGGTCGACGCCGATCTCATGCCGACCTGGATGAACGCCGCAAACGCGGTGCTGGTGACCTCCGACAACGAGGGCTTCGGGCTGGTCGCGGTGGAGGCGCTGGCCTGCGACGTTCCGGTGCTCTCGACCCCGGTCGGGATCGCCCCCTTCCTGCTCGCGCGGCCTCGAGGGATGTCTCGTCGGTCCGTTCGACTCCGGCCGGTGGGCCGAGGTCGCTGCGGCCGCACCTCGACGCGCCCGACCCTCGGGTCGCCGGGTCGCCAGCGGGCCGGCTGGTTCTCCGCGAGTTGATGGCCGAGCGCGTGCTGGAGGCCTACCGCGACGTCCTCGAACGCCGCTAGCCGCTGACGTCGCCGACGTCAGGTTGCGGTGCCCAGGACCGGCCAGCGCGCCCGGTGTCGGTCGGCGAGCACGGCTGCCGGCCCGGCGGGCGCTTCCGGTGGCCCCTGATCGGACCCGAGCGCCTCGATCGTGGCCAGCACCGAGGCCGCGAGCGCATCCGGGTCGTAGCCGCCCTCCAGACAGACGAGCACGGGCACCTCGAGCTCCGCCGCCAGCGCCCGCATCGTCGCGGCCATGTCGCCGTACGCCTCGGTGTCCAGCGTGCACTCCGCGAGCGGGTCGTCGCGGTGGGCGTCGTATCCGGCCGAGATCGCGATCAGCCCCGGGCGAAAGTCGCGCGCGATCGGCGCGACCACGTGCTGCACCAGCGACAGGAACTCGTCGGAGCCCGCGCCCGGCGGGCACCGGCAGGTTGACCGTGTAGCCCTCCCCCGCCCTGACCCCCGCTGTAGTCCGCCGGGCCCGTCCCCGGGTACAGCGGCCACTGGTGGATGCTGGCGTAGAGCACCCGGTCGGAGGCGGCGAAGATCGCCTCGGTCCCGTTGCCGTGGTGGACGTCCCAGTCGAGCATCAGCACCCGCTCGACGCCCCGCGCTTCGATCGCGTGCGCGGCCGCCACCGCGACGTTGTTGAAGAGGCAGAAGCCCATCGCGCGCGCCGCCTCGGCGTGGTGGCCCGGCGGGCGCAGGCCGCAGAAGGCGAAGCGGTCCTCGCCGGCGAGCAGCCGCTCGGCGGCGTCGACCGCGCCCCCCGCCGCGTGCAGCGCCGCCTCGAACGAGCGCTCGCTGGCGACCGTGTCGACGTCGATCATCCCGCCGCCCGCTCGCGCAGATCTCCTCGATCGCGTCGATGTGCTCGGCCGGTGTGAACGCGGCCGAGCTGCTCTCGCGTCGCCGCCGGCGCCTCGACCCGCTCGAGGCCCGGGCCAGCCCGCGTCGTCGAGCGCCGCCTCGATGGCCCGCAGCCGCGAGGCGTTCTCCGGGTGGGCGCCGGTGTCGTGCTCGAGCGAGCTCGGATGGGCGAGGTAGAGCCCCACGGGCGCAGATACGGTATCCGCGCTTGACCGGGGGAGCCGAAAGCGACCGCTCGCCCATCGAGACCGACGTCGCGGTGGTCGGGCGGCGGCGCGGCCGGCCTCTACGTGGCGCTGCGCGCCGCCGAGCACGGGGCGGCGGTGACGCTGGTCTCGCGAAAGCCGCTCGCCGAGAGCGCCAGCTACTGGGCCCAGGGCGGCCTGGCGGCAGCGCTGGCGCCCGACGACTCGCCGGCGCGCCACGCGCAGGACACCCTCAACGCCGGCCGCGGGCTCTGCCGGTCGGCGGCGGTCGAAGTCGCTCACGCGCGAGGCGCCGGCGGCGGTGGCCGAGCTTCGCGAGCGGGGCGTGCGGTTCGACCTCGATCCCGACGCCTCGGCGGACGGCGCTGCGGACCGGCTCTCGCTCGCGCTCGAGGGCGGCCACTCGGCGCGGCGCATCGTCCACGCCGGCGGCGCGCAGACCGGCCGCGCGATCACGGGCCGGCTCGCCGAGCTGGTCGCGCGAGCGACGAGCGGGTCCGGGTGCTGGAGGAGACCTCGGCGCTGGCGCTGTGGAGCGACGGCGCCGCTGCGCCGGGGTCATCACGGATGCCGGCGCGATCGCGGCCCGGGCCACGGTCCTTGCGACCGGCGGCGGCGCGGCGCTCTGGCGGCGCACGACGAACCCGTGGGGCGCGATCGGCGCCGGAGCCGTCCTCGCCCACGCCGCGGGAGCGGCCCTCGCCGACCTCGAGTTCTGCCAGTTCCACCCCACGGCGCTCGCGCTTCCGGGCTCCGAGCACGACGGCACCCTGCTGACCGAGGCGCTGCGCGGGGAGGGCGCCGAGCTGCTCGACGCATCGGGCCGGCGGTTCACGGACGAGCTCGCGCCCGCGCGATCAGGTGACCGCCGCGATCCTCGACCGCATGGAGGCCGACGGGACGGACCACGTGATGCTCGACCTGCGCTCGATCTCGCCGCAGCGCTTCCCGAACGTGTTCGAGGCCTGCCGCGCCGCGGGCCTCGACCCCGAGGCCGAGCCGGTCCCGGTGGCGCCCGCCGCCCACTACCTGATGGGCGGCGTCGTCTGCGACCTCGACGGCGCGCACGACGCTGCCGGGCCTCTACGCCGTCGGCGAATGCGCATGCAGCGGCGTCCACGGCGCGAATCGCCTGGCCTCGCAACTCGCTCACCGAGTGCTTCGTCTTCGGCGCCCGCGCGGCGGCGGCCGCCGCGTCGGCGCGACGCGCTGGACAGGCTTCCGCGCCGCGCCGGACTGGCGGTTCGAGCCGCCCACCGCGGAGACCCGCGAGGCCGTCTGGCGCCATGCCGGCCCGCGTCGCAGCGCCGACGGGCTCGAGCCCCTGCTGGACGATCCGTATCCGCTGGCCCGGCTCATCGCGCGGGCGGCGCTCGAGCGCCGCGAGTCGCGCGGGCCCGCACCGGCGCTCCGACCACCCGCTGCAGGACCCGGGTCTCGACGGCGTCCACCTGGTGATGCAGGGCGACTCGCTGCACCCGGAGCGCTGGCCGTGACGCTTTCGCGAGGCCGGAGCGGGCGCGGCCTCCGGATTTAGCGCGTTGACGGGTTTAATCTCGCTTCAGCGGGCGACCCTATGTAGAGGGTGATGCAGATGGAGATCCTCGAGGCAACGGTCGTCGCGCTGCTGATGGTCGCGCTCGCCGCGATCTGGGCCTCGGTCGTCGTTCACTGGCTCAAGTCCACCGACCGCGGTCGATAAAACCCGGGATTCCCTAACGTTCCCTTAACCCGTGCTTAATGCGCCGTCGCTTGCGCTTAAACGCACATTGGGATAGTGCCGCCCGCCTCAAGGACGTCACAGCGCACGGAACGCCCGAGGCACGGAAACTGGGAACGGAAAACCACAGGGGGTCGAGAAGAGGATGTATCGATTCAGCCGCTCTATGTACCGGGAGCTGGCCCCGCGGGTCGTCGAGGACGACTGGGATCCGACCGGATGCCGCCACAAGCAGAAGGTCCTGGACGCCTGCGAGGGCGCGATTCGCCGCCTGACCTATGACCGGCGCTATTTCGCCCGGCCGGCGCGCACGCTGTTCAACGACGTCCGCCCGTACTTCACGATGCAGGACCAGCTCTTCGTCTGGCGCGTGATCGACTGCAACATGCGCCTGGCGACCGAGTTCCTCGAGCAGCTGCCGGAGGGCGTCGGCCTCGACGGCCGGCCAGCCGCAGTGCAACGCCCATACGAGGAAGGGCACGCCGTGCCAGCGCACCCCGCTGCCGGGCCGCGACTACTGCCCGTCCCACAAGCACCTCGAGGAGACCTTCGAGAGCGCGGAGATTCCCGAGCCGCGCCGAGCGAGACGCTCGACAGGGAGCTCAGCTCGCTCGCCGCTGCCTAGGCAAGGCCAGGCGGCGAGACGCCGACGCGGAAAGGCCCCGGGCCAGGCCGGGGCCTTCCGTCCGGCGCGATCCGGCGTTTGAAAGCCTTGCGCGCATGCTGCTCGGGGTCGACGTCGGCGGGACGTTCACCGACGCCGTCGTCTTCGACGGGACCAAGCTCCACACGGCCAAGTCGCCCGTCGACGCCCGGACGATCCCTCGCGGGGCGTCCTCGCCGCGGTCGAGGCCGCGCTCGGCGCGGCCGGCGCCGGGCCGGGCGACGTCGAGGTCTTCGCCCACGGCATGACCGTGGGCACCAACGCCCTGCTGACGGAGAGCGGCGCGCGCACCGCCCTCATCGCCACCGAGGGCTTCACCGACGTGCTGGAGGTCGCTCGCCAGAACCGGCCCGACCTATACCGCCTGTGCGCGCCGAAGCCGGCCCCGCTGGTCCCGCTCGACCTGCGCTTCGGCGCGCGCGGACGCATCGGGCCGCGAGGCGAGATCGACCCGCTCGCGAGGGGTGAGGCGGATCGGCTGGTCGCCGCGGTGCGCGACTGCGGCGCCGAGTCGGTCGCCGTCTGCCTGCTCTTCTCCTACCTCGACCCGAGCCCACGAGCGGGCGCTCGCCGAGCGCCTGCGCGCGGAGCTCGCCGACGTGCACGTCTCGGCCTCCTGCGAGGTCCTGCCGCAGTTCCGCGAGTACGAGCGCGCCTCGACCACCGTGATCGACGCCTACCTCTCCCCCCTGCTCGGCCGCTACCTCGCGCGGCTGCCGCGGTCCGCGCGTCGACCTCGGGCTGCCCGAGCCGCTGATCATGAAGTCATCCGGCGGGGTGGCGCCGACGGCCGAGGCCGCGCGGGCCGGCGCCTGGAGCGTGCTGTCAGGGCCCGCCGGCGGCGCCGTGGGCGCGGCGCTCATGGCGAGGCTGTCCGGCGACGGCGACGCGGTCGGCATCGACATGGGCGGCACCTCATGCGACGTGTGCGTGGTCGAGGGCGGGCGGGTCCGCCGCACCGACTCGCGCGAGATCGCGGGGCGCGTCATCCAGCTGCCGATGGTCGACGTCCACACCGTGGGCGCCGGGCGGCGGCTCGATCGGCTGGCGCGACCATGGCGGCGCGCTTCGGGTCGGGCCCGCATTCAGCCGGAGCGGAGCCCGGGTCCCGCGTGTTACGGCCGCGGCGGCACCGAGCCGACCGTCACCGACGCGAACCTCCTGCTCGGCTACCTGGACGCCTCCTCGACGCTCGCGGGCGGCGTCGACCTCGACGTCGCACGCCGCGCGCCGCGGCGGTGGAGAGCCTCGCCGACGGCTCGGGCTCGGACGCGCTCGAGACCGCGGAGGGGTCGTCCGGGTGGCGAACCAGGAGATGGTGCGCGCGCTGCGGGTGGTGACGGTGGACCGCGGCATCGACCCGCGCGACTTCGCGCTGATGCCGTTCGGCGGGGCCGGGCCGATGCACGCCGCCGCGCTGGCCGAGGAGCTCGGCATGAGCCGCATCCTGTGTCCCCGCGCGAGCGGCGTGCTGTCGGCGCTCGGGCTGATCGCGTCCGACCGTCGGCGCGACACCGCGCGAACCGTGATGCTCACCGGCGAGGACCTGACGGCCGAGCGGATCGCCGCCGAGGTCGCCGCGACTTCGCGACGCGCTCGCTGACGAGTCTCGAGGACGCGAGCATCGAGGTGGTCTACGGCCTTCGCTACTGCCGGGCAGTCGTTCGAGCTGCCCGTCCCCGGCCCCGAGGACCCCGACCCCGCCGAACTGGCGGAGCGCTTCGCCGCCGAGCACGAGCAGCGCTACGGCTACCGCGATCCCGAGTCCCGGGTCGAGCTCGTCAACGTGCGAGTGGCGCTCGCGGTTCCCGGCCCCTCCCCCGAGCCGGAGGCGGCGAGCCGGGGGCCGGCTCGAGCGCCGGACCCGGCGCGCGCGCTTCGGCGGCGAGTGGCTCGAGGCGGCGGTCCTGCGCGGCGAGCCCGAGGCACGGACGTCGGGCCGAGGGACCCTGCATCTTCGAGCTCCCGGAGGCGACGCTCGTGCTGCCCTCGGGCTGGCGCGCGGAGGTGGACTCGCGCGGGACGATCGTCGCGGAGCGCGCGGCATGACGGGCGAACGCGGCGGGATGGACCCGGTCACGCCTCCAGGTGCTCGTCGGCGCGCTTCAGAGCCGCGTGCGACGAGATGGGCGCGGTCCTGATTCGCTCGGCGCACTCCGCGAACATCAAGGAGCGCCACGATTGCTCGACGGCCCTCTTCGACGCCGCCGGGGAGCTGGTGATGCAGGCGGAGCACATCCCGGTGCACCTCGGCTCGATGCCCGACGCCGTTGCGGCCGTCCTCGACGAGGACCACCGTCCCGGCGATGCCTGGATCCTGAACGACCCCTATCGCGGCGGCACGCACCTCCCGGACATCACCCTGATCTCGCCGATCTTCGCTCCCGGCGAGGACCGGACGGGGCGCCCGTTCGCCTTCGCCGCCAGCCGCGCGCATCACGCCGACATCGGCGGCCCCACGCCCGGCGGGATGCCCGCCGCGTCGCGGCGCCTGGAGGACGAGGGTGTCGTGATCCCGCCGACCCGGGCGAGCGACGACGTGCTCCGGCGCCTCGCGCACGAGATGAGGAATCCCCCCCAGCGACTGGCCGACCTGCGGGCTCAGCGAGCCGCGAACCTCACGGGCGAGCGGCGCCTGCTGGAGCTCATCGATCGCAACGGGATCGAGCGCGTGGAGGAGGGCATGGCCGAGATCCTCGACTACGCAGAGCGGCGGACCCGGACCAGGCTGGCCGAGCTTCCCGACGGCACCTACGAGGCCGAGGACGTGCTCGAGGACGACGCGCACGGGACCGAGCGCGACGTGCGCCTGCGCGTCGCGGCGACGATCGAGGGCGACCGTCTCGTGCTCGACTTCACCGGCAGCGATCCGCAGGTGGACGGCAACCTCAACTGCCCGCTCTCGGTGACGAAGTCGGCCGCCTTCTTCGCGGTCCGGGTGCTGACGGACCCCGACGCGCCACCGTCCGCGGGCGCGTTCCGGCCGATCGAGGTCGTCGCGCCGGAGGGGTGCCTGCTGAACGCGCGGTTCCCCGCCGCGGTGGTCGCCGGGAACGTCGAGACCTCCAGCCGCGTCGCGGACCTGGTCCTTGCGGCCCTGGGGGGCGCCACCGACGTCCCGGCTCAGGGCCAGGGCACGATGAACAACCTGACCTTCGCCGGCGAGGGCTTCACCTATTACGAGACACTCGGCGGTGGGCAGGGCGCCTGCCCAGGCGCCGACGGGCCCGACGCCATCCACGTCGCGATGTCGAACACCCTCAACACGCCAACCGAGGCGCTGGAGACCGAGTTTCCGGTGCGGGTGCGGGAGCACGGGGTCCGCCGCGGAAGTGGAGGCGCCGGCCGGCACCGTGGCGGCGACGGCCTCGTGCGCGAGCTCGAGGCGCTCGCGCCACTCACGTTCACTCTGCTCACCGAGCGCCGCGCGCACGCGCCGCGCGGCCGGTCCGGCGGCGAGGACGGCCTGCCGGGGCGAAACCTCCTGAACGGAGAGCCGCTGCCCTCGAAGGCGGCGGGCGAGCTGCGCCCGGGCGACCGGCTGCGTCTGGAGACGCCGGGCGGCGGTGGGTACGGGGCGGCTCCCTGACCGGCGTCAGGTCGTGCCGGCGCGCCAGTCGCGGAACGCGTCCAGCAGCTCCCGCTCGGCCTCGGGCGAGATCGACTCCGGCGGAATGCGGCCGAGCGCGGAGATCGTCAGCGCGCATCTGCTCGATGTAGAGCATGCATGCGTCGCACCGGCTGACGTGCGCCTCGAAGCGCTCCCGCTCGGAGTCGGGCAGCCGGCCCTCCAGGTAATCGGTGACCAGCTCGACCATCTCGCGGCAGGTCAGCATGTGGTTCGTGCGACGTGTTCATCGGCTCGGCTGTTCGTCGTTCGGTGTCAGGTGCTCCTCCAGCGCCGCGCGCACCTTCGAGCGCGCACGGTGCAGAAGCACTCGCTGATTGGTCTCGCTGAGATCCAGGGCGTTGCGCACCTCGGCGGCGTCCCAGCCGGCTGATGTCGCGCAGCGCGATCACCTCGCGCTGGCGCGGCGGCAGGTCCCGGATCGCCTCGCAGCAGCACGTCCCGCGTCTCGTGCGGCCTCGAGCTGGCGCTCGGGCTCCTCCCACGCCACCGGCGGGCTCGCCCACCACCCAGGGCGCTCTCCGCGGCGCCCCTGGAAGCGATCGGGGTCGACCGCCGGGCCTCCCGCCCTCCTCGTAGCGGCGCCGCGAAGCAGCGCGAACGGCAGGATGCGGCCCTCGCGCGTGCCCCGGGTGCGCGCCTTGTTCAGCGCGATGCTGGCGATCCAGGTCCGCAGCGAGGAGCGGCCCTCGAAGCGGTCGAGGCCCGTTCAGCACGGCCAGCCAGGTGTCCTGCGACGACCTCCTCGGCGATCGCCCGGCTGGGCACGTGCATCATCACGAGCCGCATGAGGAAGGGCCCGTGCTCGTCGACCAGCTCGCGGAACGCGTCCTCGTCGCCGTCGGCGGAGCGCGCTCGAGCAGGCTGGCATCGCCGGTCGGGCGGCGCTCCCGGCTGCCCGGCGCTCGCCGAGCGCGCGGCTTCCTCGCTCCGCCATCGCGCGCGATTCTCTCACGCGGCTCGAGGCGGCATAGGCTCCCGCGCATGGCGCAGCGGATCGAGCTCGAGGACGTCGACCTCGCCTACGAGGAGCGCGCCGGGCGCGGAGGGCCCGACCGCGATCGTCTTCGTCCACGGCCTCGGCGGCTCGTCTTACTCGTGGTGGGCGCAGCTCGCCGCCTGCGAGGAGCGCGGCCACCGGGCGATCGCCTACGACCAGCGCGGCGCGGGCCTGAGCTCGAAGCCGCCGGGGCCCTACTCGGTCGAGCTCTGGGCGCGAGGACCTCGTAGCGGCTGCTCGACGCGCCTCGAGGTCGAGCGCGCCGATCCTGGTCGGGCATTCGGTCGGCTGCATGGTCGCCGAGCACGCCGCGCGTGCGGCTGGGCGAGCGGGTCGCGGGCCTGGTCGACGATCGGCGGCGCGCTTCGCTGGCGGCCCGAGGCGGGGCCGGTGTTCGAGGAGCGCGTCAGGCTCGCGCGGGCGGGGCGAATGGACGAGATCGCGACGACCGTCGCTCGGCACGGGGCTCAGCGAGCCGCGGCCGGCGCGACGACCCGGCGCTGCGCGGGCCTCTTCCGGGAGCTGATCGCCTCGAACGACCCGCAGGCCTACGCGGAGTGGTCAGCGCGGCCACGGCCGCCGGCCGACATGGTCGACCCCGAGCGCGTCGCCTGCCCGGCCCTCGCCTGCTGCGGCGAGCACGACCCGGTGACGCCGCCCGCGCTTCGCCGAGGCGATCGCGGCCGCGGTGCCCGAACGGGCGGACGGCGGTCGTCGACGGCGCCGCGCACTGGTGCCACCTGCGAGGCGCCGGAGGCGGTGAACGAGATCCTGCTCGGGTTCGCTCGACGAAATCGCAACATAAGCCACAAATTTGGAGATTCGCCGCACCTCCTCTAGAATGGCGCGCCTTAGCCGGTCAGCCAGTCTTCTCAGGACGGCGCCGGCGTCTCCAAGCTCGCTGTTATCACGATCCGAACGACTCAAGCAATGCCTATTGCCTTCAAAGAGTGGGCCGTGACGGTGCGCGCCCTGGCCGAGGGTGAGCAGCTCGTCACCCTGCGCAAGGGCGGGATCCGCGAGGAGAACAAGCACTTCGAGGTCGAGTACGACCGCTTCTTCCTCTACCCGACCTTCGACCACCAGCGCAACGACCTGGTGCGCGAGTCGCACCACCCCGAGCTTCGCCGGGCGCTCGAGGAGGGCGTGTGGCCGGACGAGGAGCCGCCGCCGCGGGCGCTGCTCCAGGACGGCGGCATCGCCCAGCCCGACCGCGTGCGCATCCGCTCCTGGGCGGAGGTCGCCGACCACTTCGAGACCAGCGACCCGCGGATCGTCGACAGCCTTTCCCCGTTCCACGTCTGGACGCAGGACTACGCGCACAAGCGCCTGAGGTGGAAGCGGCGGCATCCGCTGCACGTGCTCCTGCTGCGGGTCTACCGGATCCCGCGCCCGGTCACCGTGCGCGTCCGCGACGAGTACCACGGCTGCCGCTCGTGGGTCGAGATCGATCGCGAGCTCCCCTTCGAGGGCACGCCGGTGATGGCGGACGAGGAGTTCGACCGCGCCGCCGCGGAGATCCGCAACATCTGCGCCGAGGCCGAGCCGGTCCCGGCATAGCGGGGGCGACATGAGCGCCATCGACGAGTTCCTGGAGCACAACGAGGCGTTTGCCCAGGGCTTCGACAAGGGAGATCTACCGCTCCCGCCCGCCAAGAAGGTCGCGATCGTCGCCTGCATGGACGCGCGGCTGAACCCGTATCCGATCCTCGGGCTATCGATCGGGGACGCGCACGTGATCCGCAACGCGGGTGGCGTGATAACCGATGACGAGATCCGATCGCTGGCGATCTCCCAGCATCTGCTCGGTACCGAGGAGATCATGCTGATCCATCACACCGACTGCGGGATGCTCACCTTCAGCGACACGGAGTTCGAGCAGATGCTCGAGGAGCGGACGGGTCAGCGGCCGGACTGGGGGCCGCGCTCGTTTCCCGACCTGGAAGCTGACGTGCGCGACTCGATCCGACGCATCAGGGAAAGCCCCTTCATTCCCAATAAGGACGAGGTGCGCGGCTTCGTCTACGACGTGAAGACCGGCCGGCTCTCGGAGGTCACCTGATCAGTCCCAGGCCGAACTGCAAGCGCCACTGACCTGATCCAACGAATCCAGGCAGCGCGGAGGGTGCTGGTCCTCGGGATCGGGGGTGGCGGCGATGTCGTGGGCGCGATCGCGATCGCGCGGCTCTGCGAGTCGCTCGGCACGCAATCGGTCCTCGGCGGCGTGGCCTGGGAGCGGTTCGCGGTCGATCCCAGGCCGGGCCCGCGACCGGTCGAGGAGATCCGCGGCGGGGAGCGTCTGGACGGAGGCGCGGTATTGGCCGACGCCGGGACGTCAACGGACGACGGCATCGCGTTCGCCGAGGCCGGCGTCGCCCGCCACCTGGGGGCCCGCACCGTCCTGATCGACGTCACCCGCGGCGCGACCGGCGCGGCGCGGGGCATCGCCACGGCGATGGACGAACTGGACTGCGACCTCCTGGTGGGCGTGGACGTCGGCGGCGACGTCCTGGGGCGGGGAGATGAGGAGGGCCTCGCCAGCCCGCTGTGCGATGCGGTGATGCTGGCGGCGATGCTCGACGCCGCCCGGACCAAGGGCACGGTGCTGGGGGTGATCGGCGCCGGCTGCGATGGCGAGCTGACGCCGACGCAGGTCCTCGGCCGGGTCGCGGCCCTCGGCCGGACCGGCGCCTGGATCGGCACCTGGGGCATCTCGACGGCAATCGCCCGGGAGCTCGAGCGCGCGGCCGAGCGTGTGCCCACGGAAGCGAGCCTTCAGGTCGCGCGCTGCGCCCGCGGCGAGACCGGCGTGGTCCCGATCCGCGGCGGGCGGCGCCAGGTGAAGCTCGGGCCCGTGGGGGCCCTGGTGTTCTTCTTCGACGCGGTGGCGGCAATCGATGAGCTCCCGCTGGCCCGCGCGGTCACGGGCAGCGAGAGCATCGACGAGGCCCGAGGCTCGCTTTCGGAGTTGGGGATCAGAACGGAGCTCGACTACGAACGGGCGCGTGCGGCGGAGGATGGTCGGGACAGGTAGGGCCTTCGACGCGACTAGATCGTAAGGACGACCTTCCCGCTTGCCCGCCCGTGCTGAAGCCGCCGGTGCGCCTCGGCGGCCTGCGCGAGCGGGAAGCTCTGATCGACCACGACCCTGAGCCGTCCCTCGTCGGCCAGCGCGGCGAGCGATTCGAGGCCGGCAGCGTCGGGCTCGACCAGGAGGCCGGTCGCTCGTTTCGACTGCCCCTCGGCGGCCGTGGCGACCCTGTCGCTGACGCCCGCCGGGATCGCGATCAACAGTCCGTCCTCCCGAAGCGTCTGGAGTGAGCGCAGGCCGTAGTCGTCACCGCCGACGAGATCCAGGACGACGTCCACCTCCGACACGGCCTCCTCGAAGGGATGCGCCGTGTAGTCGATCGGCTCGTCGACCCCGAGGTCGCGGAGGAACTCGTGCTTCTCGGCGCGGGCGGTGCCGATCACCTCGGCGCCGCGAGCCTTCGCGATCTGCACCGCCAGGTGGCCGACCCCGCCCGCAGCCGCGTGGACGAGGACCCGGTGGCCCTCCCTCACTCCCGCGGTGTCGACCAGGGCCTGCCACGCCGTGAGACCCGCAAGGGGCAGGCCGCCGGCCGCCTCCTGGTCCAGCGCCTCGGGGATGCGGGCGAAGTGGCGCGAGGGCGCGGTCACGTATTCGGCGTAGGCTCGAGCGAGTCGCGGGAACCACGGCATGCCGAAGACCGGATCCCCGGCGGCAAAGCGGGTGACTCCGTAGCCGACGGCCTCCACGGTCCCGGCCACGTCCCACCCGGGGATGAATGGCGGCTCCCCCATCAAGTCGGGCAGCCAGGGCTCCTCGCGCACCTTCCAGTCGACGGGATTGACCCCCGCCACCGCCACGCGAACCAGCACCTCGGTCGGGGCGGGCTCCGGTCTGGGTGCCTCCCGCAGCTCGAGGACGTCGGGATCGCCGTGCTCTCGCATCACGACCGCCTTCACGGCATCAGTATCCCTGGCGGGACGGGAACCGGCGCATGATTCGGCGCCGAGGTCTAGAGTCGCCGCCGGCGAGGAGACGGGAGGAGGCTCTCCTCGTCGGGCGACGGCGAGGCCGCAATTTGCGCGATTCAAGGCGGGCGGCCGCTTCCGCCTTCAACTAACCTCGCTGGGGGATGCCGTGGATCGAGACGGAGTCGTTGAGCTTCATCGCTCGGCATGAGGCCGAGGACACGGACTACGCACAGCGAACGCTCGACGCCCTGGAGGACCTCCGCCTACGCCTCGAGGAGCGGTTCGACGACGTGCCGGGCGGGATCACCGTCATCATTCATCCCACGCCCGGCTGGCTCGACGCGGCGCATCCCTTCCTGCCGCTGGCCCGACTCGCGGCGGCGCCGGCGGGCCGCCGGTACCTGGCCGGGTGGGCCATGGCGACCGAGCTCCACGTCCTGAACGGCACCTACCTCGATCGTCGCGCCGCCGGCGAGGACTCCCTCGCAGCGCTGCGCGGAACTGCCGAGCGCCTCTACGTCCAGGTCGTTCTCGGGGCGAACAACAAGCGGCTGCCGCCCCCGTGGGGCCCGCGGCGCTTCCTGCGCTACCTCCAGTGGACGTGGCTGATCGAGGGTGCAGCGCAGTACTACGCGAACCAGGTGCTGCTGTTCCGGGCGGCGGTCAGCACCAGGCTGCGCGGACGCCGGCAGCCCGCCTTTCCACCCGGGGCGCGCGACGCGATGATCCTGGGCGGAACGGTTTTCGACCTGCTGGAGCGCGAACGCGGCCCCGACGCGTGCGATGTGCTGGCGTCGCGGCTACGCCGTGACGGCCCGCGCAAGGCGGTTGAGCTCGCCTTCGGCGGGCGCTTCCGCGACGTCGAGCGCGAGTGGCGCGAGTACCTTCGCAAGCTCACCGCGCGTCGTCTCGGGCTGGCGGACGAGGTCCCGGCCCTGGAGCTCGGCGACGAGCTCTCGCCCGGCAGCTCGCTCTAGCTCGCCACCTGGTAGAAGAGCCATGCGAGCGCGGCGGCTACCGCCATCGCGCCGACGATCGCCGCCAGAAGCAGCAGCGGCCGGGCCGGCGCCGATTGGGGCGGCGAAGGCGCTGCCTGCTCGCCGTCGGGCGTCTGCGCCAGCACCTCGCGGGCCGCCTCCGCGCCCGCCTCCGGCACGATGATGTCCCGCGGCCCCGCCGCCAGGAAGTCCGGGACGTCGAATCCGCGGCTGCGGCGCTGATAGCTCGGGATTCCCTCCTCCAGGAGCATCCCCTGGATCATCTCGGCCTCGGCGATGTTCGACGCGCTCGCGACCCGAACCTGCCGGCCGCCGGTGTACTGAGGCTTGATCTTTCGCGCCCGTTCGCGTGCCTCGGTCACCGGTTGCTCCTCGTCGCGCCCGACGTAGGTGAGCGGCATCCCGCACTCGCTGCAGAAGCGCTCCTCGAGCGTGTACCTCCGAGCGCACCGCGGGCACGCGAGCGGACGAGCCTCGCTCTCCTCAGGCGACATTCAGCTCGACTTCCTCCACCGACCCGTCCCCGATCGACCACGCCCGGACTTCCGGCGCGTCCGGCTGGGCGAGGGAGCAGATCAGGTACACGGGATCGGGCCAGTTCTCAGCGAGGTTGATGTCCGTCTGCGACGGCTGTGCGGGACTCTTGGTGTGCGAGTGGTAGATGGCCGCGATCTCCTCGCCCCGGTCCTCGATCTCCATCGTGATCCGGAACTGGTCCTGGGGGTGGATCACGTACCGGAACGGGCTCTCCTCGGCGTTGCGCGCGCGGTACACCCGCGTCGCCTGGCCGTTGTGGCCCGCGACCATCCCGCAGCACTCGTTCGGGACGTCTTCGCGCGCGTGAGCGACGATCTCGTCGAGCAGCGGCCGGGCGATCCTCACTGTCGGCTGAGGCTACCAACGGCCATTCCGCGCCCTCAATACCAGGCGGAGTCCGGATCGCGCGGCGGCTCCCACAGGTCCCCGCCCTCGGTTCCGAGGAGGTCCGGATCGTCGCGTCCGATCTCCCACAGGAGGTCATCGAGCACCGGCGGCGAGACCCCGGAGCGCTCCGCGACGTCCTTGAGGGCAGCGCGGGTGGCCGCCCGCACCTCGTCGAGCGGCCCGGGCGCCACGAGGCCCGACCGCAGCGCGAGGCGCATCAGCACGTTGTCGGCGCAGACCTCCCAATGCTCGGGGTCACGGACCGAGAACCAGCCCCGCCGCTCGCAGATCTTCGCGAACAGAAACGACTTCTTGTGCAGCGGGTCCGCGTACGCCTCGTAGCGAGCGAGCAGCTCCAGCAGCCCGTCCTCGCCGCCGAGCGAACCGCCGGTCGCGTCCAGGAGCGCCCGGGCCTCCCCTCCGTGGTCGCGCTCGAGCCCGCGCGCGACATCCCGCAGCAGCGCCGCGCGCCGTTCCGGGTCCGCGACGGTCTCCCCCTCGATCCGAAAGAGCGCGGCGACGTCCGCGGCGTCGACGTCCCGGAGCGACCGGGCCCTCAGCAGGCCATTCTCGCGCCCGGCCGCCTCGAGCGCCACCGCCCACAGCAGGGCGCTGCCGCCGAACGGGCCCTCCCCCGCCACCACGTGCGGCTCGCGGTACCCGGTCCGATGGTCCACCGCGCACAGGAAGAGCGCCGCGTCCGGGTCGGGGACGTGGGCGAACGCCGGTGGCTCGTAGCGATCGGCGACCTCGCGAACGCGGCCCGCGACCCTCGCCGGCCGGCTACCACCAGACGGTGGAGTCGATTCCCTCGAGCTCTTCGATCGGCTTCGTGTAGACGCCGGAGGAGAGGTACTTCCAGCCGTCGTCGGGGGCGACGAAGACCACGTTTCCGGAGTCGAGCTCGTCCGCGATTCGCACCGCGATCGCCGCGATCGCCCCGGTCGAGACGCCCGCGAACATTCCCTCGTCGGTCAGCAGGCGCTTGGTCCAGACGATCGCGTCGCGGTTCGAGACCATGATCTTCCGGTCGAGCACCGAGAGGTCGATGATCGGCGGGATGAAGCCGTCGTCCAGCGAGCGCAGCCCCTGGACGAGCTCGCCCTGCATCGGCTCCGCGGCGACGATCTTGGTCTCGGGGTCGTGCTCCTTGAGCCGGCGCCCGACGCCCATCAGCGTGCCGCCGGTGCCGAGCCCGCCGACGAACGCCGTCACCTCGTCCAGCTCCTCCAGGATCTCGGGCGCGGTTCCCTCGTAGTGGGCGCGCGGGTTCGCCTCGTTGCCGTACTGGTAGGGCATGTAGTAGGAGGGGTCGGCCTCCGCCATCTCGAGCGCCAGCTCGACGGCGCCGTTCGATCCCTTCGCGCCCTCGGAGTAGACGATCTCGGCGCCGTACATCCGCAGGAGCTGGGTGCGCTCCCCGGTGACGTTGTCGGGCATCACGACCTTGAGCGGATAGCCCTTTCGCCGGCAGATCATCGCCAGCGAGATGCCGGTGTTGCCCGAGGTCGGCTCGAGGATCGTCTGCCCCGGAGCGATCGCGCCCTCGGCCTCGGCGCCCTCGATCATCGCCTTCGCGACGCGATCCTTGACCGAGCCCGTCGGGTTGCGGCCCTCGAGCTTGGCGAAGATCCGGACGCCGGCCTTGGCGTGATCCGCGGGCAGCTCGACCAGCGGGGTGTTGCCGACCGCCTCGAGGACGTTGCCGTAGCGCCCCCCGCAGGGGCGGTTGAGGGTCTCCTCGAGCATCGCTTCAGGAAGTGTAGTGAGGAAGGAGGTATGTTCCCGCGGCAGCGCGAACACGCACAAGGAGAGGATCGGACACGATGATCGAGGGGCACGCGGACGAGCTGGCAATCGCGCTGGTCGCGGCGCTGGCGACGGCCGGAATCGCCGCGGGATGCGGCAGCAGGCAGGCGAGCACCACCGCCACGAGCGGCGGCGGTGGCGGCAGCGACCTGGGGCTGATCACGCCCGGAACGCTCACCATCGGCTCCGACATCCCCTATCCGCCGTTCGAGCAGGGAAAGCCGCCGGACTACACGGGCTTCGACGTCGACCTGATGGACGCGATCGCCAAGAAGCTCAACCTGCAGCCGAAGTGGGTCGACACCGCGTTCGGCACGATCTTCTCCGACCAGCAGGCCGGCAAGTTCGACATCGTCGCCTCGTCGACGACGATCACGCCGCCGCGCGAGCAGAAGGTCACGTTCTCCGATCCGTACTTCGACGCCGACCAGTCGCTGATGGTCCAGAAGGGCAGCGACCTGCAGTCGACCGTCCGACATCACGAGCAGACACGACGATCGGCGTCCAGGAGGGCACGACCGGCCAGGACTACGCCGAGAAGAAGACCGACGCCCAGGTCCAGTCCTACCCGGCGATCGGCAACGCGTTCAACGCGCTCCAGGCCGGCCAGGTCGACGGAGTCATCAACGACTTCGCGTCTCGGCCTTCGCGCTGAAGAAGTACCCGCAGCTCGACGTCGTCCAGACGATCCCGACCGGCGAGCAGCTACGGGTTCCCGATGCAGAAGCAGAACACGGCGCTGCAGGACGCCGTCAACGGCGCGCTGAAGAGCGTGATCGCCGACGGGACCTACCAGAAGATCTACGAGAAGTGGTTCACCGAACACGCCGCCGAAGGAGTTCCAGCCCTCGAGCTGATCAGGACCAGCAAGCAGAATTCGTGGAAGGGCGCCGTCGTTCAGGCGCCCTTTCCGTTGAAGGACAGCGCTCAGGCGCCTGACCAAGGAGACGAGATGAGCCAGTTCATCAGCCAGTACTTCGACGTCAACTTCATGATCGACCACTTCGGCACGGTCTTCAAGGCGTTCACGACGATGACGCTCGAGCTGTTCGTGGTCAGCGGGATCCTGTCGCTGATCTGGGGGCTGATCCTGTCGCTGCTTCGGCAGGTCCCGGGGAAGCTCGGGCGCTCCGATCCGGTTCCTGTCGATCGCCTACATCGACGTCTTCCGCGGGATCCCGCTGCTGCTCGTGATCCTGCTGATCTACGGCGGCTTCGGGGCGCTGTCCTCGTCGAACGCGACGCCCGGGCCGCTCCCGGAGTTCATCGCCGATCCCCACTTCGTTCGGCAAGCCGGCGGCCTTCTGGTACGGCGTCATGGCGATCACGATCACCTACGGCGCCTACATGGCCGAGGTCTACCGCGCCGGCATCGAGTCGGTGCCGCGCGGACAGATGGAGGCGGCGCGGTCGCTGGGCATGAGCCATGCCCAGGCGATGCGCTACGTGATCGTCCCGCAGGCGGTGCGCACCGTCATCCCGCCGCTCCTGAACGACCTCGTCGCCCTGATGAAGGACACCTCGCTGGTGAGCATCATCTCCCTGCCCGAGGCGGTCCAGGTGTCGTTCGACATCCAGTCGAAGACGTTCAACAGCTCGGCGCTCACCCTGGCCGCGTTCATGTACCTGATCGTCACGCTTCCGATGGCGCGGCTTGTCGACTGGCTGATCCACCGGCAGCAGAGGCGCACCCAGCGCGGCCCGGCGACGGGCGGAGACGACGGGAGGCGAGCCGGAGCCGGCTTCAGCCCCGCCTCGGGCACCGGCGCCGCGGCGCAGGCGATCTAGCATGGCGACGATGGAGCAGAGCCAGGCACCGAGTGTCAACGGACGGCGCCATCCTCCGCCTGGAGGGCGTGACGAAGCGCTTCGGCGAGCTCGAGGTCCTGCGCGGCGTCGACATGGAGATGCGAAAGGGCGAGGTCGTCTGCGTGATCGGGCCGTCCGGCTCCGGCAAGTCCACGCTGCTTCGGTGCATCAACCTGCTCGAGCCGCCGAACGCCGGCCGGATCTTCCTCGAGGGCAAGGAGATCACCGGGAAGGGCGTCGAAGGAGGGCGTCGACTACGTGCGCCGGCGGGTCGGGATGGTGTTCCAGTCGTTCAACCTCTTCCCGCACAAGTGCGCGATGGACAACGTCTGCCTGGCGCAGGAGACGGTGCTGGGCCGACATTCCGAAGGAGGCGCAGGCGAAGGCGAAGGAGCTCCTGGACCGGGTCGGGCTCGCCGACAAGTTCGGCGAGTACCCGGACCGGCTCTCCGGCGGCCAGCAGCAGCGGGTGGCGATCGCCCGCGCGCTGGCGATGGACCCGCACGTGATGCTCTTCGACGAGGTCACGAGCGCGCTCGACCCCGAGCTCGTCAAGGAGGTGCTCGACGTGATGCGCGAGCTCGCCCAGGAGGGCATGACGATGATCGTCGTCACCCATGAGATGGGCTTCGCGCGCGAGGTCGCCAACCGCGTGATCTTCATGGACCAGGGCGTGATCGTGGAGCAGGGCAAGCCCGCCGACGTCCTTGACAACCCCCGCGAGGAGCGGACGAAGCGCTTCCTGGGCCTGGTGCTCGAGCACTGACGCGACCACCCTGTTCCGTTAAATGCGCGACGCGTCCCTCGCTACTCCGCCGACAGCCGGCCTCCCGTTCGACGACGAGGACCTCGAGTCGAGGCTCGTTTGGATCTTCGGTTCGCCTCGATCGGGCAGCACCTGGCTGGCGGAGATGTTGTGCCACCCATTTTGGATCGGATCCCGATCGCGAGCTCGGATTCCGCTGGCGGCCAGGTTGGCAGGGCCCGGTCCGCGCCCTGCCGGTCAACGAGTTCCAGATCGGGGGTCACCTCGCTCCAGGCATCTATGGCGAAGCCGCCAGCACGGTCGAGGCTGACGGCGAGATCCTGCCGCGGACGTTGACGCGGGTCAACGACTACTTCTCGAGCTACGCATTCTCGACTGATTACGCCGACGTCTGGAGACCCGAGTTCCGGCGGATGACGCTGGTGCGGCTGCACGCGGTGATCGAGCGGGCGCGGGATGCAGGCCTGAATCTGCCACCCGACGATCCACTCCTCGTGATCAAGGAGGTGAATGGGTCACACGCGGCCGACCTCATCTCGCCGCTGTTTCCTCGCTCGCGGATGATCCTCCTCGTTCGCGACGGTCGCGACGCAGTCGACTCCCTGGTCGACGCGAACAGGCCAGATGGCTGGCTTACGAAGCTGAGGTGGCGAGGCGGCGCCTTCCAGAACGAGCAAGATCGACGCGCGTTCGTGCGGCGCGACTCGCTCAATTGGCGGGCGCGCATCACCGCGTGCCTACTTGCCTTCGAGAAGCACGATCCGCAACTGCGGGTCAAAGTCCGTTATGAGGATCTGCTTGTAGGCACAGAACGTCGTCTCGCTGAACTGACTCGCTGGCTGGGTCTCCCCTTCGGGCCGCAGCGGATGTCGATGATCGCAGCGGAGCACGCGTTCGACAAGACGCCGGAGCCGGGCCGCGGCCCCGGCAAGCTGTGGCGTGCAGCGAGGCCCGGGGCATGGCGCGAGGGCCTGACCCCGGAGGAGCAGCAGACCGCGAACGAGGTCATGGGGCCCGTGCTGGCTCGGCTCGGATACGAGACCTGAGCCCGTCCAGAGCGCAGTACGTAACGTCCGCGGGGCTGCCGTTAGAGTGCAGACTGGGCCTGTGGGAGCGGACGAGACCATGAGGCAGGGGGCAATGGAGGCGCGCCATGTCGTCGCCGGGCGCAGCTTGGGCACCCACCGCGCCGGGAGCGGCGGCGGGCTCGTCGTGGTGCCGGTCGGCCCATTCCCGTCGCGGCTGGCGGTCGGTCGCGGCCAGGCCTTCTTCGTGGACGGGACCTGCAGCCATCCGACGCGCCGCATCCGGTCGCTCGAGATCCGGCTGGCCGATCGGCGGCAGCCGGTGATCGCCTTCGGAATGGCCCGGCCGGCATCGGTGATCGACGACGACTACTGGTGGGGGATCGTGACGGCCGCGCCGGTCGAAGAGCCGCGAACGGAATGGATCGAGCTCGTGGCGACGCTCGACGACGGCAGCGAGGCGCGCGGCCAGCTCGGGACCGTCGAGCTGCTCCCGCGGCTGGAGGGCCCGGTCGATGCGTCCTGGAACGGCCACTCGGCGCCGATCGCCGAGGTGATCGCCAAGCCCGAATCCGCCGAGCCTCTGGTGGCGGTCTGCATGGCGACCTACAACCCCCCCAAGGCGCTCTTCCGGCGTCAGATCGACTCGATCCGGGCGCAGACGCACCGCAACTGGGTCTGCCTGATCAGCGACGACCACTCCTCCCCGGAGAAGCTCGAGGAGATGCGGGAGGTCCTCGGCGACGATCGCCGGTTCCTGGTGTCACGGGCGGAGCGGCAGGCCGGCTTCTACGGCAATTTCGAGCGCGCCCTCTCGATGGTTCCGCGGGGGGTCGACTACGTGGCGCTGAGCGACCAGGACGACCGCTGGCGGCCGGACAAGCTCTCCACGCTGCTCGACAGCCTCGGGCCCGGGGACCGGCTCGCCTACAGCGACATGCGGATCGTCGACGAGGAGGGTCAGGTCATCTCCGACACGTACTGGAGCTTCAGGCGAAACAACCACACCGACTTCGCTTCGCTGCTGCTGGCCAACACCGATCACCGGCGCCGCGTCGCTGTTCGACCGCGACCTGCTCGCCGACGTCCTGCCCTTCCCGCCGCCCACCGACACGGGCTACCACGACCACTGGATCGCCCAGGTCGCGATGGCGCTCGGCGGCATCAGATACGTCGATCGTCCCCTGTACGACTACGTGCAGCACCGGGGCGCATACCTGGGCCACCTGGCGGCGAACGCCTACGGCGACTACAACCGCTCGCTGGTCAAGCGGGCCGTCACACGCGCCTCTCGCCTCCGGCTTCACGCCGGTCACATGGGGTGGCGCATCCCCTATTTCAAGCTCTACTGCCGGGTCGCGGTCAACATCGCGATCCTGCGGCTAAGGTGCGCTGACCGCATGACGGCCTCCAAGCGTCGCACCCTGGATCGAATCGCCGACTCGCCCCGGGGGTTGGCGTGGCTCGCCGTGCGCTCGAGCCGGTCGCTCAACGGGCGCACCGAGACGCTGGGCCGGGAGCGGGTGATGCTGGCCGGGCTCGCGTGGCGGCGCTACGCCCGCCTTCGGCGGCGGGCGCGCTTCCTCGTCGGGCGCCGGTACGCGCCCCTCCGCGGCCGTGCTCGGCGGCTCCGCGCCAGCGTGCGCTCGCTGGGCCCTCGGCAGCCCGACCGCCGGCCCACCGCCTGGACAGGCACGGACGGCGAATCGAGCGACGCGTGGCTGACACCGATCCTCGTCGACTACTTCACCCGCGACGGGAGCACGCTGACCATGAAGCTCCTCGGCTCCTCGCCTCAGATCGCGATGGAGATGAGCTTCCCATACGAGCGCAAGTACTTCGCCTACCTCTGGCGCTGGGCTCACCTCCTCGATCGCGAGGACTGGCCGGAGGGGCAGTGGGGGCCGCACGGGCTGGGCTCGCTCACCCAGATGCGCTCCCACGGCGTGCTCGGACCCCCGCCATGGCTGCCGCGCCCTCTGATTCGGTCCGTCCCCGGGGAGCCGACCATGGGCCAGCGCGCCTTCGAGCTCGCGTGGCGTGAGTTCTCGCGCCGCGCCGCGCGTGAGCGGCTGACCGACCTGGGGCTCGACCCCGACGCGACGCCGCCCGTCCGCTACCTCGCGGAGAAGCACCTGAACACATGGAAGGTCCCGCTGGGCCAGCTGCCCCCTCACAAGCTCATCGTCCTGCTCCGTGACCCCCGGGACACCTGGGTGTCGATCAACGCCTTCAACGACATCCGCGGGGGCGGCCCGCTCGGACGCGACCGGGCGGGCGGCCGTGAGCAGCACCTGGACGACGTGATCCGCCGGCAGCAGGAGCGCCTGCGCTGGATCGCCGGGCTCGAGGAGAAGGGCGAGGTGCCGATCGTGCGCTACGAGGACCTCGTGCGGGACCTCCCCGGCACCGCCGAGCGGCTCGGCAACTGGCTCGGCGTCGAGCTCGACGCCAAGTCGGTAATGAGGGACAAGTCCTTCCGCGCCAAGCACATGACCGCGCGACTCTCCCGAGCAGTCCGTCGGGCGCTGGCGGACCGAACTCGAACCGGAGGTCGCCGAGCGGTTCACCCGCGACCTCGGCCCCGAGCTGCGCGCGCTTGGCATCGACCCGTAGGCCGCGGGGGCACGAACCGAGAGTAACGATCGATCACGATCCCGGTAGCGGGAAATTAGCCATCAACGCCCGCTCTATCCTGTCCCCGATGCCGGCCCCGGTGACCATCGAGGTGCAGCATGTCTACAAGTCCTTCCTTACCCGGGGCGGCACGTGGGTGCCGTTTCGCCAGCGGCTCAAGCAGATACGCAGGCAGGGGGAGCGCCTGGGCGTGCTCGAGGACGTCTCGTTCGACGTCCGCCAAGGTGAGGTGTTCGGCATCGTCGGGCCGAACGGCGCCGGCAAGAGCACGCTGCTCAAGCTGATCGCGGGGATCTACCCGATCGACGGCGGCCGGATCAGAACCGCGGGGCGCGTGGCCCCCCTCATCGAGCTCGGCGTGGGATTCCGGCCCGAGCTTCCCGCGCGCGAGAACATCATGATCAACGCCGTGATGATGGGCCTGAGCAGCGCCGAGGCCCGCCGCCGGATCGACGAGATCATCGAATTCGCCGAGTTGGAGGATTTCACCGATCTCAGGCTCAAGAACTACTCGTCGGGCATGCGTGGCCGCCTGGGCTTCTCCCTCATGAGCCACGTCGACGCCGACGTGATGCTGATCGACGAGATCCTGTCCGTCGGCGACAAGGCGCTTCCGCGACAAGTGCGGCGACGTCATCGCATCGATGCGGGAGCGCGGAAGGACCGTCGTGCTCGTAAGCCACGAGATGGGGTCGATCAACCGCCACTGCGACCGGGCGCTCCTGCTGTACGACCACAGGGTCCAGCAGCTCGGGGAGCCGGAGGACGTCGCCAACGCCTACCTCACGGTCAACACGAGGAAGCGGTGGGATGCCGAGGCCCGGGGAGGGGCTGCCCAGGATGCCGCCGAGGTCACCGCGTTCCGGTTCGCCGGCGGGAATGGAGAGTCGGAGCCGACGCTGCCCGGCGGGACGCCCATCGAGGTCGAGGCGGAGATCGAGGTGCGGCGGCCGCTCCGTGCTCCCATGGTCAGGTTCTCGGTCCTCGACGCCGGTGGCCGCCCGCTGTTCCTGGCGCCGCCCCGCCCGCTCGAGCCGGGGCTCGACCGCGTCAGCGGCAGGTTCCGCGTGGCGGCGAAGATCGAGAACCGCCTGGCCTCCGGCCGCTACGCGGTGATGTGCCGCGTCGCGAGCCCGAGGCCGAGGACGCAGAGGGCGAGGGCGAGCGCTCGCTCGGGCGCTGGCTGACCTTCGCGGTCGAGAGCCCGGACGAGGCGGGGAGCGTGGTCTCGCTGGAGAGTGAGATCGAGGTCGAACCGTCCGACGCGGAGGTTGGCTCGGCCGAGCTGGGGGTGGGATGACCGCCACCGCCGAGCGCCCGCTCGAGCTTCGAGAGGTCAAGGGGCCAACGGCCTTCGGCACGACGCGCAAGCGCTTCTGGGAGCTCCTTTGGCTGTCGGCGGTGACCGACTTCCGGATGCGGTACGTCGACGCCGTGCTCGGCTACTTCTGGGCGCTGATGCGGCCGCTCATAACGTTCGGGATCGTCTTCCTCTTCCTGCGCAAGATCCTCTCGTTCGGAGGGCAGATCGCAAACTTCGCCCCGATGCTCATGATCAACATCATCCTGTTCCAGTTCTTCCAGGAGACGACTCAGCGCGGCTTGAGGTCGCTGTCGTCGAAGGAGGGCCTCGTTCGGAAGATGCGATTCCCGCGGATGGTGATCCCGCTCTCCAGCTCGCTCACCGCGACGATGACTCTCGCGCTCAATCTCGTCGTGGGCTTCTTCCTCCTGCTGGCGTTCGGGCTGACGCCCACCTGGAGCTGGCTGGTGCTCCCTCTCGCAGCGGCCGCTCTCGTCCTGTTCGCCACCGGGGTGTCGCTGCTCCTCTCGGTCGTCTTCGTGCGCCTGCCCGACATGGTTCAAATCTGGGCGGTCATCTCGAGGGTGCTCTTCTACGGGACCCCCATCCTCTACACGGTCGACAACATCCCGGAGTCGGTGCGGCCGATCGTGATGCTGAACCCGCTGTCGCCGATCTTCGTCGTCATCCGCAAGGCCGTCACCGACCCGTCCGCACCGAGCCTGGTGCAGGCCGCGGGCGGGGTCGGCCGCGCCCTGATACCGATCGTTCTCGCGATCTCGATCTGCGTGTTCTCGGTCTGGTACTTCGTGCGCGAGGCCCCGGCGGTCGCCGAGGGCCTCTGAGCCGCGGGGATGGGGCTTCGACGACACAGGGCCGGACGCGGGCAATACTCGTCCACCGCCGGACTGCACTTCGACGACGAGGAGTTCGAGTCCCGGATCGTCTGGATCTGGTCCACCGCTCGCAGCGGGAGCACCTGGCTCCTGCGGATGCTCTGCCATCCCTTGAAGCTCGTCGACTCGCGCCAGGACGAAGACGACCTGCTCGGCTTCGTGGCGCCGCGCGCGTGGCAGGGGAAGGTCGACGCTGATCCCGGTCGATACGACGTTCGTCTCGAACCATCTGCTGCCGCTCCACGGGTCCGCGGACTACGGCGACGACCTCAAGCCGAGAACGTTCAGCTCGGCGCTTGGCCTGCGCAACCGTGCGAACTACTTCTTCTCCGCCAAGTACGCCGACACATGGCGGCCCGAGGTCCGGCGGATGATGCTGGTGCGCTTTCATCGCTTCCTCGAGCGGGCCGCCGAGCGATACGACACCGATGATCCCCGCTCCTGCTCAAGGAGGTTGCCGGCGCCCACGCGGCGCCCCTGGTGATGTCCATGTTCCCCCGCTCGAAGATGGTCTTCCTCGTCCGGGACGGCCGCGACGTTGTCGACTCGCAGACCGCGGCCAACCAGCCCGGCGGCTGGCTCCCGGTGACCGGCTGGAACACCCCGGACGAGCGGCATCGAGTTCGTCCGCAGGCGGGCTCGGACCTGGGTCGGGCGACGTGACCTCGATCGAGCAGGCGCTTTCGGGCGCACCCGGCCGAGCGGCGAACGATGGTTCGCTACGAGGACCTGCTCGCCGCCCCCGCGAAGAACCTCATCGAGCTGATCGATTTCCTCGGCCTGCGCAGGCAGCGAGCGATGGCTGGAGCGCGCGGTGGAGGCGAACGCATTCGAGTCCGTTCGCGCCCGAGCAGAAGGGGCCGAAGAAGTTCTTCCGGTCGGCGACCCCCGGCGCCTGGCGGAACAACATGACCGACGAGGAGGCGGCGACCCTTCGATGACGTGATGGGGGACAAGCTCCGCGAGCTCGGCTATCCGGTCGCCGAGAGCCCGTCCGGCGACGAGGCCCCGATGCGGTCGAACGGCTCGAGCCGAAGGCGGCCCGCGCGACCGGGCCCCGGGCACGCAATGTCGTCGGCGACCATCTCGTCACATCCAAGCGACGGCGAGGGGCGCGACTACACGAATCTCGTCCGGCTGATCGACAAGCGCGGCAGCCCGGCCAGCCGGCGCGATCGCAAGGTCGCCCTGACGTTCGACGACGGCCCGGTCCTTCAGACCCACCGCGTCCTCGACACGCTCGAGCACTACGGCGCTCGCGGCACTTTCTTCCTCGTCGGACGAAGATCGACGGGCACGAGGAGCTCGTCGCGCCGGCTGCTCGAGCGGCGGCCACGAGATCGGCAACCACTCCTACGGGCACTGCGCCGTTCCCCGCTGCCGACGACGTCGCCGCCTGCACCGCCCTGATCGAGCACGTGACCGGCGCCCGTCCGAAGCTGTTCCGCCCCCCGTTCGGCGCGGTCGACCGGCCCGGAGCCGAGGCCGCGATCGAGGACGGGATGCGGGTGATCCTGTGGAGCGCCGACTCCGAGGACGCGATTGCCGCCCTGGGAGGGGATCAGCGCCGAGGAGATCACCCGCAACGTGCTCGAATCACGTCTTTCCCGGCTCGATCGTGCTCCTGCACGACGGCCTCCCCTGGAGCCGCGCCGCGGACGCGCTGCCGGCCGCTGATCGAGGGTCTCCTACGACCGGGACTATCGGCTGGTGACCGTGAGCGAGCTGCTCGCCGGATCCCAAGCCCCGCGGCGACCCGGCCGAAGGGCGCCGGATCATGCGTCGCATCGCAGCGCGTCCGCTCCCTCGGCGGCGACGCGGGCAGCGCCCCGCACGACGGCGCGCGCGCGCCCCGGGACCAACGGCTCCGCGCACGGGCGGAAGTCGACCGTGCACGGCCGCCTCGCTCGGGCTGCTGAAGAGGCTGACCGGAGTACGTCGAGCCTCCGCCCGACGAGGACGAGTCCGCGGCCGATCTGATCCGCGGGCATGCTCGCGGGCACCTGCTCGGCGACGCGGACGGACTTCCGATCTGCTCGCTCCGCCACACAGCCGCCTACGAGGTCAATGCCCTCCGCGTGATCGCGCTCGGTTTCTCCCTGAGGCGGTTCGAGAGCGAACGACGGGAGGCGACGGGCACCTTCGCCGACGACCTCGACGCGAGCTTGGGCGACGCCGAGAATCGCGGTGCCGAGGCGCGCCTCATCGCGGAGGAGCTGGCCGGCCCGCGAAGGCACAAGCGCCTGATCGCCGCTCGCCTCGCGGATCAGGCGGCCGCGACCGCCGGCGGCGAGGCGGGGCTGCCCATCTCCGGCGCTCCCGACCCTCCCATCGAGGCTCCGCACAGTGCGACGCCCGACGTTCCTGACGATCTTCGGCCCGGGGGCGGAAATCTGGCAAGAGCTCGAATCCTGGGCGCGCGCGACTGGGCGCCGCGTGGCGCGGGAGCGGAACGCGGGCGCTCCTCGACGCGGCGGGTGTAGACGGCAGCTTCGACATCGAGCCCCTGTCGACCGCCTCGACGTCGACTTCCTCTTTCGCTTCGGCTACGCGCTGGCCGCCTGCGAAGAGGAGCTCTCGCGACCCGCTCGTGAGCGGCGGCGGCGATACAGGCCTCACGTTCGTGATCCTGTGCCTGGGCCGCACGGGGTCGACCCATCTCGTCTCGCTGCTGGCTCCCATCCCGAGATCCGCTGCTTCGGGGAGCTCTTCACCGACCAGGAAGCGCACGCTCGACGAGGCCTACATCACCTCCCCGATCGAACGACTCCGGTGGACTACGTCGCGCAGCTCACCGCCCCCCTCGGCGAGCGGGCCGTGGGCTTCAAGCTCCCGCTGAGCTCGATCCGGGCCCACCCGGACGCCCTGGGGCTGCTCGAGCCGGACGAGCTGCGGGTCATCCGCCTCCGCCGGCTCAACCTCCTGGCGCTCTTCGTCTCGCGGCGCCTGCTCGCCGCACCCGGGTCTCGCGGTCCACTCGCGGAGACTACGGCGATGCGACCGTGATGCTCGACCCGAAGCAATGCCTTGCCGTCTTCCGGCGGACGGAGGAGCACGAGCGCTACCTCGACGGGCTCGCCGACGGCAAGCCGGTATTCCGGCATCACCTACGAGGAGCTCGCCACCGGTCGGCGACTGGACGAGATCCAGACGCTTCCTGGGCGTCGAGCCGGCCGCGCTGGAGTCGCCGTTCAAGCCGCATGCGCAGCCGCCCCCTGTCGGAGACGGTCGAGAACTGGTCGGAGGTCGAGGGCGCCCTGCGCGGCTCCCCGTATGAGAGGTTCCTCGAGGATGACCTCGAGCTCCGCTGAGCCCCGGAGCCCTCGGCCGGAGACGCGCCGACGCGCCGAGCGGGTCACCGTCGTGGTCCCGGTCTACAACCGCGCCGGGCCGCTCCTCGCCGAGGCGCTGGACAGCCTGCTCTCTCAGGACTACCCGAACCTGGAGGTCCTGGCGATCGACGACGGCTCCACCGACGCGACGCCGAGGCGCTGGCGGAGTACGCCGAGCGCCACCCCGACAGGTTTCGCTGGGCTCAGCAGGAGAACCAGGGACAGGCGGCCACGCTCAACCGCGGCTTCGCGATGGCCGAGGGAGCCTGCTCGGCTACCTGAGCTCCGACGACGTGCTGCTCCCAGGCGCGATCTCGCGGCTCGTCGCCGAGCTGGCGGCGGACGAGACGACGCGGTTCTCGCCTACCCCTCCTACCGGGTGATCGACGAGGCCGGCGAGCGTCGTCGACACGATGACGCCCGCCGGAGTACTCGCGCGTCGAGTCGGTCCGGCTCCAGGACACGATCGTGGGCCCGGGAGCGCTGTTCCGCGCCAGCGCGCTGCAAGCGGGCCGGACCCCTGCGGACCGATCTCCGCTACTCTGGCCGACAAGCGAGCTCTGGCTCCGCCTGAGCCGCGTCGGGCCGGTTCGTCCGCGTCGAGGAGCCGCTCGCGTGCTGGCGGCGGCACGGCGGCGCGCTGACGGTCGCCGAGCGGGGGCGCGAGATGGCCGACGAGAGGCTGCGGATCCTCGACGCGGCTGTTCGCCGATGAGGCCGATCCGGAGCTCGAGGCGATCCGCGACCAGGCCTACCGGAACGCGCTACGTGCTGGCGGCGACGGTGGTCGCGCCCGGCTTCAACGGAGCCGGCGAGCGCTACTTCGTCGTCGATCGCCACGCGCGGGAGGTCTCGGCAAGCGCCGGGCCCGAGAGCACGGAGGACGAGGTTGGCGAACGGCGCGCGAGCAGCTCGCCGCCCAGCGGCGCCGGATCGCGGAGCTCGAGCAGCGAGGTGCAGGCCCTGCGCGCTCGCCACCCCCTGACCCGGCTCGCCTACGAGCATGGCCGCCGCGGACTGCGAGGGCTCGCCCGCCGCCTCGGGGTCGCGGATCGGGGGCGATTGAGATGCGCGTGATGGTGGTCGGCGCCACGGGCACGCTGGGCCACCGGCTGTGCCTCGAATGGGCGCGAGCGCTTCGAGTGCTGGGGCACGGTTCGTGAGCCCGGTCGAGATCCGGTCGCGGAGCTCCTGGCGCCGACGCACTCTGATCGCGGGCATCAGCGCCGAGGAGCCGGAGCACGCCTGCGATCGGCGCTCGAGGAGGCGCAGGCCCGATGTCGTCGTCAACTGCGTCGGCGCGGTCAAGCAGGCGGAGGCCGGGCAGCAGCCGATCCCGGCGATTCGCATCAACTCGCTCTTTCCGCACGAGCTGGCCGCCGCCTGCCGCGAGTCACTCCGCGCGGATGGTCCACGTCTCCACCGACTGCGTGTTCAGCGGCGAGCGCGGGCGCTACTCGCGAGGAGGACGTCCCGGACGCCGCCGACATCTACGGTCGCTCGAAGCTCCTGGGAGAGGTCTGCGGGGAGGGCCTGCTGACCCTGCGGACGTCGCTGATCGGGCGCGAGCTTGCGATCGTCGCTGGGGCTCCTGGAGTGGCTGATCTCGAACCGGGGCGGGAGCGTCAAGGGATTCTCCCGAGCCGTCTTCAGCGGACTGACGACGATCGGCGCTCGCGGCCGAGATCGGCGTCCTGGTCGAGGAGCAGCCCGAGCTGCGAGGGGGTCTGGCACCTCGCCTCGGAGCCGATCGACAAGCTCGAGCTGCTCACGATGCTCGAGCGCGCGCTCGAGCTCGGGATCGAGATCGTCCCGGACCGACAGCGTGATCGTCGACCGCTCTCTAGACTCAAGCCGACTGTGCCGGGCGACGGGGCGCCAGCCTCGCCGGTGGGACGAGATGGTCGACGAGCTGGCGGCCGACGCGACACCGTATGACGAGATCAGGAGGCAGCTTGCTCACCGATAAGCGAGAGGACCTGCTCACCGGCAGCCTCGTGGTGACCGGCGGAACGGGATCCTTCGGCAAGGTCATCGTCCGCCGGCTGCTCGAGGGCGAGGTGGGGCTCCCGGCGGAGGTCGTCGTGTTCTCGCGCAGCGAGGCGACCCAGCACCAGATGAGGCTCGACTTCCAGAACCGCAGGGTCGCCACCGACGAGATCGTCTACGAGGAGGAGCGCCACTCGCGGCTGCACTTCCAGATCGGCGACATCCGCGATCCCGGCTCGGTCGTCTCGCTGCTGCGCGGGACGCGACATCGTCTTCCACGCGGCGGCGATGAAGCAGGTCCCGGTCTGCGAGTACAACCCCTTCGAGGCGGTGAAGACGAACGTCGTCGGGCGCCGAGAACGTGGTCCGCGCGATCCGCGACCACGAGCTGGAGATCGAAACGGTGATCGGGGTCTCCACCGACAAGGCGTGCAAGCCCGTCAACGTGATGGGGATGACGAAGGCGGTGCAGGAGCGGATCCTGAGCCGCGGCAACATCGAGTGCCCGGGGACGCGCTTCCTGGCGGCGCGCTACGGCAACGTGCTGGCCTCCCGGGGCTCGGTGATCCCGCTCTTCCACGAGCAGATCCGCAGCCGGGGGCCCGGTCACGATCACGAGCCCGGACATGACGCGGTTCCTGCTGAGCCTGGATCGCGCCGTCGACACGGTCTTCGACGCCCTTCGCAGACGGGCCGTCCCGGGCGAGACGTACATCCCGCTGCTGCCTTCCGCGCTGATCGCCGACCTCGCCGAGACGCGCTGATCGGCGACCGCCCGATCGAGATCGAGTGGGTCGGGATCCGGCCCGGGCGAGAAGATCCACGAGATCCTCGTCTCCGAGGAGGAGGCGCCGCGCACCTTCCGGCGCGGCGACGGCAACCTGGTCATCCTGCCCGCTGCTCCCGGAGCTGCGATCCGAGCAGGTCGACGCCGAGCCGTTCGGAGACCGCGAGTACAGCTCGGGCAACGAGACCGCTCGACCGCAGCCCGCGGTCCTGGACCTGCTCCGCGAGAACAAGCTGATGCTTGACGACGCGCCCGTATTCGCGGCGTGAAGATCCTCACGGTTCTCGGGACCCGTCCCGAGATCATCCGCCTGAGCCCGCTGATCGAGCTCCTCGACGGGCTCTGCGACCACGTCCTCGTGCACACCGGGCAGAACTCCGATCCGACCCTGAGCGACGTGTTCTTCGAGCAGCTCGGGGTGCGCGCTCCGGACCGCTACCTCGGCATCGAGGGCGCGACGCTTCGCCGCGCGGGTCGGGGGGCGATCATCAGCGGCATGGGCGAGGTGCTGGCCAGGACGAGCGCCCCGATCGCCTGCTCGTCCTCGGCGACACCGACAGCGGCCTCTCGGCATTCGTCGCGAAGCGGCTCGGCATTCCGGTCTTCCACATGGAGGCCGGAAACCGCTGCTTCGACGACCGGGTCCCCGAGGAGGTCAACCGGCGGTCATCGACCACTCGAGCGACGTGCTGATGCCCTACACCGAGCGCAGCCGCGCGAACCTGCTCGCGGAGGGGATCGCCTCCGCATCGATCTACGTCACCGGCAACCCGATCAAGGAGGTGATGGACCGCCACGCCGACGCGATCGAGCGCTCCGACGCGCTCGACCGCCTCGGCGTCGACGAGAGCGGATACCTGCTGCTCACCGCCCACCGGCAGGAGACCGTCGACCTCGAGGACCGCCTGAGCTCGCTGGTCGAGGGCGTGACCGGCATCGCCCGCGAGCTCGGGCTGCCGCTGGTCTGCAGCGTCCACCCGCGGACCAGGGCGAAGCTCGAGTCGTTCGGCGTGCAAGCTCGAGGGCGACGGGCGTCGTCGTCAGCCCGCCGCTCGGCTTCTTCGACTTCGTCCGCCTCGAGCGACACGCGCGCTGCGTGCTCACCGACAGCGGCACGGTGCAGGAGGAGTGCTGCATCCTCGGCGTGCCGGCGGTGACCGTGCGCGACACGACCGAGCGGCCGGAGACCGTGGAGTGCGGCAGCAACCTGATCGCGCGGAGTGGAGCCGGCAGGGCATCCGGCGCTGCGTGGTCACGGCCCTCTCGGGCGAAGCCGCGCTGGAAGCCCCACCCCGCGAGTACATGGTCGAGCGCCGTCAGCCCGACCGCGGCCCGGATCGTGCTCGGGACGGCCACCGGGCGGCGGTCGCTAGCCCACCTCAGCCCGCGCGCGGGTTAGCATTCAGCGCCTGATGAGCGATCCGCAGCGGTCGGCAGGGGCCCACGCAGCGCGGGAGCCGAGCGCCAACCCCTGGTCACGATCGTCGTTCCGGCCTACAACCGCGCCGGCGGGCTGCTCGAGGACGACGCTCGACAGCATCCTCGGCCAGGACTACCCGAACCTGGAGGTCCTCGCCCTCGACGACGGCTCCACCGACCAGACACCGCAGGTGCTGGAGCGCTACGCGGCCGCACACCCGGAGCGGCTGCGGTGGGAGCGCCACGAGAACATGGGCCAGGCCGAGGACCCTGAACCGGGGCTTCGAGATGGCGCGCGGCGAGCTGATCGGCTACCTCAACTCCGACGACCTCTTCCTCCCCGGCGCGATCACGAAGCTGGCGCGCTCCTGGTCGCCGAACCCGACGCCGCGCTCGCCTACCCGGCCTACCGGATCATCGACGAGGACGGCGAGGCGATCGCCGACATGGTCACCGCCCGAATACACCGTGGCCGAGGCCGTTCGGCTTCACAACTGCATCGTCAACGTGGGCGCGATCTTCCGCCGCCGGGTGGTCGAGCGGATCGGAGGCTGGGACCCGAGCTTCATCTACCTCGCTGACTTCGACTGGTGCGTCCGGGCGTACTCGGTCGGCCACTTCCTCCGCCACCCCGAGGTCTCGGCCTGCTGGCGAAACCATCCGGGCTCGGCCAACTACGCGCCGGGCCTCGAGGCCGCACGCGAGCAGACGCGGCTGCTCGACAAGATCTATGCGGCGGACGACTTCGAGCGAGGACGTGCTCGAGGTTCGCGACGAGGCGTACCGCAACGCGTTCATCGTCGCCGCCTTCGCGATGGGCGGCGTGAACAAGGCCGAGGGCCGGTTCTTCGTCCACGACACGCTGGCCCGAGAGGTCTCGTCCAGGATGCCCGAGACCGACGCGCGAGATGAACGCGCGCATGCGCCAGCGAATGACGAACCTCGAGCGGCGCGAGAAGAGCCTCACCACGATGGTGGCTCGAGCTGCAGGCCGGGGAGCGGCCCGGGCCACCGCGCTGGCGAAGCGCCCTGCGCCGCGTCACGCCTCGGCGCTCCGTCCGGCCGGGCGGCGGGTCCTCGACAAGGTCACCCGCAACGGACGTCCGCCGATCACGAAGGTCGAGTCCCGGAAGACCGGCTGAGCGCGATGCGTCGCCGCCCCCGGCGACGGAGGCCAGCGAGCAGGCCCGGAACGCGCGGCTGGGCCCCGATCACGGCGCCGGGATAGGCGTGGGTCGGACGCGACGCGCGGTAGCCGTCGATCCGCCCCCGGAGGCCCGCGAGGTTTCGGTCGAACGCGACCTGCCCAGCGCAGATGGCCCTGTCGGCGGCAAGGGCGCTCGCGAGTCGTCGCGGATCGGCGAGGACGCTCCACTTTCTCAGCATATAGCCGCGGCCGAAGCCCATCAGGTAGTTCTTCGCGCGCCGAGCCCGATCCGAGCGTGCCGGAATGCTCGTGGAGCCCGCGCGCCTCGCCGCGAGCGCTGCATCGGCCCCCCGCCCGGCGCATCCGGAGGACGAGATCGACGTCCTCCCAGTAGGCGAACAGGTTCTCGTCGAAGCCCCCAGCCGCCAGGAACTCCCGGCGGTCGAATGCCGCCGCGGCCCCCGACGGCCCGATCGGGTCGGGCATGCGGCCGGTCCAGCACCGCCACCGGCTCCCCGTTCAGGTAGTCGAAGGCGAGCAGCGTCCGCGACCGAGCTCGATCCCGGCCGTATCGATGCGCGAGGGATCGCGGGAGTCGCATCATCACGCCGCCGGCCATGATCACGCCAGCGCGCGGGATCCAGCGCGCCCAGGATCGCCTCGACGTACGCCCGCCTCGCACACTGCAGTCGTCGTTGAGGAGCACGATGGCCTCACCGCGCGCCTGGCCGGCGGCGAGGTTCACCGCACGCGAGTAGCCCGACGTTCTGCGGAAGGCGGATCACCCGAATGCGTTCAGCCGTCCCGTCGATCCCCATCAACGCCGCATCCGGAACCCCGTTCGCGACCACCAGGGTCTCCTCCACCCCGCTTTCAGCGCGCAGCGACGCGAGGAGCCGCGCGAGGCCTTGCCCGCCGCGTGCGGTGGGAACGATGACCGTTGCGCCGCTCAGGACTAGTACGCGCCGCGGCCGCGCAGGACGAGCCGGGATCGTCTGCAGGAGGATCCGCAGGTCGCGGGCCAGCGAGAGGTTCTCCACGTAGTCGAGCTCGACCGCGAGGCGCTCGGAGAACGTCAGCTCGCCGCGCCCGAAGACCTGCATCGGCCCGGTCATGCCCGGCTTCACGTCGAGCCGGAAGCGGTGCTCCGGCCGGTAGCGCTCGACGAGCTCGATCTGCTCGGGCCGCGGGCCGACGATGCTCATCTCGCCCCGCAGGACGTTGACGAGCTGCGGCAGCTCGTCGAGGCTGAACCGCCGCAGGAACCTGTCCCACCCGGGTCACCCGCGGATCGCGGTCGGAGCTTGAACATCGGCTCGCGCGAGCTCGTCGAGCGGACAGCGCCTCCGAGCTCGTCCTCGGCATCCATCGCATCGTCCGGAGCTTGTACATGCGGAACGGGACGCCGCGAGCGCCGGCGCGCAGCTGGACGAAGATCACCGGCCCGCGGCTGTCGAGCTTGATCGCGAGCGCGACGATCGGGAACAGCGGGCGCGAGGACGAGCAGGCCGAGCGCCGAGACGACCACGTCGAAGCCGCGCTTGATGCAGCATCGTCGACCGCGAGACGTCCCAGGTGTCGTACTCGAGCACCGGCAGATCGGCGACCTCCGAGAGCCGCGGCACCGGGCCCGCGCGGCCCGCGCAAGCGGCGAGACGACGCTGAGCTTCACCTGGTTGGCGCGGCAGACGCCGGCGAGCTGCCCGATCAGCTCCGGATCCATGCGCTCCGACGCGACGATCACCCGGTCGAGCGCTCGACGAGCTCCGCGCAGCTCCGCCGGGTCTGCCGCCCTCCGCGCCGGCCGGGACGCCACGCCTCGGAGCGAGCATCGAGGTGCATGTCGCGAAACAGCTCGACCTTGCGCCGCGCCGCGTCCGCGAGCTCGCCGTTCGCCGATCACCGCCGTGAGCTCCGGCGGCGTGATCCGGCGCCAGAGCCACCGCGCCGACGCCCGCAGGATGCCCGCCGCAGACCGTCGCCACGGCAAAGCATCGGATCGACCTCGGCCGGCCGATGGTCGAGCCGGCTGGGGTGAGGGGGAGCAGCAGCCCGAGGACCGCCGCCCCGGCCGCCGCCCACGCGGCGATCGCCGGCAGCTCGTCGAGCGTCAGATGGCCGGATCGCGCCCTGGTCGCGGTCGTAAAGGCCGAAGAGCTTGGCGAGCACGACCCAGATCGGGAGCAGCGACAGCCCCCAGATCAGCATCGTGGTCGACGTCGCGATCGATGCGCTCGCGGCAACCGCCGCGATGACGTCGGCCGTCGCAAGGAACCGCCGGCGGCGAGCGTCCCGCCAGAAGCGATTGTGCCTATGAACGCCCCCCTTCCTGACCCGGGTCCGGGGAGCGAGGTCGTCCGCGATCGTCACCGGGCGCGTCTGCGAGCCTCCCGCCCGGAGCTCGGCGCCCCCTGGTGGTCACGTCACTCGAGCTCATCCCGGCCTCGTATCTCGATCCCCGCGTCCATAGCTCCCTGCGGCAACTCGCGAGCATATTCGAAAGCGTTGGATCCGGCTCGGGGTCATGAATGCCCTCGTACTGCATTGCTGAATTCGGGAGGCAACTCGACCGGGCTCAGCGATCGCGCCTTGGCTATTAACAACGATGCCGCCTCAGAGTTTCCCAACTTGGCCGCGATCCGCCCGGCGACGGCCCACGTGCGCCAGTCCCCCGGCGCGCTGTGGACCGCATCGAGGGCGGCCGTCCTGGCCGCGCCGAGCTCGCCGCCGAGCTCGTCGACGAGCGCCAGCTGCAGGGGTGGTTCCGGCGACCAGGGCTGGAGCCGGGCGGCGATCCGAGCATCGTCCGCGGCCTGCGCGAGATCGCCACGAGCCGCTGACGACCGGCTCGCGGCGAGCTCATGCTCGCCCGCGAAGGAAAGGGCGGCGGCCCAGATCGCGATCCAGGCGCCCACCAGGGTCGCAACTCCGAGCGCGAAGCTGGATTGCCGTCGCAGGTGGTCGTCGGCGGCCGTCTCCACCCTCGTCCCAGCGACCAGCAGCCCTGTCGCGACGATCACCGGTGCGAACGCAGCCGGAATCTGCCACGTCCACTCCAGGGCCGCCGACAGGGCGCCGGCAGCGAGCACCGCTAGCGCCGCGTCCTGCTCCACCGGGGCTTCCCAGACGAGCGTCTGCGGGACACCGCGACGAGGGGGACGGCGAGAAACGCCAGGACCAGGCCGAGGCCTGCCGGTCCCAGCTCGGCAAGCGTCTCGAGGTACAGCGAGTGGGCGTTTACGAGCGGGATCGACAGTTGCGGATGGGCGTTCCAGTAGAGCTCGAAGTTGCCGGCGCCGACGCCGCCGACGGGATGATTCGCGAACGCGTCGAGAGCCGCCGTCCAGAACTGGTAGCGCCCGCTGGACCCGGCGCTCGTCAGGTGTCCCGCCGACACGCCCTGAGCGGGGGCGCCGCCTGCGCCCGCCTGGGGGTTGTCACGACCCGCTAGCGCGATGACGGCTCCGACCACGATGACCAGCCCCAAGGCGAAGGGCCAGATCGGGCGGCGAGCCGAGCGCACCCCCTGAAGCCACGGATCGAGGCGATAACGGCCCGCGGCGACGAGGCCCACGCACACCACGGTCACGAGGAGCATCAACGCGCCCTGGTCGTTCGCCGAAGCTCCCGCGACACCGCTGACGAAATCGTCCTGTGTCCGCGCGACGAGGACGAGCAGCCCGCCCCCGGCACCGCCAAGGACAGCTCCCGCAAGCAGGGCGCGGCGGTTGCGGGCGAGCATCAGCAACACCGCGCCGCCGACGGCGGCGGCCGCGAGGCCGCCGCGGGAGGACGCGAGGTAGAAGCCCAGGATCGGAAGGGGAAGCAGGCCGGCGGCCAAGGCCCGCCCGTACCTGCCCCGAGCGTACGCCGCCAGCCACGCGAGCAGCACCGCGTCGATGGCCAGCAACGCGGCGAGCCCGTTCCAGTACCCGATGGGATAGCTCAGGCGGCCCGCGGCGTTTGGGATCGCGGCGCCCAGCTCGCGATCGGCATTGCCGAACAGGGTCGGGACGAACCGCGACCCGAGGGCTGCCGCGCACACGACGGTCAGTCCGAGTGCGAGCCCCACGAGCCAAGCGCGCTTTCCCGTCCTGGGCGCGGCGACCACGACCAGGGTGAACAGGCCCAGGTATCCGGCGACCCTGATGCTCGCGTCGAAGCTTCGCCCGGCGTCGTCCGCCCACGCCATGGACACGGCGCTCAACACCAGGAGACCCAGCAGCGAGAAGCCCGAGACGAGCGCAGCCCGCGGGATCTCGCTCCGGCTCCAGAGCCCGAGCACGATCCCGACGCCCACCGCCGCCCAAACCACGACCGTGGCGATCGCGACGGCCTCCTGCGAGTAGCCGCCCTGCGCGAATCCGAGCGCCGCCGTTGCGACCGCGATCAGGCCAACGGCCAACAGCTGTGGGGCCTCGCCAGTGAACGTGCTTTCACGCGCTAGCGGCCGTTGACTTAGAGGCCCGATGCGCAAGGCACCCAGTCTAAGGAGCGCGACCGCCCGGCTCCGGGCGGACCCGCATCGCGTAGAAGTCGAAGTCCAGCTCGCGGTCCGGACTCAGCGCGGCATCATCCTTGAGAAGGGTGATCGTGCGGGTGTTGGGCGACAGCCTGAACGGGGTGGGAAAGTCGGATCCCGGCGGCGCGTCGAGGATGAGGCCGTCCTCGAGAACGCCCGGGACCACACGGTAGGTGGCACGGCCATCGAATGCGATGTATCGCGGAACGGCGCGATAGAACAAGGTCCGAAGGGCCTCGATTCCGGACGGCGAGGCGTTGTGTATCCGCGCGAACACGATCTCATTCGGACCAAGCGCCTTCGGGACCCGGACGCTTTGCCCATAGCTCGCCTCGGTTGACGACAGCGCGCGCGGCGCCCCGCATCGGTTCGGGGTGCGACCGAGCACCTGGTAGCGCGACGTGGTGCGCAGGGCCTCGAAGTTGCAGAGCATCGCCAAGCTGGTGGCCGGAGCGTCGTACGGGGCGTAGCGGGCGTCGACGCTGTATGTGTTCGGACGTCCGGGCGGGCCGCCGGTTGAATGTCGGAGAATCCGCTGGGGCCCCCCCGAAGACGTCAGGGCTTCCGCGTCTCGCTGGTCCAGCCAGGCCGTGTACGCGCTCGGCGACTGGAACTTCGGCACCGGCGACCAATTCAGGCCGTACGCCCACGCGATCCCCACCTCCCAGGGCCAGACGTCGACCGTCTTGCCGCGGAGCAGCGCGAGGCTCCGCGGGTCGAGCCGGTAAGTCGATTGCATCGCCATCCGGGCACGTTCCCGCTCGGCTTCTCTTCGGCTCGGATCGAGCACGGTCCGCAGATCGCTGACGGCCGTCTGCGCGTTCTCGACCGGGGGAAGGACATCCCCCGGGCGAGATTCCGTCGCGGCGAAGTAGACGATGGTGAGCGCCGCGAAGCCCGCCAGGGCCCAGGGCCGGCTTCCGCGCCAGCCGAGAGCGATCCACGGGGCGAGCATCCACGCGAAGAACACGGACATGTGGAACGGGTCCTGGCGAACGAACCCCTCCTTCCACCCGACGAAGCCCATGCCCAGCGCGAGGAGCAGGAGGCCCACTCGTCGCGCGGTCGTGAGCTCCCTGCCCGCGAGCCAGGCGGCCACCACCACCAGCGCCCACGTGAGCAATGCGGCCCCGGTCGTCCACCATGCCGCCGTGGCCCGCGTCAGGGGCGTCCAGACCAGGGCGGTCGATTAGCCCCGCATGACCTGGAAGGAGCCCTCGACGAAGTCGCTCACGTTCCCGATCCCCTGTCCGGTGGCGAACCACAGTGCGACCAGGCAGGCCACGACGTGATCACGAAGGAGGCGAGGTTGCGCCCGCGACGGTCGTCCATGGTCGCGGCGGCGACGAGGCACATGCCGACGATCAGCAGCTCCCTCGTTGAGCTTCGCGAGGACCTCGACCGCGCCGAGGACCCCGCCGCCGAAGACAACGATGCGACGCGACAATGCGGACTCGGGCACAGCGATCGCGACCGCGCACCAGACGAAGACGAGCGGCACGGTCTGCGCGGGGCCATGGGACGAGAGGTCGCTGCCCGTCACCGCGACGGTCACGTACGCGAGGACGATGGCGATCGCGAGGCCGAAGCGCCGGCGCGCGATCCAGACGATCGAGGTGGCCAGAGCGAGCCTGATCGCGAGCAGATAGATCACACCCAGGACGGCCGGCCAGGTATAGGCGACGAGCGGGACCCGCAGGAACCCGAGCGGACCGTATGTGAAGAGGATGTCCGTTCCGAAGTGAAGCCGCTCGACTGCGGCCATCTGCAGGGCGATGTTCCATGAGGCGTCGAAGCCCGGCGCCGGTGTGACCACCAGTGGCTGCCAGGTGACGACGACGATTACGACCCCGATCAGCCAGCTCGAGGACAGGAGACGGACCATGTGGCTCGCCGCCGCGTTACCTCGCACCCGGTCGGTGGCGGTGACCGCCATCAGCTCATGGAAGGGAGGCAGATTCTCGTCCTGGTGGCGCCGCCGACCTCGATTCGCCACGGACGAGCCTCCGCGTCGCGCGGGACCGACAGGGTGACCCGCCTTCCGGGCCTGAGCTCGCCGAGGTCCACCGGGTAGCTGCCGGCGAAGCGCCCCAGGCGCACCCGGGCGGGCCCGCTGGCCTGCAGCGAGACCCGACCCGGATGAAGCTCACGCGCGCCGCCGCCCCCTCCGGCCAGTTCCTCGCATCGGCCCACCGGAACGCCGCCGGAAGGTCGAAGCGCCAGCTGCTCGGCGCTGGCGAGGACCCGGTCGGCCGATTCGCGTATCGCGGCGTCCTGCTGGAGCAGCTCAGCCCCGCTGAACGCGTACGACCCGAACCGATCGACGGCCTCCAGGTAGGGGCCCGCCTGGACCGGAAAGTGCGCCGGCACGGAGTCCCCGAGCCCGGGTTGGGCCTCGGGGCGGAAGTCGGGCGAGGTGGAGCCATCCGCGATCTCGATCGCACCGAGGGCCGCGCGGGCGCGTGGCGCGTAGTCGCTGAAGAAGCGCTCGGCGTTGTCGAGCTGCTTGATGTTCGTGAGCACGCCCACAGCCCCCACCGCGACGATCGCGGCCAGGGCGGGGCGCGAGATCCTGACCCCCGCCAGGGCCGCGGCGGCCACGAGGAGCACGAGGACGGCCCCGGGAAACAGGTAACGAGATTCGGTGGGGGCGCGGCCCTCAGGAGCGAAGCCCAACGCGAGCTCCAGCCAGTAGGCCAGAAGGACTCCGACCGCGATCCAAACGAACGGGGGGATCCGGCCACGAGACAGCCTGACGGCGAACGCGACGGCCGCGATCGGCGCGATGACGTATCCCCACGATGGGCTGACCGTCAGGCTCACGGGTCCAGTGCCGAGATCCAGGCCCAGGCCCGTCACCGCAGCGGACACCGCCGCGAGGGAATCGGCCATGAACTCGGGCACGATCAGGAGGTTGCCTGGATGGGCGAGGCCCTCGTGGAACCGGAGTGCCCACACCCACCACGCCGCATAGATGGCCAGCGGGACGGCGAACACCCAGACTCGTCGTCGACCTCTCCCGCTCATCAGTACCGCAACGGCCACGCCCACCAGAAACGCAAGCCCGGTGGAATGGCTCACCACCGCCAAAACCGTCAACGCACAGGCGGCGACATCCCCCCTGACGTCGTTTCGATCCAGCGCGACTAGCGCGGCCAGCCCGAATGCGACCGATAGCCCGAACGTGAGCATCGTCAAGGGCCACAGCAGCGCCTCCCACGCCGAGCCGAGGAAGAGGAGCACGATCGCGGGGACGAGCGCGATCGTCGGCCCCACGCGTCGCTTGGCCAGGACGTAGAAGAGAACGGCGCATGCCACGAGCACGAGGACGCCGAGCACGCGAAACGCCGTGTAGGTCGGCCCCACCCAGCTGAACATCGCCGCATAGACGAGATTCGCCGGCAGGATGAGGTGTCCGTTGTGCGGCTCGAGAATCGACCCAACGTCGATTCCCTCTCCGAATCGCTGGAAGATCGCGATCTCGTCGTTGAAGAAGGTGTTGGACCGACTCTCGACGAGAATCAGCAACGCCGCGAACGCCGCTGCGAACCCGAGAACGATCCATGACTCGAGGTCATCCAGCCCCGATCGCGTGAGAGCTCGTCGGACGGTGGCGGGCGAGGCGGGGCACAAGGCAGCGCGAAGCCTACGCAGCCGGCCAGCGACGCTATGTATCCTCGCTCGTCCCATGCGCGCGGTTTCGCGCAAGATGATCGTCCTCGGCGCCGCGGTAGCGGCGCTTTTTCTGACCGGCTGCGGATCAGGCTCGCCCGCCTCGAGCCCCGCCGCGCCCCAAGACTTCTTCGGCGTCAACCCGGGGACTGCGCCCGACAGCCGAGACTTCAAGGAGATGAGGAACGCCGGGGTGGAGACGATGCGAGGCGGACTCCGATGGTCGTCGGTGCAGCCGCGTCCGGGCCCCTATAACTGGCACTTGACCGATGCGACGATTGGGGGTCTCGCGGCGCACGGGTTGGGCTACCTCCCGATCCTCGCGAGCACGCCATCCTGGGTGGCGGATAAGCCGACCACCCCGCCGATCGCGAGCCCACAGGTCGAACAGGCATGGGAACGGTTCCTCGAGGCGGCGGTCGATCGCTACGGACCCGACGGGAGCTTCTGGCGGCCCGGTCCGGGTGGCGGTCCCAGCCCCTTTCACGCCCTGTGTGGTTGCGACGCCGATCCCGTGCCGATCACCTCCTGGCAGATCTGGAACGAGCCCAACCTCGTCAATTACTTCACGGCCAGCCCCACGGTGCCCAGCTATGCGGAGCTGCTGCGGATCTCGGACGATGCGATCAAGGCCGCGGACTCCCACGCCCAGGTCGTGCTCGCCGGCCTCCCGGGCTTCGCCGCCACGACCGGGCCGCCCGCCTGGCAGTTCCTTCGCCAGCTCCTCGACCAGCCCGGCGTCGACGGTGCCTTCGACGTCGTGGCGCTGCATCCCTACTCCCGAGACGTGGGCGAGCTGGAGCGCCAGATTCGAAAGGTTCGCACCGTGATGACGGACAATGGTGACGGCACAAAGCCCCTGTGGCTCACGGAGCTGGGATGGGGTTCGGAGCCTCCTGACCAATTCGAGCTGAACAAGGGCATCCAGGGGCAAAAGCGACTCCTGGACCAGTCGTTCGCGTTTCTGCTGCGCGTCCAGGAGAAGTGGCGGCTCGACCGCGTCTACTGGTTCGAGTGGCGTGATCCGCCCGCATCGGCCCACGTCCCCTGCGGCTTTTGCAGCTCCGCGGGACTGCTGCGGAACGATCGTCAGCCGAAGCCGGCGTATGACGCCTTCACGAGCTTCAGCCTCGGCGCCGGGGGCTGAAGCTCTATTCTGCTGTGCGGTGGGACGTATCAGCGGCCGCGCGGAACGCGGCTGCGTAGTCGACCTTCGAGCGATCGCGAGGATCCAGCCATGCCCCAGAGCCAGCGAAGATCCGGCGACAGCCGTGTGAAGGCACGATTCGCGCTCGCGGCGGTAACCCTTCTCGCCGCGGGCGTGGCTTGGCTGCTCGTCCTCGGCGCCGGGTCGACGGAGGCGGCGGGGGGCCACCACCAGCGGCTGCGGGTCCCGCCGAGCTTTCTCGGCGTGATCGCCGGACCCACGCCGTTCGATTCAAGGGACGCCGCGAAGGTCGCAGGCGTCGGGGTCCGTACGATGCGCATCGGCCTGAACTGGAGCTTGGTGCAGCCGCGGCCCGGATCCTTCAACTGGGACGCGAGCGACGCGATGATCGCCCGCCTGGCGGCGAAGGGGATCGCGGCCCTGCCGACCCTCGGCAGCACCCCGTCGTGGGTCTCAGACAAGGGCACGACGGCCCCCGTCGGCAGCCAAAGCCGCCAAGGACGGGTGGCGGGCGTTCGTAACTGCGGCCGTTCGCCGCTACCGCCCCGGTGGCACGTTCTGGACAGCCGGTTCCGGCGGACCGAGCCCCTTCCATGCCGCATGCAACTGCGACGCCCAGCCGGTTCCGATCCAGGCATGGCAGATCTGGAACGAGCCCAACCTCAGGCATTACTTCACGCCGAGGCCGGCGCCGAAGCAATACGCCAAGCTCGTCACGCTCTCGCGCTCGGCCATCGACCAAGCCGATCCCAATGCGAAGTTGGTCCTCGCCGGACTGTCGGGCGGCGAGGGCAAGCCGGGCGATATCGACGCGATCTCGTACCTCAAGGGCCTTTACCGCATCCACGGGATCAAGCGGAGCTTCGACGTTGCGGCGTTCCACCCGTATGCCCACTCGATCGGCGAGATGCGGACCAGGATCTCGAAGTTCAGGAAGGTGATGAAGTCAAAGCGGGATGCGCGGACGCCGCTGTGGCTCACCGAGATCGGCTGGGGATCCAGGCCCCCGGATCAATTCGGGGTCAACAAGGGGATACAGGGGCAGAAGCGAATGCTTCAGAGGTCCACGAAGCTGCTCGTTCGCAAGCACAAGGCCTGGCGCCTGCAGCGCGAGTATTGGTTCTTCTGGCGCGATCCACAGAAAACCAACCGCCGCCTCCCGTGCAGCTTCTGCGACTCATCCGGCCTGCTGCGGCACGACCGCCGGCCGAAGCCGGCCTATCGGGTATTCAGCCGCTACGCCCACGCCCAGGGCGGGTGACGGGCTAAGGTTGCGCTTCGGATGGGGCGGGTGATAGAAGGACATTCCGGGCCGAGATGTCCTCGCTGGCTCATCCTGCTCCTGACGTTGGTAGTGCTCGCAGCGCCTGCGACCGCGTCGGCAACCAATCCGGCCGAGAAGCAATATGTTCTCCCGTCGCCGAGCGCCACGGGATCCGGCGGGGGCGGCCACGATCGAAGCCGACTGGACCCCTCGGCCGCAACGACGACCGGATCGGGGTCGGGCGGGGCCACGATCGCCATCCTTGCGGGAGGCCTGGCCGCGATCGGCGCGGCGGCGGGAATAATCGTGTACCGCAGGCGGCGCGACCGCTCGGGCGAGTCCGGGTGACCCGCGGAATCGATGGTGCGGAGGCTCTCGCTCCTGGCGCTCCTCGTGGTCTCGGCGAGTTTGTGCCTCGCGACGCCCGCGATCGCGAAGGGCTTCTTCGGCGTGGTTCAGGGAGAGCCCTTCAGCGCCCGCGACTATGCGAGGCTCGGGAAGTCCGGTACCGGTACGGTCCGATTCGGGTTGAACTGGAACACCGTTCAGCCGCGGCGCGGCACCCATAACTGGGCAGCCATCGACGCGAAGATCGGCCACCTTGCCGCGCAAGGGATACGGTCGTTTCCGACCTTGTCCGGGTCGCCGCCGTGGATCAGCAGCAAGCCCAAGCGTCCGCCCATCAGGTCGAGGAGAGAGAAGCAAGCGTGGCGAGCCTTCCTCAGCGCCGCGGTGCACCGGTACGGGCCCGGCGGAGAGTACTGGCGGACCCTGTATCGGGCGCAGCATCCCGGCAAGCCCGCCGTCCCGGTCAGGCAGTGGCAGATCTGGAACGAGCCGAGCCTGCCGAAGTTCTTTCCCAGGAAGCACGCCGAGCACGACTACGCCAAGCTCGTGAGGATCTCGGACCGGCCCATCCACAGGGCTGATCCCCATGCGGAGCTCGTCCTCGCCGGGCTGCCGGCCTTCAAGGTCCCGAACGCGGACAAGTTCCTGGGGCGCCTATATCGAGTCAAGGGCTTCAAGGGCTCGTTCGACGCCGCGGCCCTCCATCCGTACGCGCCGAACATGAAGAAGTTCGTAACCGCGATCAAGCGGATGCGCCGGACGATGAAGCAGCACGGCGACAAGCGAAAGGGCCTTTGGCTGACGGAAATCGGATGGGGGTCCAACAATGACCGCTTCAGCCTCAACAAGGGAAAGCAGGGCCAGAAGCGGCTCCTCAAGCGGTCATTCAGCGTGACGCTGCACAACCGCCACCGGTGGCGCCTGGAGGGTGTGCAGTGGTTCGACTGGCGCGATCCGGCGTCCGGTGCCCCGATCACCTGCTCGTTCTGCAGCAGCGCCGGCCTGCTGAAGCACAACTACGGAGAGAAGCCCGCCTACCGGGCATTCCAGCGCTTCGCGAAGCGCCACTAGCGCGTCGTTCGATGAGGCGCCTGGCCGCCGGCCATCGCCGGCAGGATCACGACCGTGTCGGAGTCCGACACGGCGGTCTCGAGCCCGTCGAGCACCCGCACGTCCTCGTCGTTCAGGTAGACGTTGACGTAGCGGTTCAGCTCGCCGCCGTCGGCGAACAGCTGCGAGCGCGTGCCGGGGTGGGCGTCCGCGAGCGAGCGGCAGGACGTCGCCCACGGTCGATCCGGGCGTCTCGAGCTCGGCCTCGCCCCCGGTCTGGGCGCGGAGCACCGGCGGGATCTTCACGGTCGGCATGGTGTGGATCCTATGCGCTGGCGCGAGCGCGCGCAGCGCAGCACGGTTCGCCGGCGCAGAATGCCTCGTAGTCCGGGAACTTGCCCATCTCCGACTCCGGGATCTCCGGGGCATGGTCGCCGCAGATCGGGCAGTCGGGGTCGCGCTTCACCTTCAGCTCGGTGAACCGCGTGCCGAGCGAGTCGTAGAGCAGCAGGCGGCCGATGAGCGGCTCGCCGATGCCGGCGACGAGCTTGATCACCTCGTTCGCCTGGAGCAGGCCCATGACGCCGGCCATCACGCCCAGGACGCCGGCCGCGCCGCAGCTCGGCGCCATCTCGGGCGGCGGCGGCACCGGGTAGAGGCATCGGTAGCACGGGCCCTCGTAGGGGACGAAGGTGGAGATCTGGCCGTCGAAGCCCAGGATCGAAGCCGAGACGACCGGCTTTCGGAGCCTCACCGAGGCGTCGTTCAGCAGGTAGCGGGTGGGGAAGTTGTCGGCCCCGTCGACCAGCACGTCGTAGTCCTTGATGATCTCCAGGATGTTCTCGGCGTCCAGGCGGGTGCGGTGCTCGACCACCGTGACGTCGGGATTGAGCGCCTCGATCGAGGCGCGCGCGGACTCCGTCTTCGGCATTCCGACGCGGTCGGTCGTGTGGATCACCTGGCGCTGGAGGTTCGTCTCGTCGACGACGTCGTCGTCGACGATCCCGAGGGTCCCGACGCCGGCCGCCGCGAGATAGAAGGCGGACGGGGCGCCGAGCCCCCCGGCGCCGATCAGGAGCACCTTCGAGTTCAACAGCTTCACCTGACCCTCGACCCCGACCTCCGGCAGCAGCGTGTGGCGCGAGTAGCGCATCCGCTGCTCGGGGGTGAGCCCCTGCGCCGCGACGACGGGAAGCCCGGCCTCCTGCCAGTCGACGATCCCGCCGCGCATCACCGAGACGTTGTCGTAGCCGAGGTCCTGGAGGGCGTCGGCGGCGCGCGATGGAGCGGTTGTCGGTGCGGCAGTACAGGACCAGCCGCTCGGAGGGATCGGGCGCGACCTCGTCGATCCGCTCGAGGAGCTCGCCCTGGGGAACGTGGATCGCGCCCTCGAGATGCGCCTCGTCCCACTCGTGCGGCTCGCGGACGTCGATCAGCTTCGCGCCCGCCTCGACCTCCTCCCGCGCCTTCGTGTTCGCGATCAGGTCGATCCTCTCCTTGACCTGCTCGATCGGCTCAGCCGCAGTCGCCATCAATACTCCTGAATCTCGATCCGGATTTACTTCAAAAAGTATAGCGCTCAGCGACCGGGGCCTGGAAGGAGGCTGGGTAGGGGTCGAGGGCTTCGGGCGCGCCTTCGGGGGATCCGCGTCTGGAGGCGCCTAGTCCAGCGACGGGCGCATCTGGCGCAGGCGGCGGACCCGCTCCTCGATCGGCGGATGGGTCGAGAACAGGCTGGCGATGCCGCCGCCCGAGAACGGCTTGACGATGTAGAGCGGCTCGGTCGCCTGGTTGACCTGCATGGGCATCGCCTTGGCGCCCTCCTCGAGGCGCAGGAGCGCCGAGGCGAGCGACTCCGGATTGCCGCAGATCTCGGCCCCGGTCGCGTCGGCGGAGTACTCGCGCTGGCGCGAGATCGCGAGCTGGATCAGGCTCGCGGAGATCGGCGCCAGCAGGAAGAGGGCCAAGGCTGCCGACCAGTCCGAGCGGCGACTCGTCGTCGCCCCCGAACCACAGGAACAGGTAGGCGATCCAGGTGATCATGGCGCCGATCGCCGAGGCGATCGACGTCGTGAGGATGTCGCAGTTGACGGACGTGGGCGAGCTCGTGCGAGATCACCCCTCGCAGCTCGTCCTCGGACAGCAGCTTCGTGATCCCCGACGTCACCGCGACCGCGGCGTGCTTGGGGTTGCGGCCGGTCGCGAAGGCGTTCGGCTGGTCGCTCGGGATCACGTACAGACGCGGCATCGGCAGCCCCGCGCGCGTCGTCAGCTCGCGCACCATCTGGTACAGCCGCGGCGCCTCGGACTCGGAGACCGGCTTCGCGCCCGCGCTGGCGATCGCGATCTTGTCGCTGAACCAGTAGGCGACGAAGTTGATGACCAGCGCGATGACCAGGAAGACGCTCGCGATCTTGATGCCGCCGATCGCGTAGCCGATGACGACCAGGAGGCCGCCGAGGGCGGCCATCAGGATGGCCGTGCGGAGGCCGGCGGCGAAGTTTGATCTGCTGGTCGTTGTCACCCGTCCAATGGTGGCACACGGCAGGCCGAATTCCGGTGGGGGCAGGCACCCCTATCGCCTAGGGGGCAGCCCCTAGGCGATTGGATCCACGGCGTCAGAACGCCTACGGAATCAGGGTGTTGGCCCCGGAGCCCCCGTCGAGGATGTCCGTGCCGGGCCCGCCGATGAGGACGTCGTCGCCCGTCGCCGCCGTCCTCCGGTGAGCTGGATCACGTCCGGCGGCGAGGCCCGAGGCGTCCACCGCGTCGTCGCCCGCCGAGCGCCGTTGACGGTGAGCGTGTCGTTGGCGCCTCGGCGTTCGGTGATGTTCGACCTGGCGCAGCCAGCCCCGACGCACGGTGACGCCGGCGCGTCGCCGGCGACGAGCGATCGACGTCGTCGCCGGTGGTGCCGTTGACGATGACGGTGTCGGGCGCGCCGTCGCCGATGCCGCCGCCGGTGCGGCGGCGAGGTCGAGGTTGACCGTCGGTGACGTCGGTGCCGGTGAGGTCGTTGACGGTGATCGTGGTCGGCGCCGCCGAGGGCGTTGAAGTCGATCCGTCTCGACGTCGTTCGAGGTCCATGATGATGCTGGCGATGTCGCGGGTGAAGCGGACGCCGCTCGCCGTTGGCCGAGACGTCGATCTTCTCGGCGATGTTGGCGCCGTTGAACAGCATCGTGTCGGTGCCGGCCTGGCCCTCGACGATGTCGCTGCCGTCGCCCGGGTCCCAGAGGAACGTGTCGTCGCCGGCGCCCATGAGCGACATGTCGTTGCCGCGGTTGCCGTCGACGAAGTCGTTGCCGTCGCCGCCGATCAGGATCGTCGTCGCCGTCGCCGCCGATGAGCGTGTCGTTGCCGGTGCCGCCGTCCGATCAGGCCGTTGACGCCGGCGCAGCCCTGCCGCCGAGATCGCGTCGTCGCCGCCGAGGGCGTTGACCGTCGAGTGTGTCGTCGCGCGGCCTCAGGGGCCGGTGATCGTCGACGCACGCGCGGCCAGGCCGCGATCACGCCGACGCCGGCGCGCGACGCCGGTGACGGCGATCGCTGTCGTCGCCGTTGGTGCCGTTGACGATCGACGCGTGTCGGCCGCGCCGTCGCCGCGCGCCGTCCGGCGTGCCGGCCAGGTCGGCGTTGACCTCGGTGACGTCGGTGCCGGTGAGGTCGTTGACGGTGATCTGGTCGGCGCCGCCGAGGGCGTTGAGGTCGATCGTCTCGACGTCGTTCGAGGTCCATGACGATGTTGCCGATGTCGCGGGTGAACCGGAGCGCGTCGCCGTTGGCGGAGACGTCGAACTTCTCGGCGATGTTGGCGCCGTTGAACAGCATCCGGTCGGTGCCCGTCCTGGCCCTCGACGGTGTCGCTGCCGTCGCCGGGATCCCAACTGGAAGGTGTCGTCGCCGGCGCCCAGGAACGCTGTGTCGTTGCCGCGGTTGCCGTCGACGAAGTCGTCGCCGTCGCCGCCCATGAGCGTCGTCCGCCACCGCTGCCGCCGAGCAGCGTGTCGTTGCCGTCCCCGCCGTCGAGCGTGGTCAGCTCCGTATCGGTGAAGACGAGGCCGTTCGTCTCATCGATCCGTGACGGCGTCTTCGCCGCGACCGGCTTCGACGACGATGTGGTCGAAGTCGTCCCGCGCGAAGGAGTCCGGTGTCGGCGCCCACCACGACCTCGACCTGAGTCTGATCGCCTGACAGCCGCAGGAGGATGTCGTCGTCCCCTTTGGTTCCGGTGACGGTGAGGGTGCCCTTATGGACCTTCGACTTGACCTTCTGCTCCGCCGACGCCGTGCCGGCGAAGACCAGGAGGAGCGCCAAACCCGCTGCGAGCACCGCCATGGCAGAGATCATCCCCGCGAGAACCGAGATGCGATTCACCCGAAAACATCGACTCCTCCTCCCCGCATCGGCCGGGGCGGCGAGCGATCGTTCGCCGCTCGAGCCGACGACTGCAAACTGCGACGTAGTCCTTGGTCAGATCGTACACCCGCAGGGCTCTGACCGATACTTAGGGATGCATGCGTCGCCAGAACCTCCTCACCCAGGTCCTCGTCGCCAATCTGATCCTGATGGTGGCGGCCGTGGTCGCGATCGCGATCGCGGGCAACCCGAGCCTGGACGTCTCCGCGCACCCGGCCCTGGCGCTGATCCTCGGACTCGCGGTCGTGCTGATGATCCTCGTCAACGTGATGATGCTGCAGCGGCGCTTCCGGCCGCTCGAGCGGCTCGTCGAGGAGATGGAGCGGGTCGACCTGTCGCGGCCCGGCGCGAACCTCCGGATCCCGGCGGACGGCCTCGGCGCGTCGGAGGAGGTCGAGCGGCTGAACCGCGCCTTCCGGAGGATGCTCGAGCGCCTCGAGGCCGAACGGCGACGCACGTCGAGCACGGCGCTGGCGGCGCAGGAGCAGGAGCGAGCGAGGGTGGCCCGCGACCTGCACGACGAGGTGAATCAGTCGCTGACCGGCCTCCTCCTGCGCCTGGAGGCGGCGCGCGCGAAGGCGCCGGCGGAGGTGGCGCATGAGCTCGCCGAGACCAAGGCGCTAGCGAACCAGGCGATGGAGGAGCTCCTGCTGCTGGCCCGCCAGCTCCGGCCGACCGCCCTCGACGACCTCGGTCTCAAGGCGGCCCTCGCCGGTCACGTCAAGGAGCTCGGGCGTCGCAGCAGGATCAACGCGAGCTTCGAGTCCGAGGGCAACTTCCTCGGGCTGCCGGCGGACGTCCAGCTCGTCGTCTACCGCGTCGCACAGGAGGCGCTCTCCAACGCCGCGCAGCATTCCGGGCGCCGACCACGTTCGAGTGAGGCTGGTGCGGGCCGGCGACCGGGTGGAGCTCGTCGTCGAGGACGACGGCTCGGGGTTCACGTTCGACCAGGCGGCCCGCGGGCTCGGCATCGCGGGTATGCGCGAGCGCGCGCTGCTCGTGGACGGTGACGTGCAGGTCGAGTCTCGGCTGGGCACCGGGACCAGCGTGCGGCTGACGGTTCCGCTCGAGGACGCCGACGCACGTCCGGGTGGAAGCGGAACGGGCAACCGCGATCCCCGTCGCCGCGGCCCACCCGTCGATGAAGGTCCTGATCGCCGACGATCACGGGATCGTCCGCTCGGGGCTGCGGATGCTGCTGGAGCAGCAGCCCGACATCGAGGTGGTCGCCGAGGCCTCCGACGGCGCCGAGGCACGCGACCTGGCGATCCGCGACAAGCCCGACCTGGCGATCCTCGACGTCAAGATGCCCAAGCTCACGGGCCTCCAGGCGACGCGCGAGATCCGCGCTGCAGGCGCCCGACGTCTCGATCCTGATCCTGTCGATGTACGACGACGAGCGCTACCTGTTCGAGGCGCTCAAGGCCGGCGCCTCGGGCTACGTGCTGAAGGCGCAGGCGGACTCCGACCTTCTGGAGGCGGTCCGGGCCGTCGCAGCGCGGCGAGCCGTTCCTGACCCCGGAGGCCCAGCGGGCTCTGATCCAGGACGTCCTCGGCGAGGGCTCCCCCCGCGAGGACGAGCTGACCCCCCGCGAGGAGGAGATCGTGAAGCTTGTCGCCGAGGCGCACACGAACCGCGAGATCGCCGACATCCTGCACCTCTCCGAGAAGACGGTCGAGAACCACCGCTCGAACGCGATGCGAAAGCTCGGCATGCGGGACCGCGTCGAGCTCGTGCGGTACGCGATCCGCAAGGGCCTGATCGAGCCCTGAGGAGGGGTGCCACGGTACGGCCGCTTATCCGACCTGTCGAGTAGGATTTATGTCGAGATGCTGTTCTCGACGAAGGCTGAATACGGCGTGCGGCTGATGGTCGAGCTCGGCCGTCGCGCGCCGGAGGACCCCGAGCGCGGCGACGGGCCAGTGGCTCTGAGCGCGGTTGCCGAGTCGGAGACGCTCCCGCTTTCCTACCTCGAGCACCTCGTCGCGAAGCTTCGCGAGGCCGGGCTGGTGACGTCCGTTCGCGGCGCGCACGGCGGCTACCGGCTGGCGCGGCCCGCTTCCGAGATCGAGATGCTGGACGTCGTCCAGGCGCTCGAGGGCCCGATCGCGCCGATGGAGTGCTTCAACGAGCTGCGCGAGGGCCGTGTCCTTTGCTCGCACGAGTCCGACGGCGACCGGGCCTGCGCGACCAAGCTTCTGTGGACCCGCGTTCACGGCGGGATCACCAAGGCGCTCGCCGGGACCACGCTGGCCGACCTGGTCGAGTTCGCCGACCAGCACGCGGCGCGGGAGCCGGTGGCCGGTCAGGCCGCATAGCGCGCCTTCCCTGGAAACCAAAGACAAACGGAGACAGATGGCGGATCTGGAGATCAGGAACCTGCACGTGAGCGCCGAGGACAAGGAGATCCTGAAGGGGCTCGACCTCGACGTCCCGAAGGGCGAGATCCACGCGCTGATGGGCCCGAACGGGTCCGGCAAGTCGACGCTCGCGAACGCGATCATGGGCCACCCGGCGTTCGAGGTGACCGACGGCGAGATCCGCTTCGCCGGCGAGGACATCACCGAGGAAGCGCCCGAGGACCGCGCCCGAGCGGGGCTCTTCATGGCGTTCCAGTACCCCGTGGCGATCCCCGGCGTGACCGTCGCGAAGTACCTGCGGATGGCGGTGAACGCCCATCGCGAGGCGCGCGGCGAGCCCGAGATCAAGCTGAAGGACTTCCGCAAGGAGGCCGAGGCGGCGATGGAGCTCATGAACATCCCGCGCGAGTTCTCGAGCCGCTACCTGAACGAGGGCTTCTCGGGCGGCGAGAAGAAGCGGATGGAGATCCTCCAGCTCGCGATGCTCCGCCCCGAGCTCGCGGTGCTCGACGAGACCGACTCCGGGCTCGACATCGACGCGCTTCGCACCGTCGCCGACGGCGTCAACAAGTTCGCCGGGCCCGACATGGGCGTCCTGATCATCACCCACTACCAGCGCATCCTGCACCTGGTGAAGCCCGACTTCGTGCACGTGATGTTCGAGGGGCGCATCGTCAAGGAGGGCGGCCCCGAGCTCGTCGAGACGCTCGAGGAGCGCGGCTACGGCTGGATCCGCGAGGAGGTCGAGGCGGCCGCGTAGGCCGTACCGAGACGATGGAAGCCACCGCGGTCACACCCGGCGCGGAGAGCCTCCCGGCGATGCCGCCGGACACCGATGAGATCCGCAGCCAGTTCCCGCTCCTCGCGCGCCGGCAGGACGGGCAGCCGCTCGCGTATCTCGACAACGGCGCCACCTCGCAGAAGCCGCTCGCGGTGATCGAGGCGCTGGACCGCTACTGGCGGGAGCAGAACGCGAACGTCCACCGCGGCGTCTACCGCCTCTCGGAGGAGGCGACCGAGTCTGTACGAGCGCGCGCGCGCGATCGTCGCCGCCGCCTGGGCGCCGACCGGCGCGAGGTCGTCTTCGTCCGCAACGCCACCGAGGCGCTCAACCTGGTCGCCTACTCGTGGGGCCGTGCAGAACGTCGGCGAGGGCGACCGGATCCTGCTCACCGAGATGGAGCACCACTCCAACATCGTGCCCTGGTACCAGCTGGCGGTGGAGAAGGGCGCGGAGCTCGACTGGGTCCCGATCGACGACCGACGGCCGCCTCGACCTCGATGGCGTACGCGTCGCTGCTCGAGCGGCGGCCGAAGCTGGTCGGCGTCGCCCACGTCTCCAACGTCCTCGGGACGATCAACCCGATCGCGGACGATCGCCCGCATGGCCCACGACGCGGGCGCGCTCGTCGTCGTCGACGGGGCGCAGGCCGGCCCCAAGCTGCCGCTCGACATGGCGGCGATGGGCGCCGACTTCTACGCCCTCACCTCGCACAAGATGTACGGGCCGACCGGGATCGGCGCGCTCTACGGCCGCCGCGAGCTGCTCGAGGAGATGCCGCCGTTCATCGGCGGCGGCTCGATGATCCGCGAGGTTCGCCGCGACGAGATCACCTGGGCGGATCTCCCGCGCGAAGTTCGAGGGCGGCACCCCGCCGATCGGCGAGGCGATCGGCTACGCGGCCGCGGTCGAGTGGCTCGACACCATCGGTCTCGACGCCGCCCACGCGCACGAGGCGGAGCTCACGGCCTACGCGCTGGAGCGCCTCGCCGACGTTCCTGGCCTCCGCGTCTTCGGTCCCCCCATGCGGGCGACGATCGCGCCGGGATCGTCTCCTTCGAGCTCGAGGGCGTTCACGCCCACGACGTCTCCGAGATCCTCGACCGCCACGCCGTCTGCGTCCGCGCCGGCCACCACTGCGCTCAGATCCTGATGGAGCGCCTGGGCGTTGCCGCGACAACCCGCGCGAGCTTCGCCGTCTACAACACCCGCGAGGAGATCGATCGGCTGGTCGACGCGCTCGATGACGTCCGGCGGGTCTTCGAGCTCGACTGACGGGACCCGGATGGACGACCTCTACCGCGAGCAGATCCTCGAGCACTACAAGCGGCCCCACAACTTCGGCCGGCTGGACGATGCCGACCTCGAGTTCGAGGACAACAACCCGTTCTGCGGCGACGAGCAGCACGTCTTCATCAGCTCGACGACGACGGCCGGGTGGCCGAGGTCACCTTCGAGGGCAAGGGCTGCGCGATCTCGACCGCGGCCACCTCGATGCTGACCGACGAGCTGCAGGGCATGAGCCGCGAGGAGCTCCTGCGCCTGCCGAAGGAGTTCGTCCTCGACCTCCTGGGCATCGACATCTCGGCCACGCGCATGAAGTGCGCGCTCCTCGGCCTCAAGATCGTCAAGAGCGCGAGCCTCGGCACCCCGGCCGACTGGGACGACGAGGGCCGGCCGGGCGACCCGGCCGAGGCGACGCGCGCGGGGATCTAGCCCGCGTTTTCGCCTAGGCACGAAAAGGCCCCGAAGCCGAAGCTCCGGGGCCTTTCGAACCTGAGTCCCTAACAGTTCGGCCACGCGTCATACGGGACGCTGGCCGCGGTCTGATCCTGGACCGCCGGCGGGGCCTCCGCGGGATTGACTCCCTGTAGCCGGAGGGCGCGTACGCGTCCCAGGTCCCCTGGTCGAACTGGTACGCGCCGTAGTACCCCGCGGGGTTGACGGCGGTGTAGCTGCCGCCCGACTCACACTGCGCGGTCGACGAGGCGACGGCGCCCCCGCCCGACTCGCTGGTCGTGGGCGTCGTCGTCGTGCTCCGGTCGTCGCCGGCTCCGTCGTGGACGCCGGCTCGGGCGGATTCAGCGAATCATCCATGCGCTCCGTCGACGCGACGACCTCGGCCTTGGTGGCCTGGTGGACGTCGCCGTCCTTCTCGAGATAGCCGTCGCGCACGATGTTGCGGCCCGCCTCACTGAGCCCGGCATGCTTCATGAACTCCTTGCGCATATCGAGGTACTGCTTCTCGTAGGCGGGGTGACGCTCGGGAACGAGCGAGGTCGGCGAGGCCTGCGCTGCCACGGGCGCGAGCCAGAGCGGCGACGCACGTGGCGATTGTTGCGATGCGCTTGCGCATCGTTTGAACCACCTCCTGGCGGTAATCCCACGCTTCGTGGGGTCGGTTGCCTCCTTAGAGCGGCCGGTTCGTCCTGGGCGGGCGCGGCGACCGCGTGACGGTCAGCGCCCGGGGCACGGCGAACGTCGGTTCGGCCTGTCGAGGCTTGCTACCCGGCTTCGGCCGGCGATAACCGTGACGGCCGTCACACACGGTCGGGGTACCGCCCGCAGGCGGCGCCGGGCCGGCCGCTAAAATCCGAGTCCGGAGGTAGGAATAAAGTGACGACTGGTACGAGCACGATCGCGAGCGATTCCATGGCTGACGAGGTCACCGTCTGCAGCGCCGATGAGCTTCCCCGGGGCGAGATGCGCCTCGTGGAGGTCGACGGCCGCAAGATCGGCGTGTTTCACGCCGAGGACGGTGAGCTCTACGCGATCGAGGATCGCTGCTCCCACGACGACGGCCCGCTGGCCGAGGGCGAGTTCGACCCCGCCGCCTGTACAGTGGAGTGCCCCCGGCACGGATCGCTGTTCGACCTCCGCACCGGAAGGCCGAAGACGCTCCCCGCGTTCCAGCCGGTCGAGACATTCGACGCCCGCGTCGAGGATGGCGAAGTGAAGCTGGAGGTTTAACGCTCTTTCATGGCCACACCTGAGATCACAGTCCCGACCCTCTCCCCCAAGGAGCTAACCGAGCAGGAGAAGGGCCTCAAGGAGATCGGCTCCGATTACGCCGAGCGCTTCGGCTTCCACGATCCGGAGACCGGCTACGCCTACAAGGCGCCGAAGGGCCTCTCCGAGCAGGTCGTCCGCGACATCTCCGAGTACAAGTCCGAGCCCGAGTGGATGCGCGAGTTCCGCCTCAAGGCGCTCGACCACTTCCAGCAGCGCCCGACGCCCACCTGGGGCGGCAACCTCGGCCAGATCGACTTCGACGACATCCATTACTTCGTCCGCGCCTCGGAGAAGAACAGCCGCAGACTGGGACGAGGTCCCCGAGGACATCAAGAAGACCTTCGACCGCCTCGGCATCCCCGAGGCCGAGCGCAAATTCCTGTCCGGGGTCGGCGCCCAGTACGAGTCGGAGGTCGTCTACCACCAGGTGAACGAAGCTCTCGAGAAGGAGGGCGTGATCTTCACCGACATGGACACCGCCCTGCGCGAGCACGAGGACATCGTCCGCGAGTACTGGGCGACCGTGATTCCGCCGAACGACAACAAGCTGGCCGCGCTCAATTCGGCCGTCTGGTCGGGTGGCTCCTTCGTCTACGTCCCCGCCGGCGCCAAGGTCGAGATGCCCCTCCAGGCCTACTTCCGGATCAACACCGAGAACATGGGCCAATTCGAGCGGACGCTGATCATCGCCGAGGAGGGCGCCGACGTGCACTACGTCGAGGGCTGCACGGCGCCGGTCTACTCCAGCGACTCGCTGCACTCCGCGGTGGTGGAGATCGTCGCCAAGCCGGGCGCCCACGTCCGCTACACGACGGTCCAGAACTGGTCGCAGAACGTCTACAACCTGGTCACCAAGCGCGCCGTGGCGCAGGAGGGCGCGACGATGGAATGGGTCGACTGCAATCTCGGTTCGAAGCTGACGATGAAGTACCCGTCGATCTACCTGCTCGGCCCCGAGGCCCACGGCGAGATCCTGTCGATCGCGTTCGCCGGCGCCGGCCAGCACCAGGACGCGGGCGGCAAGGTGATCCACGGCGCGCCGAAGACGACCTCCTCGATCTTCGCCAAGTCGATCTCGAAGGACGGCGGGCGGGGGACCTACCGCGGCCTCCTCGAGGTCGCCAAGGGCGCGACCGAGGCCAAGTCGAAGGTGGTCTGCGACGCGCTGCTCCTCGACGAGGAGTCCCGCTCCGACACCTACCCCACGATCCGCATCGACGAGAACGACGCCAACGTCGGTCACGAGGCGTCCGTCTCGAAGATCGGCGAGGAGCAGCTCTTCTACCTCCAGGCGCACGGGCTCGACGAGGAGGAGGCCTCCAAGATGATCGTGAACGGGTTCATCGAGCCGATCACCAAGGAGCTGCCGATGGAGTACGCGGTCGAGATGAACCGCCTCATCGAGCTTCAAATGGAAGGCTCGATTGGCTGAGGCCGTCGCGACCGCCGAGCCGGATTGGCTGGTTGAGAGGCGCCGAAAGGGCGCCTCTTTGGCGCGTGAGCTGGAACTTCCCACCCAGAAGGCGAAGGGCTGGGAGTTCACCGACCTCTCCGACCTCGACCTGGACGCCTACGAGCCCGCACAGGGCTCCGTTCGGGGCGTGCAGAGCGGTCTCGACTCAGACGGTGGCCCTCCGGTGGTGATGCCGCTCGCCGAGGCCGCCGGACAGCTCGGTGACCTGGTGCGAGACCGCTTCGGCTCGGTCGTCCCAATGGACGATCCGTTCGTCGCCCGAAACGAGGCGAACTGGCAAAACGGCCTGCTCGTCTACGTCCCCCGCGGGCAGCGCCTGGAGCAACCGCTGGAGCTGTCGGTTGTGCATGACGTCGACGGTTCCGAGCTGGACTGGCGCACGTTGATCGTGCTCGAGGAGGAGGCCGAGGCGGAGGTATGGGAGCGATATCAGTCAGCCGACGGTGGGTCCGAAGGGCTCTTCAACGGCGTTGTCGAGCTCGTCGTCGGCCCCGGCGCGAACCTGCGGTACGTGTGCGAGCAGGAGCTGTCGGACCGGACGTGGGTCTTCGCGACGCAGCGCGCCGAGCTGGCTCGCGATGCGTCGCTCGAGTGGGTCGCCCTCGGATTCGGCTCGGCGCGCGGCAAGGTCCGCATGGAGACCAAGCTCGGCGGCCCCGGATCGAGCGCGAAGGTCACGGGCGCGTACGCCGGCGCTGGACGCCAGCACCTGGACTTCGATACCACGCAGGAGCACGCCGCCCCCCACACGACCTCCGATCTCGCGTTCCGCGGCGTCCTCGCCGACCGCGCGACGGCGGTCTGGCGGGGCATGATCCGGGTCGACCCGGGCGCCCAGCAAACCGACGCGTTCCAGGAGAGCCGCAACCTGCTCCTCTCCAAGCGCGCGCACGCGGACGCGATCCCGGGACTCGAGATCGAGGCGAATGACGTGCGCTGCACCCACGCCGCCGCGGTCGCCCAGATCGACCCCGAGCAGCTCTTCTACCTGCGCACACGCGGGATGCCGCTGCCACAGGCCGAGCGCCTGATCATTGACGGGTTCCTGCAGGAGCTCGCCGAGCGGACCGGCGAGGGGCCGCTCCGCGAGGCTCTCTCCGAGGCGCTCGATCGCCGCCTCGCGAAGATCCTGCCCGAGGCCTAGCCGGTCACCGAGATCCGGGCGACGTCGATGTGCGAGTCGGCGAGGATCAGCGCGAACGTCCCCGGCCGCCTCGCCCGAACGTCGATCTCGGTGGGCTCATCGGCGGGGATGGTTCGGGCCAGGCCGTACCCCGTCAGCTCCACGTCCACCGAGGTGTTCGAGAGGACGCTCAGTCTGATCTCATCCCCCGTCTTGTACCGGAGCTCAGCTGGGCCGCTCGGAGGTGGTCCGCCGTCGATGATCCGGACGGTCACGATTTCCGGAGTCCCCGGCTGCTGGGATTGACCGGGACCCTGGTGGCGCTGGCGAGTGGTGCCGCCGCCGTGGTTCGCGCCCGCCGCTGGGCGAGTGCCTGACAGCGACGGCGCGTCCACCGTCTGCTCGCTCAAGAAGAACACGAACGCGACGATGACCCCGACGCCGACGCACGACGCCGAGGACGATCCCGATGATCCGGTCCCGCCAGCCCACGCCGGCGGCGACGCCTCCCTTCCTAGACCCCGTCCAGCAGGCGCCAGTTCGCGCGGTAGGCGCGCTCCCCTGCCGCCACCAGCCGATCCTCGTCCTCATCGCCGGCGAGCTCGTCCAGGAGCTCCCTGGCCTGCGCGGCGTGCTCGGCATCACGGCGCTCATGCACCTCGAAGTAACGCGTTCCGTCCCCTTCGACGAAGTCGTAGCTCGACACGAGGCCTTCACGCTTGACGCGCGAGATCTCTGGCTGGGCGCTCTCGATCGCGTAGAGCGTGACCAGCCTCGACCGCGAGGTCGTCGCCCACCGACCAGACGTCGGTGCACGCCGCCGTCTCGGGAGCCGGATCGGTGCCGGCGTCCCCACCGACCGCCGCCACGAACTCGTCCCACAGGGCGATGTGCTCGCGCTCCTCGACCGCATGCTCGCGGAGCTCCGGGCGATCCGGCGCGGCCTCCGCCGCCTCGGCGGCCGCTCGTGCTATCGCCTCGACCGCATGGTGGTACTGCTCGGAGTAGCGCGCCAACTCGCTTGCGGTCAGCTCGCCGGCGGTCCAGCGGACATAGAACGGATGGCGTAGCACGTTCCATCGCTCGCGCGCTCTCTCGATTCGCTCCCACATCGTCAACCTCATGCGCTCCTCCTGACTTCCCGATCGCCGGCCCGCCTCGAGCCAGCACAATACCGGCGACCGTGCGCCCTGAAGTCATGGACATCGCGGTGCCGCCCTTCTCGCCGCGGTTGCGATGGCTGAGCGGCGAGCCCGCGCCCGTCGAGCGCATCTGCGCCCACGGTCCACTGCTGGTTCACTTCATCGACGCGGCGCATCTCTCCAGCGTGCGGACGCTGCCATACCTCTCCGCGTGGAACGACCGGTACTCGCCGCATGGGCTCACCGTTCTGGGTGTCAACTCTCCCCGCTTTCCATTCACCGGCGAGGAGACGAAGCTCGCGACGATGCTCGAGCGGTTGGCGGTCGCGTTCCCGGTGGCGCTCGACAGCGACTATCTCGCCTGGCACGACTACGGCTGCGAGGGCTGGCCGTCCCTGTTCCTGTGGGGACGGGGTGGCGCCCTGCGGTGGTTTCACTTCGGCGAGGGGGAATACGCCGGGACCGAGATGGCGATCCAGGAGGAGCTCCTGGCGATCTCCCCCACCCTCGACCCGCCCGAGCCGCTCCCACCGATCCGTCGGGTCGACGCTCCGGGGGCGCTCGTCGCCCGACCAACGCCTGAGCTCCTCCCCGGGGGCTCGACCTCCGAGCCATGGCGCCCGAGCGACCCCGAGCCCGCGCTCGAATTCCACTACGAGGCGGGCGGGGCCTGGGCGAGCGTCGACGGCCGGGGTGAGCTCGGGGTGGCCCTCGACGGGGCCCCGCCGAGGACGCTGTCCGTGAGAACGCCGGGTGCTTACGAGCTGACCGCTCACGACCACCACGAGCGGCACGAGCTGGCGCTCACCGCAACCGGCGACGTCGACGTCTATGCGATCACCTTCGCAGCCGGGTTGCCGGCCAGAGGCTGACGGTGCGGTCCATGGATCGCCTGCGCAACCGCGTAGACGTTCTCGTCGAGGTCCATCCGCTCGCCGTCCCCCTTTAGCAGCGTCCCGTGGTCGACAGAGCTCGCCGTTGGCGTTGCCGATGAGCGAGAAGCCGCCCTCGTGGACGAGACGGTGGTGGCGGCGACAGAGCAGGATCAGGTTGTCGAGGTCGGTTGCCCAGGCGACGTTAGAGCATCTGTTTGCCGCGCTTGACCAGGACCTGGAGTGACGCGTCGCAGCCGAGGCGTTGAGCGGTCTCGGGGGCGACTGCGGGGCCGTGCTCGAGCTCCGCGCGCCCGTGCGCCTTTCCTTCAAGCGCCTCGGCGTCGACATGGACGACCAGGTGCTGTCGTTGCGGGCGGGCCATCCCGGCGGCGAGGTGGGCCGACAGCTCACAGAGCTCCGCCTCGAGGTGCTCGGTGGGGAGCTCGGCGAAGTCGTTGGGCGTCGCCCTCGCCGGCTCAACCAGTTCATCCGCGGGTCGATACATGCGAACAGATGTTCGCATGAGAGTCGGACGGAAGCACCCCTTGGCGGGCGACGCGGCTAGAGAGCCACCAGCCGGAACCGTGCCGAGCCGTCCTGAATGCGCAGGATGCCCATCGAGCGGTTACCGACGGGTCAGCTCGCGCGTTCGGCCAGCGCCGCCCGGATCTCCTTGGGCAGCATGAAGCGCACGTCCTCGTCGACCGTCCGGACCTCGGAGATGTCCTCCGTCCCGCGCTCGCGGAAGAAGTCGACAAGCTGCTCGACGAGCTCCTCGGGAGCGCTGGCACCCGAGGTGATCCCGAGAGTCTCGACGCCCTCGAGCCACTCCTCGTCGCACCTGCAGCGAGTTGTCGATCAGGTGCGAGTCCGCGCCGCACTCGCGGGCCACCTCGACCAGCCGGTTCGAGTTCGAGGAGTTCGCCGAGCCGATCACCAGCACCAGATCGCACTCCTTCGCGAGCGCCTTCACCGCGATCTGCCGGTTGGTAGTCGCGTAACAGATGTCGTCGGACTTCGGCCCGACGATGTTCGGGAACTTCTGCTTGAGCCGCTCGATGATTCCCGAGGTCTCGTCGAGCGAGAGGGTCGTCTGGGTGATGTACGCGACGTGGTCGGGATCCTCGAGCTCGAGCTCGTCGACCTCCTCGGCGGATTCGACGAGGACGATGTTGTCCGGGGCCTCGCCGGTCGTCCCCTCGACCTCCTCGTGGCCCTCGTGGCCGACGAGGATGATCGTGTAGCCCTCCTGGGCGAACTTGCGCGCCTCGACGTGGACCTTGGTGACCAGCGGGCAAGTGGCGTCGATCGTGCGCAGCTCGCGCGCCTTCGGGCGTTCTCCTGCACGCTCGGCGCAACACCGTGCGCGGAGAAGACGACGACCTCGCCCTCGGGCACCTCGGTCTCCTCCTCGACGAAGATCGCGCCCCGCTTGGCGAGCTCCTTGACCACGTGCTTGTTGTGGACGATCTCCTTGCGCACGTAGACGGGCGCGCCGTGGAGCTCGAGCGCCTGCTCGACCGCCTGCACGGCGCGGTCGACGCCCGCGCAGTAGCCGCGCGGCGCCGCGAGCAGGATCCGCTTCGGCGCGGAGAGAGCAGGGGCTTCGGCAGCGGCCGCCATCGCGCTAAAGGGTACCGGCGGCCCCGCCCCGGGCTAGTGCGGCGGGGCACTAGGGAGCGGATCGCGGGCAGCGCCGCGAGGGCCGGGGCGCCGACCGCGCCCAGGCTGCCCGCGCACACGTGCGACAGATCGTCCCGCGCGTGTGCCACCAGGCGCCCGGCGAGGGCCCGGGCCCGTAGTCGAAGTCGATCAGGTCCACCGCCGGCACCCCGGCCTCGACGAACGGCGTGTGGTCGTCGAGGATGCCCTGCGGCCTCGCCGCCGAACGGCTGCCTCGAGCCGGACTGCTGCGCGTCGCAGCCGCGTCCGCGAAGAGGCCGTACAGACCCGGTCGGAGTTCGCCTCGCGCGGGACGTGCAGATCGCAGTCGCCGACCATGTCGAAGAGCACCATCGCCCGGATCTGGCCGAGCGGCGGGCTGCCCTGCCCGCCCCCACGGCGCGCGTAGCGCGACGAACTGGTCGCTCCCCCGGTCGCCGCCGCTCTCGAGAACGAGGAGCCGCGCGGCGACTCCTCGGCGTCGAACAGGACGAGGTCGATCGAGGGCCCTTCGAGGCGCGGCGGCAGGTCCCGCGCCAGCTCCAGCACGACGGCCACGCCGGAGGCCCCGTCGTTGGCGCCGACGAACCCCGGGATGTCCTTGGTGTCGTAGTGAGCGCCGACGACGACCGTGCCGGGCAGCCTGCCCGGGATCCGGGCGACGACGTTCCGGTATGGGCGCTGGATCGTGACGTCGCGAATGCCGGCCGCACGCAGCCGCTCGACGATGAGCCTGCACCTCGCGCCCGGCGCCCGCCGACCCCGACGGGCCGCGGGCCGATCGCGACCTGGGTCGCGCAGGTCCCGGAAGGCGCGCTGGGCGTCGAACCGGGAGGCGGCGGCCGGAGGTCTCAGCGCGCGCGTCGGCACCTCACCGCCGCCCGAGCCGCACGCGGCCGGGAAGCAGGCCGATGCCGCGACGGCCGCCAGCAGAAAGACATTGCGAGTGGAACGTGGCCCTACGGGCGACTAGGGTAATCGTCATGGCGCAGCAGCATCTCGACCGCCTGAGCTCGACCGACGTCTCGTTCCTCACGAACGAGAGCTCCTCGAGCCACATGCACGTGGGCGCGATCATGATCTTCGAGGGGCCGGCGCCCAGCTACGAGGACCTCCTCGACCACATCCAGAGCCGCCTCCGCCTGGTGCCGCGCTTCCGCCAGAAGCTGGCCTACCCACCGGTGCAGACCGGCCGCCCCTTCTGGGTCGACGATCCCAACCTGAACCTCGAGTACCACGTCCGGCACTCGGCGCTTCCCGCCCCGGGCTCCGAGGACCAGCTGCGGCGCATGGCCGCACGCGTCTTCTCCCAGCAGCTCGATCGGTCGAAGCCCCTCTGGGAGCTCTGGCTGGTGCAGGGCCTGACGCGGAACCGCTTCGCGCTCCTCACCAAGACACACCACGCCGTGGTCGACGGCGTCGTCGGGCGTCGACATCGCCACCGTCCTGTTCGACCTGAACCCGGTGCCGGAGCCGCCCCACTCCGACGACGCCTGGGCTCCGCAGCCCGAGCCGTCGTCGGCCACCCTGCTCGCGAAGGGCGTCGAGGACGTCGCGCGGGCGCCGGTGCGGGCCGTCCGCCGCCTGGAGCGCGCCGTGCAGCACCCGGAGAGCGCGGTCAAGCAGGTCAGGGACGCGGTCGAGGCCGTGAGCGAGGTGGGCTGGAACTTCGCCAACCCGGCGCCCAAGGTGCCGCTGAACGTCGAGATCGGCTCCCACCGCCGGTTCGCGTGGGTCAGGAGCGACCTCGACCACTTCAAGCGGGTGAAGAACGCCCTCGGCGGCACCGTCAACGACGTCGTGCTCGCGGTTGTCGCCGGCGCCCTTCGCGAGTGGCTGCGCGGCCGCGGGATCCGCACCGAGGGTCTCGAGCTCCGGGCCCAGGTCCCGGTGAGCATTCGCGCCTCCGACGAGCACGGCCAGCTCGGCAACAGGCTCGCCGTGATGCGCGCCCCGCTGCCGGTCTACATCGCCGACCCCGTTCGCCGGCTCGAGGCGGTGAGCCAGGCGATGAGCGGGCTGAAGCAGTCCAAGCAGGCCCTCGGGGCCGAGGTGATCTCGCGCTTCAACGACTTCGCGCCTCCCACCCTGCTCGCGCAGGCGGCCCGGATCAACTTCTCCACCCGCCTCTTCAACCTGACGGTCACGAACGTCCCCGGGCCGCAGGTGCCCGCTCTACGTCCTCGGGCGCGAGCTCGAGGACATCTTCCCGATCGGGTTCCTGCCGCCAAACCAGGCGCTCTTCGTGGCGATCATGAGCTACAACGGCGGCGTCAACTTCGGCCTGCTCGCCGACTACGACTCGATGGACGACGTCGACGTGATCGCGGACGGAATCGAGACGCCATCGCGGAGCTCGTCGACGCGGCGCGAGCCGCAGGCGGAGACGGCGGTCGAAGCCGAGAGGCCTCGCGCCGATAGTTATCCCCGCTCACGCGTATATTTGGGGCAGTAGATCGCTACGGAAGGGGGACGCGATGAGCGACGAGCGCTCCGACACGACCGCGGACGACCCAGTTCCACTACCACCTCGAGCTGACCCCGGCACAGCTCAAGATCACGCACACTGCGCTGCGCTCGCTGCTCGACGACTTCGGGCACGACGAGCCCGACGTCGTTCGGGTCATTCACGAGGTGCTCGGAAAGCTTCCGGACGAGCACGCGGTTCGCGCGATCCAGCTCGACCGCGAGGTGGAGCACCAGCTCGCCTCGGGCGACGGCCTCGACGGCGACGAGCCGCCCCCGAGCGCGGCGTAGGCACAACCGGTCGCTAGCCTCGCCGGATGAGTCTGTCGGTGGAGGTCGGCCTGCTGCTGGCGCTCGCGACCGGGTTCGCGTCGGTGCTGGCCTTCGCGTTGGTGATCGCCGCGGCAGCGCTAACCCCGGCGCCGGTGCGTGCCGCCGAACCGGATCCGGTCCGCTGATTACCGGTCGCGGCCGCAGCGCGTCAGCCCAGCCCGACGTACCAGAGACCGAACATCATGCCGAAGAGCCCCAGAGCGGGGATCAGGACCGCGCGGTAGATCGGCTCGATCACGGGCCGGGTCAGCACCCAGGCGAAGGCCGTGGTACACGCTGCCATCGAGACGATGGTCATCGGAGCGAAGACGGCGAGCGCCAGCCCGGCCTCGAGCTGGGTGGGCAGGGCCGCGAGCAGGAGGACCACGACCGCGCCCGTTCCCGCAAGCCCGTGCAAGAGACCCAGGCCGAACGCCTGCCGCGGAGTGCGGACCCGGTGATGGCGGTGCGTGGTGGGCGACTCGCCGCGGCGGAGATGCCTGTGGGCGTAGGTCGGGCGATGGCGGTGTGGCCCGGATCGGTACTGGCCGCGCGCCCACTTCCAGGTGACTCGAAGGGCGAGGACGATGATCACGGCCCCCACCGCCTTCTCCGCGCCGCTCTCCAGCCACGCCGGCATGGCCGACTTGAAGACGATGAGCGGAACGCCGAGCACCAGAAGGGTCGCGGCGTGACCGAGCCCCCACCAGGCGCCGAGCCGGGTGGCGCCACGGGTCCCGCCGTCCTCGGCGGCCACCAGCGACGTCACGGCCACCAGGTGGTCCGGATCGGATGCGTGGCGCAAGCCGAGCACGAAGGCGATCGCCAGCGCGACGAGCAGGGAGGCGCCCGTCAGAAGGCCCGTGAGCCAGGCGTCCAGCTGCTCGACCGGCCGAAACAGAAACTCGAAATCGATCAAGGACATCCGTACCTCCTTCAACCCGCGCTCATCCGACTTGCGGGATTGCCCTCAACGTGATCAGCGTCCCGGCGAGCACGATCAGCGTCGCCGAGGCGGCCGGGAGGACACCGGCGATCCGTCCTCCGAAGATCCGTCGTTCCAGTCCCAGCCGCCGGATGCCGCGCCCACCCCAGACGACGGCGAGACCGACGGCGGTCAAGGTCGCGGCCAGCCCCAGGCTGAAGGCGAAGATGAGCACCATCCCCAACCCGACGCGGTGCTGGGAGATCGCGGCGATCAGGACGACGAGCGCCGAGGGGCACGGGACGATCCCGCCGGAGACACCGAGGCCGATGAGGCTCCGCATCGTGATCGGGCCCTCGGGTGCGTGCTGATGGTGGTGCGAGTGCGCGTGGCCGTGGTCGCTTCGCTGGGCCCGGAGTGCCCGCCAGCGGTTGAATCGAGAGCGCATCACGCTGCACCCGATGCAGACCACGAGGAGCCCCGACAGGACCCCGAGCCACGGATAGAGCTGTTCCGGCAGGATGTATTGCGAGGCGGCAAGCGTCACGAGGCCGAGCGCGAACACCGCGATCGTGTGCGTCGCCGTGACGGTGAGTCCCAGGATCACGGCATGCCGCGGTGTGCCTCGCGCGCCGACCAGGTAGCCGGCCACCATGGTCTTGCCGTGGCCCGGGGAGAGTGCGTGCAGCGCCCCCCATCCAAGCGCCGCGCCCAGGAGCAGCAGGATCAGCAGCCCGTGAGTGTTCCCGCCGGCGAGGGCGTTTGCGAACCCGTCCTGCGAGCGGTCGGCCGTGGCATCGTCGGCCGACAGCCCCCGCGGAGCCGTCACTTCGCCGGAGCCCGGCCTCACGTCGAATTTCGCCTGGCGCTGGCTCGGCGGGCTCGACAGGAGGCTCTGCGGGTAGGCACGCAGCGCGTCCGTCGGATCGGTGGCGGGCACCGACGAGGTGACGTCGGTGCCGGATCCCGGAAGGGTCTGGATCGCGTCCCACCCGATGTGGCCGGGGAACGCGTCGTTCGTCAGCTCGACGTGTCGCGCCGGGCGGGGCAGCTTGGCAGCGAAGGCCAACTCCAACCGCGTCAGCGCGAGACCTCCCTGCCCCGGTGGGAAGGTCAGCTCGGGGTCGCCGGCGAGACGCAGCGGGATCTCGCGGCCGTCTGCCTTCAGGTGGAGCCCACCTGAGATCTGGCCCACCAGGTCGTCGGTCACCTGGCGCTCCTCGGCCGGCATGTCGATCGCCCCACTCCCGTCGCCGTCGAAGCGCTTGAGCTGCTGGAAGGTCGGGATCTCGGCCTGGTCCAGGACGTAATGCACTCGCGCGTCCGTTCGATCGATCCGCACCTGCACGAGTTGGTTGATCGTGAAGTTGCCGAGCGGGTGGGCGGCCGCGGCGCCGGCGCCAAGCAGCCCCAGCGCGCCGGCGCCGGCCAGCGCGACGATCGCGATGAGCCAGCGCCGGGCCCTCATCGAACCGCCTCGAGCGCCCGCTTCGCCCGCGGCGCGTACAGCGGGCTGAAGCGCGGGCTCTGCGCCAGGAGCCGGCCGAGGAGCTCGCGCGCCCCGCCTTCCCGGCCGGCGGCCCTCGCGATCATCCCGGCGTGGTACAGGAACGACGGGTCGCGCGACCCGAGCCGCATCGCCTCCCTGGAGAACCGCGATGCGGGCCCGATCCGCCCGGCGCCGTAGAGGGCCCATGAGTACGCGTCGGCCGAGCGCACGCTCGGCGCCTGCCGCCATGCCCGCCGCCCCAGGACGACCGCGCGGTCGGGGTTGCCGTGGTTCGCCTCGAACAGCGCCAGGTCGACATCGGTGTTGACGCCGTTCGCCCGGAGAAGCTTGACCTCGGCTCCGACGAGCCCGTAGTCGTGTCTGGCCGCCGTGTCGCGAGCCGCGGCCTCCTCGGCCTCGCCCAGCGCGACGGCGTACTCCGGCAGCGGCAGCCGCTCGACCACGTCGCGGTACCGCGGGATCGCCGCGGCGAAGTCCCCGCGCCCTGCCTCAACCCCCGCAAGCCCGGCTTCCGCCGCCGGATATCCGGGGTCGATCGCGAGCGCCTGGCGGTAGGCGCGCTCAGCAGCTCCATAGCGGCCGCTGTCGGATTCGAGCTTGCCGAGGAGGGACTGCACGTAGGCCTCGCCCTCGGGTCCGCCGGCGCCCGCCGACACCGCCAGGCGCATCGCCTGGAGCGCACCGGGCAGATCGCCGTGGAGCTCGCGGTAGTACGAGATCCTGGCGTAGGCGGTCAGGTTCGGCTTCAGCCGGACGAGCCGGTCCAGGGTCCGCGCAGCCGCGCCGTAGCGGCCGAGCTCGATCTGCGCGTCGGCGAGCGGCGCATATGGGCTGGCGAGATCGGGGGCGAGCTCGTGCGCACGCCTGGCGAGCTCGAGCCCCCCGCGGAAGTCGTGGCGCGCGAGCGCCAGGGTCGCCTTACCGGTCGCGGCGGTCGCGTTTCGCGGGTCGCGGTCGAGCGCCGCGGCGAACGCACCGTCAGCGCGTGAGTAATAGGTCGGATCGCCGGTCTCCCGCGCGCGCTGGTAGTAGGCGTCGCCCAGCAGAGCGTAGGTCTGCGCGTCGTCGGGGTTCGCGCGAGCCGCGGCCTGAAGCTCGGTGATCTGCGCCTGGGTATCGAGGCTTGCGGGCTGCCGCGCGAGGCCCGACGTGCCGCCCGCGTCCCCGGCGTCCGGCGCGGATCCGCCGGAACGATTGACGAGCGCCAGGACGCCGAGGATCGCGATGAACGCCACCGCGGGGGTGACCCACTTGGCGATGTCGGTGAGACGCAGCGCGGTGATGGCTCTACTCATCCGTTCCCTCCAAAGCTCCGGTCGTTCGCCCGGCCGGGGGGACGGAGCGCCGCATTGCGGCGCTCCGTCCGTTTCCGGCTGGGTCACCGATGCCGCCTCCTCCTAGTTGCCACCGGGCGGCGTCGGCGCGTGGGCCGGCTCGATCCGCTGCGACGGATTCGAGTCGAACCCCGAATGAGGCGCTGCCAGGTACGGGAAGTGGGAGAGGAACGGGACGTCGTTCCTGTCCACCCCGTCTCCGAGCGGCACCTTGTTACCGACGAGGAATCCGGCAACGACCTGGAGGTCGATGTCGACGACGTCATCGGTAAGCCGTCGGCCGTTGGGATAGCCGGCGTTGTCGCCGCCAATGACGCCGAACCTGCTCGGCGTCGGGCTCGGCGGCGTGCCGAGGTTGATCTTCAGCGTGTCAACCGGCTTCCCGGCGTTGGGACCCGAATGCTCGTTCAGGCCCGGGATGCCCTGGAGAACCGCCTGGACGATGTCGGTCCGGTTGTTCTCGGGGGCCCCGACCCCGAACAGCGCGTTCAGGATGGCCGCGAGCTCCGGCTTGACCACGAAGGAGCCGTAGTTCGCTGCGTCCTGGTCGGGAGTCGTCCGGTTGAACTTGTCCTTCTTGCCTAGCGGGATGATCACCTCGTTGACCAGCGGGTTGCCGAGCCGCGAGACCTGCACGAAGCCGTTCTGCTTGCCTCGCACCTTCGGCGGCGATCCGGTGTCAGCGTTGGCGCCCTGGACCTCGAGCCGCCGGCGCTCGGTGCTCGACCAAACCCCCACCACGGCGTTCGGCGCACCGGGACCGGAGACCGGCTTGTGATTCTTCGTCACCTCGCTCTCGGGGATCTGGAGGACCGTCGTCGAGGTGTTGGTCCCCGACAGGTCGTCCTTGCCCTGACCCTCGTTGCCCGTGCCCTCGCGCACGTTGATGGCGTCGAAGGTGGCGCCGAGATCGACGAAGAACGGGTCGTCACGCGATCCCACGAAGACCCTCGTGCCGTTGTCGAGCCTGTGGATCGACTGGTTCACGAACTTCTGGTAATGCGGGAACGTCTTCGGCCCGATGTTCGGCGGGGCGACCGGGAGTCCCTTCGCGATGGTGGTCTCCCCCTTCATCTCGCCGTTCTTGAACATCTCCTTGGTGAGCGTGTAGCGCTGAACCACGTTCAGACCGGGATCACGGAAGTCCTCCGTCCCCGGACCGGCGTACAGGAACGAGTTCGGGTTTCGGGTTTGGGTGTTGAACTTGAACTCGTACCTGAGGTCGGCAACGCCGTCGCCGGTGTTGTCGATGTTCACGTAGTAGTGGGCCCGGTCGTCGAACCGGAAGAAGTTCGGTCCGTTGGCCGGGACCTGACCCGGAATCCAATCCGCCGCGATGGTCAGCGCCTTCGGCGCGTCCCTGGCCGTGTACGCGTACACGTCCGTGTTGTCGGCGGCCGGATCCAGGGCGATGTTGGGGGCCTCCCGGTGGCTCGAGCCGAACCCGAGCGGGACCGCGATGGCCGCAGCCGCGGCTGCGGCGATCACGACCGCGAGGCCTCTGTGCTTCCGCTTGCGCATCTTCCTGGCACCCCTTTCTGGTGCTGGCTTTCACTTGCGCGGGAACCAGGAAGTGCGATCAAGGACTGCAGGTGGCTGATCCATGCCTCCCTTTCCCACGTAACCCGCACTGCGTGCCGGGATCGAAAATGGATCAATCGAAGGTGCTTCGCTACCTCGCCGCCCTCGCGATCGCGGCGGTCGGGCTGGTGGTTACGGCGTGCGGCGGCGCGGCCGGCTCCGAAAGTGCATCGCCGCTGCCGGACCCGCACGCGAGGGCGCAGGTCCGAGTCGGCGGCGCCCCGGTGGCGGTCGCAACCGGCGCCGGCGGCGTGTGGGTGGTCGACAACGCGGGATCGCGGGTGATCGAGCTCGACCCGTCGGGCGCTCGCCCGGTCGGTAAGCCGATCGCGGTCGGCGCCGGACCAGAGGCGATCGCGGTCGGCGAGAACTACGTCTGGGTCGCAAGCGGCGACGGCGCCGTAACGCGCATCGATCCGAAGACGCAGGAAACCCGGCGAGCCCCGGTGCGGATCGCCGACCCGGGCGGGATCGCTGCCGGCGATGGAGCCGTCTGGGTGACTAGTCGCGCGAAGGGAACGGTGACGCGACTCGACCCGAGGTCTCTGAAGGCCGTTGGCAGCGCCATTCCCGTCGGGTCGGAGCCGGCAGACGTCGTGGTCGGAGCCGGTGCCGGGTGGGTCGCGAGCACGGCGGACGGAACGGTGACGCGGATCGACGCCACGACCGGCAACGCCGACGCTCCGATTCCGGTGGCGGACTACCAGGTGCTGGGCCTCAACTTCGGAGAGCACGGCGTCTGGGTGGCGAAGACCGACGACCGTCTCGCACAGCGGATCGAGGTCGTCCGGATCGACCCCGCCTCCTGGTCGGTGGGCGATGCCGCCGCGCAGATACCGGCGGCGATCCCGGTCCGCCTGGCCGCCGGCGAGGGCGGCGTATGGGCCACCCTTGTGGGCGGCGTGCGACCGCCGGCGACGAAGCAGCGTCCGGGACAGGTGGCGCTCCTCGACCCGGATGACCTCTCGCAACCGGCGCGCCTGATTCGGGTGGGCGATCGGCCCGCCGGCATCGCCGTCGGGGCCGGGGCCGTCTGGGTCGCGGACTCGGGCGACGGAACCGTGACCCGCATCGCCGTCAGCCGCTGAGCCTGAACCTCGCCTCGCCCGCTCGCCGGAGTCGCGATACGTTACGATATATCGCGTTACTTCGAAAAAGGAGCACACGATGCACAGACGGACTTACACGCGCAACCCCGGCGTCGAGTCGCGGGGCCACTATTGCCGGTGGCATCGGCACTCTCGCGGAGGGGCTCGGGCGCGGCGCGGCGACATCAGGGCTGCCGTCCTGGCGCTGCTGGCGGAACGCCCGATGCACGGCTACGAGATGATCAAGGAGGTGGAGGATCGCACCGGCGGAGCCTGGACCCCCAGCGCCGGGTCGATCTATCCCGCCCTGCAGCTGCTGGAGGACGAGGGGCTGATCAAGGGCACCGAATCCGAGGGGCGTCGCAGGTTCGAGCTGACCGACACCGGTCGCAAGGAGCAGGAGTCGCGCTCCGACGACGCGCCCTGGGAGGCCGTGACCGCAGGCTACGACCCAGAATTCCTGCGGCTGAGGCGCTCCATGCTGCAGCTCCGCGCGGCCGCGGGTCAGGCCGTGCAGGGGGCGGACTCAGAGCGCCTGGGGCGTATACGCGAGCTCCTGGACGAGACCCGTCGCAAGATCTACGGGATCCTGGCCGAGTCGGACTGAGCCTCGCGGCTCCTCAACGGGAGCGAACGTGGTGGACGTGGTAATGAACCGCGGTCCTGTTCCAATGCTGGCCCTTTTGCGGCTTGACCACGACCTTCCCGCGGGCCTTCGACCTCGAGGTGAAGTGACCGCTGAACCTGGTGCCGTAGGAGTGCCATGCGAACGTCCCGTTGCTGTGGATGGCGCCGTGGCCGGCGTTCGGCTCCCACAGGCGGTTGCCGCTGGGCCTGACCCTCACCGCGAAGCGGGCGCGACGAACGACATCGTCCTTGACCCAGAACCACACATGGAGGTGCTGGTTGGTCTTGCCCAGGTAAAAGCCCGGCTTGGCGCCGAAGGGCGTGAGGGTCCGCTTGATCCTGAACTGCGCTCGGGCGGGGTTCGGGTCCACGTAACCGTGTGAATCAACCGCCCGGACAAGGAACAGGTGCTTGCCTGCACTGAGCCGCCGGTGGGTAGCAGGCGAGGAGCAGTGCTCGAACGGGGACCCGTCGAGGCTGCACTGGAAAGTCAGCGGATCGAACCCGAAACCGGTGAAATCGAACGTCGCCTTGCGGCGCCTCAAGTCGACGCGCTTCTTGTCGATCGTCGCGTTGGGCGGCCACATCTGAAGCAAGGCTCCGGAGGAGCTGAATTTCTCGATCCGATCGTTGAATGAATCGCTGACGTAGACGCTGCCCGCCGAGTCTGTTGCGATGCCGCCAAGGGTGTTGAACTGACCGTCGCCCGAACCCTGACTTCCCCACTTGCGGATGAACTTTCCCCGCGAGTCGAACTTCTGGACCTGGGCGACGTCGTTGGTGGCGTCCAGGACGTAGACGTTTCCGGAAGGCGCCGCCGCGACGCCGTTTGGCCCGTTGAACTCTCCCGGACCCGCTCCGAAACTGCCCCATTGGCGGATGAAGTGCCCCGAGGCACCGAACTCCGCGATCCGGGCGTTGCCGAAGTCGGCAACGTAGACGTCGCCCGATGGCCCGACAGCCAGGCCCATGGGGTCCAGCGAATTCTCCACGCCACCGCCCCATTTACGAATGAAGGTGCCCGAGGGGTCGAATTCCTGGATCCGGTTATTGCCGGTATCACCCACATAGACGTCACCTGAGCCATTCGTCGCAATCGCCCATGGGTCGGCGAAATCGCCTGGAGCGGATCCGAAGCTGCCCCATTCACGGATGAAGTTCCCCGAGTCGTCGAACTCCTGGATCCGGTCGTTCCCGGAGTCGGCCACGAAGACCTGGTCAGAAGCATCCACCGCGAGGCCGACTGGGTTCACGAACTTCCCCGCACCCGTGCCCCTGCCTCCCCAGCTGTTGATCAGCGCACCGCTTGGGTCGAACTCCACGATGCGGTGGGCCCGGGTGTCGGCCACGAAGACGTTGCCGGAGGAGTCCACGGCCACGCTGTCGGGCTGGTGAAAGCCGTCGAAGCTGACTCCCGCCCGCCGCGCCGTGGCGCTGGTGCGCGCTCCAGCCGGCACTGCAACCGCGACAACGAGGACAGTCGTGATCACACAGAAGCAAAGTCCTGCGCCCTTGCGATGGGTACCGCATCCCTGCATCCGGAACCTCCAGTTGCGACCGCTTGAAGGCCAGCTTCTCACGCCGACCAGGGCAGGTCAAGCACGCGCGCAGCGCGCTGCTAGCGTCGAAGGGGAGATGAACGAACAGAAAGCACGCGAATTGGTGGAGAGGCTCGCGGTCCCCGATCCCACCGAACCTCCGCCATGTCCCATCTGCGAACAGAGCCATCCGCTCGAAACCAGATGCGGGCTCCCGACCAGTCGAGCTCATCGCATCGAAGCCGCCAAGCTGCGGGATTAAGGATCCAGCAGGGGTAACCCGGCGTTGGATCGCGCTGGTCCATTGGAGTGCGGACTCGGACGCGGGATACTGAGCGGGCGATGTCGCGGGAGAACATCGAGGTCGTGCGCAGGCTGTTCGCCGCCTTCCAGAGCGTCGACGTCGGCAGCTTCGAGCGCCGCTTCGACGAGGTGCGAGGGATCTTCGATCCCGAGGTCGAGTGGGTCGCGGCCCCGCACTCGCTCCTGTCGAGCGAGGAGTACCGCGGGTATGACGGGGTCCGCCGCTTCTGGGCCCAGTTCCTGTCGGCCTGGGACGAGTACGGCGTCGAGGTCGAGGAGCTGATCGACGCGGATGATCAGGTCGTCGCGGTAATGCGGCTGAGGGGACGCACCAACGAGCTCGAGGTCGACGAGGCGCGGTCGTCGCTACTCACGTTGCGCGACGGAAGGATCGTGCGGATCGAGCCCTTTGCGAGCAAGGACGCCGCCCTCGAAGCCGCCGGGCTGCGGGAGTAGTCCACCACCCGAAAGGAGAGCGCTCAGCGGTCTCTTATGCCTCCGTGCGGTCCTCGCGTGGCGGCCCGAGGTACGGGAACTCGGGGAGCAAGTCGTTGTGCGCGCCTACCTTGTCCTCGCTCACCTTCCCGTTGGTCAGGACGGCCATGAAGGGATCGGCCACATCGTCGGTGAGCAGGCGGCCGTTGTCCGGGTAGCCAACCGGGCGCGAAGGGTCGTATCGCAAGACATCCGGTAACAGGGTCCCCGCCACCCGCTTGGCGTCCTCCTGGGAGTACCCGCCTGTGTGTTCCAGCGAGTGGGCCATCACATCAACGAAGCGCGCGTCATCTGTCGGCTCGCTGCCGACATACGCGTCCTTCTCTTCGTTTGGAACGAGGAACGGGACCAGCTGGGTCCGAGCACCTCGCTCCACTTGGACCCAGCTCGCGTCATCTGCAGGGATCAGCGTTCGATGCCAGAGGCCCAGCTCGGCGTCTCCCAGCTCGCTATTGGGGAGCTCCAACACCATGCTGCACACGTCGCTGTCGGCGAAGAAGTCGTCACCCGTGAACTGGAAGTCGTTCAGGGCGCCGCCCGCGTCGAAAAAGAAGGGGTCGCTGCGCCAGCCCGCAAAGAAGCGATACCCGCCAGTCTCCGTGACCTGCGCTTCTGGGCCCGCCGACACCGGAGCACCTTCGATGATCGCTTGCCCGCCATCGCCCACCCCGGCGGCGTCGACGCCCTCGACGCGGCGCACCGTCGCACTCTGCGCTCCGTTATCTGACGGCGAGAATCGGAATCGATAACCGATGTCCGCGACCAAATCCTGGTCAGTGTCGATCTTGAGCTCGTAGATCGCCCCCGGGGCGAAAGGCTCCGTAGTTGTGGGCCCCTCCGGGTCCAGAGCCTTGGACGGATGCACGTCCATGATGAGGATCGATCTGCTTGTGTCCCCCGGCTTAGGGAACGCGTATAGATCGCAGAAGTCGAGTCTCGCATCGCCGCGCGGGAAACCGAAATCAGCCCCTGAGTAGTGGTGTGACATAGGTGCCTCCGTCCCCCAAACGTGCCTCGTCGAACAGCACGCAGGATATACCTCGCCCCTCCACCGACCTCGGGAGGCTCCGCGCTTCTCGCGCAAAGCACCACTGCGGGCGACTGCTCGCGCCGCCGGAAAGGAGCGCCGCGACCGGGCCGGGCCGCGCCGCTGCGAGAGTTGGGCCTGTTTCAGCTCAGCCGATCACGAATTGGAGGCCGACCTGTGTCTCGAGCGTCGCGCTCATCGCGTGCAACGACACGTCCCACGTCTGCTCTCCGACTATCCCGTCGACCCCGACGCCACCCCACTTCTGGAACGCCTCGACCGAATCTCGGGTCTTGGGGCCGAAGTCGCCATCGATCGGGCCAGGGCCGGTGCCCCACACGCTGGAGCCATTTTTGAGCACGGTCTGCAGGTGATGAACGACCGCGCCGGTGGATCCCTCACTCAGCATCGGCATCGGACCGCCGTCGGGCAGAGCCTGCCACGTCGCGGGCCCGACGATCCCATCGACGGCCAGACCGGCCGCCTTTTGAACCTGCTTGATCGCCTTCTCGGTCTCGTGTCCAAAGATGCCATCGACGACGAGACCGAGGTTGGGCGTCCGGCGCACCCCACGTTGTGCCCGACGGACCACGTCCCCGCTATCGCCCTGACGGACGGTCGGTTGACCCGGATTCGCCATCAATGCTCCCCTCGCTCGCCGTGGCGATTATTGCACTCGCCATGCCGCTTCTGCTTTCGCGTGAAGGCAGCTACTCCCGCGGCCCGGCGCGTCGGAGTTCGAGTTTCCCAGGCCCATCGCTACGGAATCACGATCGTGAACCCGACCGTGTTGCTCTCCTCAGCCGGGCCGGACACGGTCGCGTTGTTCTGACTGCCACCCTGGTTGACGGTGACCTCAGGGTGTCGCTGCGTCACCACGAAGAAGTCCGTGTGGCCGCCGCAATTGTCGCCGGTGTTGGTCATCGCGACGGCGTCTCCCGGGTCCGGCACCGAGTTGAACTGGTCCACGCTGACGGCGGCCGGGTTGTTTTCCGGGTCAATCCCAGTCGCGCGGACGCAGTACACACCGGTCTGGCCTCGGAAGACTCGCGTGATTCCCGCGGTCGGTTCCTCGACGTTGCAGGTCCCCGGTACGGGGGCGCAGTCGTCGGGATTAACGACGCCATACGCCCGCGCGCCCGGGGTCAGACCGAGCGACGCCTCGCGGATGTCCGTGCCGGTGAGGTCGTTGTTTCGCACATCGGAGCTGCGCACCGCGCCCTTGTGGATGTCGCGGGCCTTGACCGCGCCGTTGTGAATGTCGTGGCCCTTGACTTGGCGGTTGATGATGTCCGCGGAGCCAACCGTGTTGCGCCCGGGAAGCGGGCCATTGACGGCATAGGCGGTTCCCCCGATGACGATGAAGATCGCGACCAGGCCAAGCACGTTTGAGCGCAGGTGATGGCCGATCCGTTCAACAACGTGACTCCTCTCACGGGATCGTGTTTGTTGACGCATCTGGTTCCTCCCTTTCCGTCGACGTGGGCGGCGGCCAAAGGCGTCGGCCGAGTCCCTGCGGGCTGGTCGGCGGGTTCGGCGATCCGCGGATGTAGGACGACCCTCTCACCGGAGGCTCAGGGGGTCAAGTCGATGAGGCCGCTACTCCCGCAGCCCGGCGGCGACAGAGAACGCCGTCATGGGCAGCCCGAACCGCTCCTGGAGCTGGTCGAGCAATCCGCGTTCCTGCCAGTCGGAGTCCTCGCCAGAGCGAAGAGCGATGATCAAGTGGTCTGGCTCGAACTCCCTGATCGCGTCCTCGAAGGCCTGTAGCGGATCATCCGCACCAATCACGCCCCCGGCGTCGGTTCCGCGCTCAGCCAGCTGACCAAGCACGGTTCGCAATCGCTGGTCCGCTTGCTCTTTGGCTCGATCGGTCGCCGAGGTCAGCCATTCGAAGCGGCTGGGCAAGGTGGGTGTGACGACCAGGATCTCGTCGGCGGCATCGATCAGAGCTGTGATGCCGAAGGGCAGCTGGCCAGCACCGGAGGCGGACTCGCCGGCCGCGATCAGGAGTCGATTAGGCATTGGCTTAGCAAATCACGTTCCACACTCCGGGCGAGCCGGCGACGCCGAGGCACGCCACGGTGACGGCCTTGATCTCGGCGCGTCTACGGCAACTTGGGACGCCAGGGCATCGCATTGTCTCGCGCCCGAGCGTAGGCGCGACGCAGGAACCGCCGCTCGTGGCCCGGCCGGTGGGTGCGTTGGGCGCTGGTGAAGCGCCTCCACAGCGTCACCGCGCGGCTCGCGTCTGGGGAGTCGCTCCGCTGGCAGCGCCGAAGCAGGCACGGCTCCTCGCGGCCGACCGGCGCGTTACAGCCCTGGCCTGGCGGACAGCAGGGCTTCATCGGATCTCGGCCCAGATATCTCGCCGTCCGCCTCCGCCCATGCCCCAGCGATCGGACAGCTGGTTGAGGATGAACCACCCCCAATCGGCCACGGGGTCGGGAGGGGCTGAGTCGTGACGCGCGGTGGCCCCGATCGAGGGTGCGACGGGTCCCGTCGCCTGCAGGCGAACGGCATCCTCTCGCAGCTGGACGGTGAGTCCAACAGGTCCCCTCGGCGAGCCGGGCGCCCGGCCAACGACCTGGGCCACCAGCTCGCTCGCCAGCAGCGCACCGCTGCGGCGAGAACGCTCGTCCAGGCCATCGAGCAACGCCTCGACCTCGGCCGTGATCGCCTTCATCCTGCGGGGCGGCTGCACGCGCACACGGTGCGTCACTACCTGAGCAACCCCGCCCCCGCCGGTCGGCGAGGTGAGATCCGACATCAGTGCTGTACCTCCTCCGCGGCCCGTTCCGCGCCCGGAAGGACGCGATCCGTTCCACTTCGAGTACAGGCCGGCAACTCCTACGGCTTCGCTTCAAACGCGCCACCGCAAAGCGGTCGGTCTACCGAGGGAGACTACGCCGATCTTCCGGCTGGCGCAGCGCTTCGCTTCCCGGCCGATCAATTCCCGCAAGGTGGGGAAAAGCTGGCTCGGCGCCTGCCAAATTCCTGACCGTTCCAAGCCTGAGGTGCTACAGCTTGCGGTCCGGTACATGGCTCCAACCAGAAAGGAGGGAAGCCATGGGCCTATTGGAAGCGCAGTTCGAGGTGACTGGGATGATCCACTCGGGCACCCCGTTCGATGCGATCGAGGACCGGATCCAGGTGATCCCCGGCCTTGTCGACGACGAGCGCTCCGGGTTGTGGTTGTACGCGTGGTCGCGGCAGGGGAGCGCCTGGCAGCGGAACGCGTCCGCACAGCTCCTGCTGTGGCTCACAAGTGCGTGAACTCGAGCGCGACTCGACCCGCGATCAGAAGCTCACCGACGAGCCCCTGACGATCCCCGCGCCGGGTCGAAACGGCGCTACGCTGAATCTCGGTGCGGCGATGCTGCGAATGGACGCTCTTCGGATTGCCGAAGGCGAGACGGACGTGGACCTGCCGCACCCTATACCTACATTGGCGTGGCGCACGCCCCACGACGGCGCCGCGGCCAGAAAGGAGCACTGATGGGAGACGGGGAGCTGCATCTTGAGGATGCTGCGGATATGCGCGAGTCTCGCGAGGGGCCAAACGGCGCTGTGCGCAACGACATATCGAATGAGATCGTCGGCCTCTACAAGCAGCACTACGGTAAGGGGCCGACCCGCTGCCGCACCTATCTGCAGCCCGAGTTGGTGGTCGTCGTCCTGGGCGGCGGCTACACGGCGAGCGAGGGGACGCTGTTCGAGGACGGCAGGTGGTACGCGGTGCGCGAGGCCAGGCAGCTTTGGCAGGACTCAATGAAGGTGCGGTTCGTCGAGACGATCGAGCGGCTCACCGGAAGCAGCGTCAGAGCATTCCTGAGCGCCAACCACCAGGACCCCGACCTCGCGGTGGAGATGTTCGTGCTCGACCCCGAGGAGACCACCTAGAACCCGGCGACCCAGCTCACCGCGATCGCCGATGGGTCGCGAAGCGGCCGTGGAGCCACCCTTCTAGCTGTGGGACGCAATGGGCACTGGTGCCCGAAAACGGCCGGTAACTCTCCGCAATTTCAGGCGATCTAGCGGGTCTACCGACTTTTGCTCGTAGGCCCCGCAACGGCATGATCATGCTCGAAACCTTCTGCCCAGTTCTGCCCGAAAGGCATGTCGAGTCTCGCTGCTCCTCAACCGTGTCCGCCGATTCCACCACTCCTGCTTTCGCGTGGAAGCGGCACTCCCGCTTTTCACGCGCCGTGGGGTAAAACTCCGGGAATGAACATCGAGGACGTCCCCCGCCCGTTTTTGCGCTGGATCGGCCGCGCCTGCCGGCGGGCGCGCGAGGAACGGGGGGTGGTCCAGGTCGAGATCGCGGCCGCGATCAAGGTAAACCAGGCGACGATCGTCCGGTTTGAGGACGGGATCGCGTGGCCGCGGCGCCCCGAGCAGCTGCTGCTGGCCTACGCGAACCTGCTCGGGATCGACGTCCGGGTGCTGTGGCTCCACGGCCTCGTCCTGTGGATCGAGAACGAGCCGGTCTTAGACGAGGGGAGCCGCGCCGACATCGAACGGGCGCTCGGGCGCCTGGCGCCGGGGGCCGCGGGGTAGGTCGGCTGGACACGGCTGGGGAATCGCCATTCCCTCGTCGCGCGGTGTCGCTTTCGCGTGAAAGCAGAAAGCGGCGCACCCATTCGCCGCGAACCGAACGCGGTATGGCCGTGGTGCAGGCCCGAGCGGCGCGTTAACGCCGCCCGGTCGATCGCCGTGCCCGAGCTACAAGCAGATCGATTCCCTCGGGGTGGGTTGCAAATTTCGCCGATTCCCTCCGTGGGAAACAGGTGCGGCCGCTTGAATAAGCGGCTTAGTACCCCAGCGCGAACTTCGCGTCCTCGGACATCATGTTCGCGGAGTGCCGTAACGGCGGGTGCCGTTGAATGTCGCCGTTTATGCGCGAGTGCAGGCGATTCGGCGGCGGATGCGTGCAGAGAGTCCGACTGTACGTGGGCGAATGGCTGCAGTTGGGCTGCAGTCAAGCCACCGGCGGCAGCTCATGCCGTACCGCGCCGATCGTGAAGGGCTCATCGGCGAGGGCCCTCCGCACCCGTGCGTCGGCGCTCTCGGGGGTCCGACAGAAGCGGTCGAGATCATGTACACACGACATCCGTATCTTGATGTCTCTCTCTTGACATGAGATACTGGTATCTCACCAGGTGGTCGTCCGACTCGCCGACCGGCCCTGAAACGGACTCGCCGTCGCGTTTGCCTCCGCCGCGACCGGAAGGAAGTTTCATGGAGTTTCTCTATGTAGTTCTGGGGATTCTGTACGTCGTGTTGGTGGTCACGCTGGGGGTCATGACCTTCAGGGGCGGGCACTACTGGATGTTCTGGCTCGGGTTCTTCTTCCCACTGCTGTGGATCATCGGTGGCCTGATCGCGCCGACCGAGGCCGCGAGGGTGCGCGCGCTCGAGGGAGTGGCATAGCCACCTAGGCTCAACCACGGACGAAGTCCTCCGGCTCCGAGGCGGGTTGTTGCTCGCCTCGGAGCGTCTTTTCGAGCGCGATAAGGGCGACTCGTTCACGCCGCCGGCGGCATTTCGTGGCGGACCTTTAGGTGGCGGCAGCGCACCCGATCTTTCCCGCATGTCCCAGTCGCCACGCGATTCCGGCGATGGAAGAGGAAGCGGCGGAGCGAATCGCAGCGCTGCTCGGGCGCTAGGGCTGCAATCGTGGCTGCAACGTCACCGGGACGAATCCCGAGAACCGCTTAGGCAAGCGGCTTAGTAGCCCAAAGCAAACTTCGCGTCCTCGGTCATCATGTCCGGGGTCCACGGGGGGTCGAAGACCATCTTCGGGTACACGCCATCGACGCCATCGACCCCGCCGACGAACTCCTTCATCTGCTCGGAGACCTGCGGGCCGATCGGGCAGCCGGGGTAGGTCAGCGTGAACGTGACGTAGACGTCCGAGTCCTTGATCTCGACGTCGTACACGAGTCCGAGCGAGACGAAGTCGAGCCCGAGCTCCGGGTCGATGACCTCCTCCAGGGCCTCGTAGACGTTGTCCTCGGTGACCGTCGATAGATCGCCATTGGCCATGCGGTCATCGTAGCGAGGCCCGCTCACTACGCTTGTCCCGTGGCCCTGCTTCTTGTCCTCATCTTCATCGTCCTGCCGGTCGCCGAGATCTACGTGATCATCAAGGTCGGTGAGGCGATCGGCGTGTGGCCCACGATCGCCCTCCTGATCCTCGACGGCTTCCTGGGTGCCGCGCTGCTTCGACATCAGGGCCGGGCCGCCTGGCGGCGCTTCAACGAGGCGCTCGCCGCCGGCAAGGTCCCGGCGCGCGAGGTCTTCGACGGTGCGATGGTGATCCTGGGCGGCGCCTTCTTGATCTCGCCGGGATTCATCACCGACGTCATCGGCCTGCTCCTCTTGATCCCGCCGAGCCGGGCGTTGTTCCGCGGCCTGGTGAGCAGGGTTGCGGTGGGGCGCGCCGCCTTCGTCGTCCGCACGGCGCGCTGGGGCTCACGGGCCCACGGCCACTATCGACAGCGCCGCCCGGGACCCGGTCGCACCTACGACTACGAGGGGAGCGCGCGCGAGGTGAGCGAGCCGGAGGACCGGCTCCCGCGGCCGAGCGGCAATGGGGATGCCTGAGCCGGAGCTCGTGTCGCTCGAGGCGACGGGCGCGCGGGTACGGCTGCGCTGGACCCCGCGGTCGGCCTGGGAGCTCGAGTCAGAGCCGGATTGGAGCGGCCTGGAGGGCATCAGGCTCGTCTCCGCGGTGTTCGAGGACGGGACCACCCTTGGCGTCGCGGCGATTCGTCCCCGCGATGCCCGTGGGCACGGCGACGACGCGGTCGCCGCCCGATTCCTGGACGCGGAGGGAGCCGTGACGGCGACCTCCGACGCGCTCCTGTCCGTGGAGTACGACTCGGCCCGGGTGCCCCGCAGGCTGGGGATCGAGCTCTGGCCTGACGCCGACTCCGCACCGCTCCGGATCGCGGCCGATCGGGAGCCCGCGGCTGTCGATGACCGCGACGCCGTGGACATGACCTTCCGCCTCGGCGGCGTGGCGGGGCGCGGCACCTACGAGACGCTTCGAGAGGGCTGACCGCGGGCGTGGCGGTCAAGGCGATCATCTCGGACTTCGGCGGTGTGCTGACGACGCCCCTGCTCGGGTCGTTCATGGCCCTCCAGGACGAGATCGGGATCGAGCCGGGAACGCTCGGTCGCGCGATGCAGCGGATCGCCGAGCGCGAGGGCGAGCATCCGCTGTTCGAGCTCGAGCGGGGCCGCGTGTCGGAGGCGGACTTCCTCCGAGCGCTGAGCCGGGAGGCCGAGCCGGAGCTGGGCTATGAGCCTCAACTCCACCGCTTCAGCGAGATCTACTTCGACGCGCTCGAGGTGAACGAGCCGATGATCGGCGTGATGCGCGACGCCAAGACGCGGGGCTTCCGGATGGCGCTGCTGACGAACAACATTCGCGAGTGGGAGCCGCTGTGGAGGGCGATGCTGCCCGTCGACCAGATCTTCGATCTCGTGGTGGACTCGGCCTTCGTGGGCATGCGGAAGCCCGAGCCGGAGATCTACGAGCTGACGATGGAGCGATTGGGCGACGGCATCGGCCCAGGCGATTGCCTGTTCGTGGACGACGTCGAGGCGAACATCGAGGCGGCGGGCCGCCTGGGAATGCGGACCGTGCACTTCAAGACCAACGACCAGGCGATCTCGGAGATCGGGGCGGCGCTGGACGGCGGCGCCTGACCGGGCGGCTCAGGTGGCCTCGGTCACTCGACGCCGCTGAGCGAACACGTTGGCGACCGCGATCGCCACCCCGGCGAGGAAGATGAGCGTCCCCATCACGAACACCTGGGGCGGGATCCCCACCTTGACCGCGCCGTAGACCCAGAGCGGGAACGTCAGTGTCTGCCCGGCGATGAAGCTCGTGATGATGAAGTCGTCGATCGAGAGCGCGAAGGCGAGCAGCGCCCCTGCCAGGATCCCCGGGAAGATGAGCGGGAGGGTCACCCTCCCAAAGGCGACGAACGGGCTCGCGCCGAGATCCTGGGCGGCCTCGACCAGCGATTCGTCGAGATCCTTGACGCGCGCTTGGACGACGACCACGACGAATGCGACGTTGAAGGCGACGTGTGCGATCAGGATCGTGCCGAAGCCCCGTGGCACCCCGAGGTAGACGAAGAACCCCAGCAGCGAGGCTCCGACCACGACCGAGGGGGCCGCGATGTCGGCCAGGATCACCAGGTCGCTGAGGCCGCGGCCGCGGAACCGGTAGCGAGCCAGCGCCAGGGCCGCCGGGACTCCCAGGGCAGTGGCGATCAGGGTGCTGAGCGAGGCGATCTCCAGCGAGTGAACGAGGGCCGACGTCAGGTCGGGGATGTCGAACGGGTGCTTGTACCAGTCGAGCGTGAACCCCTTCCACGCGAACGTCAGGCGTCCCGATGGTGCCTTGTTGAAGCTGTAGAGCACCATCACGACGATCGGGACCAGCGTGTACGCGATCACGGCGGCCACGTAGCCCGGGAGGACGAATCGCCCCGGCCGCCGCTGACCGGGGCCGGATCGCACCCCGAGCACGCCGGTACCCGATGCCTGTGCCCCGGTCACACGTACTCCTGGATCGTTCGGGTGCCGAAGGCGCGCGCATAGACGTACATCCCGAGCAGGAGCGCCGCCATCAGGATCAGCGCCAGCGCCGACGCGGTCGGGTAGTTCGCGTTCTGCACGTACTGGGTCTGGATGATGTTCCCGATCATCGTCGTGCTCGGGCCGCCGAGGATCGCTGCGCTGACGTAGTCGCCGATGTTGGTGATCGCGACCAGGAGAATCCCGGCGTAGACGCCGGGCGCCGAGAGCGGCAGGACGACCCTGAGGAACTGGTCGCGACGGCTCGCGTACAGATCAGCTGCGGCCTCGATGTGCGAGCGGTCGATGTTCTCGAGCGCGACGTAGATCGGGAGCGCCATGAAGGGGAGGGCGTCGTACGTCAGCCCCGCGATCACCGCGCCGGGCGTCGAGAGAACGTGGAAGTCGCTGGGCAGAAGCCCGATGTCCTTGAGCGAGCCGAGGATGATCCCCTGGTCGGCGAGGATGAACTGCCAGGTGAGGATGCGGATCACGAACGAGACGAAGAACGGCAGCAGGATGATCAGGAGCAACGTCGACTTGTGGCGGCCGCCGTAGAACGCGATCCAGTAGGCGACCGGGTACATCACGATCAGCGCGATCGCCGTCGACGCCAGCCCGTAATAGAACGAGCGAGCGAACTGCGTCGCGTACTGATCGATCACATCCGGATAGATGTGGAAGTTCCAGGTCAGCGCGTAGCCGTCGATCGAGTTCCCCGTCATCAGGGAGACGGAGAGGATCGCCAGCAGCGGGACGAGGAAGAACAGGCCCACCCAGACGCCGGCCGGAAGCTCGAGCGCGTAGGGGGCCGCCAGCTGCCGCAGGCGGGCTGTGCGAGCGGTCATGACTGATATACGGGCTGGAAGATCGACGTCCACTCATCGTGGTCATCGATCCCCTTGAAGTCGTAGTAGTCGCGCAGGTGCCGGTTCGTCGATGACGATGGAAAGACGAGCTGGCTATCGGCCACCGACGGATCATTGAGCTTGTTCGCGATCAGTCCCTTCGCCGCCGGCACCGGGCAGAGATAGTTGACCCAGTCCTCGATCATGGCCTGGATCGGCGGCTGGTAGTAGAAGTTGACCCACTCCAGCGCGTCGACGGGATTCTGCGCGTGCAGCGGGATCATGCAGTTGTCGTGCCAGAGCATCCCGCCCTCCTTCGGGATCACGAACTTGAGGTGCTTGAAGCCGGAGTAGTTCGCCTGGAAGATGTCGCCCGACCATGCCTGCGAGATCCAGGTATCGCCGTCCTCCAGCGCCTTGATGTAGCTCTGGTCGTAGTACTGGCGGACGAGCCCCTCGTCGCGCTGCTTGGTCAGGAGCGCCGCCGCGCGCCGCCAATCCGCCGGCGTCGACGAAACCGGGTCGATGCCCAGGGCGAGCATGCCGACGCTGCCGAGCTCCGTGTCGTCGGACATCATGCCCACCTTGCCCTTGAACGCGGGGTCCCAGAGGTCCTTGACGCTCGTGATCTCGCGTCCGGTCATCCGTGGGTCGTATCCGATCCCCGTGATCCCGGCCTGCCACGTGACCGTGTAGCGATTGCGCGGGTCGAAGCTCGGCCTCACCGCGATCGGTCCCGCGTACCGACGGAAATTCGGAATGCGCGAGTGATCGAGGGGGATGAGCCAGCGGTTGGCGATCATCTGGGTGAGCTCCCACCCGTCGCTGATGACGATCAGGTCGTAACCGATCCCCTGCCTGGCCTGGAGCACCGGGCTGATCTGGGCGAAGAACGACGCGTTCTCCTGAATCACCGGCCGGTAGTTGACGTGGATCCCCGTCCGCTTCGTAAAGAGCTCGAGCGATGGATGGCGGCCGTGCGAGGTGTCGATGTAGAGCGGCCAGTTCGCCCAGTCGAGCACCCCGTGCTTTTGCTGTTTCGCCCACCAAGAGGTCCAGTCAAAGGCGGCGGGAGCGCCCGTGTCCCGGGTACCGGCGATCCCGCAGGCGGACAACACGGACCCGAGGCCGGCAACCGCGGCGGCCGTGGCGCCGGCGCGCATGAACTGCCGGCGCGAGAGCCTGGACTGGGTCAAGCCCCGCAGCAGCGCGGGATCGAGGTCAAATCCTTGCCTCTGTTCACCGGGACCACGAGGGGCTCCCGCGGTGAAAGCGTCATCCGCCTCCATCCCGAGCTCTACGTTAGCGCTCGGGCGAGTTCGGCCCCCAGGATCTCGCTAGTTATCCGAACCGATGCGGTCCCAGACGTAGAGCTCCATCGCCTCGGCGGCGAGCTCCATCAGGCGAGGCGGCGACAGCCAGTCGAGCACGGTCTCCAGGGCCCGCTCCTCGGTCACGCCGGCGTCGACGGCCTCCTCGCCCCGGAAGCCAGCGGCGAGCTTCAGCGCCTCGCGCCGGTGCTGGCCAAGTGATGGGAACGCCCCCATCAGGAAATCGCGGTTCGGCACCGGATGGCCGACGTCCATGGACGCGTGCCACGCGGCGAGCATCGAGATGTCGTGATCGTCGAGCTCCGCGATGGCGCGGGCATAGTGGGCCTCCAGCTCGTCGTCCGGGATCTCGTCCACCCACGCGCGCACCGCCTCGCCCAGGAGCTGGCGCCGGGCCTCCCTGCCCACTGAGTCGGCGATCGCCCGGATCGCGTCCGCGGGGTCGATGAAGCAAAGCGGCATGGCCCGGCGAAGATAGACCGGGCGCCCGACGGAAACTTCGGACGAGATCTCAGCCAGGAGCCCCGCCGTGGGCCGACCTATGCTGGATCGAATGTCGATTTCGGTCATAGTCGGACCGCCGAACTCAGGTCGCGCGGGCGCCATCCGGGAGCGGTTGCAGGCGGCTCTCGATCGGGACCCGGTGCTGGTCGTGCCCACGGCCGATGACGCCGCCCGGTTCGAGCGCGAGCTCTGCGGCAGCGACGGGGCGTTGCTCGGCGCCTCGATCAGCACGTTCCACCGGCTGCGCGACGAGATCGCGGCGGCCTCGGGCGCGCCCGTGCGACCGCTTCTGTCAGACGCGCAGCGACTCGCCCTCGTTCGCGCTGTCGTAGCGGACACCGACCTGCGGCTGCTCGCCGCGCCGTCGCGCCAGCCGGGCTTCGCGCCGGCCCTCGAGCGCTTGATCAGGGAGCTTCAAGCGGCGCTCCTGGGCCCCGATGAGCTCGCGCGGGCGGCGAGCGAGATCGAGGGCGGCGAATACGAGGCCGAGCTCGCGGCCCTATATGCCGGCTACGTCGAGCGCCGTGACGCCGCGGGCCGCGACGACCCTCACTCGGCAGCGGCCACCGCGACGCGAAGCCTGCGCGACCGCGGCGGCACCTGGGGCTCGCGGCCGGTCCTGGTTTACGGATTCGACGACCTGACCGAGGAGCAGCTCGACATGCTGAGCGCTCTGGGGTCGGCGAGCGAGGTCACCGTCGCGGTCACCTACGAGGACAACGATGCCCTCGCCGCGCGAGCGAAGCTCCTCGCCCAGCTCCGCGACGAGCTGGGCGCGGAGGTCGCCGTCGAGCTTCCATTCGACCCGGCCTACACGGCGAGCACGACGCTGCGCGAGCTCGACCGGCGGCTGTTCGCGCTCGCCGACCGCCCCCTCGAGCCCGACGGCGGCCTCGCCCTCCTCGAGTGCGCCGGCGAGCGAGGCGAGGCCGAGGCCGTGGCCGGTGAGATCGCCAAGCTGCTGGCCGGTGGCGTCGCACCGGACGACATCGTCGTCGTCCTCCGACGGCCCGATGCGCGCGGATCGCTCTACCACCAGGTGCTGGCGGGTTTGGGCATACCCGTAGCGTTGGAGGCTTCGGTGCCGCTGTCGCGCACCGCGGTGGGGCGGGGAGTCATCGCGCTCGGCCGCTGCTCTACCGCAGAGAGCGGGGTCGAGGATCTCCTCGACTTCCTCCGCGCGAGCCTCGGCATGACCCACCAGTCGATCGCCGACTGGGTGGAGCGGAAGGTCAGGCGCGAGGGTTCGCTGACGGTCGACGAGGCCGTCGCGGGCTGGAAGGCACCGCCGGCTGCGCTCAGCAGGATCCGGGCCGCGCGCCGGCCCGCGGCCTGGCTTCGGGTGCTCGCAGGCGAGGCCCGCCGGCTGGCCCAGGATCCCCACATGGGCCTCGAGCCCGTGGACGCGGCGGAGCGCGCACGGGGCGAGGAGGGCGTGCCGTTCGAGCCGCTCGAGGCTCGCGCCGCCGAGGTCGCCGGCGCGACGCTGGAAGAGCTCGCCGCCCTGGACGAGCTTCCCGGATGCGCCGCGCCCTCCCCTACCGAGGCGCTCGAGGCCCTGGAGGAGGTCCGCGTGCCGCTGTGGCGCGGGCCAACCGAGGGACGAGTGCGCGTCCTCAGCCCGTATCGCGTACGCGCGGCGCGCGCTCGCCATCTCTTCGTGGCGTCGCTCCAGGACGGCGAGTTTCCCGGGCCCGGCGTCGTCGATCCGCTGCTCGGCGAGGAGCGACGTCGGCGCCTCGGCATCCCCGCGCTCACGCGGATCGATTCCGCGCTGGAGGAGCGCTACCTCTTCCATTCCTGCGTCGCGCGCCCGACCGAGCGATTGTGGCTCTCCTGGCGCAGCTCCGACGAGGAGGGCCGACCGACGACGCGGTCGCCGTTCGTCGACGACGTGCTGGACCTCCTCGGGCCGAGCCCGGAGGAGGCGGAGGCGCGGCTCAAGCGGGTACGCGGGCTAGATCGCGTCGTCTTCGATCCCGCCGGCGCGCCCAGCGAGCGGGCGCTTGCCCGCTCGCTCGCGGCGATCGGGCCACGCCATGACCCACCTCTCCCAGGACCGCTCGCCGTGCCCGATGTCCTCGCAGCGCTCGCCGAGCGCAGCCCGGTCGGCGCGGGAACGATCGAGAAGTGGATCGAGTGCCCGTATCGGTGGTTCGTCGACCACGAGCTCGTTCCGCAGGGCCTCGATCCGGAGCCGGAGCCGCTCACCGCCGGGTCGATCGTCCACGAGGTGCTGGAGGGGCTCTATCGCGACCCTCCCGGAGCCGACCGGATCCCTCGGCCGGGCGACCTGGATCGCTGGCGCGCGCGGGGGGGCGAACTGCTCGCCGACGCAGCCGAGCGTCGGGGGTGGAAGCGGGGGCGCTCGCTCGCCGACGTGGCCATGGAGCGCATGCGCGCTCAGATCGACCGGCTTCTGGAGCGCGAGAGCCGCTCGGACACCAAGCTCCGCCCGCGGCTGATCGAGGCCTCGTTCGGGGAGGGCGAGGAGTCCGAGCAGGGGTCGCTCCGGCTCGGTGAGCTGTCGCTTCACGGGATGATCGACCGAGTCGACGTGACGCCGGACGGGCGGTCCGGCATCGTCTATGACTACAAGACCTCCTCGAGCGTGACCGCGGGGGCAAAGCTCGCCGAGGAGGGAAAGCTCCAGCTTCAGCTCTATGCCCGGGCGATCCGCGAGCAGTGGGGAATCGAGCCGCTCGGCGGGCTCTACTACCAGCTCGGCGGAGCGGGAAACCCGAGGCCGCGCGGGTTCGTCGCCGCCATCGATGACGTGACCGAGGGCCTCGACCTCACTCGGACCGACATCCTCGACCCGGACGAGGTACGGGAAACGGTGGCCGCCGGGGTCGCGACCGCGCGGGAGCGGGCCGAGGCGATGCGCAAGGGCGCCATCGACCGCAAGCCCAACCAGGGCCATTGCCCCAAGTGGTGTACCTATCAGCCGATCTGCCGTCTCGAGCGCTCGATCGGCCCCGAGAGCGGCCCTGGCAACGGCGAGGGGAACGGCTCATGACGGTGTACGCGCCCCAGCAGCTGGCCCTCGTCGCGACGGACGAACCCGCCTCGGAGGTGCCGGAGGTCGAGCCGACGGCCGCGCAGCGCGCCGCCATCGCCTGCCGCGACCACGACGTCTTTACCGAGGCCGGGGCGGGCTCCGGGAAGAGCGGCGTGCTCGTCGAGCGCTACTGCGATTCCGTGACCGAGGACGGCCATAAGCCCGATGCGATCCTCGCGTTCACGTTCACGGAGCGCGCAGCGGGCGAGCTCCGGCAGCGGGTCCGGAGGCGCCTCCTGGGGCGCGCCAGGGCGGCCGGCGGGCGCGGTGATCACGAGGGCGCGCGGCACATCATCAGCGCCGCCCGCGAGGGAGAGCGCGCCTGGATCACGACCATTCACGGCTTCTGCCGAAGGCTCCTCGCCGCTCACCCCATCGCGGCGCGGATGGATCCGCGCTTCCGCGTCCTCGACGAGGCCGAGTCCGCACGCCTGCGCGCGCAGGCTTTCGAGGCAGCGCTTCGGGAGGTCGTCGCCGACGGCGACGCCGCCACCGCGCGCTTCGCCGCGGCGTTCAACGGCCCGCGCCTCCGCGACCTGGTCATCGGCGCGCACGAGCGACTTCGGAGCCAGGGCGTGGACCCGCCGCGGCTCCCGGACCCGGGCCCGCCGGTTCGCTCGGTCAAGGACCAGGACGAGGACCCCGTCCTCGAGCCTTGCGAGGCGCAGCGAGCGAGGGAGGGCCTGGCGAGCATCGATGCGCTCCTCGCGGCATACGACCGCGAGTACCGGCGGCTCAAGGCGGAGCGCTCGGGAGCGGACTTCGCCGACCTCGAGCTTCGCGCGCTCGACCTGTTACGCAGTCCCGGACCGGTCGCCGAGGCGTGGCGCCGGCGGTTCGCACACGTGATGGTCGACGAGTTCCAGGACACGAACCGCGTCCAGCTCGCGCTGATCGATGCGCTGCGCGGCCCGGAGACCCGGCTCTTCATGGTGGGCGATGAGTTCCAGTCGATCTACCGGTTCCGTCACGCCGACCTCGACGTGTTCCGGGAGCGGCGTCGCGCCGCGGAGGCCGATCCGGCCGTGGCCGAGCTTCCGCTGCGTGGGAGCTTTCGCGCGCGCCCGGACGTGCTGGCCGCCGTCGACTTGATGGGTGAGGCGATGTTCGGCGATGCGTTCACGCCGCTCGAGGCTGGGCTCGAGAACGACCGGGAGCCGCCCGGCGGCGGGCCCGCCGCGGAGATCCTCTTGACCGACAGCTCCAGCGATCGGGCCGGCCGCGGCTGGCGGTCCGACGACATCGACCTCGACCCACCGCCGGGCGAGACCGGAGCCGCGTGCGTCGCCGAGGCACGTTTTCTCGCGCACCGCCTCGCCGAGCTTCGATCGCAGGGAATCGAGCGCGGCGACATGGTGGTCCTGTTGCGCGCGTTCACGCACGTGGACGCGTTCGAGGAGGCGCTGGCGCGGGCGGACCTCGCGCCGTACGTCGTCGGAGGTCGCGGCTACTGGTCACAGCAGCAGGTCGAGGATGCGTTGCGCCTGCTGGGGGTCATCGCGAACCCGCTCGACGACGAGGCGCTGTTCGGAGCGCTCGCCTCGCCGGCCTGCGGCGTGAGCGCCGACGCGCTCTGGCTCCTGCGCCAGGGGGCCCGCAACGAGGAGGGGCGTCCGCTGCACGTGTGGCCCGAGATCGAGCAGGCGAAGTGGCCGGCTGCGACGCCGCCGGATGACGTCGCACGTCTCGAGCGATTTCGCGAGCTCCTGTCGGGCCTGCGCGCCGAGGCGCCGCTTCGTCCGCTCGACGCGCTGGTCGACCGCGTGATCACGGCGTTCGACTACGACCTCGCGATCCTGCGGATGAAGAATGGGCCCCGGCGGATGGCCAACGTCCGAAAGCTCATGCGGCTCGCGGCCGAGTACGAGGAGCACGACGGGCGCGACCTGCGCGGGTTCCTGGACTTCGCGGAGGAGCGCACGCGACGCGACGAACGCGAGGGCATGGCGGCCGTCCGGGTGGAGGGGCACGACGGCGTGCGGGTGATGACGGTCCACGCCGCCAAGGGACTCGAGTTTCCGGTCGTGGCGGTCGCCGACATGGGCCGAGGACTCGGCGCCGGCTTCGCCAATCCCGACCTGATCGTCGGCCGGCTCCGGGGTCCGGTCGGAGACCCCATGGGCGCGCAGCTCGGGATGCGGCTGCCGGTCGCGGCCGCCGAGTCGCTGCGCCTCTGGCGGCTGGTCGAGCTGAGCGAGGCAGAATCGGCGGCGGAGGTCGAGGAGGCGCTTCGGCTCACCTACGTGGCCGCGACCCGGGCTCAGGAGCGCCTGATCATCAGCGGCACCTGCAGCCTTCCCATCGATGAGCCGCCGGAATCGCTGCGCCGCTCGCACACGGCGCTCCAGGTGCTGCTGCCCGCGCTACGCCGCCTGGGATGGACGGGAGAGGACGGCGAGGTCGAGCTCCCCAGCGCACCCGCGGTGGGCGGAGGCCATGCAGCGGGTCCGGTTCCCCGAATCCGAGTGGCCATCCAGCGCCCCGGGGCCGAGCGAGCGAAGGAGCTTCGCGCCCGGCTCGAGGGCGCCGCCGAGCCGCTCCCACTGGCGGGCGGGCCGTCGGCGCCGCTGCTTCGCCCAGCGCCCTCCCCGCAGGGCGCTGGGCACCTCTCGTACTCGGCGCTCGCAAGCTATGCCGACTGCGGCTATCGCTTCTACGTCGAGCGGATCCTGGGCCTGGGGTCGCCGGCGGAGGCCATCGCGACGGAGGACGGCCGGGAGGAGCAAGCGGCCCCGGAGGCCGACGAGCTGCTGGATCCGGCCCTGGGTTCTCGCGAGCGGTCGCTGGCGATCGGAAGCTCCGTCCACGCGGTCCTGGAGGCGCGCCGCGCGCCGGTCGTGGGACCGGCCGGCCGAGGATGACATCGACCGCATCCTCGCCCGCGAGGGCCTCGCCGGGGACACGGAGGCGCGCGAGCGAGTGGTCGCGCTGGTGGACGGGTGGCTGGGGTCGGATGTGTGCGCGACGCTCGCGCGCGACGGCGCACGGGTGCGCCCGGAGGTTCCGTTCCTGCTCGAGCTGGGCGCCACCGTCGTCCGCGGGAAGGTCGACCTGCTGGCGGATACCCCGCAGGGCCCGCTGGTCGTCGACTACAAGACGGATGCGCTCGCCGGCGCGGACCCGGTGGAGCTGGCCGGCCGCTACGAGATCCAGCGCGACGTCTACGCGCTTGCGGTGCAGCGCGCGGCCGCGCACGGCGTCGGGCGCGGTCCAGGCCGCCTACTGCTTCCTCGAGCAGCCCGACCGGGCGGTCGTCGAGAGCTACGACGAGTCCCGTCTGCGCGATGCGCGCGAGCGCGTCGAGGGACTGATCGCAGGGATTCGCGGCGGCGAGTTCGTCCGCACCGACTCCCCCCACGTCGCGCTGTGCCACGGCTGCCCGGCGGCGGCGCGCCTCTGCGGCAACCCGGCGTGGAGGCCTCGGTGGGCAACGGCCTCCTAGCGCTCTTCGCGTACGGCTCGCTCGTGAGCATTCCGAGCGCGGAGGGCACGCTCGGGCGGCCCGTCCGTCATGCAGCGACCGTCCGCCTCGCCGGTTGGCGCCGCCGGTGGTCTCAACTGCGCGACAACCGGGCGACCGAGAAGACATTCGCCCATGCGGAAACCCGAGTCGTGCCGACCCATTGCCTGGGCCTCAACATCGAGCGCGGTCCAGGTGGCGCCGGCCCGAACGGCGTGCTGATCCAGGTGACGGAGGCGGAACTCGACCGCCTCGACGTCCGCGAGATCCGCTACCGGCGTGTGGACGTGACGGATGGGGTGCGGCCGGCGGCCGCGGCCTCCGGATTCGAGCGGGTACTCAGCTTCGCTGCTAAGCCGGAGAACTTCGCCCCCACCCCACCGCCGGGCGCGGTGATCCTGGCCGCGTACCTGCGTGCGCTCGAGGCTGCGTTCGGCTCGATCGGCGCCGATCAGCTTGAGCTCTTCCGGGAGACCACCGCCCCCGTGCCGGTCGAGGTCATCGAGGCGGTGCTGGTGCGCGACGAGATCCCGCGCGGCAACCCCCGCGAGTGGTGATCGCCGGCACGCCGCGCCGGCTGGTCAGGAGTGGGCGCCGTTCCAGCGCTGTGCCCACGCGCGCAGCTCGCGGATCGCGGGGCGCAGACCCTCGCCCTTCTCGGTGAGCGCGTAGGAGACCCGGGGCGGCGTGCCGGCGTGCACGCTCCGCTCGACGAGGCCCTCGGCCTCGAGCTCGCGCAGGCGCCGCGAAAGCAGGCGATCCGAAAGTCCCGGGACGATCTGCGTCAACTCGGCGAAGTAATGGTTGCGCTCCGAGAGCGCCCACACGATCGCTCCCGTCCAGCGCTTGCCGATCAGCTCGACCGCCTCATGGAAGTCGGGGGATACGCGCGCCGGCTTTCCCCGAGGCCGTGCTCGACGGCGTTCGGCTTGCGAAGGCCCTGATTGCACCCGCGATTCAGGGTACAGAAGGCGCCACCTGGGCTCTGGAGTGGTTCACGCCGCACAGGGACCGGTCCCGCTCGGGCGGAGCGGGCCGGACAGCGCGTTGCCGGCGATGTCGTCGGGAACGCCCAGGCCACCGGGCGGGCCGTTTGCCTTCGCGGCGGCGAAGACCGTCGTCAGGACGTCCCCGGACGAGTCGACCACGGGGCCACCCGAGTTGCCGCTCTTCACGCCGCCGCGGAAGGACGTCATCTGACGCTGTACCGGCCCGCGCCCGTAGGAGTCCTGGCTGATCACGGTCTCGGTGGTTCCCAGGCGCGCCGGAGCCACCGTGAACGGCCCGTTTTCGGGATAGCCGAGCACCGCCCCGCCCGTCCCCGCTGCCGCGTCTCGGTCGAGGCCGAGCGGTGTCAGGCCGAGGCCATCTACGCGCAGGATCGCAAGATCGTTGTGCGGGTCGTAGTGCACGGCGGTGGCGTTGAATTCGTCGCCGTCCTGCGTGGTGACGGTGGTCGAATCCTCGCCGGCGACAACGTGAGCGTTCGTGACGACGAGGTCCCGCCCCCCCACCCAACCCGAGCCCTCGATCCCAAGGCCGCACGCCGAACCGAGGACCTTCACGACGCTCCTGCCCGCGCGTCGAACGTCAGGGTCGTGGGCGATCGCCGGGGTCGGCGCTGCCACCCTCGGCTCCGGGCCCGATACCGATGGCACGGGATCCACGTGGCGCAGCAGGTTCAGGATCGGGCCGCTCGGCGGCAGGAAATCATTGAGCGCGCCGAGGATCTTCGATTGCTGAAGCGCGTCGCGAAGCCCCCGGTCGCCGGGGCCCGGGACGTTCAGCGCCGCGGCACCGAACGCCCAGGCGAGGAGCAGTCCCAGGGCGCCCAGCAGCACCCCGCCGGCGACGCCGTCGATTCGACCAACCACGCCGCGACGCGGAATGAACCGCAGCCTGACCACCTCCGCCACGCCCTCCATCAGGACGGCGACCGCCGTCCCCACCAGCAGCCCACACACGACCGTGACGAGTGGCGCGTACGGCGACTCGCCGCCCTCGGCGAGGAGTGCCGGACCGAGCCTTCCACCGACGATGGCTCCAAGCACGAACCCGGCGAGCGGAAGCGCGCTCGCGAGCAGTCCTCGCTCGTATCCGATCCCCGCGAACGCGATCGCGAGGACGATGATGATGACGTCCACGAGGTTCACGGCGGCTAACTTGTACTCGGTTGAACACGTCGGGTACCCGGGCGGCGCGGCGGCGGCGCCTTCTCACACGCGCGCTTCCGATCGCCTTGCTGGGCTTGGCGGCGTTCGTCGCCGGGGCGATCCGGGGAGCGAGCCGCACGGAGCTCGGCACCGCTCAGGAGTTCGCGGACGCCTGGGCGAACCAGGACTTCCGTGCCATGTATGCCCAGATCTCCCCGTCGTCCGCGCGCCGTTACTCCCGTGAAGAGTTCATCGCCGACTACCAGCGCGCCGAGATGACGGCCACGGTGAAACACGTCGCGACCGGCGAAGCATCGGAGTCGGACTCCGATGGCGGACCAGCGGCCTCCGTCCCCCTGACCCTGACGACGCATGCGTTCGGAGACATCCAGCGTGGCCTGGTGCTTCCGCTTGACGACGGAACGGTCGGCTGGAGCCCCAACCTGGTGTTTCCCGGTCTGCGCCGGGGCGAGACGCTAGCCCGTCACACGGACGTGCCCAGGAGGGCGCCGATCCTCGCCAACGACGGAACCCCGCTCGCGGCGGGTCCCGCCACCGCGCGGTCCTCGCCGATCGGGACGGCGGCCTCCGCGGTCGCGGGAAGCGTCTCCACACCTCACCACAAGCAGGAGGCAGAGCTCGAGCGGTTGGGCTTCCCTCCGGATTATCCGACCGGGACGAGCGGCCTCGAGCTCGCGTTCAACCAGCGGCTGGCCGGCCATCCGGGTGGGCAGCTCGTCGCCGTCCCTCCAGGCGGTGGCAACGCCGGCGATGGGCGCACGCTGGCCGCGACCGCTCCGATTCCGGGCAAGGCGGTGCACACTACGATCGACCCGGACCTGCAGCGCGCCGCGGTGACAGCGCTCGGCGCCACCTATGGCGGGGTCGCGGTGTTGGACGCCGACGACGGCTCGGTCCGAGCGGTGGCTGGCATTGCGTTCTCGGGCCCGCAGCCGCCGGGCTCCACCTTCAAGCTCATCACGACAACGGCCGCGCTCGAGGACGGCGTCGTGCATCCGAGCGACCAGTTCCCGATCGAGACCTCGGCCACGGTGGAAGGCAGGCAGATCGACAACGCGCACAACGAGGCCTGCGGCGGAACGTTCACCGAGGCGTTCGCCGAGTCCTGCAACAGCGTCTTCGTGCCTCTGGGGCCGAAGCTCGGTTCAAAGCGCCTCGTCGGGACGGCGGAGAGCTACGGGTTCAACTCCTCCCCGTCCCTGTACGAGGACCGCGCGATCAAGGTTGCGGGCATCCCGCAGAGCACGCTGCCGATGCACATCTCCAGTGACCTCGACCTGGCCGTCTCCGCGATCGGCCAGGGCCAGGTGCTCGCGACGCCGCTCGAGATGGCCTCGGTGGCCCAGGCGATCGCCAACGGGGGCGTGCGCGAGCCGACGTCCCTCATCACCGACCGCTCGCTCCAGGCGAGCGCGAAGCCGGTTCGGGTCACCTCGAGCGGAGTGACGTCCACGCTCCGGACACTCATGATCGGCGTCGTCACCCAGGGAACGGGCACCGCCGCCGCCCTGCCCGGCATTCAGGTCGCCGGCAAGACAGGAACCGCGGAGCTCGGGTCCGTGACGGCGAGCGCGGAGTCCCAGCGAGTGGACGCGTGGTTCACGGCGTTCGCGCCGGCCACGGACCCGAAGCTCGCCGTCGCCGCGATGGTGGTGAACGCGAACGGCGACGGCGGCACCGTCGCGGCACCGATCGTGCGCCAGATCATGGCCTCGGCGTTCGGGGTGAGTTAGGGGGCTCCTTACTGCTCCGCCTCCCTCGGAAACCCGATGATGGCGCCGATGATCACGGAGAGGCCGCCGAGGAGCGCGATCAAGACGAGGCAGGCGATCCGGACCCCGGTCCCGAAGATCCCCAGCAGGACGACGAGCCCCGCGATCGCCGCCACGACCAGGGCGATCCGCAGGGCGACGTCAGATGTCAAGCTCGACTTCGCCGGTGGCGCCGTTGGACGAGGGGATCTCGAGCGTCAGTGGCCGGTCCTGGATCGCCGCGCCGTCGATCCGGAACAGGACCATCGCCCCCTCGATCGGGCCGTTGGCCGCCGTCGTCTCCCCCTCGGGCAGCTGATCACCCGGATGGACGGTACGGCCGAGCGGGAGCGCGAACAGGCTCTTGCTCGGAATGGGATCGAAGGTAACGCCGACCGTGTCGACGACCTTGAAGTCGCTGGCGACCTGAGCGGAGGTGTCCCCCTCGTTGTCGACCCTCATGAACACCCCGAGGTAGTACTGGTCGGCGCTGGGTGGCTTCTGGCCGACGAGGTACGCGCTGTCCTCCTGGTCGGACGGGTTCAGGATGCGTGTGATCTGCACGTTGTAGAGCAGATCGCCCAGCTTGATTCCCTGTCCCTCGCTGACCTGGTTCGCGTTCTCCGGGGAGGTGTCACAGCCGGACAGCGCGACTCCGAGCGCGATCACGGCGACGGCAGCCAGCACGGCGCCGAGCCGCGGAAGGAAGGCGGGTGCGCGATGCATGGCGGCGGAAGTCTAAGTGACCGCCCAACCTAGGCGTCAGGCACGTCGGATAGCCACGTCCTAGGCGTCAATGAGGGTCAGTCGGGGTCAGTCACGTAGCCATCCCGTAGCCACGGCGTAGCCATCGCGGCAGAAAGGACCACCACGAGTGACCGACGACAACGGCATCAACCCCGAGCTCGCCGAGATCATGGCCGAGCACGTCGACTGGCTGAACCAGGCAACCGAACGTGCGATCAGCGAGGGCGCGACCGGGCTCCAGAGGGCGAGAGAGCTCTGAGGGTGCTACTCCCGCAGCCCGGCGGCTTCGAGGGCTTCGTCGCTTGCGGCGAATGCCTGCCCCCGTACGACCTGGCCGTCTCGCACCGTCCAAAGGTGCCAAAGGTTCCAGCTGACCTCCGCGCCGCTCTGTTTCCCACGGCCTCGCAGGGTGACCGAGGCGAGCACCTGACTTCCCGCATCGGTGAGTTCATGGACTTCAAAGCGCGGATCATCAAACTCGCTCCACGTCCAGGCCACGAACTCTTTCCATGCCTCTGGCCCCCGATAGACGCCCGTAACCCCGGGTATCGCACCGGTCGTGACGTATTCAAACGTCGGCGCGAAGTCGGCGACGGCGGCGTCAAGGTCACCTCGGTTGTACGCCTCGTAGCCTCGCCCCGCCATCTCCACGTTCTCCTGAGACATCGCCTCCGCAGTATCTCGCTACTCCCGCAGCCCGGCGGCTTCGAGGGCCTCGGCTCGCTCCTGGAACAACCGCAGGCGGGTGATCTGCCCATTCTCGACCGTGAACACCAACGTGCTCCTCGCGCTCACCTCGATCCCGTCGCGACCCCGCATGTGGGCGGTGTTCGGGACCACGACCTCGGAACCCGCCTCCGCGACATCGTAGGTCTCGATTTGGACGTATTGAAACGTCGACCAGAACTCGTTCCGGAAGGCCTCGCGCTGACCGCCACCGCGATAGACACCCTTGAACGGCCCTCGCGCTCGCGACCAGTCAGCTACCGCATCGGAGCGCCACAGGGGCCGCTTCCGTGATCCGGTCTTGCCGGTTAAACGCTTCGATCCAGCGCAGCGCGACCTCCACGTTCTTCTGCGACCATCGCCTACGCAGTATTTCGCGAGTCGCTGGCCTAACCCCGCAGCCCGGCGGCTTCGAATGTCAGGGACCGTTCTATTCAGCCTCCGTTCTGCACTTGGTGGCGAAGCCGCTGGATCGACGCCCGCATCTGGCGCAGCGCACCCGCCTGCTCACGCAGCCTGTCGCTCTGTCGCCGGTTCTCGGCCCGCAGCCGACTGAGCGTCTGGCTCTTGCCGCTGAGCGGCGCGGCGGTGGCGGGCGCGGTCCCGAGCTGGCCATTCGACTTGACGACCACCGGCTGCGCGCCGCTGAGGGTTGTGCCGCTGATCCCGGCGATGAAGGCCGCGTCCTGGTTGTCGTCCTGGCCGATCCGGATCGTCCCCGATTCTCCGGCCCTCCCCGGATTCCAGATGTCGAGGTTGCGGCCGCCGGTGGTCAGGTTGATGCCGGCGTTGGAGCCGATGGCGATGTTTCGCGACCCGGTCGCGTTGAGGAGCGCCTGGTTCCCCGCGGCGACGTTGTTATTCCCGGTTTGGTTGTTGAAGAGAGCGAGGCGGCCGGTGGCGACGTTGTCGTTACCGGTGGTGTTGGAGATGAGCGCCTCCCTCCCGGTGGCGACGTTGGCGATACCGGTGGTGTTGGATCCCAGCGCGCCCTCGCCGGTGGCGACGTTCTGGTTCCCGGTGGTGTTGGCGACCAGCGCGTTATCGCCGCCGGCGACGTTGCTGCTGCCGGTGGTGTTGGCGAACAGCGCGCCGTTGCCGGTGGCGACGTTGCCGAAACCGGTGGTGTTTTTGGACAGCGCGCCATCGCCGGCGGCGACGTTGCCGTTACCGGTGGTGTTGTTGAGCAGCGCGGCCTCGCCGACGGCGACGTTGCCGCCGCCGCTGGTGAGGGCGGGCATCACCGAGCGGCCCAGGCCGACGTTGCCGACACCGGTAAAGGTCCCGTTGAAGAGCAGCGCGGTCTGGCCGGCGGCGACGTTGTCGTTGTTGTCGAAGTAGACGCTGCCGGTGTCGGCGCTGGCCGGTGTCGCGGCGACGGCGAGCGCGGTCGCCAGGGCGAGCGCGACGATGACTGCACGGGTTCGACGCGATCGAGGTCGTTGACGCATCTGGATTCCTCCGTTTCGATTGGGCGGAGGCCAAAGGCGTCGGCGAGTCCGTTCGGGCTGGTCGGCGGGTTCAGCGACCGCCAAGTCAGGGCGGTTCAGCGACCGCCAAGTCAGGGCCAGCCTCTCACCCGAGGCTCGGGGGGTCAAGTCGATGAAGCAGCTACTCGCGCAGCCCGGCGGCTTCGAGGGCTTCCTCGCGATCGAGGTAGATCCGCTCGCTCGCGATCTTGCCGTCGCGGATGTGGTGGACGCCCGTGAGGTCGCGTATGACCTCTACACCGCTCCCGCGACCCACGCCGACCCCGCGGTAGAAGCTCACCACAGCATCACCCTTCTCAAAGATCCGCTCGACTTCCCAGCGTGTCTCGGACCACACCTCCCGATGTTCCGCAAGCCAGCGTCCGACTGGATCGTCGCTGGCGAAGGTCTTGCCGAGATTCGTAAGCCCTTCGGGAGTCTGTATCACCACGTCGTCCGTGTAGAGCCTGCGGATGGCCTCGACGTCACCCTCATTCCAGACGTCGAACGAGCGCCGCACGATCTCCACGTTCTCCCGCGACATCGCCGACGCAGTATCTCGCTACTCCCGCAGCCCGGCGGCTTCGAGGGCCTCGTCCCTAGTCCAAAAGATCCGTCGCCTGGCGATCTTGCCGTCTGCGAACCCGAGGAGTTGTCAGGGGCGGAGCTCCGTCTTCACGCCGCTGGCCCGACCGTGGGCGGTGCCAAACAACTCGACCACGATCCGGCCATCGCTCCCCTCGGTGATCTCGACGATCTCGTTATGAACGCTCTCCCAGGCTTCCCCGAATGCTTCCGCGAACCACTTTCGCGCCTCTGCCCGGCCCACGGTAGAACCCTCGAAGTCCGGGCAAGACATCGCCGCTCTCTTCCCATTCGACATCGGGGTGAAGGCACGCTATGAAGGAGTCCGGGTCGCGTGCGTTTGCGGCGTCCACCGCTTCCCGCACCACCTCGACGTTCTCCTGCGACATCGCCTACTCCGACAGCCCGGCGGCTTCGAGAGCTTGGGCGCGGTCGAGGTAGTAGTTGGCCTCGACGATGAGGCCGTCCCGCAGCCGGTGAACGACGGCGAAGGATCGCGTGTAGGGCGCATCGTCCGCGCCCTTTCCGACCATGCTCGTGCAGGCGATGAAACGGCCGTCGCCGACATCGATCAAGTCATCGAGGCGGACCTCGATCCGCCCCAGAAGATTGATCAGGCTTTCCATGCGTTCTAGCGCCGCGGCGCGGCCTCTATAGACACCGGCATCGGGCCAGCCCGGTCCCTCGCGGTAGACGGCGTCCTCGGCCCAGAACTGGTTCGTCACCGCCGCCGGACCGGACTCGTTCCAGACCTCATAGGCGCGACGGATCGTGTCGGCGTCCTCCTGCGACATCGCCTACTCCCGCAGCCCGGCGGCTTCGAGGGCGGCACGCTGGTTGCTGAAACTCTGGAAGCCCACGATTTTCCCTTCACGCAACTCAGCGATCCACGCCGCAGGCTCGTTGATGGCAACACCGCTTTCGCGGCCGCGAGCGAAGGCGCGCCCCAACACGAGGACACGACCCCCGAGGTCCCGGAACTCCTCGGCCTCGATGCGGAACTCCGCCCAGGCCGCGTCGATGTCTGCCCAAAAGTCGCTGTTGCCACTCAACCCGCGGTAGACGACCCCCTCGGGGCCGCCGACGATGGCGGGGCGAATCTCCACCTTCGGATCGAGAACCCTGGCCACGGCGTCGAGGTCCCGACCGGCGAAAGCAACAAACAACGTCTTGACCGCGTCCAAATCCGCCTGGGACATCGCCTACGCAGTATCTCGCTACTCCCGCAGCCCGGCGGTTCTGAGGGCTTCGGCACGGGTCGAGCACTCCTTAACCCGCCAGATCCTTCCGTCCTTGAACGTGATCAGGCGAAAGAGCCTGCCCTCAAGCCACACCACACTTCGGAACCGCTGCCTCCCAAGCCACGTCCCGCGAATCGTTCCACGACCACGACCTTGTCTCCCGCTTCGCGTATCTCCTCGACTTCGACCCGGTACTCCGAGTATGGCTCCGCCCAGCTGTCAAAGAACCGTGTGATCTGCTCGGTACCGCGGTAGACACCTGCTCCCGGTGCGGCCCTGGACGCTTCAAGTTCGATCTCCGGATGCCAGATCTCGGCGATGGCTATCCAGTCTCTAGCGGCGAGCGCTCCGTATTCTCGCCGGACCAGCTCGACGTTCTCCTGCGACATCGCCTACGCAGTATCTCGCTACTCCCGCAGCCCGGCGGCTTCGAGGGCGAGTCAGGCGCTCGGGTCGGTCACGCAGACGGTCCAGTTCGTACCGCTCACCGGCCCGTAGAGGAGATTCCCGAAGTCGTCGACACTGCTCGCGACGAAACCACCTTGGTAGAACCACCCGTCAGTCCAAAACGACTGGCTCGAGACGACTCCGGGAACGTCGTGGTTCAGGGCCAAGGTGATCGCCTCGCCGACCGAGGGAAGGCGCATGCCCAAGCTCGCGCAACTCGCAGCGGAAGCGGCCCAGGTCCTGCTCTTCCCGTCGCCACTGGCGCAGATCGGACCGTACTTGTGCGCCAACCTTGTGCATGTGTCGACGCCGCTTCGGTCGGCGACGTCCCTGCCATTGATCGACCCGGCGATGATGTTGGCGTGCTTGCCGGTTGGCGGCTTGTGACCGGAGATCGTCCCCGGCCCGATCTGACTGTTCGAGGACACGACGACGGCAGCAATGGCCGTCCCGCCGCCGAGGACGATGAACGCGAGGATCGTGACCATCACGTTCGCGTAGGTCAGGTGGGAACGAATCCGTTGATGCATCTGGGACCTCCCTGTCCATCGGTGCCTGGGCCGGTTGACTTCGAGACGACAACGACCATAGCCGATATCAGACTTCCAATTCGTGACATGGCATGTCGCACACGAGGGGGAGGGTCGCGCCGGCGTGAGTGCTGATCCCGCTAACCGCCGGATGACTCGCCCGGCTTGGAGGAGGAGCGGAAGCGCTGTGCTGACACCACGCCGCTGTCGCAACGGACGAGGAGGGAGAGTCGAGCGATCTGGTCACTGCTGCTTTGCGCGAGAAGCAACACTGCTGCTTTCACGCGAAAGCGGAAGTGCCGATTCCGTATACGAAACGGGCAAAGGGCGCTCCTTTTCTGTCCACAGCGAGGTGCGAGGCCCAGCCGGGGCAGACCCCCGGAGCCTTGCGCGCGGTAGCGCGCGGGTGTAGGTTCGCTTACACGCGCAGCCCCCTGCGTGGCTAGATAGGGAGGACAGGATGCCGGCCAGGCTTCGCCTTCACGCCGCCCCGGCGACGGTCGTTTCACTTGCGGTGATCCTGGCCTTGGCTGCGGCTGGCCTCGTAGCGTTGAGCAGCGCATCGACAGCGAGGTCGAGAGCCTCACGGACAGCACGGAGCGCCGCCGCCGCCAAGCAGCCGAAGTGCGGCGACACGATCACCACCGACACGACCCTCCACCACAACCTCGTCAACTGCCCCAACAACGGCATCATCATCGGCGCCGACAACGTCACCCTCGACCTCAACTACCACCGGATCGACGGCGACGGCACCCCGGCTTCCGGCTGCGATCCCCGGACGGAGTTCTGTGATGTAGGGGTGCTCAATGATGGTCACGACGGCGTCACCGTGGTGCACGGCTCGGTGCGCCAGTTCGCGGTCGGCGTGTTTGCCGTCAGGGCCACCCACAATCGCCTCCTCGGCATCGCCTCATCGGGCAATGGGATCGCCGGTCTAGGGTTCTTTCGCGGCACCCGAAGCCGGGTGCGAAACTGCTCGGGAAACGGCTCCGGCAGCCCCGGCGAGGAAGGAACTACCGGGATGTTCTTGATTGCCTCCCATCACGTCCGGGTCCTAAAGAACTCGTTCAAGGGCAACAGCGACAGTGGGATGTTCGTCGGCGTCAGAGGCTTCGAATCCACCCACAACGTGATCAAGGGGAACCTGACCTCAGGCAACGAGGAGCTGGGCGGCCTCCACCTGGGAGGTGCGAACCGCAATCGGGTGGTGCGCAACCGCAGCGTCAGAGACCGCGGCTTCGGGATCATCGCCGACCTCGGCAGCCACAACGTGTTTGCCCGAAACCACGTCCTCCATACCCGCGCGCGGGTCGGAGGCAAGGACGGGGACGGGATTGCGGTCGAGAAGGGACGCGGCAACCTCATCGCCGACAACATCATCGTTGACGCCCGCAAGACCGCCATCCGCTTGGCAGTGCACCGCCCCGCGATCGGCGGCGGCGACAACGTCGTCCGTGACAATCTGGTCAGACTGAGCGGCGGCGATGGCCTCCAGGTCAATAAGAGGGACGACCACAGCCTCCTGAAGCGCAACATCGCCGCCGGCGCGGGACACGACGGTTTCGACATCGAGAGCCGCACCACGAAGCTGACCCGCAACGAGGCGAGGCGCAACGGAGACCTCGGCATCGAGGCCGTCCGCGGGGTGATCGACGGCGGCGGGAACAAGGCGAGCGGCAACGGCGACCCGCGCCAGTGCACGCACATCGTGTGTCGGTGAGCGAGACGGCCTGGCAAGCCCTCCAGGGGGGCGGACTGCGCCCGCGGCGTAACCCTCCTCCCTAGCGAGATACTACGCAGGCGATGTCGCAGGAGCACGTGGACTTGGCTCGACGTTCCTGGACAGCAGATGCCTTCACGGAGCTATTCGATGAGCACATCGTCATGGACTCGCGCGAACACCCAGTGCCCGACCTTCCCGACGTCTTGGTCGGACGTGATGCGGCCATCCAAGCATTTCGGCACTACTGGGGCACTTGGGACGAGTATGCCATCGATCCGGTGGAGTTCATTGACGCTGGACAGAGCGTCGTCGTGGTCGTACACGAACACGGCCGTGGAAAGGGAAGCGGCGTTCCCGTAGAGCGCCAACACTTCCAGTTGTGGACCTTTCGGCGGGGCCGGATCGTCCGCTGGGAGGCCTTCGCAGACAAGTCCGCAGCCCTCGAAGCCGCCGGGCTTGGGGAGTAGCGAGATACTGCGTAGGCGATGTCGCAGGAGAACGTGGAGGTGGTGCGGCGGGTCTACGATGAGTGGGGCCGCGGGAACTTCCGCGAGGGAGCGGAGTTGTATGACCCGCACGTCCTGTTGGTCTTGCGCCCGGAGTTCGGCCTGGCTTCGGGGGAGGGGGTGTACTGCGGCCCTGACGAGGTGGCCAGGTACATGCGTGAGGTATTCCTTCCCGAGTGGGAGGGCCTAGCGATCGCCGGTGACGAGTTCCTGGATGCTGGAGACAGCGTCGTCGTTCACGTTCACCAGCACGGGACCGGTCGCCAAAGCCACGCGTTCGGCGAGCTGCGCTACTTCCAGGTCTGGACCTTTCGAGGAACATCGGTCATCCGCATCGAGAGCGTCATGGAGCGAGCCGAAGCCCTCGAAGCCGCCGGGCTGCGGGAGTAGGCGATGTCGCAGAACTGCACTTGCATTCGATGGTGTGGCCCGAGATGCTTGCCAAGACGGGGACACGCGAAAGCCGAAGTCACGATGAGGTCGACCTGGGGAGTCGCGTCTTCGCTCATTTTGAGGCTGCGAGCGGGCGCGAGATACCGATGTCGCAGGAGACCGTCGAGGTCGTAAGTCGCTCGCTCGCCGACCTACGACTACCTCGACCGCCTGACCTACGCGGCATTGCAGCCATTCGGCGCTGCCGTCCCGAGAGTTAGGATCGAATCGATCTCGCTCATCCGGCGCATCCGACGGCTTGGCGCTCGCTGGCGTGGGCCGACTCCTGCTCCACGAGCGCGGCAGCGGAGTCAGGCGTTGGGGGGAGGCGAGGGTGGTCAAGTCGGAGACCGCTATCTGCGCAGAATGGCGAGGTTCGCGGGCCTGGAGCCAGACCAGGCGGTCCTCGAGCCCGGTTGCGGGGCCGGCCGGATGGCCGAGCCGCTTACCCGCTACCTGAGCGAGGACGGGAGCTATGACGGCTTCGACGTTGTGGCCGAGGCGATCGAATCGTGCAAGAAGAAGATCGCATCGCGCCACCCCAACTTTCGCTTTCGCCACGTCGATGTGTTCAACCGCGTCTACAACCCCACCGGGCGGCTGAAGCCGGAGAGCTTTGACTTTCCCTACGCGGATGAGGCCTTCGAGTTCGTCTTCCGGACCTCCGTCTTCACTCACATGCTCCCGCCGGCAGTTAGCAACTACCTGAGCGAAATCCGTCGGGTCCTTCGCCCGGAAGGGCGATGCCTGATGACATCCTTCATCCTGGATGAGGCATCGCTCGCCGCGACGAGGGCGGGCCGAGCGACCCGTCGCTTCACGCACGAGGGGCGGCTACTTCTACGACGTCCCCGACAGGCCGGAGGCGGCGATCGCTTACCGCGAGGAGGACCTCTTGCGGGTGCGTCGATCAGGCGGGGCTTGAGCTGTGCAGACCGGTCACGTATGGCTACTGGAGAATGGAGCACACGACACTTGGTCCGGGACAGGACCTTCTCGTCGTCCGGCCGATTCGGTGAGGGCACTCTGGCCGGTCAATGCGGTCCATGGCGAGCATGACGCCACCCCTCGAAGCCGTCGGGCTGCGGGAGTAGCCCCACTCCTGCTTTGCGCGAGAAGCAGGAGCTAGGGCAGCTGTGGTCGTTTCATCAGGACCAAGCGATTAATTCTTCTTCCGGCCGGCCTGACGCTCGATGAACGACGCGCCGTTCCCCTAGCGCCTACTTCGCGAGGAGGCGATCGAGCAAATCGTCTGGCGGCTCTTCCTTCGCCCGCGCCCTGAGGGCACGCTCGAGCGCGGCCGCGGCCGTCACCGAGCCCTTCCGGGCTTGCTCGCTGAGAATCTCAAGGACTTCCTCGTGCGATGATCTGGCGGTCCAGGCCCGCCAGGCGTTCGAAAACGTCGGCCGTGCTCTCGCCGCCGCCCGTGCCACCTGAGCAGGTGACCAAGATCACGATCTTCGTCGTCAATTACCGGGACGAGCACCTGCCGGCAATCGAAGAGGGCCGGGTGGCGCTGTTCGGGGATCACAAGCCGGCCGACACGCTAGTGGGGGTGGAGAGGCTGGCCCACCCAGGGTGCCTGATCGAGATCGAAGCGATCGCGGTCGTCGACGACCCGTAGAGCTCTTCCGTGGTGTCTGTCTCCGATGAGGGTTTCGACGGGGCGGCCGGTTAGCAACCGGGCACGGCGACTTCCGCTTGCGAGACGAACGAGCGTCTCCGCCCCGGGCCACCTCGCTCACGCAATGGACTGCCATGAAGAAGGGCCTCCGTTGGTGACACGCTCAGTCGTGTTCATCAACCGAGAGCGACCAAGGAGGCCCGCTTCACATGTTGCACGCTGGATTAGATCTGAGTCGGCGCAAGCTCGACGTCTGCCTGCTCTCCAATCGCGGAGAGCACCTCGACCAGCTCGCCATCCCGCCCGACGTCTACTTCTGCGCAGCCTCGCGCGGCGGATCGACGAGGTCCACCGAGAGCCGGTCTGCGCCGTGGTCGAGTCGATGACCGGCGCGAGGCTGATCCACGACACGCTCGAGCGAGAGGGCTGGGCGGTTGAAATCGCCGACGCGCAGAAGGTGAAGGGCCTGGCGCCGCTTGCCTTAAAGACCGACAAGACCGATTCGCTCGTCTTGGAAACCCTCTCCCAGCGCGACCTGGTGCCGGCGATCTGGCTTCCGGATCCTCATGTCCGCGAGGAGCGCGAGCTCGCTCGCTTTCGCCTTCACCTGGTCAAGCACAAGTCGGCGCTCAAGAACCGGATCCACTCGACCCTGATCAACTTCGGCCGGCCCTGCCCGGTCACCGACCTGTTCGGGGTCGAGGAGAGAGCTCCTGGCCCGCCTCGACGTCCCCGAGCCCTGGCGCTCGAACGTGACCGCTTCGCTCGCGCTGATCGACGAGCTCGAGGGCCAGATCGATCAGGTCAACCGCCGGCTTCGCGACGGCCACGCCGACCATCCCTACATCCCGCTCTTGATGCAGCGTCCCGGGGATCGGTCGGGTGCTGGCGTTTACGATCGCCGCCGAGATCGGCGAGATCGAACGCTTCTCATCGCCCGAGAAGCTGACCAGCTACACCGGGCTCTGCCCGCGCGTGAACCAGTCGGGTAGAAGGACCGGCGCGGCCCGCTCTCAAAGCACGGCCCGACCTATCTGCGCTGGGCCCTGCTCGAGGCGACGATGCACGCGCTGAAGCATCCCGCCTACGCCGAGCGCTACCAGCGAAACAAGGGAAGGCTCGGCAAGCAGCGCGGGGCCAAGGTCGCCCAGGTCGAGTCCCCTCGGCGCCTCGCTCACGCGATCTGGCACATGCTGACTCGAAACGAGGAGTTCGCTCCACGAGGCGCCGCTTTTCGTCTGGCGGCCTGACCGCCCCCTTTGGACATGCGCCCGCGAGCGAACGTTCCAATTTCGCCTAATCCTCCCGCCGAGGAGGCCATAGAGACATGAGCGCTGCTCCACCCCCACGAGACGCGAGAGGAGGACGACGAGCTACCGACCGCGAGTTGACAGCCGGCCCTTCTTCATAGAGACGAGAAGCGGGCATCTGGCGACACGCTGGACTCAGTTTCGCTTTCGCGTGAAAGCAAAAGCGGCAGGTCAAGCTGCCACGAGGATCGGCGGCAAGGCAGCCTGGGCGTTATTGGCGTACAGGTGGGCGCCCTGGCCCTGTCGCCCGGGGCCAGAGCGAGACACTGCGCCGGCGATCTCGCAGGAGATGTCGAACGCGGCCTGTCGGCGTTAGCGTGCAGGCATGACCGCGGACGAGGCACGCTCTGCCGGCCGTCGTGATGCGGAGCGAGCTGTCGCTCTAGCTCGAGAAGAACCGGACGAGGCGGAAGCAGCTCCACGCGAGGAGCCGCGCACCGACCTGTTCGCCGAGCCGGATCCGGGGAGACCGGGCTCGCCAGCGCGGCGCCTGGTTTCTGGCTGGGGTGGCGGGGCACACGTCGCCGCGGGCGTCTCGGAGGAGGCGCGCCGTGCCGAGGAAGCCGGTGACGAGGTTTGGTCGGCATACGGCGCAGCTTTCGACGGCGGGTTGAGCGACGCGAACGTTAACTTGATCCCGACCTGGTACAGGGACGAGAGTGACCGGATCATCCGGGGCCTCTACGTCGTCGATCGAAACCGCTTCCCGGAAGCCGCTGCCGGCATGCGGACGATGACGGAAGGCGGCATCGAATACGCCTGGGAGGGCGACGTCCAGCGGGCCTTCAGGGCGCCGCGTCGAGGCTTCCTGGATCGGCTGAAGTCGAGACGCCGATGAGGTAGTGGTACGCCCGTTGGCGCAGGGTCAATCGGTGACGATCAATGCCGGCAGCGCCAGCCCTGAGGGAATGGGACGCGCGCGTTTGATCCTGATTACGATCCGAACGAGGGCTCCGGCCCCTGCACCTAGCCCGCAGAGGTTCGGGTGGGGTTGTCGGACCCCGGTGCGCTCTCGGGGCTGAAGTCGGCACGGAACAACCCGCCTCCTCGAAACCGCCGGGCTGCGGGAGACCTCGACGATTCCGGCGTCGGCGCAGAGCCCGAGCACCTGGCCGAAGAGGTCGGCGAGCGCGGTCTCGTGGCGGACCCGAAAGCGGGCGGTCGTCGCGTGATCGGGGATCTGGTTTGCGCAGATCACGCGGAAGGCGACGTTCTCGCGACAGCGGCGCTCGATCCCCCGCGAGCTTCGCTCGCCGACCGCGTAGGCGTAGGCGAGCAGGCCGACCATCATCTTCGGCTCGTGCGGGGCGGCGCCGTGGCCGTCGGCGCGATAGGCGCCATAGAAGGGCTCGAGGTCGAGCTCCTCGATCGCCTCGATCACGAACCAGGCGAGGTGTTCGGCGGGCAGCCAGTCGCGCAGGTCGGGCGGCAGCAGCAGCGGTTGGTCGCGGTCGCAGGTGAGGATGTTCTGGGGCATGCCCGGATGGTCCAAAACGGCCCGGACAGCAGGGCGTTTATGCGACAGCCTCGACGAGGAGCTGGAGGGCGCGCTCGCATGGGCGCAAATAAGAGGCGGCCGCGCACAGCGGCCAGCCCCTGATCCTTGCCCTACGGAACGAAGGCGGAGAACACGTTGGTTCGGTCTGCGAAGTCGACTCCGCCGTTCAAGACCGGCTTGCCGGCGGTCGATCCCTGGGTCGAGATCCAGAAGGGCTCGAACGACGCTCCGATCGAGGCCAGGCCGTCGTAGTCGCCGAGGAAGTAGCCGCTCGCATACGGCGCCTTACGGGTGTCGAAGGTCGTGCCCAGGATCTCGTCGGGCCCAAACGACGCCCCGCCATTACCCGAGCGGCGGATCCAGTGCGCGGTCTCGAGGCCATCGTTGGAGTTGACGTCGTTGAAGCGGTAGTCGTAGTAGCTCACCGCCACGGTGCCCTCCTCGTCGACCGCCACCGAGGGCGTATGTGCGTCGGTGCTGGGGACGCCGTTGACGACGCCCAGCTGCGTCCAGGTCTGGCCGTGGTCGGTCGACTTCGCCAGCCGGATTTGCACCTTGCCGTTCGGGCCGCCGTTCTGCCAGACGACATACGCCGTGCCGTCGTCCATGTCGACCGCGATGTCGGGTATCCCGTCGGCCGTGCGCAGCGGGCAGATGTAGGGGGTGTTCTTGTTGCCGAGCTGCTCGGGGCAGGGCGCGCCGTCGGGGTCGGTGTCGAACGGAGCCGCCCCGGCGAGCGAATCGATGACGACCGGATCCGACCACGTGTCGCCAGAGTCGGTCGACCACATGGCCGAGATCTTCTCGCCCTTGCGGCCCTGCTTGTTGTCGTTGTGGATCCAGTCGAAGACGTTGATCAGCGTGCTCTCGGTCTCGCCCGACGGTCCGCGGCAGGACGGCGATCTGGTTTGCGATCGTCTGGTCGTTGCGGCCCGAGGTCGAGGATCTTCCTGGTCGTCCAGTCGCCGCCATCGTCGTCCGTCCCGTTCTCGGTCTTCGAGAGGTAGGTCGGTCCCTCGAAGGCGGCGGCGTGCAACGCAGAGGAGTCGCCCTGGGAGCGCTCGTTCGGGAACACCAACCGGTCCCAGACCGCGTAGACCAGATCCGAATCGTTGGGGTCGGCGGTAGGGAGTTCTTGTCGTTGAAGACGTGCGGATTCGCGTCGTCGATCAGCGTCACCGGCTCGGTCCACGTTCCTCCGCCGTCCTCGGACTTGCTGACCAGCATCGCGTTGCGCAGGTTGCGCGTGTCGTTGAACGAGAGGCTCATGAACCACATGTCGCCGTTCGGCGAGATGTCGGTCCACGGGTCGGTCGCCCGCTCCCAATCGGAGTTCGTCCCGCTGTGGTCGGGGTCCTGGCAGTTCGTGATCTTCGGCTGGGCGGAGAGGGGCGGGACCACCCAGCTCAGCCCGCCGTTATGCGAGAAGGCGACGAGCAGCCCGCTCGCGCCGCCGGACGAGAAGCGATCCTGCTGCCAGGTGCCGATCAGCGAATCGCTTCCGCCGAGCTGCCATCGTCGCCCACCCAGGGCTCGACCTCGGAGTTCACGAAGAGGGTTCCCGACTGCGGCGCACCGTGGCAGCCGCCCGGGTTGGGGTAGGGGCTCAGGCCGTGGACGAAGGTCGCGGGGGCGGCTTGAGCGCTTCCGGCGGCAAGCCCGCGAGCACCAGCGCCCAGGACGATCGCTGTGCGTCGCATCGACTACCTCCCTCTCTGCCTTCGTTGGGATCAGGCTACTCCTTCCTTGGCTGTCCGAGATCGCCGAGAGGTGGGTCTTCGCCCGGCACGCGCGTGGCGTGTGGCACAAGGCCGAGCACGGCGCTCGCTCCCGCTTTCGGACGAACACCGGGAGCGCATGCTGCCGCGTGTCGTGACGAGAAGCGGACCTTCGGGCCGGGCAAATTTGTATTAACGCCATTCTCGTAATGCCATCGGTAGATGAGATACTCGCCCGATCGCCCCTCGGGCCGACGATCTGGTCAGCACGGACGCCGAGCGCGCTTGCCTGACCGAAGTACCAAGCCGTCAATGACGCCTTTGCGCTGAGCCCGGCGGGAAGAACTTGGGTCGGATCGCACTCGAAAGCGGAGCGTGGTCCAAGGAGTCGTGAGCTGGCGGTCGCCGAGCGAACCTGCGTAGTCCGTCGGTCTGTGGATACCGGTGCGCGCGGCAACCTGCAGATCTTGCGTAGCCGGATGTCACCGCGATGAAATCCCGGCCATGCCCCACCGCCTCCGCGAGCTTCAGCCCCGCCACCACGCTGCAATCCGGATGCGGATCGAGGGCAGGTCAACGGAACAGATCTCGCGTGCGCTCGAGGTCAGGCCGCGGACGCTCTACATCTGGTTCTCCGACCCCCTCGTGAAGCAAGCCCTAGCGGAGCAGCTCGAACGCTTCAATGAGCTCTTCGCCGAGAGGTACGCGGCGGCCTGCCTAAGTGGTACTACGAGCAGGTCGGGGTTCGAATCCTGGGCCCGATTCGTTTCTCGCTACGACCCGCGGATTGTGGAGCGCGTGCGCCTCCGCGCCTGACTTCTGCTTTTCGCGCAAAGCGACAGCCCCAGCGGCTGCCGACGGCCTCAGGCGTAAACGAGAAATCCGTTTCATATAGGAACAGCTCCGATGCCCCGCACTCCCGAAGACCAGCCGCTACGTCGTGAACTTCGGGGGAGAGGAGAGGTCCACAGAACCGGACAAGCGAGGTCTACTTGCCGACAAGCAACCGGTCCCGCGCGGGCGTTTCAGCTCGGAGCGCCGGCCTGGCCTGGCGCTGGCGCCGGTGCCACCTCGCGCCGATACGCCATCCACTCCCGCACCGCGATCTGGATCGAGGCCGCCGTCGGGATCGCGAGCAACGCACCCAAAACCCCGAAGAGCGTCGCCCCGAAGAGCACTGCCACGAGCACGGTGAACGGTTCGATCTCCACGGCCCGGCGCTGGATCTGGGGCTGGATCACGTAGTTCTCGACCTGCTGGTAGACGACCGCGAAGATGACCCACACGATCAGCGCGATCGGGAAGTTCACGAAGATCGTCACCAAAGCGACGAGGACTGCGGCGATCGTGGCACCCACCACGGGGAGCAAGTCGAAGAAGAAGACCAGCAACGCGAGCGGCGCCGCGAACGGCACGCCGAGGATCTTCAAGACGATGAACGCGCTGACGCCGGCGATCGTCGCCTGCAGCAGCGCCCCCCGGAAGTAGGCCCCGACCGCCTGGCCGATGTGGTCGAGGGTGCGCTCGATCCGTTCGGCATGGTCGGGGTCCCGTGTGGTGAGGAACCACGCGATCCAGCGGCGTCCGCCGGCGACCATGAAGATGCTGAGGATGAAGATCGTGATCCCGGCGAAGATGGAGTTCACGATGCCGACCCCGATGTCGCGGAGGGTGCCAGCCGCATCGCCGATCTTCGAGGGCAGCTTGTCCGCCTCCTCCGCGAGCTTGCCGGTGATGTCGTACTTGTCGTTGAGGTTCCTGAGCGTCTCGTTCTCGTTGACGAAGTCCGTGACGTCTTGCGCGTACTCAGGTGCGTTGCTGCCGAGGTCTTCACCCTGGGAGACGAGCCCGGGGATGATCAACGCGCCGATGCCAACCGGGATCAGGATGAGCGCGATGTAGACGAGGGCGATCGCCAGCCCGCGCCTCATCCACTGCGACAGGAAGTTGACGGGGCCCGAGACGGCGATGGCGATGAAGGCCGCGATCACGAGCCACGACAGCGGTCTCCGCAACAGGTAGATCAGATACAGCACGAGCGCGACCGCGACCACGATCAGGACGCTGCGTAGGATCGTGCGCGGAGTGGACTCGGCAGCGGGCATGGCTCACTCGGGGTCCTATTCGCCGATCCAACTGGCTTTCCTGGACAGAGTCCGCGTGCCGCGCGGCCTATGTGACCACCGGCGTCTCGAGCCTTCCCAGGTCGGGGGTGCTAGTTGCCAGGGTGCCGAAACTTGGCGAGACTCTCACCCTGTGAAGGTCCTGTCCTGGAACGTAAACGGACGCGTCAAGGGCGCGGCGCGGCGCCAGCTCGACGCGGTTCTCAACCGTGACCCCGACGTGATCGCGCTTCAGGAGGTCACCCGCGGCAATTACGCCGTCTGGTGTAGCGGTCTGACGAGTGCTGGCTACTCGGTCCGGAGCACTGTCGACTTCGTATCTCTCAGAATCGTGTAGCTGCGACGGTATTTGCAGCGGCTATGCGCACTGCATTGCCATATACGTCCCCAGCGCACACTATTGCCGCGTCTACTGCACCGACCCAGCCAAAAAGGCGAAGAGTCACGCGGACGGGACAGTCCAGAGGGTCTCACTCGAATCCGGCGTCCGCGTGGAGATGCATGACGCTTCGTTAGGAGAAGTCGGGGAGCTGCTCGCCGAGATCGCCAATGCCGACATCTACGTGCCCGCTGATCGGATTCATGAGCGGCGAACGATGAAGCCGCAAAAGGTCTCACTCGAATCGATAGTCCGAGAACTCGACCTGATGGCCGTCGTGCGACCCTGAGGCCGCCTGGGACTCAGCGGCGTTTTTACGCGGCGCAGTCGAAGAGTGAGCCAGCGGCGCTCTCTAAAGAAACCTGGCTTCGGTCCACTCGGTCGGAGGCTTGCGGTTAGCGGACTCCGGGTGTAGGTTCGCTTACACACGCGCAACCTCCTGCGCGGCCAGACAAGGGAGACCGGATGCCCGCCAAGCTTCGCCTTCACGCCGCCCCCGCGACGTTCGTCTCGCTTGCGGTGATCCTGGCCTTTGGTGCCGCTGGCGTCGTCGCACTGAGCAGCGCCTCGACATCGAGGTCGAGAGCCTCCGGATCGCGGCGGAGCGCCCCGGCCGCCTCGCCGCAGCCGAGGTGCGGCGACACGATCACCACCGATGTGACCCTCCATCACAATCTCGTCAACTGCCCCAACAACGGCATCATCATCGGCGCCGACAACATCACCCTCGACCTGAACTACCACACGATCGACGGCGACGGCACCCCGGCCGCCGGCTGCGACCCCGACACCGAGTTCTGCGACTTCGGGGTCGTCAACAGCGGCAGTCACGACGGGGTCACCGTCGTGCACGGCTCGGTGCGCCAGTTCGCCTTCGGCACCACTTTCGGGAACGCACGCCACGACCGCCTGCTGGGCGTCTCGGCCGCGAAAAACAAGTTCTTCGGCATCTTTTTCTTTCGCTGCGATCGTTGTCTGGTTAGAAACAGCGCCGGAAACCGGACGAAGGGCAGTGGTCCTGACCAGGTGGGGATGTTCCTCTTCCGATCGCATCACGATCGGATCCTCCACAGCACCTTCCGGAGCAACGTCCCCGCTGGGAATGGCAGCGGCGGCGGAATCGCTCTCCGTTGAGTCCACCAACACCGTGATCAGGGGGAACCTGATGTCGCGCAACGGCGAGGCGGGCATCATCATGGAGAAGAGCGACGGCTTTCGGATCAGGCACAACCGCTTGGTGCGAAACGATGACGGCATCCCGCTCGGCCCCGGCAGCCACAACGTGATCACCCGAAACCACGTCTTCCGCGGCGGCGACGGGATCCGGATCGAGAAGGGCCATGGCAACCTGGTCGCGCACAACGTCGTCGCTCACACGAGCCGGGCGGGCATCCACCTCGGGATCGCCTTCGGCACCGGGACCGTCGGCGGCGCCCACAACCTAGTCCGCCGAAACCTGGTCAAAGGCAGCCGCAAGCACGGGTTCCTGGTCGGAAGAAGGACGACCACAGCCGCCTCAAGGGCAACGTCGCCAAGCGATCGGGTGACGATGGCTTCCACGTCGAGAGCCGCTCGGCGAAGCTGACCAGGAACCGGGCGGTGCGAAACAACGACCTCGGGATCGAGGCGGTGCGCGGGGTGGCCGACGGCGGCGGCAACGTCGCCCGCCACAACGGCGACCCACGCCAGTGCACGAACATCGTGTGTAGCTGAGCCGGGCCTAATCCGGCTTGCACTGCGCCAACGGGTCCGGCATCAGGCGGGCAAGCTCACGGCTGCCATCGGGGTGGATCACGACGCAGCCGACGTGGCCCTCGAGGATCGGAGCCATCGACCCGACCGCGTGGACGCCATCGCCCGCGTTGGCGAAGTAGGCGCCGTCGCCGCCGTCGAAGCCGCCGCCGTTGACGAGCAGCGCCTCGTGGCCGTCGGGAAGCGTCGTCCACTCGACCTCGTTCCGATCGAGGTCTAGCTCGGGAACCCGATCGGCAAGCCGGTCGAGCAGTTCGAGGCGGTCGGCGTCGGAACGATCCACTTTCCGCAGTCTGAGCGGTGCTCCGGGCGGAACGGTGGATCGCCTACTCCCGCAGCCCGGTGGCTTCGAGACCCTTCGCGCTGCTACTGACCCTCGCTCAGAACGACGACGGTCTCCGGATGGACGCCGTCGTGCTTCATGGCATCCGCCGCCTCGTCACTCTTCATGAAGTCCTGGAACGCCTCCATGTCGGGGATCTCGGCGACAAGCGCGGTCGTGTTTGATCCGCCTGGGTCCCGAAAGGTGCGCAGCGTGATTCCCAAGGGACCGAACACCTCCTCGCGCTTCGGCGAGCTAAGCCACTGCTCAACATCGTCCACTTCGTGGGTGATCACGTACGTAGCCATCGAGAAGTCCTTTCGTTCGCCTCGCCGAATCCTATGACTCGTCTGCTACTCCCGCAGCCCGGCGGCTTCGAGGGCCGCGTGTCTAGTGTCTCGCCGCCCTTAGTTGCAGGCGACGTGCACCCCGTCGCCGATTGCCCTTACGGTGCAGCCAGCCGGGTCCTGCGCGAAGGCGGAACTCCCGTCGCCGATGACAGTCGCCGTGTTGTTGTCGCGCGCGTCGATGCGCTCGCTGCCCGCGGCGGCGAAGCTGTCGTCGCCGATCACCTTGGCGGTGTTGTTGCTGCCATGGTCCGCAAGGGCCTCGCTGTCGTCGCCGATCACGGTGGCGGTGTTGTTGCTGCCTTCGATCGCGAAGGCCTCGCTGTCGTCGCCGATGGCCCTCGCCTTGTTGCCGGTACCGTCGGTCGCCGTGGCGGTGCTGTTCTCGCCGACGGCCATCGCGCTGTTAGTCCCGGTAACGGTGCAGGTCGCGCTTCCCTTCCGCACGAGCTCGACGCCATTGACGATCTTGCACACGTTGGCCTGGCGGAGCCGCCCTCGCCGTCTGCGCCCCGAACGCAATCACCCCAGCCGCAGCCACGCCGGTCAAAATCGCGAATCGCTTACCCATCTCGTCCTTCCGTTCAGTGGGCAAGCGACCTACGCCAACCCCATTCCTCCCTGCGGGCGCGAGCCTATACCTGATCCGGGCGGAGTCAAGGAATCGCGTCGGCGCATCTGCGCGGTGTCGGTGATCGGGACGGCGACCATCGTCATCGCCTCGATTCTGTAGCCGTCGTCGGCGGTCACTTGTCCACGGGTGAGCATTACTCCGGCAAACACCCCACCGGACGGGGAACCGAGCTGATCCTCCCCAGGCCAAGTGACTGATCGGGCCTCCGGCACCCTTCTGGTTACTGACTCGGGCGGGTATCGCGTGCGTCCAGTTGGCCACCGTTCCGAATCCGCCTGAGCATTCGCCATATGCCATCGAGGGCTGCTCTGCCACGCCGTCCTCCGTCGCGGGGAGGTTGTTGCTCGGGCTAGCCGATCGCGGCTCCCGTGGGTACGGCGTGGGTACGGGATGGGTACGGGATTGACCCCGACTGACCCTGAGTGACGCCTGAGCGGGCTCGATTCCGTGCCTGACGCTAGACGGCGGCGGTCTAAGTGACCGCCGACGGCGCGGAGCCCGCCGGCGCTAGGTCACGGGCATCCGGGCTCCACCCGCGATGCCGACTCGCTCGGGGTGCCGCCCGGACTCCAGAATGTCCTTGAGCCTCGACAGCGCGATCGACCACCGGCGCCGGTAAAAGCGCTCCCCGAACCGCAGCTCATGCAGGCGGTCGACCGGATGGACCGGCTCCGTCCCGAAGCGCACGGTGATCTGGGACGTCGCGGCGGCCGGACCCTCCACCACCTCCCACGCGGTCAGGATCGGAATGCGATCGAGCCGGCCGCCCTTTCCCCGCTCCATGACCCGGTAGGGCGGGTCGAGCTCGACGATCAGCGTCTCCATCCACAGGCGCGCCTTGGCGATCCGCATGCGGGCGGACGCGCCGACACCCGCCGACTCGAGGCGCTCGAGGCGAAAGTCGCGCAGGAAGTGGTCCGTGAACGCCGGCCGATTCGCGAGGTCGCCGACGAAGTCGAATACCACCTCGCGCGGGACGTCGATGGCGCCCGTGACCGAGATCGGGCCCATTCAGCCGGAAGGCGAGCGCCGGATCACACCGGCCACCTGTTCGACCCCCGCGGACATGGCGGGCGATTCTATTGGGCGAAATCCGGTCGGCATTCCTCCAATTTGCGACCGTTTCGGACAACAATTCGTCGGGCGCGGAGGACCGTCGTTAAAATCGGCACGAGCCTGGAGGGGATGGTTTTGCTGGTAAACGATGGATTCGACGTGCGCGCACCCGGACAGCTCACAGCTGGATCGCTGGTCTGCGAGGGCTGCGGATACTCCATCTCGCTCGAGGTCGACGACGATCTTCCGCGCTGCCCGGCCTGCGGCGGGGAGACGTTTCGCCGCGCGTCGCTGTTCGAGTCGCGGACGCTCGATACCGAGGCGATCTCGCCGGCTCCTGCCCCACCTATCTGGCTTGACGAGCTTCGCTCGCTGACACACCCCTCGAGCCGGTGTCTCGCTTACGAGGAGGACGGCCAGCCCGTCCTCTTCGAGCTAGCCAGGGGCTGGACCCGGATCGGCCGGAGCTCCGCCGCGGACCTGCGCCTCGATGACGCAACGGTCTCGCGTCGCCATGCCCTGGTCGTGCGCACCCCGGAGAACGAGTTGCGCGCGCTCGACGATCGCAGCCTCAACGGGCTGTTCGTCAACGGCGAGAAGGTCGAGTGGACGGCGCTCGCAGCCGGCGACGAGCTGGAGATCGGCCGCTACCGCCTATACGTTCTCGGCGAGTAAAGCTCGCGCTGCGAGCGGACTTTCGGCCCACTCCGATGGGTAGGCTGTCGCATCGCCCCAGGGGCATCGCGTGCAACCTGCGTCCACAGCTCAAGCCAACGCCAACTCGATCGCCGAGGGAACCGCCGCGACCCCCCCGCCGGGCGCCGTCGACGCCGCCTTGGAGCGCGCGCGCGACCACCTGATGTCGCTCCAAGACCCGGCCGGTTGGTGGCAGGGGGAGCTGGAGACGAACGTGACGATGGACGCCGAGGATCTGCTGCTTCGCGAGTTCCTCGGCATCCCGAACGCGAGCGTCACCCAACGCGCGGCCAACTGGATCCGTTCGCAGCAGCGCGACGACGGCTCATGGGCCAATTTCTACGGTGCCCCGGCCAACCTCTCGACGACGGTCGAGGCGTACGCCGCGTTGAAGCTCGCCGGCGACCCGGTGGACGCGCCGCACATGGCCGCTGCGCGCGAATACGTCCTTGGCGCCGGCGGGGTCGAGAACGCCCGCGTGTTCACCCACATCTGGCTCGCTCTGTTCGGACTGTGGTCCTGGGAGGACGTGCCGGCCCTGCCCCCGGAGCTCATCTTCCTGCCGTCCTGGTTTCCGCTGAACATCTACGACTTCGCGTGCTGGGCCCGTCAGACGATCGCAGCGCTGACGATCGTCAGGGCGGAGCGGCCGGTCCGGCCGCTCCCGTTCGATCTCAACGAGCTCTTCACGGGCCGGGCCGTCAAGCCGACGCCCAGGACCCTCCGGGGGAGAGTGCTCCTGGGCCTGGACGCCGTCGCGAGGCGATACGAGCGCCGGCCCGTCAAACGGCTGCGCGAAGCGGCGATGGACCGGGTGGAGCGCTGGGTGCTCGAGCGCCAGGAAGCGGACGGCTCGTGGGGCGGCATCCAGCCGCCCTGGGTCTACTCGCTCATGGCGCTCTCGGTGCGCGGACACACGGTGGAAGACCCGCCCGTGCGGAAGGGACTCGAAGGGATCGAGGGATTTCTCATCAACGAGGGCGACGTCAGGCGCCTCGAGGCGTGCCAGTCGCCGGTTTGGGACACCGCGCTCGCGATCATCGCGCTTGCAGACGCCGGCGTGCCCGCTGACGACGCCGCTCTCCTCAAGGCCGCGGATTGGCTCCTCGTGGAGGAGATCCGGATCGAGGGCGACTGGGCGGTGCGCCGCCCGAACCTGGAGCCGGGCGGCTGGGCGTTCGAGTTCGAGAACGACAACTATCCCGACATCGACGACACCGCCGAGGTCGTCATGGCGCTGCGCAGGGTGCGCCACCCCGAGCCGGGTCGCGTCGAGGAGGCAATCCGGCGCGGCGTCGCGTGGACCGCTGGAATGCAGAGCAAGAACGGCGGCTGGGGCGCGTTCGACGCCGACAACGTCCGTGAGCTGTGCCGCGACATCCCCTTCTGCGACTTCGGCGAGGTCATCGACGACCCCAGCGCCGACGTGTCCGCGCACGTGCTCGAGATGCTCGGCGGCGAGGACCTCGTGGATCTCCCCGAAGCTCGCCGCGGGATCTCGTTCCTCATCGACCAGCAGGAGGACCGCGGCTCATGGTTCGGGCGCTGGGGGATCAACCACGTCTACGGGACGGCGGCCGCCCTGCCGGCCCTCGTCGAGTGCGGGATCCCGCCCACCGATCCGCGGCTCGGTCGAGCCGCCGCGTGGCTGGAGGAGATCCAAAACCCCGATGGCGGATGGGGCGACGACGGCCGCTCCTATGACGACCCCGCCTGGATCGGCCGCGGGCCGAGCACGGCGTCGCAGACGGCCTGGGCGCTGATCGCACTGCACGCCCTGGGCGAACGCACCCCTGCGGTCGAGCGCGGCCTCGCCTGGCTCGTGGAGCGCCAGCGCGACGACGGAAGCTGGGACGAGCCGGAGTACACGGGCACCGGGTTCCCCGGCCACTTCTACATCAACTACCACCTCTACCGGCTGAGCTTCCCGCTGATGGCGCTGGGGCGCTGGGCGGCCGCCGCCGAACGGAGCTGACCAAATTGAGCGGGGGGACGACGGTCGAGGCGGTGGCGATACCGGCGGATCAGCGCCGGGGCGCCCCGGAGGGGGTGCCCGGGCTGGAAGAGGTGATGGCACGGGCCGGCGGCGAGAACTTCCCGGTCGCCAGCCGGCTGCTCGGGCGCCGGCTCCGCGAGCCGCTCCTGGCGATCTACGGGTTCGCCCGCCTCGTCGATCAGGTCGGGGACGAGTCGTCCGGTGACCGGCTCGCGCTTCTCGACTGGCTCGACTCCGAGATCGACCGCATGTATGCCGGGGCGACGCCAGATCATCCCGCCCTGATGCGGATGGCCGTCGTGACCCGGCGGGCCGGGATTCCGCCGGAACCTCTGCACCGGCTCGTCGAGGCGAACCGGATCGACCAGACGACGAGCGCTTACGCGACGTTCGACGATCTGCTCGGCTACTGCGCGTTCTCCGCGAACCCGGTCGGGCAGATGGTCCTCCACGTCTTCGACGCCGCCACCGGGGAGCGACTGGAGCTCTCGGATGCCGTCTGCAGCGCCCTGCAGGTCACCGAGCACCTCCAGGACGTGCGGGAGGACCGGGCCCGCGGACGCGTCTACCTGCCGCAGGAGGATCTTGAGCGGTTCGGTTGCACCGATTCGGATCTCGCCGCCTCGCCGACGCCCGAGCGCGTCCGGACCCTGATCGCCTTCGAGGTCGAGCGAGCCCGCGCCCTGTTCGACCGGGGCGCTCCGCTGATCGCCACCCTCCGCGGCCGCCCCAGGCTCGCCGTAACGGCGTTCGTCGCGGGCGGGCGTTCGGCGCTCGACGCGATCGAGGCGGCGGGGCACGCGCTCGGCGCGGAGCCACCTCGCCCGACGCCGGTCGCTCGCATCGCGGCGTTCGCCCGGACGGTCCGACCCGCGCGTTAGCGATGGAGACCAGGGAGGCCTACCGAACATGCGAGCGGCTCACCAGGAAGGCGGCCGCGAACTTCTTCTACGGGATCCGTCTGCTGCCCGCCGAGGAGCGCCGCGCGATGTCAGCCGTCTACGCCTACGCGCGCCGGGTCGACGACATCGGCGACGGCAGCCTGCCGGCCGACCGCAAGCTCGCCGAGCTCCGGGCGGTCCGAACGTCCCTCGCGGAGTGGGACCCCGATGACGCGGTGATGGTGGCGCTCGGGGACGCTCGCGCGCGCTTCCCCCTTCCGGAGAGCGCGTTCACCGATCTCCTCGACGGGGTCGAGATGGACATCGCCGAAGTGCGCTTCGAGAGCTTCGAGGAGCTGGTGGTGTACAGCCGAGCGGTGGCCGGCTCGATCGGGCGGCTCTGCGTTGGGATCTTCGTCCCCTCCAACATGGAGCGGGCGCTTCCCCTCGCCGACGACCTGGGCGTGGCCATGCAGCTCACCAATGTCCTGCGCGACGTGCGCGAGGATCACGCGCGCGGGCGGATGTACCTGCCCGCGGCTGACCTGCGGCGATTCGGCTGCGCCGAGAATCTCGAGGCCTCAACTCCGGATGCATCTGCGGCCCTCATCCGGTTCGAGGCGGGCCGCGCCCGGGAATGGTTCGCCCGCGGCCTCGACCTCCTGCCACTCCTCGATGCCCGATCGAGGGCCTGCGTCCGAGCGATGACCGGCATCTACCGGCGGATACTCGGGCAGATCGAGCGTGACCCGGGGCAGATCATGAGCCGGCGAGTCTCGCTCCCGGCTTGGGAGAAGGCATGGGTGGCCGCGCGTAGCCTGGCGGGGGCGGGCGCATGAGAGTCACCGTCGTGGGGGGCGGGCTTGCCGGAATTACCGCGGCGCTCTCGTGCGCGGACGGCGGCGCCGAGGTCACCCTCGTCGAGGTCCGCCCGCGCCTGGGCGGTGCGGCCTACTCGTTCGAGCGCGACGGGATGCTGCTCGACAACGGGCAGCACGTCTTCCTGCGCTGCTGCACCGCCTACCGGGCGCTCCTCGAGCGGCTGGGCACCGCCGGCGCCACGACGATGCAGCCGCGGCTCGCGATCCCGGTGATCGCGCCGGGCGGGCGGGTCGAGTGGCTTCGCCGTGGCCCGCTCCCGGCACCGCTTCATCTCGCAGGCGCGCTCGCCCGGTACGGGCACATGTCGATGCGCGAGCGCGCGAGCGCCGCGCGCGCGGCGCTTCGGCTGGCCCGGCTCGATGTGGCCGAGGAGGGCGTTGACGAGCGGACGTTTGGGGCGTGGCTCGCCGAGCAGGGGCAGTCGCCGGCGGCGACGGAATCGCTCTGGAACCTGATCGCCCTGCCGACGTTGAACCTCCGTACCGAGGAGGCATCGCTCGCGCTGGCGGCGTTCGTCTTCCAGACCGGGCTCCTCCACGATGCCGCCGCGGGCGACGTCGGATACGCCCGACGGCCGTTGTCGGCGATCCACGGCGAGCCCGCCGCCCGTGCACTGCGCGCCGCCGACGTCGACCTGCGCACGGGGTGGCGGGCCGAGCGGGTGGAGGTTGGCTCCGGTGCGCTCACCGTCCATGGCGCCGAGGACGAGGTCTCCTCGGACGCCGTCATCGTCGCCCTCCCGCACGCCCGGGCGGCCGGCGTGCTTCCGGAGGGGGCGCTGGAGGACCCCGCTCGCATCGAGCGCCTGGGCTCATCCCCGATCGTGAACATCCACGTCCTCTACGATCGCCGCGTCAGCGAGTTCGAACTGGCAGCCGGCGTTCGCTCCCCGGTCCAGTGGCTCTTCGATCGGACTCGCGAGAGTGGCGCAACTCAGGGCCAGCACCTCGCCATCTCCCTGTCGGGAGCCGACGAGGAGGCCCGCATGAACCGCGACGAGCTCCACGACCGCTACGTGCCGGCGCTCCGGGAGCTCCTGCCGCGAGCGCGCGACGCTCGCGTCGAGCGCTTCGAAGTGGTCCGGGAGCACCACGCCACGTTCCGCTCGGCGCCCGGCGTCGGGCGACTGCGGCCCGGAGCGCGGACTCGGATCGAGGGGCTGTCGCTCGCGGGCGCGTGGACGGCGACCGGATGGCCGGCCACGATGGAGGGGGCTGTCCGCAGCGGGCTCACCGCCGCGCGCGAGGCGCTGCGGGTGGGCGACCGAGCGCGGCTGCCGCAGGAGGTCGCGGCGTGAGCTCGCGGCGCGGGGAGGGGCTCGTGCTCGCCGTGCCGCTTCGATTCGAGGCCCACGCCCTGCGACGAGGCGCGCCCGCCGCCCGGATCGTCCGCACCGGCATGGGTCGTCGGCGTGCGCGCGGGTCCGCCGGTCGCATCGGGCATGTGCCGGGCAACGTGGTGGCGGTGACGGGATTCGCCGGCGCCCTCTCCCCCGACCTCGACCCCGGTGACGTCGTCGTCGCCACCGAGGTGCGCGGGGCCGACGAGCCCGTGGAATGTCCGGCCGCCGAGCTCGTGGCGTCGATGCTTCGCCGTGCCGGGCTGCGGGTGCATACCGGGCCGATCGTCTCGGCGCCGCGCGTCGCCTTCGGCGATGAGCGACGGCGGCTCGCTGAAACGGGCGCCCTGGCGGTCGACATGGAGTCGGCATGGCTCGCGCGGGGATGCGCCGGCCGCCCCTGGGCGGTGGTGCGGACGATCCTCGACACGCCGGGGCGCGATCTCCACCGCCCATTGGCGACGGCCGCGGGGGCGCTTCGCGCCTATCGCGGGCTCAGGCGCGTCGGGGAGGCGCTGAGTCAATGGAGCGAGGCCACCGGCGAGCGCAGGGTCGTCCTCGCCAAACCGCGCGCGTCCTGCGCGGGCGTGGAGCGGGCGATCGAGGTGGTGGAGCGGGCCCTCGAGCGCTATGGGGCGCCGCTCTACGTTCGCCGCCAGATCGTGCACAACACGCACGTCGTCCGCGACCTGGAGCGGCGCGGCGCGGTGTTCGTCGACGAGGTGGAGGACGTCCCCGAGGGGGCGCGCGTGGTCTTCTCGGCCCACGGCGTATCCCCCGCCGTGCGGGAGGCGGCCCGCGAGCGCGGGCTCGACGTCATCGACGCCACATGCCCGCTCGTCAGCAAGGTCCATGCCGAGGCTCGGCGGTTCAGCGGCGCCGGGTACACGATCATGCTCGTTGGCCACGCCGGCCACGATGAGATCGAGGGCACTCTCGGGGAGGCGCCGGACGCGATCCGGCTGGTCGAGGACATCCACGAGGCCCGGGAGGTGCAGGCGGAGGATCCCGACCGAGTCGCCTACCTGACCCAGACCACGCTCGCCGTCGACGAGACCAGCGAGATCGTCGGGACGCTGCGCGAGCGTTTCCCCGGCCTGACGGGGCCGCGCACCGACGACATCTGCTACGCGACCCAGAACCGGCAGGACGCCGTCCGCGCGCTCGCGGGCGACTGCGACGCGATCCTCGTCGTCGGCTCGCCGAATTCCTCGAACTCGATGCGCCTGGTCGAGGTGGCGGAGCGGGCCGGCTGCTCGGCCCACCTCGTGGATGGGATCGGGGACGTCAATCCCGCTTGGCTGGCCGGTGTGCGGACGGTTGGCGTGACGGCCGGCGCGTCAGCGCCAGAGCGAGTCGTGCAGGACCTCGTAGCCTCCCTGCAGGCCTTCGGGCCCCTCGAGGTGATGGAGAACGACGGGATCAGCGAGAATGTCCGCTTCGGCTTGCCGGCGGAACTGAAAGGATGATCGGCGATGGCCGTCCCACTGAGACAGAGCGTTAGGACCGCGACGTACCTGGCCCGCCAGCGTCTGGCGCGTCGGGAGAAGTTCCCGTTGCTGGTGGAGCTCGAGCCGCTCTACCAGTGCAACCTCGCATGCTCCGGCTGCGGCAAGATCCAGCATCCCGACCACGTCCTTCGCCGCCGGATGCCGGTCGACCAGGCGATCGGGGCGATCGAGGAGAGCGGCGCGCCGATGGTCTCGATCGCGGGCGGCGAGCCCCTCATCCATCCCGAGATCGACGAGATCGCCCGCCAGCTGATCGCGCGCAAGAAGTTCGTCTACCTGTGCACGAACGCGCTCCTGATGGAGAAGAAGCTCGACCTGTTCGAGGCCTCCCCATACTTCGCATGGGCGATCCACCTCGACGGCCTGCGGGAGCGCCACGACGCGTCAGTGGAGCGCGAGGGCGTCTTCGACAAGGCCGTGTCGGCGATCAAAGCCGCCAAGGCGCGCGGCTTCCGGGTGACCACGAACACCACCTTCTTCACCCACGACTCCCCCGACACCGTCCGCCAGGTCCTCGACTTCATCAACGACGAGCTCGAGGTCGACCAGATGATGATCTCGCCGGCCTACGCCTACGAGAAGGCCCCCGACCAGGACCACTTCCTGGGTGTCAAGGAGACACACGAGCTCTTCAGCAAGGCGTTCGCCGACGGCAAGCGCAAGAAGTGGCGCCTGAACCACACCCCCCTATTCCTCGACTTCCTCGAGGGCAAGGTGGACTTCCAGTGCACCGCCTGGGGAATCCCGAGCTACTCGGTCTTCGGCTGGCAGCGCCCCTGCTACCTGATGGCGGATGGCTACGCGAAGACCTACAACGAGCTCGTCGAGACGACGGATTGGGAGAAGTACGGCCGCGGCCGCGATCCCCGCTGCGACAACTGCATGGCGCACTGCGGGTATGAGCCCACGGCCGTCCTCGAGACCACCAAGTCGTTCAAACAGTCGCTGCGCGCCGCGTTGAGCCAGTAGGCGAGACTAGCCGGGCTCCGGCGGCGGACCGGCTCCAGCCGTCGTGGGCCTGCGGCGCAGCCCGCGCCACGCCATCCCAAGGGTAAGGCGCGCCATCGAGCGACCGAGGGACTCGAAGCGCCCGATCACCTGATCGAGCGCGCTCGCGAAGCGCTCGATGTCCGCCTCGTCGATCACCAGGGGGGGCAGCGCCTTGACGACGTTCATGTGGTGGCCGGCGACCTGGGTGAGGATGCGGTGCTCGCGGAACAGCGGCACGACGAGGAGCTGCGCCGGAAGCCCGGGTTGGCGACGCTGGACGGAGTCCCAGATCCGCCGCCCGGCGCGACCGGTGGGCGGCCCGAGCTCGATCGCCCACATCAGGCCCAGGCCGCGAACGTCGGCGACCACCTCGTAGCGCTCCGCGAGTGGGCGGGTGAGCTCCAGCAACCGGTCGCCCAGCGTGCGTGCGCGCTCGACGAGGTTCGCGTCGTCGATCTCTGACAAGGTGGCCAGCGCCGCCGCGGCTGCGAGGTCGTTTTGGCCGAACGTCGAGCCGTGGGCGACGGAGCGCTCCATGGAGTCGAAGACCCGGTCGAAGACCTCCCGGGAGGAGAGGATCGCCCCCGCCGGAACGTAGCCACCGGAGAGTGCCTTCGAGACGAGGATCATGTCGGGCTCGAGCCCCCAGTGCTCCAGCGCCAGGAAGCGCCCGGTGCGCCCCAGCCCGGTCTGCACCTCGTCCACGCAGAGGAGCGTCCCGTGGCGGCGGCAGAGCTCCTGGGCCTCGGGAAGGTATTCGGGCGGCGGGATCACGACGCCCTTTCCCTGGACCGGTTCCACGAGGAAGGCGGCGACGTCCTCGCCTGCGAGCTCTCGCCGAAGGGCGTCGAGGTCCCCGAAGGGGACCCGATCGCATGCGGGCAGGAACGGCCCGTAGCGTTCGCGGAACTCCGGGTTCCCGTTGACCGAGAGCGCACCCATGGTGAGGCCGTGGAAGCCGTGGTCGCAGTACAGGATGCGCGGCCGGCCGGTTGCCGCGCGAGCCATCTTGATCGCACCCTCCACGGACTCGGCGCCGGAGTTCGTGAGCAGCACGGTGCCGAGCGAGGCTGGCGCTCGGCGCAGGAGCTCCTCGGCGAGGACCCCTGGAAGCACGGTGACCCCCAGCTGCGGCAGGCTCGCGGTCCCGGCGGCGAGCACGCGCTCGAGCTGCTGCCGCACGGCGGGCGGATTTCGCCCGAGGGCGAACACCCCGTAGCCAGACAGGAGGTCGAGATAGCGGTCGCCCTTCGCGTCGACGAGGTGGGCCCCTTCGCCCGCCACCCAGTCCCGGTCGAACCCAATGGTCCGCAGCACGCGGACCATCTGGCGGTTCAGATAGCGGGAGTGGAGGTCCAGCGCCGTGCCAGGCGGCTGGGCCAGGATCTCCGCGATGTCGATGCTCGGGCGCGTCATCGCCCGGATCGTTCCAGAAGGAGCCCGACGAGAGCGATCAGAGGCCCAGGCCGCGCACCCCGGGCTCATTCCAGCCGAGGTGGTGGGCGAGCTCGTGCCTGACGGTCCGCTGCACCTGGGCGCGAAGCAGGTCGGGATCGTGGCCGAAGTCACGCTCGAGCGTGTCCTGGTAGACGATGATCCGATCCGGATAGCCGTCGCGGGCGACGGTCCCGCCGATGTAGTGGCCGTAGGCGTGGTGCTCCTCACCGCGGTCGGACACGATCACGGGCGTGTGCGCGAGGAGCTGCTGAAACTCCTCCGGCAGGTCATCGAGCGCCTGCATCACGAGCTCGTCGAACTCGCTCGGCGGCCGCTCCGCCGGCGGCAGCGCAGCCAGGGTCTCGCTGCGTCGAACGAGCCGCTGGAAGTCCGGCTCGGGCATCTCCTTGCCGATCAGGGTGACCGTCAGCCACGCGGTGACCAGGATGATCGCCAGCGCGCCGACCACCAGCACCATGAGATCGTCCAACCCGCCGAGCGACGGCGGGTTCACCAGCAGGACGACCAGCACGATGATGAGCGCCGTGAGAGCCGCTGCTCGAAGCGGCGGTCCGATGGCTTCCCTCATGGCTTCTGAGCTTAGAGCTCGGATTCGACCAGGCGTTTCAGGTTGCGCGCGCTCTCTGAGAGGACCATCGCGAGCCGTGGGCGGGTGAGCGCCACGTTGAGCAGGGCCCCGAGCGGCCCGCCGCGGGATTCGTAGTTCAACTCGATCGTGAGCTGCGTTCCGGCATCGGTCTCGACGAGACGTTCCCGCCGCAACGCTGTGACCGTGAGTGGCGGTTGAACCCGCATCGCTCGCCTGTGGGGCGCGAACGCCTCCGTGACCTCCACCTCGCCGTGGAGCCTCCGGCCGCGAAAGTTCATCACCTGAGTACAGGAGGCGGCCGGCTCGTCGAGCAGCCCGCCGACGTCCTTCACCGCGACCAGGCCCGCCTCCCAGTCCGGCGATCGATCGGGATCGACCAGCACGTCCCACACCCGTTCCGGGGAGGCACGGATCAGCACGTCTCTCTCCAAGCGCGCCAAGTTCCGGTCGGATTATGGGTGCTCCGCCGCTCGGCGGCGGCGAGCCCGCGTCACGCGCCGGCCTGCGTGAGCTCCTTCGTGCGCTCGCTCGGCAGCCGCATCCGGTAGGCCATCACGTAGATGATCGCGCTGAGCGCCGCGATCACGAGGACACCCGTGCCCAGCCCGAAGACGTCCTGAGAGCCCTTGCCGTAGGAACCCAGGTACGAGATCAGGGCGAGACCGCCGAGCCATGGGACCACCCAGGCGCCCGCGCGCCAGTCCATGTTCTGGTGCGGTCTGGACGAGAAGCGCCGGTATGCCGCCAGCAGCACGAGCCCGAACAGGATCGCGACGAAGAGCTTCCAGTTCGTGTTCCAGCCCGCCCAGTAGACGATCACGTTCGACGAGAAGAACGCCAGCACGGGAATCACGTGACCGCCGGGCAGGCGGAATGGCCGCTCATGATCGGGGATCTGCGACCGGAGCGCCGCCCACACGAGGGGCCCGGTGCCGAACGAGAGGACGGTCGCCGACGTGATGAAGGTGACGAGCTTCTGCCAGCCGGGGAACGGCAGGAAGAAGATCAGCCCGACGACGAACGCGAGCAGCACGCCCACCCACGGCGCGCCGCGGTCGCTCGTGCGCTCGAGGGCCTCCGGGGCATCGCGGTTTCGGGACATCGCGTACGAGATTCGTGCCGTCACCGTCGTGTAGATGAGCCCCGTGTCGGCCGGGGAGACGACGGCGTCGACGTACAGGATCGACGCGAGCCAGGAGAGCCCGATGATCTGCGCGATCCCCGCGAGCGGCCCGAAGTCGTTGGCGAACGAGAGATTGGCCCAACCGTGGGATAGGTCGCTCGGCGAGACGGCTCCAAGGAACGCGACCTGCAGGGCGACGTACAGGACGAGGGCTATGAGCACCGAGCCGATGACCGCGAGCGGGACGTTTCGTCTGGGGTTGTCGGTCTCGCCCGCGAGCTCCACTCCCTGGCGGAAGCCCAGGTAGGAGAAGACGATCCCCGCGGTCGCGATCGACTCGAAGACACCACTCCATCCATACGGCATGAAGCCACCGGCGTCGCTGTAGTTCCCGCTGTTGAAAACGGTGACGAGGAACGCAACGATCACCAGGGCGATCACGCCGAGCTTCCACCACACGATCGGGGTATTCAGCCGCGCGAACCACCGGATTCCGATCAGGTTGATCCAGCAGAAGATCCCGAGAAGCACTACCGCCAGGATGTATCCGAGCGGGAACGTCAGGACCGGATTGCCGCCGCTTCCGGCCGGAATGTGCGTGAGGCCACCGATGTTGTTCGACGCGTACTGGAGCGCCGCCTCGACCTCCACCGGCGCCACACTGGCGACCGCGAGCCAGGTGATCCAACCGATGATGAAGCTCGCGAACGCGCCGAACGCGTAGTTCGGGTACCTCACCACTCCGCCTGAGACCGGGAACATCGTGCCGAGCTCGGCGTACGTGAGCCCGATCATCATGATCATCACGCCGCCGATGGCCCACGACAGGATCGCTGCGGGACCCGCGAGAATCGAAGCGTTCAGGGCGCCGAACAGCCAGCCGGAGCCGATGATCGACCCGACGCCGGTGAACAGGAGCGCAACGGGCCCGATATGCCGGTGCAGGCCGCTCGACTCGTCCTCGGGGCTGTGCTGGCGCGGAGCCTCTCCCCTCGGTGCCGCTGTCTTTGCCTCCATACCCCTCTCCCCCGCGTGCGGTGGGCAGACACGATTTCGCCCCTCCTACCCGAAACGGGGCGGGATACACGATGGGCCTTCGGAGAACCGGGCTACTCGGTGGAGATGTTCGGGTCCGCCTGGACCCTGTGCGGCACGATCATCAGGAAGCTCTCCGGCGCGGCGGCCGCGAGTCCCAGGATCCGGGCGGCCTCGTCGTCCTGGTCGGTCGCCCGGAGCTCGTCGGCGTAATGGCCGAGAAGATCGTCGATGTCGAGGAGGCCCTCGTCATCCGGCTCCCTGAGCTCGACCTTGGCGCCCTCGCCCAGGCGCCGCCGGATCGCGTCGGCGTCGAGGCTCCACTCGGGGTTCACGCGGACGTAGACGCGACCGCCGGTCATTCCCGAGCAGGCCCACGGGCCGATGTCGCCGAGCACCACGGCGCGACCCGACGTCATGTACTCGAAGGCGAAGCCCTTGGCGTTCGCGCGATCCACGATGCAGCCGCGGGAATCGTCCAGCGGCTCCTCCGGCTCGCCGCCCAGCACGACGTCGGCCCCGGATAGCCGGATGCAGAACCGGGAGTCCGCCGACCCCTGCACGAACAGCCGACCCCGCTGCGCGCCGTACGCGAACGACTTTCCGACCGAGCCGTTCACGCGACGGCCCTCGGCGTTCCTGCCCTTCAGCACGGATACGGTGCCGCCCAGCATCGTCTTCGCGACGCCGTCCTGCGCGCCGCCCTCGACCCTGATGATGAGGCCCCAGGCGTTGAACGCGCCGAGGCCCTGCCCCGCGACCGAGCCGCCGTTGAAGTCGAGCTCCGCCAGGATGTCCGCCGGATCCCCGGCGGGCGCCGCCTCGTAGATCCGGGCGCGCGAGATCGCGCCCGCGAGCTCGGTGCCGAGAACGCGGTCGTGGGCGTCAAGGGCCCGCGGGACGTCCTCGCTCACCGGCCCCTCGGTGAACACCTTCCCGGCGAGGCCCGCGAGCCGTGCCGAGAGCTCCTTGGGCCGCATCCGGATCGGCCGCGCGCGGACCAGCCCGGCCTCGGCGCGAGCCTCCGCGGCGACGAGCTCCTCCTCGGCAACAGGCATGTCGATCGGCTCCAGGTCGAGGAACTGCTCGAGCGGCGTGACCAGCTCGGCGAGATCGAGCTCCTTGGCGTGGGAGATCTGCTCCAGCAGGTCGTAGCGGCCCACCAGGTCCTGAGCGCGCGCATACCCGAGCGAGCCGACGACGTGCTTGACCTCCTCGCCCATCGACGCAAAAAAGCGCGCGCAGCTCTCGGCTGCCGGGTCCACGTGCTGCGGCGTGAACTTCTTGAGCCCGTGCTCCTGTGCCTGCTCCACGGTCTCGATCTGCGTCGCGATGCCCACGTGGCAGGTGTCGAGCTGGCAGCCGCGGCAGATGGTGCAGCCGAGGGAGACCATCGCCAGCGTGCCGAACGCCACCCGGTTGGCGCCCATGCAGTGGAGCTTCACGATGTCGTATGCGTGGCGGTAACCGCCGTCGGCCCAGATCTCGACGCGGTTGCGGATCCCCGCTTCCATCAGCGCCCGGTGCACGGCACGGGTGCCGATGTCGGATGGCAGCCCAACGTGGCGAAGCGCGTGCTGGCGCGCAGCGCCCGTGCCCCCTTCGAAGCCCGAGAGGGTGATGATGTCGGCCCCAGCCTTGGCGATCCCGAGACCGATCGTGCCCACGTTCGGGACCACCGGCACCTTCACCGACACCCGCAGGTCGGGGTTGACCGTCTTCAGCTCGTCGATCAGCTCCGCGAGGTCCTCGATCGAGTACAGGTCGTGGTTGTTCGACGGCGAGATCAGGTCGGTGCCCGGCGACGCGTTGCGGGCTGCGGCGACCTTCTCGGAGACCTTCTTGCCCGGCAGGTGGCCGCCCTCGCCGGGCTTCGCCCCCTGCCCGATCTTGATCTCGGCGACGTACGAGGAGTTGAGCATCTCGGCCGAGACCCCGAAGCGGCCGGACGCGACCTGCTGGCCCCGCCACTTGCGGTAGTGGCCGTACATGTCGCGGATCTCGCCGCCCTCGCCGTTGATGCACAGGATGTTGATCGCCTTGGCGGCCTCCGCGTAGGCGCGGAACGCGGGCTCGGACTGCGAGCCGAAGCTCATCGAGGAGATGACGATCGGGTAGTCGTGGTGGCCGACCGAGGCGTCCACCGATTCCGGATCGACGGGCTCCCGGTCGGAGCGAAGGCCCATGATGTGGCGCATCGAGATCGGGCTGTCGGCCTCGAGCGCGCGGACCTTCTCCGAGTACTCGTCGTAGTCGGAGGTGCCGTTCGCAGCGGCGATCGCGGCCTTGTAGACCTTCGGGTAGAACCGGAACGTCTTGACCGGCTTCGCCTCGGCGTCGCCCGTGAGGACCTTGAAGCGCCGATCGGTGTCCTCGTCGAGGGCGGCGAATCCCATCCCGCGCCGATCTGACGCGCAGTACGTCTCGCACTGGAAGATCTCGGCGAGCTCGGGCTTCACCCCGATCGACGAGAACTGGCGCGCGTAGCCGCGGACCTCGTGGATCCCGATCGTCGAGATCACCTTCTCGATCCCCTTTCGAAGCGCCGCGCACAGGTTCTGGACGTCCTGTTCGTAGTCCTCGACGCAGGTCACCTCGACCATCACGTAGGGGCAGACGCCGTTCGCCCCGAGGCCGAGCGCCATGACGACGTCGTGGACGTTTCGGATCGCCGCCGAGCGCAGCACGATCGAGCACCGCCGGCGCAGGTTCTCCTCGCCGGTCTCGCCGACGCTCAGCTGCTTCAGCGCCTGGTCCACCGCGGATGTGGCCAGATGCGGGTCCAGGTAGCGGCGCTCGCCGTCGTAGACGGTGCGGTCCGTGAGCACGAGGAGCTCGGCGCCCTGGCGCACGCACTTGACCGCCTCCTGCTTGATGCGCTCGATCGCGCCGTGGGTCGTCTCGGACTCGAGGAGGGCGACGTCGATTGCGGCGGCGCGGTCGCGGAACTCCTCCCACAGGTCCTCGAGCAGGTACGTCCGGCGGCCGTGGGCGATCCGGCGGTAGGTGGAATCGCCGAGCGGTGCCAGGTCATGGTGGCCGCCCAGGATCACCGGGAACGAGGTCTCCAGGGTCCGCGTGTGGGTGCCGGGCGATCCGATCGACGGCCGACGGCCGAAGACCGCGCGGGTCGAGAAGTGCTCGATCTCGCGCTCGCGGTCGATCGCGGGGTTGGTCACGACGGCGACGGTCTCCTTGAAGTAGTCGGCCAGGTTCTGACGCTCCGGCGAGAGCGCGGCGAGCGGCCCGTCGTAGCCGAGGGAGCCGATCGGCTCCGCCCCGGTCGACGCCATCTGCTGGCACAGCTTCACGTCGTCGCGCTGCCAACCGAAGCCCGCCAGAACGCGGTTCTCCACCTTCACCGGCTCCGACGGCCCGGCGGCGGTGTACCCGGGGATCTCGGTGCCCTCGAGCGGCCCGCCGGTCTCCAGGGCGCGGTCGTACCGGGCGGCCTCGGCGGCGCCGGTGCGTCGGAGCCAGCGCTCGGCGACGGCGCGCTGCATGCGCCAGTGCTCGTGGAGCTTGGAGGCGCGACGCTCCGGGTCGATCGTGATCATGTACTTCTCGCCCGGAGCGAGCGGCTTGGGCTCGGAAACCATGTCCTCGCAGCCGACGACGCCGGGCTCGGAGCTGAAGATGAAGTCGTCCGGCGTCTCGAGCTTCCACAGCGGGCGCAGGCCCAGAGCGTCCGCGGAGAAGACGCACTCGTCGTCGTGGCGTGCGATCAGCGCGACGGGGCCCTGAGCGAACGGGCCGAGCGTCTCGCGCAGATACATGTAGAACGGCTGCAGATCCGCGGGCAGGGCCCGGATCTCGTCGACGATCGGCGGTACCACGGCCTCCATGGCCTCTGCCAGCGACAGGCCCTCGACGCGGATCAGGTGGTCGACGACCCGGTTGAGGTCCTGGGAGTCGGAGTTGCCCGGGGCGATCTCGATTCCCAGCATGCGAGCCTCCTGGCGAAGCTGCTCGATCGTGTTGATCTCGCCGTTGTGGCCGAGGACCGTGAACGGCTGCACGCGCCTGAACGATGGCCAGGTGTTCGTGGAGTAGCGGTTGTGGCCGAAGCAGCCGATCGTCTCGAACCGCTCGTCGCGCAGGTCGGGGTAGTAAGCGCCCAGGACCTCGGGCGCTCCCATGACCTTGTAGACGCAGGTGGACGCGGAGAACGAGGCCACATGGCAGCCGAGCTCCTGCTCCAGCGCGAGCATGAGGCCGAAGCAGATCCGGTGGCGGCGCTTGACATCCGGCAGCAGCCCGCCGACCTGCCAGAAGTGCGGCTCGTCCTCGCGGGCGGTGGCGCCCAGCGCATGGGAGTCGACGTTGCCGAGGCGCTCCGCGAGGATCCGGAAGCCCCCGCGGCCCAGGATCTCACGGGCGTCGTGAAGCACCTTGTCGGCGTCCTGGGAGCGCTCGAAGAACACGTGGGCGACCGCGAAGGCGTTATCGAGGGCCAGCGCCGGGTTGTGGCCGCCCGCACGCACCTGCTCCGACCACAGCTTGCGCGGGATGTCGACCAGGATTCCGCAACCGTCGCCCTCACCGTCGACGTTGCCGGCGCGGTGAAGCATCTTCTGGAGGTTCGCCAAGGCCAGCTCCACGGGCGCCCGCTCGGGCGTGGCGTCCTTCCGCACCGACGCGTAGATCGCGCACGCGTCGCGATCCTCGACGCTCGGCGGCGGGACGCGGGGGCGGTACGGCCTCTCCGGCGAGAAGCGCCGCCTGCCTTCAGGCAGCGGCGCCGGACGTGTGGAAGAGCTGTGCAACCGATACCTCCCTGGTTCCGCGCCTTCTTCGAGCGGGCGCGCGACGGGGACAGACGGGCCGGGAAAGTATACGGCCGCCATCGGCGCCCGACCCGACCGCACGGCGCGAGCTTGTTGTCGTGCCAGGTCCGGCTGTCTGCCTCGACGATCAGCTTCCGGCCCGGCCATCGAAAGTCAGGCACGACTCGGCGCCCGTCCAAGATCAGCGGCACGTTAACGTCGGGACGCCCCAGGCCCGCCGCGAGTATGACGTCGACCGACCACTCCGTCGCCGCCAGTCGCGCAATCTTCACATCCGGGCGATTGTCGGATTCATCGCGCATATGCCGATGAATCCGACAATCCCGGCGGGGGGTGGGTTGCCCCCGCGGCGCATATAGTCCGCCTATGTCGGCGACGATTGCGGTCCTCTCTCAGAAGGGCGGCACCGGGAAGACGACGATGGTGCGGTCGCTCGCGGACGTGTTCGAGCGCCTCGGGGTCGACGTGCTCGCGGTCGACGCCGATCCCCAGGGAAACCTCTCCGACTACTTCGACACCGACCCGAGCGCGCACCCCACGCTCGGGGACGTGCTCATGGGCCAGGCGCGGGCCGCCGATGCGGTCCACGGCCGCGTGATCCCGGCGAACCTCCAGCTCGCCGAGGCCGAGCTCTCGCTGTCGGGGAAGATCGGCCGCGAGGTCACGCTCCGCCATGCGCTCATGGACCTCAAGCGGAGCCGGGAGCTGATCCTGATCGACTGCCCACCGACGCTCGGGCTGCTCACGGTCAACGCCCTCGTCGCCGCGACCCACGCGATCCTCTCGACCGAGGCGCAGTACTTCTCGCTCCAGGGAATGGAACAGGCCGTGCAGGTGGTCGACCTAGCCCGTGACAGCCTGAATCCCCAGCTGGAGCTCCTCGGCGTCTGCCTCAATATCGCCAACATGCGCACGCGCCATGCGCGGCAGACCCTCGACGCGCTTCGGCAGCGCTTCGCGGACAAGCTGTTCCGAACCGTGATCCGTCAGTCGATCGCGTACGCGGAATCGGCCGAGCGAGCGATCCCGATCCTCGACTACCGGCCGGACCGGGGCCAGGACTACCTTTCGCTCGCGAGCGAGATCCTGCGGCGGCTCGGCAAGCAGGATCTCCTGGAGCCGCTGGACGAGCTGAGCGCCGAGATGGTTCCGGCGGGGGCATACTCGCGGGCATGAGCTCCGGCGACGATCCCGGGTCGCTCGAGCGCACCATCGGTGCGTACAACGATGCGTGGAACGCCCACGACCTCGATGCGCTCACATCGATGCACGCGCCGGACATGGTCTTCGAGAACCACACGGCGGGGGAGCGCGCGGTGGGCGACGCAGTCCGCGAGCACATCGGCCAGATCTTCGAGACGTGGCCCGACATCACGTTCTCGACCCGCCGCCTGTACGTACGAGACGGGCTCGTCGTGCAGGAATGGACCGCCGAAGCGACGCACGCAAGCGAGATGCGCCGCGGCGACCTCATCGCCGAGCCGACCGGCAAGAAGGTCGCCTGGGACGGCCTCGACGTGATCCCGTTCGAGGACGGCCTCGTGAAGCGAAAGGACGTCTACTCGGACTCCGTGTCGATCCTGCGGCAGCTCGGATTGCTGTAGGGCGCGATGGTCTCGAGCGCGTCGTCGCGGCTGGGGTAGATGCGCGAACGCCACGCTAGAGCTCCGGGACGTCGGCACCCAGTGGGGTGAAGCGCGCGCGGCGGACCTCCAAGCCCTCGCCGGCCCGATCGGTCAGCGCGTCCACGACCTTGCCGGTGTCCTGCCAGAAGCACCAGAAGAGCACCGCGGGGCCGGCGCCCGACACGGTCGCGCCGATCGCTCCGATCTCGCCGGCCATCGACAGCAGATCCATCGAGCGCGGGTAGAGGCCGGCCCGCCGGTGCTGGTGGATGCGGTCCGCGAGGCCGCGTGAGATCAGGGTGAGGTCGGAGCGCTCGATGCCCAGCACGAGGTGCGATGCGGCCGCGATGTTCGCGATCGCGTCGTCCATCGGGACGTCCGCGGGAAGGGCAGCCCGCGCCTCCCGGGTCGCCACCTCGTCGGCGGGGATCGCCAGCACTCCCTCCACCCCCTGGGGCGGTTCGAGCCGAACCGGGATGAACGGGGCGGATGACACCTCGTCGCCGACGTCCGGCGGCGAAACGGCGAACCCCCCGAAGAGTGCCGCCGCCACGTTGTCAGGGTGCCCCTCCAGCTCCACCGCGCGCCGGTAGACGTCCGGCGGATCGAGGCCCAGCTCGTACATGTGATCGGCGGCCAGGAGCCCTGCGACGATCGCCGCGGCGCTGGATCCGAGCCCTCGCCGCACCGGGATCTCGCTGCGGATCTCGAACCGAAGGCCCTCGGCCGGATGCAGGCGCTCGAACGCGCGGACGCACAGGTTCGCGCGGTCAGCCGGCAAGTCGACGCCGCCGGCGTCGACCTCGAAGTCGCCAGTCTCGGTGACCTCGAGTTCGAGGTGGATGTCGAGCGCAGCCGCGAGGACGTCGAAGCCGGGGCCGAGGTTCGCCGAGGAGGCCGGCACCCGGACGAGGCGCCTGCGGCCGGTCATGTCACTTCCACTTGATCGAGCAGCCGACGGGGTCGGTCGCGGGGCGCGGCGGGGCCTCGCCCGCCAGCACGGCGTCCAGCGCCTCACGCAGCCAGGCGGCGTCGTGGCCGGGATCCATGTGGTCCGCGTCCGGCGCCCCCTCGTACCGGATCCGCGGCTCGGAGTCGAGCACGTACAGGTGCGGGGTCACCTGCGCGGCCCAGGCGCGCGCCGCCTGCTGGCTTTCGTCGTGGAGATACGGGAACGGCCAGTCCTCGGACTCAACCCGCTCGCGCATCGCCTCGAGCGAGTCGCGGGGGTACCGCTCCGGGTCGTTCGAGTTCACGGCGAGAAAGCGAACGCCGCGATCCTCGTAGTCGCGCGCCACCTGAACGATCCGATCGTGCCAGGCCAGCGCGTACGGGCAGTGGTTGCACGTCCACACCACCACGGTCGCCGGCGCCGGGTCGCGCATCGGCAGGGTATGGACGGTTCCGCTCGTGTCCGGCAGCTCCAAGGGCGGGGCGGGATCGCCGACCTTCGTCGCGGACGCGTGTGCCATCAGTCGTCGCCTCCTTTCATCGCGTCGGTGAGAGTCTGCCGCACCTCCGAGCGATCGGGCACCGGCGAGACGCGACCGTCACCCGTCCGGTAGACGCGGCATGCGAGGCCGATCGGCTCGTCGGGCAGCGGCTGGACGTCGCGACCGTCGACGCGAATCGTCGGCGAGCCGATGAACTCCTCCCGGCGCGCCTCCGAGTCGGTGGACACCTCCCGCACGTCGATCGCATCGGGATCGAGCCCGAGCGCCGCCATCTCCTCGCGCAGTATCGCGAGCGCCTCGTCCGTGCTGGGGCAGCCCTCCCACCACATGAGCTCGACGCGCGGCTCGCGCATCCCCGGTCAGCCCAGGGCGCCGGTCCGCCCGTAGACGGCGCCGGCGACCATCGCTCCCTCGAGCACCTCCGAGCCCGGCAGGAGCACCGATTGCCTCACGCGGGCGCGCGCCCGCACGACGGAGCCGTCCCCGATCACGAGCGGGCCGTCGAGGCGGGCGGAGGGATCGAGCTCGCATCCCTCGCCCACGAGCACCGGCCCGCTGACCCCGGGATCGCCGGTCTCGACCGCCTCCTCGTCGCCGGCCGGCTCGAGAAGCGTGCCGGCGCCCTTCACGCTCACCGCTCCCTCCAGCGCGTCGAGGTTGCCCTGCAGGTACTCGGGGAGCGATCCGACGTCGTTCCAGTACTCGTCGATCACGTGGACGTGGAACGCCACGTCGTTCTCCAAGAGGGCCGGGAACACGTCGAGCGCGAAGTCCACCACCGGCTCGTCGGGGAAGTAGTCGAAGATCTCCGGCTCGAACATGTAGATCATGGAGCTCGCGAGGTCCGACAACGCCTCGCCCGGGTCGGGCTTTTCCTGAAAGCCCTGGACTCGGCCGTCGGAGGCGGCGATCACCACCCCGAACTCGCTCACGTTCGCCACCCGCTTCACGGCGAGGGTCGCGATCCCCGCGTTGCGCTCGTGGGCCGAGCGAAGGGCCGTGAGGTCGATGTCGGTGAGCGCATCGCCCGCCATGACCAGGAACGACCCATCGCCGAAGAACTCGGCGACGTTGCGGACGCCGCCGGCCGTGCCCAGGAGCTCGTCCTCGTAGCTGTAGGTGAGCTCGATGCCCGGGGTGGAGCCGTCGCCGATCCGGCCGCGGATCGTGTCGGGGAACCAGTGCAGGTTCGAGATCACCTCGGTGAACCCGTGAGGTGGGAGGAGCTCCAGAATGTGCTCCATCACCGGTCGGTTGACGACCGGCACCATGGGCTTGGGGACCTCGTACGTAAGCGGGCGCAGGCGGGTGCCCAGGCCCGCGGCCATGACCATCGCCCTCATCTGACGCCGGTTACTGACGCCCCATCAGGTGCCCTGATCCCAGCTCACCAGGTACTCCCGCTGCCTCTCGGTGAGCGTGTCGATCTCCACGCCGCGCGAGGCGAGCTTCAGCCGCGCGATCTCACGGTCGATCTCGTCCGGCACGGGGTAGACCCGCTTCTCGAGATAGCCGTGATCGCGTACGACGTGCTCGGCCGCGAGCGCCTGGTTGGCGAAGCTCATGTCCATCACCGCTGCGGGATGCCCCTCAGCCGCCGCGAGGTTGACGAGCCGGCCCTCGGCGAGCAGGAAGATCTCGCGGCCGTCCTTGGTCCGGTGGCCCTCCACGAACGGGCGCGCCTGGAACGTCTCCACCGTGACCGCATCGAGATCGTCCTTGTTCACCTCGACGTCGAAGTGGCCGGAGTTGCAGACGATTGCACCGGACTTCATGACATCGAACATCTCGCCTGCGATCGCGTCGCGATCTCCCGTCACCGAGATGAAGATGTCGCCCACCTTCGCCGCCTCGACCGCGGGCATCACCTCGAACCCGTCCATCAGAGCCTCCAGCGCGCGCAGCGGATCGACCTCGCAGACGATCACGTGGGCCCCGTGGCCCTTGGCGCGCATGGCGACGCCGCGGCCGCACCACCCGTAGCCGATGACCACGACCCGCATGCCGGCGATGAGGACGTTGGTCGCCCGGATCACCCCGTCGAGCGTCGACTGTCCGGTGCCGTAGCGGTTGTCGAAGAAGTGCTTCGTCTTCGCGTCGTTCACCGCGATGATCGGGTAGCCGAGCCGGCCCTGGCGCTCGAGGGCCTTCAGTCGGATCACGCCGGTGGTCGTCTCCTCGGTGCCGCCGAGGACGCCGGAGAGCTTGTCGGAGCGCTCGCCGTGGAGGACCCCCACCACGTCTGCGCCGTCGTCCATCGTGATCTGCGGGCTGCGGTCGACGACGGAGTGGATGTGCCGGTAGTAGGTGTCGTTGTCCTCGGCGTTGATCGCGTAGACCTCGGCGCCGTGACGGTCGACGAGCGCGGCGGCCACCTCGTCCTGGGTCGACAGCGGATTGGAGGCGCAGAGCGCGACGTTGGCCCCGCCCGCGAGCAGCGTACGCACGAGGTTCGCGGTCTCGGTCGTCACGTGGAGGCAGCAGCCCAGCGTGATGCCGTCGAGCGGTCGCTCCTGCTCGAAGCGCTCCCGGATCGAGCGCAACACGGGCATGTGCCGGTCCGCCCACTCGATCCGCTGCTGGCCCTCGTCGGCCAACCCGATGTCCGCGATGTCGTAGCCCTTCTCCGCCGTTGCCAAACCAGTCCTTTCGTCGTGAACGAGTTGGGAGGATACGTGCCGCGACGATAGCCATGCGTGACCCGATGGTCGTGAATCCGGAGCTCGCGGTGCCCCTGTCGGAGATCGAGCTGCGCACGAGCCGCTCGTCCGGGCCGGGGGGACAACACGCGAACGTCACCGCCTCGCGAGTGGAGGCGGTGTTCGACCTGCGCGAATCGGCTGCCCTCAGCGACGCCCAGCGGGATCGGTTGCGCGCACGGTACGGCGATCGAGTGACCGCGGTGGCCCAGGATGCGCGCAGCCAGGCGCGAAACCGCGAGCTGGCCCTTGAGCGACTGCGTGACAAGCTTGCGGCCGCGGTCGTCATCCCCAAGCGGCGGCGGCCGACGAAGCCGTCGAAGGCGGCGAGCGAGCGGCGCCTCAGGGCAAAGCGGCGGGCGTCCGAGCGCAAGCGAGGGCGCCGGCCCCCGGCGGCCGACGAGTAGGGGACGGCCCGTCAGGGGCGGCCCAGCGCCTCCTTCAGCCGTTCGATCATCTCGATTTGGGCGGCGTCGACGCCTCGCTTGGTGGCGAGCTGGAGCGACATCAGGTCCCCGAGCATCGCCGACCACAGCAGGCGCTCCGTGCGGCTCTCGCCCTCGGTCTCGATCCGGGTGACGTACTGGGCATGTGGCTCGATCAACGCCGCCGTCAGCTCGGAGCGCTGGCGGACGCGGGGGTGCTGGTCGCGGTCCTCGAGGAAGATCGCGCTCATCGGGGCGGTCTGACCCGCGCCTTCCCAGCCCGAGATCTCGTTGTGATCAGCCTCGGGGAGGGCCGCCGTGAAGGCGGGCAGCTTCGCGTTCTCGTTGACCTGCGTCTTCCACCGCAGTGCCACCGGAACGGTCAGGTCCGCGCCGTAGATCACCGGCACCGATCCGTCGAGGAATGCGGCGATCTCGGCCGCGCGCTCCGCCAGCGCCACGCTCGCCTCCTTGAGCCGTGGACCCGCACCGTCGATCTCGGTGCGGATGCCGGGCGCGGCGCCGGTCAGGGCGGCAACCTCGGCCGTGACGGCGAAGAAGTAGCCGAGCGCCGCTCGTGGCTGAAGCCCCGCCGGCAGACCGATCACCGGGACGCCATCCGCTCGGGCGGCCCTCGCGAGCTGGCCACCGGTCGTCGCGACGATTCGCGGCGCTCCGAGGGCGTCTGCGGCCTCGTAGCAGGCGATCGTCTCCTCGGTATTCCCCGAATAGCTCGAGCACAGCACCGCGCGGTCCGGCAACATCGCGAAGGGGAGCTCGTAGCCGCGCTCGGTGGTGAGCGGGCGCGAGAGGCGGTTGCCGAATGCGGCGGCGGCCAGGTCTCCTCCGATGGCCGAGCCACCCATTCCGCACGTCACCAGCCCTCCGGGCGCATCGAACGGCGTGATCCGAGCTGACTCCACGCGCCACAGCGCATCGCTCAAGTGGTCCGGAAGCGCCAGGACGTCGTCGAGCTGGCTCGAGCGCCCGGGCTCGCCGGGGCGGTGGGTCGCGCTCATGCGAGGTACTCCCCGGGCGGGATCCTCGCGCCGGCCTCCAGCTCGGCGCCGGGGGCGACCTCCGAGTCCTCGCCGAGGACGGCCCCCGGTCCCACTCGAGCGCCGTCTCCGATCCGCACGCCGGGAGCCAGAATCGACTCGATCACCCTCGCCCCGGCCCCGATCCGCGAACGAGGGAGCACGACCGAGCTCGATATCGCCGCCCCCGCCGCCAATTGCGAGCCGCGCGCGATCACCGCCCTGGGGCCGATCGAGGCGTCGGCCGCCGCCGCGACGTCCGTCTCGACGAGCGCGGGCGGTTGTATCGTCGCCGCCGGGTCCACTCCGCCGTCGGCCTCCACGAGCAGGCCCGCGTGGTCCAGGCGCGCGCCGGCTTCCGTCTTGACGCGGCCCTCCAGAATGTCCCAGCTTGCCTGCAGGTAGCGCTCCGGCGTCCCGATGTCCACCCAGTACCCCCTCAGGACGTGACCGTACAACCCGCGGCCCACGAGGCGCGGGAAGACCTCCCTCTCGATCGAGACGTTGCGCCCTGGCGGGATCAGATCGATCACCCGCCGCTCCATGACGTAGGCGCCGGCGGAGATCTCGTCGGTGTCGATCGCGTCGGGGTCCGGCTTCTCGAGGAACTCGAGAACCTCGCCCGTCGGCGCATCGGGCGTCGAGCCGCGGTGCTCGGGCCCACCGGCGCGACGGACGAGCCCGTACGCGGTTGGATCGTCCACGGGGTGGAGGGCGAGCGTCGCAACGGCTCCGCTCGCCTCGTGCGCGCGAACCAGCTCTCCCAGATCGAGGTCGGCGAGGACGTCGCCGTTGAGAACGAGAAACCGCTCGCCCAGGATCCCCTTCTCGATCGCGAGACGCACGGGGCCAGCGGTTCCCAGTGGCTCCTCCTCGGTGATATAGGTGATGGTCGGGCCGCTCGAGTCCCCGGTCCCCAGCGCCGCGCGCAACTCATCGGCGCCGAAGCCGGAGGCGACCACGAGCTCGTCGACGCCGTGGCTCGCGAGCCAGTCGATCATGAAGCACAGGAACGGGCGATCCACGAGCTGCATCGCGGGCTTCGGAATCGTGAGCGTCAGCGGTCGCAGGCGCGTTCCCTCACCCCCCGCGAGGATGAGCGCGTGCATCAGCGCGAAGCGGCTTCGGCCGACTCCGCCGGTGCGGGCTCGCCTGCCTGAGCGTCGTCGTGCGCGAGGCCGATGCCGTCGTAGACGAAGCCGGCCGCCCGCAGCGCCCGCGCGTCCAGGAAGTTTCGCCCGTCGACGATCACCGGGTTCGCCATCCGCTCCCGCAACGCGCTCCAGTCGAGCTCGGCGAACTCGGACCACTCCGTGACGATCACGGCCGCGTCGGCGTCCTGGAGCGCATCCTCGGCCGACTTGCACAACTGGACGCGCGGGAGGAGCTCCGCAGCCGCCTCGCGCGCGACCGGATCGTATCCGCGAACCCGCGCTCCCTCGCCTAGAAGGCGCGATGCGAGCACCAGGCTCGATGCCTCGCGCATGTCGTCGGTATCCGGCTTGAACGCGAGCCCGAGCAACGCGATCGTCTTGCCCGCGAGCGGGCCCAGGTGCTTCTGCAGCTTCCCGATCAGGCGCCGCTTCTGAAGCTCGTTGACCTCGATCACCGCGGTGAGGAGCTGGAAGTGATAGCCGGTGTTCCCGGCGAGCTGCTTGAGGGCCTTGGTGTCCTTCGGGAAGCAGGAGCCACCGAAGCCGACGCCCGCGCGAAGGAACGACCCGCCGATTCGCCTGTCCAGGCCCATGCCGCGGGCGACCTCGGTGACGTCGGCGCCCACCTCCTCGCAGACGTTGGCGATCTCGTTGATGAACGAGATCTTCGTCGCGAGGAACGCGTTGGCCGCCAGCTTGATCATCTCCGCCGAGGCGACGTCGGTCCGCACGATCTCGCCGCCGAGCGGGCGATAGAGGGCCTCGACGTCGTCGGCCGCCCATTCGTCTCCCGGATCGGCGCCGATGACCACCCGGTCGGGGTGCAGGAAGTCACGGACCGCGGTTCCCTCCTTCAGGAATTCGGGGCACGCGACATAGGCGATGCCGGGTGCGTCGCGGCGAATCGCCCGGCCGGTGCCCGACGGCACGGTGCTCTTCATGATGAGCGCGTGCTCACCATCCGCGGGCAGTCGCGACACCACGGCCTGAACGCGTGAGAGGTCCGCATCGCCCGAGTAGGTCGGTGGGGTGTCGACGCAGCAGAAGAGCAGGCGCGCCGACTCCAGGACGTCCTCCATCCCCGTGGTGAAGGTCAGGCGCTCGGCATTTCGCTCGAGCAGCTCGTCGACCGCTGGCTCGTGGAACGGAACGCGGCCGCGGGTGAGCGCGCGGACCTTCTGCGCGTCGATGTCCATGGCGATCACCGGGTGGCCCATCTCCGCGAAGCAGGTCGCGGTCACGAGGCCGACCCACCCGACGCCGATGACTCCGATTGGTCGTTCGTCGGTCATTGGGGCCAGCATGATGGCGCCTCGGCGCCAGACGGTGTCGTCAGCCCGTGTACTTCCGCACGGACTGGGCGATCCCGAACATCTGACCGGGGGTCAACGCGTTCAGCAGCGTGTTGTCCACCCAGTAGGTGCCCTGATCCGTCTTCCAGCCGATCAACCGCAGCTGCGGGCCGTCCCACGACAGGAGGTAGTCGCGTCCGTCGAGCGTCCTAGTCTCGTCCGGGTGCGCGAGGATCGGGGGATCCTTCCAGTCCGTGCCCGAGACGCCATAGTACGCCATGTATCCGTCGGTCAGCACCTGAGCTACGAGCTTGTACCCGCGGTAGACCTCATTGCCCGGGCCGTCGATGAGGAAGGCGCGCGAGTCGGTCGTGATCGTCGAACCCGGGGCCAGTTTGGTCGGGTAATAAAGCGGGAAGTCCAGCATCTTCTCCCCGCTCTTGGTCTTCGTCGCCTCCAGCCGCCCGGCGAAGTCCAACCCCGAGCTCGTCGCATCGATCAGCGGCGGCGGCGGCGCCGGGGACGAGGAGGATCCCTGCGAGCTCGAGCCACCGCTTGAGCTCGAGCCACCGCCGGATCCCCCGCCTGACCCGGCGCTCGATCCGGATCCCCCTGAGGTCTGTCCGGGAACCGTTTCCGGCGTCTGGCCCTCGAACTTCGCCACGGCCTGCTTGATCGATGACCGCGAGGCGGTCACGTAGGACGCGTAGGGCCCGCCGAGGTTCGCCGGGAAGTGCACCTGGACCACGGGGGCGCTCTTGGCCGAGAGGATCAGCTGCGTGAGCGCGATGAGGTCGCTCGGCTTGCTGATGTCCAGCGTGACGTACTTGTGCAGGATGCCGACGAGGTTGTTGTACTCGGCGGCGATGCGGGAGGCCGGAAGCTCCTGGCGCAGCTCGCGCAGGAACTCCTGCTGGCGCGCGGAGCGCACGAGGTCGTTGTCGTCGTGCCGGTAGCGGACGTACTGCAGCGCGTTGTACCCGCACATCCGCTGGTAACCCGCCGGGATGTCGATCTCGGCGTACTGCTCAGTGGTCGGCAACCCCACGTTGGAGTGGTAGTAGTGGTGGTCGACGTCGACGTAGACGCAGCCGAGTGCGTTCACGGCATCGGCGAAGCCGGTGAAGTTCACGTTGACGACGTGGTTGATGTCCGTGATGCCGGTGAGCTGCTTGACGACCTTGAGCGTCAGCCGGGGACCCCCGTATGTGTAGGCGGCGTTGAACCTGTCGGGCCCGTGCCCCGGGATGTTCACCCTCAGATCGCGCGGGATCGACATCACCGTGATCTGGTCCGACGCGATCCGCATCAGGATCGTCGTGTCGGAGTGAGCAACCTCCTGACCGTGTGGCCGCTTGTCGGATCCCAGGATGAGGATCGTCTGCGGATCGCCCGGGTTGGCGACGGTCAGCTCGTTGCGGACCGAGTCGAGGCCGTGGAAGTCGGCCAGCACGCCCTTGAGGAAGAACAGCAGGCTGACCGCGGTGGCGGTCGCCATCGCCACGACGATCAGGAGCGAGCCGGCGACGAACCGGGGCCACATCGCACGCCGCGGCGGCTTTTCCCCCGCCTCCTCGGCGGAGGCGGCGGGCGGCTCCGCTGGGGGCGCCTGCCCGGCCGGCTCGTGCCCGTCGGTTTGGGATTCGCCCGGCGCCGGCGCCTTCGGGGGCGGCGCCGTTACCGACTCGGTTCCCTGCTTCGTGGCGTGCTCGGACGCCCGCGCCCGCAGCCCCGCCAGCGCCGCCTCGCGCGCCGCCTCCCGATCGCCCAGCGCGAGCGTGTCGGCCTCGACGGTGTCCTCGGCGACGGGCTCAGCGGCCTCGGGGCCGGCGTACTCCCCGGCCTCGGGACTGGCGTCCTCCCCGGCCTCGCCCCTCGGGCTCCGGCTCCGTGGCCTCGCCGCCGCGCCCGTCAGCGGAAGCCGATCCCTCGCCCTCACCGGGTGGTGGTTGATCGTGCTCGCCCGCGTCGTCGCCGGAGGTCCGCTGGCGGCCCGCCCAGGTCGCGGGGGTCGGCCCCGCCGGCGCCGATCCTTCGGCCTCCGGGGCCGCGGACTCGTCCGCCGGCGCGTCGCCCGTCGGCTCGCCGTCCGGGGCTCGCTCGCGTGGTTCGTCGTGCTCTCGGTCGGTCAACGCTCTCTCCCGGTGGCTATCCGCTCAACGCTCTGCGGCAGCTGGTTTACGAATTCGGTGATCGAGCGCCGGTACCTCTCCAGCGACGGAACCGAGACCCACTCCTCCGGACCGTGATGACCGCCGCCGACGGGGCCGAACTCGACCGCGGGAACCCCGGCGCGCAGGAACGAGACCGCGTCGGAAGCGCCGTCGCGCCCGACCACTCCCTGGGCGCTCCCGTCACCCTGCGACCCGGCCGCCTCCCGCAGCGCCAAGACGTAGGGCAGGTCCGGGTCGACGACCGCCGGCGGGCGGGAGAAGGTCGAGATCACGCGCGTACCTGGAAGCTGACGAACCTGCGCGAGGATCTCGCCCGGGTCCTGCTCGGGCAGGTAGCGCACGTCCACATCGATGACACAGGAATCGGGAACCTTGTTCAGAGCGTCGCCGCCCAGGATCCGGCCGAGGTTGATCGACGGCCGATCGAAGAGCTCCGAGCTTTGGTCCGCAAACGGTAGCGACTCGAGCGCACGAAACACCTCGTAGGCGCGGAGAATTGCGTTCTCGCCGAGCCACGGCGACGCGCCGTGCGCTGCGCGGCCGCTCACCAGGAGCCGCATCGCGAGGACGCCCTTCGCAGCGACCCCGACGTGAAGGTCGGTCGGCTCGCCCGTGATCGCGAAATCGCCCACGAACCCCTCCTCCACCAGCCGATCCCCCCCTCGGTCGGTCTCCTCCTCCGATTCCTCGTCCGGGACGATGCCCAGCCGCACCCGGACCCGCTCCTGGCCCCGGAGGTCGGCGAGCGCGAGGAGAAGGCAGGCGAGGGCTCCCTTCATGTCGTACGCACCCCGGCCGTAGAGTCGATCGCCTTCGACCCGCGGCATGAACTGCTCGTGGCGGCCGGGGACCACGTCGATGTGGCCGTGCAGCAGGACGACGGGCTGGCCATCGGACGGCCCCACCTCGGCCATGGTGACCGGAAGGCCCCGCACGCCGAGCTGCTGGGCGACGATGTCTCGCGCCTCCAGCCAGCCCCTGACGAACCCCGCGCAGAGCTTGATCCCCTCGACCGTCGAGGTGTCGTACGCGATCAGTTCCTCGGTGAGAGCGCGGACTTCCATCGTCAGCAGGCAGCTTGCAGCATGCAGCTAAAGCATGCGGATTGTGGCCTGATCGATCCGCCGCTTCGGCCCTGCTTGCTGCTGGCTGCGTGCCGCGTTCTAGCCCTCGGCGATCTGAAGGAACGTCTCGAACCTGCGCTTCTGGCGCTCGGCCATGTCGTGTGCCGTGGAGCCCTCCTCCGCCTCGCTCAGGCGCTGCTCGGCCTCCTCGAGGCGCTCACGCAGATCGCCGGCGTCGAGCTGGTCCGGGGGGACCGCCTCGGCGATCAGGACGCGAGCACGGTTCGCGAACACCTCGAGCCACCCCTCGCCCTGCGCGAAGCGCTGAACCTCGCCGCTCGGAGGATGTAGGCGCAGCTCCGCGGGGACGAGGCGCGCGACCATCGGCGCGTGCCTGGCGAGGATCCCGATCTCCCCTATCGAGGTGCGGGTGGAGAGCTGGGTGAGCTCCCCGCTGAATACCTCCCCCTCGGGGGTGAGGACCTGAGCCTCGAGGGTGTCGCGGCCGTCGGCCACCGGCGCTCCTACTGGCCCGCCTCGCGGGCGGCCCCGTCCTCGCCCTCGGACTCCTCGCCGCTGCCCTCGGGCTCCTCGCCGCTGGCCTCGGGCTCCTCGCCTTCCTCCTCTCGATCGGCGGGCCGGCCCCGCCGCTCGCTCCGAGCGTCCTCGGCCACCTGGTCGATCGTGCCCTTCATGTAGAAGGCCTGCTCGGGTAGGTCGTCGTGCTTGCCGTCCAGGATCTCGCGGAAGCCGCGAACGGTCTCCTCGACCGGCACGTAGACGCCGTCACGGCCAGTGAACGCCTCCGCAACGAAGAACGGTTGGGAGAGGAATCGCTCAATCTTTCGAGCGCGGTTCACCGTCAGCCGGTCCTCGTCGGAGAGCTCCTCGATCCCGAGGATGGCGATGATGTCCTGAAGCTCCTTGTAGCGCTGGAGGACCTCCTGCACCTCGGTCGCCGTCCGGTAGTGGTCCTCGCCCAGAATCTCGGGCTTGAGGATCGTCGAGGTCGAGTCGAGCGGATCGACCGCCGGGTAGATCCCCTTCTCGGAGATCTGGCGCGAGAGCACCGTCGTCGCGTTCAGATGCGCGAACACGGACGCCGGAGCGGGGTCGGTGAGGTCGTCCGCCGGCACGTAGATCGCCTGCACCGACGTCACCGAGCCCTGCTGAGTGGACGTGATCCGCTCCTGGAGCTCGCCCATCTCGGTCTCGAGCGTGGGCTGATAGCCGACCGCCGACGGCATTCGGCCGAGCAGCGCCGACACCTCCGAGCCGGCCTGGACGAACCGGAAGATGTTGTCGATGAAGAGCAGCACGTCCTGGCCGCCCTCCTCGCGGAAGTACTCGGCCATCGTGAGCCCCGACAGCGCGACGCGCAGGCGCGCGCCCGGCGGCTCATTCATCTGGCCGAACACGAGCAACGTGCGCTCGAGCACGCCCGATTCCTTCATCTCGAGCCAGAGGTCGTTGCCCTCGCGCGTGCGCTCGCCGACGCCGCAGAAGACCGACCGGCCCTCGTGCTCCTCGGCGATGTTGCGGATCAGCTCCTGGATCAGGACGGTCTTGCCGACGCCCGCGCCGCCGAACAGGCCGACCTTGCCGCCCTTGGCGTAGGGCGCAAGCAGGTCGACGACCTTGATCCCCGTCTCCAGGATCTCCTGGGTCGGCGTGAGGTCCTCGACCTCGGGGGCCGCGCGGTGAATGGGCCAGCGCGTGTCGCCCTCGACCGCGTCCCCCTCGTCGATCGACTCGCCCAGGAGGTTGAAGATGCGACCCAATGTCTGCTCCCCGACCGGGACCGTGATCGGCCCGCCCGTGTCTACCACCTTGTCGCCGCGGCGCAGCCCTTCGGTGGCGTCCATCGCGACCGCCTTCACCCGGTCGTCGCCCAGGTGCTGCTCGACCTCGAGCACGAGGTCGATCGCGTCGCGACCGTCACCCTCAGGCACCTCGATCTTGAGCGCGTGGTAGATCTCGGGCAGGTCTTCGTCGGGGAACGCGACGTCCACGACGACGCCCAGCACCTGCTCGACGGTCCCTTCCCGCTGCCCGTTTCCGTTGTTCTCGGCCATTCGTCTCCTTATCCGAGGGCTTCCGCGCCCGCCACGACTTCCAAGATTTCCTGCGTGATCTCCGCCTGACGCACTCGATTCATCTCGAGGGTCAGATTCTGGATCATGTCCTGCGCGTTCTCCGCGGCGTTTCGCATCGCGGTCATCCGCGCGCCGTGCTCGGACGCCGCGGACTCGAGGAGCGCCCTGTACACCGACAGCGACGCGTACTCCTCGAACAGCATCGGGAGCAGCTCCTCCGGCTCGGGCTCGTACATCCACGAGCCGCGCATGTGCGCCTCGGCGAGCTCCTCGTCGGCCGGCTTCTCCGCTTCCGGGATCCCCTCGCCGAAGACCTCCGCCTCCTCGAGTGGCAGGAGCGTCTGACGGCGCACGTACTGGGTCAGCGGGGACACATACCGGTTGTAGACCAGGTCCACCCGGTCGACCTCACCGTCCACATAGGCCTGGATCAGGTCGTGCGAGATCTCGCGGGCATTGGCGAACCCGGGGCGATCGGTGAAGCCGACGTACGAGTTGGCCACCTGCTCGCCCCGAAATTGCATCGTCGAGTTTCCGCGCCGCCCGACGACCGCGAAGACGACGCTCGAGCCCTCATCCCGGAACTCTCGCTTGAGCCGCAGGCCCTCGCGGATGATCTGGGTGTTGAAGGAGCCGGCGAGGCCGCGGTCGCCGGTGACCAAGAGGACGCCCACGGTCTCCGTGCGATCCCGCTTCTCGAGGAGCGGGATGCGCGGGATCGTCCCCAATGCGGCCTCGGAGACCTGCCGCGCCATCTTCCGGATCGCCTGCGCGTATGGCCGCAGAGCGTCGATGCGCTGCTCGGCGCGCCGGAGACGCGCGGCGGCGACCATCTCCATCGCCCGGGTGATCTTGTGAATGTTCTTGACCGACCCGATGCGGTTCTTGACTTCTTTTTGAGTGGCTATGCCGGGACCTCCTCGCGGTCAGGCTTGTCCTGCTCCTGGCCCTCGGCCTGCTCGCGGTCCTCGCCTTCTTCTTCTTCCTCTTCCTCGTCGCGATGCTCCCGAACGCGGTCCGATTCGCCCTCCTCGAGCGGCTGCCCCTCCTCGTCGAAGTTGGGGCCGAAGTCATCGATCGCCTCGGCGATCGCGTCGCCCAGAGCGTTCTCGTCCTCGTCGGAGAGCTCACCCGACTCGTTGATGGTCTTCATCAGGTCGCCCCGCTCGGAGTGGAGGCCGGACAGCAGCCGGTCGAGGAACTCCTGCACGCGGTCGGTCCTGATGCGGTCGAGATAGCCGCCCGTGCCGGCGTAGATCGAGGCGACCTGGTCGGCCACGGAGAGCGGGTGCCGCTCCTTTTGGTTGAGCATCTCCACCAGCCGCTCGCCTCGTGCCAGTGAGCGCTGCGTCTCGGGATCGAGCTCGGACCCGAACTGAGCGAACGCCTCGAGGTCGCGGTACTGCGAGAGATCCAGGCGAAGCTTCCCGGCGACCTTCTTCATCGCCTTGGTCTGCGCGTTGCCGCCGACTCGCGAAACCGAGATGCCGACGTTGATCGCCGGACGCGTCCCCTTGTAGAAGAGGTCGGCCTCCAGGAAGATCTGGCCGTCGGTGATCGAGATGACGTTCGTCGGGATGTACGCCGACACGTCGTTCGCCTGCGTCTCGATGATGGGTAGCGCGGTCAGCGACCCGCCGCCGTGGTCCTCGTTCAGCCGCACCGCGCGCTCCAGGAGGCGCGAGTGGAGATAGAACACGTCGCCCGGATAGGCCTCGCGGCCCGGCGGGCGCCGCAGGAGCAGCGACATCTGGCGGTACGCGTAGGCGTGCTTGGTGAGGTCGTCGTAGACGCACAGGGCGTCGCGACCGTTGTAGAGGAAGTACTCGCCCATCGCGCATCCGGCGTACGGCGCCATGTATTTGATCGGCGCCGCCTCGTCGGCGGCCGCGGCGACGATGATCGTGTTGTCCATCGCGCCGTTCTCGTCGAGCACCTCGGCCACCTGGACGACGGTGGACATGCGCTGGCCGACCGCGACGTAGATGCAGACGAGGTCCTTGTCCTTGTTGTTGATGATCGTGTCGATCGCGACCGACGTCTTCCCGGTCTGACGGTCGCCGATGATCAGCTCCCGCTGGCCGCGGCCGATCGGGATCATCCCGTCGATCGACTTGAGGCCGGTCTGGACGGGCGTGTTCACCGGCTGGCGCAGCACCACGCCAGGTGCCTTGAACTCGGCGGGGCGCGTCTCGCTCGAATTGACATCGCCCTTGTCGTCGAGCGGCCGCCCAAGCGGGTCGACCAGGCGCCCCAGGAGCTCCTCGCCGACGGGGATCTCCAGCAGCTTGCCCGTTCGCTTGACCGTGTCGCCCTCGACGATCTTGTCCCATTCGCCGAAGAGGACGACGCCGACGTTGTCCTCCTCGAGGTTGAGCGCGAGCCCGGTCACGTCGTGCGGCAGCTCGAGCATCTCGAGCGACATGCAGTTGTCCAGGCCGTGCACGCGGGCGATCCCGTCGGCAACCGACAGCACCGTTCCCACCTCCGCGAGGTCGGCGCCCTCGGTCTCGAGGCCCTCGATCCGCTCGCGAAGGATGCTCGCAATCTCGTCCGGCTTGATCTCCACGTTTATCTAGCTCCTTGAATCTCTTGCGGCCGCCTTCGGCGGCCTTACATGCTGCTTTCGGGGCCACGGCCCCTCACCACCATCTATGCCTTCGCGACTTCCTTCCTCAATCTCTCGAGCTTGTTGCGGACGCTCGCGTCCAGGACCATGTTGCCAACCTGCAGCACCAGGCCGCCGAGGATGTTCGCGTCGACGTCGCTGGTGAGCTCGATCGTCTGGCCGGTCTGCTCCTCGATCTCCTGCCCGAGATCCTTCACCACGCTCGAGGGCAGCTCCACGGCACTGGTCAGCCTGACGTCGAGCCGGCGCTTCTCCTTCGCCCACATCTCGTCGAACCGGCCGCGGATCCGGAAGATGGCCGGCATCCGATGCTTCTCGGCCAGGAGCTCGAGGAAATTCTTGAGCTCGGGCTCGGCGCCGGTGATCGCGAGGCCGATCCCGTCGCGCTTCTCGGCCGAGGAGAAGTAGGGGCTGAACAGGAACACCTGGAGGTCGCGGTTCTCGGCGATGGTGTCCGCCACCTGCGCCGAGCTGGTCGTGAATCTCGTCCAGCCTGCCCTTGTCCTTGGCTACCTCGAAGAGCGCCTCGGCGTATACGCGAGCAATCTCCTCCATCAGGGCCTCGAGCTGCCGTTTCCTTCCTCTGTCCCCGCCGGCGACAGCGCGGAGAAGTCCACTTCCTTCAACGCCTCATCGATCAGGCGCCTGTGGTCCTCGTCGTCCAGCGTCTTCCGCGTGACCTTCTCGGTCGCCAGCACCGTGAGGTCGGCGACCTCCTTGCGGATGCGCTCCAGCGAGCGCCGGGTCTCCATCTCGATGTCGCGCCGCGCCGCGGCCACGAGCTCCTCGCGCTTTTCGCGCCCGGCTGCGGCGGCCTCAGCCTCGGCCGCCTCGGCCGCCTTGCGGGCACGGGCGACGATGTCCTCGGCCTGCTCCCGGGCCTCCTTCAAGCGCTCTCGGTACTCCTGGAGGAGTCGGTCGGCCTCCTGACGCTGCCTCTCGGCGGCGTCGATGGACTCGCGGATCGCGTTCGCGCGCTTCTCGAGCGCCTCGCCGATGCGCGGGAGCGCCACCTTCGACAGGACGTAGAGCGTCAGGCCGAACAGGATCAGCGTCCAGATCATCAGCCCGAGATTGGGCGAGACCAGGAAGCTCGACGACGCGACTGGTAGCTGTGCCGCCACTTGACCGATCGGCTCCACGCGGCCTAGAGGAAGAACGCGATCAGGCCGAAGATGAACGTGTAGAACGCGACCGCCTCGGTCAGCGCGAAGCCGAGCCAGCGAATCGCCTGCAGCTCGTCCTTCATCTCGGGCTGGCGGGCTACGGACTCGATCTCCTTGCCGAAGATGAAGCCGATGCCGATGCCGGCCCCGATCGAGCCGAGCCCGGCCCCGACGCCGAGGGCGATCGCCTTGCCGGCATCGGTGATCCCGGTGTCGGTGACGCCGCTCGATTGGGCGATGAGGTCAACCATGGTTACTCCTTCGTTTCCTTTCGTGTCTCAGTGAGAAATGGAGGTCGCGCCTCCGATGTAGATGGCCGTGAGGATCGAGAAGATGAATGCCTGCAGGGTCGCGATCAGCACCACCTCGAAGATCCAGAAGGCGAACGCCAGCGGGAAGGTCAGGGCCCCGAGGGCCGCCAGGCCAAGCAGGACGGCCAACCCGCCGCCCATGAACAGGATCAGCAGGTGGCCGGCGAGGATATTCGCGAAAAGTCGCACCGACAGCGAGATGAGGCGGACGAACTGCGAGATCGCCTCGATCACGAAGATCGCCGCTCTGCCGATCGGGTTCATGTCCTCGAGCCCCGGCGGCATCCAGGTCTTCAGGTAGCCGAAGAACCCGTGCGTCCGGATCCCCTCGATGTTGTAGGAGATCCAAACAACCAGCGTGAGCATCAGGGGCACCGAGATGTTCGCCGTGGCCGCGTAGATGGCGAACGTCGGCACGGCAAGCCCGAAGATGTCCACGGTCTCCTGGCTGTTGGTGGGCAGCGGGACGTAGCCGAGCACGTTCGAGAACCAGATGAAGAAGAAGAGTGCTGCGCAGAACGGGAACCACTTGGTCGCGAACTTGGTCTCCATGTTCTGCCCCGTGATCTGGCGGCGCGTGAGGTCGTAGGCGGTCTCGACCGCCATCTGGATCCGGTTGGGCTTCGCCTGCATCCGCCGCGAGATCCAGACCATCGCGCCGATCGTCAGCGCGCTGGCCAGCGTCAGGTAGAGCACCGCCTTGTTGACGGAGAGGTCGATGGGGCCGATGTGGATCGGGATCCAGGCGTCGAGCTTGAACTCGTTCTGGGGCTGGAACTCCTCGTTCTTGCCCTCGCTCGGGAAGATGACGGCAAGCAGGATCACTGTACCCAGATAGCCCCCGATCGCGAGGAGGACCTTGGTGCGCGTCTTCATCGACGGTCCTCCTCAGGATGCAGGAGCCGGTCCAGGACCTGGCTGCCGAAGTAGAGCGTGAAGAGCGCCGCGCTCAGCAGGGCGGCGGCGAGGCCGGCGTCGCGGTCGGTGAGGCCCACGATCAGGACCGCCAGTGCGATCAGCCACACCCGGCCCAGGGTCGTCGCGCCCAGGATCCCGAGGGCCGTCCGGCGGTCACCGCTCGCCATCGAGCTCTTCACGCGGCGGCTCGCAATCAGCTGGATCCCGCGCTGCGCGAGCCACGCGGCGGCCGCGACCACGTATCCCAGCATTGGCCAGCCCGCGACGATGAACGCCGGCAGGGCCAGCGCAAGCAGCACGAGGTCGCCGTATCGCAGCACCATTCCGGCGACACCCCCGCTGCCGAGGCCTCTAGAGCCGTCTAAAGCGAGCGTGGACAAGGGCCACCCCCACGACGAGCCCCACGAAGAGACCCGCGAGGCCAAGCGGGACCGCCAGGCCGGCGAGCGAGCCGAGCCCATACCCCGCCGCGGCGCAGCCCACGATCGCGGCGATCAGCAGGGCGCCGGCCGCCGCCGCATCCGCCCTCCCCGGCGGGGTCTCGGTCATCAGGGGTCTCGAAATCGGGACGAAACAATCGAACTGCTCCAAAGGAAGAGATAGCCGCGCAGGTCCCGGTCACCCGGTGCCAGGCGGCGGGGCGAATATATCCAAAACGGTAGTGGACCGACCGGGGTAACTAGTGCCCGATGACGCAAGCCAGAGCGGTTTCAGGCGTCCCGCTCGCTCTCCGGGACGCCCTCGATCGCCGCGAACTCCCCCGTCTCGGGGTCCACGGCGGGAAAGGTGCCCGTCTCAAGCTCGGTCGCGACACCGGCGTCGACCTCCTCCGGCGTCGAAACGGGGACGCCCAACCCGACGAGCTCCCGGAATCGCGACAGGCGCAGCTTGAGGATCTCGAGCGCGAGCAGCAGGTAGACGCTCGCGGCCACGGCGGCGACGCCGCAGGCGACCATGACCGCGGTCCAAGCGGCATCGAAGTGGCCATGGTTGTCGCTGTACGGGACGAACCGAAGCGCCAGGGCCAGTCCCGCCAGGACCAGCGCCCAGCCGTAGAGGTACACGAGCGTGCGGCGCTGCGAGAACCCGATGTTCGCCATCCGGTGGTGGAAGTGCGACCGATCAGCCACGTAGATGGGGCGCCGGTGCTTGATCCGCTTCGCGATCACGAAGCCGGAGTCGAGGATCGGCACCGCGAGGATGCAGAGCGGAAAGAACAGGGCGACGACCGCGTTGGTCTTCAGGGAGCCGAGAACGGCGACCGCCGCGAGGAGATAGCCGAGGAGGTTGGATCCGGTGTCGCCCATGAAGCTCGCGGCCGGGGGGAATCCGCGCCGCAGGAAGCCCAGCGAACCGCCGGCCGTGAGTGCCGCCAGGACCCCTGCCCCGGTGCGATTCAGCGACAGGGCGATGATGGCGAACGTCCCGGAGGCGATGACGCACACTCCGGCAGCGAGGCCGTCCACGCCGTCGATGAAGTTGACGACGTTCATGACCGCGACGAAGCCGAGGACGGTCAGGATGTGCCCCACCTTCACGTTTCCGAGGATCACGACATTGTGGACCAGCACGTGGTCGAGGCTCACGCGCCCGAGAAACGGCAGCGTGAAGCTGAATACCGCTATGCCGGCGAACACCGGAAACATCGCGGCGGCGATCTGCCCGATGAGCTTTGGCGCCGCGCCGAGCTCGAAGAGGTCGTCGGCCACGCCGACCGCGGCGATGAGCACGGCCCCGGCGATGAGGGCCCGCGTTGAGGTGACCCACGGCAGGAACAGCGCGATGGCCGCGACGGTTCCTGCGAGGATGGCCAGGCCGCCCAACTTGGGGGTCGGGATCCGATGCAGGCTGCGCTCGCGAGGCTGGTCGATCGCGCCCACTCGGCGTGCAAGTCGCTCCGTCACCGGGACGAGCAGCCAGGAGAGCGCGAGCGCGACCGCGAACGCGAACAGGGCGTCGAGGGCACTCGGTCTTCCCTCGATCAGCATCTCACGTACCGGCTGGGACGCCGCCGTACATCTCTGTCCACAGCGTGAGCGTCATCAGGCCCCAGATCTGGCGACTCAGATCCTCGCGGCGGGCGACGTGGGCATCCAGGAGGTCCAGGACCGCCTCGGGCTGGAGCAGACCCTGCCGGCGCAGGGTGTCCGGGTGGAGGACCTCGCGCGCGAACGGCTCCAGCTCCCCACGCAGCCACGCGGCGAGTGGGATCGAGAAGCCCTGCTTGCGCCCGCCGACGATCGACCGGGGGATAAGCGGCGCCACCGCCTGGCGCAGAAGGCGCTTCTTCGCGAATCCCCGGACCTTGAGTCGGGACGGCAACGCAAAGGCGAGCTCTGCCACGACCGGGTCGCAAAATGGAACTCGCGCCTCGAGCGAGTGCGCCATGCTCGCGCGATCGGTCTTGACGAGCAGGTCGTCGACGAGATAGATCCCGAAATCCAGATCCTGTAGGCGGGACAGCGGCTCCGCTCCTTCGGTCTCGGCGTACCGGGCGCGGTAGAGGTCGAGCGGATCCGCGATGCCATCCCGTTTCCGGTCGACGAGCTCCGCACGGAGGTCGCGGGAGAAGATCTCCTTCCACGCATGGTGACGCTCCACGGGCGGAAGGTGCGCCCCCCGCACGAAGCGCTTCGCCTTGTAGTCGAAGCTCACCTTGGCGGAGGAGCTCGGCAGCCACTCGACGAGCCGGCGAAGCGGTCGGACCGCGGGGCCGATTCGGGGCGCCAGCTGGTCCGCGACATAGGTGTAGTAGCCACCGAACAGCTCGTCCCCGCCCTCGCCCGACAGCGCGACCTTGACCGAGCCGGCGGCGAGCTCCGATACGAGGTACGTGGGCAGAGCCGACGAGTCGGCGAACGGCTCGTCGAAGGCCTGGACCAGTCGTGGCAGGAGCTGCGCCGCGTCGGGGCGCACCACGAGCTCGTGATGCTCCGTCCCGTAGCGCTCCGCCACGACGCGCGCGGCGTCCAGCTCGTCGAATGATTCCTCCTCGAACCCGATCGAAAAGGTGCTGACCGGGCGCGTGCTCTCCTGCGCGGCGAGCGCGGCGAGCGCCGACGAGTCGATCCCGCCGGATAGCAGGACGCCCACCGGCACATCGGCCACCAGGTGGGCGCGGACGGAATCGCGCAGCCGGTCGCGGAGCTCCGCGGCGAGCTCCTCCGGAGGCTCCGAGCGCAGATCGCCGGCTCGATTCGGACGCGGGCGGGCATAGGGCACGACGGATGCGCCGCTCCCGTCGCAGACCAGGAGGTGACCGGCCGGGAGCTTCCGGACCCCCGCGAATATCGTCAGCGGAGCGGGAATCGCGTTGAACGCGAGGAAGCTCTCGACCGCGTCGAGATCGAGGGCCCGCGGGACGCCCGGCTGCGAGAGGAGCGACTTGAGCTCCGAGCCGAACGCGAGCTCCTCCTCGGTGAGGCGGTAATAGAGCGGCTTGATACCGAAGCGATCCCGCGCCAGGACGAGACGGCGATTGCCCGGGTCCCAGAGCGCGATCGCGAACATCCCGCGCAGCTCGTGGACGAAATCCAGCCCCCGCTCCTGGTACAGATGGACGAGGACCTCCGTATCGCTCCGCGTGGCGAACCTGTGGCCCCCCCGCTCCAGGCGCGCACGCAGGTCCCGGTAGTTATAGATCTCGCCGTTCTGTACGACCTGGACCCGCCCGTCCTCGTCCGCGATGGGCTGATCCCCATGCTCCAGGTCGATGATCGCAAGTCGTCTTACCGCCAGGCCCACCGGGCCGTCGATGAGCAGCCCGTGGCTGTCCGGGCCACGGTGGGCGATCGCGTGGCTCATCTGCTGAAGCACCGCGGGGTCCGGCCTCGACTCGTCCCGAGTCATCACGCCGCAGATGCCGCACATAGCGCCGCAGTCTAGGGTCGCGCGCCCACGCCTCCAGGGCGGTTGCTCACAGGCCGGGCGGCGGGGGCGGTTCCTCGCGTTGAGCGACTCTGGCCAGCACGCGCCAGATCGTCGCCAGGATCACCCGGAAGTACAGGCTCACGGAGCGGTCCGCGATGTACTCCATGTCGTGCGCGAGCTTGTCCGCCCATGTCTCCTCGCGGGCGATCCTCGTCTGGGCGAATCCCGTGACGCCCGGCCGGATGACCAGGCGCTGCCAGTACTGGGGGATTCGCACGCAGAGCTCCACGAAGAAGGGCGGCCGGATCGGACGCGGGCCGACGACGCTCATGTCGCCTCGAAGCACGTTCCAGAGCTGCGGGACCTCGTCCAGATGGGCGGCTCTGAGGAGCCTTCCGACGGACGTCGCCTCGGACTGGGTCCGGACCGTGAGCTCCGGGCCCAGGTAGGGGCCGAGGCGTCGCTCGGCATCGGGCACGAGCGTCCTGAACTTGTACATCTGGAAGATCTCCCCGGCCCGGCCGACGCGTTCTCCCCGGTACAGGACCGGCCGTCCCGACGCCACCCGGATCGCGAGCGCCACGAGGGCGAGGACCGGGGACAGGAGGAGCAGCGTCGTCCCCGAGATCAGGACGTCGAGAGCACGCAGGGCCCCGTCGACCCTCCGTCCCTCGTACGCGTGAGCCATTCGCGCGTACTGCTCCGCCAGCGCCTCACCGTCGCTCATCCGGGCGTCAGGCGTTCCGCGCCCCGGACTGACATCCGGCGCCGCATTCACTCCAGGGTCCCGAGGACGAGATCGACCAGGAGCTGCGGGTCGCGGCGAGTTCGCTCCGGCTCGCCGGTCCGCTTCACGAACTCGAGCGCCCGCGGATCCGTCAGGGGCCGGAGGCGGCCGGACCGGATCAGCCACTCGTCCACGCCGCCCAGGCGCCCGCCGTAGGTCGTGTAGACGGGCGTGCCAAGCGCGACCGCCTCTCGGTTCATCGTCCCACCGGCTGAGACCACGAGATCCGCGAGCGCGACCAGGCTCTGCGCCTCGACCGCGTGGTCCGGCACAATCACCGAGGGCAGGGCGAGCCCCCGCACGTACCGCCGCTGCGCATCGGTTCGCGGGAGGACGATCGCGCGAACCTCCTCCTGGCGACCCACATGCGCGAGAACCTGCGGGAACAGCGGATTCGACTTGCGGTGATAGAGCGAGACGTCGGGCGGCGGCCGGACGACCACGACGACGGACGACGGGTCCACGCCCAGCCGCTCGAAGATCCCCTCGTCGGGCACGAAGTCCTGGAGGTAGTACTCCTCCTTGAGCCCGGGATACCGGCGGAGCTTGTCCGCTCCGACGCCGAAGCGACGCAAGCGCTCCGGCGGCACCGCCTCCGGGAAGATGACCCGGGTGGCGAGCCGGCAGCCAATCCGGTGCTGCATCACCGCGAACTCGTAGTCGTGCATGTTCGCCTCGGGGATCCCGGCCCGTCGCGCGGCGATCGCGAGGTCGTTCGAGCCATGCGCGAGAGCCAGCTGAAACCCCCTGCCCCGCCCGAAACGCCGCATTCCGGCCGACCGCTGAATCAGCCGGAGCAGCTTCTGGATCCGCGACGCGCCGCCGTGGCGGCCGATCAGCGTGTATTCGATGCCGTGCAGCTCGAGGAGCTCGACGGTCTGCGTGTACTCACGCGCGGTCACCTCGACGTCGTGACCCGCCAGACGCAGCCGGTCGATGACCGGCCGCAGCACCAGCACATGAGCCGGTGCGCTCATGTCGACCCAGATCTTCACCCGCTCCCGAGCGCAGGCTAGCTCGGCTGGCTGTAGGTGTGCCAGTAGAGCACCGGGCCCGCGCCGAACGCGCCGCGACGGTTGAGCTCCAGGAGGGCCGCGACGGCCTTGCCCGTGTACACGGGATCGAGCTCGATTCCGGCTCGCTCGCGAAGGAGCCCGCGCGCGCGTTCCCCCTCCGGCGTCGCGTGTCCATAGCCCGTGCCCAGCCAGCCATCCTCGATCTGGAGCTCGGCGGGCGAAGGTGCCGGGCCGTTTGCAGCGACCCCGCGGCGGCGGAGCATCGCCAGCGAGCGCCGGGCGAGCCTCGCCACCCTGCGAGGCCCGACGGGGGCGACGTCGCTGACCCGGACGCAGACGAGCCGTGAGCGCAGCCCCGCCAATCGCATGCCGGCCAGCAGCCCCGCGGAGGTACCGCCGCTCCCCAGGGCTACCACGACGTGAGCGGGCTCGGGCAGCTCGTCGCGCGCGACCTGATCCGCCAGCTCGAGCGCGGCCTCGACGTAGCCGAGCGCGCCGAGCGGGTTCGAGCCTCCCGGCGGAATCGGATACGGCGTCCCGCCCGCACGCGTGGAACGGGTCGCCATGAGCCACGCCGCACGGAGGTATGAGGTCGCGAAGCCCCGGGCGAAGTGAAGCTCCGCCCCGGACGCCCGCAGCCGCGCGAGCTGGGCGCGGACATGGTCGGTCTGCGGCTGCGGGGCGAGGACCAGGACGGTGCGCAGGCCGAGCCTGCGGGCGAAGATCGCCGTCGCCAACCCGTGGTTGGTCCCGTACGCTCCGCCGGTCAGGACCACCCGCTTTCGCCGTCGGCGCGCGTCGGCCAGCAGCCACTCGAGCTTGCGCGCCTTGTTGCCGCCGATCTCGCAGTACGCGCCGTCGTCCTTGACCCAGACGGGCGCAACGCCGGCTTCGTGCCCGAGCTCGGTCAGCTGCCGGACCGGGGTCGGCCCGCTCCCCAGGGGCACGCGCTCGAGGTCGATCTCCAGCCCCATCGAGGGTGAGGCTACGGCTACGAGCAGGTCGGGCGCGCGGAGCTCGAGAGCGGCCGGGCACCTTGCGGCGTCAGGTCGAACCCGACGGGCTCCGCTGCCGACGGGATCGGGACCTGTTTCCCATTCAGTTCGATCCGGATCTGACCGTTCCCCAGGGTGAGCTTCAAATCGCGGTCCTTGAAGGGCCCACGGTCGTCGCCCACGCTGAGCGTCTCGCCGTTCACGAGCGGTGTACCAGCGTGATCGACGAGGCAGACCCAGACCGTTCCGGTCGGTTGCAGCGACACCGAAGCCTCCGTGGGCGTCGAGGTCGTGGTGGTGGTCGAGGTCGTCTCGGCGCCGCCCTTGCCGCCGTGGGGGTGTCGGTGGCCACCATCACCCTTCTTCTCCGATCCGCCGGTGATGCCCAGCACCACGAAGAGAACCACGAGCGCCCCGACGATCCCGATCGTGATCGGCACCGCCCGTCGCCAGAATCCGCTCGCCGCGGCGTCCGGCGGCTCGAATGGGGCCTCGACCGGATGCTCCGGCTCCGCGCCACTCCCCAACCGGTCGTACTCGTTGACGAGCGCCGCGCCGTCGAGGCCCAGGTAGTCGCCGTAGGTGTGCAGGAACCCGCGCACGTACGCCTCTCCGGGAAGCACCCCCCAGTCCTCGTTCTCGAGCGCCGCGAGATAGCGGCTCCGGATCCGGATCGTCCGCTCGACCTCGTCGAGCTCGATCCCGGCACCTCGCCGGTTCTCGCGCAGCGTCTCGCCGATTCCCGCGGGCATGCGCACATTGTCCAATGCCGCGCCTCTCGGGGGCGCGGTGACCGTGTTCCTGGGCCCGCTAGACCGGGGTCGCCGAGAGCTGCGGGTAGAGCTGGTGGCGCTCCATGAGCGCCCGCGTGCGGTCCGCGAGCGAGTCCCGCTCCAATTCGAAGCGCTCCGAGAGCGCCACGGAGATCACCTGCGCGATCTCCCGAAGATCGTCCTCGACCAGACCGCGCGTGGTGAGGGCCGGCGTGCCGATGCGGAGGCCGGAAGGGTTCATCGGGGGACGCTCGTCGAACGGGATCGCGTTGCGGTTCACCGTGATGCCGACCTCCTCGAGCCGGCTCTCCGCCGTCTTTCCGTCGAGGCCGGTCGGCCCCAGATCGACCAGCACCAGGTGAACGTCGGTTCCGCCTGTGAGCACGTCGATCCCGCCGGCGATCAGCTCCTCGGCCAGCGCCTTCGCGTTCGCGATCGTCTGGCGCTGACGCGCGCGGAAGGCCTCCGATTGCGCGATGCCGAGCGCGACGGCCTTGGAGGCGATGATGTGCATGAGCGGCCCCCCCTGCTGGCCGGGAAACACGGAGCGATCGATGTCCTTGGCCAGCTCCTCCCTGCACAGGATCATCCCGCTGCGGGGACCGCACAGAGTCTTGTGGATCGTCGTGGTGGTCACGTCGGCGTAGGGCACCGGGTTCGGGTGCTCGCCGGCGGCCACCAGCCCGGCGAAGTGGGCCATGTCGACCATCAGCTTCGCGCCGACGCTCTCGGCGATCTCGCGGAATCCCGCGAAGTCGAGATGCCGCGGATACGCCGACCAGCCGGCGACGATCACCTTGGGCCGGTGCTCGTGCGCGAGGCGCTCGACCTCCTCCATGTCGCACCGAAGGTCCTCGCGGCGCACGTGGTAGGCGACGACCTCATAGAGCTTGCCCGAGAAGTTCAGCTTCATCCCGTGCGTGAGGTGTCCGCCGTGGTCGAGCGCCATTCCCATGATCACGTCGCCCGGGTCGAGCATCGCCATGTACGCCGCGTTGTTCGCCTGCGCGCCCGCGTGGGGCTGGACATTCGCGTGCTCGGCGCCGAAGAGCTCCTTCGCGCGGTCGATCGCGAGCTGCTCGGCGACATCCACCTCCTCGCAGCCGCCGTAGTAGCGGCGGCCCGGGTAGCCCTCCGCGTACTTGTTGGTCAGCACGGACCCAGCCGCGTCAAGCACGGCCTGCGGCACGAAGTTCTCCGATGCGATCATCTCCAGCGTGTTCTGCTGGCGATGGAGCTCACGTCGCAGGACCTCGGCGATGGCGGGATCGACCTCCGCCAGTGGCGCCGTCTGGAAGTCCTCCGGGGGCTCGGGCATCGCCGCCGACGATAGCAACGGCCTTGGCGGGTGATACTGAAGCGGATGGCCGCGAGGAACGTGGAGTTGGTTCGCCAGGGCTTCGAGGCGCTGCGCGAGGGAGATGTGGAGGCGCTGATACCACTGATCCACCCGGAGTTCGAGGCGACTACGCCGCCCGCCCTGGCGGCCGAGCCGGACACGTATCGCGGTCCAGAGGGAATCCGGCGCTACTTCGAGTCCTTCTACGAGGTGATGGACCGCGTGACATTCGAAGCGGAGGACTTCATCCCCGTCGGCGAACGCGTGGTCGTGCCCCTGACCCTACGCGCCAGGGGCCGCACCACGGGCATCGAGACTGCCCAGAAGGTCGTCCAGATCTGGGACATTAAGGACGAGAGGGCCTACCGGGTCGAGGTGTACGCGACGCTCGAGGACGCGATGGCCGCGGCGCGGTCAGACGAGGGCCGCGATTAGCCGCTGGCGGCAGGGCACCGAGGGCCAGCCCAAAGCCACTCCAGATCGCTTTGACGGGGTTAGGGGTCCTATAGCCCCCTTAACCCCGTCAATGCGGCTGGATAAGGGTGCGGAGGCGGATTTCAATCTCCTCGCGAGACAGGGCGCCCTCGCGCAGCACCTCCCACGTGCCCCGCCCCTCCACGGTCGTCAGGTCCAGCACCGTCGACGGCGCGCCTCCGAGCTCGCCGCCGTCGATCGCGAGGTCGACGCCGGCGAGGATCGTGGTGTCGATGTCCTCGAACCGGCTGGGCGGGGGCTCGGCGCTGCGGTTCGCGCTCGTCTGGAAGAGCGCGCACCGGGCGCCCGTCAGGGGGCCCTCGATCAGCCGCAGGCCGAGTCGCTCGGGATCGTCGCGGCACGCGAGGGGGTATCGGTGAGAGGGGTTGGGCACGATGGCCGTGACCGGGCCCGGCAGGAGGGCTCCGAGGGCGTCGCGCGTTCGCGGTCCCAGCGTCGAGAGGATCTCCCGCATGGCGAGCGGCGTGAGGAACATGACCGCCGACGGCTTGCCCTCATCGCGGCCCTTGAGGGCGTGGATCCGCTGGATCGCGGCATCGTTCTGCGGATCGCAGCCGAGCCCGTATACCGTGTCGGCCGGGAAGACGGCCACTCCCCCGCCGGCGATCCAGCGCTCGAGCTCCGCTCGCGCCCGCTCCGCTCCGTCGCGCGCGACCTGTACGACCATCAGCTGCCCATGCGGCCGAGCACGGCTCGCGGGATCCCCGCGAGGTCCTGGCGCCCCTCGACCTGGGCGAACCCCAGGTCGACGAGCAGCTCCGCCACCTCACCGGCCTGGCCGGCGCCCACCTCGAGCGCCAGCGCACCGCGGTCGGTCAGCGCGGCGCACGACGCGGCGGCCACAACGGCGATCGCCTCGAGCCCATCGGCGCCGGCCACGACGGCCTGGCGCGGCTCGTACTCGGTGATCTCCGGCTCGAGCGAGACGAGCTCGTCCTCGCCGACGTAGGGCAGGTTCGCCAGCACCAGGTCGAAGCGGCGCATCGCCGGAACGGTTCCGCGCTCGAACGAGACGCGGGTCGCGAGCCCGAGGCGCTCGGCGTTCTCGCGCGCGACCTCGAGGGCGTCACCGGAGGTATCGGTCGCAACCACGGCGCACTCGGGGAGCTCCGCCGCGACTGCCAGCGCGATCGCTCCCGACCCGGTGCCGACGTCCAGGACGATGCCCGGCTCGAGCTCCAGGGCGACCTCGACCAGCAGCTCACTCTCGGGCCTCGGAATGAGAACCCGGCGATCGACCGTCAGCTCGATACCGCGAAAGCCCTTCCGCCCGAGGATGTAGGCGACCGGCTCGCGGCGGATCCGGCGCCTGACCATCTCGCCGAACCGGCGCGCGGCCGGGGCGTCCACCGGCGCCTCGGGCTCGGCCGCGAGCCCGGTGCGGTCCCGGCCCGTCGCCTCCACCAGGAGGACCTCGGCGTCCAGGCGCGGCGTGTCCACTCCCGCCGCGGTCAACGCGTCCGTCGCCGCCAGAAGGGCCTCGCGGACCCGCCCAGCCGTGGCCGCGGGCGGCATCAGGAAGTGGCTTCCGCGGTCTGCGCTTCCAGGCGCCGACGCTTCTCCTCGCCCGCGAGCGCGTCCGTGAACTCGCGCAGGTCGCCGCCGAGAACCTCATCCAGGTTGTGGGCTGTGAGCTTGACCCGATGGTCGGTGACCCGCCCCTGGGGAAAGTTGTAGGTGCGGATCTTCTCCGAGCGCTCGCCGGAGCCGACTTGCGAGCGGCGCTCGGATGCGATCTCCGCCTGCTGAGCCGCGAGCTTCTGTTCATACAGGCGCGCCCGCAGGACACGCATCGCCTTCTCGCGGTTCTGCAGCTGGGACTTCTCGTCCTGCATCGACACCGCGATTGCGGTCGGGACGTGGGTGATGCGCACCGCGGAGTCGGTCGTGTTCACCGACTGGCCGCCCGGCCCCGAGGAGCGATAGACGTCGATCTGAAGGTCGGATGGGTCGATGTCGACCTCGACGTCCTCCGCCTCGGGGAGGACCGCGACCGTCGCGGTCGAGGTGTGGATGCGACCCTGCGACTCCGTCTTCGGCACCCGCTGCACGCGATGGGTGCCGCCCTCGTACTTGAAGATGGAGTACGCGCCCTCGCCCTTGATGGCGAACGTGACCTCCTTGAACCCGCCGACCTCGGCGGGCGACGTCGAGATGGCCTCGGTGGAGAAGCCGCGGAGCTCGGCGTATCGCGTGAGCATCTTGAACAGATCGCCGGCGAACAGGGCCGCCTCGTCACCGCCGGCGCCCGCCCTGATCTCGACCAGGACGTTCTTGTCGTCGTTGGGGTCGCGCTCGACCATCGCCAGGCGGATCTCCTCGGCGAGCCGCTCGAGCCGCTCCGGGGCGTCGGACACGAGCGTCCGAAGCTCCGGATCGTCCCCGTCCTCGGCGAGGAGCTCGCGGGCGCCCTCGAGATCGTCGCGCAGGCGTACGTACTCCTCCGCCAGCTCGTGCGCGGGCTCGAGCTCGCGGTACTCCCGCCCCACTTCCGCGTAACGCTCGCGATCGCCGATCACCTCGGGATCGGACATCTGCCGCTGAAGGTCCGCGAAGCGGCCCTCGATCTGCTCGACGAGCTCGTCGATCATGTTCATAGGTTCAAAAGTGTGACGTGGCCACCGCGGATCGCGGGATCTCGGTCGCTAGGCGACGATCTCGATGTCGCCCTCGCGTGCGGCCTGCTCTGGGTTCTCCACCGCGAGGACCGCCTCGAGCGCCCCGATCGCCACCGCGAGCTGGTCGCGGTCGGGCTCGCGGGTCGTCAGGTTCTGGAGCATCAGGCCCGGATACATGATCGCCCGCACCCAGCGCTTGCGGCGATTGCGCCCAGCCCACTTGATCACCTCGTAGGAGATGCCGGCGATCAGCGGGATCCCGAGGATCCGCGAGGCGAGCAGCCAGTACCAGGCCGGAAGCCCGAGCGGCGCGAAGACGAATATCGCCACCACCATGACGACGAGCAGGAAGCTGGTGCCGCAGCGGGGGTGAAGGCGCGAGTAGCGCTCGGCCCTGGCCGGCGTGAGTCGGTCGCCCGCCTCGTAGCACGAGATCGTCTTGTGTTCGGCGCCGTGGTACTCGAAGACCCGCCGCAGGTCGGCGAGCCGGCTGATCAGCGCGAGGTAGCCGATGAAGATCGCCGTCCGCAGGATGCCCTCGACGAGCCAGAACAGGAGCGACGAGCCGAGCTGGTCCTTGATCAGGCTGGTCGCCCCGACGGGAACGACGAAGAAGAGCCCGATCGCGAGCACGAGCGAGAGCACGATCGTCGCGCCCCAGGTGAACCCGCCGATCTGCGGTGGCTCCTCCTCCCCCTCCTCGGGCTCGAGCTGCGCGTTGGCGGAGATCGCCAGTGCGCGGAACCCGATCTTCAGCGACTCCGCGAGCGCCACCACACCGCGGACCACGGGCACCCGCAGCACGCGGTGGCGCTTCGCCCAGGAGACCAGCGGCTCCGAGCTGATCGCGACGGAGCCATCCGGCTTCCGGACCGCTACGGCCCACGTGGAGACGCCGCGCATCATCACGCCCTCCAGCACCGCCTGCCCACCCACCGGCGCGTCGTTCCTCGCCACCGGCATGCCGTCGGGCATCCTGGCCTCGGCGAGCTGCGGGCGTCCGTTCAGCTCCGGAGCGCCGGCGGTCAGGTTCGGCTGCGGCACCCCCTCCCGGGCCACGACCGGGGTAGTCCTAGCGGCGGCTTCGGGCTGCGCGGCGCTTGAACCGCTCCACCCGGCCCCCGGTGTCGACCAGCTTCTGCTTCCCGGTGTAGAACGGATGGCAGGCCGAGCAGATCTCGACGTGGAGCTCCGGCTTGGTGGAACGCGTGTAGAACTCGTTGCCGCAGGAGCATCGGACGTGCGCGAGCACGTATTCGGGGTGGATCCCAGCCTTCATCCCCTTCGATTCTAGTGCCACCGGTACGTAACAAACCGCGCGAGGAGGAGCCCATGGAACCGGAACGCAAAGCAGTCGAGCTCGACGCCGGGCGGATCCACTACCGCGAGTCCGGCTCCGGGCCTGCGATCGTCTTCGCACACGGCCTGCTGGTCGACGGAACGCTGTGGCGCAAGGTGACGCCGCTCCTCGCCGACCGCTTCCGCTGCGTCGTCCCAGACCTCCCGCTCGGCTCGCACCGGGAGCCGATGAGGCCCGACGCCGACCTGACGCCATCCGGAGTAGCGCGGATCCTGGCCGACTTCATGGCCTCGCTCGACCTCCAGGACGCGACGCTGGTGGGCAACGACACCGGCGGGGCGATCTCGCAGATCGTCGCCGCCAACCACCCCGAGCGGCTCGGCCGGCTGGTCCTGACTCCCTGCGACGCCTACGAGAACTTCCTGCCCCCGTTCTTCCGCCCGCTTCAGTACGCCGCCAGGGTCCCCGGCCTCCTCACCGCCCTGGTGCAACCCATGCGCTTTCGGGCCCTGCAGCGAGGGCCGCTGGCGTTCGGCCTCTTGATCTCGCCGGACTCGATCGAGCCCGATGTCCTCGACTCCTGGGTCCGTCCATTTCTCGGCAACAGCGGGGTCCGCCGGGACACGGTCAAGTTCCTGCGCTCGATCTCGAATCGATACACCCTCGAGGCGGCCGAGAGGCTGCGGCACCTCGACCGCCCGACCCTCATCGCCTGGGCGCCGGAGGACCGGTTCTTCAAGCTCCGCTACGCGGAGCGCCTGGCTGCGGAGATGCCGGATGCACGCCTCGTGCGAATCGAGAACTCGCGAACGTTCGTTTCCGAGGACCAGCCCGAGCGCCTGGCGGACGAGATCGCGTCGTTCGTCAGCAACACGAGGGAGACGCCGGCGAATCCGTGACGTCACCATTGGCGAGTTGTTCTCGCATAGCGACAACAAACCGCCAAGCAGCGCCGATTCAGCGATTCGTCGGGCTCGGCCGGCCGACGCGGAGACCATCGGCGGGCTCCTGCACGACTTCAACACCGAGTTCGACGAGGTGACCCCGGGCCCGGAGGCGATCGCCGATCGAGTCCGCGAGCTGCTCGCGGGGGACGACTTAGTCGTCCTTCTGGCCGGAAGCGCACCCAACGGACTCGCGGTGCTGCGCTTTCGCCCCTCGATCTGGACGGAGGGACTCGAGTGCTACGTCGCCGAGCTCTACGTGCAGCCGGAGCGTCGAAAGCAGGGGCTGGGCCTGGTACTGATGACGGCGGCGTTGGAGGCTGCTCGGGCCAAGGGCGCGGACTACATCGAGGTGGCGACCAGCGAGGACGATGTGGCGGCTCGCGCGCTGTACGAGCGCATGGGCTTCACCAACCGCGAGCGGGCACCCGACGGTCCGGTGATGTACGTGTACGAGCGCGAGCTCTAGCCTCGCGCTCGCGCGATCGACCTCTCGTACGGCGGCTCGAGGACTCCCGCCTCGGTGATCACGGCGCTGACGAGCTCAGCCGGGGTGACGTCGAATGCGGGGTTGAATCCGTCGCCGTCCGCGCTCACCTCCGCCGGGTCGCGCTCCTCGATCGCGATCTCGGCGCCGCTCGGCGTCGCGGGGTCGATCGTCGACAGTGGCGCGGCGACGTAGAAGGGGATGCGATGCCGGGCCGCGAGCACCGCGAGCGGGTAAGTCCCGACCTTGTTGGCCACGTCACCGTTAGCCGCGATTCGGTCGGCCCCGACGACCACGCGGTCAACGAGCCCTCGGGCCATCAACCCGCCCGCTGCCGAATCCGCGATCACCCGAAACGGAATTCCCGCCTTGCGCAGCTCCCACGCCGTCAGCCGAGTCCCCTGAAGCCGCGGCCTCGTCTCGTCCACCCAGACGCGGGCGAGGCGTCCGCGCTCCCATGCGGCCCGGAGTACCCCGCCGGCCGTTCCGAAGCCGCCAGTCGCGAGCGGCCCCGTGTTGCAGTGCGTGAGCGCCCGGTCGCCTTCGGCGAACCGCTCGGCCCCCAGCTGCGACATCCGACGATCCGCCTCCCGCTGTTCGCGGTGAAGGCGCACCGCGAGCGCCAACGGATCGTCCGCGACCACGGCCTGATCCACCGCCCAGGCCAGGTTCACCGCCGTCGGGCGGGTGCCGCGGAGCAGGGCCGCGGCGGCCTCCGCGTCCTCCCCTGCTCGCGCGGCCAGGGCGACACCGTAGGCCGCCGCGAGACCGATCGCAGGCGCGCCCCGGACCGCCATCGAGCGGATGCAATCCGCGACCTCCGCAGCCCCCCGGCAGCGGAGCCAGACCTCCTCTTCAGGCAACCGGCGCTGATCGAGTACGTACAGCTCGTCGCGTTCCCAGCGCAGCGGTGTGATCGCGGCGTCCACGGCTCGAAGCTACTACGAGAAGCTTTTGGCAATCCAGGTACGCCATCGCGCCCTCGCGGTGCCAAATCCTTCGGGAGGGGCTAGGTCTCCTGGTACAGCGGGCCGTCGCCGCCCTCGGGCGGAGTCAGGCGTCCGCCCTTCGCCGTGATCGCGCCGCACTGGACGCAGTTCGACGGCGTGATGTTCAGGTCGACCTCGGCCGCGCCGTTTCGGAGCTGGTCCTCGGGGATCTCGTAGACCTGAGCCGGGCACATCGAGACCCAGGTCTGAGCCACCTCGCGCGGGACGTTCCGCTGGACCTTGATGTGGTTGGGGGCGTCGTCGCGGGTCGCGTTGCCCGACGCGAAGACCGATGACAGCTTGTCGAACGTGTACTTGTTGTCGGGCTTCGGATACCGGCCTGCGGCGCCGTCGATCTCCATCGGCTCCTCGGCGTCGGGATGCTGATGCCAGCGCCCGCCGGGGAAGGCCCCCTTCGTGATCGTCATCGCGCTGGCGACGGCGCCGCCCACGAAGAATCCGCGGGAGAACGGCTGACGCATGTTTCGCGAGCGGTAGAGGTCCCTGCCGATCAGGCCGTTGCGGACGCGCTCGTCGTAGGCGTCAAAGTTGACCGAGCCCCGCTTCAGGGCCTCGACGATGGCCTCGGCCGCGTACATGCCGGCGTGCATCGCGTAGTGGATGCCCTTGAGCTCCGGGACGTTCACCATCCCGGCCCCGTCGCCGGCGATGACCATGCCGGGCACGGTGAGCGTGCGCGGAAGCGCCCAGTAGCCGCCGGAGGGAATCGTCTTTGCGCCCCAGCCGACGCGCTTGCCGCCGTCGAGGATCTTGCGGACGAACGGATGCGTCTTCAGCTCCTGGAGTGCGTCGTGGACCGAGAGCGTCGCGTCCGTGTAGTCGAGCCCGACGACGAGCCCGATGGAGACCTTGTCCTCGCCCATCGGGTAGATGAAGCTGCCTCCGAACTCGTTCCACTTCGGCGCCTTGCGGAGCGGCCAGCCCATCGTGTGGATGACGCGGTCGAGCGGCCGCTCCACCTCCCACACCTCCTTTACGCCGAGCTCCCACCGCTGGGGAAGCAGGCCCTGGAGCTCGAAGAAGTCGATCGCCGCGCCGGTGAGATGCCCCTGCGTCCCCTCGGCCAGCACCGTCGCCTTCGCGACGACGTCGGAGCCCGGTTCGAAGTTCGAGAGCTCCTCGCCCTCGCGGCCGCGTCCCTTGTCGCCCGAGCGGACGCCGCGCACGATGCGGTCCTCGACGAGGAGCTTGTCGGCCGTGGTCTCCGTCAGCAGGTAGGCGCCGGCCTCCTCGGCCCGCTCGGCGAGGAAGCGGCCGAGCTTCGCGACCGAGGTGACGTAGTTGCCGTGGTTGCGGAAGTTCGGCGGCATCGGAACCAGGGGGAGGGCACGGCTCTTGGTCAGCAGGTAGACGGCGTCCTTCGTGACCTCCTGATAGACCGGCCAGTCGGACGGGTCAAGGTCGGGAAAGAGCTCCCGCATCGCCGACGGGCGCATGTTGGCGCCGGAAAGGAGATGAGCACCGCAGACCTTGCCCTTCTCGATGACCGCGACGGGTACCTCGCCGAGCCGCTCGGCCAGCTCCGGCTCGGACTCGAGGAGCTGCATCGTCTTGATCGCGCACGCGAGCCCTGCCGGGCCGCCGCCCGCGATCGCGACGCCGACCTCGATCCGCTCCTCCTCGGGATCCGTGGGCCCGGCGACGTATTCGGCCGCCGGGTCGACGGGCGGCGGGTATTCGGCCGGTGCTACCGCCATCGGACGCTCTCGGCCACGCCGTCTAGCCTCCCTTCTTCGCCTTCACGGCCTCGGTGAGCTTCGGCAGGATCTTGTGCAGGTCGCCGACGATCCCGAGGTCGCAGAACTCGAAGATGGGGGCGTTTGGGTCCTTGTTGATCGCGAGGATGCTCTCGGAGTTCTGCATCCCGACCTTGTGCTGGATCGCGCCCGAGATGCCGGCGGCCAGGTACAGCTTCGGCGCGACCGTCTTCCCGGTCTGGCCGATCTGGGCCGCGTACGGGTACCACCCCGCGTCGACCACCGCGCGAGTCGCCGCGACGGCGCCGCCCAGCGCCTCCGCAAGGTCCTCTGCGAGCTTGAAGTTGTCCTTCTCGCCGAGCCCGCGGCCGCCGCCCACGAGGATCTCGGCGTCCTCGATGTTCGCGTCCGCGCCGCGCTGTTCGCCGCGCGTGACCATCCGCGCCTTCGTGGACCACTCGGAGAGGTCGATGTCGACGTCCACGACCTCGGCCGAGGCGCCGTCGACCTCGTTCGCGTCGAAGGCGTTCAGGCGCCCGATGATGATCCCCGGCTCGCCGACGTAGCCGACGTCCACGACGGCGGAGTCCTGGAGCACCGGCCGCTCCGCGACGAGCTTGCCGTCCTGGACCTTGACCTCGGTGACCTCCATGGTCACGCCTGCGTTGAGGCGGGCGGTGAGCCCGGCGCCGATCTCAAAGCCGAGGAGGCCGCCGCCGAAGAGCGCGTACGTGAACCCTTCGTCCGCGATGACCTTGGCCATCACGTCCACGATCGGCTGGGCGAGGCCCTCCGAGGCTCCCTTCGCGCGGAAGACGCGCCTGGCGCCGTAGGCGCCGAGGCCGGCGCACGCGTCGTCGGCGATGTCGCCGACGACAACCGCGGCCGCCTCGGAGGAGAGCTCGGAGGCCAGCTTCGAGGCCTCGGAGATCGCCCCCAGCGAGTTCTTGTTGAAGTTGCCCTCGTCGTCATGCAGGGCGTAGACAAGGATTCCGGCCATCAGAGAAGCTTCCTTTCGTCGAGCCAGACGACGATCTTCTCGACCGTCTCGTTGGTGTCCTCGTCCTCGACGATCTCCCCGGGCTCCTTCTCGGGCGGCGGGTTGATCGCGAGAACCTGGGTCTTCGATCCGCTCTCGCCGACGTGGTCGGATTCGATCCCGACGTCGCTCGTCGCGTGCGTCTGAGAGCGGTTTCTTCTTCGCGCCCATGATCGCCTTGAGGCTCGGGTAACGGGGCTCGTTGATCGCGTCCCCGACCGAGATGACCGCGGGGAGCTCGACCTCCACGGTGTCGTAGCCGTACTCGGCCTGGCGCTCGCACGTGAGCTTGCCGTCGGCGACGTCGATCTTGATCACCTGGGTCAGAGACGGCATCCTGAGGTGATCCGCGACGACGGCCCCGATCGTGTAGCACTCGCCGTCGTCGGACTGCTGGCCGAGCAGCACCAGGTCCGGCTGCTCGGACTCGAGGACCTTGGCGAGCGCGTATCCGGTCGCGCAGACGTCCGACCCGGCGAGCATCTCGTCGGTCAGGTGGACGGACCGGTCAGCGCCCAGCGCGACGGCCTTGTGGAGCGCTCGGACGGCTGACTCGGGGCCCATCGTCACCGCGACGATCTCGTCGACCTCGGCAACATCGCCCTCGCGGATCTGCATCGCGGCCTCGATGCCATGCGTATCGAACGGGTTGAGGTTCTTCTCCCCGGAGCGATCCAGCCGCTTCGATCCGGGGTCGATGCGCTTTTGAACCGCGGCGTCTGGAACCTCTTTGACCAGGCAACAGATCTTCAAGTCGTCCCTCCTTCAAGGGGAATGGCGCGCGGCATATTAGCGATTGAGGCCCGTCTGACTGACCAGTCAATCAAGGGGATGTTCGCCGCGAGCTGAAACCGACCGGGCGCGGCGACTCGGCTGGCGTCGGGCGGTTCGGCTCAGGAGGCCTGGGCCGCCAGCGTGCGGCGCTCCTCGATGGCGCCGCGGATGAAGTCGACGATCTCGTCGGTCGAGGCGCCGGGCGTGAAGACCTCGGCGACGCCCAGCTTCTTCAGCTCCGGCGCATCGTCGGCGGGAATCGTCCCGCCCACCGTCACCACCACGTCGTCCACGCCCTGCCCGCGAAGGAGCTCGACCACCTTCGGGACGAGCGTCATGTGCGCGCCGGAGAGGATCGACAGCCCCACCGCGTCCGCGTCCTCCTGGATGACGGTCGCCGCGATCTGTTCCGGGGTCTGGTGAAGGCCGGTGTAGATCACCTCCATGCCGGCGTCGCGAAGCGCCCGCGCGATGATCTTCGCCCCGCGGTCGTGGCCGTCGAGGCCGGGCTTGGCGACGACGACTCGGATCTTGCGAGTGGTCCCGGGCGTTTTCGCTTCCGACGCTTCCATCTGTGTTGGGCCGGCACCGTACGGTGCCGCGCGCAGCATGCGCTGTTCCTGGACTGAGGAGCTTAGTGCCGCCGGGGCGAGGCGCGGCCGGACTAACCGCCGCCTGGGAGCGTCCATTGCGCCAGCAGCGACGTAATCACGATGATGGCCACGATCACCGCCAGCAGCCCCAACAACGCGATGACGTAGGCCTTCATTCCGCGGCCGGTGTCATCGATGCCGTGAACCTCGTCCTCGTGGACGACGACCTCGCCCTCGCCGCCCTCGTCGGCGAGGAACTTCTTGGCGGCCTCGATGGCGCGCTCCTTGCTGGCGGTGTTGGTGAGGGATTGCGGGTCGCCCTCGCGGATGACGTCCCAGCCATCGACCTCGTCTCGAACGACGATCAGGTTCGACATGTCAGGGTTCTACCCCCGGGAGGGCTCAGAAAACGGGCTGTTCCGTGTAGTGGCCGAACACCTCCTGGAGGGCGGCGACCATCTCGCCCTCGGAGGCGCGAGCGCGCGCCGCGTCCAGAAAGCACGGCATCAGGTTCTCACCGCTCGCCGCGGCGGACTTGAGCTCGGCCAGCGCCCGGTCGACCGCACCGGCGTCGCGGGCCGCGCGGGTGCGCTCGAGGCGGCCGGCCTGCTTTCGCTCGGACGCCGGATCAGGCCGATGAAGGTCGATTCCCTCCTCGCGCTCGAGCCGGTACTCGTTCACGCCCACGACGACCCGGCGGCCCGAATCCACCTCCTGCTGGTAACGGAACGAGGCGTCCGCGATCTCGCGCTGCGGAAAGCCCCGCTTGATCGCCTCCACCATCCCGCCAAGCTCGTCGATCCGCGCGAAGTACTCGTACGCGGCGTGCTCCATCTCATCCGTCAGCGCCTCCACGAAGTACGAGCCGCCCAGCGGGTCGATCGTGTTGGTCACGCCCGTCTCGTGGGCGATCACCTGCTGCGTGCGAAGGGCGATGCGCACCGCCTCCTGTGTGGGCAGCGCGAGTGCCTCGTCGTAGGAGTTGGTGTGCAGCGACTGGGTCCCGCCGAGCACCCCCGCCAGCGCCTCGATCGCGGTCCGCACGATGTTCAGGAGCGGCTGCTGGGCCGTCAGCGAGACGCCCGCCGTCTGAGTGTGGAATCGCATGAGCAGCGCTTCCGCCCGGCGGGCGCCATAGGTCTCGCTCATCTCCCGGGCCCAGATCCGGCGCGCCGCGCGGTACTTGGCGATCTCCTCGAAGAAGTCGATGTGCGCGTTGAAGAAGAACGAGAGGCGCGGGGCGAAATCGTCCACGTCCAGGCCGCGCGCAACCGCCTGCTCGACATAGGTGAACCCGTCCTTGAGCGTGAAGGCGAGTTCCTGCTGGGCGGTCGAGCCGGCCTCCCGAATGTGGTAGCCCGAGATCGAGATCGGGTGCCACCGCGGCATGCGCTCGGTGCACCACTCGATCATGTCCGTCACCAGGCGCATCGCCGGGTCGATCGGGAAGCACCACTCCTTCTGGGCGATGTACTCCTTGAGGATGTCCGTCTGGATGGTCCCGCCCAGCGCCTCGGGCGGAACGCCCTGCTCCTCGGCGGCGCACACGTAGAAGGCGAGCAGGATGGCAGCGGGCGCGTTGATCGTCATCGACGTCGTGACCCGGTCGAGGGGGATCCCGCGGAACAGGTCGACCATGTCGTCCAGGGTGTCGATGGCGACGCCCTCGACGCCGACCTCGCCGAGGCTGCGCCCGTCGTTGGAGTCCAGGCCCATCAGGGTGGGCATGTCGAAGGCCGTCGACAGGCCGGTCTGCCCGTGATCGAGCAGATACCGGAACCGCTCGTTCGTCTCGTCGGCGGTGCCGAAGCCGGCGAACTGGCGCATCGTCCACAGCCGCCCGCGGTACATCGACGGGTAGACGCCGCGCGTGTACGGGTACTCACCGGGAAATCCGAGCTCGCGGTCGGGATCCCATCCGGCCAGGTCCTCCGGCGTGTACAGCGGCTCGATCGGCTCGCCGGAGATCGTCTCGAAGAGCGCGTCGCGCTCGGGTCGGCGTGAATAGACCTCCTCCCGCCACTGGCGAGCGCGGCGCCCGGCTTCGGGCTCGCGGCCACGATCGCCCGTTCTTCCCTGGTCGGACGAGCCCTTGCGTCCCGCGCCGCTCGCCCTCCTGACACGCTCGGTCGCCATGCTCGAAGTCTAGGTGCGCGGGAGCTGCTTGGCCGCTATCGGCGCAGCGATGCGCGGTAGCCACGCCGTTCCGGGCGTCGGCGGGCCAGGACCGTCCCGGTGCCGCCCACCGCGGCCGCCACCAGCGTCGCCCCGGCGATCGCGAGCTGGCGGCCGAGCCGTTCGAAGCGCATCACGCGCCAGTCCTCCGCGGCCGCGATCTCGGCGAGCTCCGCGTCCGGGTTCACCGCGACCGGATGGCCGACGGCGCGGAGCATCGGCAGATCCGACGCCGAGTCGGAGTAGGCCCAGGAGGAGCCGAGGTCGATGTCGTGCTCCTCCGCGAATCCGCGCATCGCGGCGACCTTCCCGTCGCCGTAGACGAACGGCTCGACGATGTGCCCGGTCAGCAGCCCGTCGCCGTCCACCTCGTATTGCGTTCCGATCCCGCCCTCCATGCCCAGCACTCGCGCCAGCATCTCGACGAGATCGTTGCCGGCCGCGCTGACGATGAACGTCGGCCGGTCGGCGTCCTGGTGGCTGCGGACCTCGTCGAGCATCTGCGGGTAGATGCGCGGGAGCACGCCGGCGAGAAGCCCCGGTGCGAGGCGTTTGATGTCGCGGGCGGGGATGCCGGAGAGAAGCTCCTTCACCTGAGACAGGAGCTGCGATGTGCGCTCGTCAGTGGAGCCCCGCAGCCGGAAGTGCAGGTGCTCCACGCCCCATCGCATGAGCTGGCGACGGCCCACCATGCCGCTGCCGTAGGCGGCTCGGGCGAAGTGCATGCCGCTCGAGCCCGCCATGAGCGTGCGGTCGAGGTCGAAGAACGCCGCGCCTCGTTGCATGATGCGGTCGGAGGCTAGCTGCCTGGGAACTACCGGTGCTTACGCGGCACGCCGCGACGTGCCTCACAGCTCGCGCAGAATCTCCCTGGCAGCGCGCTCTCCGGAGCGGACGGCCCCGTCCATGTAGCCGTTCCAGTATGTGGACGTCTCCGTCCCCGCCCAGTGGATCCGTCCAACCGGGCGCCGCAGTGCCGGACCGTATGCGACGAGGACCCCCGGCCCCGGGACCGCGACGGGACAGCCGCGCGTCCACTCCTCCCTGGTCCAGTTGGCCTCGAAGTACTCGCGTGGGTGGCCGGCCTTCGGACCGAAGAACTGCCGGAAGTTCCCGATCACGGCGGCGCGGCGGTCCGACCGCGTCATCCGCATGAACTGGCGCGCCTCGTCGCCGCCGATGAACCCGAAGACGACCCGGGCTTGCCGTCGGCGGCGAGTCGTCGAAGGTCGCGTTCACCGGGCCGTTCAGCGAGAGCGCGGTCCCGTTGAGGCCGGCGTCGCGCCAGAACGGCTTGTCGTAGACGGCCGCGACCTTCATCAGCGTCCCCTGCGGCAGCCGCTGGGTGAGCTGGTCGCGGGTCGGGCGGCATCCCGGGCTGGTAGTGGATGCGGCCGGCGAGCGTCGGCGGAACTGCGACGACCACCCGCTTCGCACGCACCTCGAGGTCGCGGGAATGGACGCGTCACGCGTGCCGCCGCGCTGGACGATCCGCTTGACCGGCGAGTGGAGCACGCACCCTGTCGCCGAGCCGCCTCGCCATCTTCTGGGTGAGCAGCTGGGAGCCGCCGTGGAAGCGCCACATCTGGGCGCCGTTGCGGGTGCTGAAGTTGCGCTCGAAGGTGCCCGGATGCCGCTCGTCGCCCGAGGCGGCGATGTAGAAGAGCGTGAAGAGGAACGAGATCTCGCGCGGCTCGGCGCCGAAGATCGGCCGCGTCGCGACCGCCACCAGGCGGCGGAAGCTCTCGTTCGCGCTGTAGCTCGAGTGCGTCTGCGCCCAGGACTCGAGCGTCTGCCCGTCCCACTCGGCCGGCGCGGGACGCCTTCCACGGCGCGTCGACCGGAACCTCGGTGGAGAGCTGTCCAGCTGCGTGACCACGGCGGCCGCATCCGCCGCGATCGTCGGGTCCGGCGGCACGATCCCCGTCGCCGTCTTGTCGCTGTACGTCAGCCGGATCTCCATCCCGGTAGTAGACGTTGTCGCCCACGTCGTAGGTGGGGAACCTGCCGACGCCGAAGCGCTTCGCCAGCGCGATGATGTGACCCTGAGTCGGCCCGACGAACGTCGCGCCCGCCTCGGAGACCTTCCCGCCGCCGAGGCGATGGTTGTGGGCGCGCCCCCCGACGCGATTGCGGGCCTCGAGCACGAGCACCGACTTGCCGTGTCGGTGCAGCTCGATCGCGGCGGTCAAGCCCGCGAACCCGGCGCCGACGATCGCGACGTCGACCTCAGGGCGCCGTCCGCGCGGCGGTCGCGCGAGGGCTCCGGGCGCGCGGGCAAGCGCGGCCCCCGCTGCCCGCGGCGGCCGCCGATCCGACGAGCTTGCGGCGAGTGAGCCTCGATTCCTCCGCCAAAGGCGAAAATTCTCCCAACGGCGGGCACCGGAGGCAACCGACAACCGGCCGGATTCATTACTGCGCCGCGTCTTCCCGATCGAGTGAGTGTTTGGCGATCAGCTGGGCAGGCGCGGCCGTCCCCTACCCAGCCACGACCGCCGCGTGCCCAGCGCCGGCCCAGTGCGCCTACGCCCCGTTCACCTCCAGCACGATGGCGTCCCCCTGCCCGCCGCCGGAGCAGATTGCGGCGCAGCCCAGCCCGCCGCCGCGACGACGAAGCTCGTGGACGAGGGCGCCCACGATGCGCGCCCCCGAGGCGCCGATCGGATGGCCCAGCGCGATCGCGCCGCCGTTCACGTTGACCTTGTCCTCGTCGATGCCGAGCATCCGCATCGAGTTGATCGCGACCGACGCGAACGCCTCGTTGATCTCCCAGAGATCGACGTCCTCGGGGCCCTTGCCGATCTTGTCGAGCGCCTGCTTGGCGGCCCTGGCAGGGGTGCGCGCGAGGTACGGGAAGTCGTCCGCGACCGTCCCGTACGCGAGCACGCGCGCGATCGGCTCATGACCCCCACGAGTGGCCCACTCCTCGGACGCGACGATGACGGCGCCCGCCCCATCGTTGACGCCCGGTGAGTTCCCGGCGGTGTGGGTGGCGTCGTCGCCCCCGACCGCCGGGAGCTTCGCGAGGACCTCCACGCTCGTGTCCGGCCGGATCCCTTCGTCGGCGGCGACCTCGACCTCGTCCTTCCTGCGCTTCACCGTCACCGCCACGATCTCTTCCGCGAGCGTGCCCTCATCGGTGGCCCTCGCCGCGAGCTGATGCGAGCGGGCCGCGAAGCGGTCCATGTCGGCGCGGGTGATCTCGAGCTCATTCGAGACCTCGGACGCCTCGTTGATCATCTGCTTGCCGGTGAACGGGTTCGTGAGGCCGTCGTGCGTCATCGAGTCGATCGCCTTGACGTCGCCCATCCGGAAGCCGAACCTGGCCCCCGGCAGCAGATATGGCGCCTGGCTCATGGACTCCATTCCGCCGGTTACGGCGATGTCGACGTCCCCCGCGCGGATCGCCTGGTCGGCGAGGCCGAGGGTGCGCATCCCCGAGGCGCAGACCTTGTTGACGGTCTCGGAGGGAACCTCGCGCGGGATGCCGGCCTTGATCTGCGCCTGGCGCGACGGGATCTGCCCTTGACCGCCCTGGAGCACCTGCCCGTAGATGACCGCCTGAACCTGGTCGGGCTGGACCTCCGACCGCTCGAGCGCGGACTCGATGGCCCTCGCGCCGAGGTCGGGCGCCTCCAGGGAGGAGAGACCCCCTCCCATCTTTCCGAAGGGGGTCCGGGCGGTGCCAAGGATCACGGTCTTCGACATCTGAGCCTTTCTGGACGGGCGGCCGGCCGGTGGCCGCGAGCTTGCCCTGCCCGCTGGATGCTAGTGACCCGCAGGGTCCGTCCGGACCGCTGCCGGGGTTCGCGATGGGGTCTGACTAGACTCGCCGCCCGTGGACATCGAGGTCACCGGAGAGCCGCTCGAGGCCGTCGGCGCCGACCTCCACGTCATCGGGCTCGCGGAGGGCGAGGAGCTTGACCCGGCCTGGCGCGACCTGCCCGGCGCGCGGGACGTCCGGCGGACATTCCGCAAGCAGGCTCTCCTGCGCCCCGATCCGGCGCGCCGGCTGCTGGTGGTCGGGCTCGGCAAGCGCGAGGAACTCGATGCTGAGCGCCTTCGGATCGCCGCGGCCATCGCCGTCGATCAGGCCGCGAGCTTCGAGGCAACCGCGCTCGCCTGGGCGCTTCCGGATTCCGGTGGCTCAGCGGGCAATCGGGACCCGTTCGCGACCGCGATCGTCGACGGCACCGTTCTGGCGTCGTTTCGCTTCGACCGCTTCAAATCACGGGATCCGGACGACCCGCCCCCGCCCCGCGTCGAGCGCCTGCTGATCTGCGCCCCTGGGGAGGCCGACTCGCTCGCGGACCCGGTCGCGTCGGCGACGGTGGCCGCGAACGCGGTCAACCGCGCGCGGGAGCTACAGGCCCTGCCGGCCAACATCGTCACGCCCACCTACCTGGCTGACCGCGCACGCGAGATCGCCGATGCCCACGATGCCGTGGAAGTCGAGGTGCTGGGGCGCGACGAGATCACCGCACGCGGCTTGGGCGGCCTGGCCGCCGTTGGGAAGGGCAGCGCTCAGGAGCCTCGGCTCATCTCCCTGCGCTACTCGGGCGGGACCTCGGATGGCGACAGACTGGGGCTCGTCGGCAAGGCCGTGACCTTCGACACCGGCGGGATCTCCATCAAGCCCGCGGCCCGGATGGAGGAGATGAAGATGGACATGTCCGGTGGCGCCACGGTGCTCGAGACGGTGGCTGCGATCGCCGAGCTTGGCCTGCCCGTGAACGTCGTCGCGTGCGTTCCCTCGGCCGAGAACATGCCCGGCGGAAGGGCCACGCGCCCGGGCGACATCATCACCCAGCTCAACGGCAAGACGGTGGAGATCACGAACACCGACGCCGAGGGCCGCCTGATCCTGGCGGACGCCCTGACCTACTGCGTGCGCGAGCTCGGCGCCGACCGTCTCGTGGACATCGCGACGCTCACGGGCGCGGTGGTCATCGCGCTTGGCTCGACCTACGCCGCTCTCGTGGCGAGCGACGACGAGTGGGCGGAGCGGGTCGCCTCCGCCGGCGAGCGGACCGGCGAGCTCCTCTGGCGCCTGCCCCTTCATCCCGAGTACAGGGAGCTCGTGCGTGGCAAGGACGCGGACCTCGTCAACAGCTCCTCGAAGCGGAAGGCGTCGACGATCTACGCGGCCGAGTTCCTGAGGGAGTTCACGGACGGCGTCCCGTGGGCGCACCTGGACATCGCCGGCACTGCCTGGGATGTCGGTCGTGCCTACGTGGGCACCGGTCCGACCGGGTTCGGGGTGCGCCTCCTCGTCGACTTGATCAGGGCGAGCGCCGACTGACGTGGACTTCGAGCTGCGAGAGGAGCAACGCCTCCTGCGCGACACGGTCCGCGACTTCGCGCGCCAGGAGATCGCTCCGGTGGCGGAGGACCTCGACCGGGCGAAGGCGTTCCCATACGAGATCGTCCGCAAGATGGGCGATCTCGGCCTGATGGGGATCCCGTTCCCCGAGGAGTACGGCGGGGGCGGGGCCGACACGCTCACCTACGCCATCGCGGTGGAGGAGCTCGCGCGCGTTGATTCCTCCGTCTGCATCACCATGGCTGCGCACACGTCGCTCGGGACGATGCCGATCCACCTCTGGGGGACCGAGGAACAGAAGGCCGAGTGGCTCCCGGAGCTGACCAGCGGGCGCAAGCTCGCGGCGTTCGGGCTGACCGAGCCCGAGGCGGGCTCAGACGCGGGCGCCACCCGCACCCGGGCGCGCCTCGAGGACGGGGAGTGGCTGATCGACGGCGCCAAGCAGTTCATCACGAACGCCGGCACCGACATCTCCGGGTGCGTCACGATCACCGCACGCACCGACGGGGACCGCGAGATCTCCAACATCATCGTGCCGAACGAGACGCCGGGCTACGAGCGCGGTGAGCCGTATCGAAAGATGGGCTGGAACGCGTCGGACACGCGCCCGCTCAGCTTCGACGGGTGTCGGGTGCCGGAAGCCAACCTGCTTGGACGTCAGGGGGAGGGCTTCAAGCAGTTCCTCCACATCCTCGACGGCGGCCGGATCGGGGTGGCCGCGATGGGGGTCGGCCTGGCCCAGGGGGCGCTGGACGAGGCGATCGCCTACGCGAAGGAGCGGCGTGCGTTCGGCCAGCCGATATCGCGGTTCCAGGCGATCCAGATGAAGATCGCCGATCATCTCGGCCGAGATCGAGGCGGGCCGACTGCTCACCTACAAGGCGGCGATCCTCAAGGACCGCGGCGAGCCATTCACGCTCGCCGCGGCGCAGGCGAAGCTGAAGACCGGCCGGCTGGCGGTGCGCGCCGACGGAGGAGGCGGTCCAGATCCACGGCGGCTACGGGTACATCGAGGAGTACCCGGTGTGCCGCTTCTACCGGGACGCCAAGATCCTCACCATCGGCGAGGGAACGGACGAGATACAGCAGATGGTGATCGCCCGCCAGTTGGGGTGTTGACCCGCTCGTCGCGGTTTGCGCAATTTGGGAATTGATTTCGAGCGCTTTGTCACTGACCGCACGATTCCGGCCGAAGGGCGGCGTAAAGTCGCGGCGTCGTCGGAACCTTCGAGCTGGGGGATCCAGTGGAGAGAAAAGAGAACGGGCGCAAGCGTGAGCCGTCCCGGCTTGCCCTGCAGCTGACCGAGGCCTTCGCGCCGTGCGCGGAGTGGTCGCAGGTCCGGGTACAGCGTGGAGCGGGTGGCCGCCGCACCCGCGTGATCGTCGCCGCGGACGGCGCGGGCGCGCGCGCTGGGGCGCCGGCGCCATTCGACTGGTCGACCGGAGCGCTTTAGGCAGCACCGCTAGGACGCCGGATCGATCGCCTCGGGCCCAGCGTCGCCGCGATCGGCTCGCGGCGGACGTCTGGGCGCTCGGCTCAGCCGTCGTCGAGTCGATCCCTGTCAAGCACGCCGTCGTCCCAGCAGCTGCCGTCGCCGGATCCGTCTCGCGACGCGTCACGCTCTGGAGCAGATCCTCCCAACCGGATCGCTCGTTGCCCGCTCCTCGAGCCGGCGGCGAAGCCGCGCGGCGGCGATTCCCAGCACCTCCGCGCGTAGGTTGCGCGCGCCGCGCTCGGCGAGAGTGCCGGTCTCGGTGATGTGGTCACGGTGGGCGTCGATCTGGCCGAGCAGGTCGCGCGATGCCCTCGCCCTTCACCGCCTCGGTCCTGACGACCGGGACCTTCCAGTCGCCCGCGGGCCGAGGCCGAGAGCCGAACGCACCTCCCGGACCATCGTGTCCGCGAGCGGATGGTCGGCCTTGTTCACGACGATCACGTCGGGGATCTCCATCACGCCCGCCTTGAGAGCCTGGATGGAGTCACCCGAGCCCGGCATCAGCGCGAGCACGATCGTGTCGGCGTGGTCGACGATGTCGATCTCGCCCTGGCCGACGCCGACGGTCTCGAGCAGCACGTCGTCCTTGCCCGAGGCGTCCATCAGGAGCGCCGCCTGAAGCGCCGCCTCAGCGAGGCCGCCGAGAGACCCGCGCGTCGCCATCGAGCGGATGAACACCTCCGCAGTCGAGGAAATGCTCGGCGAGGCGGATCCGATCGCCGAGCATCGCCCCCTGCGTGAACGGGCTCGAGGGATCCATCGAGAGCACCCCGACGCTCGGTCCGCCTTCGCGGAGCTCCTTCGTCAGCGCGCCGATCAGCGTGCTCTTCCCAACTCCGGGCGGACCGGTGATGCCCACCACGCGTGCCTTGCCGGTGCGCGGAAACAGACCTCGGCGACGAGCCGATCGCCCTCGGGATCCCGGTTCTCGACCAGGCTGATCGCCGCGCGCGAGCGCCCGCTTGTCGCCCGCGACCAGGCGCTCTGCGAGCGAAGCCTCTGCGGATTGCGGGGCCTTCGCCATGGGAGGCGGAGTCTAGTCTCGGCTTGGAAGATTCTCGTCGAGTAGTGGCTTGGCGAACGGTGGCCGGCTAAGAGCGCGAGGTGGGCGCGGATTCACTCGACCCGCGGTTCGCGCGACTAGAGTCCGACCGCGCGTGCTCCGCCTGCTCAGCTTCCTCGAGCGCAACCGGCATGCTCACGCCGAAGTACGCGCGGCTCGCGTGTCGCTACGCGTGGCGCCGCCTGCTGACGCCCGCGGGCTGGCGCTGGCAGACCGACGGCCTCCTGTTCTTCGGCAGGAGCTGCAGATCCAGATCGGCCGCCGGGGACGATCCGCTTCGGGCGCTTCGTCTGGGTCGGCGACGGGACGAAGATCCGCTGCCACGAGGGCGAGGTCGTGATCGGGCCGAAGACCGTGCTCGGGCAGGAATGCACGATCTCGGCCTTCCAGCACGTCCGGATCGGCGAGCAGTGCGTGATCGCCGACCGGGCCATGTTCATCGACTTCGACCACGGGCTCGGTCGAGGTCGACCGCCCGATCCGCCAGCAGGGCATCTACAAGCGCGACGTCGACGTGGGCTCGAACGTCTGGATCGGCTACGGCGCCTGCATCCTGCGGGGCGTGCGAGTCGGCGACAACGCGTGATCGGAACCAACTCGGTCGTCACGCGGGATGTGCCCGGCGAACGCGGTGGTCGGCGGCGTCCCCGCCCGCATCCTCCGGATGCGCGAGGCGCCGAAGACGCTCGCTGGCCGGACCCGGTGGAGCCCGAGCCGGAGGGGGCGCCGGCGCCCCTGACGGCGGTGCGGAGTGATTTGAGATCAGACCAGCTCGCGCGTCAGCCCGCGTAGAGGGCAGCGGTCCGCTCCGCCACGTCGAGCCAGTCGAAGCGGCGCACGTGCGCGAACGCCTCGGCCACCAGGCGGCGGCCGAGCTCGTCGTCGGATAGGACGCGGGCGGCCACGTCGACCAGGGCCTCCGGGTCGCGGGCGCGGAACCGAAGGCCGGCCTCCTCGTGCGGGACGACCTCGCGCAGCCCGCCGGTGTCCGCGACGATGCACGGGCAGCCCGGACGCCATGGCCTCCAGCGCGACGAGCCCGAACGGCTCGTAGATCGACGGGACCACGCAGACGTCGGCGATCGGGTAGAGCGAATGCAGCACGTCGTCGCCGATCCAGCCGAGGAAGGTGCCGTGGTCCATCAGTCCCGAGCTCGTCGGCCTGGCGGCGCAGCTCGTCCTCGTGGGTGCCCGAGCCGGCGACGAGGAAGCGCGTGCGCGGCAGGCGCTCGATCAGCGCCGGCATCGCCTCCAGTGCGAGCTGGAAGCCCTTCTCGTAGACGAGGCGGCCGATCAGGAGCACGAGCTTCTCGTCAGGCTGCGCGAACTCCAGGCGCAGCCGCTCGAGCTCGACCTTCGACTGCGGCCGCAGGTCGCCCGGATCGATGCCGTTGGGGATCACCGCGACCCTGGAGTCCTCGACGCCGAAGATGTCGGCGATCTGCTCGCGCATGTAGTACGAGCAGGCGATCACGCGGTCGGAGCGGTTCGTGATCCACTGCTCGACCCCGTGGATGTGCGACTGCGGATGCTTGTCGACCCAGCCCTGGTGGCGCCCGTGCTCGGTCGCGTGGATCGTCGTCACGAGCGGCGACGTGAACCGGCGCGCCAGGTGGTCGCACGCCATCGCGACGAGCCAGTCGTGCCCGTGCACGAGGTCGAAGTCGTAGCGGTCGCCGAGCTCCACGCCCGCGGCCAGCATGTCGGAGTTCATCCGCTCGACCCAGGCGACGAACTCGCCGAGGTCCGTGGGCCGCCCGCGGCTCGCGAACGCGGTGGATCGAGACTCCCGCGACGACCTCCTCCGCGGGCGACTCCTCGCCGCCGCGGGTGAGCACGTGGACCTCGATGTCGAGCTCGACCAGCGCCTCCGACAGCTTGCGGACGTGCCGGGCCAGCCCGCCCTCGATCAGCGGCGGGTACTCCCAGGAGAGGATTCGAGGTACGGGGTGCGGTCACGGCTCGAGGAGCGGCGCCAGGCTCAGGTCGGGTGCCAGGTTTCGCATGGAGGGATCTGACGCGGCGGCCGGGAGTGTATGGCCTCCAGCAGCGCCCGCGCGTGGCTCGTCGAGCGCTGAAACGGGTACTCCCCCGCCTGCCTGCGGCGGTCGAGGAACGCCCAGTCGCTCGCCTGGAGCGCGAGGAGCTCGCGCGCGGCGCGCTCACGCCGCCTCGCTCGTGAGCTCGCCGGCCGCCGATCGCGTTCACGAGCCGCAGCTCGAGCCTGCGACGGCGCCCACGCCATGTCGCCGACCGCCGGGGAGTCCCAGGTGCGCAGGTCCTTCTCCGTCGCCCCAGGTCGACTCCCGCAGGAGGCCGGACCTCCGGCTCGTGGCGCTCGAGCGCCTCGGGAAGCGTCACGAGGCGGATACCCCGTTCGCCGCGCGCCCGCGAGAGCACGGCGGCAGAGCCAGGCCGGCCCCTCCGACCACCAGTGCCCCAGGAGCTCGGTGTCGATCGCGAAGGTGAGGAGCCCGGGCGGCCACGCTCGGAGCGAAAGCCGCTCGAGCCGGGCCGCGACCCGCTCGAGGAAGTCATCTGCCTGCTGGGCGGCCGTCGCGATCCGCGGCCGCGGCCGGTCGTACGGCATCGCCCGAGACCGCCCACAGCCTCGTCCCCTCCATCGAGAGCCGGTGAAACTCCGCATACAGGCCGTCGGCGGGATAGCCCCGCTCCGACCACACGAGCTCCACCGCCTCCCAGTCGATCGTGAAGGCGACGAGGCCGGCCGCCGGCACGGATCGGGGCCAGCGACGTCGAGCCCCGGCTCGTGCGCGCTCTGGTCGGCGCAGAAGAACCGCAGGTCGCGCTCGGCGAGGAGCGGCTCGATGCCGGCGCGGTACGCGCACTCCGGGAGCCAGAACCCTCGGGCGGGGCCGAAGCGGCGCGGTGCGAGCGCAGCGCCGGCGTCGATCTGCAGCCGGCGCCCGGCGGCGGTGGCGACCAGCGGGAGGACGGCGTGGCTCGCGGCCGTGGGGATCAGCGCCACCCCTCGCTCGCGTGCCGCGTCGCGAAACGCCGCCAGCAGCGTCGCCGCCGAGCTCTGCGAGGCGGTCGAGCGCGCCGCCGGTACCGGGCCGCCTCGGCCTCGCGCCGCGGCGCGAGCTCCTCCGGCGCGTCGCGCGCGTCGCGCTCGGCCGCCTCCAGCCGGTAGCGCGCGCAGGAACGCCTCCAGCCGCTCCAGCCGCCCGGGCCTCGAGCTGGTCGGCGAGCACCGGCGACACCGTCACGGTCACGCCCTGAGCCTCGGCGAGGACGGGCAGGTAGGAGCGAGCCACGGCGTCGAACAGCCACTCCTCGCCGAACGGATAGGTGCCGAAGCCCTCCACGTACGGCATGTGCGAGTGCAGGACGATCGCCAGGTCGCCGACCTGCTCGCGCGGATCAGGCACGGCAGACCGCCAGGAAGTCGAGCGCGCTCCTCGAGGTCGCCGCCGGACGGTCACGCGGAAGTCGGACGAGGCGATCGCGGGGACGAAGCGCGAGTAGAACGGGCTTGGTGATCCCGAGCGCCGGATGGACGCGGTCCCAGCCGGCCTGCAGCGCCAGCTCGTGCGCGCGCAGCTTGCGGGCGTGGAAGACCCCGAGGATGTCCACCGGCGAGAAATGCGGCTCGAGCAGCTCCCGGTACTCGGCTCAGGGTGTACTCGCGGAGGTGCCACGGGTTCTCGGACTTCTCGGCGCCCGGCGGCGCGAGGGTCAGCCGGTTCGGCGTCGTGACGTAGGCGATCGGCGCGACGCGCGCGAAGCGCTGTCGAGCAGCGCCTCCGGCGTCGTGGATGTGCTCGATCGTCTGCAGGAATGACGATCGCGTCGCATGGCTCGTCGAACTCCTCGACCAGGCGCCTCGCGAAGCGCAGGTTGTCGCGCCGGTAGCGAAGGCGGGCATGCTCGTGCGCCTCGGGGTTGGCGTCGACGCCCACGACCTCGGCCGCAGCCCGGCGAGGACGTCGGACGCCGTACCCCTCGCCGCAGGCCAGATCGGCGACCCGCAGGCCCCGCACGCGCTCCGCGATCCGCTCGTAGACGGCGAGATGCCGCCGGAACCAGTAGTTCTCCTCGGGAACGTCCGGCAGCGTTCGCTCGCCGGTGAGCGCGAGCGGCGGCACCCCGGGGGGCTGGTCTGTGTTGGACGTGCTCCACGGTTGGGGCGCTGGCGAGGGAGGACGACTGGGGCGGACCCTAGCTGCGCGCCAGTCCCGTGCGCTTCCGTACAGTGCCCCGGGATGCCCGCGCGCTCGCCTGTCACCCCCGAATACATCAAGCACGTCAACACGCTCTACCACGACGCCGCAGCGTCCGATTACGACTCCAAGTGGGGCATCGACTTCGGCCCGGTCGGGCCGGAGCAGGTGCGCGAGAAGCTCGTCAAGGCGTTCGGCCGCTGGCCGGCGTGCCTTTCGGCGACGCGCTCGAGATCGGATCGGGGACCGGCTACTTCGCGCTGAACCTGCTCCAGCTCGGCGCGATCGACCGCGTCGTCGCGACCGACATCGCGCCCGCGATGCTCGCCACGTTCGACGAGACCGCGGAGCGGCTCGGGCTGACCGCGGAGACCAGGCTCGCCGACGCCGAGAGGCTGCCGTTCGACGACGAGCGCTTCGATCTCGTCTTCGGGCACGCCGTGCTGCACCACCTGCCGGATCTCGACCGGGCGCTCGCGGAGTTCCACCGCGTGCTTCGCCCCGGCGGCGCGATCGCCTTCTGCGGCGAGCCGTCCCGCTACGGCGACCTCATCGCTGCCCTGCCGAAGCGCGGCGCCCAGCTTGCGGCGCCGCTCTGGCGGCTCGCTCTCGGCGCTTCGGCGCGCCGGCCGCAGGCGGAGGAGAACGGCGACGGTCACGACCTCGAGCACGAAGTCGACGTGCATTCCTTCGCACCATCGCTCCTCGTGCGGTTGCTCGGCGAGGCCGGGTTCCAGGAAGTACGGATCTCGGGGGAGGAGCTCCTCGCGAACGTCTACGGGTGGGCCGTGCGAACGCTCGAGAGCTCGGCGGATCCGGCCGACGTCCCTTACCGCTGGCGCGAGCTCGCCTTTCGCGGCTACATCGCCCTTCAACGAGTCGACACCGCCCTGCTCGAACCGCGGCTGCCGCCGTCGATCTTCTACAACCTCGTGCTGTCGGCCCGCAAGCCGGCGTGACCCGGACCCAGTACTACTGCGCGGTGTCGCTCGACGGCTTCATCGCCGAGGCGGACGACACGCTCCGATGGCTCATGGAGTACCACGGGAGCTACGAGGGCCCGGACGCGGTGCCGATGAAAGGCACCTACGACGAGTTCTACGACGGCGTCGGCGCGCTCGTCAGTGGATCGGTGACCTACGAGTTCGTCCTGAACGAGGTGGACGAGTGGCCGTATCGTGGAAAGCCCTGCTTCGTTCTCACCTCCAGGGACCTGCCGACGCCGGATGGCGACGGCGCCGACGTCAGGTTCGCCCGCGGCGGCGTCCGCGATCTCTACGACGAGATGAGCGAGTCCGCCGGCGACCGGAGCCTCTGGGTAGTCGGTGGCGGGAACGTGGCGTCCCAGTTCGCCGACGAGGGCCTCCTTGACGAAGTGATCGCGACGGTGGTTCCCGTCGTGCTCGGAACCGGCAAGCCCCTGTTCGACCGGCGCCTCCCCGTCGGGCCGATGCGCCTGGCGGGAACGCGGGCCTTCGACACCGGGATGGTCGAGCTCCGGTACGAGATCGATTCAAGCGGCTAGCCGAGGGCCTCGGCGAAGACCTGTAGCGCGCCGTCGATGTCGGCGCGGGTCACGTCGAGGTGGGTGACGGCGCGGACGTGTGCGACATCCACGGCCTGAAGCTCGACTCGATCGGCCAGTCGCCTCACAAGTGCGGGTGCGTCGTTGACCTGGAAGATCACGATGTTCGTCTCGATCGAGGCCGGGTCGAGCCGGACGCTGGAGAGCTCCGCGAGTCCCTCGGCGAGGACGCGGGCGTTCTCATGGTCCTCCGCCAAGCGCTCCACGTGGTGCTCGAGCGCATACAGGCATCCGGCAGCGACGATCCCGGACTGCCGGAACGCCCCACCGAGCATCTGCTTCCACCGCCATGCTTCCTCGATCAGGTCGCTCGAGCCGGCGAGGACCGCGCCAACCGGCGCACCGAGGCCCTTGGTGAAGTCGATCCACGCCGTGTCGAATCCGGCGGCGTAGTCGTGCGCCGGGACGCCGGAGGCTACGACCGCGTTCATCAGCCGCGCCCCGTCGAGGTGCGCCCGCAGGTCGTGAGCCCGCGCCGTCTCGAGGACCCCGCGAATCGTCTCGAGCGGCCAGACGCGCCCGCCCCCGATGTTCGTCGTCTGCTCGACCGACACGAGCCGCGAGCGGGGAGCGTAGCGATTGCCGGGAGCTCTGATCGCGGCCTCGAGCTGCTCCGACGTGAAGATGCCTCCGTCGCCCTGCACCGTGCGGATCATCGCTCCGGCGACCTGAGCCGGACCGCCGGCCTCGTAGTTCACAGGGTGGGCGGTCCGATCGAGGATCACCTCGTCGCCTCCCGGGCGCACGTGCAGCCGCAGTGCGATCTCGTTGCACATCGTGCCGCTCGGCAGGAACAGCGCGGCGTCGTGTCCGACCAGCTGGGAAACGCGCTCCTGCAGCCTGCGCGTCGTCGGATCGAGCCCGCGCTGTTCGTCCCCCACCTCCGCCGCGGCGATCGCCGCGCGCATCCCCTTCGTGGGACGGGTCTGTGTGTCGCTGTAGAGGTTGAGGGGGCGCAGGCGGCGCAGCTTAGTGTCGGATTCGCCTGCTAGCCGAACGTGAACGCGTACCCGTCGATGCCGGCCTGCGGGCGCAGCGTCAGGACGTGCCGGCCCGGGTGTGGCAGGTCCACCAACCGGTAAAGGCGCTGGTTCGAGATCTCGGCGACACCGCCGTGGACGTCCGGCCCCGCGAGGGAGTTCGGGATCGGCTTGCCGTCGAGAAGCACCCGTACGGTGCGCGGCTCTCCGGGTGAGCCGAGGACCAGGAAGACGCGGCGCGCCGAGAAGTTGAGCTCGAGGCTCGCGCCGGGTCCGGCGGTCGCCGAATCCGGCCTGATCGTCCACGCACCGCCGTAGGCGAGCTGATCGTCCGCGAGCGAAGAGGGGGAAATCGCTTGGAATTCCTGTGCCCCCGGCTGGATCGGCCCGTTGGCGAACCGCTCGGCTCGCGCCGCGCCGAGGTAGCTCTCCGGCGTGGCGTGCGGGTCCGGGCGCTGTGCCCGAGTTGAGCCCTCGGCCCGAGGTGCTCGTTGCCCGCCTCGGCGAGCAGGCCGCGGATGGCGGCCTCGGTCTCAGCGTAGGCGCCCTCGCCGAAGTGGACCAACCGCACCCTTCCGCGTGCGTCGATCAGGTAGTCCGCCGGCCAGTACTGGTTGTGGTACGCGTCCCAGGTGGCCGACTCGTTGTCCTGCACCACGGGATAGGTGATGCCGAAGTCGCCGATCGCGCGCTGCACGTTCGCGGCCTCGCGCTCGAAGGGGAACTCGGGCGTGTGGACGCCGACGACCTCCAGGCCGTCGCGGTGGTATTTGCGGTACCAGGCCTCGAGGTACGGCAGGGTCCGGATGCAGTTGATGCACGTGTAGGTCCAGAAGTCGACCAGGACGACGTGCCCGCGGAGGCCGCCGATGCTGAGTGACCCGCCGTCCGGGGTGTTGAACCACTCCTGGGTGCCGACGAAGTTCGGCGCATCGAAGTACACCGGTAGCCGCTCGCCCGCCGCGGCCTGGGCGGTCCCCATCTCGTGGCTCGCCGGGCCGCCGCCGCGAAGGCCGGCGATGTCGCTGGAGATGGCGGAGCTCGACTCGATGCGGCTGGTCGGATCGACGAGCGCCTGCGGTAGGTGGCGCGCGATGGCGCCCTCGAAGCGGACGTCCAGGTTCGCGATCATCACCGCCGCCACTGCGATCATGACCACTCCCATTGCAACCTGAATGCGTCCGCGCAGCGCGCCGAGACGACCGTGATGCGGCGTCCGCCGAACATGAGGAGGTAGAGGACGATCGACGAGCCGAGCGAGTAGGCCAGCGCAACGGCAAGCTTGCCGACGGTGAACGTACTGGGCCGCCGACACGGTGATGACGCCGGCCAGGATCGGCCCGGCGCACGGGGCGTAGACCAGGCCGAGGCTCGCGCCGAGCATCAAGCCGGACCCGAAGCCGTCCCCGCCGGGCCGGGCGGGCTTCGGGACCACGCGAGAGATCCAGGCCTCCAGACGATCCGCCAGCGGTTGCACGCAGAGCAGGACCCCGAAAACGAGCAGCGTGACGATCGCGATGTCGCGGGTCAGGTCGTTTGGGAGCCCGAGCGCGTCGATGACGTAGACGAGCGCGACCGTGGCGAAGGTGAACGAGAGCCCGAGCCCGAGCGCCACACCGAGCGGGCGCCGCTGCCCCCCCGTGACGCCCGCGGACAGCACCGCGGGCAGGACCGGAATCACGCACGGTGAGAGCGCGGTTCCCGCGCCCGCGAGCAGAGCGAATAGGACGAGGAGGACCACCGAATCGAGAGGCTCACCAATTGAAGTTAATCGGACGTAAGTCCAATACCGGCGGCGGGCGTTTCGCCCCCCGCGTCAGCTCTCCTCGCCGCGCCGGGCGCGGAAGAGCCGCGCCCTTCCCTCGATGCCCTTCAACCGCCGCTCGCCGGCGAACGACCAGCGAAAGCCGCTCGCCGGCCGCGTCCTTGACCTCCTCGCTCACCAGCACGCTCGCCGGGTAGGCGATCGCGGTGACGCGGCTCGCGAGGTTGATCGGGCGCCCGTACCAGTCGCCCGCGCGGGCCAGGGCGGCGCCTCGAGCCACACCCGCGCGGAGCGGTGGAAACCCCTCCCCCTCGCCCTCGGAGCGTTCGACGAGGTCCAACGCCGCATCCAGCAGGGCGTCGGTCTCGTTCGACACCAGCATCGCGGCATCGCCGATCATCTTCACCAAGCGGACGGGCGGATCCGCCACATCGCTCGCGAGCTCGGCCAGCCTCCCGGTCAGCGCTCCGAGCTCCTCGGGCGGAAGCTCCTCGCCCAGCTTCGTGAACCCGACCATGTCCGCGAAGCATGCGGTCACGTCCTGCGCCCCGGGGAGGCGACCCGCCCTGATCTCGGCCCGCCCGATCACGTCGCTGCGCACCTGCTCGCGCAGGTGCAGGTTGAGGACGTATTCGAGCAATGGACCCATCATCGGTGCCAGCTCGCGTGCGCCCTCGGCGAGGCGGCGGCCGACCTCCAGCTCGTTTTGCCCCTCCGACAGGGTGGATTCCGCCACGAGCGCTCGGCTCGCGGCGGCCACCTGTGCCAGAGCGAGCCCGATGACGCGCGATACCTCCAGGAGCCCCTCGTCGGGCAGCCCCGCCTCCCGCAGGGCGCCGATCCGCTTCGCGGCCTCGACGTCCTGGTCGGTGAAGGCGCGCTCGTCGGGTCCGGGATCGGGGAGGCCGAGAGCGAGCCGAATGCGGCGAAGGAAGTCCTCGGGAACACTCGCTCGATCGGCGACCTCGGCAGCCGTGTAGCGCGCGCCCTCCCCTTCGAGGACTCGTTCCACCGGCAGCAGTGCGAGCCGGTCCTCCTCGACCGCTCGGCGCAGGTCCTCGAGTTGGACACCGTCCGCGGCCAGGTCCTCGAGCAGCACTCTGCGCGCGTCGCGGGCCCTTCCGCGCGTCCCCTTCAGCAACCCCTCACCCTCGAAGTCGATCGCCACGGCGCGATTGTTCCAGGCCGCCCGCCATGGGCACCTAGAATTCGCGCATGGCGGGCGATGGCGTGGAACTGCCGATCTTCGAGCTGCCGGTCGTGATCCTTCCAGGCGAGCTGCTCCCGCTCCACATCTTCGAGGAGCGGTACCAGCGGATGATCGGGCACTGCCTCGAGAGCGCTGAGCCATTCGGCATCGTCTTCCGCGACGAGGATGGGACCGCCCACCGCACCGGGTGCACGGCGCGCGTCACGGAGGTGCTCGAACGCTTCGACGACGGTCGATTGAACATCGTGGTGACGGGCGAGCAGCCGTTCCGCGTTCTGGAGCGGTTCGAGGGCGCCGATTACCCGGCGGGTGAGGTCGCGCCGATCAGGCCCGAGGACGAGTCGGACGAGGAGGATCCCGAGGCCGCCGATATCGCCAGGCAGGCCTTCGTCGAGCTCGTCAAGAGGGTCGCCGGCGAGCAACCCGACGAGCTCGACGTCGAGGCCGAGGACTCATACGGGATCGCGTCCCGGGTCGAGCTCCCCGTGGAGACGAAGCAGGCGCTGCTCGAGCAGCGCTCGGAGCCCGAGCGCATGCGCATGCTGGGCAACGCGCTCCGCGCGCTCGTGGCCGCTGTGGCGCGGTCATCCGAGATCGCCGAGCGGGCGAAGCTGAACGGGAAGGTCGTGGTGGGTTAGCAGCTAGCGACCCTTTGCGAGCCCGCAGGCGTCGATCGGCCGCGTGGATCCACGGATCGACAGCTTCCAGGGAGTCGGATCGGGGTCGGGGGGGATTCTCAGCCGCGCGATGCGGCTGGACGGCGGTGCCTCCAACGGCACGGAGTACGGATCGCCGAACCTGGCCAGCGACAGCTGAGCCCTCGCCTGGCTCGCTCCGACCAGCGCGATGCCTCGCGGCGGCAACTCGAGTTGGAAGGCCGCTGGACCGCCGGGCAGAATCGTCCGGCAGCCGGATGATGACGGGCGGACCGCGGCGGTGGTCGCCAGGACGCGGGGGCGATGGTCGCCGGTTGGCGGCATGGTCGGGACGGGGGACAGATGCAACGCGAGAGCGCGGGCGAGAACGAAATCGGCCGCCTGGCGGACCGAAGCCGGCTCCTGGCGGAGCTGAGCTGGCGTGAACGCCGGCGAGCCGAAGTCGGTCTCGGTCGCGAAATATCCCATCGCGGTCAGTTCGAAGGACCGGGTCTGATTCGGTCCCGGAATGGTCGGATCCTCCGCCCGAAACAGCCCACCGACGTGCCCTCGGGCGAGATCCACGGCGGTCAGCTCGGCGCGCAGCCGCGACCCGGCTGCCGCCCACATCCGAGCGTTCCGCTCCAGCACGATGGCGTTGCAGACGATCGCAAACAGGAGCAGGGCCGCGACGGCGCCGCCGGCGACGCGCGCTTGACGAGTGCTGAAACTCACATCCCGCGCCAGCTCCGCGAGCAGGAGGAGCAGCATCACCACCCCGGGAAAGATGTATCGCGTTGCCTCCGGCGTGCGGACGCCGCCTGGTGCGAACGCGGGGGCGCCGAAGAGGACGATCAGGGCCGCCAGGATCGCCCAGAACTCGGGCGGCATTCTCCTCATCAGCGCTCTGGCGGCCGTGACCCCGACGATCGCACCCGCGATGGCATAGCTGAGCGGGTTCAGGAAGTGCCTGGTCGGCCACTGGAAGACGCCGGTCGCTGCGGCGGCCATCACGGCCAGCGACTGGGCCTCGAACCGGGGCAGATCCCGCAGCTGCTCTCCCAGGGAGGGACCCGCCGAAACCGGCTCGCGAAGTGTGAGGTACCAAACCGCGAAGACGATCAGGGGTGCTCCGAACACCCACGCCCGGCGCCATCGCTCGGGAGCCGGACGCGCGAGCACCAGCACCGCCGCCGCGGCAGCGAACGCCGTACCCAGCGGATGAGACGTGATCGAGACGAGCAGCAGCGCACACGCGACGAGGTCCGTCCGCAGGTCGCGCCGCTCGAGGAAGAGGAGCATCCCGAGGCCAGCCGCGACCGCGACCTGCGTCGGGATCCGGAGTGCGGTCGAGGTGACCTCGCCGCTCGAGCCCAGGAATAGGATGAGGACGGCGCCCGGCAGCGCCATCAGAGGGCCGACGCGCCGTGCCGCGAGGACCAGGAAGAGAGCGGCGGTGACCACGGTGAGCGCCATGCCGACCAACCGGTACGGCAGGTAGTCGCCGATCCCGATCGCGCTGAATGCAGCCTTGTAGAAGAGCACCGGCAGGACGATCAGGTACTTGCCGGGTGGGGCGTGGAGGATCGCGTGGAACAACGGCTCGGTGGCCAGTCGGACGGCAATACCCCATTCGTCGCCCTTCAGCGTCTGCCCCCGCCCCGCGAGATAGATCAGCGCGATCGAGATCACCGCCGCGACCGCGAATACGATCCATGCGACCCGCGCCCTGCTCTCGCCACCTCGTGCGGACGCGATGCGAGTGGACCCTCCCACAGGCGCGGGGAGAGTACCCGTCGAGCTGATCAGGTGCTCTTCGCGCCCGCGAGAACCTCTTCGACACTCGCCACTCGCGCGCCCGCGTCGCGCATCTCCTCGAACGCGCGGTCTCCGTCTCCGGGAGTGACGTCCACCGCCCGGACCGCGTCCTCGACCACTGCGACCTCGAAGCCTTCCCCGCATGCGTCGATCGCCGACGCGCGGACGCAGTAGTCGGTTGCCAGGCCGCAGACGTAGACCCCCTCTACGTCGTTGGAGCGCAGGACCGCGGCGAGCTCGGACTTCTCGAAGCCCGAGTACCCCTGGTCGTCGCGGCCCTGGCCGACGTCGACCACGACGTCGGGGTCGATGTCCCTCATCGCGGGATGGAACTCCGCCCCATGACTTCCCTGGACGCAATGGACCGGCCACGGGCCGCCCTGGGTGTCGAATGACGCGTGATCCGGTGGATGCCAGTCGCGCGTGGCTGCGATGAAGTCGAACCCCTCGGCCAGCCGCTGTACGGGCCCGGCGATCTCGTCGCCCTCGGGCACCGCGAGCGCCCCTCCGGCGGTGAAGTCGTTCTGGAAGTCGATGATCAAGAGCGCCTTGGCCATCAGTTCCCCTCTCGAGGACTCGTCACGGCCGATGGTACTCCGGGACTACGCGTAGGCCACGGCGCCGCCGCGGCGTGGATCGCCGCCACCGCTGAGCTCGCCGGTGGCGGGATTCCGGGCGACGGCGTGCACGCCGCCGAAGAAGAGATTCCGCTCCTGCCAGTGGACGAGCTGATAGCCGCGCGCGGCGAGCGTGTCCAGCCCCTCCTCGTCGACGCCCGGCTCGGCCTGCACGGCGCCCGACTCGAAGTGCACCCGCGGCGCGGATACTGCGGCCTGCGCGTCCAGCCCATCGGCCACCACGCGGATGATCGTCTGCAGGACCGCCGAGCGGATCCGGTTCGAGCCGCCGCTTCCGAGGCCCGCCTCGAGTTGGCCGTCGCGCAGCACGACCGTCGGCGACATCATCGACGGGACTCTGCGGCCCGATGGCGTTGTGTGAAAGCCCAGCGGGTTCAGGTCCTCCTCTCCCAGCATGTTGTTCACGTGCACGCCGGTGCCCGGGACGATTACGCCCGAGCCGGTGCCGTTCGAGCAGGTGACCGCGGCGCAGCGCCCTTCGGAATCCACGGCCGTGATGTGGGTCGTCGAGCCGAGTCGGTCGCTCGGCCCCTCCTGGCCGGGCTCGCGTGGACGGGATCCGGAGCGGACCCGGCGCGCGGCCTCGTCTAGGCGCTCCCGCACGAGGAACTCCCTGACGAATCCGTCCTCATACAGACCATGGAAGAAGGCCTCCGTTCGCGCGAGCTGGGCCTCCTCCATCGCGGCCACGACGGTCGCGAGATCGGAGGCGCCCGCCGCATCCAGGAGCGCCAGCGCGAACGCGATCAGCACGCCACCGGAGGAAGGGGGTGGATTCGTGAGCACGTCCCGCCCCTGGTAGCGGGCGCCGACGGGCTCGCGGACCTCCGGCTCATAGGCCGCGAGGTCGTCCGCGCCGAGCGTTCCGCCCCGCTCCACCACCCAGTCCGAGATCCTCAGCGCCACCTCGCCGCGATAGAAGGGCTGGGGCCCTTCCGCGCCGTAGCGCTCGAGCGCGTCCCCGAGCTCGCGGAACACGAAGCGCTCGCCCTCCCCGAGGATCCGGCCCTCGGGGGCGTAGACGACCGCGCCCTCCGGCTGATCGGTGAGGATCGGCTCGAGGATCTGGAAGATGAACGCCTGCTGGGCGTTGACCGCCACGCCATCGCGCGCGAGCTTCGCCGGCTCGCGGACCAGTTCGGCGAGCGATACCGATCCGAAGCGATCGAGCGCATGCGCCAGGCCCGCCGCGGTGCCCGGCACTCCGCACGACGCCGCGCCGACGTTGAAGACCTGGGGTGACTCCGGGCTGAAGTAGACCGGGATCGGGACGAGCTCGGAGCGCCGCTCCGCCGATCGTCCGCCCCGGGACCTCGACGAAGAAGTCCAGGAGGACGTCCTCCCTCGCCGGGTCGTGGACGAGCATGAATCCCCCCGCGCCGAGCCCGGTCAGCGGGCTCTCGACGACGAACGACGTGAGCACGGCGGCCACGGCGGCGTCGACGGCGTTTCCCCCCTCCCGCAGCACGCGCGCGCCGGCCTCCGCAGTCAGCGGATGGCCCGCCGCCACAGCACCCCTCGCGCTCATGAGAAGCAGGTCCGGCTAGCGGCCCGGCACGAACTCAGGAACGTCGATCGAAAGGTCTCGGGGCCGTGACTCGAAGCTCTTCGCGGTGCCGGCGCGGCGGTCCGGGGGGCGACGCACCGCCGTCGTCGTCGTCCCCGCTGCCCGGCGCTCGGCGCCGCCCGAGCCATCCTTGCGACGGCCGCGGCCGTCGAAGCGCGTGGCGATCACCGTGACCCACACCTGGTCGGACAGGGTCTCGTCGAGGTTGGCGCCGAAGATGATGTTGGCGTCCGGGTGGGCGGCCTCCTGGACCACCTGGGCGGCCTCGGAGACCTCGAGGAGGCCGAGGTCCGGGCCGCCGGTGATCGACAGCAGGATCGAGCGGGCGCCGTCGACCGAGGTCTCGAGCAGCGGCGACGACACGGCGCGCTCCGCGGCCGCGACCGCTCGCGTCTCCCCCGTGCCCATGCCGATTCCCAGAAGGGCGTGCCCGGCGTCCCGCATCGTCGTGCGGACGTCCGCGAAGTCCAGGTTGATCAGGCCGGGGAGGGTGATGAGCTCGGAGATGCCCTGGACGCCCTGGCGCAGCACGTCGTCGGCGACCTGGAATGCTTGGACCATCGTCGTCTCACGCGAGAGCACCGTCAGCAGTCGCTCGTTCGGGACCACGATCAGGGTGTCGACCTCGGCGCTCAGCGCCTCGATCCCCTGCTCCGCCTGCGTACCGCGCCGGGTTCCCTCGAACCGGAACGGCTTGGTCACGATGCCGACCGTGAGCCCCCCGACGTCACGCGCGAGGCGCGCGATCACCGGTGCGGCGCCCGTGCCCGTGCCGCCGCCGACCCCCGCGGTCACGAAGACCATGTCGGAGCCCTTCAGGAGCCGCTTGATCTTGTCCTGCTCCTCGAAGGCGGCCTGGTAGCCGAGCTCGGGGTTTGAGCCCGTGCCGAGGCCCCGCGCGACGCCGCTGCCCAGGTGGACGGTGACGTCGGCGGTCGACTGCTGAAGCGACTGGAGATCGGTGTTGATCGCCATGAACTCGACGCCCGGGATCTGCGCCTCGATCATGCGGTTGATCGCGTTCACGCCGGCGCCGCCCACGCCGACCACCCGGATCACCGGCATGTGGGGCCGTGGTGGGCCGTGGTAGTCCGCGAGGCCCGGCTCCTCGCGCCCGTAGGCGGGGCCCTCCACGTCGTGCTCCTCGGCGAAGATCCGGGTCAGCCGCTCCTTTGGCTCCGGCACGTCGCTCAGCTCGTCGACCCGGTAGGCGCGAACCCGCTCGGGATCCGGTGGCGCCTGCTCGGGTTCCTTGTGGATCCGGGGCGCCTCGGGCGGTGGGGGTCGGGGCCGCCGTCTCGCCGCGATCCAGCACCCGGGTCGCGTCGTCGTCGGCTCGGGCCTCGGGCGCCGGCTGCTCCGCGGGCTGCTCCTCCTCGTCTCGGATCGTCGAGCGGAAGAGATCGGCGAGCGGGCCCTCGCGCATGCTGGCCCGCTTACGACGCGCCATTCGTCAGGACCTCCTCGGCCAGCTCTCGGTAGTACTGGGCGGCGTTCCCCTGCGGATCGTACTTGAGCACGCTCGACCCGCGAACCGGCGCCTCGGCGAACTTGATCGCCTTGCGGATCCGCGACTTGAACACGAGCTCGCCGAAGTTCTCCTCGAGGATCTCCACCGCTTCCTTTGCGTGGATCGTCCGCGAGTCGAGCATGGTGGGGAGGATCCCCTCGATGCGCACCCGCGGGTTCAGGTTCTCGCGAATCATCTCGAGCGTGTTCTGGAGCTGGACGAGGCCCCTCATGGAGAGATATTCGCACTGGACGGGGACGATCACCTTGTCGGAGGCCGTAAGGGCGTTGACGGTGAGCAATCCGAGGCTCGGGGGAGTATCGATGCAGACGAAGTCGTAATCGTCCACCACGGCGGACAGCGCCTTCTCCAGCGAGCGCTCGCGGCCGATCTGCATGCTCATCGCGATCTCCGCGCCGGCGAGGTCGATCGAGGCCACCGCGACGTCGATCTCACGCCCCTCGATCACGTCGCGGATCGGAATGTGCTCGACCAGCACGTCGTACATCGAGCGCTCGACCTTGTCGGGGTCGATCCCCTGGCTCATCGTCAGGTTTCCCTGCGGATCGAGGTCGATGGCCAGCACCTCGTGCCCGGACTCGGCGAACGCGACGGCCAGGTTGAGCGTCGTGGTGGTCTTCGCCACGCCGCCCTTCTGGTTCGCAAACGAGATGATTCTCGCGCGACGCTCCGACTCGTCGCCGATGTGGGCGCCGGGTGGCTTGCCGACTCCCGGCCGGCGCACGGGGGCAAGCGCCTGCTGCGCGCTCATCCTGCGCTCGTCGCCGTCCTGGGGCTCGGGCTGGTTGACGGGTGGCTTCGACTCCGCCTCCACGGGATCGCGCTCGGGCTTCGCCTCCTCCTGCGGCTCCGCCGCGGCGGGCTCGGGGGCGGGCGGCTCCTCGCTGGGCTGCGTCTCGGGCCCGCGCTCGGGTTCCGGCGGCGGCGCGGCCGAAGGCTCGACCTCACTGCGATCGGCGCGCTCCTGACGCTTCTCGGCGTGGCCGTTGGGGGACCACTCGTCCCCGGACAGGGGGACGTCTGACTTTGAACCGCGGCTGAAGAGACCCATTGATCGCGATTATTCGCACGCGCTCGTGGGTTTCCTTCTCCTGAGAGGCATTGACCGCGGTCTCGAGCATTCACTCGGCCCGCGAACGAGTGATTCGGCCGCATATATCGGCTCGATCACACACTCGGCTGCGGGCTCCCCGACGCCACCTCCTACTTGCCCTGTTCCGCACCGCCGTTTGGATAGCGCCCGGCCGTCAATATGTTCGGGCAATGCCGGACCTCCTCGACAAGCGCCTGGTCATCGTCACCGGCAAGGGCGGCGTGGGCAAGTCGACGGTCGCCCTCGCGATGGGGCTCGCCGCCGCCGCGGAGGGGCGGCGCACGATCGTGTGCGAGGTCTCCTCTCAAGAACACACCTCTCAGGTCTTCAATCGCGCGGAGGTCGGCTTCCACGAGGTCGAGATGGCCGAGAACCTGTGGGCGATATCGATCGATCCGGACGAGGCGATGCGCGAATATCTGCTGCTGCAACTCAGGGTCCGTGCGATGCGCGACCTCCTCTACCGGTCGCGGATCTTCGGTTACCTGGCGGCCGCCACTCCCGGGCTGCGCGAGCTCGTCACGATCGGAAAGATCTGGGAGGTCGCGCTCCCCGACCGCAAGGTCAGGAAGGGCCGCGAGTACGACCACGTGATCGTTGACGCGCCCGCGACAGGGCACGGCGTGGCGTTCCTGCAGACGCCGCGCACGTTCGCGAACGTCGCGCGGGTCGGACCGATCAAGGCACAGGCGGAGGCGCTCGAGACCTTTCTCGTCAACCACCGTAAGACCGGCGTCGCCATCGTCGCGCTGCCGGAGGAGATGCCGGTGAACGAGACGGCGTCGCTGGAGCGGACGCTGATTGAGGACGTGGGCGTCGCCGTGGATCGCGTCTATATGAACGCCCTGTATCCGGAACGTTTCTCGGAGGAACGAGAGCGAGGGCCTCGAGTCAGTGTCCGCGAACGGCAATGGCGCGCTCCGCGCCGCGTGCCGCGCCGCGATCAGCGAGCGCCGGCGCGCGGTGGCGCAGCGCGGGCAGCTCGCTCGCCTCACCGAGCTCGTGAACGCGTCGGTGAGGACGCTTCCGTTCATGTTCGAGCCGGAGCTAGGCGTCGAGGAGATCCGGGAGCTCGCTGGAGTGCTCGACTGATGGCGAGCGTCGCCGAGCTGCTCGACGGCAAGCGCGTGTGCATCTGCGCCGGATCGGGCGGCGTGGGCAAGACCACGAGCTCCGCCGCGATCGCAGCCGGCATGGCGGCCAGGGGCAAGAGGGTCGCCGTCCTGACGATCGACCCGGCCAAGCGCCTCGCCGACTCGCTCGGCCTGCCCGAGCTGGGAAACGAGGAGCGGCAGGTCGACCCCCGGCTCTTCGCCGAGGCCGGCGTCGAGACCGGGGGCGGCGAGCTCTGGGCGATGATGCTGGATGCGAAGGCGACCTTCGACGACCTCGTGCGGCGTCATGCCCCCGACGCCGAGACGCGCGATCGCATCCTCTCCAACCGGATCTACCAGCAGCTCTCGAACGCCCTCGCCGGCTCGCAGGAGTACATGGCGATGGAGAAGCTCTTCGAGCTGTACGCCGAGGACCGCTACGACCTGCTCGTCCTCGACACCCCGCCGAGCCGCAACGCGCTCGACTTCCTGGAGGCGCCGAGGCGGCTCATGCAGTTCATCGAGGGCCGCGCGCTTCAGGTGTTCATGAAGCCGACCGGGCTCGGGATGAAGGTCTTCGGGCGCGGGACGTCGATGATGTTCTCGGTCCTTCGCCGGCTGACCGGGGTCGAGGTGCTGGAGGACCTGTCGGAGTTCTTCCAGGCCTTCAGCGGCATGGTCGGCGGCTTTCGCGAGCGGGCGAAGCGCGTTAACGAGCTCCTTGCCAACCCCGAGTCGTGTTTCTTGGTCGTCTGCGCGCCCCAGGGCGAGCCGATAACCGAGGCCGTGTACTTCCATCGCAAGCTGGTGGAGGCGGGGCTTCCGTTCGGCGGCGTCATCGTCAACAAGGTGCACTACGAGACCGAGCTCCCGGCCTACGACGAGAGCCTGGAGCGCGAGCTGACGGACGCGCTCGGCGACGAGGACCTCGCGCGGCGCGTGATCGAGAACTTCGACGACTACCGGGCCCTCGCGGCACGGGACCAGCGCAACATCAAGCGCCTGACCGCCGAGATGCGCGCGCGGCTCGTGATCCAGGTCCCCCACCTGGACGAGGACGTGCACGACCTCGCCGGGCTCATGCGGATCAACGATTACCTGTTCGCGTCCGGTGCGCGGGAGCGCAGCGTTATCGCCGCCGAGGCGTAGGCGCGAAGCTCACGCTCGGCTCCGGCCGGTCAGCCGCCGTCGGGATCCGCGCCCACGCCGTGGCGGTGTGCCCAGAGCGCGGCCTGAGTCCGATCCGTGACGCCAATCCGCTGAAAGATGCTCGTGAGGTGAGCCTTCACGGTCTTCTCGCTGATCTCGAGCCGCCGGGCGATGAGCTTGTTGGGCAGCCCCTCCGCGACGAGGCCGAGCACCTCGCGCTCGCGCTTCGACAGGTCCGCGTGGCGCTGCTCGGAGCGCGCGGCCAGCAGCTCACGAGCCGCCCGCGGCGCGAGTGGTGCCTCCCCGCGCGAGGCGGCGCGGATGGCCTCGAGCACCTCGTCCGGCTCGGCGTCCTTGAGGAGATATCCGACCGCGCCCGCATCCAGAGCGGAGACGACACGGTCGCGGTCCGAGAAGGCGGTGAGCATCGACGACGCGTACGTCGGGATCCGCCTGCGGCGATCGAAGCCGTAGCGCGAATTCCGTCCACCTTCGGCATCGAGATGTCCATCAGGACGACGTCAGGCCGAAGCTCCTCCACGCTTGCGAGCGCCTGCTCACCGTCGGCCGCGGTCGCGATGACCTCGACGTCCTCGGCCCCCGCGAGAAGCTCGACCAGCCCGTTTCGGACGACGGCATGATCCTCCGCCAGGAGCACCCTGATCACCGGACCGGTACCTCCACGCGGATTCGCGTACCGCGGCCGGGAGCCGAACCGACGCTGAGCTCCCCCTCGGCGTCCCGAGCGAGGTCGCGCATGAGCTGCAGCCCGAAGTGCCCGGCGGGCCCCCGGTCAGGCGCGTCCGGCTGCGGGAAGCCCCGTCCCGTCGTCCGCGACGGTGAGCGAGGCGCGGCCGTCGGCCGACCGCACGGCCACGGTGATGTTGCTGGGCTCGGCGTGCGCCGCGGCGTTGCGGATCGCCTCCTGGGCCACGCGGAAGAAGACCGCCTCGACCTCCGCGTGACAGGTGGACCCCCGGGGCGAAGTCCAGCTGCGTGGCGAGGCCGCGCTCCTCGACGCGTGCCATGAGGTCCCTGATGCGCCGACTCGAGCCCGGCCTGCTCGCAGGCTGGGCGGATAGATCTCGACGAGGAGGCTGCGAAGCTGGCGCACGCTCTGGCGTGTCTGGAACGCGCCCCGCTCCAACACCTCACGCGTGCTGCCGTTGCCTCCGCCGTTGGATCGCTTGGCGGCCGCAGCGAGCGAGAAGGCTGTGCCGGCGAGGTCCTGCACGACTCCGTCGTGCAGGTCACCTGCAATCCGGCGGCGCTCGCGATCGGACGCATCGATCGACCGCTGGAGCAGCGCCTCCCGCTCAGCGTGACCTCGCCGCAGGCGGCGCGCCATCGACGCCGCGAGCGGAACCTGGAGCAGCGCAAGGATCAGGAGCGCTCCGACGAGCACGGGGGCGAAGGCCGTCCAGATGCTCGCCCCGCTCGACGCGATCGAGCTGAACCGCTGGTAGGTCTCGAACAGGAGCGGCCGCCCGCTGGGCGTATGAATGGGGAGATAGACCTCCATCACCTCTCCCTGGGAGCGCTCGAAGCGATTCTCGGGCCGCGAGAGATCGCTGAGGCCCGCGTCCACCCCACCGCCGCGCAGGACTGCCAGATCGTCGGCGCCGAGCTTGTACCGGGAGCCGATCAGGCGGTGCTTGTCCGAGTAGACGATGCGGCCGCCGGCCGTCCAGATCTTGACCCGTACGATCTTCCGGCGCAGCACGCTGTTCCGGACGACGTGGTCGAGCCTTCTGACGCTCGAGGGGCTGTCGCGGAAGAGCCCGCGGTGACCCGCGGCTCGACGATCTGGCGCCCGACGATCCGGGTGACGTCCTTGGCGTTGTCGATCGCCTCGGTCGTGCCGATGTGGCGCATGAGGAAATAGCTGCCCACGCCGACCGCCGCCAGCGCCGCGAGTCCGCCCACCGCGAACTTGGCGACGGCGGACGAGGTCGAGAGGCCCGCGTCGGCGCGGACTTCGCTTCGCTGTCTTCGACCAAGGCGCACCACGCTCTCCTCACTCCCCGAAACCCGGGTCGAAGCCGAACATCACGGATCCAGGGTACGGCGCGGTCCTAGGACCAATGTCCGATTGCAACCTGGACCGGTCCACTGCCACGCTCCTCCGGAATCGCTGACCCCGACTTAGGAGGCATCATGAGAGCACGCATCAGCATCGCCGTCATCGGCGTTCTCGCCGCGCTCGCGCTCGTCGCCGGACCGGCGGCCAATGCGGCGACGGATATCCACCAGGCGACCCTCAAGGGGTCGACGTCGTACCCCGCCGTCAACGGGAAGGCGAAGTTCTCCCGCGACGACGGCGTACGTCAGCTCGAGGCGCAGATCGAGGACGCGAACGCGCTCGCCGGCAGGAAGGTGAACTTCAGGGTGAACGGCGTGACCGTCGGCACCGCCACGGTCAACAACCTCGGCACCGCGCGGATCGACAAGGCCGGCAGCGTGGTCCCGAACGTGACCGCGGGCTCGACGATTCGAGTCAAGCGGCTGAACGGGGTACTGGTCGCCTCCGGTCGGTTCTCGTAGCGCGGTCACTCAGGCCTGAGCCCGGCGGGCCAAATGGCCCGCCGGGTGCTCAAGCCGCTCTTCCTGGGTGATCGGAGGAGAAAGCTCGTCGTCTGCGCCGTGAACCTACGAGGCGCGGATCCGCGCGCGGCGCCGACGGTCGTAACTCAGCTCGCGCACGTCCCACTCGGTCGTCTCGGGCCGGGGAAAGAGGTAGGCGACCCGGTCGGCCGTGTCGCCGCGCTCGGTCGGCCGCTCCTCGAGAAGCTCGGCTATTCGTGCGCCGGCCGCATCCGCGGCCTCGCCGATCGTGCTGGGTTTGCGGGCGAGGGAATGGTCTTCGATCACCGTGTCCTCCTCCTCGTGGGCGCCTGACTCGACCGTGATTCGCGCTCGAGGCTCCGGCACCTGCACCGGTTCGGGCGCTTTCTCTGCACCGGGCCTGTCCCATTCCGCCGGGAGGTCCATCCAGAGCGCTCCCTGTGGCTCCGGGCCTGGCTCCTCTCGCACCGCCGCTGGAGCCGGTTCCCCATCGATCTCCGTGTGACCGTCGTCGGCGCCGCCAGAATCTCCCTCAACAAGCGCGGCTTCCAGCTCCGCGACGGACATCTCCCGCGTATCGGCGGAGGCGATGTCCGCTCCGGGGACGTCCCACTCGAGTGAGTCGCCGCGCTGCTCGGCGCGACCCTCGCCCACCGCGAGCCCGTCGGCCAAGAGGATTTCGTCGGCCGTGGACCGCAGGTCGGCACCCAGGTGGCCGCAGGCGGCATCCCTCAAGATCGCTCGGGTCAGGTCCTCGATGTCCGCCGCGGTCTGCGCGGGGGTCAGGCCTCCATCAGGGGTCGGGGCCGGCTCGCCGCTCCAGAGCTCGCGCTCGAGGCTGACGGCGCGGTCGACGATCGCCTTGGTCTGCCCGCGTGCCTCGGGCTCGGCGCACAGTGCCGCGACCCGCATGCCCAAGCCGAGGTGCGCCGGGCCGCCTCCCTCGAGGACGAATCGCAGGGCCAGCAGGTAATCGTTCAGGGCGTCGATCACGATGGCGCGCTCGAGCCCGGCCTCGAGGCGCGCGATCGCGCGCGCCAGTGCCCCCGCGAGGCCTGGACCGTCCTGCGCAGGGCGCCCGAAGGCGGTTGAGCGATACGCGAGGGTGCGGGAGAACATCGCGAGGTCCGCGAGATCCTCCTCGCCGAGCCGGTAGCCCCCGGCCCGGGGCCTGCCGTCGCCGGTGGCGATCCTGCGCCAGCGGTGCTCGCCCGCTCTCGTCCAGGCGTAGGGACCGAGGGCGACGCCTCCTGGCCCGAACAACCGAAGCGTCGTGATCAGCTGCCGGAAGGCCTCAACAGCGCGAGCGCCGGCGTCGATGCTCGGCCCCTCAGAGCCGTCGGACTCGCTGACCCGTGTCGCCGCGAGGAAAGTGGGCTCCCAACCCGCGGCGCCCGTGCCCTCGGTGGCTCTGGCCTCGGCGGGTACGTCCACGGTGTCGGACCGGACGATCGTCGCCGTGGCCAGCTCGAGCCTCGCCGTCGGCATCTGGAATCCGCGGAGCGGGACGATGACCTCGATCTCGTCCGCGGCGAGCTCGCCTCCCGCCTCCAGCTCGGTGATCGCCCCGCCGAGCCGCCCCTCGTCGATCGGGAAGTCGGTGGAGCCGGCCCACAGCCGGCACAGGAAGACGACGCCGGTGAGCTCGCCGCGCTTGCGGGGCTCCTCCGGTACCGCGATCCCGAAGCTCTCGAGATACGGCGCTGCCAGGTCGGCCGACTCGATCGCGGCGCAGACAGCGCCGAACGAGTCCAGCGCGCACAACGCCCCCGCGTGCCCGCGGATGAATCGCTCGGTGAGGGGGACGTACTGGGGAAGCGGCGACCCGGCTTCGGCCTCGTGCACGTCATAGGGAAGGTCCTCCCCCTGCGCGACCAGCTCCCGAAGCCGCTTCGAGGCGTCGCGAGCCATCACCTTCAACGCCTCCCGGACCACCAAGTCGCGCATGCCCCGACGGTTCGCCCGGGCACTGGCGCCTCCTGCGAATGCAACCCGGTTTGCAGCCTCTCCCCCAGCGAGCGGAGATGACGGGGTTAGTGCGGCTATCCGGACGCGCTAAGCGGCGACGGCGGGCTCGCGGGGGTCGCTCTTCAGGAGCCAGCGGCGGCCGTAGGCGCGCATGTCCTCGATCAGCGGCACCAGCGCCTGGCCCTTCTCGGTCAGGCCGTACTCGACCCGAGGGGGCACCTCAGGGTAGGTCTTGCGCTCGACGATGCCATTGTCCTCGAGCGCGCGAAGGCGAAGCGAGAGGGTGCGCGGGCTGATGCCCTCGAGCGAACGCTCGAGCTCGCAGAACCGGCGGCTGCCCTCGGCCAGGTCCCGGATCAAAAGGAGAGTCCACTTGCCCGAGATGATCTCGGCACAGCATCCGACTGGACAGGAATTCTGGGTCATGTGTGCGACTCGCGGTTGCAGGGAGATCGTTTGTTGCAGTCTCCCCTCCGCACCGCCGAGTATAGCTAATGCTTTACCAAGTGAAGTGAGGCTCGCGACGCCCGACAGCGGCCTCAACCGCTGAGGACCGCGGCCGGTGCGGCACGGCTCAGGCGACCTCGCGCAGCTTCTGCGCCTCGGCCAGCGACTGAAGCTTCTTCAGCGACTGGTTCTCGATCTGGCGGATCCGCTCGCGCGTGACGTTGAACGTCCGCCCGACCTCGTCGAGGGTGCGCGGGTGCTCGCCGCCCAGGCCGTAGCGGAGCTCCAGGACGCGGCGCTCGCGATAGGAGAGGTTCTCGAGCGCCTCGCGCAGCGCCTCCTTGGTGAGGAGGTCGGCGGCGCGGTCGAACGGTGACTCGGCCTTCTCGTCGGCGATGAACTGGCCGAACTCGGACTCCTCCTCGTCGCCGACCGGCTTCTCGAGCGAGACCGGCGCCTGTGCGGAGCGCTTGATCTGGTCGACTTCCTCGGGGTCGATGCCGGTCACCTCGGCGATCTCGTCCGGGGTCGGCTCGCGGCCGAGCTCCGTCACGAGCTTGCGCTCGGCGCGGCCGATCTTGTTGAGCTTCTCGACGACGTGGACCGGAATCCGGATCGTCCGGGCCTTGTCCGCGAGCGCTCGGGCTATCGCCTGGCGGATCCACCACGTTGCGTAGGTCGAGAACTTGAAGCCCTTGCGGTAGTCGAATTTCTCCGCGGCGCGGACCAGGCCCAGCGTCCCCTCCTGGATCAGATCGAGGAAGGGAAGCCCCTGGTTGCGGTAGTTCTTGGCGATCGATACCACGAGCCGGAGGTTGGACTCGACCATCTTCTGCTTGGCGTCGAGATCGCCCCGCTCGATCCGCTTCGCGAGCTCGACCTCCTCCTGGGCCGTGAGCAGCCGGACCTTGCCGATGTCCTTGAGGAAGAGCTGCAGCGAGTCGGTGGTCATGTCCGGCTTCAGGTCGAGCGCCGTCGCCTTGCGGCGCTTTCCGCGTTTGTCCGGCTCGCTTTCCGGGGCGGCGGCAGTTTGAGCCGGATCGACGTCCTCGACCAGCTCGACTCCCTGCCGCTCGATGTAGGCGTAGAGCTCCTCGATGTCCGATTCGTCCAGATCGACCTCGGAGACCGCCGTCGCGACCTCGCCGTAGGAGATGACGCCGTCCTGCTGACCCTTGACCACGAGGGTCTTCACTTCGTCAAGCTCTTGAATCTCCGCAACTAGCATTCGCTCGCTCTCGTCTTCCTTCACCGTGTGTCGTGGGCTTGGATGCTCTCCGTGCTCAGTCTGTATATCGGGCGCTCGCCGCGAATTCCCCAGTTTGGTGCTGCCTGGCTGGGAGCCCCGAAGCCGATCTTGCGGCAAGAACTGCGATCCGATGGGAGTCGTGCGCTCCCGTCGCCGGGGTCCCTCCCAGCATAGGGACACTCAAACGATGGCTCGCATGATATCCGCTGGCCCTCGTAAGCCCGTCGGTTTCTCGCCATTTGCTGCGGAAATGCAAGCCCCTCATCGACCACTCCCATCGCGGTCAGCCGGATCGCAATCCTCTGTGCATACAACCCGCTACGCCGCGCGGAGTTACGCAGGGCGCGCATCGACGCACCCTTCCGTCAAGATCAGTGGAACACCGAACGACACCGGCGATGAACCGCGAGCCTGAGACCCCCGAGCCCCCGTCGCGCGACCGCGGCGTCTTCGGGAACCTTCCGAGCGCACGGCCCGGCGTCCGCAGCCCCCGGCGCGACGGCGAGAAGCAGGCCTCGACCGAGAAGGCCCGGCAGGCGAAGGCGGCCAAGCCGCCGGCGCGCTCCCGTTCCGCCCGATCGAGCGCCTCCCGCTCCGGACAGCAGACCCGAGCGGCAAGCGGGCCGCGGCGCGACCCGGCCGCGGCCTCCGAGGCGGCGCCCTCGGCTGCTCCGCCGCCGGAACCGGGCTCGCCGCGCAGGGGCATCGAGGACGTGGCCTGGGCGGGGGTCACCGTCGCGGCCGAAGCGGCGACTCTCGGGGTCCGCCTCTTGAGCCGCGCTCTGGGGGCGGTGCGAGAGCGACGTTGAGGGCGCTGGGGCTGGGCCGCTCCAAGACCTCAGGCGAAGAGCGGAGTCCGCAGCGAGCGACGCGCTTCCTCCGCGCGTTCTGGCACCGGGCATACGAGGAGAACATCACCGGGCTCGCGGGGATGGTCGCCTACAACCTCGTCCTCGCCCTGTTCCCGTTCGCGCTCCTCGTCCTGTTCATCTTCGGGCGGATCCTCCAGAGCCCGAGCGTCGAGTCGAGCGTGCTCAGCGACCTCCAGCGCCTGTTCCCTGCCGTCGAGACCAACACCCTCGACAACGCGCTCACCCGGATCCGCGACAGCTCGACGACCATCGGCGTGGCCGCCGCAATCGGCGCCCTGTGGATCGGCACCTCGTTCTGGGGAGCGATGGACACCGCGTTCTGCCGCATCTACCACGTGCAGTGCCGCGGCTGGCTCGAGCAGAAGCGCTTCGCCATCGTGATGCTGCTCGTCGTCACGCTGTTTCTCGCCGGGAGCGTCGTGGTGCCCACGCTGGAGGCATTCCTGGTGGCGCGCGCCGACAACCTCCCATTTGGGCTCTCCGAGGTCAGCGGCCTCGCCAGCACCCTCCTGCTCCTGGCGGCGCTGCTGGGTGTCTTCGCGGTCTGCTGCGTCATCTACTACTTCGTGCCAAAGGGACACGTGCCGTGGCGTGGCGTATGGCCGGGCGCGCTCTTCGTGACGCTCACCACGGGCGTCGCGAACGCCGTCTACCCCTTCTATCTCGCGAACGTCTCGAGCATCGGCGAGGTGGGCGGAACGATCGGATTCATCCTGATCGCGCTCGTGTGGTTCTACATCGTCAGCCTCTCGCTGTTGGCCGGCGCGGTCATCAACGCGCTCCGCTACGAGCTCCACGACACGGGCACGATGCGGATGCCGGCATCGACGTCAGTTGAGGAGGGCTAGCCGTAGCGGCCGCCGGTGACCTCCCGGAGCTTCGGGCGGTCGTGGCGGGCCTTGACCTCGCGGATCGTGCCCGAGCGGGAGCGCATGACGAGCGAGTCGGTCGTCGCCTTGCCGTCCCCGTGGTAGCGGACCCCCTGGAGGAGGTCGCCGTCGGTCACGCCGGTCGCGGCGAAGAAGACGTTGCTCCCCCGCGATGAGCCTGCCGGTGTCGAGGACCTCGTCGAGGTCGTAGCCGGCGTCGATCGCGGCGCGGCGCTCGTCATCGTCCCGGGGCCAGAGGCGGCCCAGGAGCTGGCCCCCCAGGCACTTGATTGCCGCCGCGGAGAGCACGCCCTCGGGGGTGCCGCCGATCCCCCACAGGAGATCGACGCCAGTCCCCTGGCTGACCGCAAGTAGCGCCGCCGAGACGTCGCCGTCGCTGATGAAGCGGATCCGGGCGCCGGCGTCGCGAAGGTCGGCAACGGCATCCTCGTGCCGCGGGCGGTCGAGCATGATCACGGTGACGTCCCCGACGTCGGTCCGGCGCCGCTCAGCGACGCGACGGACGACCTCGGTCAGCGGATCGTCGAGGCTCAGGCAGTCGGCGATCTCGGGGCCGCCCACGAGCTTCTCCATGTAGACGCAGGGGCCGGGGTCGAACATGGTCCCTCGCTCGGACAGCGCGATGACCGCGAGCGCGGCGGGCTGGCCCTGGGCCGTGAGACGGGTTCCCTCCAGGGGATCGACCGCGATGTCGACCTCGGGGGGACTGCCGTCGCCGATCCGCTCCCCGTTGTAGAGCATCGGCGCCTCGTCCTTCTCCCCCTCGCCGATGACGACCACGCCGTCCATGGGCACCGTGTCGAGGAGCAGGCGCATCGCGTCGACCGCGGCCTGGTCGGCCTGCTCCTTGTCCCCGCGGCCCACCCACCGGGCCGCGGCGAGGGCGGCCGCCTCCGTGACGCGCACGAGCTCGAGCGCCAGGTTGCGGTCGGGCCTGGTCGACTCGCGTACGTCGTGCGAAATGACGCTGGTTTTCTCGGGCGCCATCGTCAGCTCAGACGGTGCCGGGGGCTTTTCGCTGGCGGCGCTGGCCCGCCTGCGAGCGCAGGAATCCCGTCGCGGCGATCGCGATCGAGCATAAGAGGGCGATCCAGTAGCCGTAGTCGAGGCTGATCCCGACCTCCGCGGGACCGCTTCCCGGCTTGTCGATGATCCCGTTGTAGCCGATCAGGACCATCATCGCGAAGCCCACCACCATCGTCATCTCGCCCGGCGCCCAGGACAGTTTGTGGCCGCGGACGATGATCCAGCCCAGGATCAGGGGCGACAGCGCACCAGCGAGGAGCAGCCAGCGGAGGATCGGGAAGGTTTCGAATCCGGTGCAGCTGAGGTCGTTCTTGCCGCAGATGAAGGTGCTCGGGTTGTAGCTCTCGGTGCCTGGCTGCCTGGACACGCTGTCTGCCAGCGAGTACCACGGAAACAGGAAAAGGCTGACGATCAGCAGGATCGACGCCGTCCCCCCGACCAAGACCCGGTTGCGGTCGAGCCGCGAGAAGTCCATGTGCGTCAGGCCGGTGCCTTTCGGCACCGGCAGATGCATGTGCCGTTCATTGAGGTTCGACTCTAACCCAGCTTATGAGCAGCGCGGTGGCTTACACGGATAGGGTCGGAGAATCCGGGTGAACGACACATGCCAGTGCCGTCGCCGTACGGCGCCGGCCACGAATCTGAAATGAACGACACATGCCAGTGCCGTCGCCATAGGGCGACGGCCAAGAATCCGTGAGCCGCTGGGGCCTGACGCTTCCCTTGCCCAATCTGCCGCTGCGCGAGCACGCCGACATCGCGCGCCGGGCCGAGGCGCTCGGCTACACGGATCTGTGGAGCGGCGAGACCAATGGGCCCGACGGGTTCACGCCCGTGGCGGCCGCCGCGGCGTGGACCGAGCGCGTTCGGCTCGGGACCGGGTCGTGGGCGTCTTCACTCGCGGGCCGGCGCTGCTCGCCCAGCAGGCAGCGGCACTCGCCGACCTGTCGGGCGGGCGCTTCGCGCTGGGAATCGGTGCATCCTCCGACCGAATCGTCGAGGGCTGGAACGGGATGCCGTTCGAGCGGCCGCTGACGCGGATGGCGCAGACCGTCGACTTCCTCGACGCGGCGCTCTCCGGCGAGCGCACCCCGACCGGCTTCAAGCTCGAGCAGCCTCCCTCCGAGCCGCCGCCCGATCGTCCTCGCGGCGCTGCGCGGAAAGATGCTGCGCCTCGCGGTCGACCGGGCCGCCGGAGCGTTCACCAACTTCCTTCCACTCGGCGGCCTGCCGAAGGTCGCCGGGCAGCTCGAGGGCGCGCCCGAGGGCTTCGAGCTCCTCTGTCGGTTCTTCTGCATCCCCGGTGAGCGCGAGCAGGCCGAGCCGATCGCGCGATTCATGTTCGCCTCCTACGTCACGGTGCCGGTCTACGAGGCCTTCTTCCGCTGGCTTGGCTACGGCGAGCAGATCGACGAGATGGTCGCCGCGTGGGCCGCGAAGGACCGCGAGGCGGCGATCGCCGCGGCGCCCTGGGAGGTGATCGAGGACACGTTCATCTTCGGGTCGCCGGAGGAGATGCGGGAACGCCTCCAGGCCTTCGTCGAAGGCGGCATCACGCTGCCGATCCTCACGCCGATCACGATGCCCGACCGGATGGGCGAGCTGATCGAGGCGCTCGCGCCGCGCTAACTCGCAGCGCGGGCGAGCGAGAGGCCGTAGAGCCCGTCGGGGTCGGTCCACCAGCCGACCATCTCGAGCCCGGACTCCGCGTAGATGCCGGCGAGGCCCTCCCGAGCGAACTTGGTCGAGATCTCGGTCCGCATCTCCTCGCCGCGGTCGAAGGCCACCTGCATGCCGAGCGCCGCGATGTCGATCACCTGCCTCGCGAGCGACCGCAGCCGGATGTCCATCCACAGGTTCTCCTCGTCCCAGAAGGCGACATGCTCGAAGGCGTCGAGGTCGAAGTCACAGCCGAGCCGCTCGTTGAGGACCGCGAGGACGTTCTTGTTGAACTCGGAGGTCACCCCCGCCGAGTCGTTGTACGCCGCCTCGAGGGTCGCCCGGTCCTTGACGAGGTCCGTGCCGAGCAGGAAGTGGTCGTCGTCGCCCAGGAGGTTGGCCACCGCGCGCCAGGAAGCTCGCGCGCTGAGCCGGCTCGAAGTTCCCCACGGTCCGCCCGAGCAGCGCGATCACCCGGGGGCCGCCCAGCGGGATCCGCTCGAGGTCCCGCTCGAAGTCGCAGACGAGGCCATGGACCGTGATCCCGTACTCGGCCGCGATCGCCCCCGCCGTCGCGCGGGTGATCTCCTCGGAGATGTCCACCGGCGCGTAGGCGTCGAGGCATCCCGCGTCCCGCATCGCGTCGAGCAGCACCCGCGTCTTGGCGGCGGATCCCGATCCGAGCTCGATCAGCGTCGCCGGGTCGCCGGATGCGGCGCACGATCTCGGCGCGTGACGCTCCAGGATCCTCGCTCGCAGCGCGTCGGGTAGTACTCGGGCAGCTCGGTGATCTGCTCGAAGAGCTCCGAGCCCCGCTCGTCGTAGAAGTACCGCGGCGAGAGCTCCTTGAACGGCTTCGTCAGCCCGGCGCGGACGTCCGCGGCCATGCCCGACAGTGGCCCGCCGGGCGGCAGATGCACGTCGACCGTGATCTGCTGGTGAGGCGTGGTGCCCGTTCACTCGGCGTCCCTCGCGCAGCGTAGCCCGGCGAAGATCTGGCGGCGCTGGGGCAGATCCCAGTTGCGGAAGGTGGTCCTGATCACGTTGCGGCGCGTCGCCCAGGCGCCGCCGCGAAGCACCTTGTAGGTGTCGCCGAAGAAGACCTCCGAGTACTCCGGATAGGGGAACGCCTCGAAGCCGGGGTAGGCGAGGAAGTCCGAAGACGTCCACTCCCAGACATCGCCCAGCATGTGGAGCGCCCCGCAGTCGGAGGGGGCGTCGGCGTAGGCGCCGACGCGCGCGCATCCGAACGCGAGCTGGTCGAGGTTGGCGCGTTCGGGGTCGGCGCCGCGGGCAGCCGCCTCCCACTCGAGCTCGGTCGGCAGCCGCTTCCCAGCCCAGCGCGCGAACGCGTCGGCCTCGTGCCAGGAGACGTGGATCACCGCCTCGTCGGGATCGACCGGCTCGCGCCGCCCCATGGCGGTCCGCACCCACCAACCCGCGCCGTCCGCCTCCCAGTACATCGGCGGCTCGGCGCCCGTCTCGCGCATGAACTCGGCATAGGCGCGCATTCGTGACGGGCGTGCGGTCGATCAAGAACGGATCGAGCTCGGCCGCGTGGCGCGGGCGCTCGTTGTCGTAGGCGAAGCCCTCTGCGCCGGCGCCGATCTCGCACCTCGCCGCCCTCCACGAGCACCATCTCCGGACCGTCGCCGCCGGCGGGGTCCGGCTCGGGCGGCTCGCCGACTCGACCGGCTCGTAGCCGTCGACCATCTGGATCAGCTGGAGCATCGTCTCCGTTGCTGGTGCTCGTGCGCGATCAGGAGCTCGTAGACGAACCCCCCGGCCAGCAGCGGGTCCTCAGCCGACTCGAGGTCCACCTCGCCGAGCACGTCGAGCGCACGCTCGCGGACGTCCTCGAGGTAGGCGCGAAGCTCGTCGCCGCGCAGGATCGGCAGCTCGTCCCTCGTCGCGCGCGGGATTCTCGATCGCGTCGTAGAGACGTCCGAGCTCCCCGTGGAGCGGCTCCCTGCCGCCGACCGTCTGCACGAGCCACAGCTCCTCGAAGTTCGCGATGTGCCCGATGTCCCACGCGAGCGGGGCTGAGAATCGGCGAGTAGACGCGGTTCAGCTCCTAGTCGGACAGGGTCGCGAGCAGCTGGAGCGTGCGCCGACGTGCCTCCTCCAAGCGCTGTGCGATCTCGTCCCTGGTGCTGAGCTGAACCGGCGCCGAGATAGAGGCAGGCTACGAGCCTCGGCTAGACCGGTCCCGGCGCGTGCCGAGGGCCCGCGAGTACATATGCTGCCGCGCCGTGCGGATCGAGGGCGCAAGCGCGCTGGTCGCCGGCGGCGCCTCCGGGCTGGGAGCGGCGACGGCCGCGCGCCCTGCACGCGGCCGGGGCCTCCGTGGTGATCTGCCGACCTCAACGCCGAGCAGGGCGAGGCCCTGGCCGGCGAGCTCGGCGAGCGGGCGAGCTTCGTCGAGGGAACGTGATGGAGCCGGAGCCGATCGAAGCGGCGGTGGAGGCGGCGGCGGGCGCCGAGGGCGGCCTTCGGATCTCCGTCTGCTGCGCGGGAATCGGCTGGGCGCAGCGGACGGCAGGCAAGCGGGGGCCGCACGACCTGGAGATCTTCCACAACGTGATCAAGGTGAACCTGATCGGCACGTTCAACGTGCTGCGGCTCGCCGCGAAGGCCATGGTCGACAACGAGCCTGACGATGGTGGAGAGCGCGGCGTGTGCGTGAACACGGCGTCCATCGCGGCCTTCGACGGGCAGATCGGCCAGGTCGCCTACTCGGCGTCCAAGGGCGGCATCGTCGGCCTCACGCTGCCGGCCGCGCGCGACCTCGCGAGCCGGGCGGTGCGCGTGTGACGATCGCGCCGGGCCTGTTCGACACGCCGCTTGCTCGCGGCCCTGCCCGAGGAGGCGCGTGCCGAGCTGGGCGCCCAGATCCCGTTCCCCAGCCGGCTCGGCCAGCCGGACGAGTACGCGGCGCTCGCCTGCCACATCGTCGAGAACCCGATGCTGAACGGCGAGACGATCCGCCTGGACGGCGCCCTTCGGATGGCGCCGCGCTGAAGCTGCGAATCGCTCACGTGTCCTGAGACTCAGGGTCGCTGTACACGTCCTTCTCCCACGGCGGAGGGATCGCGAAGCGCGTCGAGAGTGCTTCGGCGTCGAGCGTCTCGATGGGGACCAGCGTCAGGTGCGAGGCCGGTGTCCAGCGGGTCCTCGGCGGCGGCAGCGTCAGATGTCGTGGGAGCTTCGCCGGCGGGCGCTCGCTGCTCGCCAGCGCGTAACCGTCGACTCCCAGGTCGGCGCCGGCCTTCGCCAGCCGCCGGATCGACAGGCGCCGATTCTCGTAGACGTGGCCGGCGTGGCTGCCACCGGAGACGTAGAGCCTTCCGGTGCTGGGGCCCCACGCGGAGCGATGCACGATCCCGGCGTCCGAGAGCCAGCTCCCGGGGCCGCCCGCGTGGTTGTAGCCGTGGTGCGATGAGGCGCGGGCCTCGACGCCATCGGGGCCGATGCGCACCTGATACCCCTCCCAGTCGTCGGCGTGGTAGGCGTGCTGATTCAGGGGCGGCCCATCCACGACCGGCTGCAGGAGCTTGAGGCTCGAGGAGTCGCTGTAGTAGGTCCAGAACTGGAGATAGAGGTTCCCGGCCCGCCCGGCGCCGCAGTGGTAGCCGTTGCTGGCGCTCTCGGCCCGCGCCAGCTCGGTCCGGCAGTCCACGGCGTGCACGAAAGCCACCGTGGGCTCGCCGGTGTCCGATCGCCAGACCGCGCCGGTTTCAGGACCGCTTCCGCAACGCTGGTTCCGGCAGGAGCGAAAGTCCACCGGGAGGGCACCCATTCCCTGCTCGTAGACGATCTCCGGCGCGTTTCGCTCCACCTCACCCGCCACGTCGGGGCCGTACGCGGCGACGAGGTCACCGCTCTCTGCGCACGTCGACGACATCCCGACGGCGCACAGCAACCGCATGGCGATTGACTCCGCCAGGGTGGTTCCCAGCCCTCGCGATCCGGCCGCGGCCAGGACTCCCGCCAGAAGCGCGGTGACGACCAGGAGCAGCCCGATCCACTCGACCGTGCTCTGCCCGGCCTCGCCGCCAACGCGTCCTCGACCGCGTGCGCCCACCGCGCGACCGTACGAACGCCCAGCGCGCGCGTGGCCTGCGGATCGCGCCGAATCGGCGACGCTCCTGTATCAACTTGCTCGCCCGCTACGGTCCCTCCATGCCGCCGGATCGAGCGCAGCAGCGGCGGGACCAGACAGAGCGAGGACCGGTGGACCGCCACCGGCTCGGCCAGATCGCGAGCGGGGTCGCGTTCCTGGCGATCTGCGCCATCGCCGTCCTCGTCGTCGTGAGCCATGCGGGCGGCGGTTCGGGCGGCGACGCGAACCTCGAGGACGTGGGGCTGGTCCGGAACGAGCTCGCCGGAATCCCCCAGCACGGCACCGTCCTCGGGGATCCGAATGCCGGCGTGAAGGTGATCGAATACGCGGACCTTCAGTGCCCGATCTGCGCTGATCTCGCGGCCGACGTCGCGCCCGATCTGATCTCGCAGGCGGTGCGAAGGGGTGCCGCGAGCTACGACCTGCGCCAGTGGACCGTCATCGGCGAGTCTCCGCACGCCCAGTCCACGGCGGCGGCGAAGGCGGCGCTCGCGGCCTCGCAGCAGGGCCGCTACTGGAACTACGTCGAGCTCTTCTACCGCAACCAGGGAGCCGAGGATTCGGGCTATGTCACGCGATCCGTTCCTGACCGCGATCGCCAAGGGCGCCGGCGTCAAGGACATCCCGAAGTGGAACCGCGATCGGAGGTCCGGCAGCTGGAACCCCGTGCTGGCCCGAACGAGCGCCGAAGCCCAGAGTCTGGGCCTCGGGGGGACACCATCGGTAGTGGTCGAGGGGCCCGGCGGACGGCAGACCCTGACGGCGCCGGACTTCGACGACCTCGAGAACGCGATTCAGGCGGTCGAGTGAGCGGCACGAGATAGAGTCGCGCTCGTGGCCGACGAACGGGGCGTTCAGCCCGAGCGCAAGGGGACCAACTGGCGAGCGTGGAGCCTCGGCGTCGCGGTCGTGCTGGCGATCATCCTGATCGCGCAGAACTCCCAGAGCGTCCGCGTCAAGTTCCTCTTCTTCGACGCGTCGACGCCGCTGTTCTTCGCGCTGCTCATCGCCACGATCCTCGGCGCGATCATCGGCTATGTGGCGCCGATCGTCCGTCGCCACCGGCGCGACCGGTCGGAGTAGCCGCCGGTCAGAGGTTCTCGATCTCGGCGGCGACGTCCGCCGCGGCCCGCTTCGCGTCGGAGAACAGCATCGACGTCTTCGGGTGGTAGAAGAGGTCGTTGTCGATGCCGGCGAAGCCGGGGCTCAGCGAGCGCTTGATGACGATGACCTGCTGAGCCTCGTCGACCTCGATGATCGGCATGCCGGCGATGGGCGAGTTCGGGTCGTCCTTGGCCGCCGGATTGGTCACGTCGTTCGCCCCGATCACGACCGCCACGTCCGTGTGCGGCAGCTCGGGGTTGATCTCGTCCATCTCCTTGAGCTTCTCGTAGGGGACGTCCGCCTCGGCGAGCAGCACGTTCATGTGGCCGGGCATGCGGCCCGCCACCGGATGAATGGCGTAGGCCACGTCGACCCCCCGCTTCGTGAGCTCGTCCGCCATCTCCTTGACCGCATGCTGAGCCTGCGCCACGGCCATGCCGTAGCCGGGCACGATCACCACCGAGTCGGCGTAGGCCAGCTTGATCGCCGCGTCCTGTGGACCGATCGAGGTGACCGGGCGCTCCTCCGTGGCGACCCCGCCGGCCGGCAGCGCCCCGAAACCGGCGAACAGGATGTTCGGGACGGAGCGGTTCATCGCCGTCGCCATGGCGAGGGTGAGGATCGTTCCGGAGGAGCCGACGAGCGTCCCGCCGACGATCAGCGCCACGTTGTCGAGCTCGATCCCCGCCGCGGCGGCCGAAAGGCCTGTGAACGCGTTCAGCAGCGAGATGACGACGGGCATGTCCGCCCCGCCGATCGGCAGGACGAACAGGTTGCCGAGGATCGCGGCGGCGATGAGCACCGCGATGAAGAGCACCTGTGAGGGGCTCGAGTTGTGGTCGACCCCGAGGACGATGCAGGCGGCGATGATGCCTCCCAGGAGCAGGGCGTTGATCACCTGCTGGCCGGGGATCTTCATCGGCTGCCCCGATATGAGGCCTTGGAGCTTTCCGAATGCGATGTTCGACCCCCAGAACGAGATGGACCCGATCACCATCGAGAACAGCGTCGGCACGAACGTGTCGAGCGGGATGCTCCCTCCGAGCGCCAGCTCGTGGCGGAACTCCGCCCATGCGATCAGCGCGACCGCGCCGCCGCCCACGCCGTTGTAGAGCGCGACCATCTGCGGCATCGCGGTCATCTGGACCCGCCGGGACGCCACCGCGCCGACCACCGACCCGGCCACGATCCCGATTGCGATCAGGCCCCAGTTGCCGATCCCCTTGAGCGCGAGCGTGGTGGCCACGGCGATCGCCATGCCGGTCGCCGCGGTGAGGTTCCCCTGCTTCGCAGTGGTCGGGTGGGTGCCGCGGCGGATCCCGAGGATGAACAGCGAGAACGAGACGATGTAACAGACCTGGACGAAGCTCGATTGCGGGTCGAGCGCGGCGACCAGAGGCATCGTCACTTCGCTCCCGCGTCGCCTGCGTCGTCGCCCGAGCTCTCAGGCGGCTCCTCCTTCTTCGGCTTGCGCACAAACATGCCGAGCATCCGGTCGGTGACCATGAAGCCGCCGACGATGTTGATCGTCCCGAAGAAGATCGCGATGGTCCCGATCAGGTTGTCAAGCCAGAAGTCCGACAACCCGACGACGATGAGCCCGCCCAGCAGCACGATCCCGTGAATCGCGTTGGTCTGCGACATCAGCGGCGTATGCAGCGTCGTGGGGACCTTCGAGATCACCTCGAAGCCGACGAACGCCGCGAGGACGAAAATCGTGATCTCGGTGATCAGCGGCATCAGGCGCTCACCCCGGCGGCCTCCCGCGCGCGCTCGTTCCGGATCTCACCCTCGTGGGTCAGGCAGGCGCCGGCGACGATCTCGTCGTCGAAGTCGAGATGCAACTCGCCCTCGTCGTTCACGAGCAGCTTCAGCAGGTTCTCCACGTTCTTCGCGTAGAGCTGCGAGGCGTGGGTCGCCATGTCGCTCGGGAGGTTCAGCGGCGAGATGATCTTGACGCCGTTCGAGAGCACGGTCTGGCCCGCCTGCGTCGCCTCCGTGTTGCCGCCCGAGTCGCCGGCCAGGTCGACGATCACCGAACCCGGCTGCATGCTCCGCACGGCATCGGCGGTGATCAGGATCGGCGCGCGACGCCCCGGCACCTGCGCGGTGGTGATGATCACGTCCTGCTTCGCGGCGGCGTCGGCAAGCGCGTCGCGGACCCTCGCGTTCTCCTCGTCGGTGAGCGGCCTGGCGTACCCACCCTCCGCCTCGGCGTCGGGAATGAAGTCGAGCTCGAGCGGGCGCCCCCCAAGGCTCGCGATCTGCTCCCAGGCCGCCCGGCGGATGTCGAAGCCCGTCACTACCGCGCCCAGCCGCTTCGCCGTCGCGATCGCCTGCAGGCCAGCGACCCCGGCGCCCAGCACCATCACGCGCGCCGGGGCGACCGTGCCGGCCGCCGTCGTCATCATCGGGAAGAAGCGACCTGCCTCGCGCGCGGCGAGCAGCGTCGCCGCGTATCCGGCCACGTTGGCCTGGGAGGAGAGGGCGTCCATCGCCTGCGCGCGGGTGATCCGCGGAATCGACTCCATCGCGAAGCTCGTGACGCCGCCATCGGCGAGCGCCTTCGTGGTCTCGCCGGACGTGAGCGGCGCCAGGTGGCCGATCAAGACCTGGCCCGAGCGCAGCCGCCCGATCTCGTCGAGAGTGGGGACCGCCACCTTGACGACGACGTCGGCGCCCCAGGCGTCCTCGGACGAACCGACTGATGCACCGGCATCCGAGTACGCGGTATCGGGATGGCCGGAGCCCTCACCGGCGCCGGACTCGACGGCCACGTCGAGGACCTCGGAGAGCGAGCGTACGACATCCGGTATCAGCGCCACGCGGCGCTCCCCCTCCCGGGATTCTTTCGGCACGCCAACCCTCATCCGAGCCGGGGCAGACTATTCAACGGCGCACCGAGGGCGTCGAATTGCCGGGCGCAGGGGGACGAAGTTCGGCCCGAATGGACTCTTACTTTCGCTATGCGAAAGCCAACGTCCATTCACCGCCCGGAGGCGCGGGTTGCTGAGCTGGCCAAGCGCGATCATGGCGTCCTCACCACGCACGAGCTGCTCGCTTGCGGTCTCACGCACGCCGGCAGCCACCGGCGCGCAAAGACCGGCCGCCTTCATCGCCTCCATCATGGCGTCTACGCGGTTGGGCACGCGGCCCTGAGCCGCGAAGGCCAGTGGCTCGCGGCGGTGAAGGCATGTGGGCCTGGCACGGTGCTGAGCCATCAGAGCGCCGCTTGGTTGTGGGAGCTGCTCCCTCGCTGCCCCGGGTCGATCCACATCACCGTGCCCGCACATAGGAGGCCCCGCCCAACTTACCGACGGAGACGCCATCCGCCGCCGGCGGATCCTGGTCACGACGCCGACCAGGACACTTCGGGACCTCAAGCGCGTCCTATCCCGCGAGCAGTAGGCGACGGTCGATCGGGCCCGAGCGCGGGGCTTCGACACCGGCGAAGTGGTGGACGAGGCACCCACGAGGAGCGTCCTGGAGCGGATCCTCCTGCGCCTATGCCGCCGTCATCGCATCCCGCTCCCGGAGGTGAACGTGCGCGTCGGTGCCTTTCTCGTCGACTTCCTGTGGCGAGAAAGCCCGGCAGCTGCTACGTGCCTGACGTCGGGTGGACACCTACTTTCGCTATGCGAGAGCGGACGTCCATATTCGTGCCGTCTCGCGACCTGAATGCCGGGCGTGGCGGCTAAGCCGCCGCCGCCGCGCCCGCGAGCTCCGCCAGGCGCCTCACCGTGTGCAGGCGCTGGTCCGGCTCGGGGCTGATCGGGGAGATGATCAGCCGGTCGACGCCCGCGGCTTCATAGCGCTTGATGCGATCGGCGACCTCGTCCTCGTCGCCCACGAGCGCGGTCGCGTCGGCGAGCTCGTCAGGGATCGCGGTATACGCCTCCTCGCGCTTGCCGTCGAGGTACAGGGACTGCACCTCGTCAGCGACCTCGCCGAAGCCGAACCGGTGGGTCAGGTCCACGTAGAAGTTCGTCCTGCGGCTGCCCATGCCGCCCAGGTAGAGGAGGAGGCCCGCCTTGACCACGCTGCGCGCCGCGTCGAGGTCGCCCCCGACCGCCACCTGGACGGTCGGCGAGACCTCGAGGTCCGAGCGAGAGCGCCCGCCCTTCTCCAGGCCGGCCTCGACGTGCTCGTCCCACGTCTCTCGGAACGCGTCGGGCGAGGAGAAGATCGGGATCCAGCCGTCGGCGATCTCCGCGGCGAGCTCGACCGACTTGCGGCCGATGGCTCCCAGGAAGACCGGGATGTGGTTGCGGACCGGGTGGAAGTTCAGCTTCAGCGCCTTTCCCTCGCCGTCCGGGAGCGGGAGCGTGAAGTGCCGGCCCTGGTAGGTCAAGCGGTCCTCACGCGCGACCACCTTGCGCACGATCTCCACGTACTCTCGCGTGCGGCCCCAGGGTTTCGAATACGGCACGCCGTACCAGCCTTCCGACACCTGCGGGCCCGACGGACCGAAGCCGAAGATGAAGCGCCCCCCGGAGAGGGCGTCGATCGTGCAGCCCGCCATCGCGGCCGCCGCGGGCGCCCTCGCCGGCACCTGCATGATCGCCCCGCCGAGCTGGATCCTCTCGGTCTGGGGCGCGAGCCAGGCCAGGACGCTCACCACGTCCGAGCCGTAGGACTCCGCCGCCCAGACCGAGTCGAAGCCCGCCGCCTCGGCGGCGCGGACGATCTCCACCGCCTCGTCGCCGTGTGGCCCGATGCCCCAGTAGCCGAGGTTCAGACCGAGCTTCATCCCTGGATGTACCCGCTCTGCACCAGGTAGTCGTGGGCGACCTTCGCCGGCTCCTGCTTGTCGATGTCGACCCGCGAGTTCAGCTCCTGGATCACAGGGAGGGTCAGATTGCCCTGGACCTTCTCGATCGTTGCGCCGAAGTCAGGGCCGGCCTCGTTGGCGACCTTCTTCGAGGTGATGAAGATCACGTTCCCGGCCGGGATCAATCCCTTGTTGTCCTCGAGGATCGTGTACTTGTTCGAGTTCGCGAGCATCGCGTCGCTCGTGAACAGGATCGACAGGTCGGCGTCGCCCTTGTCAAGCACCGTGTAGCGCAGCCCGATGTCAACCGGCTTGAACTGCTTGAACTGCAGCCCGTAGTTCTGCTCCAGGCCCACGAGGCAGTCGATCCGCTCGCGGCACTCCGGCGACCCCGCGAGCACCATGTTCTGGGACTTGCCCTTGAGGTCCGAGATCGTCTTCAACCCGAGCTTGTCCGCCGTGGACGTGAGGGTCCCGACGGCGTTCGAGTCCGCGAACGGCGTCGGCGGGTACGCGACGAGCCCCTCCTTTGCCAGATCGGCCTTGGCCATGTCGTAGGCCTGCTGGGCGTCCGAGGGGATCTTGTTCGCCGGAACTTGGAAGAACGTCCCGAGCGCGGTGGAGGTGTACTCCGGATAGCCGCTGATCTCGCCGTCCTGGATCGCCTTCTTGGCGATCGTCTCGGAGCCGAGGTTCAACTTCGTCTTGACGTCGTAGCCCGCGGCCTCGAGCCCCTGGGCGTAGATCTCGCCGAGGATGTACTCCTCGGTGAAGTTCTTCGACCCGACCGTGATCGAGACATCACCGTTCTGGGAGCTGGACTGGATCAGGTTGTCGGAGCTGGCGGACGTGCCACCGGACGTGGTATCGCCACCGCCGCCGCAGGCCGCTATTGCCAACGCCAGGATGGCCGCGACCCCGAGCGTGAACGCGCCCCGCACTCGAAGACCTCTCATCGTTTCTGCCACTCCCCTTTCAGCTTTAGCGGGGCGACGCCCCACATCGGGTCGAGCAAATCCTATGCGGAGCGGGTGCGGCGTTGCAGCTTCAGCCCCCGCGGCGTCACCAGTCGCTGCACACCCGCCAGCGTGACCTCGATCAGCATCGCGAACAGCGCGACGATGATGGCCCCTGCCACGACCCCGTCATCCCCATAGACGTTGCGGCCGGCTATCAGGTCGCCGAGGGTGGACAGACCAACGAAATTGGCGACGGTCGCCGTGGCGTAGATGTTGATCGCCGCCGTCCGTACGCCGGCCATGATCGTCGGCGCCGCGAGCGGCAGCTCTACGCGAAGCATCACCTGCCAGGGCCGCATGCCCATGGCCTCCCCCGCCTGGACCGCGGACCGATCGACCTGTTGGACCGCAACGAACGTATTGGTCAGGATCGGGGGCAGGCCGAGGATCCCCAGGGCGATCGCGGCGTTGCCGAGGCCGATGCCGATGATCGCGGCCAGCAGGAAGAGGACCACGATCTCCGGCATCGCCCGTCCCGCGTTGCCGAAGCCGACGGCGAAGAGCTCCCCCCTTCCAAAGTGGCCGAGGACGAGCCCGACCGGCAGTGCGAGCGCCAGCGCGCCCCCAAGCGCCACCGCGGCGACCTCGAGCTGCGTGCGCGCGAACGGCCAGATGTACGGAATCCCGCCCACCTGGACATGCCCTCCGCTGACCGCATCGCGCTGGTGCAGGATGAAGTCGAATGCGCCGACGAACGAGTTGATGACGTCGGCGAGCGGGATCACGACGTCTTCGCTCGCTGCCACGGCGTGACGAAACGCTGCCCAAGGAGAACGAGCAGGTCCAAGGCGAGGGCCATCAGGACGGCGAGGAGCCCGACGACGATGATGTTGGTCTTGAAGCTGATCTGCTCGAAGAGCGGCCCACCGAGGCCTCCGGCGCCCGCGAGGGAGGCGAGCGTCGCGATCGCAACAGTGGAGACGATCGCGATTCGCAAGCCGGCGACGATCTCCGGAGTCGCGAGGGGCAACTCGACCCTGAACAGCAGCTCGCTGTGGGACATCCCCATCCCACGCCCGGCGTCCTTGGCGTCCGCCGGCACATTGTCGAGGCCGGCGACGGCATTGCGGTAGATGATCTGGAGCGTGTAGGCCGACAGCGGGATCACGGCAGTCCAGAAGCCGAGTCCGGTTATCGGCAGGAGCAGGAAGAAGAAGGCGATGCTCGGCACGGTGTAAAGGACGCCGGTCACTCCCAGGAGTGGCGGGATCAGGAACCGCCGCCGGTGCGAGAGCAGGGCCAGCCCGAGCGCGATGACGAACCCGATCGCGACCGAGATCACGGCGATCTCGAGCTGGCGAAAGAACGGGTCGACATAGCGATCGAAGTTGTCGACGGCCCACCCGGCGCAGAACAGGCCGTTGCCGGCGACGCATCCGGTCTCCTTGTGCTCATGGCAGAAGCCCGCTGGAAGCCCCGGCGCGCACTTGTTCGCCGCGTCCGCGATGAGCGGTGCCTTGACTGCGAGCATGCCGGTCATTCCGACACCGGGCGCTCCGCCGCCGGATGCTCCTCCGTGAGCGCATCCGGAGACGTGAGGAACTCGGAGATGATCTCGACCGAGAGGACGCCCGCCAGGCGTCCATGGCCGTCGACGACGGGCGCGTAGCGCGTCTCGGCCTGAAGCAGATCCGCCAGGGCGTCCCGCATCACGTCGTCGAGCTCCAGGACCGGGTCCGGACTCGTGTTCGGCTTCGCCGGGACGGTGTCCCGCTGGAGGTCCTCGTCCGAGAGCCAGCCCACGGGCCGGCGCTCGGGATCGATCACGAGCGCAAAGGGGACCTCGGCCCCAGGCAGCTTCGCGTGGACCTCGCCCGTGGACTGCCCGATGTGCGCGAGCGGCGCCTCCCAGAGGTCGATGTCCGCGACCCGCATGAGCGCCAACCGCTTGAGCGCCCGGTCCGCGCCCACGAAGTCCTCGACGAAGTCATCCGCCGGGGCCATCAGCAGCTCCGCCGGCGTGGCGTACTGGGCGAGCCGGCCGCCCTCGCGGAGCACGGCCACCCGATCGCCCATCTTGATCGCCTCGTCGATGTCGTGCGTGACGAAGAGGATCGTCTTTCGCACCTCGGCCTGCAGCCGCAGGAACTCGTTCTGGAGGCGCTCCCGGTTGATGGGATCGACGGCGCCGAAGGGCTCGTCCATCAGCATTACACCGGGGTCGGCGGCCAGCGCCCGCGCGACTCCGACCCGCTGCTGCTGGCCGCCCGAGAGCTGGGCCGGATAGCGCCCGCGGAGACCGGGATCGATCCGGACGAGCTCCAGCAGCTCCTCGACTCGTGCCTCGATCCGGTCGCGGTCCCATCCCACGAGGCGCGGGACGGTCGCGATGTTGTCGCCGACGGTCCGGTGGGGGAACAAGCCGATCTGCTGGATCACGTAGCCGATCTCGCGCCGGAGCTCGGCCGGCGAGCGCTCGCGGACAGACGTGCCGCCCACGGTGATGTCGCCCTCCGTGATCTCGACCATGCGGTTGACCATCCGCATGGCCGTCGTCTTGCCGGACCCGGACGGTCCGACAAAGACGCAGATCTCGCCGCCCGCGACCGCCAGCTCGAGCTCCGCGATCGCGGGTGCATCGGCGCCGGCGTAGCGCTTCGTCACCCGCCTGAATTCGACGGGCGGGGCCCCATTCGCCGCCGTGCCGCCGACGGCTCCCTCGGCCCTGGATGGATCAGCGGGTCCCAATCCGTCGGCGATGCTACCCACGACGCTGTATAGATGGGTCGTATGAGCGTCGATGTGGACCCGCGTGGCCTGAGCAGCGCCGAGGCGGCGCAGCGGCTAAAGCGGCTCGGCCTTCCCGAACAGGCGACCAGCCGCTCCGTCGCGAGCATCATCAGCGGGAACGTCTTCACGCTCTTCAACGCGATCCTCGCCGTTTTCTTCGTGATCATGCTGGCGCTCGGGCTGTTCGCCGACGCGCTGTTCGGGGTCATCGCGATCGTCAACTCGGCGATCGGGATCCGCCAGGAGCTGAACGCGAAGGAGACCCTCGATCAGCTCGCGCTCCTGGTGGCGCCCAGGGCCAAGGTGATCCGCGACGGCGCGATCCTGGAGGTGACCGGCGACGAGGTTGTGCCCGGCGACGTCGTGAGGGTCGAGCCGGGGGACCAGCTCGTCGCGGACGGCGTGGTGGTGTCGTCGCGAGGGCTGACGATGGACGAGTCGGTCCTCACCGGTGAGTCCGACGGGGTCTCGAGGCGGGGCGGTGACCGCCTGCTATCCGGGTCCTTCTGCATCGCCGGCTCCGGTTACTACGAGCTCGACGCCGTCCGCGATCAGAGTCACGCCGCCAAGATCGCCGGCGACGCCCGGACGTTTCGCCACCCTCCGTCCCCCCTTCAGCTCGAGGTCAACCGCATCCTGCGCGCGACCACGATCCTCATGGCGCCGCTCGCGGTCCTGCTGCTCCTGGCCTTCGTCATCCGAAGCGTTCCCCTTCACGACGCCGCCCAGACCGCGACGGCCGGGCTGGTCACGCTGATCCCAGAGGGCCTCGTGCTCCTGATGAGCGTCACGCTGGCGGTGGCGGCGGTGCGCCTCGCCCGCATGAACACGCTGGTCCAGCAGATGGCCGCCACCGAGGCCCTCGCCGCGGTCGACACGGTATGCGTCGACAAGACCGGCACGCTCACCGACGGCACCCTCGACCTGGTCTCGGTGGAGGTCGCGGACACGACGCAGCCCGCGGTCGCCCACGAGGCGCTCGCGCGGTTCGCAAATTCCGCAGGCGAGCGAAACCGGACGCTCCAGACCATCGCCGAGCGCTACCCCGGCAGGCCTGAGCGGGTGTTGGCCGAGGTCCCGTTCTCCTCCTCCTGGAAGTGGAGCGGCCTGACGCTCGACGGCCGGCCCAGCGGGCGGGCGAGCTATGTGCTCGGGGCGCCAGACGTGCTGGTGCAATCCGGCGCGCTGGAGCTCCCCCCGGTGCTCGAGCGAACGCTCGACCGGCACACGGCCGCCGGCCGCCGGGTGGTCGTGTTCGGCGAGGCGCAGGGGCCGCTCCCAAGCGATCCCGAAACGCAGCCCCCGCCGCGGGTCGACCCGCGGGCGCTGATCGTGCTGGAGGAGCAGCTTCGTTCCGACGCCCCCGACACCATCGACTTCATGCGCGGCCAGAACGTTGACCTCAAGCTGATCTCGGGCGATGCCCGACAGACGGTGACGGCCGTCGCGCACGCCGTGGGCGTTCCCAGTGATGCGGGCGTCATCGAGGGGCCGGACCTTCCAGCCGACCGAGCCGGCCTGGCCGACGCGGCCACGAGAAACACGATCTTCTGCCGCATCACCCCGGACCAGAAGAAGGCGCTGGTCGCCGCCCTCGCGGAGCGGGGGCGGTTCACGGCGATGATCGGCGATGGGGTGAACGACGTGCCGGCACTCAAGCAGGCCCGCCTGGCCGTCGCGATGGGCTCGGGAAGCCAGATCACCAAGGGGATCGCGGACATCGTCCTGCTCCGCGACCAGTTCTCGATGCTGCCCCGCGGCGTCCAGGAGGGTCGGCGCATCGCCCGCAACATCCATCGCCTCGCGCGCCTCTACGCGACCAAGACGATCTACGCCGGAATCCTCATCCTCCTCACCGCGATCTTCGGCTTCGCATTCCCCTTCCTACCGCGCCAGCTGACGGTCGCCTCGCTGTTCACCATCGGGATCCCGTCATTCGTCCTGGCGCTGGCGCCGAGCGAGGGGCCCCTCTATCGCGGGCGGTTGCTGCGGGCGCTGGCGGCGTTCGCCGTCCCCGCGGGCGCGGGCATCGCCGTGGGCTCCCTGCTCTGCTACTTCCTCGTGGACGACATCTTCGGCGGCTCGCTCGAGGAAGCGCGAACGGCTGCGACCACGACCCTCATCGTGCTGGGGCTCTGCTTCATCCTCCTCCTGGAGCGCGGCCCCGGGCGCGAACACATCACAATCCAGAGCTACATGCTCGCGATGGTGGCCGGCCTGGGGGCGCTCTACGCCCTGATCCTCGCGGCCGCCCCCGTCCGGTCGTTCTTCGACCTGGAGCTCCTGTCCGCCGGGCAGTGGTTCCTGTGCCTGCTGAACGTCGCGGCGGGGCTGGTGCTAGCCGCGCTTGCCTGGCGCCTTCCCTACATCCAGATGCTCGAGGCGCCCGATGCCGCCGAGCCCCAGCCCGAGCCGGGCACATGAACGGCGCCTCGAGATCGGATCCCGCTGCCGCGGCGCACTGGGGGCGCCGGACGAAGATCGTCGCGACGATCGGGCCGGCGACGCGCTCCGTGGAGATCATGACCGAGCTGATCCGCGCCGGCGCCGACATCCTGCGCCTGAACTTCTCCCACGGGACCCGCGACGAGCACGCCGAGAACATCGCGATGGCCCGAGAGGCATCCGAGGTCGCCGGCCGCGAGATCGGGCTGCTCGGGGACCTGCCGGGACCGAAGCTGCGGATCGACGAGGTCGAGGGCGGCATCGTCGAGCTGCAGACGGGCTCGCACGTGACCTTGACGACGGGCGAGGAGGTCGGGGCCGCGGACCACCTTCCCGTGTCGTGGCAGGGGCTTCCGTCGGCGGTTCACGAGGGCGAGGAGATCTATCTCGCCGACGGCAGGATCCGGCTCCGCGCCGTGCAGACACACTCCGACGACATCGTCTGCGAGGTCGAGGTCGGCGGCCCGGTCGCCTCACACCAGGGGCTGAACGTGCCGGGCACCGACGTGCCGCTGCCGGCGGCGAGCAGAACGGACCTCGACTGGGTGGACTTCGCCGTCAAGCAGCAGCTCGACCTGCTCGCTGTGTCGTTCGTGCGTAGTGCCGAGGACCTGCTGCCCGTGGAGCGGCGCGTCCGAGTCGCCGGCGCCGACATCCCCCTGATCGCGAAGATCGAAAAGCCGCAGGCCGCCCAGAACGCCGAGACGATCATCCGCGCCGCGTTCGGCGGGATCATGGTGGCGCGCGGAGACCTGGGCATCGAGCTCCCCATCGAGCGGGTGCCGATGGTCCAGCGGCGGCTGCTCGAGTTCGCCGGCAAGCATTCGCGCCCCTCGATCACCGCCACGCAGATGCTCGCCTCGATGGTCTCTTCGCCACGACCCACCCGCGCTGAGGTCTCCGATGTCACCGCTGCCATCTACCAGGGAACCGATGCGGTGATGCTCTCCGAGGAGACCGCCGTGGGCGAGCACCCGGTTGAGGCGGTCCGCGTCATGGACCGCATCGCCCGGGAGGCCGAGCCCGAGCTCCCCTATGGCGATTGGGTCTTCAACCGCGCCGCCGGCGACGCGAACGACGTCGCGAGCTCGGTCGCGCGCGCCGCCGTCGGGTCCACCTACACGCTCGGCCTCGCGGCTCTGGTGGTACCGACTCGCAGCGGTCGGACCGCCCGCCTGGTGTCGTCACACCGGCCGCGGGTCCCAGTGCTCGCCGTCTCCCCTCGAATCGAGACCGTCCGGCGTCTGCAGCTGCTGTTCGGTGTGGGCTGCATGCTCGCCGAGGACTGGACCAGCCTGCGTGCACTGCTCTCCGACTGCGCGCTGCTGGCCAAGAACGCCGGCATCGCCCGCCCGGGCGACCTGATCGGGATCACGGCGGGGCTGCCCCAGCAGGAGCTCGGGACCAACATGTTCGAGGTCCACCGGGTCCCGTAGCGAACGCACGAGGCGGCGTCCGCGCCTGTGCGCGAACGCCGCCCCCGGGTGGACATTGCGGCTGCTGTTCGATCAGGCCGGGCTCGGGTGGCCGTGCTCGCGCGCACGTCGGGCGGCGAAGCGCCCGCCGAGAACCGCGCCGATGCCGCCCAAGAGGCCGGCCCCGAGGGCACCGAGCGCCCACGCCGCGCCGGTCATGTCGATGCCGAGCGCGTTGTCGAGCGACCAACCACCGGCGCCGACGCCCGCCAGCGCGAAAAGCGCCGCCGCGAGCGCGAGGTTGAACTCAAAGCCCTGATTCGTGTTGAAGAACCCGTTCTTCACGTGGACCGTGAGCACGGCCGCCGTCATCACGGCGATCAGCGCAGCAGCGGGGACCGGGGTCACGATGCCGAGCGCTATCGCCAGGCCGCCGAAGAACTCGGTGATCGCGGCCGCCCAGCCGTGGAGCTTTCCGGGCCGAAGCCCGATCTGCTCGAAGAAACCGGACGTACCCTCGATCCCGTGGCCGCCGAATGCGCCGAACAGCTTCTGCGCGCCGTGGGCCGAAAACGTGAGGCCGACCACCAGCCGCAGTACAAGTAGTGCCAGATCCATGATTTGCCTCCTCCAGCCACTATGCTTGACTCGTCAACTAAGAACGATAGCACCGATACTTGCTTATGCAACATTTGACTTCTGAAGCATCACCGACGGCGGTCGAGGCCCTGGGGCATCTGCTGGGCGCCCACGCCACACTCACCCACCAGCTCAGCGCCCGCCTGGTGGACGAACACGGGCTCACGATGAGCGAGTACGAAGTGCTGTTCCTGCTTTCCCGCGAGCCAGATCACGCCATGCGGCGCATCGACCTCTCACGCGAGGTCCGGCTCTCCCCCTCCGGCGTCACTCGGATGCTCGACCGTCTCGGGGCGACCGGCCTGGTCGAGAAGGGCGCCTGCGCACAGGACGCGCGCGTCACGTACGCCGTGCTCACGGACGCGGGGATGCGGAAGCTTCGCGAGTGCGCGCCCGATCACTTCGCGGCGGTCGAACGGCTGATCGGTGAGCGCCTCGGCGACGAGGAGGTCGCGGTCCTGAGCAAGCTCCTCGGCCGCCTATCCGACCTCGACGACGACTGCGCCCTCGGCGACTGACCGTCCCAACGCGTCCGTTCGACCGGTCCCACGGCCCATCCGAACGACCGGTGCAATTCCCGCGCTGAGCGCGGATAACGCACCTCCACGATTCGGTCCGGAGCTACGCGTTCTGTGACAGCACCAGCTGAGTCACGACGAGGTTCGCCACCAGCCGATCGCCGCGGTGGACGCGCACCTCGACGACGTGGGTCGTTCGCCCCGCGTGGAGGTGCTCCGCCGTCGCGATCAGCTCGTCCCCCGGCCGGCCGCCGGCGAGCACGTTCAGCTTCATCTCGATCGTGGTGAAGTCGTGGCCGGGCGGCAGCTGGCGAAACGTCTGCCATGCGGCAACCGAGTCTGCCAGCGCCACCCACGCTCCTCCGTGCACCAGGCGCCCCGGATGCAAATGGCGATCGTCCACGACGATCCGCCCGCGGCAGCGCTCATCCGTCAGCTCCAGCGGCTCTACCCCCATGTCCGCCGGAAAGCTCCCCCGGATCCGCTTGCGGATCTCGTCGGGCGTGATCTCGGGATTGGTCGGCGGCACGGGCGCGGGGAGCGTACAGGCGCGATCGAATCAATCCCGCCAACTGGGCACGTAGCGGCGGCCCCAAGCAATCGAGTGAGCGATTGGGCCGCATATATCGGCTCAACCCTTCACTCGGTCGGGCATGCTGCCCGGGAGCGCCGATCCTGCCCTCCCCTACCTGCCTCGAACCCTTCGCGCCAATTTGGGCGCTCCGGGAGGTCTCTAGAACGCGGAATCCCCGAACGGCTCGTCGCGCTCGCGCACCGCCTCCCGCCAGCCCGCCTCCGCGGCCCGCCGGGCAAAGCCGTGACCCTCGGGGGTGTGCCGGGCGACGCCGTCGAAGAAGGTCCCGAGCGCCTGGGTCGCATGAAGCCCCTGGGCGTACGCGGCCTGGTTCACGAGCAGCTTGTGCATCACGAGCTGGTTGATCGGCAGGCGCGCCACGCGCTCCAGCAGCGCCTCGAATCGCTCATCGAGCCGGTCAGGGGGCGCGGACTCGGTCGCGAGGCCCCACTCGGCCGCCTCGGCGCCTGAGATCGAATCACCGGTCAGAAGCAGCCGCTTCGCCCGCGCGGGACCGATCCGCCAGGCCCAGAGCGCCGTCGTCGGAACGCCCCACACGCGCGCCGGCGGATACCCGATTCGGGCGTCCGCACCGACCACGAGCAGGTCGGAGCAGAGGGCCATGTCGGTCCCGCCGGCGACGCAGTAGCCGTGGACCTTGCAGATCACGGGCTTCTCCGAGTGAAAGAGGCTCATGAAGCCGCGAACGTTTCGCCACATCATCTGGAAGTCGACGACCGGATCCCAGACCCGGCTCGGATCGTGGTTGGCCGCCATGACCTCAGCGTCGACGGGGGAGCCCGGGGGTCTCTCCTCAACGCCGAGCCCCTCCGAGACCCCCTCGGCCGACGCGACCAGGTCGTAGCCTCCGCAGAACCCCGTGCCGTTTCCGGCGAGGGCGATCGCGTGGACCTCGGGATCGAGATTCGCGCGCTCGACGCACGCAGCGAGCTCGCGGGGCATCTCGAGGGTGATGCCGTTTCCCCGCTCCGGGCGGTTCAGCGTGATGCGCGCGGCCCGCCCGTCGCGCTCGTAGGTCATGGTCTCGAGCTCCAACGGCACGATGCTATTCGGCCCCGCGCGGTCGCACTGGCGGCGTCGCGGCGAGCGCACCGAGCGCCACGGCGAAGACCGCCGCCGACGCGGGAACGTGCCATGGCCAGTCGAACAGATTCGCGACGAGAAACGCGAGGACGGCCGGGCCGAGCAGCCACGCCTGCCGACCCTTATCGCAGCTGACCGAAGGTGCACTCGCGCGGGTTCTTGTCATCGCGCCAGCGAAGGAGCTTCGCGCCGTGGCGGATCCGGCCCGCGCTCACGTGGTCGAAGCTCACCTCAACGACGAGCTCGGGCCGTAGCGATACCCACTCGAGCTCCCGATCCGACGCCCAGCGGCTGGGATCGGCGGATCCGCGCTCGCCGGTCTCATACGGCTCGAGCCTGGCGCGCAGCTCCCGCTTCTCCTTGGCCTTGAAGCTCGACGTGTGGCCCACGACGCGCAGCTCCCCGTTCTTCTCGTACAGACCGAGGATCAGCGAACCGACCGTCCCCTCCTCCTTGCCCGGACGCCAGCCGACGACGACGCAGTCGAGGGTCCGAAGGCGCTTCACCTTGACCATGCCCTTGCGCTCGCCCGGCCGGTAGGGCGCGCCCAGCTCCTTCGCGATCACACCCTCTCCCGAGTCGAGCAGGGGCCGAGCCTCCTCCGCGTGTCGAACCAGCGGCGTCAGCTCGATCGAGCCGGGATCGTCGAGGGTCTCAACCAGCCCCTCGAGCGCGGCGCGGCGGCGCTCGAAGGGCTCCTTCAGCAGCTTCCTTCGCCCTTCCGCGAGCAAGTCGAAGACGCGGAAGCGCGCCGGAGTCTCCTCCGCCAGCATCTTGACCCGCGACTCGGCCGGGTGAATGCGGTTCTGGAGCGCGTCGAACTCCTCCACCCCGTCGCCGCCCAGGATCACGAGCTCGCCGTCCAGCACGTAGCGACCGCCGCCGAACCGAAGCTCGGGGAAGTAGCGGCTCAGGGGCCGGCCGTTCCGCGACTGCACGAACAGTTCGTCTCCATCCACGAAGACGACGGCCCGGAAGCCGTCGTACTTGGGCTCGTACGCCCAGCCGTCCCCCTCGGGGAGTTGCTTTCGCGAGAGCGCGAGCTGGGGCTTGACCGGAGGCTTCAGCGGAAGTGCCACGGAACGATCGTATGGCCCTTAGCCCTTGGGCAGCTTCTCCGGGATCGGCTCGATGCGATCGCTCTTGCCGACCACGCTCACCGTGCGCTGGTACGACTCGCGCAGCAGCGTGGGATCGCCCTGGCCCTTCTTCAGCGCGGGGCCGACCGGTAGCACCGTGTAGTCCGGCTGGCTGACGAACACCGGGACGTAGCGCACGTCGGTCACCCGGGTGCCGTGTCCGTCCGTAACGCAGTGCAGGAGGACGACGAGCCCGTCCTGGCTCTCCGCGGGGAGCCCGGCGGCGGGGCTCTGGTTGGAGATCAGGTTGCCCTCGCTGAAGACAACGAACTTGTCATTGATCCGCTCGATCGGCTGCACGGCGTGCGGCCCCTGGCCGATGACCGCCGTTACCAGCGGTGAGCTCGTCAGCTTCTTCACCAACGCGAGCTGACCCGAGCTCGGCTCCTGCTGGTACTCGGGCAGGATCTCGCCGCCCCAGTGGATGTTCACGACCACGGCCTCCGCGCCGAGCTTGTGCGCCTGCTTTGCCGCGTTCAGGATCCGGTCCGCGCTCGCGATGTTGACCGACCACGGATGCGGCAGCGGGAGGCCGTTGGTGTCGGTCGTGTAGGCGAGGAAGGCGACCTTGACGCCCTTGACGTTCAGCATCGTGATCCGGTGCTGGGCCTTGGACGATGCGAACGAGCCCGTGTGATCGATGCCGGCGGCGTCGAGCGCCTTGCCGGTGTCGTCGATGCCCGACTGGCCCTGGTCCAGCGAGTGGTTGGACGCCGTGTCGCAGACGTCCCAGCCGGTGTCCTTGATGCCCTGCGCGAGCGCCGGCGGGGTGTTGAAGATCGGGTAGCTCGTGGGGGGTGCCGGCGTCATCGGCGTCTCGACGTGGCAGATGCCGAGGGACGCGTCCGCGACGTACGGCTGCAGCTCGGCGAGCTCAGGGGCGAAGTCGTAGTGGCTGCCGCCGCCAAGGGCGAGCGCCCGCTCCCACACCGGCGAGTGGATGAGCAGATCCCCGCTCGCCGAGACGGTGAAGCGCACGGGCTGCTCCTCATGCTGCTGCTTGACGGCCTGTTTCGGAGTGAGCGGCGTCCCTCCGTCACCGGCGTTCGCCGCGACAATGAGCCCAGCGACCAGCGCGGCGATGGCGACCACGGCGACCAGTGCGGACCGGCGGCGACGGTGGGCCGCCGACTGCCGGCGACGCTGCGACGCGCGACGGTCAGCCTGGGAGGGCATGGGGTAATTGTGGCTGAGCGCCAGGTCGGCGCTTTGGCGGTGGCGTCGCGGCGTCCGGGGAAGTAGGTTCCGGACCGATGGAGGCGGCAACGACAGTTCGGCCCGAACGTGAACGCTCCGAGCACCCGACCTCCTCGTTCGCGAAGTCCCTCTTCTGCGGCGAGATCCACGAGGAGATGGTGTTCCCGTGGCCCGAGCCGGACGCCGACGAGCAGGAAAAGGTTCGCGGCCTGATCGCCGCGGCGCGCGAGATCGGCGAGCACGTCGACCCACGCGAGATCGAGAGGAAGCGGTGGCTTGGCGACCGTCTGGTCCGCGAGCTGGGTGACCGGGGGCTCTGTGGCCTCTACGTCCCGGAGCGCTACGGCGGTCAGGGGCTGTCGCAGACCGGCTATGCCCGCGTGTTCGAGACCTTCGCTCAGATCGACGCGACCCTGTCGATCGTCATGGGGGTGCACCAGTCGATCGGATTCAAGGGCATTCACCTGTTCGGCACCGACGAGCAGAAGGAGCGCTTCCTCCCCGACCTCGCTTCGGGTCGCAAGCTGGCCGGCTTCGCTCTGACCGAGCCGAACGCGGGCTCCGACGCCTACAACATCGAGAGCCGCGCGGTCAAGCAGCCCGACGGCTCCTGGGTGCTGAATGGCGAGAAGCGGTACATCGGCAACGGCGGCACGGGGTCGGTGTTCACGACCTTCGCCCGCTGTGAGGTCGACGGCAGGGACACGCACATTGCGCTGATCCTCGAGCGCAAGATGAAGGGATTCGAGGTCGGCGAGCGCTACGACACCATGGGCCTCCGCGGGAACGACCTCCGCCGCCTGTACTTCCGCGACGTGCGCGTCCCGCCCGAGAACGTGCTCGGGGAGCCAGGGGAGGGGTTCCGGATCGCGATGCACGTGCTGAACAACGGGCGGATCGGGCTCGGGACGGGCTCGGTCGGAGCGACCAAGGGGCTGCTGGACCGCACGATCGCGCACGTCAAGGAACGCCGGCAGTTCGGCCGCCCCCTCGCCGACTTCGAGCTCGTCCAGGACAAGATCGGCTGGATGGTCTCCTACCTCTTCGGGCTGGAGTCCATGTGCTATCTGACCTGCGGCCTGGTGGACGCAGGCGTTGCCGACTACTCGCTGGAATCGGCGATCTGCAAGGTCGCGGCGACGGAGTTCCTCTGGTACGCGGCCAACCGGGCGCTGCAGCTGAAGGGCGGCGCGGGCTACATGCGCGACGAGCCCTACGAGAAGATCCTCCGCGACACCCGGATCTTCCCGATCTTCGAGGGCGCCAACGACGTGATGCGAGCCTTCGTCGCCCTCTCGGGGATGAAGCCCGTCGGCGAGAAGCTCTCCGAGCTGGGGGAGGTGGGCCTCGGCGACCCCATCGGGTCGATCGGCGTGCTGGTCGAGTACGTCGGCGGGCGAATCCAGCGGGAGGTTCGCCCGGATCGGATCACGGCCGCGCATTCGGAACTGTCCGAGCTCGCGGACTCGGTCTCGGACCAGGTGAAGGAGCTCCGAGAGATCACGGAATCCCTGCTTCGCGAGCACAAGGGGGACATCGTCGACCGCCAGTTCGCGCAGAAGCGGATCGCCGACTCGATCGCGGACATCTACGCTCAGTTTGCCGTCCTGTCCCGGGTGACCCGGATCTTCGAGGATCAGGGAGTGGAGCCCTCGGGCCAGGAGCGCTACATCGCCGAAACCTTCTGCACGCGAGCCGGCCGCCGGGTTCGCGCGCGCCTACGTCAGATCTCCGAGAACGACGACGAGCGCATGTCGGCGATCGCGAAGCTCGCCTACAAGCGCGGAGCCTACGGCTACGCGCTGTTCGAGGACTGAGTCACCCGGCGACACCGGACCGCGGCGAGCACATGGGAGCTAGTCGGCCCCTGCCCGAACGCGCTCCACCACCCGCGCGAGGATCTCCCGGAGGTCCCGCTGGTCGTCGTGGGAGAGCTCGGCGATCGCCGGCGGCGGCTCGGCGAGGCGAGCGCTGATCTCGTCTCGAAGGCGCCGCCCCCTCTGGGTGAGCACGAGAAGCCGCACGCGTCGGTCATGAGGCGCCTGGGTGCGGGTGACCAGGCCCCGCTCCTCGAGCCGATCGGTGATCCACGTGACGTTCGAGTTGTCGCATGACAGTTGCTTCGCCAGCTCGCCCATCGGCTTGGGCTCCTCGAGCGTCTGGAGCGCGATCCAGTGAGGCGGAATCAGGTCGTACTCGCGGATCACGGTCATCCATCGCGGGCGCTGGGAGAACACGAGCTCCTGCAGGAGCGTCCACGCATCCCGGCCGAGATCCGCCGTCCTGTGCGCCCCGGAGCGCTTCGTTGCAGTCGTCACGCTCGCGATAATACTCCATGCGTTCGACATTTGATAAATTCAATCATCGGCGCTTCCAACGAGCACGCGAACGCAGCCGGAAGGAGCGAGATGGGCGCGAGCAACGGAATCGAAGTCGAGGGCCTGGTTCGGCAGTTCAAGGAGGTCCGGGCCGTCGACGGAATCGACCTCGAGGTCCGGCCCGGCGAGATCTACGGGTTCCTGGGCCCCAACGGCGCCGGAAAGTCGACGACGGTTCATATGCTGACCACGCTGCTCCCGCCGACGGCCGGCACGGCGAGCGTCGGCGGCCACGACATCATCCGCGAGGGCGCCGCGGTCCGCGACGTCATCGGCGTCGCGCTTCAGGACGCAGCGCTCGATCTGCTGCTCACCGGCCGCGAGCACATGAAGCTCCAGGGCGGCCTCCACGGCCTCTCCTCGGAGGAGATTGCGGAGCGGGGTGACGCGCTGCTCGAGCGCGTGGGGCTCGGTGAGGCCGCCGACCGCCGCGTCCGCACCTACTCGGGGGGCATGAAGCGCCGGCTGGACCTCGCGCTGGCCCTGATCCACTCGCCGCGGCTCCTGTTCCTCGACGAGCCGACGACCGGCCTTGACGTGCAGAGCCGGACGGCGCTGTGGGACGAGGTCTCGGGCCTCGCGCGCCGCGACGGCGTCACGGTGTTCCTCACCACCCAGTACCTCGAGGACGCCGACGCCCTGGCCGATCGGGTCGGAATCATCCATCGCGGTGAGCTGGTCGCGGAAGGGACCCCCGCCGAGCTCAAGGGTCAGATCGGCCGGCCGACGCTCGAGGCGGTGCCCGCTGACTCCGCGCAGGCCGAGCGCCTCGAGGCCGTGCTGTCGCGATTCGGCGATCCGCTGCCGATCAGCAACGGCTCCGCGGCCGTGCGACTCTCCGACGGCACCGAGGAGCTCGCCGACGTCGTGCGAGGGTTGGACAGCGAGGGCATCAAGGTCGCCGACCTCCAGGTCCACGCGCCGACCCTGGACGACGTCTTCCTCGCCAAGACCGGCCGCTCCCTGGAAGGCGCGCGGGAGGAGCACGATGTGGAGGCGGACACGGGCGAGCACGCGACCGAGCAAGTGACGGCATAGCGCGTCGACATGGCGAGCGCCGCGACACCCGCCCTCCGAACGCAGGCCCGCTACCTGGCGTGGCGGTCGGTGGTCAGGACGATGCGCCAGCCGATCGTCATCGTGCCGCCGCTCGTATTCCCGCTGTTCCTGCTCGCGATCAACGCGTCGGGGTTGAGCGCTGCCACCAACATCCCCGGCTTTCCGGACACCACTTACCTGGCGTTCGCGCTCGCCTTCCCGTTCATTCAGGGCGCGATCTTCGCCACGAACACCGCCGGCGCCAACGTCGCCGAGGACATCGGCAACGGCTTCTTCAACCGCCTGGCGCTGACCCCGATGAGCGGTCCCTCGCTCCTCGTGGGCCAGCTGACCGGTGTGCTCCTCATCGGGACGCTCCAGGCCGTCGCCTTCCTGGCCGCGGGCCTCGCGGCCGGCGCGACCGTGGAAGCGGGGGTGCTCGGCGCGCTCGTCCTGTTTGCGCTCTCGCTCGCGATCGCGGCCGCCTTCGGCGCGATTGGCCTCTTCGCCGGCCTGCGGACCGGTTCGAGCGAGGCCGTCCAGGGCCTCTTCCCGCTGATGTTCATCCTGCTCTTCCTGAGCTCGGCGACGTTGCCGCGCGACCTGATCTCGTCCGACTGGTTCCGGACGGTGGCGACGATCAACCCGGTCAGCTACCTGATCGAGGGCCTGCGGAGCCTCATCATCACGGGCTGGGACCCGGAGGCGCTCGCGCTCGGCTTCGGCGTCGCGGCCGCCATCTTCGTGATCGCACTCTGGGCAGCGACGCGCGCCCTGCGCGAGAGGCTGGTGCGCACATGAGCGAGCCCGGAAGGCGAGCGGGTGCAGAAACCAGCCCTGGCGCCCGCCGGGAGCGGGCGCGGCTGGTTTCGAACCGGCGCTCGCGCTACTGGTCGGTGCTGCGAACGGTCGCATGGCGAAACGTGCACTCGGTGGTCCGGACACCCTCGTTGCTGCTCCCACCGCTCGTGTTCCCGCTGTTCTTCTACATGGCCTTCGCGGGCGGCCTTTCCACCGTCGGGAGCCTCCCGGGATTCGACTACTACAACTACGACGCGTTCCAGTTCGTGTTCGTCCTGCTCCAATCGGCTGCGTTCGGCGGCGTGTTCATCGGCTTCTCGATCGGCGCCGACTTCGACTCGGGATTCACCCGCCGCCTCATGCTGGCGGCGCGAGACCGCTCGGCCGTGATCGCCGGCTACGGCGTGGCGGGGCTCATCCGGGCGGCCTTCGTCTGGGTGGTGGTCTTCGGCATCGCCCTCGCCACGGGGATGAAGGTCGGCGGCGACGGCATCGACCTCGGCGGCCTGGTCGGGCTGGCGCTCGTCGTGAACGTCACGGCCTTCTTCTTCGCCGCGGGCGTCATGACCCGGCTTCGGACCCTGCAGGCGGCGCCGGCGATGCAACTGCCGCTGTTCATGATCCTGATGACCGCGCCGATCTACGTTCCGCGGAATCTGCTGGAGGGCTGGATCTCGTCCGTCGCCAAGGTCAACCCGATGACGGCGATCATCGAGGCCGGCCGGAGCCTGATGGCGGGCGATCCGTTCCACGTGCTGCTCGCCTTTGCCGCGGCCGCCGGCATGGCGGCCCTGCTGGTGGTCTTCGCGTGGCGCGGCCTGCGCAAGGCCGAGGCGGCGGGCTAGGCGGGGTTGGAGCTCGACAGGCGCGCGCGGTAGGCGCGCGTCTTGGCCCGGTTGCCGCAGACCTCCATCGAGCACCAGGTCCGGGAGCGGTTGCGCGATGATGTCGTAGAACGCCCACTGGCAGCTCTCCGCGGCGCACGCCTTGAGCCGCTCCCAGGTGCCCGCGGCACTGGGCGTCCGCAACCGCCGCCAGGACCCTCGCGAACAGGGCGGCACGCCCGCCTCCGCCGGCACGCGGATACGCCTGGCCGTCGGCCTCGATCTCGACCCGGATGAGCCCGGCGTCGGCGGCGTCGCGCAGCCGTCGCAGCGTCACCGGGCGTCGAGTCGGCCGCCGTTGTTCGCCAGCAGCAGGAGCCGCATCGCCTCGCGGAACTCGATCGCCCGTCTCACGTCCTTCGGCGCCCAGGCGGTCCCCGGCCGGGATGCCCTGCGCGTCCATCCACGAGCGCAGCGCCTCGGGCGAATCGAGGCTCTCCTCGTCCGGGCGGCTCGTGTTCTTCTCGAGCGTGTTGACGAACGAGCTGATCAGCTCGATGTCGTCGGAAGCTCTGGTCCTTCGGTCTCAGTCGTCATTTCTCGACACCACCAATTCCCTCTTGCCGGTTGACACCATCAAACTAGGTTTGCTAGTGTTGTAACCAGCTAATGTGCTTTACAGGTTAGCACCGACGAGGAGGTGGCCAGTATGCATCCCGCACTCATGATCGCCGTGATGGAGGAGCGAGACCGGGAGATCGCGCAGGCGGACGAAGGACGCCTGGAAGCGGCCCTCTCCCCCAGCCGCGGCGCGCGGCAGGCCCCGCGGCCGCGACGCCGCAGCCGGCTGTCCGCGGCGTTCGCCCGGACGACTGCGGCATTCTTCGGCTGAGCCGTGAACATGACCGTCACCAGCCGGACCGAATGACACGATGCGGACGCGGCCCGCGGAACGGCTGCGCGACCGGATCACTCGCAAGCTCGCCGGGACGGCGGACCGGCGCGAGCTGGCAGCGTCATTGCGCCGGATCGCCGCGGACAGCTGCGGGGACGGCGCGCTCCGCACCCGGATGACCGGGGCGTCGTCCCGCGTCAAAGAGGCGCGCCCCGAGCTCGAGCGACTCGCGCAGCGCCTCGCGGACCCCGATCCGGTCGACGCTCGCGGCGTCGCCCTGACGAAGGCGCTCCTCAGCGACGGCGCCGGGCCCCTGTATTGGGCTCGGAGCCCCGAGAGCCTCGGCGCCCGGCTGCGTGAGGCCTTCGCTGCGCTCGAGCCGCGCGCCTAGCCTCTAGTTCAGGCGCTCGACGATCATCGCCTTGCCCTGGCCGCCGGCCACGCACATGGTCTCGAGCCCGACCTGGTGGTCGTCGCTCTCCATGACGTTCAGGAGCGTGGTCATGATGCGCGCTCCGGTCATGCCGAACGGGTGGCCCAGCGCGATCGCGCCGCCGTGCGTGTTCAGCTTCTCGAGCGGGATGCCGCACTCGGCCATGATCGGGATCACCTGGGCTGCGAACGCCTCGTTCAGCTCGACCACGTCGACGTCGTCGATCTTCATGCCGGCGCGATCGAGCACCTTCTTGATCGCGCCGATGGGCGCGACACCCATGTACTCGGGCTCGTTCCCGTACGTCGCCGCGGTCACGATCCGGGCGCGCGGCTCCAGGCCGAGCTCGGAGGCCTTGGTGTCGGACATGATCAGCACGGCCGCGGCGCCGTCGTTGAGCGGGCAGGAGTTGCCGGCGGTGACGCCGCCGCCGCCGAACGCCTCGGGCAGCTCGGCGAGCTTCTCGAGCGTCGAGCTCGCCCGGGGGCCGTCGTCCTTGGCCACCTCGGTGCCGTCGTCGAGCGTGCACCGGGACGATCTCCCGGTCGAAGAAGCCCGACTCCTGCGAGCCGACCGCGAGCTCCTGCGAGCGCTGCGCGTACTTGTCCATGTCGGGGCGACTGACCTCGTAGCGCTCGGCGACGTTCACCGCGGTCAGGCCCATCTCGATGTAGGCGTTCGGGGTGCCGTCCTTGCCCTGGAGCTTGGGGTTCTGGTCGTCGGCGCCGGCCGGCTCGGTCCGCTCGTTGTAGCGACTCACCCACTCGACCCCGGCCGCGATGTAGGCGTCGCCCTCGCCGGCCTTGATCGCGTTGCCGGCGTGCCGGATCGCGTCGAGGCTCGACGAGCAGTAGCGGGAGACCGTGACGCCGTTGACGGTCTCGGGCAGGCGCTCGGAGAGCAGCGAGATGATGCGGCCGATGTTGAAGGCCTGGAGGCCCTGGGGCATGCCGCAGCCGCAGAAGAGGTCCTCGATCATGTCGGGGCTGACGTCCGGGTTGCGCTCGAGCAGGCTGTCGACGATGAATGCGCCCATCTCGTCGGGGCGCTGCTGGGCGAGGCTGCCCTTGAACGCACGGCCGATCGGGCGTGCGAACGGCGTCGACGATCACGGCTTCCGGCATCTGAGGATCTCCCTTCGGTGGTGTCGGGGTCTGGGGGTGCAGAAGGATATGGGGGACGGCGCCGGGCGCGCCGCAAAGGGGCGTGGCGAGGCTCGCAGGCCGTAAGCTGAAGCCGTGGCCGACGAGACCGCTACCGAGACCGATATCACGCCCCAGCGCGGCCTCCGAGCTGGCGGAATCCGGCGCTCTGCGTGATCGACGTCCGCCGCGACTACGAGTTCGAGGCGGGGCACATCGCGGGCGCCCGCCACATCGAGATGAACGACCTCACGGGCAGCGCCGAGTCGCTCCCGAGGGACCAGGCCGTCGTCTTCTACTGCCGCTCCGGGAACCGCTCGGGCATGGCCGCGGCCGCCTTCCGAGAGGCCGGATTCGACGCCTACCACGTCGCGGGCGGGCTGCGGGAGTGGGTGGAGCAGGGGCTCGAGCTCGACCCTCCCGACGGCGAGGTGGCCGAGCCCCGCACCGGCAGCTGAGCGGTGGAGGCCTCGCCTCCAGACCCGCAGAGCCCGATCGACGGGCTTCGCGCCTGGTTGGCCCAGCTCGACCGCAGCCTGGCATCGGACCTACCTCGGGCCGCCGCGGTGCTCGGGCTCGCGGCGAGCGCCGTCGCGCTCTCGTGCTGCAGCTGACGACTCGTCCACGAAGGAAGTCGCGCACCTCTCGGTGGCTCCGGCGCACGGGCCGGCGAGGCGCAGGGGCGGCACCTCTCCCGGCGGCGGAGCACGCCCAAGCCCGGAGCCGCGGCCCGCGGGCCTCGTAACAAAGCGCACTATATGTGCATGCACGCGTCCGGCTGGTCCTCTACGGTCGTTTTCACGCCTGGGCGACAGACCCGTCCAGGCATCACGCACAACGCGGTTCCTGAAAGGAGACCCTCAGATGCCAACCGGCTACTGCGTGAAGGAACGCAAGAAGGTGGAGATCAAGGATCCCCAGCAGGTGACCATGAAGAACGGTCGCCCGGCGATCCAGGGCACCTGCCCCGACTGCGGCACGAAGATCTTCAAGATCGGCAAGATGGAGGGAGCTAGCGCTTAGACAAGCGGTTTTCAGGCGCCGTGCGCCACTGGTGCGCCAGTCTGTGCGCCAGTGGCGGCCGCGCCAGCCTTTTGCGCGCTGACGTACGATGCCAGCGTGGCACTGTTCGAGATAGAGCGCGGGACGCCCTATGACCATCCGGAGTTCGGGAGCCCGTGCCGCCAGTGCACGATGCGACCGGAGCCCACGCTGCCAAGGATGCGATCAGGGAAGTGTCCGGGGAAACCGGCTGGGATCGAACGCGGCTCGTCGGTGATCCGCGGCTCGCTGATGATCCCGAATACCTTTGGACCTACTGCCAGGTCAGCCTGATCTCCGAGACCGGCGGGGATCCCTGGCCTTCGCCTGGGTATACCGGCCGGGGTGCCTTTTCGCAGTTTGACGAACTGCCTAAGGTGCTACCAGCGAGGGAGGTGCACATCGGCCCATCGCTTGGCCCACTCTTCGACCGTCGCATCGGCGCTCGAAGGTCGCGACCTGGATCGGCGGGCGGGCG
>CAWCQE010000018.1:0-102785 GCA_963797665.1 uncultured Actinomycetes bacterium | reverse complement strand
TCGTGATGCCATCATGGAGATCCGCGCCGGCACCGGCGGCGACGAGGCGGCACTGTTCGCGGCCGACCTCTACCGCATGTACAGCGCTATTCCGAGCGGCATGGCCTCCGGGGAGCCGATGTCGCTCAGCGACGGGACCCGGTGGGATCAAGGAAGCGATCGTCGCCGTGCGCGGTCCCGAGGCCTTCGGCCGCCTTCGTCGCGAGTCGGGGGTGCACCGGGTCCAGCGCGTGCCGGCCACCGAGACCCAGGGACGCATTCACACCTCCGCCGCGACCGTGGCCGTGCTGCCCGAGGCCGAAGAGGTCGATATCAAGATCGAGCCGAACGATCTCAAGATCGACGTCTTCCGCTCCTCGGGCCCCGGCGGACAGAGCGTGAACACGACCGACAGCGCCGTCCGCATCACCCATCTGCCGAGCGGCGTGGTGGTCGAGCCAGCAGGATCAGAAGTCGCAGCTCCAGAACAAGCTCAAGGCGATGGAAGTGCTCCGGGCCGCGGCTGCTCGACCGGATGATCGCCGAGCAGGAGGCGGCTCGCTCGCGAGTCGCCGCGCCATGGTCGGCACCGGCGACCGGTCGGCCAAGATCCGGACCTACAACTTTCCCCAGAGCCGGGTGACCGACCACCGGATCAACCTCTCGGTGCACAACCTCGCCGACGTGATCAATGGCCGGACCTGGATACGCTGGTCGAGGCGCTTGCGCGCTGGCAAGCCCGGCAGGAGCAGAATGGCGTCACTGAGGCCCGGACGTGGCGCGCGGGTCGCTGCTCGCCGAAGCGGTCCGCGGTCGCTCGCCGCGGCGGGACTCGGCGGCGCCGCGGCGCGAGGCGCTCCGCGTGCTGGCGCCGAGCCCTCCGGGGAAGGCGCGTCGGCCCCGGCCCTGGCTCCCGCCGCGGTCGCCCGGCCTCGAGCGGAGCGGGCCAGCCAGGCCATCCGCCGCCGCGCCGCCGGAGAGCCGCTCGCCTACGTTACGGGCCGGACGGGCTTCCGCCACCTGACGCTCCGGGCGCGACCCGCCGCGCCCTCATCCCGCGCCCCGAGACCGAAGGACTGGTCGACCTGGTCCTGGCCCGCTGTCCCCGGCGGCCGGGTGGCTGGATGTCGGGCACGGGGAGTCGGGTGCATCGCCCTGAGTCTTGCCACCGAAGGGCCACTATCAGCAGGTCATCGCGCATCGACCTGTCGCCGAGGCGCTGGCGCTCGCCCAGCGAGAACCGGGCAGCTGACACCGGCGGCCAGGTCGCCCTCGTGAGAGGCAATCTGTGCCTCGGGCGCTGGCCCCGGCGTCGCTCGACGCGCTGGTCTCGAATCCCCCCTATCTTACGGCCAGCGGAGTACGCCGCCCTCGATCCGGATCGGTCCGGGACTGGGAACCGGCCCTGGCGCTCTCGCCAGCGGCCCGACGGCCTGGACGCCGTTCTCGCGTTGCTCGATGCGGGGCGTGCGGCTGTGCGGGCCGGAGGGTGGCTCGCGCTGGAGCTCGATTGTGCCCGGGCGGCTGCACCCGCGCCTGGCACGCTCGGCGCGTTCAGGCTGGACGGACGTCCGCCATTCAGGCTGACCTTTTCGGCCGCGAGCGCTACCTGCTCGCGCGCAGGAGCGACCGCCCCGTGATCTGGGACAAGGCGCAGGAGCTCGGACGACAGATCGGCCAGTCGACGGAGAGACCAGGCCCTTCGCCGGGCCGGAGGCCACGCCTGCGGGAGGACAAGGACACCGTGGCGACGCCTGGATCCGATCCAGACGCTGGCCCCAGCCAGGTCGACCAGCATGGTGGCCACCGGTCAGATGCCCGACCAGGCCACGGCTCGAGTCGTACGAGGCCGCCGTGCGCGACCTCGAGCTCAGCCCGGTGGGGCAGGCCTACGTCGTGGCGCGCGTCGAACTTCGAGAAGCTGATGGTCGAAGGTCAACCAGCAGATCAGCGAAGGGATGGAGAAGGGCGTGACCAGCAGCATCATCACGCTGGGATGAGCCGGCAACCCGGGCCCTTCATCGTGCTGGAGGGGCCGGAGGAGCTCGGGAAAGACCTCGCTCGTGCGAGCGTTAGCCGATCGGATGAGCGCGGTGGGACACCACCCCGTCGTCGTTCGCGAGCCGGGATGCCGGCCGCGGAGGCGCTGCGGCAGGAACTTCTGGACCGAGGCCCTGGTGTTTGATCCACTAGCGGAGTTGCTGTACATCACTGCCGCCCGGGCTGATCTTCTCCATCATGTGATCCGGCCGGCGTTGGCCGACGGGAAGACCGTGTTGTCGGACCGCTTTGACCTGTCCACCATGGCGTACCAGATGGCGGGCCGAGGGGTGGACAGGTCGACCGTCGCCATCTTTAACCGGGCAGCAACCGGCGGGCTGGAACCCGATCTGACGCTGGTGCTGGATATCGCGCCCGGCCTGGGCATGGATCGGCAGCGGGCCGCTGGCAAGCATCAGGACCGGCTGGACCTTTGAGGATGCAGGCTTCCAGGACCGGGTGGCCCGGGCCTATCTGGCGGCAACCGGGCCGGGCGTGCGACATTTGAATGGCGCCTCGGAGCGACAGCAGGTGTCTGACGCTGCCTGGCGGGAGATTCAGCAACAATGGCCTGATATTTTCAGGGCCGAGACCGTCGGCTGATTCTGCCAGTTCGTCGAGTTAGCATTGGCTTGATAACAATGGGTTTGGTCTCATCCGGCTCCTGTCTGTTCCCGACGCCGGTGGGGAGATCCGCCCCCCTGGAGGTAATATGCGGCAACGTTGGAGTATCATCGGCCTGGTGGCCATCGTTTCATTCTTTACCGGAGGCTGGTTGCTTCAGCGTGGTGCGGCCACCGACGGTAATGTGTACCAGCAGGCCCGTCTCTTTGATGATGTACTGTCGCACGTCAGCCAGTACTATGTCGACTCGCTGAGCGAGAGCTCTCTCTACCGGAAGGCCACCGACGGCCTTCTCTCCGAACTTCACGATCCGTATTCGGTCCTCCTGGTTGAGGATGATTACAAACAGCTGACCGAAACGACCACGGGGAATTACGGCGGCCTGGGAATCCAGATTGACGTGCGGGATGGATGGATCACCGTGGTGGCGCCGCTGCCCGATACGCCAGCCGAGCAGGCGGGGATCGAAACCGGCGACAGGATCATCGAGGTCGACGGCAAGAGTACCCAGGGGTGGAGCAACGAACGCGCGGTCAATTCCCTCCGGGCGAGCCGGGGAGCAAGGTACAGATCAAGGTTGAGCGGACCGGCATTAGCGAGCCCGTCAACTATGCCCTGACCCGGGCCCGGATTCACTTGCGCTCGGTCCCGGCCGGGAACACTGTTCCCCGGCGGCAGAAAATCAATGACAGAGCGATCGACGCCGTTTTGCGTCAAGCGGTCGATCTTGCGCTCGATGCTTTCGATCTCGGAGGCGAGCCGGACATGGAATTCCTGCTTCAGATCGTCCGAGAGATCAGCCACCTGCCCGTGGAGCGTATCGATGGCGCCAACCAGCGTCAGGATGGACTTTCCGGTGGGGCGTTTTTCCAAGTCGCGCGCAAGGCTTTGCAGGCTGCCGTCGAGGCTGTCGATCTCGGCACGGGTGGCCAGAAGCGGCCAGAGCGGCCTTGAGGTCGGCGATCGGGGACGCGACGGCCTCGATGGCCTGGACTGGCCGCCGAGAATGATTGGTCGAGCCGATCGGCAAGTTGCGAAACGTCCGTTCGCAGGCCGACCAGGGTGTCGGCAAGAGGCGAGAGGGCTTTGACTGCTTCCTCTACGGGAAACTCGATCCGGACGGGGGAGCGTTCGGCCGACACGCGGCGTTCCACCGTGTCGAGACGATCCTTGAGTGCCGTCAGGGCTTCCGACATGGCCGAGGCCATTCGATCCTGATGATCCGACGAATAGCGCGCGGAATCCGCGAGCCGCGCTTCTGCGCGCTCGATCCATCGGGCAATCGACTTCACGGCGTCGGCGTCAGACTGCAAGGCGTCTGCATCATCCGGGACAGAGTGCCGCGCGGATTTGGCCATCCGGCCGATCAGGGTTTCGAAGTCCTCTGCAGCAGGTCGCTTTTTGGGAGGAGGCGAGGATTGGCGCGCCAGCCGATCCGCCAGGATCTCACTCACCCAATCCTCAAGGCGAAGGCCGGCCTTGCGCGCGGCGGCTTCCGCAGCGCTGCGGGTCTCCGGGTCAAGGTCATCGAGCTTCGCGAAGACGGATCGTCTCATGGCCGCGCCTGCGGGTGTCGGATTTCCGGAGGACAGCGAGCCCCGTGTCATGCTGTTGCCGGGTCGGACGCGTTCCACGGCCGGGAAAAAGGCGTGCGGGAATCAACGGGCCGACGGTTCACCTTCGGCGGAGCGTGGTAAAAAAGCCGTTAAGACCAAGGGGATCGCTCATGTGGGGGTCAAATGACGAGCCCTCGTTCGTTCCTTTCGGGCATCCTGAACGGAAGGCTTTTTTCGCCCCTGCGTAAAGCCGCAAGGCAGGCTTGCGAAATCGCAATATTATGTTATAAGATTTCATTATGGGCATCGCGGACGGCTGTGCAGGCAGTCGTTGTGCAAGAAAAGAACGCAATGGGGACTTGAATGACGAATTCACCGCACAACGTCGCTGGCGCGGCCAACGATACCGCAACGGCGATGGACAGCGATCGCTCTTTTACGATCGGCGATCTCGCCCGCGAGTTCGGTGTCACGCTCAGAACGCTGCGTTTCTATGAGGATCGTGGCCTTCTTTCACCCCGTCGGGACGGCACCGCCCATGGAAGGATCCCTCCAAGGTCGACCGCTCAGCGGCTTATGCGGCACGCTACGTCGCGAAGAACGTGGTCGCCGCCGGGCTCGCCGACCGCTGCGAGATCCAGGTCGCCTACGCGATCGGAGTCGCCCACCCCGTCTCGCTGATGGTCGAGACCTACGGCACCGGCAGGGTCTCGAACGCGGACATCGTGCGCGCGATAAACGACGTGTTCGACCTCCGCCCGGCGGCGTTCCGCCGCTACCTCGACCTGCATCGTCCGATCTTCCAGAAGACCGCCGCGTACGGGCACTTCGGCCGCGAGGACCACGACTTCACCTGGGAGCGCACGGACCGAGCGGACGCGCTGCGCGCCGCGGCGGGCATGGCGGCCCCGGGCAACCAGGCCGGGGTCGAGGCGGGGGTGCCGGGCTAGCGCTCCCGGTGATCGCCTTGGCGTTTGCGCCGAAGCGGGGCCGCTGCGGGGCAAGTAGGGGAGCGTGCACTCTCCGCGCAACGCTTTCGGCGCTCCGCGGAGCCGAATCAGCCGAAAAGCGATCGAGTGAGCGAGTGGGGCCCTTATCGGTCCCGAATCGCTCACTCGCCGCCACGACCTCGCCTCGTTGCCGGGACCACGCCGCGGGCCGGCACCACGCCGGGTGCGAGCGTCCACGAGCTGCGTCGTAGTCGCGCTAAACCCGTGGCCCGGGCACCGGCTCATCGCCGAGGCCGGTCGGGGACATTGCGTGCGTGGCGCGGTCCACGCTCTCCACGACCTCGGCCGGGTCGGCGACGCCGATGAAGATGAAGTTGTAGTCGTCGCCCGCGGCCGTATCGAAGTCGACGTCGCCCACCTGCAGGATCCGCTCGAGCAGCGATTGGTTGTAGTTCACGTTCTGGACGCGCTCCAGCCGTGTCTCCTGGATGTCGCGCGAGACGATGCCGCGCTGGATGTGGAGGCGGCGCGTGGTGATCGTGTAGTGCGTCGTGATTCGCTTGATGAACCCGGCGAGGACGACGATCGCGACTCCGGCGACCGCGACTCCGATCACCAAGCCGGTGTCGGTATCCCCATTTGCGATGTTGGTCCCGAGGCCGACGAGGAAGGCGATCACCAGCACCGCCAGCAGCCCCTTGATGTAGAAGCCGAGAATCGAGCGCCAGGAGGGGTGACCCTGAAACATGATCTGCTCGCCGGGGGCGAGGCGAGGCGCCATTGCTGAAGCATAAGTTGTGGCACCTCGTCGAGCGGCCGCCGGGGCGACCACTAGGTTCAGCACGGATATGGCGATCGCGAAGGTCGAGCCCCTCCTCACAGCGCGGGCACTGCGCGGTCCGTTCGACTACCGGCTGCCCGAGCACCTGGGGGACGTGCGGGTTGGGTCGCTGCTGCGGATCCCGTTCGGGCGGCGGCGGGTCGTCGGCGTCGTCGTCGATGTGGGTGAGTCGAGCGACCTGCCCCCGGACCGATTGGCGGAGCCGCTCGAGGCACTGGAGGCCGGCGCGACCCCCGCGCTGGTGCGGCTGGGCCTCTGGGTCGCGCACGAGTACTGCTCGACGCCGGCCCGCGGCCTGGAGCTCGTGCTGCCGCCGGGGACCGGGCGGACCGGTCGCGTCACCAGCCCGCGGCTCGAGCTGACGGCGAGCCTCACCCCGGCGGGTCGCGACGCCCTCCGCGACGGCGCTCGCCTGGGTCGCGTCCAGCGCGCCGCTCTCGAGGCGCTGGCGGCCGCGGGCGTGTCCGGGGGCGAGCTCAACGGCACCGAGCTTCAGGATGCGGGCGCGGGCACGCCGGCGCTCCGGCGGCTCGAGGCCCGTGGCCTGGTCGACCTCCGCCGGGTCGAGCGGGCCCGCCGCCCCACGATCGTTGGCGTGGGCGCCCGGTCACTCCGGCCGACGTTGACCGCCGATCAGTCGGCGGCCCTCGCCCGGATCGTGAAGTCGATGGACGGCGACGGATGCGGCCAGCTGGTGCTCCATGGCGTCACCGGCTCAGGCAAGACGGAGGTCTATCTCGCCGCCACCGAGGCGGCGCTCGAGCGCGGCCGCGACGCGATCGTCCTGGTTCCGGAGATCGCGCTCGCTCCCCAGACGGTCTCGCGCTTCGCCGCCCGGTTCGGCGATCGCGTCGCGCTCCTCCACTCCCGTCTCTCGGATGGCGAGCGCCGCGACGAATGGGAGCGGGTGCGCGATGGAGAGGCGCGGGTGTGCGTCGGGCCGCGGTCCGCCGTCTTCGCCCCGGTGCGCGAGCCGGGGCTGATCGTCGTGGACGAGGAGCACGACTCCTCGTACAAGCAGGAGGGCGATCCCCGATACGACGCCCGCGAGGTTGCGCGGCGCCGCGCGGATCAGGCCGGGGCGGTCCTGGTCTGCGGCAGCGCGACGCCCCGGCCCGAGAGCTGGGAGCGGATGCCCCGCGTCGATCTGCCCGAGCGCGCCGACGGCGTCCCCCTGCCCCCGGTGGAGATCCTCGACATGAGAAATGGGTCGGGACGCCATGGCCCGCTTCACGGGCGAACCGCCCAGGCCCTCGGCGAGGTGCGCTCCGGCGGGGGAAAGGCCATCGTGATGCTGAACCGCCGCGGGTGGTCGCCGCACCTGTCGTGCCGGTCGTGCGGGCGCGCGTGGGAATGCCCCGACTGCGACGTGTCGCTGGTCGTGCACAAGCGCGAGGGCCGGCTTCGCTGCCACCACTGCGGCCACGCGGAGCCGCTGCCCGCCTCGTGCCCGGACTGCGGCTCCATGACGCTCGCCCGCCACGGGACTGGGACCGAGCGGGTGGCCGACCTCGTGGCGGAGCTCGCGGAGCCGCTGCCGGTCTTCCGCCTCGACTCCGACAGCGCGGCGCCCGCCGGCGCGCACCTGGACATCCTGCGTCGGTTCGACGCCGCCGATCGGGGCGTCCTCGTGGGGACGCAGATGGTCGGGAAGGGCCACGATTTCCCGGACGTCGTCCTGAGCGTCGTGCTGGACGCCGACTCGACCCTGCGGTTCCCGGACTTTCGATCCGAGGAGCGCACGTTCGCGCTCGTCGCGCAGCTCGCGGGCCGCAGCGGCCGCGGCCCGCGCGGGGGCCGGGTGCTCGTCCAGACCCTGGCCCCGGAGGCGGCGTCGATCCGCCACGCGGCCGCCCACGACGCGGAGGGATTCCTGACGGCCGAGCTCGAGCGTCGCCGCGCGCTCGGCTATCCGCCGTTCTCACACCTCGTGCGCCTCCAGCTCACCGCGCCCGACGCTCAAGCGGTCGAGGCCGCCGCCAGGCTTGCGCACCGACGGGTCCAGGGAGCGCTTCCGACAGCGGCCACGCTGCTGGGCCCGGCGCCGCGCTTTCGCGTGCGCGGCCGCCACCGGCGGCAGCTCCTGGTCAAGGCCCCGGAGCGGGACCCCGCGGTGGACGCAGTGCGGGGGGCGGTGGACGACCTCGCCGGATCGCGCGACCTCCGGGGGGTGGCGATCAGCGTGGACGTCGATCCGCAGTAGCCGCGTAGACTCGCAGCGATGAGCGAGACAGCTGAGGAGACGGGCGTCCGCGAGCCCGAGCGCGTCGACCCGGAGGGCCTTGACGACGAGCGCGCTCAGGCCCTGGCCGAGGAGGCGCTACGCCGCCGGGCGGCGGCCCTCGAGCACATCCGCAAGTTCGGCGACCCGGTGCTCAAGTCGCGGGCCTCGGAGATCACCTCCTTCGGGCCGGAGCTCGTGCGAGAGGCGGAGCGGATGATCGCAACCATGCGCGACGCGATCGGGGTGGGCCTCGCGGCCACGCAGCTCGGCGTCATGCACCGCCTGCTCGTCATTCAGGCCGGCCCGGACGCGGCCCCGACCGCGGTGGCCAACCCGCAGATCGAGTGGCTTTCGGACGAGCAGGTCGTCGCAGAGGAGGGGTGTCTCAGCCTGCCACGAGTCGCCGTTGATGTGGATCGGTCGCTGTTCGCCCGCGTACGTGGCGTCGACACCAGCGGCGCGCCGCTCGAGATCGAGGCGTCCGGTCTCGAGGCTCGCGTGCTCCAACACGAGATCGACCACCTCGACGGTGTGTTGATGCTGGACCGCGCGCCGCGCGACCAGCGGAAGGCGGCGCTGCGCGCGCTGCGGGAGGGCGGCGAGTACAGCCCGAGTGCGGAGGAGCCCGCCGAGGAGGACGGCTCCGCGCCCCCCACCAGTTGAGGATCGCGTACCTCGGTACCTCGCCGTTCGCCGTCGCGGTGCTCCGCCGTCTCGCGGACTCCCCGCACCGGCCGGTGCTCGTCGTAACGCCGCCCGACAGGCCGCGAGGCAGGGGCCGGCGACTGGCGTCCCCTCCGGTGGCCCAGGCGGCCGACGAGCTCGGACTGGACCTCCACCAGACCGAGAGTGTGAATCTCGACTCGACCGTCGCTGCGGTCCAGGCCGCGGGGGCGGAGCTCGGCGTCGTCTGCGCCTTCGGCCAGCTCATCCAGGACCCGTTGCTGTCGGAGCTGGAGATGCTGAACGTCCACCCGTCGCTCGTGCCGCGCTGGAGGGGGGCCGCGCCGATCGAGCGAGCGATCATGGCGGGGGACGCCCGGACCGGCGTGTCGATCCTCAGGGTGACCGCGGGTCTTGACTCCGGCCCGGTGGCGATGCAGGAGGCCGTCGCGATCGGGGAGCGCGAGGACTTCGGCGGGCTGTCGGCGCGGCTGGCGGAGCTCGCCGGCGAGGTCAGCCTGCGCGCCCTCGATCTGCGCGAGGCCGAGCGCCTCGAGTTCGAGGAGCAGGACGAGTCGCATGCGTCCTACGCGCGGAAGATCTCGCCGGATGAGCGCCGCCTCGATCCGGCGCAACCGGCCATCGAGCTCGAGCGGACCGTCCGCGCGCTGAACCCCCACATCGGCGCGTATCTCGAGCTCGATGGAGGCCGGCGGCTGGGGGTGCGCGGGGCCACCGCCATGAGCGCGGAGGGATCCGGGGCCGGGCGCCTGGCGGCGGCCGGGACCTCGCTCCTCCTGCGCTGCATGCAGGGCCAACTGCGGCTCGACGTCCTCCAGCCCCCCGGGAAGCGGCCGATGCCGGCCGACGCGTATCTTCGCGGCCACGCGGTGCCCTCGCTCGCTGCATGAATCCCGGCGAGGTCGCGCCCGCTCGCAGCGCTGCGTACGAGGTCCTGCGGCGGGTGTTCGAGCACGGCGCGTGGGCGGACCGCGCGTTCCCCGGCGCCGCCGATCGCCATGGCCTGGACCCGCGCGAGCGGCGCCAGGCCCAGCGCCTCGCATACGGCGCGGTGCAGCGGCGAGGGACGAGCGACCGCCTGATCGCCGAGCTCGCCGAGCGGCCGGTGACGCGGCTCGATGCGCCCGTCCTCGCCGCGTTGCGCATGGGTCTCTATGAGCTGCTGTTCTCCGAGGCGACGCCCGACCACGCCGCGGTGGACCAGGCCGTGGAGCTGGCGAAGGGCGACGGGGGCAGTCGTCGGCGCGCCGCCGCGTCGTTGGTGAACGCCGTTCTGCGGCGGGCCGCGGCAGGCGGCGACCTGCTCGCGGCCCTCGACGACAACACCCCCGAGGGGGCGGCCGCCCGGCACTCCTACCCCGGCTGGCTCGCCCGGGTGTGGTGGTCGGAGCTTGGTCCGCATGGCGCACGCTCACTGATGGCGGCGATGAACGAGCCTCCCGAGAGGGCCTTTCGTGTGAACACGCTGAAGGCCGACCCTGAACCCTTGGTCGAGGAGCTTCGGGCGAGCGAAGATGCGGTCGTACGCCGCGGCGCCGGACCCCTGTGGCCACCGGAGGCGATCGTCGTCGAGGCCCCGCTTAGTGACGGGCTGCGGGCCCGGATCGCGCGCGGCCAGCTCGTGCCCCAGGCCCGGAGCTCGCAGGCGGTCGTCGCCACGCTCGATCCCCGGCCGGACCAGCGCGTGCTCGACCTCTGTGCCGCGCCGGGGATGAAGACGACCGCCATCGCCGCCCGTATGTGCGACCGGGGAGAGGTGGTGGCGGTCGACCGGGATCCGGGGCGCGCGCGGCAGCTCGGCGAGCTCTGCGAGCGCCTGGGCGCCACCATCGCGCGGCTCGTCGTCGGGGACGCCGCAGAGATCGACCTCGGCGGCGGCTACGATCGCGTCCTCGTGGACCCACCATGCTCGGACCTCGGAACGCTCGCGGCGCGGCCGGATGCCCGCTGGCGCAAGTCGCCGGAGCTGATCGAGCGCGTGGCGGGCGTCCAGGCGGCGATCCTGGACCGCGCGGTGGATGCGCTGAAGCCGGGTGGTGCGCTGACGTACTCCGTCTGCACCATCTCCGTACGGGAGGGCCCCGCCCGCGTCGAGCCGCTCATCGCGAGCGGCCGCGTCAAGCCGGTGGACCCCGGACTCGTGCAGCTGCGGCCGGACCGCGACCGAACGGACGGGTTCTTCATCGCCCGCATGGAGCGCACCTAAGTGGAGGCCGCCCTGAAGCGGCCGCCGTGCCCGGGCTGCGGCGAGCCGTGGCTTCGCCCCACGCAGCTCCCGGGCCGCTTCCGGTGCGTGTACTGCCTGCGACGCTACGAGCTCGTCTCGCAGTGCCCGAACTGCGGCGAGCATCAGACGATCGCGCGCATGAGCACCACCGAGGACCTGCGCTGCCAGCATTGCGCCAACTCGATGCTCCGCCCCCTCTAGCGGTGCCCGCCCGCGACCTCTTCGGCGAGCGCCACGTCGCCCCGTCCATCCTCTCGGCCGACTTCGCCCGACTAGGCGCCCAGGTGGAGGAGGTGATGGCGGCGGGCGCACGGGTCATCCACGTCGACGTCATGGACGGCCACTTCGTGCCGCCGATCACCATGGGGCCGCTGATCGCAGCGTCGATCGCGGACCGAGTCCACGACGCCGGCGGCGCCATCGATGTTCACCTCATGATCGACCGGCCGGCCCAGCACGTGGCGGAGTTCGCGAGCGTCGGCGCGGACTGCATCACCGCTCACTTCGAGGCCGACCCGCACATCCACCGCACGCTCGGGGCGATCCGGGACGCCGGATGCCTCGCCGGAGTCGCGATCAATCCCGGGACGCCGGCCGCCGCAGTGGCCGAGCTCGACGGGCACGCCGACCTCGTGCTGTGCATGTCGGTCAACCCCGGGTGGGGCGGCCAATCGTTCATCGCGTCCTCGCCCGGCAAGGTGCGGCGGGTTCGCGAGATCGCGCCGTCCCCCGTGATCGAGATGGACGGCGGCATCGACGTCGAGACGGTCGGCAGCGTGGCCGAGGCGGGAGCGACCCTCTTCGTCGCCGGCTCCGCCGTCTTCGGGGATCCCGAGCCCGGCGAGGCCTTCAGGCGGATCGCGGCGGCCGCTGCCGCCCTCTAGATCGCCTCGTCGGCGGCGGCCAGGCGCGCCTCGATCTCCTCGGGCGAGCCGGGCGCGACGGTGTCCTCCGGCCGCGGGACCCGCGGAGGACGGCGATAGAGCAGGTACAGGAGCGTGCACAGCAGGGCCGCCGCGCCGGCGAACCCGACCTCCACACGCCGGAACTCGTCGAGCACCGGGACGAAGTTCCAGGCGACGAAGCCGACCGCGCAGAGGACCCACCGGGCGGCGGCGGCGCGGACCTGTCCCTGAGCCAGGGCCGCCTGGTTCAGGGTGCCCGACGCCAGGTAGAACCCCATGCCGACCGTCACGATCAACAGGCCGGCCCGGTCGTACGTGAACTTCTCGCCGAACGCGAGTTGCATCAGCTCCGGCCCCGCGACGGCGACGACCAGGGCGACGAGCGCCGCGAAAGCGGCGATCGCCGTGAGCGTCATGCGCACCGACATCCGGAACGCGTCGGCGTCCCCGCTCCCGCCACTCGCCCGCAGCCGGGTCAGGTGCGGGAGGAGGCTCGTGGCCACCGCCTGGAAGAGCACGAGCGGCGCTCGGGCGATCATGAGCACGTTGAAGATGAATCCGGCGGCCGCGGCCCCCTCCACGCCGCGGACTATGAGGGGCCCGGCGTTCAGGAGGCTCTGCTCGCTCACCATGATCAGGAGCACCGCGGCCGCGAAGCCGCCCCCGTGGGCGAGCGTGAACACCGTCCCAACGGGCCGGTGCGGGGGCTGCGCGGCCCGCCGGCTCACGGCGCGGCCGGCGAAGGCGAGCGGCACCACAGCGAGGCTCAGCACGGGCGCCGCGACGATCCCAAGCGCGACGGCGGTCTGGCCGCTCGCGATCCCCACGGCAACCGCGAGCGCGAATGACATCCGGGCCGTGGACTCGGCCAGGAGCAGTGCGCCGTAGAGGACGAAGCGCCTGCTTCCCGCGAGGAACCCGCGCGCGAAGAAGCTCGCGCCGAAGGCGAGGACCGCGGTGACCAGGATCCAGTAGAGGGTGTCGCTGCCGGATAGCAGGTCGTCCTGGAGCGGCCCTCGGAGGGCCAGCGCGAGGGCGGCGAATGCGGCGGCGAGACCGAGCTGGAGCGTGGCGGCGACCCGGAGGGCATCACCGATCGGCTCGTCCCGCGCCTGCCGGACCGCGATCGTTCGCGACAGCAGTTGCTCGACGGGCCGGAAGAGGATCGAAATCGTGACGAAGACGGCCGACCACAGGACGACGACCTCGCCGTAGGAGGTCCGATCGAGATTGTGCGAGGCGAGCGAGAAGTAGACGTAGGTCAGGAGGCCGGCCGACCCGACGCCGATCGACAGCATCGCCGCCGAGCGCCCAAAGCGCCTCGTCTCTGCGGCCTCTGACCGGCGCGCCATTGCGCCGGGACCGTACCCGCGCCAACGGGCGGAGGCGGGCGGCGCTCGAGGTAAGCCGCGTATGATTTGTTGACTGACCAGTCAATCGGGAGCGTCCAACGTGGTCACAGACCAGGATCGGCATCATCTGCGCCGCGCGCTGGATCTCGCCGCGGGCGGCCGGGGCAGGGTGAGCCCGAACCCGATGGTGGGTGCCGTCGTAGTTCGCGACGGGCGGGTCGTCGGCGAGGGCTTTCACGCCGAGCTCGGCGGCCTCCACGCGGAGGCGGCGGCGCTCGGGGACGTGCGCGCCCACGGCATCGATCCGGCCGGGACGACCATGTACGTGACGCTCGAGCCGTGCGTCCATCAGGGCCGCCAGCCACCGTGCGTCGACGCGATCCTCGAGGCCGGAGTTGGCCGCGTGGTGGTGGCCTCCGACGACCCGACCGAGAAGGCGAGCGGACGCGGCCCCGAGGCCCTGCGCACATCCGGTGTCGCCGTCGACGTCGCCGACGGTGACGAGGCCCACGCGGCCAGGCTCCTGAACCAGGCCTTTCGAAAGCACGCCCGCACGGGGCGCCCGCTCGTCGCGCTGAAGTCCGCCGTTACGCTCGACGGGCGCGTCGCCACCGCGGGCGGCGACTCGAAGTGGATCTCGAGCGAGCCGAGTCGCCTGCTGGCGCACAGGTGGCGCGCCGAGGCCGGCGCCGTGTGCGTCGGGATCGGGACGGCGCTGGCCGATGATCCCCTGCTGACGGCGCGGGATGTCGGCACTCTCCGCCAGCCCATGCGCGTGGTCTTCGACTCGGCGGCCCGGCTCGGGCCGAGCTCCCGGCTGCTCACCTCCATCGGCGAGGCGCCGGTGATCGTGATCGCGTCCGGGGATGCGCCCGAGGGCCGCATGCGCGGGCTCGAGGCCGCCGGCGCCACGGTCCTGTCGTGCGACGGCGAGCCGGCGGAACGCGTCCGCGCCGGCCTCGCGGAGCTGGGGCGTCGTGAGATCACGAGCGTCCTGCTCGAGGGAGGGCCCACCCTCGCCGGCTCGTTCTTCGACGCCGGTGAGATCGACGAGCTCCGCCTGTTCATCGCCCCGCTCGTGGTCGGCGGCATGCTCGCTCGGCCCTCCATCGCGGGGAGCGGGGCGACGATGCTTCCCGATGCCATCGCCGCCAGGGACATGAGCTGGGAGCGCTCGGGCGAGGATCTGCTGGTGCGCGCCCGCCTCGGGGAGTGGTGAGGGGGTGTTCACCGGGATCATCCGAGAGGTCGGGATGGTCGAGGCAGTCGACCTGACGGCTGACGGAGCGCGCATCCGCGTCCGCGCGGACGTCGCGAACGAGCTGCGAAACGGCGATTCGGTCTCGGTGAACGGCGTCTGCCTCACGGCCGCCGCCTCGGGTGAGGGTGGCTTCGAGGCCGACGTGATGAACCAGACGCTCGCGGTGACGACGCTGGGTGGCCTGGAGGCGGGGGGTCGCGTCAACCTCGAGCCCGCCCTGCGAGCGGGCGATCCGCTCGGCGGTCACCTGGTCCAGGGGCACGTGGACGCCGCCGGCCGGGTGACGTCCGTCTCGGCGGACGGGTTCGCCCGCCGTCTCACCATCGCCCTTCCGGAGGATGTCGGCCGATACGTGGCCGCGCGGGGGTCCGTGGCGCTCGACGGCGTCAGCCTCACCGTGGCCGCGCTCGGGCCCGACGGGCTGGAGGTGTCGCTGATCCCCGAGACGCTCGAGCGCACGACGCTCGGCGAGCTCGAGGAGGGGAGCGAGGTGAACGTCGAGGTGGACGTGGTCGCCCGCTACGCGGAGCGGCTCATGGAAGGCTTAAATGGAAGGACGGAGACGAATGAGTAGCCGAGCGACAACGGGCGTCTTTTCCCCGATCGAGGATGCCATCGAGGAGATCCGCCGTGGGCGGATGGTGGTCGTCTGCGACGACGAGAACCGCGAGAACGAGGGCGACCTGACGATGGCCGCGCAGTTCGCCACGCCCGAGGCGGTCAACTTCATGGCCAAGCACGGCCGGGGGCTGATCTGTCTCTCGCTCGCCGGCGAGCGCTGCGACGAGCTCGGACTCGACCTCATGGCGGCGAAGAACGAGTCGCCCTTCAACACGGCCTTCACCACCTCGATCGAGGCCCGCGACGGCGTGACGACCGGCATCTCGGCCGCTGACCGCGCGCGCACGATCCAGGTCGCGATCGACCCACACTCCGCGCCCGAGGACCTCGTGCAGCCCGGGCACGTGTTCCCGCTGAAGGCCAAGGACGGTGGCGTCTTGGAGCGCGCGGGCCAGACCGAGGCGGCGATCGACCTGGCGCGGCTCGCCGGCCTCATCCCGGCCGGCGTGATCTGCGAGATCATGAACGAGGACGGGACGATGGCCCGGGTGCCCGATCTGGTGCCGTACTGCGAGCGGCACGCTCTCAAGATGATCACCGTCGCCGATCTGATCGCCTACCGGCGGCGAACGGAGCGCCTGGTCGAGCGAGTTGTGGCGGTGCGCCTACCCACCGCGTTCGGCGAGTTCGCGGCGGTCGGGTACCGCTCCCTCGTCGACGACAAGCACCACCTGGCGATGGTCAAGGGTGACGTCCGGGGAATGGACGACGTCTTGGTGCGGGTGCACTCCGAATGCCTCACCGGCGACGTATTCCACTCGCTGCGCTGCGATTGCGGCGAGCAGCTCGAGGCGGCGCTTTCGATGATCGCGCGGGAGGGCACCGGCGTGCTCCTGTACCTGTCCCAGGAGGGTCGTGGGATCGGCCTTCTCAACAAGCTGCGGGCCTACCGCCTCCAGGAGGACGGTCTGGACACGGTGGACGCGAACCTGAAGCTCGGGCTGCCCGCGGACCTGCGGGACTATGGGATCGGCGCCCAGATCCTGGTCGACCTCGGTCTGACCAGCATCCGGATCCTCACCAACAATCCGAAGAAGATCCGCGGTCTCGAGGGCTACGGGCTCTCCGTGTCCGACGAGCTCCCGATCCAGGCGGTTCCGAACCCGCACAACGAGGAGTATCTGCGGACCAAGCGGGAGCGCCTCGGTCACACGCTCCACCACCAGGGACTCCCGCTCGACGAGGAGCTGATCCACTTCGAGCAGCAGCGCGAGGTCGAGCGCGGGGCGCTTGGCGCTCAGGAGGCAGACGACGAGGATGGCTGAGGAGCGCGCCGCCGAGGCGTTCTCCGCGACCGACCGCGAGGTCCTCGGCGGCCTCGAGTTCGCCGCCTGCGTCGGGACCTTCTACGCGGATCTCGCGGAGCGGCTCACGAACGGCGCGATCCTGGGATTCGACGACGGCGGCGTCAGCCCGGCGTCGGTAACCACCTTCGAGGTCCCCGGCGCATTCGAGCTCCCGCTCGCCGCGAAGTGGTGTGCGGAGTCCCGGCGCTTCGCCGGGGTCGCGTGCCTCGGTGCGGTGATTCGCGGCGAGACCGACCACTACGACTACGTCTGCGGCGAGGCCGCGCGCGGCGTCCAACACGCGCAACTCGACACCGGCGTTCCGTGCGCGTTCGGCGTCCTTACCTGCGAGGACATGGATCAGGCGCTCGCGCGGTCCGCCGGCGACGATCGCGACCAGGGAAGGCGCGCGGCGCACGCGGTGATGCGCATGGCGCTTCTGCGGCAGGCCATCGAGTAACCTCGATCGCCGCATGGCCAAGGTCTGCTACAGCTGCGGCAAGGGACCCGCGTTCGGGAACTCCCGAAGCCACTCGATGGTCGCCACGCGGCGTCGCTTCGACCCGAATCTCCAGAAGGTCCGGATCAGCGACGGGGGCCGCCCCCGCCGCGTCTATGTGTGCACGCGCTGCCTCAAGTCAAACCGGGTGATCAAGGCCGCGTAGCCGTGCGGGCGGGATAATCCCCTCCCGAGCGATGGTCGACACCTCCATCGAGCGATTTCGCCGGGTTGTCCAAGCCGCCTACGGCGGACTTGCCGTCCGCCGGCAGGAGGTGAACGACCTCAACGTCTTCCCGGTTGCCGACGGCGACACCGGCGACAACATGGCGCTGACCATGCAGGCGGTGATGAAGGAGCTCGACCGCCTCGACGGGCAGCCGATCCCGGCGGACCGCGACGAGCTCGTGCACGCGGTCGCCAGGGCTGCGCTCATGGGCGCCCGGGGGAACTCGGGCGTCATCTTGAGCCAGATCGTGCGGGGCGCCGCCGAGGAGCTGGCGAGCCGGCCCGGAGAGCTCGTCGATCCGGTTCTAGTCGCGGCGGCGTTCGCGCGGGCCGCCGATGCCGCGTATGAGTCGGTGCGCGATCCCGCCGAGGGGACGATGCTCACCGTGATCCGGGAGATGGCCCACGCGGTCTCGACCCACCTTGCGCACATGGACCGCCGGCGGCTGTCCGGACCGGTGACCGATGACCAGCAGGACCAGCTGCTCGCCGACGTCCTGGAGGTCGCGACGCGCGCCGGCGAGAGCGCGGTGCAGCGGACTACCGATCAGCTCGACGTGCTCGCCGAGGCCGGAGTGGTCGATGCAGGCGCTCACGGCCTCGTCGTGATCCTGGCGGGGATCGTCGCCGGACTGCGGGACGACTCGGACGCGCTCCCGGAGCTGCCGCACCACGAACCCGCGCGCGCCACCCGGCCGCACCACTTCGACAGCCGGTTCCGCTACTGCACCAACTTCATCGTCACCGGCTCGGGCCTCGAGGCGCGCTCGTTCGTCCCACGGCTCGAGGAGATCGGCGACTCCGTGCTCGTAGTCGGCGACGAGGCGACGCTCAAGGTCCACGTCCACACGGACGAGCCGGAGGTGGCGGTCGCCGTCTTCGAGGAGGCCGGCGACGTCCAGCGCCTGGACGTCGCCGACATGCGCGAGCAGATCGCCGCCCGGGAGGCGCGCCTGCGACCGGCGGTGACGGGCGCGGTCGCCGTCGCGTCGGGCGACGGCATGAGGACGCTGTTCGAGGGCCTGGGGGCACACGTCGTGGACGGGGGCGTCACCCTCAACCCGTCCACCTACGAGATCCTCGCCGGCATCCACGAGGTGCCGGCGGAGGAGGTCATGGTCCTGCCGAACTCCCCAAATGTGATTCTCGCCGCGGAGGAGGCAGCGAAGCTGTCGGAGAAGCCCGCACGGGTGGTCGCGAGCCCATCGCAGCAGGCGGCGCTCGCCGCGCTAGTGGAGCTGGCGTCCGACGAGGATGCAGACACGAACGCCGAGCGCATCCGCGCGGCGCTGGCCGAGATCCGCTCGGGCGCGGTGGCGCCGGCCGCGCGGGACGATCCGCAGGGGCGGTTCGTGCGCGGCGACGCCGTGGGGTTCGCGGGCGAGGAGGTCGTGGCGTGGGGTGGTGCGGGGTCGACGCTGTCGGCGACCATCGCGCGCGTCGCGGCGGGTGCCGAGATCGTGACCGTCATCGAGGGCGATTCCGCGCCGATCCCGCTGAACCAGCTGCCGCTCGAGCTGTCCGATGGGCTCGAGCTGGAGCTGCACCGCGGCGGGCAGGCCCATTACTGGTGGCTGATCGCGGCGCAATGAGCGGCGGATGAGCGACGCGCCGGAGGACGGCCCTAGCCGACCTCCACGATCGCCTCGACCTCGACGGGCACGTCGAACGGCAGCTCCGCGGCGCCGATCGCGGAGCGCGAATGCCGCCCCGCCTCGCCCCAGATCTCGAGGATCAGGTCGGAGAACCCGTTCACCACGGCCGGCGTCTTGCTGAAGCCAGGCGCGCAGTTGACGAAGCCGAGGGCCTTGACCCAGCCCCGCACCCGGTCCAGGTCGCCAAGCTCCTGCTTCAGCGATGCGAGGATGGAGAGCCCGGTGAGACGCGCGGCCTGGTAGGCCTCGTCGATCGAGAGGTCGCGGTCGACCTTCCCACGCGCGAGCACCTCGTCCCCGTCCATGGGCAGATGGCCCGAGACGTAGGCGAGGTCGCCCTGGACCCGAACGAGCTCGAAGTTGAACTCCACGCCCTTCGGCGGAGCGAAGGGCGCCGGCAGCGAGAGCCCAAGGTCCGTGAGCCTGTCCTCGATCTGCCCCATCGGCGCCGCAACATACTCCTCCGCTACGCTCGCGGCCCCCAAGACCGGATTTCGACCCAGGAGGGAAGAGAACCATGGACGTCTCCGCCCTACGGCAGGGCTTTGAGGGAGAGCTCATCACGCGCGAGGACGAGCAGTACGACTCGCTGCGCAGCGTCTTCAACGGCATGATCGACCGCTGTCCTGGCGTGATCGCGCGCTGCGCCGGCGAGAGTGACGTGCGCGCGGCGGTCGAGTTCGCGCGCGATCGCGAGCTTCCGCTCTCGGTGTACAGCGGCGGGCACAGCGTCCCCGGCCATGCAATCTGCGAGGGCGGGGTGTGCGTCGACATGAGGCCGATGAACCGCGTCACCGTGGATCCAGACGCCAGGATCGCCCGGGTCCAGGGTGGTGCCCTCTGGCGCGATGTGGACGCCGCGACGCAGGAGCACGGGCTCGCGATGACCGGCGGCCGGATGTCAACCACCGGCGTCGCCGGGCTCACGCTCGGCAGCGGCTCCGGCTGGCTCGAGCGGAAGCTTGGTCTCACCTGCGACAGCCTGCGGGCGGCGCGGCTGGTGACAGCCGACGGCCAGACGATCACGGTCTCCGAGGACGAGCACCCGGAGCTCTTCTGGGGTATGCGGGGCGGCGGAGGTAACTTCGGGGTCGTCACCGAGTTCGAGTTCGGCCTTCACCCGCTCGGCCCCACGGTTCTCGCGGGGATGCTGATGTACCCGGGGCCGATGGCGGGCGCCGTCCTGCGCAACTATCGCGACGTCATGGCGCGGGCAGCGAACGAGGTCTGCGCCGGCTGCGCGATGATCTCCGCGCCGCCGGAGGACTTCGTCCCCGAGCCGGTGCGTGGTCAGCCCGTTCTGGGCGTGGTGGTCTTGTATGCCGGACCCGCGGACGAGGGAGAGGAGGCGCTGCGCCCCCTCCGCGAGTTCGGTCCGCCCGCGATGGACATGGTGCAGCCGATCCCGTACGTGGCGGTCCAGCAGCTGACCGACGCGGGCGCGCCGGTGGGGAAGCGGAACTACTGGACCGCCGAGTTCCTGACCGAGCTGCCCGATGAGGCGATCGACACCCTGTGCGAGTACCACGTGTCCCGGCCGTCGCCCATGAGCCAGATCCTGGTGATCCCGGGAGGCGGAGCGATTGCCGACGTGCCGGAGGACGCCACGGCGTTCGGGCAACGCACCTCACCGTTCAACATCCACATCATCGCGGGATGGGAGGACCCTACCGACGATGAGGCGAACATCGGCTGGACCAAGGGCCTCGGCGCCGCGATGAAGCCCTACACGACCGGAGGGGCCTACCTCAACTACCTCGGCGAGGAGGGTGAGGACCGCGTCCGCGCGGCCTTCGGCCCGGAGACCTACGCGCGCCTTCAGGCGCTCAAGGATCGCTACGACCCGCAGAACCTGTTCCGGCTGAACCAGAACATCAAGCCCACGAACTGGAGCGACGAGAAGGAGGCCGTCGCGGCCACCGCCTGACCGGCTCGTAGCCTTGAGGCGATGAGCGAGCCGGGACGGGGAGCGGTGCGAGATACCGGCCCCGGCGCCCGTCAGGAACGGGCGCGGGCGGTTTCGAGCCGGACGGTCGCGCCGCCGCGCGAGCGCGGGACGGAGAACGAGCCGGCGCCGCCGGGCGCCTTCGCCACGGGATCCGCGCAGGACCGTGATGCCCTTCGCGGTGCCGACCTTCGCTCCGCGCCCAGGCCGAGCCTGCTCGCCGCGCGGGTTCAAACGCTCCACGGCGCCGGGCCCAAGCTCTCCGCGGCGGCCGCGGAGATGGGCCTCGAGACGGTCGGCGACATGCTCGCTCACGTACCGCACTCCTACCGGGACCGCGCGACTCCGCGGAGGCTCGCGGATCTGCGCATCGGTGAGGAGGCGACCGTCGAGGTGATCGTCCGCTCGGCGAGGGTCCGCCCCACGCGACGCCGTGGACTCGTGATCGTCGAGGCACAGGTGGCCGATGACTCCGGGCCCGCCAAGGCGGTCTGGTTCAACCAGGCGTGGCTGGTCGACCGCCTCAAGGAGGGGACGAGGCTGCTCCTGTACGGGAAGCTCGATCGTTCCGGCCTTCGCGTGGAGGCTCATGAGGTGGTCGGCGCGGGGACCGCCTCGGGGGCAGCGGGCATTCACACCACCGGGATCGTCCCGGTGCATCCGGCGTCGGAGCGCCTGCGGGCCCAGCGGCTTCGCGAGTGGGCGTGGCAGGTGCGCCCGCTCGCTCGCAATGCGATCGAGCCGCTGCCGGCGGGGCTTCGTGCGCGCCGCCGTTTGGCCCTGGCCGGCGATGCCCTCTCGGCGGCGCAGTTCCCAGAGACCCTGGAGGAGGCCGAGGAGGCGCGCCGCCGGCTCGCCTTCGACGAGCTCTTCCTGCATCAGGTCGCCCTTGCCGCCCGACGCTCGCAGCGGCGCGCTCAACGTCCCGGGATCTCGCTCCCCGCGCCGGCGGAGCTGACGACTCGGTGGCTCGATTCCCTGCCGTTCGAGCTCACCGGCGACCAGCGTCGCGCGATCAGGGAGATGGATAGCGATCTCGCCGCCGCGCGGCCGATGCAGCGCCTGCTGATGGGGGAGGTGGGCTCCGGGAAGACGGTCCTCGCGCTCTACGCCATGCTGCGCGCCGTCGAGGCGGGCTATCAGGCGGCTCTGATGGCTCCGACCGAGACGCTGGCGGAGCAGCACGCCACGACGCTCGACCGGTTGCTTTCCGGCCAGACCATCCCGTTCACCCTGCTCACGAGCGCGACACCCGCGTCGCGGCGCCGGGAGGCCCTCTCCCAGCTCGCCCTTGGCGAGCTCGCGATGGTGGTGGGCACACATGCACTGATCGAGCCGGACGTCGAGTTCGGTCGCCTCGCCGTCTGCGTCGTCGACGAGCAGCACCGGTTCGGGGTGCGACAGCGCGCGACGCTGGACGGGAAGGGTCCGGATGGGGCCGCGCCCCACGCCCTCCATATGACGGCGACGCCGATTCCGCGGACGCTCTCGCTCACGGCTTACGGCGACCTCGACGCGACGGTCCTGCGCGAGCTGCCGGTGGGCCGCAAGCCGGTCGAGACCTGGGTCGTCGGCGATGAGAAGCGCGCTGGAGCCTATGGCTTCATCCGCGATCGGCTCCGCGAGGGTCGACAGGCCTACGTCGTCTGCCCGCTGGTCGAGGGCTCGGAGAGCCTGGAGGCAAAGGCGGCAACCGAGGAGGCGGAACGGCTGCGCGCGACCGAACTCGCCGACTTCGAGGTCGGCCTGCTTCACGGTCAGATGCCGCCCCGGGAGAAGCAGGCGGCGATGGATCGGTTCGCACGCGGGGACACGGACGTCCTCGTCGCGACGAGCGTGATCGAAGTGGGAATCGACGTCGCCAACGCCAGCGTGATGCTGATCGAGGGCGCCGAGCGCTACGGGCTCTCCCAGCTTCACCAGCTGCGTGGGAGGGTGGGCCGCGGCGAGCATCGCTCGTACTGCATCCTGTTCGCCGATGCCGCATCGGAGCTCGCGCGCAGGCGTCTCGAGGCGATCGCCACCGAGCGCGACGGCTTCAAGCTGGCGGAGGTCGACCTGGCGCTGCGCGGTGAGGGGGAGATCCTGGGAACGCGGCAGCATGGCCTGCCGCGCTTTCGGGTCGCGCAGCTCCCCGAGGACATCGCCGTGCTCACCGAGGCCCGGCGAGACGTCATCGCGCTCCTCGAGCGAACGGGAACGCTGGATGCGCCCGAGCTCGGCCCGCTGCTGGACGCCGTCCGCGAGCGCTTCGGCGACGAGGCGATCGCCCCTTGAGGATCGTCGCGGGGGAGCTCGGAGGCCGCCGTCTCGTGACCCCGCCGCGACGATCCGCGGCGGTGCGGCCGACCGTCGGACCGCGTTCGTGAGGCGCTCTTCTCGATCCTCGGGGAGGTCGGTGGCGCGCGAGCCCTCGATCTCTTCTGCGGAACCGGCGCGCTCGGCATCGAGGCACTCTCGCGGGGCGCCGCGCATGCCACGCTCGTGGACACGCGCACCGCGCTCGTCCGGCGAAACGTCGCCGAGCTGGGCATCGGCCATCGCTGCGAGATCGTGCGCTCCGATGCCCGCGCGTTCCTGCGCCGCGAGCGGCGCGAGTTCGACCTGATCTTCTGCGACCCGCCCTATAGACTCGCCGACCGTCTTGAGGGGGAACTGGACTCGCTCATACCGCGCCGGCTTTCGCCCGGAGGGCGCTTGATCGTCGAAGGGGCGGCGGACCGGCCGCCGAGACTCTCCCTGCCCGTCGTGACGGAGCGCCGCTACGGCGACACGGTGGTCACGATCCATCAGGAGGATTCGCGGTGAGCGACGGCCGGGTGGCGATCTGCCCTGGCACCTATGACCCGGTGACGAACGGCCACCTGGACATCATCGGGCGGGCGGCGCGGGTGTTCGACCGCGTTGTCGTGGGCGTGGTCAACCAGCCGGTCCGCAAGCAGGAGACGCTGTTCTCCGCGGAGGAGCGCAAGGCGTTCATCGAGGAGGCGCTGAGCCGGAACGGCGTCGAAAACGTCGAGGTCGCTGTGTTCTCGACCCTGCTGGTCGAGCTCGCGCGCGAGCACGGCGCCGGCGCGATCGTGAAGGGGCTTCGGGCGATCTCGGACTTCGAGTACGAGTTCGAGATGAACCAGCTGAATCGCAAGCTGGCTCCGGACATCGAGTCCGTCTACATCATCGCCTCGCCCGACTACAGCTTCCTGTCGTCGACCGGGGTGAAGGAGATGGCGACGTTCGGCGGCGACGTCTCCGACCTCGTGCCGGCTGTGGTGGCGAAAGCCCTGGCGGAGCGTCTCGTCCAGTGAGCCCCGCCCCCCGCACACATGTATGGAGATGGCGGATGTTTCCCTGGGCAGGAGCTTGCAATCGGATGGCGAAATTCGAGCCGTCCGGCCCGGTTTCCGCCGCGCCCCGTAAGCTTTCCGCACTCTCATGGACGTCCTGGTCCTAATCGACAAGCTCGATGATCTGATCCACAACGCGCGGCCGGTGCCGCTCACGGATCAGGTGCGCGTCGATCGCGAGGAGATCTACGACCTGCTCGATCAGATGCGGGCGACCATTCCCGAGGAGATCAAGCAGGCTCGCTGGATCGTCAAGGAACGACAGGAGATGCTCGCCGAGGCCAAGCGCGAGGCGGAGCGCGTGGTCAAGGAGGCTCGCGACCAGCAGGCTCGTCTGATCTCCGACGAGGAGGTCTACAAGCAGGCCGAGCGCGCCGCCGAGGAGATCATCGAGGACGCGCGCGAGACGGAGCGCCAGATCCGGCTCGGGGCGGAGGACTACGCGGACGAGATCCTCTCCACGCTCGAGGTGAACCTGGAGAAGTTCCTTGCTGCCGTGCGCCGAGGGCGCGATCGCCTCGCGGGCCGCGAGGAAGAGCCGGCCGAGGTCGGCTAGCACCCTCGAGATCCCGCCGCGCGGTGGCAGGCGATGCCGAGCGGCTCGCCGACTCGTTGGCGCGCGCGTTCAGCGACGATCCGGGCTTTGCGCATCTCCTGCTCGACTCGGGCAACCGCACGGAGCGCCTTCGGGTCTTCTTCGAGACCGAGCTGCGCGAGATCGCCCTGCCGCGCGGGCTCGTGTGGACGACCGAGGAGGTGATCGGCGCCGCCGTTTGGGTCGAGCCGGGCCAATGGCGGGTTCCACTCGCCACGACTCTTCGCGAGCTGGGGCCGATGACGCGGGTCTTTGGCAGCCGGCTGCCGGTCGCGCTGTGGTCACGCCTTCGCATGGACTCCCGGCACCCGAGGCGCCCGGCGCACTGGTACCTCGCGATGATGGGGGTGGCACCCGAATGGCAGGGGCGGGGCCTCGGCAGCGCGCTGATGCGGCCCGGGCTCGAGGAGATCGACGCGGCGAGGCTCCCCGCCTATCTGGAGACCTCCACGCCCCGCGCCCGCGCTCTTTATGAGCGAAACGGATTCACCGTCACCGGCGAGCTGAACCTGCCCGCAGGCGGCCCACCGATCTGGCTGCTGTGGCGCGAGGCCCGCCCGGCGGGCTAGCGTTCGAGCGGATGGACGAGCTGCGCGAGACGGTGACGACTGCAGACGGTCGCCGGCTGAAGGTGACGATCGTCGGACCGGGGGACGGCGCGGCGATCATTGCGCACGGTGGCACTCCCGATGACGGGAGGCTTTTCCCCGAGACCGTGGAGCAGGGCACCCAGCGGGGCATGCGCCATGTGAGCTACGCGCGCCCTGGATATCTCGAGTCGGACCGCCACGAGGGGCGCTCGGTGGCCGACTGCGCGCCGGATGTCGTCGCGATCGCCGATGCGCTTGGCCTCGGGCGATTCTTTGTCGTCGGATGGTCTGGTGGCGGCCCGCATGCCCTGGCTTGCGCTGCCCTCGTTCCCGACCGGGTGATCTCGGCCGCGACGGTCGTGGGCGCGGCGCCGCATGATGCCGAGGGCCTGGATTGGAGCTCGGGCATGGGTGACGAGAACATCGAGGAGCTTGGCCTGGCGGAGCGGGGCGCGGACGCGCTCCGACCGTGGCTGGAGCGCCAGGCAGAGGAGATACGCACGAGCACGCCGGACGATCTGCTCAGAATCCTCGGTGACCTGGTCTCGGATCCCGACCGCGCTGCGCTGACCGCGAGCCTACGCGGAGCAGTCGCACGCCAGCCTGGTGGCCTCGATCAGCAAGGGCGTCTTCGGCTGGCTCGACGACGACCTCGCGTTCGTTCGACCGTGGGGATTCAGCCTCGCAGAGATCCGCGTCCCGATCTCGATCTGGCAGGGACGGGAGGATCGGTTCGTGCCCATCTCGCACGGCGAATGGCTCGCCGAGCACGTGCCGGGGGCGCGCTCGCACCTACTCGAGAACGAAGGCCACATCTCCCTTTCGCGCCACCGGTACGGCGACGTCTTGGACGAGCTCCTGGCTCAGTCCAGCGCGGTCTCGTGAGTCCCGGCGCGCCCGACGTCGGTCTTCTCGTAGAACTGCTGTAGCAGCGCCTTCGTCTCCTCGGGGTCGGCGCACGTGTACGCGTTCCAGGCCTCGTGTCGAAGCTGGAAGTCGAGCGGCTGGCCGATCACGTCGAGGATCGTCGTCTTGGCCGAGCGAACGGCGGCCTGGGAGTTGCGCAGGATCTGCTTCGCCGTCCAGCCTCGGCCTGCTCCATCAGGTCGTCGTGCGCCACGACCTTGCGTGACCATGTTGCATTGCAGGGCACGCTGGGCGTCGATGGGCTCCGCCGTCAGCAGCATCTGCATGGCAACGCCGACCCCGCAGATGTTGACCAGCCGGACGATGCCGCCGTCGCCGTGATGGAAGCCGCGCCGCGCCTCGAAGGAGCCGAACGTTGCGCGCTCGGAGGCGATCCGGATGTCGCAGGCGAGCGCCGTCTCGAGGCCGCCGGCCAGCGCCCAGCCGTTGACCGCCCCGATGATCGGCTTCGGGATCCGGTGCATCCCGCGGGTGAAGCCGTTCAGGCCGAGCTCGATCGATCTCGCGCAGGTCGCGCGGAGTCGCGTTGACGATGATCGGCGGGATGTAGGTCTTGAGGTCGGCGCCGGCGCAGAACGCCTCGTCCGGCGCCGGTGAGGATCGCGACGTCGACCGAGTCGTCGTCGCGGAAGTCCGCCCAGGTCTCGATCATCAGGCGGTGGACGTCGGGGTCGATCGCGTTCCGCGCCTCGGGACGGTTGATCGTCACGTACGCGATCCGGTCGCGCTTCTCGTACAGCACCTTTGACATGGCTCTCTCCTCTTCGGTCGCTGGGTGGCCGAGCATCGGATGCCCGGGCGTACGCTCCGACGTCAACAGGCGAGTGCTGCCGACGCGCAGCCTCGAAAGAGCCCGCCCAGCGCGGGCTCTTTCTCGTCGGTGACGGGTCATCCGCGCTCGACCCAGATCGCCGAAGGCTCAAGTCAATTCAGTGTCGCAAAACCGAGCTCGAGATTGACTTGATCCGGGTCTGTGACGTCGCCGACGGTCGTCCGCGCCCTATCAGTCGTAGACGGCGCGGATGACCGCCAGGTCGTCGGCGCCGCCAGACGATCTCGCCGCCGCACCACTCGGCCATGTCCTCGGCGCGCGAGGGGAGGTCGACGCCCTCCTCGAGCGGCGTCACCTGCGGCTCGGCGACCACGACGTCGCCCATCACGAACGCCCGCGACTGCTCGCGCACGCGGCGGAACAGGTCGCGCTTCTGGTCCTCGTCGAGGTGGTGGACCGACAGCACCGAGATCGACGAGGTCCCACGGGCCGTCGGGGAGCGGGTCCTGCATCCGCGCGAGCCGCACCTCGATCCCGTGCTCGCGCGCCTTGAAGACCATCTCCGGCTGGGAGTCGAGCCCGGTGACCTCGGCGTCCGGATAGCGCTCGAGCAGGCGCCGGGTCGTCTCGCCGGTGCCCGACCCCGAGCTCGAGGACCCGCCGGGCGCGAACGGGATCGCGTCGATCGTCGCCGCCTGGAGCTCGTCGTAGCGCGGGACGTCGGCCCGGATCTCGTCCAGGTAGGTCTCCGGATCCATGTGGAATTGGGCGCTCATGTCCATGCCGTTTCGGGGTCGCGGTCTACCGCTAACCTCGATCGGGGATGGCAGCGGGATATCACAGCGTCGATCTGTCGCGGTTCGCCCTCCGTCCCGGCGAGGGCCGGCGCTCGACCTGGACGTCGATCCGGGCGAGCTCGACCTCGGCGGCCAGCGCTACGTCGGTCCGCGGCGACACGGTCGACGCTCGCCTCGACCTCTCGCGGACCGCGGCCGGATACGCGGTCCGCATGCGCTTCGTCGCGCACGTCGACGGGCCGTGCATGCGCTGCCTGGAGGACGCCGACGTCGCGGTCGAGGTCGACGCTCGCGAGGTCGACCAGCCGCGGACCGCCGACGAGGAGCTGACCAGCCCGTACATCACCGACGACGAGCTCGAGCTGGCACGGTGGGCCCACGACGCGCTGGCGCTCGCGCTGCCGATCCAGCTCCTCTGCCGGCCCGACTGCGCGGGCCTCTGCCCGGTGTGCGGCGTCTCGCTGAACGACGCGACCCGGCCGAGCACCGCCACGAGGCGGAGCCCGACCCGCGCTGGGCGAAGCTTCGCGAGCTGAAGCTCGACCAGTGAGGCCAGGCGGCCGGCCGCTAGCATCACGCTGCTTCATGGCCGTCCCGAAGAAGAGAACCTCCGCGCACCCGCCGCGACAAGCGGCGCGCGACCCACAAGGTCAGCGCGCCCGCGCCTCAACGAGTGCCCGCGCTGCCACAGCCCTCGGCTGCCGCATCGCGTCTGCCCCGTATGCGGCACCTATGCCGGCCGCGAGGTGATCGAGCACGAGATCGGCGAGGCGGCCCCGCGCGAGACGGCTGCCGACGCGGAGGAGTAGCCCTTGGCCGTCACCGTGGCCCTCGACGGCCGTGGCGCCGAGCGGGGGAGCGAGGCGGTGATCGACGGCGCGCGCGCGGCCGCCGCCGACGGGCATCCGGCTGCGCGTTTTCGGCGACCTCGAGAGCTGCTGCGCCGACGTCCGGCGAGCTCGACGGCGCCGAGCTGATTCCCGCCGCCGACGAGATCACCAACGCCGACGAGCCGGTCGCGGCGGTGCGCTCGCGGCCCGCAGGCATCGGTCGTCCGGCCGCGGCCGACGTCGCCGAGGGGCGCTCGGACGCGCTCGTCAGCGCGGGCTCGACGGGTGCCACGATGACCGCCGCGCTGTTCGCGCTCCGCCGCATGCAGGGCGTTCGCCGCCCCGCGCTCGCGCTCCAGCTGCCGCGTCCCGGGCGCGCCGACCGCCCGCTCCTGCTCCTGGACGTCGGCGCGAACACCGAGGCGCGGGCCGTGGACCTGGTCCAGTTCGCCTACCTCGGCTCCGCCTTCAGCACCGCCGTCCTGGGCGTCGAGCAGGCCGCGCGTCGCGCTGCTGTCGGTCGGCGAGGAGCAGAGCAAGGGCTCCGCCGAGGTGGTGGAGGCGAACGCGAGGCTCGCGACGCGGGCGGGATCGACTTCATCGGCAATCGTCGAGGGCCGCGACCTGATGGGCCGCGAAGCCGACGTGGTCGTCACCGACGGCTTCACCGGCAACGTCGTGCTGAAGACGATCGAGGGCACCGCGAAGGCGGTGGCCGACGCGGTTCGCGCCGCGGCCCGCTCGGGCCCGCGGGCCGCCGCGGCGGGATGCTGCTGCGCCCCGCGCTTGGCTCGCTTCGCCGCCAGATGGACCCCGACACCACCGGCGGCGCGATCCTGCTCGGCCTGCGGGGGGTGGCGGTCGTCGGACACGGAAGCTCCGGCCCCGACGGGATCGCCAACGCCGTCCGGCTCGCGGCCCGCGCCGTCGAGGAGCGGGCGGTCGAGCGGACCGCCGAGCTCCTGGAGCGCTCCGGCATGACCCGCGGGAGCATGCGCTGATGATCCGGGACCCGGCGTGATAGGAAGGTGGTGTGATGGCTGAAGCGTTGAGCCGCTCCGACGTCCTGGAGAAGGTGCGCGAGCACCTGTCGACCGAGCTCGAGGTCCCCTCGACGCAGATCTGCGAGGCAGACCCGGCTGCGCGAGGACCTCGACGCCGACTCGCTCGACCTCTACGAGCTCGTCATGGAGCTCGAGGACACGTACGGGATCAGCGTCTCCGAGGAGGAGGCGGCCGACATCGAGACCGTCGCCCACGCCGTGGACTTCGTCGCCGGCCGCCTCGGCGCCGCCGCGTAGCCAGCCGGTCGCGTGGCGCGAGGCATCCGCAGGCTTGGGCCGCTTCGCGCCGGCGGGGCGGCGCGCGGCCGGGAATCGGAGCGGACCTCGCGGAGCTGATCGCGGAGTCTGCCCGAGGAGCTGCGGCGCCAGGCCGTCACCCATTCCTCCTGGACCGGCCACCGCGCCGACTCCTACGGGCGGCTCGCCTTCCTGGGCGACGGCGTGCTCGGCCTGGCCGTCGGCGAGCACCTCTTCCGCCGCTTCCCGCGCGCCGACATCGGGCGGCTGACCAAGGTGCACGGCCAGGCGGTCAGCGGGCGCGCCTGCGCCGAGGTCGCGCGCGAGCTCGGCCTGCCGGCGATGCTAGCGGAGGCCGCGCCGGAGACGCAGGAGGGCGGGATCGACCCCGACTCCCTGCTCGCCAGCGAGCGCGCCATGGCGTCGGTCTGCGAGGCGGTGATCGGCGCCTGCTACCTCCACTACGGCTCCAGGCGACGGCCGAGGCGACGGTCGCGGCGTTCGCCGACCAGATCGAGCTCGCGCTCGAGACGATGCTCGACTTCAAGTCGGCGCTCCAGGAGCAGCTTGCGCGCGGAGGGCGCCCGCGTAACCTACGAGGTGACCCGCGAGGCGGGGCCGCCGCACGACCGGCGTTTCGAGGTCGCCGCCCGCTCGATTCCGAGGTGATCGGCACGGGCGAGGGCCGGAGCAAGAAGGCCGCCGAACAGGCGGCTGCGGCCGAGGCGCTGGAGCGCCTGAAGCGGTAGGAAGCGACCGCTCCCGCGGCGAAACTCACAGCCAGGCCGCGGAGATCACGTCCGACGAGACCGAGAGCCTTCCCGAACCCGTGCATCTGAGCTCGATCACGATCAAGGGGTTCAAGTCGTTCCCCGAGCGCACCCGGCTGGAGTTCTCGCCTGGCGTCAGCGTCATCGTCGGCCCCAACGGCTGCGGCAAGTCCAACATCACCGACGCCGTGCTCTGGGCGCTGGGAGAGCAGAGCCCGCTGGCGGTCCGCGGCCAGACGATGCAGGACATGATCTTCGCGGGCGGCGACGGCGAAGTCCCCGCGCCGCTACGCCGAGGTCGAGGTGGTCCTCGCGAGCGATCATCCCGCATACGACCCCGCCGGCGCGGACGCGGGACAGCATGGGGAAACCTCGAGCCGTACGCGAGGGCGAGGGGTGCCTGCGGGAGCTGAGCAGCCGGCGGGCTTTTCTGAGATTGTCGATCAGGCGCCGGCTGGAGCGGAACGGCGACGGCGAGTACCGGCTGAACGGCGCGCGCTGCCGGCTGGTCGACGTGATCGAGGCGCTGGCGGACGCGAACCTCGGCCACGAGATGCACTCGGTGATCAGCCAGGGCCGCGTGGAGGAGATCGTCCACTCCCGGCCGCGCGAGCGCCGTCTGCTGGTCGAGGAGGCGGCCGGCCTCGGCAAGCACCGCAAGCGCCGCCGCCGGGCGCAGCTGAAGCTCGAGCGCACGCAGGACAACCTCGACCGGGCGCTCGACGTCGAACGCGAGGCGCGCAGCCGCCTGCGCCCGCTGAAGCGCCAGGCGCAGGCCGCGGACATCCACGCGCGCCTCGAGCGCGAGTCCGCCGAGCTGCGCGGCCGGCTCCTGGCCAGCGAGCTGCACGCCCACGGCACCGAGCTCGCCGGCGCGGAGCGCCGCGGCCGCGAAGGCCCGCGAGGCGCGCCAGGACGTCGAGGCCGAGCTGGCCAAGGTCGCGGCGCGGCGCACCGAGATCGAGGAGCGCCTGGCCGAGCGCGATCGCGAGCGGACCGCCGAGTGGGGCCGGCTGACGGCCATGCGCGCCGCACACGAGCGGCTGAGCGTCCGCGCCGAGGCGCTCGTCGGTTCGCCGCGGCGAGCTGGCGGCGGAGCTCGAGCGCCAGCGCGCGGCTCTGGGCGCGCTCGCCGAGGAGGCCGCCGCCCAGGCCGGCGATGCCGACGACCCCGTGGCCAGCGGGCCTGCGCCGAATCGGCGCGGCGCTCGACGAGGCGACCGCGGCGCACCGCACGCGGCCACCGACGGCGGCGTCGACGGCGACCGGGCCAACGAGGTGGCGCGCATCCGCGACGCGGCCGAGCGCGCCGCCAGCGGCGCCCGGCGGGTCGAGGGGCTGCTCGGCAGGCGTCGCCAGGACTCGCTCGAGGGCCGCATCGTGCGCCGCGGCGGTCGATCCTCGAGCGCATCGACGTGCTGCTCGAGGTCGCGGCCCGCGGCTCGCGACGCGGTCGGCGAGCGCGCCGCAGGCGCTCGAGCGCCGGATGCTCGACCGCGGCGACGCCGAGGACTTCACCGCACAGCTCCGCGAGTGCTCGCAGGCGGAGTCGGGCCTGCAGTCGCGGCTCCACGCCACCGGCGAGTCGCTGACCGAGGCCGAGGTCAAGGCGGCCCACCTGCGCGACCGCCGCGACGAGGCGGCCGCCGAGCTCGAGCGGGTGGCCAAGGACGCTGGGCAGCGAGGTCGAGCCGGCGACCGAGCCGCTCGACGCCACCGGAGCGCGAGGAGATCGAGCGCAAGCTCGAGCGGCTCGCGCGCCGCCGCGAGGCGCTGGGTCCCGTGAACCCGCTCGCCGAGCGCGAGTACGCCGAGGCGCTCGAGCACGTCGAGCAGCTCGCGGAGCAGCGGCCGACCTCGAGGCCGCGCTGGTCGGAGCTCGAAGGCCTGATCAGCGACACCGACCGCAAGATCGCGCGGCCTTCGAGGAGACCTTCGAGGCGACCCAGCGCAACTTCGAGGAGCTGGTCGAGCACCTGTTCCCGGGCGGCCGCGGCCGCCTGCGGCTGGTGACCGAGCACCGTCCCCGGCTGGTGCTGGGGGCGAGTCCGAGTCGAGAAGCGATGACGGGCCTAGGAGGGCGAGCGAGCGGGAAGCGGAGCACGCCGGCGGGCATTGAAATCGAGGTGACGCCGGCCGGCAAGGCGACGCGCCGGCTCTCGCTGCTCTCCGGCGGCGAGAAGGCGCTGGTGGCGCTGGCGTTCGTGTTCGCTGTCTTCCTCGCCCGCCCGTCGCCGTTCTACATCCTCGACGAGGTCGAGGCGGCGCTCGACGACGCCAACATCGACCGCTTCCTGCAGCTCGTGCGCCGCTTCTCGGACCGCGCGCAGTTCGTGATCGTCACCCACCAGAAGCGCACGATGGACGCCGCCGACGTCCTCTACGGCGTCAGCATGGGCAAGGGCGGCATCACCAAGGTCATCTCGCGGCGCCTCTCGCAGCCCGAAGTTGCCGCGGACGCCGCCGAGGCAGCCGAAGGCCGCCTGACGCGACGCGCTAACCTGCCGCGCGATGGCGCGCAGCTGGCAGGAAGTCTTCGACCTCGGCGACAGCAGCGCGGGCATCTCCGCCGCGCCCGCCGCGCGGAGGAGCCCGAGCAGCGCGGAGGGCTCTTCCAGGCGCCTTCGCGAGTCGCTCTCGAAGAGCCGGCAGGCCCTCCAGGCCGAGCTCAGCGCGAGCCTGTTCGAGCAAGCTCGACGACGAGACGTGGGAGCGCCTGGAGGAGGCGCTGATCCTCGCCGACGTCGGCGCGAAGACGACCGCCGACGTGGTCGGCCGGCTGGAGCACGAGTACGAGGCGGGGACCGTCGGCGACGGCGAGGCGCTCCGCGAGCGCGCCTGGTGGAGCTGCTCGCCGAGGTCGCGGCGAGCGACGACGGCGCGCATCGACGTCTGACCAAGCGCCCGGCCGTCCTGATGATCGTGGGCGTGAACGGCACCGGCAAGACGACGACGATCGGCAAGCTCGCCTGGCACCTTCAGCAGGAGCTCGGCCTGTCGGTGATCGTCGCGGCGGCCGACACCTACCGCGCGGCCGCGATCGAGCAGCTCGAGACCTGGGCCGAGCGTGCCGGCGCTGGAGATCGTCCGCGGCGTCGCCGGGCGGGGACCCCGGAGCGGTGGTTTTCGACGCGATCTCGGCGGCCGAGTCGCGTGGCACCGACGTGGTCATCGCCGACACGGCCGGGCGGCTCCACACGCACGACGAACCTGATGGAGGAGCTGGCCAAGGTGCGCCGCGTCGCCGAGAAGCGGCTCGACGGCGCCCCGCACGAGTCGCTGATCGTGATCGACGCGACCACGGGCCAGAACGGGCTGCGCCAGGCGCAGGCGTTCGCACAGGCGGTCGACCTCACCGGGCGTCGTCCTCACGAAGCTCGACGGGACCGCGAAGGGAGGGATCGCGCTCGCGATCGCCGTCGGAGCTCGACCTGCCCGGTGAAGCTGATCGGGGTGGGGGAGGGGCTGGAGGACCTACGGCCCTTCGATCCGAGAGAGTTCGCGTGCCGCGCTCCTGGGGGACTAGCTCGAGCTCGTAGCGCTGGTACGTGAGCTCGGCTCGGCCCCAGCGCGGGCCCGTGTCGGCGCTCACGACTCTGAACCCATACTCCCGGTACAGGTGGGCCGCGGCGGTGAGATCGCTGAAGGTCTCCAGGACGGCGCGCTCGAAGCCCGCGGCGCGGGCTCGTGTCCAGGAGCTCCTCGAGCAGGCGTCGGCCGAGGCCCCGTCCTCGAAGGTCCGGGTCGAGCACGAAGAACCGCACGCACGCGATGCCGTCGCCCTCGTCGGTCATCGCGAGGCTGCCGGCGTGCTCGCCGTTCCACTCCACGATCCAGATCGCCTCGGCTTCGCGAGGAAAGCCCCGCAGAGCCGCGCGCGCGACGGCAGCCGCCACGTGGGCCTCGAAGCTCGAGTCGACGCCGTACTCGGCGTGCGTATTGGCGGCCGTGGTGCGCGATGATCGCGCCGAGGTCGCCGGGGCGGAGCTCGCGCCGAATCGAGTGGGGAGTCATACCCCTCATTCTGCCGCCGCCTAGGATCGCCGCAACACATTGTTGTCAACGGATTGATCGCGAATTAAGATGGATCTCTGAGCGGCCCATGGAGCTTCGCCAGCTGAGATACGTCGAGGCCGTAGCCCGCCACCGGCACTTCACCCGTGCCGCGGAGGAGCTACACGTCGCTCAGTCGGCGCTGTCGCATCAGGTCCGGCGCCTCGAGGCGGAGCTCGGCACCGAGCTGTTCGCCCGAACGAGCCGGACGGTGGTGCCGACCGAGGCCGGCGAGGCGGTCGCGGAGCGCGCGCGGCGGGTGCTCGCGGAGGTCGACGGGGTGCGCGAGGAAGTCGATGACCTGCGTGGACTGGTCAAGGGGCGGGTCACGATCGGGGCGCTTCTGCCGGCGGGCGCGATCGACGTGCCGGCGCTGCTGGCGCGATTCAGCCATGCCCACCCCGGGGTCGACGTCGCGCTGCAGGAGGGGACGGCCGGCGACATGCTGCGCCATCTCTCGCGCGATGAGATCGATGCCGCCTTCTCGCTGCTCGCGGGCGAGCCGCCGGAGAGCCTGGTTGCCGAGCGGGTGAGCACGGAGGAGCTCGTTGCGACCTTTCCGCCGGGGACCGCGCCGGGTCGGGGCTCGATCACGGCGGCGGCGCTCGGGGAGCGGGTGATCCTGACGCCGCGATCCGGCTCGGCGACGATGACCGCGCTCGGGGGGTTCTTCGCAGCCGCCGGGCACCCGTTTCACGTCTCGTGCGAGAGCGCCGATCCGTTCCTTCTCCGGTGTCTGGCGTCCGCTGGGTTCGGCACCGCCGTGCTGCCGCGATCGCTCACGGAGTGGGAGGGACCGCCCGTCGACGTCCGGGGGCTGCGGCCGGCCGTTCGGCTCCCCGTCGCGCTGCTGTGGCGGCGGGACCGGCGCCTCGCGCCCGCGGCGCGGACCTTCATCGAGTACGCAAGCGAGACCGCGGCGGACGACAGGCCGTAAGCTCGAGACACACACCTATGAACCACACATGCTGCTGCCGGCGCCGTACGGCACCGGCCTGACGAATCTATGAACGGCACATGTCACTGCCGGTGCCCAGCGGCACCGGCCTAACCGAAATGTTCGACCAACTCTCGGATCGCCTCCAGGAGACCCTGTCCGGCGTTCGCTCGCGCGGCAAGCTGAGCGAGGCGGACGTCGACCGCGCGATGCGCGAGATCCGCCTCGCGCTTCTGGAGGCCGATGTGAACTTCAAGGTCGTCAAGGAGTTCACGTCCCAGGTCCGCGAGCGCTGCCTCGGCGCCGGCGTGCTGGACAGCCTGAATCCAGGCCAGCAGGTCGCGAAGATCGTGAACGAGGAGCTCGCCGCGCTGATGGGGGGAGCAAGCCGGGACCTCGCCTTCGCCAGCTCCGGCACGACCGTGATCCTGATGGCGGGGCTTCAGGGATCCGGAAAGACGACCGCCTGCGCGAAGCTCGCCAAGCTGCTCGCCAAGCAGGGCAAGACCACGGCGCTGGTCGCATGCGACACGCAGCGGCCCGCCGCCGTGGACCAGCTGGTCACGGTCGGTCGGCGGGCCGGCGCGAAGGTCTACGAGCAGGGGACGAGCCGCGACCCGACGGAGATCGCGGAGTGGGCGCTCGGCCAGGCCAGGGCGGCGGGCGATGACGTCCTGATCGTCGACACGGCGGGCCGGCTTCACATCGACGAGGAGCTGATGGACCAGCTGGTCGCCATCCGCAAGCGCACGAAGCCGCACGACGTCCTGCTCGTGCTGGATGCGATGACGGGGCAGGACGCCGTCAACGTGGCGGAGGAGTTCGCGTCTCGCGTCGAGTTCGACGGGGTCCTGATGACGAAGCTCGATGGCGACGCTCGCGGGGGCGGCGCACTGTCGGTCAAGGCGGTGACGGGCAAGCCGATCCTCTACGCGTCGACCGGCGAGAAGCTCGACGAGCTCGAGCGCTTCCACCCCGACCGGATGGCGACGCGCATCCTCGGCATGGGCGACGTGATGTCGCTGATCGAGAAGGCGGAGGAGGTCTCCGACCAGAAGCAGGCGGCCGACCTCGAGCGCAAGATGCGCCGGCAGGAGTTCACGCTCGAAGACTTCCTTTCGCAGATGAAGCAGGTACGCCGCATGGGCCCGCTGTCGAACGTCCTGGGGATGATGCCCGGCATGGGCAAGGCGATGAAGCAGCTGCGTGAGGTGAACATGGACGAGCGGGAGCTCGACCGCCTCGAGGCGATCATCCTCTCGATGACGCCGGCGGAGCGCGCCCGACCCGAGAGCATCGACGGCTCGCGCCGCAAGCGCATCGCCCGCGGGTCGGGGACGACGGTTCAGGCCGTCAACCAGCTCGTCAAGCAGTTCGCCCAGATGCGCAAGCTGATGGCGCAGATCGCGCGGGGGAAGATGCCCGATCCGCAGCAGCTGTTGAGGGGTATGTAGGGCGGCGACTTGTCGCCGCAGAGGCATGTGCTGTTAGGCGGCGAAGCCGCCGTATAGAGACTCGGTAACCTGGGCCGCCGCAGATGGCCGTCCGAATCAGACTCACCAGGGTCGGGTCGCGCAAGAACCCGATCTGGCGCATAGTCGTCGCCGACCGCGGCTCGCCGCGCGACGGGCGGACGATCGAGACGATTGGTCACTACAACCCGCAGACCGATCCCTCGACGATCGTGATCGATGCCGACCGGGCGCAGCACTGGCTCGCGCACGGCGCGCAGCCGACGCGGACGGTCGCCGGGCTTCTGCGAACCCAGGGGATCGAGGCCGCCGGCCACTGATGCGCGACCTGGTCGAGTTCCTCGCCCGGGCGCTGGTTGAGGATCCGGACGGCGTGGAAGTCACGGAGGTCACCGAGAACGGCGATCTGGTGGTCGAGGTGACGGTGAGCGGGGACGACCTCGGCCGTCTGATCGGCAAGGGCGGCCGGGTCGCGAACGCGATCCGAACGGTCGCAAAGGCAGCCTCCACCGGCTCCGATCGGCGGATCCTGGTCGAGTTCATTGAGGATTGACGTCTTCACGCTCTTCCCCGAGTGGTTCGACTGGTTCCTCTCACAGCGCCACGTCAGGAACGCTCTCGGTGGCGGGAGCGAGCTGAGGCTCTTCAACTACCGTGACTCGACGCCGCTGGGGGGCGGTCAGGTGGACGACTCGCCGTACGGCGGCGGGGCCGGAATGATTCTGCGCGTGGACGCGGTCGACGCCGCGATCCGCGCCGCCTATGCGGACGGGCTCGAGCCGAGCCGGGTCCTCGTGCTGTCCGCGTCGGGTCGCCAGCTCGACGATCGGCTGGCCCGGGACCTGGCCTCGGAGCCGCACGTCGCTCTCCTGTCGGGTCGCTACGAGGGGATCGACGAGCGCGTACGCGACCACCTCGCGACCGACGCGGTGTCGATCGGACCGTACGTCCTGTCGGGGGGCGAGCTCGCGGCGATGGTGGTGACGGACGCGATCATCCGCAAGCTGCCCGGCGCGCTCGGTCACGCCGACAGCGCGGTCGAGGAATCGTTCTCGGAGGCGCTGGAGGGCGCGCCGGAGTACCCGCACTACACGCGGCCGGCCTCGTATCGCGGCTGGAGCGTCCCCGACGTGCTGCTCTCGGGAGATCACGCGCGGGTGAGGGAATGGCGCCTCGAGCAGAGCCGGCGCCGGGCTGGGGGTGGATCCGGTTAGGCCTCAGCGCTCGTTTCAACCGGAAGCGGCGTCCCGGCTGGGTGGCGGAAATCGTAAGTGGGCTCGAGTGTGTATTTGAGCCGCATATATCGGCTCAATCACACTCACTCGACGCCCCGGCGCAATCGAATGAACGATTCGGGAGAGCTATTCCCCCAATCGCTCACTCGATGACGGATCCGCCTGCCGGCGCCCGGGCCATTCCCTACTTGCCGCCGTTTCATGGCGCTGAAGGCGTGGGGTCACGAAATCCCCTCCTAGTAAGATTCGCCGCCGCGCGGCCCGCGGGGCCACGCTTATTTTTTCGCCCGCAGCCGGCTCTTTCTCCGCCCCTCCGTGAACTCAAGGCCATGAGCACGATCATCGACAGCATCGAGCAGCGCCAGCTCAAGCGCGTGCCCCGCTTCGCGGCCGGGGATCGCGTCCGCGTCCACTTCCAGGTGGTCGAGGGAACTCGTCGGCGGACGCAGGTGTTCGAGGGCGTCGTCATCGCGCGCAGCGGGTCCGGGGCGCGCGAGACGTTCACGGTGCGCAAGCAGTCCTTCGGGGTCGGGGTGGAGAGGACGTTCCCGGTGCACTCGCCGAAGATCGAGCGGCTCGAGGTCATTGCCCGCGGCGACGTCCGCCGGGCGAAGCTCTACTACCTGCGCGGCCGCGTCGGCAAGCGGGCGCGCGTGGCCGAGCGCCGTTGGGGGATCGAGGACGATCTGGTGTTGGCCGCCGAGGAGGAAGAGGCGGTTGACTCCGAGGGGATCGCGCAGAGCGAGGTCCAGCCCGAAGTGCAGCCGGAGGAGGGCGAGGAGACAGAGGTAGACGCAGACGAGGAGGGAGAGGCCGGCCCGGAAGCATCCGAGGAACCCGAGGTGGTCGCCGACGGTTCCGCGGATGAGGAGGCCGAGGACGCGCGGTCGGGCGGTTGAGGCCGCTCATCCCCAAACCGAGCACCGGGCTCGGCGCGGTCGTCGAGCTCATCGTGATTGTGGCGCTGGCGATCGGCCTGGCGCTCCTGATCCAAGCCTTCATCGTCAAGCCGTACCAGATCCCGTCCGAGTCGATGGAGCCCACGCTCGACGTCGGGCAGCGGGTGCTCGTTGACCGGGTCAGCTACCACTTCGGCGACCCGCAGATCGGCGACATCGTCGTCTTTCACCCGCCGGAGGGAGCGGTCAATGGGGCCGAATGCGGCGTGAACCAGCCGCCGCGCGAAGCCTGCCCGCAGCCGGTTGACCAGGAGGCGGACACGAACTTCATCAAGCGGATCGTCGCCGGTCCGGGCGACCGCCTCAGCATCAAGGACGGCCATCCGGTGGTGAACGGGGTGATGGCGGACGAGGGCTTCATCAAGCCCTGCCACGACACGAGTACGTGCAATCTGCCGAAGACGATCACCATCCCCCCGAACGACTACTTCATGATGGGCGACAACCGGTCGCACAGCGACGACAGCCGGTTCTGGGGACCGGTGCCCCGCGACTGGATCATCGGCAAGGCGTTCTTCACGTACTGGCCCCCGGACCGGATCGGCTTCCTGTAGTCAGCTGATTTCACGCTGTTTGCGGCGTGGCGACCGCGCCGGCCGCCGAATCCACCCGGTCATTTGTTCATCATGCGCCCGATGGCGCCCGCACAGCAAGCGGAGGCGAGAACGGATCCGCCGCCGGCGCCCGGCGTGGCGGAGCAGCGAGCCCGCAGACGCCGCCGCCGCGCCGCGAAGCTGTTTCGGTTCGATCGCTCGCTCGGATCGCGCTTCGTCGCGGGCGCCGACGAGGCGGGGCGGGGGTCGCTCGCGGGCCCGCTGGTGGCCGCGGCCGTCCTGATCGACTACGGGAGCCTGACCCTCCGCGACCGCCGCGCCCTGTCCGATCTGGACGACTCCAAGGTCCGCAGTCCGGAGGAGCGCGAGGACCTCTATCCGTGTGTGCTCCGCGCGGCCACTCGGGTGGCCATCACCGTGCGCTGCGTCCGGGGGATCGATGCCCGTGGATTGCACGTGACGAACCTGGCCGCGCTCGCTCGATGCCTCGAGCGCGTGACGGTTCCGGGCGCCGTCTGCCTCACGGACGGCTTCATGGTCCCGTCATGCTCGGTCGCGCACCGCGCCGTCGTCGACGGGGACGCGAAGAGCGCCGCCGTCGCCGCGGCCTCGGTCGTCGCCAAGGTGACGCGAGATCGCTACATGACGAGCGTCGACGGCGCGTACCCGCAGTTCGGATTCGCCGGCAACGTCGGCTACTCCACGCCGGAGCACCGCGCGGCGATCATCGAGCACGGACCGTCCGACCTTCACCGGCGCTCGTTCCAGTCGATCGCGTACTCGCAGCTCGAGTTGAACTGACCCGGGCGATCGACAGGGCGCGCCTGGCGCCGCGCCGCGCCGCCGCGCAGCTCCTCAACCGCCCCTCGGATGTCCGGTGCCCACATGACGTCGCCCTGCTCACTGGGGGCATCCAGGCTCAGGACCTCCGCGCCGGCCGCCTGGGCTTCCGGGCTCGAAGCCGGCGCCTTCGCGCCGCCGACGTCGACCGCGCCCGCACGGAGGAGCGATCGATCGTCCGGACGTGGGCGATGCGCAGCACGATGCACATGCTCGCCGCGGAGGACGCCGGGTGGGTCCTGCCGCTGTTCGACGGCGGGCTGGTGGCGGACTCGCGGCGGCGGCTGACGCAGCTCGGACTCGATGCTCGCGCCCAGGAGCGCGCACTGGGGGCGATCCGGAAGGCGCTCGAGAGCGACGGTTTCCTCGGACGCAGCGAATTGGTGGAGCGGCTCGACCGGGTCGGGATCGAGATCGACGCCCCGCGGCGAGTTCACCTCTTCCGCCTGGCGACGGGCAGCCAGATCGCGATCCTCGGCCCGGATCGCGGCGCCCAGACGCTGCTGGCGCTGCGCCGGGAGTGGCTCGGCGAGCCGCAGGCGCACGACCGGGACGCCGCCCTGCGGGAGCTCGCCCGCCGCTACTTCCGCGCCTTCGCGCCAGCAACCGAGACCGACTTCGCCGGTTGGTCGGGCCTGCCTCTGCGCGACGTCCGCGCCGGGCTCGGCGCCATCGCGGGCGAGCTCGTCGAGATGATGATCGAGGGCCAGCGGGCGTGGGCCCCGAGGCGCGGCGGGCGGCGGGCGGGCCGCGCCGTCGTTCGGCTGATTCCCGCATGGGACAACTACCTGATGGGGCATCGCGAGCGCGACTTCATCGCCGGCCCCGAGAAGTGGCGGCGGATCATGCCCGGCGGAGGGCTGATCCGACCGACGATCCTCGTCGACGGCGTCGCGGTCGGGACGTGGGGCATGCGGCGACGGAAGGGCGGCGCTCTGGAGGTGGAAGTGAGCCCGTTCGGGGAGCTGGACGCCGGCGTGGAGGAGGCAATAAGGGCGGAGGTCGAGGACATCCAGCGATTCGAGGGGTAAACCCGGCGGTCAGTGCAATCCAGTCCCGCTTTCCGAGACCGGATTGCAGTGACCCGGGGGTTACCCGGGCCTTTCCCCTCGTTGCCCGCCGTTTGTCGTCCCTAAAACGCGTCCCGCACGTGCTCCCACTCGACGGCCTGGCCCTCGGCGCCGATTCTGACGCCGACGACGTCGAAGCGAAGCGTCGAGTGGCGCGGCACGAAGCCGTCGTGGTCGCGCAGCCAGGCGATCGCGAGCGTCCGGAGCTTGCGCTGCTTTCGCGGCCCCACGGCCAGGACGGGCCGCTCCGGGCCACGGACCGAGCCGGCGCGCAGCGCCTTCACCTCGACGAAGACGAGCTCGCGGCCGTCCAGCGCGATCAGGTCGATCTCGCCCGCGACCTCTCTGGTGCGCTGGTTGCGGGCGAGGATGCGCATGCCCGCGCGGGACAGGCGCGCGGCCGCCATCGTCTCGGCGCGATCGCCGAGGAGCTTCCGGTCGGTCGGCATGGGCGGCGGACGCGTAGGACCCGCCGCTGCGCGCGTGGTGCGCGGATCGTGACGAATCCGGCACAACCGGCGCACCACGTGCGAAATCCTTCGCCGTAGCTTCGCCGCCGTGCTCGCGACGACGCGGACGTTCAGCTTGCTCGGCATCGAGGTGCGCGAGGTGCACGTTGAGGTCGACGTGTGCGGATACGGCCTCAAGGCCTTCTCGCTGGTGGGGTTGCCGGATGCCGCGGTGCGCGAGTCGCGCGAGCGGGTGCGCGCGGCGGTGGAGAACTCGGGGTTCCAGTATCCGGGGCACCGCATCACAGCGAACCTCGCTCCGGCGGACCTGCCCAAGGCCGGGCCCAGCTTCGACCTCGCGATCGCCGCCGGGCTGCTCGCGGCGTCGCGTCAGCTGCCTCCGGAGCGGTTGGCCGGAGCGATGCTTGCCGGGGAGCTCGCCCTGGACGGCTCGATCAGGCCGATCCCGGGAACGTTTGCGATGGCCGAGGCGGCGCGGAGTCTGGGCGCCCGCGCGATCGTCGTGCCGGCCGCGAACGGCCCGGAGGCCGCGCTCGTCCAGGGACTCCGGGTGGTGCCGCTCGAGCGGCTGGAGCAGGTCAGGCAGGTCGGGACCGACGCCGAGCCCCCGGCTCCACAGCCGTTCGAGCTGAGCCTGAACGGTGCCGGGCCCGGCGCCCCCGACCTCGCGGACCTCCGCGGGCAGCCATACCTGCGAGACGCGCTCGAGATTGCGGCCGCCGGCGGGCACAGCCTGCTCATCATCGGGCCGCCGGGAGCCGGCAAATCGCTCGCCGCGCGCCGGCTTCCCTCGATCCTGCCGCCGCTCACTCGCTCCGACGCGATGGAGGTGCTGCGCGTGGCGAGCGCGTGCGGTCTCCTCGTGCGCGGCGAGCTGGCCGTCCGGCGGCCGTTCCGGGCACCTCACCACACGATCTCGACGGCCGGGCTCGTCGGTGGGGGCTCGCCCCCGCGCCCCGGCGAGGTCACGCTCGCGCACCGCGGTGTGCTGTTCCTCGATGAGCTGGGGGAGTTCTCGCGGGAGGCGCTCGAGGCGCTTCGCCAGCCCCTCGAGGAGGGCCGCGTGGCGATCACCCGCGCCCGCGGCGCGGTCGAGCTCCCGTGCCGCTTCATGCTCGTCGCCGCCTCCAATCCATGCCCGTGCGGGCGCGGCGAGCGGTCGGGCGAGTGCGAATGCCGCCCCGGCCTCGGCCCGACGCTACCGGGCGAAGCTGAGCGGCGCCCTCGCTGACCGGGTCGACATCGCGGTGGCCGTGGATCGGCCGAGCGCGAGGGACATGGGCGCAACGCGCGGCGTCGACTCGGCCGGCATCCGCGCGCGGGTGGTGGCCGCCCGCGCACGTCAGGAGCGGAGGCTCGGACCCGGGCAGTGCAACGCCGACATGGACCTCGCCGAGCTGCGCGGTGGCGCCCTGCTCACGGCGGAGGCGCGGCGCACGGTGGCGCGAGGACACGCCCGGCTCGGCCTGAGCGGCAGGGGCTACGATCGCGTGCTCCGCGTCTCGCGGACGATTGCGGACCTCGCCGGCGCGGAGCGCATCGAGGCCGAGCACGTGGCGCGCGCGATCAGCCTCCGGCGGCGAGGGTCGGAATGAGGCCCAGGGAAGGTCGCCCGGTCTGGCGGATCGCCCGCGGCGATCCGGACTATCCCAGCGCTCTGCTGAACCTGCGGACGAAGCTCCCGAGGTCCTCTTCGGATGCGGCAGCAAGCGGCTGGCCGGCGAGCTCGACCCCGAGCGGACCGTGACGATCGTCGGCTCCAGGCACCCCAGCGCGTACGGCCTCGAGGTCGCCGAGGAGCTCGGGCACCTGCTCGCGGCGGCGGGGCTGGTGGTGGTGAGCGGCATGGCGCTCGGGATCGACGCCGCCACTCACCGGGGCGCCCTGGCCGCGAACGGCACCACCATCGCCGTCCTCGGTGGCGGCCCGGACGTCGATCTACCCGCGGAGCGAGCGGCTCCTTTATGAGCGCATCGTGGAGAAGGGCGCCGTGATGTCCGAGGTCCCGCCCGGCACGCGGCCGGGCCCGGGGTGCTTTCCGCGGCGCAACCGGATCATGGCCGCGCTCGCGACGATGACGGTGGTGGTCGAGGCTGCCCAGCCGTCGGGCTCGCTGATCACCGCCGAGCTGGCGTACAAGCTCGGCCGCGAGGTGGGCGCGGTGCCGGGCCGGGTCACCAGCCGCGTCGCGCAGGGGGACCAACGGCCTGCTCGCCGACGGCGCGGCCGTGATCCGTGACGCCCAGGACGTGCTCGATCGCCTGCTCGGGCGTTGGCATGAGCCCGGCCGTCGCGGCGCGACGGCCCGCCGCTCGACGAGGAGCTGGTGCCAGCTTCTCGACGCGGTGGCGGCGGGGCGGCCACGCCCGACGCGGTGGCGCTCGCGGCCGGCATCGCGGCCGCACGAGGCGGCGGTCGGCCTCGCCCGCCTGGAGCTGCTCGGCTACCTGCGCGCCGACGCGGCCGGCCGCTACGAGAGGACGGCCCTGATCGCGCCCGGGAGGGTGTCCACTACGCTCAGACCGTGAGCCCCGACGAGCGCGTTCCCGTCTGTATGACGATCGCCGGGTCGGACTCCGGCGGCGGCGCCGGCATCCAGGCCGACCTGAAGGCGTTCGCGCGCTGCGGCGTCCACGGCACGTGCGCGATCACCGCGATCACGGCCCAGAACACGGTCGGCGTCGAGCTCGTCACCCAGGTTCCGCGGGCCGACGATCGTCGCGCAGGTCCACGCGGTCGCCGAGGACATGCCGATCGACGCGGTGAAGGTGGGCATGCTCGGGGACGAGCCGACCATCGACGCGGTCGTCGAGGCACTGGCGCTGGTCGGCGACGCCCCGGTGGTCGTCGACCCGGTGATGGTGTCCGCGAGCGGCGCGATGCTGCTCGACCGCAACGCAAAGGCGGCGCTGATCGAGCGCATCCTGCCGCTCGCGACCGTCGCCACGCCGAACCTCCCCGAGGCGCGAGAGCTGGCCGGGCTCGGCGAGGGCGCGAGCGCCGAGGAGCTGGCGCCGCGCGATCCAGGCGCTCGGGCCGGAGGCGGTGGTCGTCACCGGCGGCCACTCCGATGACGGCGCCGACGTCCTCTTCGACGGCTTCGGCACGCTGCGCATCGACGGCCCTCGCTATCGCCGACGGCGCCTCCCACGGCTCGGGATGCACCCACTCGTCGGCCCTCGCGGCGTTCCTCGCCCGTGGCGCGGAGCGTCGCCGAGGCCGCGCGCTGGGCCCGCGAGATCGCCTCGGAGGCGGTGGGCAACGGCCTCGCCGGCTCGGCTCGGGCGCGGGGCCGGTGGACGCCACTTGGCATAATCCGACGGTGATGAAACTCGTGCGAATGAAGCCCGGACACGGCGACGTGCTGCTCGCGGAGGGTGATCCGGAAGTGTCCGAGGACGAGGAGCGCCTGATCGCCGAGTTTCGCCGCCAGCTCGATCTCGGCATGTGGGCGGCGGTGCCGACCACCGAGGGGACGCGGCGCGAGGCCACCATGGTTCGCGACTTCGCGGAGGTCCCGCGCGACGCCGAGCGGGTCGTGTTCTTTCCGCCGGCAGCGGGCGGTTGAGCGTCTTCCTGGCGATCTCCCTCGTCGTGCTGGCGGTCCTCGCGATCGTCGGCTTCGGCCCGTCGATCGCCGAGCGGGTTCCCGGCGCATCCCGTCGCCGGGCGCCCCGCGAGCGCATCCCGGCCTATGACCCGGGCCGCGAGCGGCGAGCGGAGGCGCGTGCGCGCGAGCTCCTGCGCTCCGTCGTGAGCGAGGACGAGTACCGGATGTACATGGAGCTCGGGTTCATCGCAGTGAACGGGAGCGAGGGGGATGGCGGCTATGGATACCTGCTGTATCCGCACCGGCCGATCCTCGCGTTCGACACCCGCACCGGCGAGCTACTGAACGAGTACTGCGTGGGGTTCCCGGACCGCTCGGAGCCCGAGCCATCCCAGCGGCTTCCCGATGCGGACGACGTCCTCGCCAAGTGGATCTCGCTCCGCGCCGGCGAGCGGGAGCTGATCTCAGTGGCGAACATGCATGTTCCGGGGCGCCAGGTGGACCCCGGCCAGGTCGGCCGCGACCTGATCCGGCTTCGCGAGTGGCGCGCAAGAAGGGTTCAGGCGGCCGCGTGAGCGATCTTCCGCGGCCGCGCTCGGCGGCCGTCTTCGACGGGCCCGACCGCGCCGCAGCGCGCGCCTACATGAAGGGCATCGGCTTCGACGATGAGACCTGCGGCGGCCCACCGTCGGCATCGCCAACACCTGGATCGAGGCGATGCCGTGCAACTTCCACCTCCGCGACCTGGCCGAGGCGGTGAAGGAGGGGGTCCGCGAGGCGGGCGGCACGCCGATGGAGTTCAACTCGATCGCGATCTCCGACGGCATCACGATGGGCACCGAGGGCATGAAGACCTCGCTCGTCAGCCGCGAGGTGATCGCCGACTCGATCGAGCTGACCGTTCGCGGGCTACCAGTTCGACGCCGTCGTGGCGATGTCCGGCTGCGACAAGACGATCCCCGGCGCGGTGATGGCGCTGGCCCGCCTGAACGTGCCCTCGGTGATGCTCTACGGCGGGTCGATCGCTCCGGGGCACTGGCGCGGGAAGGACGTGACGATCCAGGACGTCTTCGAGGCGATCGGCGCCCACGCGGCGGGCAACATGTCCGACGAGGAGCTGCTGGAGCTCGAGGGCTGCGCGAGCCCGGGCGCCGGAGCCTGCGGCGGCCAGTTCACCGCGAACACGATGGCGTGCGCGTTCGAGGTGATGGGCATCTCGCCGATGGGCTCCGCGATGGTGCCGGCGATGAACGGCGACAAGGCGGAGGTCGCGCGCGAGGCGGGCAGGCTGGCGGTCAAGGCCCTCAGCGACGACCTGCGGTCCCGAGCAAGATCATCACCGCGGAGTCGATCGAGAACGCGATCGCACTGCGTGTGCGCCTCCGGCGGCTCGACCAACGGCGTCCTCCACCTGCTCGCGGTCGCGCGCGAGGCCGGGATCGACATGGACATCGACGACTTCGAGCGGATCTCGCGTCAGACACCGCTCCTGGTCGGACCTGAAGCCGGGCGGGCGGTTCGTGGCGACGGACCTCTACAAGGCCGGCGGCGTGGGCGTGATCGCGAAGCGGCTCGCGGAGCTGGGCGTCCTGCATTCCGAGGCCATGACGGTCACGGGCCGGACGATCGGCGAGGAGGCCGATGCCTGGAGGAGACCCCCGGGCAGGTGGTCGTGCGCGAGGCGAACGATCCCATCAAGCCCGAGGGCGGCTTCGCGATCCTGCGCGGCAATCTCGCGCCGGACGGATGCGTCGTCAAGCTGGCGGGCACCGAGCGCCTCAAGCAGGACAGGCCCGGCGCGCGTGTTCGAGTCGGAGGAAGCGGCGTTCGAAGCCGTCTCGGCGCAGCACATCCAAGCCGGCGACATCATCGTCATCCGCAACGAGGGACCATCCGGGGGGCCAGGCATGCGGGAGATGCTCCACGTCACCGCCGCGATCGTCGGTGAGGGGCTGGGCGAGGAGGTCGCGCTGCTGACCGACGGCCGCTTCTCCGGGGCGACCCATGGCCTCATGGCCGGGCACGTCGCGCCGGAGGCGGTGCGGCGCGGGCCCATCGGCGCCGTGCGCGAGGGCGATCGGATCACGTTCGACGTCGAGGCACGCCGCCTGACGTGGAGCTGACCGACCGGGAGATCGCCCAGCGGGTCGCCGACTACGAGCCGCCCGAGCCCCCCTACACGAACGGCGTCATGGCCAAGTACGCGCGGAGCGTGAGCTCCGCTGCGGAGGGCGCGGTGACGAAGTAGGCGCGGCTATTCCGCCAGGAACGTCTCCAGCACGCGGTTGAATCGCACGGGGCGCTCGGCCATCGGGAGGTGGCCTGTCTTGTCGAAGATGACCGTTCGCGAGTTATGCAGGCGCTTGCCGTATCCGATCGCGTCGTTGGGCGGGACGATGTGGTCGTTGCGGCCCCAGACGATCAGGGTTGGGACCTCCACGTCCTCCAGGCGGTCGAGGATGTCGTAGCCCATCAGCCCGCGCACCGCCGGCAACACGCCCGGCTTGCCGTTTCCGTGATGGAAGCACTCCCACAGGAGCTCCCTCCTGAGGCGGTTGGGGGCATAGAAGAGACCGGCGAACAGCGCGTGCCGGATCCCCGGACGGCGCATTCCGCTGTCGACGAGCCGGATCGTGAGCGGTGCGGTCGCGATCCCCATCCGCGCGGCCACCTCGGCTGGCTGGCGGCGCATGCGGGCATGAGAGATGCCTGCCGCCGAGGCCAGCACCAACTTCTCGAACCGGCCTGGCTCCTGCGTCGCCGTCTCGGCCGCAATGAAGCCGCCCATCGAGTTGCCGACGATCGTGCAGCGCTCCACTCCGAGCGCGTCGCAGAACTCGAGGACCAAGCGGCCATACGCCTCGACGCCGACACTCCCAGTCGGGCATCGGGCTGTCGCCGAAGCCCGGCAGGTCGAGGGCGATCACCCGGTGTTTGCGCGCGAAGTGCGGGATGTTCTCCAGCCAGTTCTGCCATGAACCCGAGAGCCCGTGCACCAGGAGGAGCGCCTTGCCGGACTCTGGCCCCATCTCCGCGTAGTTGACGGCGCGGGCGCCGCCGATGTCGACCCTGCGCAGATGATCCCGCCAGTCGATTCGGAGCCACTCGGGATCCGGGTCGCCGTAGGGGTCCGGCCCTTCCGCGGGCGTCGGGTCGGGCAGCTCGTCCAGCGGGGAGGCGAACGGGAAGAACTCGTCGAGAAGCTGCGCGGTGAGGCTCGTGCGCTCCTCGGATTCGCTGGCCGTCATGGGTTGGAAGGCTCTCGGGGCCTGGGCTGCTTGGCGGGTCTTGCCCAGCCGACGATCCGCGCGGGGTTACCGGCCGCGACCGCGTATTCGGGCACCTCGCCATCGACGACCGCGCCCGCTCCGATGACCGCCCCGTTCCCGACGTTGGAGCCGCCCAGCACCACCGCCCTGGCGCCGATCCAGACGTCGCTGCCGATCCTCACATCCCCTTGGGATCCTCTGGCGGCGTCCGCGGCGATCGCGCCACGAGCGTCGGGAGGGACGGCGAAGGTCGAGCTCGCGATCACGACGCCATACGCAATCAGGGTGTGATCACCGATCACAATCCGGTCGTTGGAGGCAAAGGTCGTGCCGACGACCGAGCAATAGCGCCCAATCTCGACCTCGCCCTGAGGCCCGAGGTCGAAGTAGGTGCCCACGAAGGCGCCGCTGTCGGGACCGATCCGGACGCTCGGCTCCCGTTCGCTGCGATGGTGGATGAATGCAAACGAGCTGTGGAGCCAGCTGCGCTCACCGAGGATGACGTTGGCCGGCACCTCGCCCGGGTACCAGTCGTGCGCGAGAACGGTCATGCGGGATGGCCCGGCTCCGCCGGCCGCGCGGGGTTGCCGACGAAGGTGGCGTCAGGAGGAACGTCCCTCGTGACGACCGCGCCCGCGCCGACGCGAGCGTTCCTGCCGATCCGGACGCCCTTCAAGACGATTGCGCCGATCCCGATCCACACCCCATCGTCGACGACGACGGGCGCGGTGACGAGCTCTGGGCGCTGGCCGCGATCGCCGTCGGGCGCGTTGGCGATCGCATCGCGCCTCCTCAGGTCCGGGTCGAGGGGATGGAAGTCGCAGTCCGCGATCGTGACGTTGTAGGAGGCCACGACGCCCCTGCCGAGGGTAATCGCCTCGGCGCACATGAAGATCGCTCCGGCGAGGACGGAGCGCTCACCGATCTCCACCGTTCCGTCGGCTTCGACGCTGAACACCGTCCCCTGGAAAACCTGGACGCCGGCGCCGAGCCGCAGCCCCGGATCCCGGGTGCTTCGAAAGCGCGCGAAGGTCTCGCGTGTGTGCTCGAGCAGACACCCGTCGCCCAGGGACACGTTCGACGGCAGCGCGGAGCGATCGTCCGTGCCCATGGGCGCTCCTCGTGAGGCGGCCACAGCGCTCCTAGCGGCGGGATCTTTGTTCGGCACCCGGGAACATGACTCGTTTCAGGATCCTCGGCACCGGCGGTTGCGGCGCGCGCGGCCGATCGCCGGCGACGACCTTGCCCCCGTCCACATGGAGAATCCGTTCGCAGCGCAGTTGCACGCTCGGCCGGTGCGTGATCAGGAGCGTCGTGCGCCCCTCGGCGAGGCGGCCGACGGCCTCGATTATCGCCTTCTCGGTCGCCACATCAACCGCGCTCGTCGGCTCGTCCATGATCAGGATCGGGGCGTCCCGGAGAAACGCCCGAGCGAGGGAGACGCGCTGACGCTCCCCGCCTGAAAGCAACATCCCCCGCTCGCCCACCTGCGTGTCATACCCGTCCGGGAGCGCAGCGATGAAGTCATGGGCGTTTGCGGCCCGAGCGGCCTCGACGATCGCGTCCGGATTCGCCCTCGGCCGCCCGTAGGCGATGTTCTCGGCGATCGACGTCGAGAACAGGACGGGCTCCTGGAGGACGATCGCGAACTGGTTCCGGAGATCGGCGATTCGGTAGTTCCGGAGATCCTCGCCATCGAGCCTGATCTGGCCGGCGGTGGGGTCGTAAAACCGCGTCAGGAGGCTGACGAGCGTTGTCTTGCCCGCCCCCGTGGCCCCGACGAGCCCCACGAAGCTGCCGGGCTCCACCCGAAACCACACGTCATCGAGCACGGGCGCCTGCTGTCGGTAGGCGAACGAAACGGCTCGAAAGCCGATCTCGCCCGTGGCACGGCGGAGGGGGCGAGCGTTCCGGCGTTGCCGGACCTCGGGGACCTCGTCGAGAACGGAGTAGGCGCGCTCGAGGCCCGCAAGGGCCTCCTGAAGGTCGGCCACCTTCTTGCCCATGTCCTCGAGCGGCTGATACAGAAGCGTGAGGTACGCCATCACGATCAGCAGGTCGCCGAGGGTGATCGCCCCGGAGTTGACCTGGGTAACGCCGACGATCAGCACCGCGGCGGTGCCAACGGCGGTGATCAGGCCGATCAGAAGCGCCAGGATGCCCTGGACGGCGGCAAGGCGCCGACGGGCATGCGAGCCGGCCCAGGCTCGATCGACGAATCGAGATGCCTCGCGTTGCTCCTGGCCGAACGCGGTGACGACCCGCATGGAGGACAGGGTTTCCTGGACCACCGAAAGGCCCCTGCTCTCGAATCTCTCGGCGGTGTGCCATTCCGAGCGGAGCCGCCTGCTGTAGATCCTCGCGACCACGATCACGAACGGCCCGACCGTGAGCGCGACCAGGGCGAGTTGCCAGTTGATGAGCACGGTCACGACGACGATCCCGACGAACATCGAGAGCCCGGCGAGCAGCGGAAACACCGCTTCGACGAGGTCGCGCAGATTCGAGGCGTCCCACTGGATTCGATAGGCGGACTCGCCGATGTCGCGACGGTCGTGGTACGCGAGCGAGAGGCGCTGGACGTGCAGGAACAGCCGGCACCGAAACAGGATCAGGAGCCGCTCCCCCGTATGGGTCCCGAGCACCAGAGTCGCGAGGTCCACGACCTGGCTGAGGAAGGCGAACACGATGAACATCAGCGCGACCGTGATCAAGAGCCCGGTGTCCGAGTGCGTCGCGGCGGCCGGGAGAACGGTGTCGAGGATCGCCGGCGGAGGCTGCGAGCCGATCGACGCTGTCGACGGCGATTTTCAGCGGGACCGGGAGGAGCAGGGCCAACGGAGTGGCGAGAATGCTGAGGAAGGTGAGCGCCGCGATCTGCGGCGCATAGGGCCTCGCGTCGCGGAGGACTCGGGCGAACACTCCCGTGCGCCGAAGCCGAGGAGGCGAGCCGCCGAGCCGCTCGCCCGCCTGGCGCAGCAAGCGGCCCGCGCCGTCTCCGGAGGCCTCGGAACCGTGCTCAGCGGAGCGCCGGCGTGACATCGGGCTCACTCGATTTCTCTGGAGCGACGACGGGGTCCGTCGCGGGAGTGGTGGCGGTCGTCGCGGTAAGTGCGCGGGCGATGGTGCCCGTCGCCGCTGCGCCGTCGCGCACCGTCCGGATCAGGAGCCCCGCGGCGCACACGGCGAGCACCGCCGCGGCGACGATCGCATCATCGCCGGCGGCCGCCACGGCCAGCCCCACGCAGGCGATGCCGGCGACGAGGGCGAGGATCGAGAATCGAGGCCAGTAGCGCCACCGCACAAGCTGCTTGCCATGAGGGTATTCCTCGATCGCCATCATCAGCCTGGCCGACCCGAACCGTCCCCGGCGCACCTCGAGATCCCACCGGTCGAAGCTTCCGCCGCTGACGACCGAGGCGCCGCAGCCGCCGAGTCGCTGCGCGAGGTCGCGAATCCTGCATTCCGGGGCCTCCCACGACTCGCTCCACAGTGCCGCCTGACGCCGTCGCGGGACGCACAGGGCGCCTCGGGGACGCATCATCCAGGGGGTCAGTCCGCCGCGGATGCGCCCCTGCATCCTGGCGGCCGGTTGAATGAGATACAGCACGGCGACCATCGCCCGGATCTTTGACCGCTCGACCGGTGAGCGCTCGTGCTTGGGGACGATGGCGCGCGCGCCGGCAACGACGGCCTGTGAGAGCGTGGCGGCGACCGCGGCCGCCAGGATCGCGGACGTCAGCAGGAGCGGCGGCCACAACGCCCCCAGGGCGGTAAGTCCGGCCAGGACGAGGATGCCCAGATACCACTCCGGCATGGAGGGCAGCGCGGTGAGCAGTCGGGTGTGCCTCTCGTACACGGACTGAAACAGGGCGGAGCCCCATTGCCCGTAGCGGATCCGGCGCCGGGCCCCTAGGGAGAGCGATCCCGCGGCCGGGCGGTAGATGCTGCCACTCCAGGTCAGATGGCCCGCGCCGTTGTACCGCTCCGGCCATTTGCGCTCGACCAGCGCCTCGGCTTCGCCGTAAGCTCGCTGCTGGCGCCAATAGGTCGCAAGCGAGTCGCGGCGGCGATGCCACACCATGGCCGCCGCGTTGAAGCCGATTCTGAGGCCGCGCTCCCGGAGCCGCCAGCAGACGTCGACGTCGTCGCCGGCGGCCCGGAAGACCGGATCGAAGCCTCCGATCGCCTCGAGTGCCTCCCTGCGAAACGCCATGTTGCACCCTGGGATGTGCTCGGCCTCGCGATCCGAGACCAGTACGTGGAGCGGCCCGCCGGGCGCGTGGGCGACCGATTCCGCCATCCAGCCGTCTCCCCGCGGCGCCAGGTTGGGCCCCCCGATTGCCGCCCACTGACCGTCGCGGAAGGAGTCCGCGAGGTACGCCAGCCAGTGCGGGTCGGGCCGCGCGTCGTCGTCGATGTAGGCGATGACGTCGCCGGTCGCCGCGCGGAGCCCTACGTTGCGAGCCTCCGCGAGGCCGACGTGGTCGGATCGGATCAGCTTGACACCATGCCCGCGAGCGATGTCCACCGACTCATCGGTGGAGCCGTCGCTGATCACGATCACCTCGTAGTCGGGGTAGGTGAGCCGCTCGAGGCCGTGGAGGCAGTCCGCGAGCGTCCGCGCCCCGTTGTGCGTGCACACCAACACCGAGATGCGCGGCCACTCCGGGTCGACCGGGAGCGGGGCCTCTGCGTACGCGGCGGCTACGGTTCGCAGCGCCGGCTTCGGGCGGCGCTCTCGGTCCGTCAGGCCGAAGTCCCAATCATCGACTTCGAAGTCGGCCTCGGGCTGGTGCTGATGCATGTGCCACTCGTCGGTCCAGGCGAACACGAACGCCCCAGCACATCCGGACGCAAAGGTCGTGCGAACCTGAGATGCGACCGCCCGCGCCTGAGCCTCTTGGCCGTTTCGCCGGCTGTCGAGGCCGATCTCGGCGAGGAGCAGCGGCCTTTCCGCGGCCAGGTTGTGGAGCCGTGCGATGTAGGCGTCGAGGGTGTGCTCTGCTTCGAGATAGACGTTGAAGCAGACGAGGTCGAGGAACGGAAGCTCGAGGTACTCGGTGGAGGGGTAGTTGACGTACGTCACGAGCCCACCCGGGTCCTCGGACTTCGCGGCGGCGTACAGCCTCTCGAGGAAGCGCTCTACGGGTCGCGGCCCGTGCCAGCGGACAATCGGGGCCCGGATCTCGTTGGCGATCGAGTAGCACAGGACGGCGGGGTGCCCGGCGCAGTCCGAAACGGCGGTGCGCACGCGCTCCTCGATCGACCTCGCACGACGAGGATCATCGAGAAACGGGACATGGTGCTCCCACGGAATGCCGACCATGACGGAGAGCCTGTATGCGGCGGCGAGGTCGAGGATCCAGCGGGGAGGAGGGGTGTACGTCCTGATCGCGTTGAAGCCATTGGCGGCCATCGCTGCGAAGTCGTGGGCGACCGACGGGGGATCGGGATAGTCGGTCCCGTCGGACGCGTTGCGCCGAAACGTCCCGTACGTCGCCCCCCGGACGTAGATCTTCTCCCCGCCCCGCCAGATGAACTTCCCGGCTACGCGTGGCCTGGCCGCTTCAGGGAGCGACCTCCCATTCTCGGCAGCGACCATCCGTACCTGTTGCACCGTGGGAAATGCCAGCGGGTTCGCCTCCCTTGCGGCCAAGCTCCTCGCCTCGCAGCGGCCGATCGCTTCGCGCAACTCAAACTTTAGGCGCTCTGGTCGGACGGTCCGCGGGTTGGCGATGCCGGGCGCCAGGTTGCACGGTGCGCCGACCCGCGCCGTAGATTGGGGCCGCCAAATGCCCTGAAGCAAGGAGGAGAGATGATCAGCAAGCTACGTGGACGCATCAGCTCGGCTCATGTGATCGCGCTGGCGGCGCTGTTCGTGGCGCTCGGCGGGAGCGCCTTCGCCGCGGCGACGATCGGCACCAGCGACATCAAGGACGGCGCCGTCACGAGAAACAAGCTCCACGACAACGCGGTCAACAGCAGCAAGGTGGCGAAGAACTCCCTCGCCGGCAGGGATATCGACGAGAAGACGCTGGGCCAGGTGCCGAACGCCGGCCACGCGATCACTGCGGACAGAGCGACGACAGCCGCCACGGCGAACAACGTCATGTCCGCCGTCGTGGGCAAGGGCGCCCAGGGCTGCACGCTCCTGCGTGCCACGCAGCCCGGCACGGGTGCCAACATCGCAGCCGGACACCCGGGGGCCCCGAAGGCCAGCGGCTGCTCGGTCAAATTCCCGAGGATCGTCACGAACTGCACCTACATCGCCGGGATGGGCGATCCAGCCACCGGCGAGGCACGGCCCGGATTCACCACCACCGCCGCGGCGGTCGGAAACCCGAGCGCCGTCTTCGTCAGGACGATGAACAAGGACGGTGATTTCGCGGTCCGCCCCTTCCACCTGCAGGTGGTCTGCTGACGAACCGAACCGCATTGACGGGGTTAAGGGGGCTATAGCCCACTTAACCCCGTCATTGTGCGTGGGAGGCATGCGAAGGGGCCGGGCGATTCGCCCGGCCCCTCCTGCTCAGCTGGGTCCATGCGTCCTCAGTCGAAGAGGCAGACCGCGACCGCCCGGAACGTCTCCGTCGGGCCGTTGTCGGTGATGCCATGCGCGCTCACCGAGTTGGCGTTGAAGTCGGGGACGATCTCCTGCGTCGCGTCCTCGTCTCCGCCGGTGGTCCACTCGGCGTAGGCACCGACCAGCTGCTCGCCGGCGCTGCATGTCGCGGTCGCGTTGGCCTGTGTCCAGTCGCCGTTTAGCGCGGTCGTATCGGTGACGTTCACGGACGTCCCGGGATGGACGTGGTAGCCCAGGAGCTCGTTGCCCCTGATCGCGCTGGCCGTGATCTCCGACGAGTCGACCGCGTCGGCGAAGATGTCGGGGCTTCGCACCTGGTTGTCGTGGATGTCGATTGAGTTCACCTTGCCGTCGGCGATGTCGGCGCTCTTCACGTCGCCGTTGACGATGTCGTCCGAGAACACCGTGTTCGTGCCCGGTAGCGCCATCGCCGTCCCGGTGAGTGCAAAGAACAGCGCCACATAGGCGATCACGTGGGACCGCAAGTGGCCCAGGATCCTTCTACCCCTATGAGGTCTGGCTCGCGGCCGAACGCACCCCGATCGGCCCGAGCGGTTGGACAAAACGCGCCAGAGCGGTCCGCTGAGGCAACCGCGTCTGGCCCTCCTCCGCGGTCCTCTCACACCCGCCGGCCGGTTGCAAGCGCTGCGATCGCTAGGCGTACCCCATCCGCTCCAACACCGGGATCTCGTGGATCTGCGGTGGCTGGAGGTGGTCCCACAGGACGCCGCGGGGGCGGTCGTGAACGCGCTCGACGTCGATTCCGGCGCGCGGGGTCACGATCAGGTCCACCGGCAGGTCGTGGTCGGTCATCATCAGGTGCTCGCGGAGGATCTGGATCGGGTGGACCGTCGTGGCCACGCAGGTGTGTTCGTCGATCTTGCACTCCTCGATCAGGAGCCCGTACTCGAGGTCCGAGAAGCCGCCGCCCTTACCGATCCGCGCGCCGCTCAGGTTCACCGCGACCGAGCCGCAGAGAACGAAGTCGATCTCCGGGATCTCCTCGAGGGCGACGACCCGGCCGTATCGCAGAGCGCCCTTGATCGTCGCCGCCTCGCGCACCTGTGCCTTGGTCAACCGCCTTGGATCGAGGAGGCGGAACGGGTGCTGGTCGTGAAGTCGCGGGACCGCCATCACCAGCTTCTTGCCCTGCTCGAGCGCGAGGCGGCGTGCGTGGGTTTGGGGCGAGTCGGGATTCGCCTTGACGACCTGGGCGCGCCTCCACAGACGGTGCTGGGCGAGCTTCTCCGCCGCGAGCTTGGCGCCGGCGAAGTTCGGGATCCGGCCCTCGGCCCCCGGGAACCGCGAGACGCCCTCCCGTTCCATCGCGCGCCACACGGCGCGCCGCACCTGATCCTTGGAGCGCATGCAGGCAAAACATATTCACCGCGGAGGCTCCATCGCCGGGCTGCCAGAATGCGACGCTCATGGCCGACGAGCACCGCACATCGCTGGCCGGGCCGGTGGTCCCGGCGGAGGACGCCGGGGAGGAGGGCACTCCCCGGCAGCTCCCCGAGCGCCGTCCGGCGGAGCTCATGCGCGAGCTCCTGCCGGCGATCGAGCCCGAGCGGCGCCTAAATGACTGGGGGCGATCCGAGCGGGTCGAGGGATTCATGGACCGCACGCTCGTCGAGTTCTTCTACCGCTACTGGTTCCGCGTGGAGGTCGAGGGGATCGAGAACGTCCCCTCCGAGAGCGGGGCGCTCCTCGTCTCCAACCACGCCGGCGCGCTGCCGCCGGACGCGCCGATGATCGCCAAGGCGATCCGCGAGGAGCACCCGAGCCCGCGTCCCGTCTACATCACCGTCGAGCATTTCTTCAAGGGCTACCCCGGCTTCTCGATGCTGATCCCGAAGACGGGCTGCGTCGCGGCCCATCCCGCGAACGTCCACCGGCTGCTCTATGACGAGCGCGAGCTCGTCCTGGTCTTCCCGGAGGGGCGCAAGGGCACCGAGAAGCTCTACCGGGACCGGTACCGGCTGCGGCGCTTCGGCCGCGGGGGCTTCGTGGAGGCGGCCATGCGCGCCGAGGCGCAGATCGTCCCGACGTGCGTCGTCGGCGCCGAGGAGTCGGCGCCGATCTTCGGCCACGTGGACATCATGCGAAGGGTCACCGGGCTCCTCTACTTCCCGATCACGCCGACGTTTCCGTGGTTCGGGCTGTTCGGGATGCTGGGCTACCTGCCCGCCAAGTTCAAGATCCGCTTCCTCGAGCCCATCGATACGGTCGAACTAGGGGGCGCCGAGGCGGCCGAGGACAAGGCGCTCGTCCAGACGCTCGCGCAGGAGATCAGGGCACAGATCCAGGAGAGCCTGCACGAGATGCTGGCGCGGAGGAAGTCGGTATGGCTGGGCTGACCGAGCTCGCCGCGCCGCGGGACACCGCGACCCGCCGCGTCCTCGTCACCGGGTTATCGACCTACTGGGGCGGGCGCCTGGCGCAGGCGCTGGAGAGCTTCGAGCATGTCGATGCGATCATCGGCGTCGACAGCGAGGACCCGACGCGCGAGCTCGAGCGGACCGAGTACGTGAAGGTCACGAACCAGCACTCACTGCTCGAGCGCATCGTCCGGGCGGCGGAGATCGACACGGTCATCGACACCCGCCTCGTCGTCAACTCCCTGATGGCCGCACCCCGTCTCGCGCACGAGAACAACGTGATCGGGACGATGAACATCCTCGCCGCCTGCACCGGCAGTGATTCGCCGGTGCGAAAGTTCGTGTTCAAGAGCTCCGCGCACTACTACGGCGCCGAGCAGGACGATCCCGCCTTCTTCACGGAGGAGATGGTGCGGCCGCATCCTCCGAGAACCGGCCTCGAGCGGGACATCGTCGAGGCCGAGCAGGCGGTCAGCGAGTTCGCGCAGCGCAGCCCAGACGTCACGGTGAGCGTTCTGCGCTGCGCCAACGTCCTTGGTCCCGACGTCGACACACCGTTCACCCGGATGTTTCGCCTGCCGGCGGTCCCGATGGTCTTGGGGTTCGACCCGCGGGTTCAGTTCGTCCACGAGGACGACGTGGTCCACGCGCTCGAGCACGCCGCATTCCACGTCTGCCCCGGGATCTACAACGTGGCGGCCGACGGCGTCCTCGCGTTTTCGGAGATCATCGACCTCGTGGGGAGAGCGCCCCTGCCAATCCTCCCGCCGTGGGGAACCGGGAGCGGCGACCGGGCTCCTGCGCCGCCTCGGCTTCCGCATCCCCGACGAGGTCGTGAACCAGCTTCGCTTCGGCAGGGGTCTCGATAACCGCCTCTTCAAGGCAACCGGGCTTCCAATACGGCTACACGACGCGCGAGGCGGTGATCAAGCTCGCCGAGCACATGCGCCTTGCCCCGGTGATGCGCGGCACCGACCAGGAGTACAAGTACGAGCGCGAGGTCGAGGAGTTTCTGCGCTGGAGCCCGAACGTCCGGCGCGAGCAGCCCGGCCAGCGCGCCGGGCTGCCCACCGACTCCGAGCCGCTGGGGATCTGAGCTTAGTCCGCGATCTGACCTCGCGCACGCGCAACCGCGCTTGCGAGGCGGCCGCGAGGCAGGGCTTCGGCTGACCGGCGCCGTACACTGATCGGGGGTGAAATCAGCATGGGCACCAGCCAATTCCGGGGGCTGAGCCCGCACCGGAACTGAACACATGGGTCGCAGGGCACAGATACTTCTCGTGTCGGTTGTCGCGCTCGTCTGCGCGCTGGCGGTTGCGGCGTATGCGATCGATCGCGCCAACTCCGACAAGATCGCGAACGGGATCCGGGTCGGCGGGGTCGACGTGGGCGGCATGTCCGCCGACCAGGCGAAGACACGGCTCCATTCGAAGCTCGTCAAGCCCCTCGACAAGCCGGTCACCGTCACCTACGACGGCACGAAGTACGTGCTCAACCCCGACAAGCTCCAGGTGCGTGCCGACATCGACGGAATGGTGGATGCGGCGCTTCGCGCGAGCCGCTCGGGCGGGTTCCCGACCCGTGTCTGGCGCTACACGACGGGCGGGGAGGTCGATCGGGAGATCGCTCCGCACATCACCTATTCCGCCAATGCGGTCGACGACTTCGTCAACACCGTCGCGAATGAAGTGAACCAGCCCGCGCAGGACGCGACCATCAGCCCGACGCCGACGTCGCTCAACCCGGTGCCGGGTCACGACGGCGTCCAGGTGTCGACGGACAAGCTGCAGCACCGAGCTGCGCGGCGCGATCGAGAGCCCGCGCGACCGCACGATCCAGGCGCCGGTGCAGAAGATCAAGCCGGAGGTCACGACCGATCAGCTCGCGCAGAAGTACCCCGTCTACCTGACGATCGATCGCGGCGCCTTCCAGCTCCGGCTCTGGAACGACCTGAAACTCGTGAAGACCTACACGATCGCGGTCGGCATGCAGGGCCTGGAGACGCCGGCGGGGACCTACACGATCGACGACAAGCAGGTGAATCCCTCCTGGCACGTCCCGGACTCGCCCTGGGCGGGCAGCCTCGCCGGGCAGGTGATCCCACCGGGTCCGGAGGACCCGCTCAAGGCGCGCTGGATGGGCTTCTACAACGGCGCCGGGATCCACGGGACCGACGAGGTGTCCTCGCTCGGCACCGCGGCGTCGCACGGGTGCATCCGCATGTCGATACCGGACGTGATCGCGCTCTACGACCAGGTCCCGCTCGGCACGCCGATCTACATCGGCAACTGCCCGGCGCCCGGAGCGGTCACCCGGCCGCGACGGACCGGGAGGCGCCTGCGGGTCGGGCAACAATGGCCGAACCTCCCGCGCGACAGCCCGACTGACGGCACACCCGAGCCGGCAGTGAGCGCGGCGCGATCGCCATGGGAGGCGGCTCACCCTCGCCACTGGGAGGCAACCCTCGCGCGCCGCGAGCTCGAGCGGCGGGGCTCCTCCCGCCACACGCTCCGGGCCTACGGCGGCTGACCTGGCCGAGCTCGCCGAGTGGGCGACGCGACGCGGCAAGGAGCCGGGCTCCCTCGCCTACCGCGACCTGCGCGCCTACGCCGCCGCGCTCTCTGCGCGCGGGCTCGCGCGCGCGAGCGTCGCGCGCAAGCTCGCCGCCGTCCGCGCCCTCCACGACCACCTCGCGCGATCGGGGCGAGGCGGCGGAGAACCCGGCCGAGCTCCTGCCGATGCCGAAGAAGGCGGCGCGGCTCCCCCGGGTCCTGGGACCGGACGAGATCGCCCGGCTTCTCGATCAGATTCCGGCCTCGGGACCCCTCGAGGTCCGGGACCGGGCGATGCTCGAGCTCACCTATGCGTGCGGCCTGCGCGCCGAGGAGATCGATCAATCTCGACGCCGACGCCCCCGACTTCGAGTCCGAGAGCGTCTGCGCGTGACCGGCAAGGGCCGCAAGACGCGCATCGTGCCGATGGGGGAGCCGGCCCAGCGAGCGCTGGAGCGCTATCTGAGCCACGCCCGCCCGGCGCTCGTGACGGATTCGGACGAGCCGGCGCTGTTCCTGTCGCGCCGTGGGCGGCGGCTCTCGTCCTCCGACGTCCGACGCCGTCTGGATCGGTGGGTGCGCGAGGCGGCCGTGGCCGGCCATGTCTCGCCACACACGCTCCGCCACTCGTTTGCGACCCACATGCTGGAGGGGGGCGCCGACCTGCGCTCGATCCAAGAGCTCCTGGGACACTCGAGCGTCTCGACAACCCAGGTCTACACGCGGGTGGAGCCTGGACGGCTGCGGCCGCGAGTACGCACGCTCCCATCCGCGGGCCTGAGCGCCGCGGCGGGTGCTGCGCGATGGATAGGTTTTCGGCGGGGAGACGATGGAGACAAACGTCAAAGCTGTCGAACTTCGAGAGCTGTGGCGGCGCTACAAGGATCAGGAGGACGAGCGTGCGCGCGAGCGACTCGTGGTCGCCTACTCGCCGCTGGTCAAGTTCATCGCCGGGCGGATGGCGTCGGGCCTACCCTCGCACGTCGAGGAGGCCGATCTCATCTCCTACGGGCTGCTCGGCCTGATCGGCGCCATCGAGCGGTTCGATCCCGACCGCGAGATCAAGTTCGAGACGTTCGCGGTCGCCCGCGTGAAGGGGGCGATCATCGACGAGCTCCGCTCGCTCGACTGGGTGCCGCGATCGGTCCGAGCCCGCGCCCGGGACCTCGAGCGGGCGCACGCCGAGCTCGAGGCGGAGCTGCAGCGCGCGCCCACCGACCTGGAGATGGCGAACAGGCTCGGCATGGACATCGAGGAGTTCAACGACTCGCTCCTCGAGATCGCGAACTCCTCGGTGCTGGCGCTCGACGACCTGTGGACGTTCGCCGACCCGGAGGGAGGCGGTGGCGGGATCTCGGTACTCGACACGATCCACGACCCGAACGCGGTGGATCCCGAGACGGTGGCGCAGTCCTCGGAGCTCAAGGACCGCCTCGCCGACGCAATCGAGTCGCTGCCGGAGCGCGAACGCCTGGTCGTCGCTCTCTACTACTACGAGAGCCTGACCCTGCGGGAGATCGGTGAGGTCCTGGGCGTGACCGAGTCTCGCGTCTCCCAGCTTCACACGAAGGCCGTGCTGGGGCTCAGGTCCCGCGTTTCAGTCGCCGGCCGTGACCGGCGGTCCCTCAGCCGCCAGCCGCTAACGCATATATTGCGCCCGTGGGGCACAAGGCAGCCGACCGGATCCGCAACGTCGCGCTGATCGGCCACCGGGGGAGCGGAAAGACGAGCCTCTGCGAGGCTCTCTTGTTCGAGGCCGGGGTCGTCAACCGGCTCGGCCGGGTCGAGGACGGCTCGACGGTCTCCGACTTCGAGCCCGACGAGCAGGAGCGCTCGATGTCGATCGGCGCGAGCGTCGCGTCGTTCGAATACGGGGATCGCAAGATCAACCTGATCGACACTCCGGGCGAGCCCTCCTTCGTCGCGGACACGCTGGGGGCCCTACGCGATCGTCGACGCCGCCGTGGTCGTCGTGAACGCGGTCATGGGGGTGGAGGTCCACACCGAACGCCTGTGGGAGCGCGCCGACCGCGAGGGATTGGCGCGGCTCGTCTTCGTGAACATGCTCGACCGCGAGCGGGCGGACTTCTTCCGTTCCCTCGACTCGCTCAAGGAGGCGTTCGGCCCGCACGTCGTGGCGACCGAGATCCCGATCGGATCCGAGCACGAGGTCCGCGGGGTGATCGACCTGATTGACATGAAGGCGTTCACCTATGAGGGGGAGGGCCGCGGGAACGCGACCGAGGGTGAGATCCCCGATGACCTGCGAGCCCAGGCCGAGGAGTACCGCGAGAAGCTGATGGACGAGGTCGCGGAGAACTCCGACGAGCTGATGGAGCGCTACCTCGAGGGCGAGGAGGTCTCGCACGAGGAGATCGTCACGGTCGCTGAAGAAGGGCGTCACAGAGGGGCACCTGTTCCCGGTCACGTGCGGCGTCGCCACCCACAACCTCGGGACCAACCGCCTGCTCGAGGCGCTCGTCGAGGACGTGCCGTCGCCGGCGATGCGCGGCGGGGTGCAGAGCGCTCGACGGGGACGGCAACGACATCGAGGTCGAGCCGGCCGAGGACGCTGATCTCGTCGCCTACGTCTTCAAGACCACGGCGGACCCGTACACGGGTCGCATCAACTTGCTGCGGGTCTACTCGGGGGTCCTGAGGTCCGACTCGCAGGCGTACAACGTCACGCGGCAGTCGAAGGAGCGGATCGGGCAGATCGCCGCGCCGTGCGGCAAGGAGACTTCGCCCGTCGATGAGCTGGGGCCGGGCGACATCGGCGCGGTGGCGAAGCTCCGCGATACGCAGGCAGGCGATGTCCTGGCGGAGCAAGGACACGCGCGTGTCCTTCCCGCCGCTCGACCTGCCGGCGCCGGTGATGGCGTTCGCCTTCGAGCCGAAGTCGAAGGGGGACGAGGAGAAGGCCGCGAGCGCGCTGCGGCGCCTCGAGGAGGAGGACCCGACCCTCGACGTCCACCGCGATCCCGACACCGGCGAGCAGATCATCGCTGGCCTCACGCAGATCCACGTCGAGGTGATCACGGGTCGCATGAAGCGCCGCTACGGCGCCGAGATCGAGCTGCACCCACCGCGCGTCCCGTACCTGGAGACGATTCGAAAGCCGGCCAAGGCGCACGGCCGCTACAAGAAGCAGACCGGCGGGCGCGGGCAGTTCGGCGACTGCCACATCGAGATCGAGCCGGTGGAGACCGGGACCGGCTTCGAGTTCGTCAACGCGATCAAGGGCGGCGTGATTCCGGGCGGGTTCATCCCCGCGGTCGAGAAGGGGATCGCGGAGGCGATGCAGCAGGGCGTGCTCGCCGGATATCCGATCAAGGATCTGAAGGTCAGGCTGTACGACGGCCAGCACCACTCCGTCGACTCCTCCGAAATGGCGTTCAAGATCGCCGGCTCGATGGCGTTCAAGCAGGCGGCGGCCGAGGCGGAGCCCTATCTGCTCGAGCCGATCGTCCGCATGACGATCACGGTCCCCGAGGAGAACGTGGGGGACGTCGTGGGGGACCTCAATTCCCGCCGCGGCCGCCCGATGGGCGTCGAGCCGAAGGGCTCGATGACCGAGATCAAGGCCGAGGTGCCGATGGCGGAGGTGCTCGATTACGCGCCCGACCTGCGGGCGATCACGGGCGGGCGGGGCGACTACACGATGGACTTCGAGCGCTACGAGGAGGTCCCGGGCCACATCGCGCAGAAGGTGGTTGCCGAGGCGCAGGCCGCCGACGAGGAGAAGGTCCGCGCCTGAATAAATCGCTTCGGCGGGACCCGCGTGCGATAGCCCCTCCGTGGGCATTGCTACGTTGACCTCGTGGCAGACGCGCACGATTTGTTCCCCGCCTGCGACGTCTGCGGGCGGACCATCCTCAAGGGCGAGCAGATCCACGAATACCTGACGCCGCAGCGCCAGCGCATCCGCGTCTGCGTCCTGTGCCGCTCGCGCGCGGAGTCGTCCGGCTGGATCCCGGTCTCGATGGCGCACACCCTGGAGGAGGAGCAGCCGCGCCGCTCGCGCACGAAGGCGCTCCGGCAGCGGTTCGGCCGTGCCGCCTCGCGTGCCCGGTCCGCGGCCCGGTCCCGGCGCGAGCCCGAGCCCGAGCGCGGGTTCGAGGCACCTGAGGGCGATGTCGAGCCCCCGCCGGCCGCCAGAGCCTCAGGCACCCGAGGCACGCCCGGCGGAGCCACAGCCCGAGCCACGTCGCGGAGCCGGCTCCCGAGCCCGAGCGCCCGCCGGCAGCGGAGCCGACACCCCCAGCCGTGGAGGCGGCAGCCGCCCGCAGAGCCTCGGCCGGCGACGCCCCGGCCGCCGCGCGAGCCGCGGGCGCGGACGGCAGGCCGCACTGGAACCCGGGCGCAGAAGCGGTCCACGCGGGAGGCCGCGCCGGACCCGCAGCCAAGCGTGGCCCGGAGGCGCTGATGCGGCGGGCGGTTGAGCGGTTCAATTCGAGCGAGGAGCGCCGCAAGGTCGCCGGCCTGATGCGGTCCCTCGGCGAGCCGCAGGCCGGCGTGCGGCCCGATCCAGCGCCGCCAGCTCGCGCTGGTGACGGTCGCGTGGGAGCTCTCGTGGTACCAGTGGGAGGTCGAGGCCGACGGGGACGACGACGATGCCCGTTCGCGAGGTTGCCAAGGGCGCTGAGGTCTCCGAGCTCGAAGAGGGAGCGCGAGTCTGGAACGCCGTGGTCGACGAGGACGGGACTCTTCGCCTCCGTTCCGCCGCCGAGCGGCAACGGCAAGAGGCCGCAAGCGAAGCTTGAGCGAGCGACTGGTCGTCCACGTCGACGGCGGCGCGCGGGGGAACCCGGGACCGGCGGCGATCGCCGCGGTGCTGTCGAATCCCGAGGGCGACGTGGTCGAGGAGCACGCTGAGGCCATCGGCCACGCGACCAACAACGTCGCCGAGTACCGCGCGCTGCTGCTCGGGATCGATCGGGCGCGGGCGCTCGGGGCTCGCGAGCTCGACATCGTCGGGGATTCGGAGCTGATCGTACGCCAGGTCCGAGGCGAGTACCGGGTGAAGGATCCGACCCTTCGGGAGCTGCACGCGCTGGTCGCGGCGGCGCTGGGGGGATTCGATCGCTGGACCATCCGTAACGTTCCGCGAGCGGATAATGCCCGCGCCGACGACCTCGTCAACGAGGCGCTAGATGGGAGAATCGACAAAAAGGAGGCCTAGATGGCTAACAAGACCACGGCAGATCAGATAGTCGCAACGGCCAGAGAGCTCGGCCAGGACGAGTTCACGCGCGCCGACGTCGCGCAGAAGCTGGGCGTGGAGAAGCGCGAGCTCGTCAAGGGGTTCCGCGAGGCCCGTAAATCAGGGCGTCTCGAAAAGGTGCGCGACGACGAGGAGGGCACTGGGATCTTCCGCGTCACGGGCAACTAGCGGCGCAATCGGGCCGGGAATCGCCAGGTAGCGGCGCGAGGCCTTTCCGACAACTCAGGCGACTACCGGGCACCGGCGGGAGCCGGGGGCACGGGGCTAAAATCTCGCAACGCGCGGCTGTAGCTCAGTTGGCTAGAGCGTCTGCTTGCCATGCAGAAGGTCGTGGGTTCGAATCCCATCAGCCGCTTCGCATAGCCAAGCCAAATCCGGCGTTGGCTCGTTTCCTGCCGTGGCCCGGTAGTGGCCCAAACGACTCACCCGCGCGACTTGAGGCAGTCGTACGCCTCGCTGCGTGTCTCGCCCCAACACACCTCCTCCACGGGAACCTGAAGCACGCCCCAGCGTTCGTCTTGTTTCGATTTGAATTGGACCGTGATGACCTCGCCCGGAAACTCGGTGACGGCCGTGTGGTGTGGATGCTGAAACCTTCGGCCGCAATTCGGACAGTGACCGTTACGTCCGCGTGATGGCGGATTCCGCGACTGCGGAAAATTCCGCGACTGCTGTTCATTCGCGATTTCCTCCTGCTCGCCCTTGGCAGCGTTGAGCTGCCAGCCGGTTGGCTTCCGCTCGGAGGTCCTCCGGTCTATCCGCCATGTTCCCTTCCTTCCGGGCCTGCTCGCTGAGGATCTCAAGGACTTCCTCGTGCGATGCGATTTTGCTCATGGTCGTTCATGCTGGCATGGGGAGCGACCTGAAAACACGGCTCGTGTGTGTGGCGAGCCAGCCGGCGGTAGGCGGGATCAGCGCTCACGCTGGCGCGACCCTTCCCCCTCCGTGAATAAGCGCTGTGTGCACATATGTCACACATTGGAAGTCTGCGACCGAGTACTGGTCGTTGACATGCGTCCCGCGTAGGAGCGCGCGCCGGCGTCGATCGACCCAGGCCACCCATGAACGGGAGGACGCATGCGCAAGCGATTTGGTGTCGCGCTCGGCGCTGGCCGCTGCGGCCGTGCTGGCGCTGGGGACACAGAGCGTCGCCGCGGCGACGATCAAGGTCACGAACACGAACGACTCGGGAGCGGGGTCGCTTCGGCGGCCATCAACCAGGCCAATGATCTTGCTGGCGCCGACCGGATCGTGATCACCGCGACCGGCACCATCAGCCTGGGCTACTCGCTTCCTACTCCCGACACGGATCTTGCGATCGCCGGCCCCGGGCCGGGCAGCTCACTATCCGCCGCGGTCTCGTCGGTCCCGGTCTCGGCAGTCCCGACACGACCGCCGAGCACAAAGTCACAACGGGGGCCCGCGCCAAACCGACTCTCACGGTTCCCCTGAATGTCGCGGTCACGCTCAACCGGATCTCGATCGTCGGTGGGCCGAGCGGGATCGACAACTCCGGCACCCTCACCCTCTCGCACAGCGCCGTGCGCGACACCCGTGGTTATGGCATTCGCAACTATGGCAATGCCAAAGTCACGGACAGCGTGGTGGCCCGTAACCGCAACGGGATCGACACCTACGGCACGCTCACCGTCCTGCACAGCCTGGTGACCAACAACACCGGCAGGGGCATAATCGGGAACGCGGCCAACTTCAACGTCCGCGAGAGCACGCTCGTGCGCGACAGCGCCGTGAGCGGCAACCTGGGGGGCGGCATCAGCACCGGGGAGACCTCACCGTCTCGCGCAGCACCCTGAGCGGCAACTCCGAAGCTGACTACGGGCAGACCGGCTACGGGGGGCGATCGCGGCCCTTTACCCCTTCGGTGATGTTCACGTCACCGTGCGCCTGAGTACCTTGAGCGGCAACTACGCCCGTGGTGGCGGTGGCGCCATCGCCATCATCGACCCCAGCGGCGACACCGGCAACGTGACCGTCTCCCGGACCACCCTGAGCAATAACGTCGTCGGCGCAGGTGGGAGTGGGAATAACGCGATCTTCAACTTCAGCAACACCCCGATTACGCTCAGGAACACGATCGTCGCCAAGTCCGGCAGTCACGGGGCGGACTGTGCAGGGGTGTCCTCGAAGGGTTACAACCTTGTCGACGACGCCAGCTGCAACCTGACGGCGCCGGGGGACCAGCCGAACACCGAGCCCCTGCTTGGTCCGCTCGCTAACTACGGCGGGCCGACGAAGACGTTCGCGCTGGATCCGTCCAGCCCGGCCGTTGACGCGGGGCGTGCCGATGGCGCCGCGACCGACCAGCGCGGTTCCCCCGGATCGTGGACTATCCCGACGTCTTTAAGGTCGACGGCGGTGACAACTCCGACATCGGGGCGTTCGAGCTGCAGGCGCCCTAAGCCCTGGGAGCCGCGGGGCTGCGGGAGTAGGCGATGTCGTCAGGAGAACGTGGACGTTGTTCGGGCCGTATTCGAGGTGATGGCGCAAGAGCACACGGAGAGCTTCCGCCGAGGGATCGAGGCAAGGCTGCAGTTCTTCGCCCCGTCCATTCAGTGGACGGTACGGTCCGACCTTCCGGATGCCGGCGTCTATCGGGGCCACGATGGGCTGAGACAACTCGTCGGCCGCTTCGGGGAGGTTCTCGAGGATCAATGGATCGAGCCGCAAGAGTTCATCGATGCCGGCCGAGACTCCGTCGTCGTACCGCTGCACTGGGGCGGGCGGGGGAAGTTGAGTCGCGTCGAGGTGGCGGAGCGCCAAGGGGAGGCATGGGTCTTCTGGGTCGAGAATGAGAAGATCACCCGTGTGAGGGAATATCGCCACAAGGCGGAGGCCCTCGAAGCCGCCGGGCTGCGGGAGTAGCTGCTGATCCTTACGCAGGGCAGGCGTAGGAACGTTTGGGCCATTACTAGGCCACACGTTTGCCTCCCAGGGCGAGGGTCGTCGGTGATGGAGCGCGCGAGTTCGTAACCGTCGAGCTCCCACCTTGCCCGCGAGCGCAGGGCTGCTGATGTAGCCGGTCAGGCCGATCCCGGGACTCCTGCTTTTCGCGCAAAGCAGGAGCGTGTGGCCGTTCTCCGCGGCGCGTCGCAGGGGCCTCATCGGCGCAAGTGAAGGTGGCGTCCGCCGAGCGTGGCTCGCGTGAAGCGCCCATGCCGCACCCGGTGGAGCTTCACGAAGTGCCGCCTGTGGAAACCGCCGTTTGCGCGCTCGGTGCAATGCCCTGAGCGTGGCGCCGGCCCCAGCCGCTCCAGGCGCAGTCGTCGATGTAGACCTGGTCTGCGGCGCAGCCGCCATTGCAGCCACGGAGGCTGACGACCAGGGCCCGCGCCGCGAGGACCGCGTAGTGACGGCCCCGCCGATGGGCGAGATCGCCGACTTGAGCCAATACTCAGAGCCGAGCGCTTCTCGTATCCGAAGGAGAACGACTGCGCCTGGCCGTGCTTGCCACAGGGGTTATCGACCACCGAAGTTCTCGAAGTCGATCCGCAGCTTGAGCTTTCTCCAGCGCACGAGACAGCCGCTTGGCGTTGTGAAGCCCTTTCCGGGGCGATCGCGCCTGTTCCCTCGTCGGATCGGGGGCTCAGCCGCGACGGGTTGCCGTGAAGCAGAATTGGGTGACCGTGAAGAAGAACTCCCCGCGCTCGCCGAGCTCACGCTGCTCATCGGCCCACGCCGTGGCTTCGCCCTGGCTGATCCCGCCCTGCTCGGCGACGTACTGCTCGAGCAGGGGCACGAGCGAGCCACCGTAGGCATCGGGGATCAGCTCGGTGGTCGCAAAGCAGTGGGCGTCCATCCGGACCTGCTCGAAGCCGACGTCGCGCAGCTGCGCCGCCAGCGTCCGAGGCAGAGAGGCATGCGTCAGGTGCTTGTCCCACGCGGCGAGCACCCGTCGGGTCAGTTCTTCGTCGGTCGCGTGCCAGGACACGGTGGCCCAGTCGACGTCCCACACCAGCACGCGTCCGCCCGGGCGCAGCGCTCGACGCATTTCCGCGAGGGCGGCGGGCGCGTCGCGAACGTACTCGAGGACCTGAACCGAGAGCGCCCGGTCGAAGCTCCCGTCGGGGATTGGGAGCGCCGTCGCGTCCGCCTCGTGGAGCTCGACGTTGTCGTGTCCCCCGGCGCGCTCCGCGGCCACGGCGAGCATGTCCGCGCTGCCATCCACGCCGACGACGAGCCCGTTGCGTCCGACCACCTCGAGTAGTTCGGTGACGTAGAAGCCCGGGCCGCAGCCCACGTCGAGGACGCGGTCGCCGGCTTGGGCGTTGAGCGCGGCGCGGACTAGCTCCCGCCGACGGAGCACGTCGCGGGTCGCGTAGAGCTGCTCCAGCCGCTCGACCAGGCGCCGATCGAACTCGAGCTGGCTCACGGCGCAACCTTACTGCCCGACTGCCGCCTGAGTATGAGGCGGGTCGCAGGCGGATCCGCTGCGTCTTCTGTGAAGTAGCAGGTGTCTAGGTTGACTCCCGGCGACACGCTCGCAGCGGACTAGCTGCAGAAGAGACGGCCGTGTTAGGCGAGACGAATGCGATTCGTCCTGAGCGCAAGCGAGCCGCGTCCAGTTCGAGACGCCTGCTCCGGACGAGCACGGAGAGTCGAGCGGGCCGATCTGGTCACTGCTGCATTTTGCGCGAAAAGCAGAACGCTTGTGGTCTCACACGAAAGCAGAAGCGACGCGTCAACCGTGCCGATACTTCGAGTGCGCGGGGGTGTTCACGCGGGTGATGGTCCAGCGCACGCCCCGGGCCTGTGGTGAGAGAGTCGCCCTACATCGGCGGATCGCTCGACCGCAGACCAGGCCAAGGTAGGGACTCGGCGCACAGCTTCGGTCTCCGCCACATCACCGGAAGGGGAGGTATCCAGATGCTTCAGCGAGTGCGATCCCACCTGACGTACGCGAACGTGATGGTCACGCTCCTCGCGTTCGTCGTCCTCGGCGGCGGTAGCGCCCTGGCGAGCGTGATCATCACCTCGAACAGCCAGGTCGCGAAGAACACGATCTCGGGTCACAACCCGCCGAGCGGCAAGCAGTCGAACATCATCGCGAGGTCGGTCAATGGCCTGGATGTCCAAAACCTGCGGTTTCAGCCCCTGACCCTGAAGAACGGCTGGGACGCCGACTGCTTCGGCGGCGGCGTCCCGGCGATCGCAAGGAGCGCCGAAGGGGTCGTCTATTTTCGCGGCGACATGTGTCAAGACACCGGCGGCCTCCCGAACAACGCCTTCAAGGTCCCGACTGGCTTCGAGCCGACGAAGTTTGAAGAGATGCCGATCGTCGACGGACTCAGCAACGGGGCGACGGGCGGACTTCAGATCAACCCAGGCGGGCAGGCCTACGTGCGAACCCCCCATTCCACCGCAGGCAGGAACATCTCGCTTGCGGGGGTGAGCTACGCGCTGCCGTACTGAGAACGCGACTCCACTGCGCCCAGCACACCCTTGCACGAGATACTTCGTCGGGATGTCGCAGGAGAACGTGGATCTGATCCGCGGCCTCTACGGGCTCTTCGGCGACCGTGGCTTCGCCGCGGCGCGGGATGTAGCCGACGAGGTCGACAGGGCCTTTCGCGTCTACCTTCACCCCGACTTCGAGATCCGTATCCCCGAGAGCTATCCCGAGGGAGGTCAGGTGTTCCGCGGTCCGGAGGGAGTCGAGGGATGGCTGGCGATGATCGACGACGTGTGGTCGGAATGGCGGTATCAGGATCATCGCTACGTCGATGCAGGCGACACCGTGGTCGCGATCCTGCGGGTGGTCGCCAAAGGAACCGCCAGCGGCCTCCAGCTCGATCGTGAGGTCGCCCATGTTTGGCGGATCAGCGAGAATCGCGTGGCGGGGGTAACGGTCTACCTGGATCCTGACGAGGCCCTCGAAGCCGCCGGGCTGCGGGAGTAGGTCATGTCGCAGTGGCCCATGCTGCGGCCCGAGCCAGGGTCGGAGGGCCAGGCTTGAATCCAGGGCTCAGCCCGGCGAAATCACGAGGCGACCGAACCAGTGGGGTGAGCCCTGATACTCGACCTCCCGCTCGTGGCGCAATCCCGCCTTCTCCAGGGCTCGCTGCGATGCGAGATTGCTCGGCGAGGCCAAGCCGCAGACTTCGGCCAGTCCCAGCGTCCGAGCTGCCTCCACTGCCTTGCTCGCCATCTCGGTGGCGTATCCCTGCCCCCATGTTTCGGGCAGCAGCGCCAAGGTGACCTCAACCGTCGGCCGAGCGCAAATCTCGATGCGTCGCAGCCCGCCACGGCCAACGAAGGCCTCGGATTCAGACTCAAAGAAGACCCACACGCCGAAGCCGACCCGATCCCAGTGGCCGATGTCGTCCGCCAGCCACTCGGCGGCCTGCTCACGAGTCCGTGGGCCGCCTCCATCCGGCGGCGGAAACAGCCACGCCGCAACCTCGGCGTTCCCCAGCAGTTCGGCGTACATCGCGGCGTGCTGCGCCCGGGGCCGCTCCCCCCGCAGTCGGGCCGTCTCAACCATGTGGAGCGCCACGGGCGAACGGTAACTGGACGCGCCGCGCTCGCTCCAAGCCGCCGGGCTGCGGCAGTAGGCGAGCTTGCAAGACGGGCGTCTGGGCGTTCGGGGCATACAATTCGGTCCCCATGAGCTGGCAGGAAAATGCCCCCAGACCCCGTGAGACTTGGTGGAGCAGTTGGGGCAAGCCCGCCGCGTATCTTCTACTCGGCATCATCGCTGTTGTCGGGGCGGTATTGATCGCGCTTTGGCTCGTGGGTGTCCTGTTTTGAGCGATTCGGTTTCGCTCGACTTTGGGCCACCTCGAAGCCGCCGGGCTGCGGGAGTAGGTGATGTCGCGGGCTTCGTAATCGGAAGGAACGGCCGGCGCCCGCTAAGGACCGACCAAGGCTAAGCGAGCCGCGCTTCTTCCTGTGCTTGCGCTGGTACGGGCGCTGAGGGGTAGCGGTGGCGATGGTAGATCGCCGCGACCCACCGCCCGCCCGGGCGCTGGGCCAGTGGGTCGAAAAACTCGCGCCACGAATCCGGCAGGTCGCGCTCGACGGGCAACGGATATGGGTACTCAGGAGGGAGGACGACTGGGTAGAACAGCGCCGCCGCCGTGAGGTCGGCGACCGTGAACGACTCGCCGACGAGGAACCCGCTCGGGGAGATCTCACGCTCCAGCCGATCCAGCGCGGCGACTGTCTTCGCGCGGCTGTCCTCGGCCGTCTCGGCGGAGATCTGAAATTTCCCGCGCATGCCTGCACGCAGCATCGGGAACCCGGCCCGCAGCAGGGTCCGCGCCGCGAGCGGTTGACCGTTGGCAAACAGCGGCACCACCAGTTCCGGATTGGGAAGTAGCTCGTGGTAGGCCACGCGGCGAATGTGCGGACCCAATTCCTCGTCGAAGAACTCCTCGAGCTCGAGCGCGCGACGGCGCTGCTTCGCATCCGGCGGATATAGGGGTGGCTGCGGCCAGCGCTCCTCGATCGAGGCGATGATGCGCGTCGAATCCCCGATCGACCGCCCGTCGACGGTGAGCACTGGCGTCGTCGACGTATCGCCGGTCAAATGCTCGGCCTTCACGGTGTGTGGCCCCGGAAGCAGCGAGCGGCGGATGTGGGGGATGCGCTTGTAGTCCAGCGCCCAGCGCACTTTCTCGTTGTAATGCGAGATCTCAAGCTGCCACAGCACAGGGACGCTCTGGGTGTTCGCCGGAGTGGCACTCATCGGGCCGGTTATACAGCGGCAACGCTGCCCATGTCACGCTCGACGGCATCAGCTTCAGGCCGGACGAGTAGAACCACCGCGTCGAACGGGAAGCAAGGTCAGGCCGTCGAGCCGCGGCTTGAGCCGCCGCCGTGCGACACGGCGGTCGACGGAACGCGTCCGGCGGCGAAGTCGAAACCGCATCAGCCGCTTGGCTTTGGAGACCCGACTCCCTTAATCGCGCGTTAACCGGCCGCTGATCAGAATCGGGAATCTGGGTTTCGTGACCTGGAAGCCCATGACGTCCGAGGAGGCGCAGCAAGTTCTGTCGGAGGACCCGCCTCGGATTGAGACGAACATGGATTCGGCTCGCTATGTCGAGGCGTGGATGGTTCAGTCGGGCGCTGCCCCCGAGCGGACGAAGGCGGTCATGGAGCGGCTTCTCGGCTATCGGCTGAACTGAGCCGTGGGGGGCGCCAGTTCCGACTCCGGCAAGCGCGTGCGTCGAGTACGAACAAACCGCCCTGGGGAAGGGCGTCGCAGAAGAGCGTGGAGGCGTGCGGTTGGGACGCGACCGGGTAAGACGTGAAAGCCTGGTTCTGGACCCGCGACTTCGAAGGAGGAGGAGATGCCGAAGTACCTGTTCCAGGCCTCATACACGGTTCAAGGCGAGGAGGGCGTCCGCAGCAAAGGCGGCACCGATCGCCGGGATGCGGTGGCCGACACCGTGCAGGGCGTTGGCGGCGAGCTCGAGTGCCTCTACTTCGAGTTCGGCGAACACGACGCGTTTGCGATCGTCGACCTTCCCGACGACGAGGCCGCAGCAGCCGTCTCCTTGATCGAGAACGCCGCGGGAGGCGCCACCGTGAAGACGACTGTGCTGCTCACACCGGAACAGGTGGATGAGGCGGCGAACCGCGCGGTGACCTACCGTCCGCCGGGGCTCTAGTCAGGAATCGCCCGGCAGTCGGAAGTGTGCGATGTCGCAGGAAATGTCGAGGTACGCGAGGTCGTAGCCCAAGCGCGTGGACCTCCGGGTCGATCGGGCGCTCAGTCCGAGCGGTGCGACAACACGTTGACGACCGTGCCGCTTGGCTCTCGGAGCATGAAGCGCCGTACTCCCCACTCCTCGTCGCGGAGGGGATAGACGATCTCATAGCCCTGCTCCATGGCCTTGGCATGGATGGCATCGACGTCAGCCACCTCAACCGAGATGCCGGGTGCCGCCATGTCGTCGTTCCCGATGATGGTCACCTGCGCCGAGCTATTGATCGGCGAGGCGACGGTCACGACCCAGCTCATGTCCATCACCACCTCGAACCCGAGCAGATCCACGAAGAAGTCGCGCGTCTCGCCAGGCCGCTCCGACCTGATGTTTGGCACTGCCCTGTAGATGGTCACACACCCATCGTGACGCAAATATCGCGGAGCGGCTTGAACGGGTGTAGCGTCGTCCATGCGGCAGCTCAGGAAGAGGGAGAGGGCAGACATGGAGATCGCGCTGATCATCGGAGCGCTCGCTCTGTTCGTAGCAGCCAGCGTCGTATGTTTCGCACTGGGGAGGCGAGACTGGGCCTGGGCAGGGACAGCAACCGACATCGGGAAATCGCTGCTCACCGGCGCCGTACTCTCGTTCGCCCTGCTGGTACTCCAACTACACCTGGACGCCCAGCGCAGGGCCGACGCCGAGCAACAGCAGTTCGCCTTAAGCGTCAGCTTCGCGAACGACCTGACGGGGCTCGACCCGAAATTCCCGCTGACCGATATATCTCTGGCTGGAAAGACGCTGAACGAGGCCGAGCTGGACGACGAGGTTTTGCGAGGTGAGAATCTGCGTGACGCATCGCTCAGAGGTGCTCATCTAGACGGCGCGGACCTAAGGGGAGCGGACCTACACCGTGCATCCCTCAGAGGCGCCGATCTGACGGGGGCGGACCTCAGGGGAGCGGATCTGTATGGCGCAGACCTAAGGGGGGCGGAGCTGCCAGAAGCCAACCTGAGACGCGCCGACCTCCGTGGGGCACAGTTCGAGAATGTGTACATGGACTCCGTGTACTCGGCGAAGATCCAAGGGGCGACGGTCGACGCGAAGACTTGTTGGCCTGAGGACTACCTCGCGAACATCCACAAACCGTCCGAGGCGGATCTGCGTAATGAGCTTGACCGGGAGACGACCTTTAAGCATGGGCGCACGGTGGTGGAGGCTGAGGATCCCCGATCTTGGGGATACGCTTGCGGCCTCCAGGTCTCGCAGGTGGTTGACAACCTCGGGCTGTACCTCCCGCAGAGGCCGCCCCGGCCCGGCGTGATCCCGAATGGCGCGATCCAGACCCTCGATCAGGTAGCTACCACGTTTGGACGCGACCCCTACGGACGGGAGCCCGCCGAGATCGCGCGGAAGTTGGAAGACCGTCAGCGGATCTCTAACTACGGACCGGACGCACCCGAACTGGACACGCCACTCTGCGCAGGAACGCGGGAGATCCGCGGCAGAGAGGCCGACGTGACGGAATCCGGCGATAGCTTCCTCGCCGTGATGGAACCTGGGTGGGCAATTAGCCAGATGGCTCTCATCAAGGTCTCATCGGACAAGCCGGGTAAGACATTCGTGTTTCGCACCGGAGGTCCGCTGCCAAAGGGAACGACGGTGGATTTCTATGCGGAAAAACCGGCGGGAGGCCCCCTGGCGCTATACCGACTGCGCCGACATGTGGTGGATTGCAAGGCCGCATAGCCAACGAGATGCGGAGCACGCGATGTCGCAGGAGAACGTCGAAGAGCACAACGAAGACCCCGACTCCGCGATCCATCGCGGCCTTGATGCCGTCAGGCGTCAATACGCCCGCTGGTTGGACTCCTATCCCGACCTGACGGTGGAGGCCCTCGAAGCCGCCGGGCTTTCGAAGTAAGGCGATGTCCCAGGAGAACGTCGACAAGGCCCGAGGCTTCATCGACGCCTACAACCGGCGTGACTTCGACGCCGCCATCGAGTCGTTCGATCCCGAGATCGACTTCGTGCTTCCCGCGCGCCAGAGCGCGGACTCGGGCCGCGGGCCGGACCACGTGATCCGCTTCTTCGAGGGCATCGACGAGACGTTCGACGAGCTTCGGCTGCTGCCGCAGGAGTTCGTCGACGGCGGCGACCGCGTCGCCACCCGGCTTCGCCACTATGGGCGGAGCAGGAGTGGGGCGGAGATCGACGAGGAGCTGTACCACCAAGTCGCCACCTTCCGCGACGGACGCATCGTCCGGCTCGAGTACTTCGACGACTGGAACGCCGCCCTCGACGCCGCCGGGCTGCGGCAGTAGGCGATCGCGTTTCGGCCCCGGAAGCTCCCGGGGCACCCGACAGTCGGTCTGAAGGTCGAACCGGCGCAGGACGGCCTCTAACTTTGGCCGGATCGGACAGGTGTAACGGTCTCCCGAGTGGGTAGCGGCACCCGCGAGGATTGTGCCTTTCGTCGCAGGTGCGGCGTTTGGCTGGACGAGGGGAGTCGGGGAAAAAGACGAGACGGCGATCGGCTCATCGCCGAAAGGGGAGGTCCATGAGGTCGAGGATTAGCGGTGTCGGTCTTGCTCTGGTCGCAATCGTCCTTGCGACCGCACCCGTGGCTTCGGGCCAAGGGGACCCGATGCTCGAGGAGTACACGGTCGAGGGCAGTGAGGACGACATCGCCAAGGCGATCGGTGGCGTCGAGCTCGCGGGCGTGCAACGAACCCAATCGGGGATCAGAGCCGACGCCGTCCTGACCCAGAGCCAGCGCGCAAAGCTCGCCGCGACCGGCGTCAAGGTCAGGTTGACGCGAAACAAGAAGGGCCAGACGGTGACCGAGCAGGCCGCCGCCCAGGCGGCCGGCGGCTACAAGGTCTATCGGTCCTGGGACGAGCCAGGGGGAATCCGAGACGAGCTCTATCGCGTGGCCCGCCAGAACCCTCAGCTCGTAAAGCTCGAAGTGTTGGGGAAGACGCATGAGGGTCGCGAGCTGATCGCCCTAAAGCTCACGCAAGGCGCCCGCGATGTACCCGACGGATCGCGCCCCGCGGTCCTCTACTCGTCGAATCAGCACGCGCGGGAGTGGATCAGCCTCGAGGTGAACCGCCGCCTCATGCACTACTTCATCGACCGCTGGCGGGCGAACGACAAGCAGATCAAGGGACTGCTCAAGACGACGGAGCTGTGGTTCGTGATCTCCGCGAACCCCGACGGTTACCAGTACACGTTCGACCACGAGCGGCTGTGGCGCAAGAACCTGCGCGACAACAACGGGGACGGGCAGATCACCGTCGGCGACGGCGTGGATCCGAATCGCAACTTCGCGGAGCACTGGGGCTTCGACAACGAGGGATCGTCCCCGGACCCCGCCGACGAGACCTATCGTGGTCCCAGCGTCGCCTCGGAGCCGGAGACCAAGGCCATGCAGGGGCTGATCGACCGGATCAAGCCGAAGTTCCAGTCGAACCTGCACTCGTTCGGCCAATGGCTCTTGTATCCGCAGGGTTGGCAGGTCGGCACGCTCGACGCGGACTATCCGATCTACGTTGCCACCGGCGGCACCGACGGCACGGGCACCGGCGGCACGGGCGACGCCCGCCATCCCGGGGTTCAACCCGGGGCAGTCAGCGGACACGCTCTACGTCACCAACGGCGAGACCACCGACTACGCCGACGTCCATGATGGGACGATCGCCTTCACGCCGGAGCTCGGCGAGGGGCTCGCCGGAGCGGGCTTCGTGTTCCCCGATGACGAGCAGCTGATCCAGGCGGAGTTCGAGAAGACGCTCGACTTCCACCTGGGGCTGGCCAAGTCCGCGGCGCATCCAGCGAATCCGGACTCCCCCGTCGGCATCGACGTCGAGCCGTTCTACCTCGACGCCGACGACATCGATCCCCAGAACGGACAGACGTCGCTGTTCGACTTCAAGTTCGGCGAGTCGTACGGCGATCCGCAGGAGGTGCGGGTGCTGGCCAAGCGCAGCCTTGGGGACGTGACGCTGCACTACCAGGTGAACGACGGCCCGGTGCAGAGCGCGGACACGACCGAATGGAAGGCCGGCGAGCGCTACGGGGTCGGCAAGGGCACCTACTACCACGTCGTCCGAGGCGACGTAACCGGCACCGACCCAGGCGACACCGTGAAGGTGTGGTTCGAGGGCGGCGGAGCGACCAGCGACTCGTTCACCTACGACGCCGTCTCCGAGAGCGGCAATCGCACGCTGGTGCTCTCGGCCGAGGACTACTCGGGAGCCTCGCCCAACCAGGCGCCAGGCCCCCCCCACTATCTCCAGTTCTATAAGGATGCGCTAGAGGCGAACGGCGTCGGCTACGACGTCTATGACGTCGACGCCCACGGGCGCACCGCGCCGGACAACCTCGGCGTGCTCAGCCACTACGACGCGGTCGTCTGGTACACGGGCGACGACGTCGTGACGCGCGAGCCCGGCTGGGGTGCAGGCAACGCGTCGCGGCTGGCGATGCAGGAACTGCTCGAGGTGCGCGACTACGTCAACGAGGGCGGGCGTGTGCTCTACACCGGTCAGCGTGCCGGACAGCAGTACACCACCGGTCTCGGCACGCAGAACTACGACCCGTTCCATAACGAACAGTGCAGTGCCGACCCAGACGTGCTGGCTGGCTGCCTGGCGCTGTCCGGGTCGGGGGATTCACAGGGTGACCCGATCGAGTACATGTTCGGAGCCGCGATCACCACCCCCGACGGCGGCAGCGATCCGGAGACCGGCGATCCGTTTGACGTCACCGGGATCGACGAGCCTCTCGACGGCCTGTCGTGGGGGTTGAACGGCGCCGACAGCGCCCAAAACCAGGCGTCGAACTCGTCGTTCATCGCGACCGGCGACTTCCTCAAGGTGACCGACCCGGCGGACAGCTTCCCGCAGTTCGAGAGCTGGCCGGCGGCCGAGTACCAGAGTGGGCTCTCAGGCCCGTTCGATCCGCACACGGGGCAGTCGTTCATGTGGTCGGATCGGGCGGACGAGGCGTACAAGCGCCTGACCCGGACGATCGACGTCCCGGCCGGCGGAGCGACGCTCTCGTTCTGGACCAGCTTCAACCTCGAGCTGGACTTCGACTACATGATCGTCGAGGCGCACACCGTCGGCCAGGACAACTGGACGACGCTGCCGGATGAGAACGGTCTCACCAGCAGCGACCTGGAGAATGATCAGGCGTGCACCGGTGGGTGGAGCAATCCCGACGACGCCGCCAATGTCCTGCACCCCTTCCTGACCCACTACCAGAAGTTCGAGCCGGACGGCACGTGCAGCTCGACGGGCACGACGGGCGAGTGGAACGCCGCGAACGGCAGCTCCAGCGGCTGGCAGCAGTTCCAGGCCAACATCCCGGAGGAACTGGGGCCGCAGGTCGAGGTCTCGATCACATCGGTGAGCGACTGGGGCTTCCAGCAGTTCCCGGGCGTGTTCATCGACGACATCCAGACGTCGACCGGTGAAGGCAACACGTCGTTCGAGGACGACGGCAACCAGATGGACGGGTGGACGGTTCCCGGCGCGCCGCAGGACCCCGACGGAATCGAGGGGCCCAACCGCAACGACTGGCGCCCCCGAGGGGGTCTCGGCATCAAGGAAGGGGCCGCCGTGGCGACCGACGACACGCTCTACATGGGCTACGGGTTCGAGGGCATCACCGACGCCTCGACCCGCAACGAGATCATGGGTCGCGCGATGGACTACCTGCTTCGCTGACCGGTCATGCCTCGCAGCAAACGCCGGCGCGCCTAGGCCGCTCGATCCGCGGCTAGCATCGGCGCATGGTCGAGCTCGATACGCCTCATGGATCCGCACGCGTTCACCTGCGTCCGGTCGAGCGGCCGGACGCAGGGTTGGTGCTGGGACACGGGGCCGCAGGGGGCGTGGGCACGGCGGATCTGGTCGCGGCCGCCGAGGCGGCGAACGAAGTCGGCGTCACGGTCGCGCTCGTCGAGCAGCCGTATGTAGTGGCGGGGCGCCGGTCACCGGCGCCCGCGCGGCAGCTCGATGCGGCGTGGACGTCGGTAGTCGAGCAGCTCCGGGCTGGTGCGCTCGAGGGCGCCTCGCTCGTCGTCGGCGGACGGTCCGCGGGTGCGCGCGTAGCGTGTCGCACGGCCGCCGACCTCGGCGCTCTGGCGGTGCTCTGCCTGGCCTTTCCCGTGCATCCACCCGGCAAGGGCGATGACCCGACGAAGAGCCGCCTGGGCGAGCTCGACGCAGTGGATGTCCCGACCCTCGTAGTACAGGGGAAGAGCGATCCGTTCGGAATGCCGCCTGAGGCCCGGCGCCGTACTGTCATCCGGGTTCCCGGCAACCACACGCTCAAGGACACGAAGGCGGTCCGCGACGCGGTCACCGACTGGCTGGCGGAGCGCGTCACTCGGGGCGCCTAGATCCCGCTCTCGTCAAGGAAGCCGACGACCTCCCGGGCGCACCGCGCGGGGTCGTCCTCGAAGACGAAGTGGCCCGCGTCCTCGACGAGCACGAGCTTCGAGCCTGGGATCTGGCGGTGGAACCGGTGGGCGCCGCCGACGGGCGCGAACGTGTCGCGCTCGCCCCACAGGATGAGCGTCGGAATGCCGAGCTTCGCGAGTCGCCCCTCGTACGGAGCGAGCTTGGCGAAATCGCCGGAGCGGTAGAGGGCCAGCTGGGCGCGCCGTTGCTCCTCCGTCGCATACGCTTTCCAGTACTCCTCGATCGCGGCGTCGTCGAACCCGTGGCCGGTTTGGCGCAGCATCGCGGCGAAGCCGTCGCGGTCGATCGCATCGACGACGGTCTCACCAGCGCCCTCGGTGCGAAGGGCCTCTCCCAGCCCGTGCCACTTGCCGTCGGAGAAGAACCCCGTGCCGCTCGCAACCAGCGCGCCGGCCACCCCCCCGCGGTCGCAGGCCCAGCGCATTCCGATCAACCCGCCCCAGTCGTGGGCGACGAGCGCGAGGCGCTCCAGTCCGAGGTCGCGGCGAAACCGCTCGAGCGCGTCGACGTGGCTCTCCCAGGTGCCGGAGCCGGACAGAGGCGAACGCCCGTAGCCGGGGAGGTCGGGCGCGATCGCACGCCGGCCGGAATCCGCCAGCGCGGGGAGCACGCCGCGCCACATGAGGGAGCTCTCGGGATAGCCGTGGACGAGCAGGACTGGGAGGGATTCCCGGCCTCCTCCAGCCTCCCCACTGACCTCGCGATAGGCGATCTCGCCCGCGCGTTTCAGCTCGACGTCGGGCACGCGCGGGACCCTAGCGCGCTCTTACAACCCTCGCTCGGGTGCCCGTGACGACCGCTACGCTTGCCCGGGCACGGCGCCTTGGCGGAGTGGCTACGCAGCGGCCTGCAAAGCCGTTTACACCGGTTCGATTCCGGTAGGCGCCTCTAGCTTGATCAGGCGAAAACCGCTTGATCAAGCTGGTTTCGGGGCTGCGACCATCTCGCCTAGGACGGTTCACCACCGCTGCACGCCAACACCAAGGCTCGACCACCATGCCCGGACAACTGACGATCCCGGTCTCGGACACCAAGCTCCATGCCGTCGACACACCGGGGGGAGAGCCTGCCCTGCTTTTCCTCAGTGGTGGCTTCGGCACTGTGCGGAACTGGAACCGCATCATCCAGCGCCTGGCGGGGAGATATCGGACGGTCCGATTCGACGCGCGAGCACGAGGCAAGTCGGGCACATCGGCCGACTACTCCGTACAGGGGGCGGTCGACGACCTCGGACGGGTCATCGACGCGACCGGGGTCGAACGCCCGATCGTCGCCGGATGGTCCCACGGCGCCACGGTCGGGGTGCGATACGCGGCACAGCACCCCGAGCAGCTCGGCGGACTGGTGCTCATCGACGGCGCCTACCCGGTCGCCATGCTCGACGAGGCGGGAAAGGAGAAGGTCCGCGCGCAGTTCCGCCGGCTGGGGTGGATCATGCGCATCCTCGCAGCATTCGGCCGCTCGGCCCGGATATCCCCCGCCCAGTCGGCGGAGGTCGTGATCGAGATGGACGCCGTCAACGGCGAGCTCGGCCCCGATCTCGCGGCCCTGGAGTGCGCGACCCTCTACATCGTCGGGACGGAGGCCACTCGGGCGCCACGGAGGAAGAGATGCGCACGGTGCGGAGTTACGCTGCCAAAGCGGAGGCGAGCAACAAGCGGGTGTCGGTGTTTGCGACGAGGTCCCGTACAACCACGTGCAGATCCTCAACAAGGCCCCCGACACCGTGGTCGCGGCAATCGAGGACGTCATCCGCCAGTCTTCCTGACCGGCGTCGGGCGTTCGCCCCGGCCGAGGTCAACCACCCAATGGTTGACCCGCAGCGGCCGATCGCGGAACTTGACGTCGGATTGCTCGATCAACTCGAGGCCGAACCTGCGGCAGAGGGCATTCGACGGACCGTTGGTGACGCCTGGGAAGGCGTGGAGCCGGTCGAAGCGCCGCGCGGCCCGGGCTCGCTCGAGGAGTAGGCCGAGCGCGTTGGTCGCAACGCCTCGGCCCTGGAACTCGGGCAGCGCCATCCAGCCAAGCTCGTCGATCGTGCCGCCGTCCTGCTCGCGCCCGAAGATCCCGATCTGACCGGCCGCGCGACCTCCGGGCTCGGGGACGATCGCGAAATACCAGCCGTCGTTCGCCGCGGTCTCGACCCGCATGCGATGTACGCGGGGGATGTCTTCGCGAGCCACTGGACCGCCGAGCTCGCGCATGACCTTGGGGTCGCACTCGAGCGCCTCGGTGAGCGCGAGGTCCTCCTCGCCGTACGGCCTCAGTTCCACCCGCCGAACATAGCTATCTGCGGCGGGCTGTCGCTGCTCCCGCGCAATCGCGCCGCCGCCCGCCAAGCACGAGCCCTGTCATCGCAACGCTGGCAGCAACCCGCCGTTTCACGAGACAATCAGTCGACGAGCCAGATCGAGCGGCAGGAGGAATCCAGTTGACCTGCCAGCTGACGGCAAGGAGGGCGGTGGACCGAGGCGGTGTTGCCGTCGCCAACCGAGATGCGGCCGCCCTGTTCGCTTGCGGGCTTTCGGCAGCGATCGCGCTTCGGACTGGCAGGCAAGCGGCGACAGCCAGCCGGGCGAGCCAAGCGAGCCGGCGTCAAGTGGCTGGTGCTAAAGCCCGCTGGAATGATGCTGAAAACGGTGAACTAGTCAGGAGCTCGGACCCGGAAGCACTTGGCCTCAAGCGGGTGACCACACCCGCAGGCGGGGCAGGGCGGGGGCTCGGGGGCTTCGGGCACGGCGAGCATCTCCACGAACTCGCGGGCTTCCTGATCGTTCATCACGCCAAGAGGTACACGCCCGACCGTGCCCGGTTTCGCAATCGCCTGTCCGACAGAGGCGCAGGCTCAGGCGAAGAACCTCGAGAGCGAGTCCGGCCCGCAGATCCGCCGGTGCTTGCCGGATCCGACGCCCTTCCTGGTCACCTTGATCCGAGCGCGATCGATCGTGAAGAGGTTGCCGTCGAGGCGCCAGTGGCCGAGCTTCCCGGTCTTGTCGGTGTCCGCGAGCCTGCTCTCGCCGGTGTTGCCGTTGCGAAGGAACAGCTTGACGGTGCGCCCGCGGAGGCACTTCTGGCTCGGCGATCTGAGGTGGCCGACGAAATGCCCTTGCAGCTCTGGACCCTGGCCGGTCTGGGTGAGGCGGTCGAGGACGACCTTCGTCGGCGATGACGCAGTGTGGGCGGCGGCGACCGCGACGAGCCCAAGGCAAGCGAACACGACACAGGCGAGGAGTCCGGTCCGTCCGATCCGTCTCATTTTCCGATCCTAAACCGATCTGCGGTGCCCGTTCACCGGGCGTGTTCGGAAGCCCGGCCATTCGGTCTCTCCGCTAGGACGTCTCGGCGCTCGAACTCGGCGTGCCGGTCGTTGAGCCGCGGGAAGCGGTCAAGTGATCGTCACGTTCGGGATCCGCGGACGGGCACTTGGACTCGAGCGGGTGCCTCCGTCCGCAGAGCGGGCAGGGCGGGGGGTCGGCGTGCTCCGGCACGGCCAGGGCCTCGACGAACTCACGTGCCTGCTGATCGGTCAACTCACTGAGAACTACCGGTCCCGCTACGCCTTGGTTCACCCGGACGTAGCGCCGCGGTACGGTTGTCGCCATGGACCCCGATCGCGCCCGAGAGCTCCTTGCCCGCGAGCGGGAGCGGATCGAGAATGCGATCGCCGACCTTCGCCGAGAGGCTCCCGACGAGGGCGATGACCGGGTCGAGCCGGGCGATGAGGGGGATGAGGGGCTCTACCAGGATGAGTTCGACGCGGGCCGAGCCCAGGACTACGACGAGCAGCTCGCGGGGCTCGAGCGCGCGGAGGCGCGGCTCGCCGACGGCACGTACGGGGTCTCGGTCGAGAGCGGGGAGCCGATTCCCGACGAGCGGCTCGAGGCCTATCCGCTGGCGGAACGGACCGTCGACGAGGAAGAGCGCGGCCGCTCCGGGTGAGCCTCATCGGGCTGGGCTTGCCCGCAGGCCTGCCTCCACGCCTTACCATGCACGCGGATGGTGGGGACGAGGGAGCGCCACCGGGCATGGATGGCCTGCGCAATCGCCGTCGTGGCGCTCGTTGCGCTGTGCGCGTCGCCGCTCGCCTCGGCGCTGCGCGATACGCCCGGCCGGACACACATCAACGACAAAGCCGGCCGCTTCGTTCCGATTCCGGACAGCGTCCCGCACGTCGAGGGCGCTTACATCGACAAGCGCATCAAGCGGAACCTCGCCTGGATCGCTCGCCACTTCCGGATCTACGTGACAGAGGGGTATGCCGGGCGGCTGCACAGCGGCGAGAAGGTGGGGTGTCCCAAATGTCACGTCCGGCACTCCGAGCACAAGATCGGGCTCGCGGTGGACATCGTCCCGCTGCACGACGACCACAAGGGTAAGTGCAACAAGCGCTGGCGGTCGGTCACCAAGCTGGCGAAGTGGGCCGAGCCGCGGCAGAACGATCCGCTGCCGCCGTTCCGATGGGTCGGCTACGACGGCGACGCGGCCCACGGGTGCGGTAACCACCTGCACCTGTCCTGGAGCCACGATCCCGCATACCGCCGGTACACGCCGTCCGGGTGGGTCGAGGTGTTCAGGGTGAGGCGGAAGGGCGATCGGACGCAGGCCTCGACACTGAACCCGACCACATCCGACCTGACGATGCCGTCCTCGGGCTCGCCGCACCCATTCGAGCCCGAGGGCCCGCGCTAGCTCCGCCCAGCGCTCAGGCGTGCTCGGCCGCTGGCTCCGGCGCGAGGTCGCGCCAGCGGCGCTCGAACGGGAGCCGCCAGCGATGCGGGGCGATCAGGTCGCGGATCTGGCCGGGGCCCCAGGAGCCGGGCGCGTAGGGGGTGAGGTCGGGTGGGTTCTTGAGCAGCGGCTCCGAGATCTCCCAGAGCCGCTCGATCCCCTCCGCCGTCGTGAAGAGCGTGTGGTCGCCCAGCATGGCGTCGCGGATCAGGCGCTCATAGGCCTCGAGCGTGTCGGCCTCGCGATGGACCTCGTGGAGCGAGAACTGCATGCTCACCTTTTCGAGGTTCATGAACGGCCCGGGCCGCTTGCCGTAGAAGGAGAGCGACAGGCGCGATGACTCGTCGAGGTCGAACGTCAGGTGGTCCGGGCCGAAATCGCCCACGCCCGACCCGGCGGGGAACATGCTCTGCGGTGGCTCGCGGAAGGCGATCGAGATGATCCGGGCATCCTCGGCCATGCGCTTGCCCGTGCGCAGGAAGAACGGCACGTCGGACCAGCGCCAGTTGTCGATGTGGCACTCGAGCGCCACGAAGGTCTCGGTCTGCGAGTCAGGGGCCACGCCGCGCACGGATCGGTAGCTCTCGTACTGGCCGCGGACCACGCGCTTGGGGTCGATCGGGCGCATTGTGCGAAACACCTTGTTCTTCTCCTCGGTGATCGCGGTGGGCGCCAGCGCGGTCGGTGGCTCCATCGTCACGAAGGCGAGGATCTGGAGCAGGTGCGTCACGACCATGTCGCGATAGGCGCCCGTCTCGTCGTAGAAGGCGCCGCGCGTGCCGACGTCGAGGCGTCTCCGGCACATCGATCTGGATGTGGTCGATGTGGTTGCGGTTCCAGATCGGCTCGAAGAGCCCGTTGGCGAACCGCAGCGCGAGGATGTTCTGGGCCGCCTCCTTGCCCAGGAAATGGTCGATGCGGAAGATCTGGGACTCGTCGAAGACCTCGTGCACCTTGGCGTTGAGCTCCTTGGCGCTCTCGAGATCCGTGCCGAACGGCTTCTCCATGATCACCCGCGCCCGGTCAGCGAGGCCCGCCTCGCCGAGCGCGTGGATCACGTCGACCGCGGCGTCGGGCGGCACGCTCAGGTGGTACAGGCGGCGGGGTTTTCCACCCAGCTCGCGTTCGGCCCTTGCGACGGCGTCGGCGAGCGCCGCCGGTCCCGCGCTGGTGGGCACATAGCTCAGCCTGGACGTGAACTCGTCGAGCGCCGCGTCGTCGTGGATCTTGCGGCCGAAGTTCTTGCATGCCTCCCTCGCCAGGGCGCGAAAGGCGTCATCGTCCAGGTCCTCGAGCGAGGTCCCCACGATCCGGGAGTCCGGGATCAGACCGGTCTGGGTCAGGTGGAGACCGCCGGGCAGGAGCTTTCGCTTCGCGAGGTCGCCCGTGGCGCCGAACAGGACGATGACGTGCGGCTCCAGCGGCGGCAGGGCCGTCGGGGCGACATCGCGGGAGGCCGCTAGTCGCCGGCCCGCGGGCGACAGTCCGCACGCGGCCCCTCAGCGGTAGCCGCCGCCGCGCGATCACGTCCATGCCGCCATGGATGCTGCGGCGAACGTCCTCGTACTTAGCCTGGACTACTCGCATCGTCGACGCGGGCCGGATCCCGCCCAGTTCAAGGTGCCGCCTCGCATCCCGGGGTGTCCGCTTCCTCCCAGGGCGCCGTGGCGAGGATTGGCGCTTCCGCGTCGAAGCGCCCGGCGCGAGCGCGTTCACCTCGTCGGCTCGATCCGCTGACGTCGCGAGCCGGCCACGAAGTGCTCGCCGCGCGCAATCGGTGCGTGTAGGACCATTCACCGGGTGGAGAACGAGGGCCGAAGACGACCGCCGTCCCGTGGACTGGGGGCACGCCTCGCCGCGGCCCTCGGCCGGCGACCTCCCGGTGAGCCGAGCGCTGCGACGGCGACCGCCGTGGTTCGAGGGTGCCGTCGAGGAGTTCGAACGTCGCGTAGCGGAGATCCTGAGGCAGGCGGGCGAGGATCTCCACGCCCAGTTCGAGCGCGACATGGCCGCCACCGAAGGGCGGCTTCAGGAGAGGCTCGAGGTCGCGGTCGCCGAGCTTCGCGCCGAGGGCGACGCGCAACTGGCGGATGAGCTCGCGCGGATCAAGGCGACGGCCGAGGCGCCGCTCGCGCAGATCCGCAAGGCGGAGACCCAGATCGACGCCGCCGCCGAGAAGCTCGGGGTTCGGGCGCGCCGCCAGGAGCTCAAGCTGATCCGGGAGGAAAACTCAGCCCGAATCGCGGGAGCCCTGGCACGTCTCGAGCGCCAGGCCGAGACTGCGCGCAAAGGTGAGGTGGACTCCGTCCGGCTAGCGGCTCAGTCGCTTCTCGACGAGGTGGACCAGCGCGTCACCGCTGCAGCCTCAGCGACCGGGGCGACGACGATGACGGTGCCGGCGAGGCCGAGCATCAAGATCACCGCGCGCGGCATCGCCCAGGTAGGAGTGTCCGACGCGTCGGTTGGCTGGTATCTCATCGCGCCTAGCGTGCCACGTCGTCAAATTGCAGGGGTGGGCACCGCGAGCGAACAGTAGTGGCAAACTCGCTGCCTGTGACAACGAAACGTGCACTGGTGCTCGCCGGCGGGGGACTGGTGGGAATCGCCTGGGAGACCGGTATTTTGCGGGGTATCGCCGACGAGTCGCCGGACACGGCGCGGGCACTGCTGGATTCGGACGTGCTGCTCGGCACTTCGGCGGGTTCGACGGTAGCAGCGCAGCTCGGCAGCGGGGAAGGACTCGACACCCTGTTCGACCGTCAGGTGGCGGCGGCCTCGGCCGAGATCGACCCGGGGGTCAGTGTCGATGACATCACTGAGATATTCGTCACCGCGATGGCCGAACCGAATGTGACGACCGCCGAGAAGCTGCGGCGGATCGGGGCGGTCGCGCTCTCGACCGCCAGCGTTGCCGAGTCGGTTCGGCGCGAGGTGATCGCGCATCGGCTGCCGTCGCATGACTGGCCCGACCGGGTGCTGCGGATCACCGCGATCGACACCGCGACCGGCGAGCTGGTGGTGTTCGAACGGGCATCCGGTGTCGGGCTGGTCGACGCGGTGGCCGCCAGTTGCGCGGTGCCGGGTGCATGGCCGCCGGTGACGATTGGGCGCCGCCGATACATGGACGGCGGGGTGGGCAGCATCGTCAACCTGGCGCTGGCCGACGACTGTGATGTGGCGGTGGTCCTGGTGCCGGCCGGTGAAGCGACGCCGTCACCGTTCGGCGGCGGTGCGGCCGCGGAGGTCGCGGCCTTTCCCGGGTCGGCGTTCGGTGTCTTCGCTGATGACGCGTCGCTTGCGGCGTTTGGCCCCAACCCGCTCGATCCGGCGTGCCGGGTGCCGTCGGCGCGTGCCGGACGCGAGCAGGGCCGCCGTGTTGCCGCCACGATCGCCGACTTCCTTGGCGGCTGAATCAGCTTTCCAGCACCGGTGTTTCGGGTTTGTCCAGGGTATCGAGCACCCGAGCGGCAAGTTCGTGCCCGACATCGATGACCTCGGCGGCGCGGTGGAATTCCAGGCTGCGGCATGCCGTACGAGGCACCTCGATCAGCACGTCGGGTGGGTAGGCCGCAAGAGTGTGGCGCGCCAGGGCCGCCTGCGCGATGTCGATGGTGCGGTTCATCACTTCGAAGCTGCCCAGCCTGGGCACCGATGCTTCCTTGGAGCTGTCGATGAGTTGTTCGTCGCTATCGACGTCGGCATCGACATCTGGACCAGAGCCGAACCGGTTCAACATCGCCCGTGCCGTTGGCGTATCCAGGACAGTTCGTGCCGCGTTGGTGTCGAGCAGCGCCGCGGTGCTGCGCCACATCCTGCTCAACCACTCCGTGGTCGCTCTCGGTTCAGCGTCGGTTGGCTCGTAGCGACCGCCGGCCTCGCTGCCGCTGAGGCTCACGGCGACGGTGAGGTCGGCGTTGACGGCGGCGATCGGCGCCATCGGCAACGGATCGAGGATGCCACCGTCGGCCAGCAGGCGACCGTCGAGCACATGCGGTGCGATCACCCCCGGGATCGCGATGGACGCCCGGATCGCGGCGTCCACCGGCCCGTGCTGCAACCACACCGACTTGCCGGCGATCAGGTCCGTCGACACCGCGGTATAGGGGATTGGCAGCTCCTCGATGGTGACCTCGCCGAGAATCTCGCGGACCGCGTCGAGGAACTTCTCCGCCCGCAGCACCCCGGCCGCGGTGATCGACGGGTCCAGGAGCCGCAGCATGGCACGTTGCGTCAATGTCTTGGCCCAGTCGGCGAATTCGTCGAGTTTGTCCGCCGCCTGTAGGCCGCCGACCAGCGCCCCCATCGACGACCCGGACACACCGACCACGTCGTATCCGCGATCCCGCAGCTCTTTGATCACCCCGATGTGGGCGTAGCCACGGGCACCGCCGCTGCCGAGGGCCAGCGCAACGCGCATGCCCACCATTGTGCGCTGTCAATTACGACAATTTGGCGGAGTCGATCGTGACGGCGGTGGATACTCCAATCATGGCTGGCACGAACGTGAACGGCTTCAAAGGCACTATCACGCTGGATATCCGGGACCCGGTGCCCGATTAGAGCGCGTTCACCGCAAAACCGCCGCCCGAGGGCGCGCCGAATTAGCCAAGCTGGTCAATGATTTCCGACATCGGCAGCTCGGTGTCGCCGTCAATGCGCTCCGCACGCTCGCACCAAAACCGACTTCTACTACCCAGCAGCCCAACACCCAAGCGGGTCCACGAGTGAAATGGGAACCGGAATTCGCTGGTCAAGTGCATACTTTCGCACGTGACCACGCTGCAGCGCGCCGAAGAAATCGCCACCGACTACGTCAACGGAGTCCTGTCCAGACGCGAAGCGCTTCGCCGGCTCGCCGTGCTCGGCGTCGGTGCCGCGGCCGCGCCTGCGCTCATCGCCGGCTGCGCCGACGACGCCGAGAACAAGCCGGCCGCGGACGCACCGGAAGGTGCCCCGCAGGGCTCCGCGACGAGCAAGCCGGCAACCGACGCGACGAAGGCGGCGAACCAGGCGGTTCTCGACTCTCTGCCGTTCGCGGATCGGGCCGACTTCGAGGACGCTCAGCGCGATCTGATCGCCCGCCCCGACACGCTCACCATCAAGAACGCCAACGGCAATGTCGTCTGGGACCTAGAGGCCTACAAGCAGTACATCGGCCTCGACAAACCGGCGCCGGACACGGTGAACCCCAGCCTGTGGCGCAACGCGCAGCTCAACATGCAGTACGGCCTCTTCAAGGTGGCCGACCGCATCTACCAGGTGCGCGGGTACGACCTCTCGAATATCACGTTCGTCCAAGGCGATACCGGCTGGATCGTGTTCGACCCGCTGATCTCGACCGAGACCGCCAAGGCCGCGCTACGACCTCGTCATCGCAGCACCTCGGCCAGCGGCCCGTGCTCGCGGTCGTTCTACAGCCACTCCCACGTCGACCACTACGGCGGCGTGCGCGGCATCGTCGATGAGGCCGACGTGACGCCGGCAAGGTCAAGATCATCGCGCCCGAGGATTTCACCGAGCACGCGGTCAGCGAGAACGTGATCGCCGGCAACGCGATGGGCCGGCGCGCGATCTACATGTACGGCGCGTTGCTCCCACGCAACCCGCAGGGCGGCGTGAACGGCGGCCTCGGACAGACCACGTCCACCGGCACGGCGACGCTGATCATGCCGACCGACATCGTCACGAAGACCGGCCAGAAGATCACGGTCGACGGCGTCGAGATGGTGTTCCAGATGACGCCGGGCACCGAAGCGCCGGCCGAGATGAACACCTACTTCCCGCAGTTCAAGGCGATGTGGATGGCGGAGAACGCGACCAACACGTTGCACAACTTGCTGACGCTGCGTGGCGCGCAGGTCCGCGACCCGCTGAAGTGGGCGCAGTACCTGGACGAGACCATCGACCTCTACGGCGCCGGACACGGAAGTAAAGTTCCAGAGCCACCACTGGCCGATGTGGGGCAACGCAAAGATCATCGACTACTGGAAAAAGCAGCGCGACCTGTACAAGTACATCCACGACCAGTCGGTGCGGCTCATGAACAAGGGCTACATCGGCTCCGAGATCGCCGAGATGATCGAGTTCCCGCCGGAGCTCGACAAGTTCTGGCCCAACCGTGGCTACTACGGCACCTGCGCCACAACTCGCGGGCCGTCTACCAGCGCTACATGGGCTGGTACGACGCCAATCCCTCCGACCTGAACGACCTGCCGCCCGAGCCGGCCGCGAAGAAGTACGTCGAGTACATGGGCGGCGAGGAAGCGGTGCTCGAGCGGGCGCAGGCCGACTTCGACAAAGGTGAATACCGCTGGGTCGCAATGGCGCTGAAGCACGTCGTCTTCGCCAACCCGAACAGCGTGGCGGGCAAGAACCTGCTCGCGGACACCTACGAGCAGCTCGGCTATCAGGCCGAGTCCGGACCGTGGCGCTCGGTGTACCTGCAAGGCGCGCTCGAGCTGCGCAATGGCGTGCCGGCGGCAGGCGGCATCGACACCGCGAGCCCGGACACCATCAGCGCGATGCCGCCGGACATGCTGTTCGACTACCTCGCGGTGCGGCTGAACGGCGCCGGAGGCCGCCGGTAAGAAGATCACGCTCAACATCGACTTCACCGACCTGAAGCAGCAGTACGGGCTTGACCGTCGAGAACGCGGTGCTCAACTACGCTCCGGCCGGTGCCGAATGCCGATGCGAAGCTCACCATGCCAAATCCACGCTCGACCAGATCCAGCTGGGAGAAATCACGATCGATGAGGCGATCGCCTCGGGTGACCTGATGATCGAAGGCCAGCGCGGGGCGTTCAACGAGTTCATGGGCTTGCTGGACACCTTCGAGTTCTGGTTCAACATCGTGACGCCGTGAGCAGCTGCTCGCGGCAGTCAATGCTGTTCGTGGGCAATGAAATCGACCGAGAACGCCGCCGTCGGATAGAAGAAACTTGGACGCCTGCACGGCGCGGTATAAGTCGGCGTCGTCTTATGCACGCTTGACGGTCTCCGCAGTGGGATAGCCGTTCTCGAATTCGTAATCGTCGGCACCCATGGCGCTTTCCCTCCGGAAGATTGCTTATCCAAGTCTTCTCCGCGATCTTGACGGCCGTGCGGATTTGGCCCCAGCACCCGCGGCCAACCCGGCCAGCACGTCGGCACCCAGCCAATCTCGCCGGTACGGGCCGAGCCCAAGAGTTAGCGCCCGAGAAAACCTGCCGGATGGCGCGGGTACTGCGCAAGTGATGCCTGGCTGCGCGCGGTCGTGGCAAGGTTACTCGTTATGACCGGCGCCAGCGGTTCGATCGAGGGTCGGCGCGGCGATGCGCGGCCTTGGCCGTCCGCGGCCCCGCGACGCGGTGGCCGGGCTGGTGACGGGTCTCTTCTCGATCCCCGAAGGTATGGCGTATGCCAGTATCGGCGGCTTCAATCCGGCTGGCCGGCCTGTACTCCGGGATGGTGTCGGCCATCCTTGGCTCGGTGTTCGCCCGCACCGTGCTGATGGTGACGACGCTGACCAGTGCGATCGCGTTGACGTCGCGAAGTGTGCTGACCGACGCCGGGTCTGGACCCGACGGACCCGGCGAACATCGCCGCGCTGGCCCTCGTCGTCGGCGCGGTGATGCTGATGTTCGGGCTGCTGCGGTTCGGGTCGATCATGAACTTCGTCTCCAACGCGGTGATGACCGGTTTTGCCACCGGTATCGCGGTGCAGATCATCGCCGGCGTCATTCACGACGCGACGGGCTATCGACCCGAGAGCGACAACACCATCGGCAAGTTCATCGATGCGTTCGCCCACATCGGATTGTGGCAGCTGGCGCCGTGGCTGGTCGCCCTGGGCACGGTCGCGGTGTGGTCGGTGTTTCAGCTCATCAAGCCGCTGGAAGCGTTCGCGACCTTGATCGCGCTGGTGGTGGTCACCGCGGTCGTCGCCGTCGCCTCACATCGACGTGGAGACCGTCGGCGATATCGCGTCCATCTCCGAATTCGCTGCCGCCGTTGATGATCCCGAACTTCGCCGCCATGCCCGAGCTGTTGGTCGGCGGGGTTGGCGGTCGCGCTCGTCGGGCTGGCACAGGCGGCCGGAATATCGGCGGCGGTGCCCAATCCCGACGGCAGCCGGCCCAACATGTCCGGGACTTCATGGCGCAGGGCGCGGCCAACTTGGCCGGCGGCTTCTTCGGCGCGCTGCCGATCGGTGGCTCGCTGTCGCGCACCGGCGTCGCCGTATCGGCGGGGGCACAGACGCGCTGGGCGGGCATTTTCGCCGGGATCTGGCTGCCGCCCTGGTCGTGGTTGCCGGTTCGGCTCGCCGAGCTCATCCCGATGCCGGTCATCGGCGGTCTCATCCTGGTCATCGGGGCCGAATTGGTAGCTCGGCCGCTGGCCCGACATCAAGTTGGTGCTGCAGTGTCGCGCCGCTGTCCGCGCTGGCGATGCTGATCACCTTCCTGGCGACCACGCAGTTGCCGCTGCACACCGCGATCCTGATCGGCGCATCACGTCGCTGGTGCTCTACTGCGTCAAGGCTTCGAGAGTCCGCCCAGCTGATCGCTGTGACCGCCGACCGACGACGGCGGGCTGGCGGATCGTCCCGGTGCCCGACCGCGTCGCGAGCAACGATGTGACCGTTCTGCACTACGCGGGTGTCGGGCTTTTCGCCGAGGTGGCGCGCATCGACGAGGAGTGGCCGCGGGCGGAAGGCAGCCGCAACGCCGTCGTCGTGCTCAGCCTTCGCGCCCTGCCCGACGTGCCGTCGTCGGTGGCGATCAAGGCGCTGCGACGGTGGGCCGGCCAACTCGAACGCCCACAACGGCCGGCTGATCATCTCCGGCGTCACCCCGGCCGCCGCGCGCATGCTCCAACGCGGCGGCCTGGACGACCTCCTCGGCGAGGACGGCGTCGTTCCGGCCGGGGACAAGCTCTTCGGGCCTTTGGAAACCGCCGTCGCGCGTGCGCGGGCGTGGATCGCCGCGCAGCCCAAGCCCGACGACTCCGAGCCGGATGACCCCTTCTTCTCGACGTGATTAAAAGGGCAGCACTACCCACAGGCCTGATCGGCGGCGGCCTGGACCGCGACGATGACGGCGGCCCGGCGCGCCGGAGACAGCTGCGACCACGGGGTGTTGAACGTGCCCGGGCTGGGTGCGTCGGACGTCTGGACGCTGGCCAGATACGGCTCGATCTGGGTCTTGGGGTCGCCCGACTGCTGCTCCATCCATAGCCGCGCAGCGTTGCAGGCCTGGAAATACTCTTCTTCGGTCGACTCGGCGAGCGCTTCGACCGAGGTCGTGACACCGCCGGGGGAGACGCCCGAGCCGGCCGCCGCGGAGGTTGGGTTTCCGGTCGGTGTCGTCGGCGATGACGCCGGGCCGCCGTCGGTGCCGGAGGAGCAGCCCACGAGGATCACGAAGCATGCTGTCGCGAAGATCGCCGCCACGGTTGTGGCGCGATGGGGGTGCCCGCGCATGCAGTCAATCTATGCAACACGGTTCGCCGTGCTCGTCACCTTCAACGTTTGCGCAGCTCAGGGCATTTAAGTCGGCCGTGTCGGGTGCCTACCCCGGCGTTGCCCCGGCGGCTAGGCGGCTCGCGGAGACACACCGCGACACGCCGGGAAGTGTCGGTGGGCCGCATAGACTGGCTATTTGAATGCATGTGCGATTCCCGATTCCCGGTGTTGCCGCTAAAGGCGGTGACGGGTCGTACGACAACGGAGAAGCAGTGACAGCGGTAGTTGATGAAGTAGATGACAACCTGAAGGCGGCGTGCACACAGGTTAAGGACTAAGTGCGTGCGCTGCAGATCTACACGCAGGAGCACGCGACGGTCGAGACGGGTTCGCCGATCGACAACGACGACCGCGTTCTGACCGAGTTCTCGATGCGCGAGTTGATCGACGCACCGATGCGCGCCGCGATCGACGATCTCGTGGTCACCGTCGTGTGCCTGGACGCTTGGCACACCGTGCGCGGGTACGGGATGCCGACCTTGGTGCGTAGCGCGATTACGGGCGCGGGCACCGCGTTGTGGCTTATGCATCTGGACGTGGATGAGCGACGTCTACGGGCGTTGCGGATGTCCTACCAGATCGCAAGGAACGAACTGAATTTCGTTAAGGGTGTGCCGGTCGGCTGGAACGGACCGACCGCCGGACCGACGGCCGCAGAAAAGCAGCAGCGGTACTGAGCGTGAGCAGGAGCTCCAGCAGGTTCTCGACAACGCGGCGAATCTCGGATACCCCGAGAATCCTGGTGAAGGCGAAGCCGGAGGATTGGCGAATGATCGAGGAAGGTGCAAAGCGTCTGCCGCCCAACACGTTTCAGTTTCAGGTGGAGGCCACCAGCACCAGCGGCAGTTATCCATCACGAAACTCGTACTATTCACTCTCCCAACACTTTTCACGCTCCTTCAAGTGCAGGTATGCCGGGCGTTGATGCGCCCGCGCCCGCGGACGGTTCAGCACAAGGCACCGCTCCCCCGGCGGGGGACGGATCGCGGGGCGCCCGCCAGTGCTTGCGCCCCGAAAAGTTTGGGTTCTGCCGCCCTACTGGCTGGCGTCCGCGAGTACGACGAGGCTGGAGCCGAAATCGAACGTCGGCGCGAGGCGCTGGGCCTGCCCACCATTGACTGGGCGCCAGACGCCCCGGACGCGGCGCAGTCCCTGGCAGCGCTGCGCAAACCCACCCCGGCAAGAGGCGGCAGACGACCGCCTACTCGCCCTGTTTGGCGAACTCGACGCGCAACGGCGTACGGGCGATCTAGGGACTTGCCGTGCCGTCAAGATCACCGTCGAAGTCCAGCCGCTGAGTCGCCTTCTTCGAGAACGACACCGGCGGCGGCACGTCCTCATGAGAGCCAGGCAGATGGTTAGCATGGCTGGCATGCACCGGTACATGAGCGCGGGCCAGATCTCGGAGTACCCCGAAATCCCCATTAACACCGTCAACTCTTGCATCCGTGCCGGCGACTTCACTCCGCCCGATGTGATCATCGGGGACCGCTACCAGGGCTGGGCACGCGAAACTATCGACGAGTGGCACTCTTGCGAGAGTGGGGGTGGCACGCTTACGCGCTACGCAACACAATGGGGGGCCGCAATTGGCATGGTCTGCGGCTTCGCGCTCAATCTCTCGCTTTGGCAATGAGAGTTCCCTGTGCATCTCGGTCCCATCACCATTCGACACATCGCGTTCACATGGTTCGTTCTTATCGGAGCCGCAGCCACGTTTATCATTGGCTCGCTTACCAGCTTGATGTTCGGTAAGCCATCTGTGCGAAAGGCCATTGCTGTTGGAACTGTCTTGTTTGCACTCGCTGCGGCTTCCTCGTGTGGCTATGCAGCGCCAACGGTTGTAAGCGAGAGCGCGCAGGCAACGCAGGCGTCAGATGCGGCTCCCACACCTGACTTCGCAACAGTCTCCAAGCTGATGAACGATGCGATTGCGGCACATCGGCTGCCAGGTGCTGTGGTTGTGATCGGGCACGGTGGCAACATCGTCTTCCACCAGGCTTATGGCTCGCGCAAGCTTGCAGGCGAACCAGGGCTAGATGGATCGCCTGCACCTGCAGAGCCGATGACCGAGGACACGATCTTCGACTTGGCGTCGTTGACGAAATCCCTTGCAACGGCGACTGCCGTCATGCAGCAGTACGAACAAGGCAAGGTTCAGTTCGACGATCCCGTGCAGCAAGTATTTGCCGGACTTCAACACGGCGAACGATCCACAGCGTGCAAAGGTGACCGTTCGCATGTTGCTTACGCACACTTCAGGCGAAACGGGAGACGTCGACCTCAAAGATCCGTGGGGACTGGACCGAGCCGACAAAACAGAAGGCATTCATCGTGCGCTCACCACGCCGCTGGAGTCGGGTCCCGGTGAGGTCTTCCGCTACTCCGACATCAACTTCATTCTGCTCGGCGCGCTGATCGAGAAAGTCACAGGCGAGGCAGAAGACGTTTACGTTCAGCAACACGTATTTGCGCCGCTTGGCATGGAAGACACCCGCTATCTACCCCCGGCCAAAGCATGTGGTCCGCACACGATGAGAGGAGCTGCGATTGCGTGGGCTCCCGCGCCAAAAGAGCGTGTGCCGGTCGGTTGTCCTGCAGGTACGTGGAGCACCAGTCTTTTGTCGCGCATCGCACCGACAGCACGTGACGAAGAGAGCAGAGCCGATCCGAGCAGAATCCCGATCTTGATTACCTGCTTCGGGGCACTGTGCATGACACGACGGCGCGGCGCATGGGTGGAGTGGCCGGGCATGCCGGCGTGTTCTCGACGGCGCACGATGTCAGCATCTATGCGCAGGCCTTGCTTGACCGGCTTGCGGGCCGTCCGAGCATGTTTCCGCTGAAGCAAGCGACTCTGGAGTTGATGACGACTCCGCAGCAGCCGGGCCATACACTTCAACAACTCGAAGCAGCGAACGATGGCGCCCGAGAAGCCGTCGCAAAGACACCGAATACAACAGATCCGCTGCTCGCTCCGCACTATCCAGCGATCAAGGGGCAAAACCTGCGCGGCTTTGGCTGGGATATCGATACGGCCCAGTCCACGCCGCGAGGCATGGTCTTCCCCATCGGTAGCTTTGGCCACACCGGCTTTACCGGAACATCGCTTTGGATGGACCCAGGCTCAGATACCTACGTAGTTCTGCTCACGAACTCAATCCATACGCGAGGCAGTCCACCGATGTCGAATCTGCGAGGTGAAGTTGCGACGGCGACGGCCCAGGCTCTGCGTCTTTACGGCAGTGGGCCATCGGCCACGGATTCGATACCTGCCGGCAGAACCCTCGTTGAAAGCAAACACCATCATTTGCTGTCTGCGTAGCGGGGATATCTAGGCAGACGATGTTTGCAGCTTTGGCAGCCCTTGCTCTCAATGTGCTCGGTTCGCTGACAAGGCGTTGGTCGAGGGAGCGGCTGCAGCGGTTGGCGCCGCAACGGTCGACGTGGTCATTGGCGTTCCGTTGCCAGCCGGCACGAAGGAACGGCTTACAGACCAATTCCGCGGTGGCGCCGCAGCGCTCGGCAGGGGCGTTTTACCTGCTACTTCTCAGCCCGCCAGCATCGCAGACGCGAACCTGGCCGTGATTTCGCCGTCAACCTGCGTAATGCCTACAGGCAGGGCAACCACACCGGCCCGCACCACACTGACGCCTACGACGACCACCGTTTCACCGGCACCGCCGGATGCTGGCTTCGTCACCACGGCGCCGGAGCCGCCGCCCTTCCTGGCTGCTCAAGTCGCCCAGCACCTCGAGCAGTCGCCGGTGCTGGACGGGTCTTGCCTCGGCGTGTTTCTCATATTCACGCACCGCGACCTGGTGGCCGTGGGGCTCTCGATGATCGCAACGCTCACCTCGCGCGGGCAGCTCGTTCTGTTGCGTAGTCGTCGTGCCTCTATCGTCAGACGAGTTCAATCCTGACAGGGGGCTCCACTCAGTCTTCGAGCGTTTGTGCAGCGTTCAGGTGCGTCCTGGGGACCGCCGACGGGCCAGAAGGCCCCAGGCCCTTCTGGCAACATAGCGGCGTATTCAGCGGGGAGTGCAGATGAGTGATGGCGACCTACAACGCTACGTGGTTGGGTCGGCTCGGTGAGCGTCTCCTCTACCGGCGAGTTACACCGTGGCCGCGGCGGGCTTCCCACCGAGCAGCTAGCGCAGGCACCGCTGCTGGTGGACCCGCTGGTCGTTGGAGTGTTGGGCGCCGCAGTGAGTCTGGCCGGCGCCGGCCGCCCGTCTTTCTGGTACGACGAGGCCGCGACCATTTCGGCGTCGTACAGTCGTTCTCTCGGCCAGTTGTGGCAGATGTTGAGCAACGTCGACGCCGTCCACGGCCTGTACTACCTGATCATGCACGGCTGGTTCCAGATTTTCCCGCCCACGGAGTTCTGGTCCCGCGCGCCAAGTGGTCTGGCTGTTGGAGGCGCGGCGGCCGGAGTAGTGGTGCTGGGCAAGCAGTTCTCGTCTCGCACGCTCGCGGTGAGCTCCGGGGCTCTCTGCGCGATTTTGCCTCGGGCGACATGGGCAGGCATCGAAGCTCGTCCGTATGCCCTTTCGATGATGGCCGCCGTGTGGCTGACCGTGCTGCTCGTTCACGCCACGCGCCGTGACAACGCTTGGGTCTGGCTGTCTTACGGGATCGTCCTAGCGATGTCGATTCTGCTCGACGTGTACCTCGCGCTGTTGTTGTTGGCGCACGTCGCTTTCATCTGTCTCTACCGGCGCACGCGAACGGTCCTCGTACGGTTCGCCATTGCGTCGGTTCTGGCGGGCTGCGCTGTGACGCCGTTTGTGGTCGCAGCCATGGGTCAAGTGCATCAGATCATCTGGATCGCACCGATTGGGCGCCGAACGATCGAAGATGTCGCGGTTCAACAATATTTCGAAAGAAGCCCGCCGTTCGCGATCGTGTCGGCACTGGTCGTAGCGGCGGCTATTGTCTTGTGGCTCTGCACATCCGCGCAACTGGGGAGGCAGATCGCCAACTGTTGACCTTGGCGATCGCATGGCTGGTGATACCGACCGCCCTGATCGTCATCTGGTCGGCGTTGATCCACCCCATCTATACGCCTCGCTACTTATGCTTCACCGCACCGGCGTTGGCACTGGTCTTGGGCGTCTGCATTGGCGCATTGGCCGTTAAGCCATGGATCGCGGCGGCCATCGTCAGTCTTTTCGCTCTCGCCGCAGCGCCGAATTATCTTCTGGTGCAACGAAGTCCGTACGCAAAATACGGAATGGACTACAGCCAAGTGGCCGATCTGATCACCGCGAAGGCAGCACCGGGTGATTGTCTACTCGTGAACGACACAGTGACCTTCATGCCTGCCCCCATGCGACCGTTGATGGCGGCGCGCCCTGACGCATACCGGAAGCTGATCGACCTCAGCCTGTGGCAGCGAGCGACGGACCGCAACGACGTCTTCGACACCAACCTCATACCGGAGGCTTCCGCCGGACCGTTGAGCGACTGCCGCGTCGTGTGGATCATCACCCAAGCCGACAAGTCGAGGCCCGCTCACGAGCAGGCGTCAATGTTGCCACCAGGCGAACTCTTCGGCGTCACCCCCGCCTTCTCGGTTCCCAACGACCTGGGATTCCGGCTTCTGGAGCGCTGGCAGTTCAATCTGGTTCAGGTGATCAAGGCGGCGCGATAAGCGCCGAAGCAGCTACCAGACGCGTATCCAGTCGATGAGCATCGCCGCCGGGAAGTTACCCAGGGCAGGATCGCCGGCGCCAGGCCCACCGACCGCAAGGGTGAACATGGGATTCAGCCAATAGCCGGGAATGTTGAACGGCCACCGCAAGTCGTCGGGTCTGCCGGAGACCTGTATGGGCTTCGGCGGCACGCTGAAGTACGGTTCCGCACCGTCAACGTAGTCCCGCCAGAATTTGAAACCGTCCTGGTCCCACCGCATACGCCAGTTGTGCCACCCGCCGTCGACCAATTCGGGGATTGATCTCCCTTCCCATGTCTTCCCGTTGGATGCTGCGTGGACTGTGGTTCCCGCAGGCCAGCTCCCGTTGCCGTACCACTCGAAAATGTCGACCTCGCCGTCAGGCAGAGGATCCTCGTGCACCGCCCAGAACGCGGGCCAGACGCCAGGGTTCAGGCAGTCGAGCTTGATCCGCGCTTCCCACGTCTGGCCGATGAGGCTCCTCCAGTTGCCTCGCAGTTTGCCGCCGAAGTACTGGCCGATTCTTGCGTGGCGAGGAGGACGAGATTGGAGTTGCCGTCGAGGAATACGTTTCGGCGATCGTCGCGGTATTGCCCAGGACCGGCGGGAAGACGTCGTCCTGCGAGCTCTGCACCGTCCACTTCGCCGGATCGGGGCCTGCACCGAGCGGGCCATCGAACTCGTCCTGGAAATGTAGTTCCCGGCAGTGGCACCGGGCGGCGGCTCGGTAGGCAGTGGCACCCGATCCGCCGGGGGTGCGTCCGGTGACGGGAAAGCCCGGGCCTCGGGGAGGGGTATCGCGGCTGCCACCGCAGCGATCCCTGTCATCAACATCATGCTGCGACGATCCATCTCAGACACCTCCAACCAATCGTTAAGCCGACACGTAACCCGGGCGCAATCGCTGGGGGCGACTGTCGCCTTCGGTGCTCGAATGAAACCATATGACGGCGGGGAGCCGCACCAAAGTCCGTCGATGCGCCGCACGGGCTCACGCAATCCTCGAGTGGTTGCGCAGGTAAACCCACTGTTCGCGTCGAACGCTTGTGCGTTTGGCGCCTCGTGGTGCAGGCTCGCACCCGCCAGGTCATCGATCAAGATCCCCCTGCCCGAAATCGGCCGCAAGGACGTCGTCCACATCGACATGTATCCCGCCCCAGCAGGGGACCCGGGCTCGACGGGGTGTTGACCACAGCCTGATACAGCACCGCCCTGGGTTCGCGCTCACCGTCGACCATGCGCTCGTCTGCCATACCCACCCGTGCCCTGCAGTGGCCGACGGCCCAACTACGCCGTCCTGGATCGCCCACGCGCACGCCCGGAAATGCCCATAGATGCCTGTGCGGTCGACGCCCAGCACCGAGTTGATTCCTCGAAACCACTCGACGCCAACGCTTTTCCAGGCGCTGAGGTCGATATCCTCGTCGACGCTGAACATGATCGGGGCGGACTCCCCGCCCCCGGCCGCTGCGTGCAGCCGCAGCGCTGTCGCGCGTCTGCCACGCCACCCGTCGTACCCGCGGGTGTAATCCGACGGGTGCGCCACCGGGCTTGCCGTACTGGTAATTGCTGACGACGTGAAGGCCCGCGGCGCGAAGCGCATCCGCATACTCGCGGGTGACCGGCTTGAAACCGAAGTTGCACCGCCGCGATTCGGACACGTAGGCCACCGCACCGGCATAGCCCGCCGACTTGATCTGATCCGGCGGGACCAGCCGCTCCGTAAAATCGATCAGCCTGATGTTGGCGGCTGA
>CAWCQE010000017.1:0-15780 GCA_963797665.1 uncultured Actinomycetes bacterium | reverse complement strand
CGCATCGTCGACCAGATCGAGGCCGAGGTACGTGAGCAGTCCGGCCGGGAGCTGCCGGAGCCGGGGGAGAGCATCACCATCCGCCAGCGTGAGGCGATCCCTTTCCGGGAGATCGCGGGCGTCGCGGTGAGGCGCTATCCGCGCCGGGCGATCCTCGGCCTTGCCCTGTTCGTAGGCCAGGCCTTCCTCTACAACGCCGTCGTCTTCGACCTGGGGACGATCCTCGTCGGCTTCTTCGAGGTAAGCTGGAGCTGCCGGTCCCGTTCTTCTCGCGGCATCTTCGCGCTCACCAACTTCATGGGACCCCTTCTGCTCGGGCGGCTGTTCGACACAGTCGGGCGGATACCGATGATCTCCGGCACCTACATCGGATCCGCGGCCCTGGTCGCGGTGCTCGGCGTCCTGATGATGACCAACAGCCTGGAGACATGGTCCTTCATGGCGCTGGCGATGGCCGCCTTCTTCCTCGCCTCGGCCGGCGCCAGTTCCGCCTACCTGACGGTGAGCGAGGTCTTCCCAATGGAGACACGCGCGCTGGCGATCGCGCTCTTCTTCGCGGTCGGGACCGCCACCGGCGGGATCGTCGGGCCGGAGCTGTTCGGCCAGTTCATCGACAGCGGCAACGTCGATCTCGTCGCGCTCGGCTTCTTCATCGGTGCTGCGGTGATGCTGATCGGTGGGGTCACCGAGATCTTCCTCGGGGTCCGGCGGAGCAGCAGTCGCTGGAGAACATCGCGCGGCCGCTGACCGCGGAGGAGGCGGACGCCGCCGCGGCGGAGGGCGTGGCGGCCAAGGACGGCTCGTACCCCGAGAGCGAGAACGAGCAGCGGATCCGGGAGCGCGTAGCGCGAAAACGCGCCCGGGAGAGCGCCGGGGCGCGCCGATTCCGTCCCGGGCCGGCGACGGGAACCTCGTTCTACTCGCCCGGCATGTTCGGAACTGCCGGCACGGCGTCGCGCACAGCCGCCACCGCCGCGCAGTCCCTCGACTGCGAGATCGAGGCCGTCGCCGCCGACGCCTGACCCAGCACGGAGAGTCGGACAGCCATGAGATCGAGCAGCGGCTCGGCGGACGGGGCTGGGTCGGGCCGGTTCCGAGCCGCCCTCCTCGAGTCGGTCGACGAAGGTAGGGCTCGGCAAATCTCACAGGACCGGTACGGGCCGGCCGCCGACGGCAAGCCGGGAAGACGCTTTGCTCCCGGGCGTCGTTCGCGCGCCAAGGCCTAGTCATGCCGCGCAGGTCCACCCCCAACGCCTTCCGCAACTATGCCCTCGCACTGCGTGCCCAGACCATCGAGGCGGGCCGCCGGGCCCGGCGCGAGCTGATGCTTCTGATCCCGCTGCTGGTTGCGATCGCCCTGGCCTATGCCTTTCGCGATCAGCTCTTCGGCACCGACCAGCCGGTCCGGCTAGCCACGGCCGGTGCTGATCCTGATCGGCTGGGCCTTCGCGCGCAGCCTCGGCAAAGCCCTCGAGCCCCAGCTCGTCAATCGCCTGGACCCGGCTCGGCTGGCGTCGTCGGGTTCCTCGTGCGCTTTCTCGCTCTCCTCGCGATTGTCCTGGTCAGCTTGCGGATAGCTGGAGTGGAGCTTGGCGCGGTGGCGGTGGGCGCCTCCTTCACGGCCGTGATCATCGGTCTCGCCGCCCAGCAGACGGTCGGCAACATCCTCGCTGGGTTCGTGCTGATCTCGACCCATCCGTTCCAGGTGGGCGACCGGGTGCGCTTCAGCGGCTTCGGCATGGACGTCGAGGGGACGGTTGCCGCGCATGGCCTGCTCCACCTCACCCTGACCGATGGCGATGACGTGGTCAGGATCCCCAACAACACCGCGCTGACCATGTCGATCCGACCACTTCGACAGCCCGCCGCAGTGGACATGCGACCCGCCTGCCACTCGGCAGCGACCCGGTGGAGATCGAGGCGCGGGTCTCGGGTGGGATCACTGTGCCCACCAAGGACACGCCCCATATCGCTCTCGAGGAGTTCGACGGCGACGCGATCGTGGTGCGTATCAGGGCCACCCCCGCCGACCACGATCAGGGCGGGCGGCTTGCCAGCGAGGTCCTGCGAGCAGTCACTGACCTGCACGAAGCCAGCACGGCCCCGCGGCCACGCGGGGACGACTGGGAGGGCGACGCCGCGAGAACCGAGCCCGAGCGCTCCCGGGTCGGAGAACCGGCGCGAACCAGTCGCCTCCGACCGAAACGGCCGGCGGGACGGGGAACAATTCGGGAACAATTTGAGCGAAACTGAGCCGATCTCAGACACGGGATCCGTGCCTGAGCAGGCATAAGACGAGCAGGCAAAGCCGGATCCCTTGGGCTGGGGGCCGAAAGGTCGCTGGTTCAAATCCAGTCGCCCCGACTTCCGATTTGAGCTCGTCCAGCCCTCGAGCGCCTGGGCAGGGCCCGGGCGGGTCGCGGTAGTACCGCGTCTGGTACCGGCTTCGGGCCGCCCGGAATTCCGGAAAGATTGTCACGATGGCTTACGACGAGGATCTCGCCAACCGGATCCGCGAGCTGATCGCCTCCGAGGACGGCTACACCGAGCAGAAGATGTTCGGCGGCATCGGCTTCATGATCGACGGCCACATGGCGGTGGGGGTCAGCGGCGAGGGTGGCCTGATGATCCACTGCTCCAAGGAGGAGACCGAGGCTCTCCTCGCCAAGCCCGGTGCGCGACCATTTGAGATGCGCGGACGCGAGATGAAGGGCTGGCTTCGGGTTGATGCCGAGTCGGTCTCCACGAAGCGAGCGCTCGAGCCCTGGGTTATGCAGAGCGTCGCTTTCGCCCGCGCGTTGCCGCCGAAGGAGAAGAAGTGAGCTTGAGCGATGCCGATGCCTATGACCGGTTCATGGGCCGCTACTCGAGGCCGCTGGCGGTGCCCTTCGCCGATTTCGCCGGACTCCCGCTCGACGGCCGTGTCCTCGACGTCGGATGCGGCCCCGGTGCGCTGACCGCGGAGCTCGCCCGGAGGGCCAGGCCGGGACGGGTCACGGCGGTCGACCCGTCCGAGGAATTCGTCGCGGCCCTACGCGGCCGCCATCCCGGAGTCCAGGTCATCCGCGCGCCGGCTGAGGATCTGCCGTTCGAAGGAGGCTGCTTCGATGCGACGCTCGCCCAGCTCGTGGTCAACGTCATGGACGATCCGGTCGCAGGCCTCCGCGAGATGGCGAGGGTGACGCGGGACGGCGGCGTCGTCGCGGCATGCGTATGGGACTTCACCGACGGCGGCCCGATCGGTCCGTTCTGGGATGCCGCCCAAGCGCTCGATCCTGAGGTCGAGACTGGGTCTGTCTGCCCCGGCAGCAGGGCCGGCCACCTGGCCGACCTCTTTCGCGCGGCTGGAATCGGCGACATCGTCGACAGCGCCGTCGCGGTGGACGTCGAGCACGCCACGTTCGAGGACTGGTGGGAGCCGTTCACGCTCGGCGTCGCCCCGTCGGGTGCGCACGTCGCCGGCCTCGAGCCCGATCGGCGCACGGCATTGCGCGAGCTCTGCAGGGAGAGGCTGCCGGAGCCACCGTTCGTAGTCTCGGCGAAGGCCTGGGTGGCGCGCGGCGCAGCTTGACGCCTGAGCCTGGCGGTGGCGGGACGAGTCGGACTCCCGATGGCAGCTGGGCGCAGTACCGCTTTGGTACCCGATGCACCGTCCTATCTGTCCAGATCGTCCACGGCCCGGGACGCATAGGAAGCGACGGACGCTCCGAGACACATAGACGCCTGAATCCTGTCGGCTGGGGGCCGAAAGGTCGCTGGTTCAAATCCCGTCGCCCCGACTGGGCTCGGTGTTGGAAGGCGTTATCCAATCCAAGGCCTCCGAGACGGCGAGGGACAACTAGACCTAAGCCATAGACTGGGGTTCGATGGCAGCGGTGATCTCTCTGAAGCCGAAGGACGCTCGAGGCAACGAGATCCTCGACGAGTTGGAGGCGCGAAACGAGATGAAGCCGAATGAGTCGATCCTCGAGGACGGCACCCGCCGCTACTACCTGATCGTCGAGGCTGCCGACATCGACGCCTTCAACCCGATGCTCGACAAGATCGACTCGAACTGGCGCGACCACGTAGAGAACTGGTGGGACGAACGTCGGAACTACCCACCCGGCGATTGACGCCGCCGGGTTTTGACGTAGCGAGGCGAAAAAGCCGCCTGCCCGGCCTTCTGCCGCGGTCCTTCGCCGGCTGCGAGCCCGGCGCCTCTCAGCTTGTCGGAGGGAGGCCGTCTGAACTTCGAAGCTCTCCGAGGCCCTCCCTTGGTTTCCGCAGCTCGGGTAGCTATCGCACCCTTCTGAGATCTCGACGAATTCACGGGAAGCCCTCCCGGGGCCCCGGAGACGTGCGCGACGGCGCTAGTCCGCACCCTCAGGCATCGGGAGCAGCAGGAGACGGTACTGATGCACATTCCCGCCCCCGTCTAAGTGCTCGAAGTGATCGCCATGGTCGGCGATGCAGCGGACCCAGAGTCCGGAGCTGAACTCCGAGCAGATGTAGCTGCCGCTCTCGAGGCGCTCGAAGCGCCTCCGTAGGCAGATCGCCTCGTCCATCCAACTCCCATCCTCAAGTTGGAACTGGAGGAGGAAGCGCTCCGGCATCTTCACCTCGAGATAGGGGCCCTCGTCTTGGTTGTCCATAACCCAGGAAGCGAAACAGGGGTAGACATTTCCCGTCAAGAGTCGCGGGGCACGCTGGCTACCAGCTATTTCGCTTTGCACGGAGACCGGGTGCCCGGACGCATCGATCCCGCTCCGTCCCGTTTCGCCGTCGAACAGAGGTCGGCTGCCCTCACTGAATTCAAACGATTCGGCCCTGCGCTTCTAGACGCGTTGAGGGGGGCCTTCGGCTTCGCCGTCCTCGACTATCGGGGATCTGCGCATCACAGTTCGCCACGCAATCAGCGCTCCGCCAGTGTGGTGCCGACGCCGAGGAGCCAGAAGGCGAGCGCCGTGTCGACCTGACCGATCATCCACTCGAAGTTCATGCCGAAGAATCCGGTGATGAAGGTCAATGGCAGGAAGATGGTCGCAACGACGGTCAGCCAGTACGACATCTCGTTGAGTCGCAGGTCGATCACGTTCGCCATGCTGTCCCCGGTGGCATCGATCGCGTCCAGCAGTCGATTGGTTTCGCCGGCGAGGCGGTCGAAGTAGCGTTCCTCGTCCGCCTGCAGCCCAGGAAGCCGTTCGACTTCCATTCCGATCCGCTCGAAGAGGCCGGGCTGAGGCCCAGCCCGCCGCCTCATTCTCGCGAGCCCGGAGACCATGCCCTGGAGGGTCGCCATCCTGACGCGGCCGGCACGCATGTCAGTCGCCGACGCCATGAGCTCGTCCAGCATCAGCTCCACCTGGTTCAGCGCCGCGAAGCCGGTGCCCACCATCGCGTCAAGAACTGAGTAGACGACGTACTGCTCGGTTCTGCCCTCGGCGATATCCGGGGCGAGCACGTCCGTCAGGGGTACCCGCTCCTCATGGACCGTCAGCAGGTACTCCCCGCTGACCACGATCTGGACATCAAGGGACCGCATGTGTTGGGGCCCGGATGATCCCTCCGGACGCTCGATGTAACAGCTCGTGGTGAACACGAGGCGGTGACCGTCAGAGCTGAACTCCCGTGAGGGACCGTCGGTCTCGGCGTAGCTTGCCAGGGCCTGCGAGGCCCGCTCCGAAATGTTCAGCGCCTTGCCCAGATCGTCAAGGCTCGTTTCACTAAGTGAGACGTCGACCCAGAAGAAGCGCTCGTCCTCGCGGAGTGCCGCGACCCGCTCTCGCTGCGCACCCTGGAGCCCGTCGAGGATCTCCGTCACGCCACCCGAGACTAAGGTCGTTGGCGGACGTGTCGGGCTTCTAGCCCGGGCTTGGCCTGCCTGAATCCGCTCGGCTGGGGCCGAAAGGTCGCTGGTTCAAATCCAGTCGCCCCGACTGAAGAAAACCGCCGGGCTCGAACAGCAGAAGAGGTCTCCCAGCCCGCGTCGTTGCGGCTCACCCGATGCCCCCCGCGTCCGCAGCGGCAATGCGAGCCCTTCTGTCGGCAGTGAGCTCCTCCGCGACGATCTGCAGCGCGGCCGCGGTCGGCACGCCGATGATCGCCCCTATAACGCCAAACAGCGAGCCGAAGACCAGGACGCTGACGATCACGGTGAAGCCGGAGACGCGCGCTGCCCTGCCGATGATCGTCGGCTGCAGAACGTAGTTCTCGATCTGCTGGTAGACGACGATCACGATCACGAAGGCGATCAGCGCCCCGAGGCTGACCGAGAGCGCGACGATGCCGATGATGATCCCCGCCAGCAGTGCACCGATGCTGGGGATGAGGTCGAGGATCCCGGCGATCACCGCCAGCGCCAGGGCATGAGGAAGCCCGAGGATCACGGCGGTGATGCCGTAGACCGTCCCGCAGATCAGCGAGATCGCGAGGTTGCCGAGCATGTAGCGGGAGGTGGTCTTGATGATCCGGTCCGTGAGCCGCTCGTAGCGCTCCCGGCTGTCTCGGTAGAGCAGCCTGCCGATCCCGCTCCTCACGCGAGGCTCATCGATCAGCCCGAAGAGCGTCAGGAAAGGGACCGAGAAGACGAGGGTGACCGCACCGAAGGCAGACACCCCGACGTGGGCCAGGCCGCCCGATGCCCTGCCGAGGCCGCTGGTTATCTCGCTCGTATGAGCCTTCAGGACGTCGAGCGCATCGCTTGAGCCGTTGATCAGGCCGCCGAGGTCGCTGTGGCGCGCCTTGTCAACCAGCCCCGGCAGGGCCTCGCTGAAGGTTCGGACTCCGTCGACAACCGCACCCAAGAGAACCACCACGAAGCCGATGCAGAGCATGACCGTCCCCAGCACCAGCAGCGTCGCGCACAACGCGCGGCCCCACGGCAGCCGGCGCTCCATTGCGTCGACCACGGGCGAGAAGACGGCGATGCTGAACATCGAGACGAAGAACAGGAGCAGGACCGTTCCAATCGAGGCGAGCGCGAAGGCGAGGGCAACCATCGCAGCGACGATCAGGATGGTCCGAATCGAGAGGGAGACCTCGACCTCGCGTCGACCGGCGCCTCCCTCGGTCGCGGATTGGCCCGTCATCTTCACCCTCCCATATGGGTCACTGCGGAGACGCGATCTACGGTGATCGCGAGGATCACCCGGTCGATCTCGGCGAGCGCCTCATCGCTCTGAGGCTCGGGCGGCTCGTCATGCCGGCGATCCGCTGCATGATGCGGGCTGTGGGCTGGCCGATGTTCTCGGTCAGGATCTCCGCGGGCCCCGAGAAGGTCGCGGACGGTACGGCTGCTCATCCGCGCGGACCGACAACGACGCCCATCCGCTCCGCTGCACGTCTTTCGCCTTGAGCCGCTCCGACATCGTCGAGATCAGCAGGCGGTCTGCGTCCCGAACGTAGTAGACGACCGACTCCCGAGACTGCTGCATCGGTCAGGCCGCCCACGCTTGTTCGCCTGCGGGATCTCACGATCCCTCCGACCAGCTGAGCTTGATCGCGAGCTCGGTGCGGCCGCCCCCGGAGTGCTCTGCCGCTCGAGCGTCACCTGCCCGGCGAAGGGCAGGTCGACCTCCTGATCGTCGTCGACCCTCAATTTGCCGCCTGCCGCGAGCGCATAGGCCACGTCGATCAGCCGCTCCGCCGCCTCCTGGCGAGAAAGTCCTCTGCCCTGCCTATCGTTGAAGTTGCTCACCGTCCTCCTTTGGGATCGCGCGGCGCGACCGCCAGTCCCGCCGATTAACGGCTACGGCAGGGTGAGCGCTCATCACCCGATCTATGTGATCCGCGAACCGGGATCACGCAAAGCGTGTGATGACCGCTCACTCACCTCAGATCGAGGGTCCTCCCCAAAGAACGGCGTCGTCCGCCTGCGGCGGTCGATACCTCGGACATGAGGAGGACGAAAATGAGTGCACATGCGACAGGGACCGGGTCTGAGCCCTCGCCGGTCCCCGCGGATCCGCGGACGGCGGCCCGCGAGCTCACCGGCTATTGGTGGGCCTGGCTGATCGCCGGGATCGCCTGGGTCACGATTTCCCTGGTGATCCTGCAATTCAACGACGCCTCGATCACGACGGTCGGCGTCCTCGTCGGCGTGATGTTCGCGCTGGCGAGTGCCCAGACCCTTGTCATCGCGACGTTGCCCGACAGCGCTGTGGCAGCAGTGCCGATGGGGGCCCGCTGGGTATCCGGCGCATTCAGTCTGCTGTTTGCGATCTCGGCGCTGATCTGCTTCATCAACCCGGCCGATACGTTCGCCGGGTTGGCCGACGTGCTCGGCTTCCTGTTCCTGGTCGTCGGGATCTGGTGGATGGTCCGCGCCTTCCTGGAGCGGGCGATCAACCCGGCCTGGTGGCTGACGCTGATCTCAGGGATCCTGATGACGATCCTCGCCTTCTGGACCTCGGGGCAGCTCTTCATCCACAAGGCCTACGTCCTCCTCGTGTTCGCCGGGATCTGGGCGTTGATGGAGGGGACGGTCGACATCGTGCGGGCCTTCGAAATCCGTCAGACCCACAAGGAGCTCTAGACGGCGCGCCCGTCCCATCCCGCGTCCCGAGCCTGCGGGCAAATCGTTCGAATTGAGTGACGAGCGATCACCAAGGAGGCCCGCAGGCTCCGGTCCGAGGTTCAACCACAAGCGAAAGGAAAAGCAAATGGCAACCTCAAACGACACGATGACCGGCACGGCGGCGAGCGACTCTCGAGCCCGCAAGACCGTCGCCTCGTATCCAAGCTACGCCGAGGCCGAGCATGCGGTCGACTCGCTCTCCGACCGGGGCGTCGCCGTCGAGCACGTCGCGATCCTCGGCAAGGGCTTGCAGTCGGTCGAGCAGGTGACAGGTCGCATGACCGCCGGCCGCGCCGCGCTCGTCGGCCTCGGTGAGGGAGCCCTGATCGGCACGCTGTTCGCGCTGCTGTTCGGGATCTTCTTCAACGGCCCGGGCTTTGGCTATCTGCTGCTGTATAGCGTGGTCACCGGCGGCCTCTTCGGGGTCACGATCGGCCTGATCGCGTATGCGGTGGACAGCGACGGTCGACGCGACTTCGTCTCGGAGACCAGCGTCTCGGCCGATCGATACGAGGTCCAGGCGGACGACGAGGTCGCGGCGGGAGGCGCGGAGTGCCCTCGCGTCGACGCCGGGTTCGTAGGAGTCAGCGCAAACGAGACCCGGACGAGATCAATCCGAGCTCGCGCGCACGGTCGACCGCTTCCTTTCGGCTGTGCGCGTCGAGCTTGGAATAGATATGTCGCATGTGGGTGCGGACCGTGTTGGGAGAGACGAACAGCTCGGCCGCGATCTCCGGCGCCTTCAGGTTGCTGGGCAGGTAGCGGACGACGCGAAGCTCGGCCTCGCTGAGCTCCTCCCGCAGCGGCTCGGGCTTACCTCGCGGGTCCAGGAGCCGGAGAGCAGGTCGGTGATCTCCGAGAGCAGCGTCGAATGGGAGGTTTTGTGGCGGGGATGGCGATCGAGCAGGCTCGCAATCGGTGCGAGCGCGAACGGCAGGATGATCCCATCCGACTCCGCGAGGTCGAGCGCCCGCTCCAGCGAGTCCTCGGCCGCGCGGATGTCGCCCAGCGCATCTCGGGCCACGGCGTCGAGCACAGCTGCCTCGGCGATCGCCGATGGCCGGTGAAGCGCCGGGGCGGAGCCTTCGATCACCGGCGCCAGGACCTCGACTGCCTGCTCGGCGTCCCCCTCGGCGAGGCAGATGACCGCTTCGGCGATACGCATCTCAGAGGCGTTGCGCTCCTCAGCGCTCGCGTCCGCTAGCGCGGCGCGGGCAGCAGTTACGTCACCGATGCCCGCCTGTGCCTGAAGGAGCCGCGCCTTGGTAGCCACGGCGAAGGCGTGCTCGCCGGCCAAAAGGGTCTGCATCCGCTCGGCTTCGCGGAAGCACGCGAGCGCCTCCTTGGCCTGGCCCTGCACCAGGCGGAGGACGCCCTGGATGTGATGGACGAGCAACTCGGTGCCCGGCTCGCCGTCCGGCCGCATCGCGCGCCGCGCCCGCGCAAGCCACCGCTCGACCTCGTCGAATCGCCCGAGCCAGAGCAGCGCCATCGCCCCCGTGGCCAAGCCGGTACCGACCACGGGGTCGTCCATCCAGCCGTGTTCCTCGGCGATCCGGACCGCCTCCTCGCTCCGCTCGAGCCCCACGGCGAGCGAGGACCCCGTCCACGGACAGGCGATCCCGAGATGGCCTAGCGAGCTCACCTGAAGGAACGGCAGTCCTGCGCGGCGCTCTAAGCCCAGCGCCTGCTCGAGGTCGCGCCGTGCCTGCTCGAAGCGCGAGGACCACAGCTCCGCGATCCCGAGTTCCTGCAGCGCGACGGCCCTTACGGCGTCGCTGAGATCGCGCTCCGTCGCCGGCGGCGCCGCCAATGCCGCCTCCATCGACGCCATCGCCTCCTGCACGACGTCCAAATCGGCACGTCTGCGCGCGAGAGCAAGCCTGATCGTGGCCAGGTGGAGGTCAAAGCGCGGCCGACGCTCGTCGGGGACGGTGTCAGCCAGCTGCTGGCCGAGATCGATGTAGGCGGGCACCTCCTCAAGGGCGGCTTCGGTGATGAGCGTGGCGGCAGAGGCGAGTGCCAGCTCCGCGTCCGCCGCCGAAGCCTCGGGCGGAAAGGCGCCCAGCAGCTCGCGGACGGTCGGTGTGCGGCCATCGACGAGCAGAGTGAGGTAGTTGTCGGCCGAGCAGGCGCGCGGCATGCTGCCAATCCTCTGCCCGCTGGGCGTGCCTGATCGCCTCCATCGGATATCCATGCTCCTCGTGCCAGCTGGCCGCCTTCCGGTGAAGCGCCCCAATGCTGGTGGGATCGGTCCGGCGGAGCTCGAGGCGAAGTAAGTCGGCGAACAGGTGGTGATAGTGGAACCACGATCGCGCCACGTCGAGCGAGGTGACGAAGGCATTTGCGTCCTCGAGGGCTTGCAGAACCTGCTCGGACCCGGATGACCCCGTGAGGAAGTCGGCCAGCGGTCCGCTCACCCGGTCGAGGATCGAGGTGCGTAGCAGCAGGTCGCGGACCTCGGCCGGCTGGCGCTCCAGCACCTCCGCCAGCAGATAGCCGGCCACCGTGCGCTCGCTGCCGCAGAACTCCCTCACGAATTGCTCTGGGTCGGGGTGCCCGGCCAGCGAGATCGCGGCGAGCCGGAGGCCGGCGACCCACCCTTCGGTGCGCTCCTGAAGCAGGGCTACCGCCTCGTCCGAGAGTCGGATGTCACTCGCCTCGAGCAACGCCCGTGTCTCGTCCTGCGAAAAGCACAGATCGGAGGCCCGGACCTCGACAAGCCGGTCGGCAAGGCGCAGTCGATGCAGACCCAGCTCCGGCTCCTGCCGAGTTCCCAGGACTAGGCGCAGCTTGGGCGGCATGCGCGCGAGGAACAGCTCGAGCCACGTCAGGGCCTCGGCCGCCTGCAACTCGTGCAGATCGTCGATCACCAGCACGAGCGGGTCGTCGAGCAACTCGAGGTCGGAGAGCAGCTCTTCGACCACCACCTCGCCGAGGAAGTTGGGGGTCGGCTTGATCCGCTTGATGCCTAGCTCCCCATCGATCGTGTCGGCGAGGGCATCGACCATGGAGATCAAGAAGCGCTGTCCGTCCTGCTCGCCGCGGTCGACCGCAACCCAGGCCACTCGTTCCCCGAGGGCGCTCTCCTCCGCCCAGGATCGCAGCAGGACCGTCTTGCCGCTCCCGGCCGGAGCGCAGACCAGAGCTACGCCGCCGGGCGGAGCCGACGAGAGCCGTTCGAACAGGGCCTCGCGCCGGACGAGACCACCGCGTCCAGGCGAACGGGTGGCCCTGAGGGCCGACGCGTTCAGGCTGCTGCTGAGTCGAGCTCGAGGCGCTGATCTTCCCTCCGGTCCCCGCCTGAGGAGCGATCCCGGCTGCGGTTCAGCATAACCCCGTTCGCGCTCGACCGGAGATCACCAAGATTGGATGACGACCGCTCACCCGCCCGTCCCTCAGCCTCTGCCCTAAGCAAACGATGGAGGTTGAAATGGCCGCATCAGACCAATTGAGCAAGTTGGCAGCTCGGGCCAAGGAAGCAGAAGACCGGGCGGCAGCCGCACAGGCCAAAGACAAGGCCACTCTGGAGCAGGACGTTCAGCAGGCGCGTGAAACGGCGCAGGCCGATGCCGACCAGCTTCACAAGGACGTCGAGGAAGGCAAGGGGAAGGTCTCTGCCTGGTGGCACGACGTGCAGCGTTCGTGGCATGAACACCTCGCCGCAATTCGTGAGGACATCGACCGCAAGCGCGCAGAGCACGACACCGACCGGGCCGAGCTGAACGCCGAACAGGCCGAAGCCGACGCGTCCTTCGCGGTCGACTATGCGAATGCGGCGATCGATGAAGCCGAGTACGCGGTGCTCGATGCCGCGCTTGCGCGGAAAAAGGCTGACGAACTGGCGGCGGCACCTAGCTAGGTCGACTGGAGGGCGTAGGCGGCTCGAAGAAGTGGCCGAGTGACACCTAAGGTCTGAGTCGCCTACTCCCTCCGCCAGCGTGGCAACCGCTGCTTCCATGCAAAACAGCACTCCTCGCGGCGCTGGGCAGCGCTCCCTCTCACGCGAAAGCAGCTTCGGTCGTTGGGGGCGCGCCCGACCGATGTCTGAGTGGAGGCTGCGCCGTGGTACCGCTTTGGTACCGGATGCATCGTCCTATCTGTCCAGATCGTCCACGGCCCTGGACACATAGGACGCGGCGGACGCTCCAGGACACATAGACGCCTGAATCCGCTCGGCTGGGGGCCGAAAGGTCGCTGGTTCGAATCCAGTCGCCCCGATCTCATAGCCACGCTCGGCGAGGCCCCTCGAGGGCATGAGTAGGAGCCCGGCGCCTCGGCGTAGTAAGGCGGATAGCTGCTTCTCGTCCAAGGGCGGCTTCTAGGATCCTCATCCAGCGGATTTCCAGTGTCCCTCAAGCACCGTGAGCGACGCTCGGCGGGCCAATGCGCCACGCAGAAGGAGCCCAAATGTCCGCCGCAGCCACCCTTGCAACGCCACTCGAACTGCGAACGCCCCCAACGGACCCGTTCTCGCCGGGCCCCGAGGTCGCTAGCAGCGAAATCGACGAGAACCTGCTCACTGCTCGGTTGCCTGCCCCGCTCGCCCTGCGGCGAGCAGTCTCTGCCGCGACGGTTGCCGGTCGCGCCGTCCTTGCGATCGCCGACGCACGGGACTTCGATCAGTTGCAGGAGGTGGCACGTGCGCTTCGCACGGCCGCTGTCTGGCTGCACGATGCCCAGGTCGGGACCTGCCCAGGCGAGCGCGATCATCTCGGACCTCACCGACTCGCTCACCCGAGCGCTCGATCGAGTTCTGCGTCTCGCGAGCTGGGTCCACCCCCGTGTCCGCTGAGCTGGGTCGCGCTCGGCAGCTACGGGCGACGCGAGCCCGCCCCCGGCTCGGACGTCGACTCCGCCCTGGTATGGGACGGTGACGAGGATGACGAAGACGCGAAGAGCTACATGGGCTTGCTCGGCTCGCGCGTCTGCGAGGCACTGGCCCGGTGCGGCCTTGCCGCCGACAAGCGCGGGGCGAGCGCGGGCGGGGATCTGTTCGTGCGGCCGACAAGCGAGTGGAGGCGGCTGATTCGCGAGTCCATCAGCGATCCCGAGAAGGACAAGGGGCTGATCGTGATCTCGCTGTTCCTGGACGGTCGGGTCCTCCATCACGGCGGGGGCGCCTCCAGGCTTCGCGATGAGTTCGGAGCAGCTGCCGGAAGGCCGGGTCTGCTTCGCCTGATGCTGAGGCTAGCCCTGGCCAACAAGCCCGCCGTCGGCCGCCTGCGCGACTTCGTCCTCGAGCGCTCGGGCGAGCACCGCCGGCCGGCTCGACATCAAGCACGGCGGCCTGCTCCCGGTGACGTCGATCGCCCGTTACGCCAGCCTCGCCGCCGGCGCGATCCCCGCCGCCTCGACGCCGGATCGGCTCAGCGCCGCCGACGCCGCGGGCACGCTCGACGGCGACTCCGCCCGCTCGCTGGGCGAGGCGTTCGAGCTCTTCCAGAGCCTGCGCCTCGAGCACCACGTCGACCAGATCCAGCAGGGGATCGAGCCGGACGACTACCTCGACCCCAAGGCTCTGGAGCCGGCCCGGCGCCGCCGCCTGCGCGATGCCCTGAGAGAGGTCCGGGCGGTCCAGAACAAGCTCGCGCGCGGGCTGGTCGGCGGACGTGCGTTCGCGTGATGGCCGTCCTGGAACGTCAGTCCGAGGTCGTGGAGGACTACCTGCGGACAGCGCCGCCCGCTCCGTCCCTTCCCTGGTGCCAGGCGTCGTTTGCGGTCCTCGGCATCGAGGCCACCGGTCAGGACCCGCACCGTGATCAGCTCGTCTCCGTCGCCTGCGTGCCCGTGGAACGGGGGAAGGCGATCATCGGGAGGCATTCGAGGCGACGATCCGCCCGGGCTGGGAGGCGCTCGCGCCGATCGTCGAGGCGCTGACGGGCCGCATCCTCGTCGCCCACGGCGCATCGCGCCACACGGGTTTCCTCTCCGCGGTCTTCGAGAGGGCAGGGCTGCGGCTGCACGGCCAGGCGCTCGATACCGCCGTACTGGCCGCGTGGGTGCCGCCCGGGGCGCCCACGGATGGTGATCGGTCCTGGTCGGCCGCGGACATCCCGCCGGGGCTCTCGGAAGCGGCATCGGCGATCGGCCTCCCGGTTCACCGGCCGCACGAGGCGGGCGGAGAGGCCCTCACGACCGCTCAACTGTTCATGGCGCTGGCGAGCAAGCTCGACCGCGTACACCCCCAGTCCGTCGGCTCACTCGCCCGGCTCTGCTCCAAAAACGGGGATTGCAATCGGCGGGCCCTCTCGGTAAGGCTTCCAGTGGAGGAGGAACAACATCGAACCGCCTCGATAGGAGCGTAGGGGCCGACCTCGCGGGCTACCGGCTCGAGCAGTTGCTCGGGCGGGGGGGGATGGGCGAGGTCTTCTTGGTGCGGGATCCTCGCCTCGGTCGCCCGGTCGCGCTCAAGGTGCTCGCCGCGAGCGTCGCCGAAGATGAGAGGTTCAGGGAGCGGCTGCTGCGCGAGTCACGGCTCGCCGCCAGCCTCGACCACCCGAACGTGATCCCGATCTACGAGGCGGGAGAGGAGGACGGTCGGCTCTTCATCGCAATGCGCTATGTCGCCGGGCGGAGACCTGAAGGCGCTCCTGCGGCGCGAGGGAGCCCTGGATCCTGCACGAGCGGTGGCCATCTTCGAGCAGATCGCGGACGCGCTAGACGCCGCCCACCGGCATGGGCTCGTCCATCGAGACGTGAAGCCGAGCAATGTCCTGCTCGATCGCGAGAGGGCCGGGAGCACTGCTATCTGGCGGACTTCGGCCTCACCCAGAGCGCGTCCGAAGGCGGCCCAGCCGACGGCCAACTGATGGGGACCGTCGACTACGTCTCGCCGGAGCAGATCCGCGGCGACGCGCTCACCGGCCGCGCGGATGTCTACGCGCTCGGCTGCATGCTGTTCGAGTGTCTTACGGGCGAGCCTCCCTTCCGACGTCGCTCCGAGGTCGCGACTCTGTTCGCCCACCTCGAGGAGGATCCGCCGTCCGCGTCGACGCGCCACTCGCCGCTCCCGGCCGCGATCGACCCGGTCTTGGCGCGAGCGTTGGCAAAGGAGCCGGACCAGCGTCAGTCGAGCTGTGCCGAGCTGGTAGCCGACGCGAGCGCGGCGCTCGGAATCGACGCGGTGAGGCCGCGCCGGCTGCGGCTTGCGGTCGCCACGGCCACCGTCGTGCTCGTCTTGGCGGCCGCGCTGGCCGCGATCCTGGCCACCCCGGGAGGGA
>CAWCQE010000016.1:0-13541 GCA_963797665.1 uncultured Actinomycetes bacterium | reverse complement strand
GGGTCACGTAGATGGTCTCCTCGAAGTAAGGGCCCTCGAGGGGATCCGGCTTGTCGAACACCGCCAGGATCTCGAGGGCGCCGCCTCGCAAGAGGCCCTCGACGGCCACCTCCACGCCCGGGACGTAGCGCTCGACCAGCAGCGGCGCGTGCGGGTCCTCGTCGGCCTCGGCGAGGATCGCCCTGACTCGCTCGGCTGCTGCGTCGGCCGCCGGCGGATCGTCGGCCCGGATCACGCCGCGGCTAGCCGACAACGAAACCGCCTTGACCACGCAGGGGAGGCCGACCTCGCCGGCGAGCTGCGCCACGTCCGCGTCGGGCCCGGCGACCCGGTAGTCGGGCTGGCGCAGGCCGGCGGCCGCGAAGGCTCCACGCATCGCGGTCTTGTCCCTGGTCGCCGCGACCGCCTCGGCCGGGTTGTGCGCGAGCCCCAAGCGCGCGGCGGCCAGCGCGGCCACGAGCACCCCCTGCTCGTCGGTGCCGACCACCGCGTCGAGCGGCTTATCCCGCGCCCGGGTGACGATGGCATCGGCGGCGGCCTCGGGCCGCCTCAGGTCCACGACCAGCGCCCGGTCTCCCACCGTCCCCGCATCGCCCGCCGGCGCTCGGAGGCGACCACCACCTCGGCGTCCAGCGCCCGCGACGCGGCGAGGAAATCGCTCGCGCGGTAGGTGGCTGTGGGCAGCACCAGGAGGACGCGGGGCATGGGCGTATCGTAGGTAGCGGCGGGCCGGCGCCACCGGCCCCCACCAGGCATACGGGATATGAGATGAGCGCCGAAGACACAGCCGAGCCGACCCTCGCGATTACCGAGCAGGCGATCGAGAAGGTCAGGGGGTTCCGCGCGCAGTCCGAGGACCCCGAGAGCCAGGCGCTGTGGGTGGAGGTGAGCGGCGTCTCGGACGGCGAGTACGTCTACAAGATCTCCCTCAACGCAGTGCATGTTGCCCGCCAGGACGACGTGGTGCAGCGCCACGGCGACCTGGCGATCGTGGTGCCGGAGTCGAGCGTCGAGAAGCTGCGAGGCGCCACCATCGACTGGTCGCAACGCCTCGAGCAGAGCGGGCTCACCGTCGCTAACCCAAACAAGCCGCCGGCTCCGGCGGAGCTGCCGATGAAGATGAGCCCGCCGATGGCGCCGCCCGCGAGCCCGCCCATCGACGCTCATCCGGCCGCCGACCTCAGCGGCGACGTCGCCCAGCGGGTCATCCAAGTGATCGACCAGCAGATCAACCCGGCCATCGCCGCGCACGGGGGGCATGCGGAGCTGGTCGCGGTCGAGGAGGACACCGCCTACCTGCGCCTGGGCGGCGGCTGCCAGGGCTGCGGGATGGCCACCGTCACCCTCGGCCAGGGGATCGAGGTCGCGATCACCGAGGCGGTTCCGGAGATCGCCCGCGTGGTCGACGTCACCGACCACGCGGTCGGCACCAACCCCTACTTCGAGCCCGCCAAGAAGTAGGGCGCCTGCGGCTTACCGCCGTGTCGTCCGGGCGAGCTCTGGGCGTCAGCGGCTGCGGGACTGGAGCATGCGCTCCTCGGCTTCACCCGTTTGCCCCGCCAACCGTCGGGAACCGAGAACGTGGCAGCGATGGCGCCAACATTCTCCGCCCGGTCCCACGCGTAGGGAGCAGAGCGCCGGCCCGGTGCGCTTCACGAAGCGGCGCTGGTCCCGGGCGCGCCTCCCTTCGCGTGAAAGGAGCAGCGCAAGTCGGGTGCGCGAGAACCGGTGATGTCGGCTAGGTGCGCGGCGCTTCGCGGATCAGCTGGAGCAGATTGCGCCGTGCGGTGAACGCCGGGTCGCGCTCGAGCGCAACGAGGATCGCCGCAACGCCGACCAACTCCTCGAGCGCTGGGACGCGCTCGCTAGCGAGACGGGCGAGCAGCCTTCTGGCAGCCGGTGCATAGGACTCCGGCTCGTGCTCCGGCAGCAGCATGGTGATCTCCGCTGCGGTGACCAGGGGATATGAGGCAGCTCTCCGGCGATGGAGGCTCAGAACAACCCGCCGTCGCTCGCCGAGCTGAACGCGACGCGGCGGCTGATCGACTGGCTCAATCGCGAACGTGCGCTCGCGCGGGGGGGATAGGCTTCGACCCGGTGAAGGGGTTCGCCAGGAGCTGGGCTCAGTGGCGCCGTGACAGGGAGGCGGAACGCTTCGACGCGATCGCCGACCAGATCGACTCGGGCAAGCTCTAGGAGCTAGTAACCGACCTGCGCCAGGTCCGCCCGGCGATCGTGAAGAAGTTCGACGGGCGCCAGCGCAGAGTCTGACGCTGCATGGGCGGGTGAATCCGACGATCAGCGCCTCGCTGGGCGGGGTTCAGGCTTTCTTGGCGGGCCGGCCGTCCACGAATTGCCACTCCGACTGCCCCGTGGCCCGGCTCAGGTTGTGCCCTTTCTCGCATCGGGCGTGGTCCATCGGTGGGCCGGCACCCGGAGTCTCCATCCGCGCTGGCCCGCCGCCGGTCACGCGCGGCGTGCCAGCCGGCAACGTTGCCACCTGTGCGCCGCATTTCGGACAGGATGGCTCGCTCGATTCTCGCCAGCCTATCGCTCGCGCGGGGCCTCCAAGTGGCGCTGCCCGACTGGGGATCGGTCCGGTGTGGGACTGGCTACGAGACAAGGCACGCAGAGCACGTCGCGGAGAGCGGGTCTACAAAGGGCGTTCGCGCTCGTGGCCCGACCCCCGGATGACGACGAGCTCCTCGCGAATCGCCACGCGGCGAGCCTAAGCGATCCCGGGCCGGTTTCTTGAGGTTCGCGGCCCGCTCACTGTGCCAACTGACCGGCGCGCGCCGTTTGCCCTCATTAGCGCGTTTCGTCCAAAGCGGTGGCCGCCGATTCGGCCCACTCAAATGACGCGGGAGTAGGCTTGTCCGGTGGGAGTGCAGCCAGCCCAGGACTCAGCTGAAGCGCCAGGGTTGGACCAAGGCTTCCGCGTCGGCGACGTCCTTCATGGAGCCGCTCGCGGGGCGGTCGGCGCGATGGCCATGACCGGAATGCGCGTGATGACGACCGAGCTCGGGCTGTTGGAACAGACTCCGCCGGAGGCCGTCAGTCGCCAGCGCGCCCGCGGATTGCGCACTCTCCTGCGACGGGCGCCGCGCAGGCAGCGAACGGGGCTGGTTGAGGGCGCCCACTGGGGTTTTGGTGCCGGTGGCGGCGCCGCGTTCGGATACCGCCGCGCACTGTTCGCCGTCGCCGCTGGGCTGGCCCGATCTACGGCTTGCCGTCTGGTTGGGCTTTGAGTTGGGCTAGCGCCGGCCCTCGGCCTCAGCCAGTCAAAGCGCCTGCGCCCAGTCGACCGCCTGACGCTTGCCGCCGACCACCTGCTCTATGGCGCGGTCCTCTCGGAGCCGGAGCCGAGCAAGGCCAGTAATGAACGCGCCGTAGTAAGGAGACAACGTGGAGTCTGAAGAACGTGAAGCAGAAGAGACGCATCCCGACGAGCCCACCGGCAACGGCGAGCCGCCGAGCGAACCGTATGAGCCCCAGCGCGATGATCCCATTCCCGACGAGTCGGCCGAGTCGAAGCGCGCGGAGGATCCTGACGATCGACAGCAGAAAGCGACCGACGACGGGATGGCTCAGCGGACGCAACGCCGCCCCTAGGGCGCGCGGCCAAGCCCTCGGCCCTCACGGTGTTGAGGCCCCGACGGCGGCGGGTCTTAGAGGCTGTCGCTTTCCATGCAAAGCGGCGCTTCAGGAATCCAGTCTGCGCGGTCCTCTATTCGGTGAAAGCCGGAGTGAGGCAGGGGTAGATAGGCCTAGGGACAACCCGGCGCCGGAGCAAAGACGTCTCCCGAAATATCTCCCGAACTGCCGAAACTCAGACGAGCTGAGGGCATCTCCAGGCACGGAATGTGCCCTTAGCGGAGCAGGCCTCCACGCCTGACGCGTAACTCATAATCCGAAGAACGCAGGTTCGAGTCCTGCCCGGCCCATGAAAGCCCCGCAAAGCGGGGCTTTCTCTTGCCAGGGCGCATCTCCCGAAACCGTCTCCCGCGAGAATCCGTAGGTCGGGGGTCCTGCCAGGGCGGGGTTGCGCTGGCCGCTGCTGCTTTTCGCGCCAAGCGGAAGCGCGGAGCGCAGACCTCCTCGCGTCGCTTTCGATAACGAGACTCCTTGGTCTCGAAAGTGTGCTACCGTGCCATTTACGAAACCAGCAAGTTCTGAAAGTTTGCAGATGACCGACACACCAACAAGCGCACAGCGGCCGATCGGCAGGCCCCGCGACCGAGCGCGCCGATCGGGCGATCCTGCAGCGCCACGCTCGAGCTGATGGCCGAGCAGCGGCGTCGCACGGCCTCCGCACCGACGATGTCGCGGATCGGGCAAGGGTCGGCAAGGCGACGATCTATCGCAGGTATCGGTCGAAGGAGGAGTTGGTCTCCGCGGCCGTCGGAGCGCTGGTCAGCGAGATCATCGTCCCGGCCGAGGGCTCCACGCGAGGGAGGGCTCCACCCGCGACGACCTGCTGGCGCTGATGCGCGGCGCCGTCGAGCTCTACAGCGGCTCGCTCGCGGCGGGACTGATGCCAAGCCTCGTCGCCGCGATGCGGACGAGCCCCGAGCTCGCGCGGACCGTGCGCGAGGGGTTCGTGGCCGGGCGCCGCGCGGCGCTGCGTGAGGTCCTCGAGCGCGGCGTCGCACGTGGCGACCTCCGTTCCGATCTCGATTTCGAGCTGGCGCTAGACGTCCTCGGCGGACCGCTTTTCTATCGCCTGCTGATCACCGGCGGCCCGATCGACGAGCGGCTCGCCCAGGGCGTCGTCGAGCTGATCCTCGCGCGGCTTCGCACCACAAACGAAATCCTCAAATCCGGAAGAAAGGACGCACGATGAAAATCCACGCAATCCAGACAGGGACCGTCGCCATCACGACGAAGTGGCGGGAGGGCGTCGGCCACGGCCAGCGCCGCCTGCTGCACACGATCCTCGACCGGAAGTGGACGGAGCCGCTGCCGATCTACGCCTTCGCGATCGAGCACCCGGAGGGCGTGATCGTCGTCGACACGGGCGAAGACGCACGCGCCTCGCAGACGGAGCTACTTCGCGCGCTGGCACCCGGGCGTCCGCGCCTTCCGCGAGTGGGTCGAGCCCGAGCAGGAGATCGGCCCCCAGCTCGAGGAGCTCGGCATCCGGCCTGGCGACGTGCGCTGGGTCGTGATGACCCACCTGCACACCGACCACGCCGGCGGCCTGCACCACTTCCCCGACAACGACATCCTCGTCACCCGCGCCGAGCTCGAGTACGCGTCGGGTCTGCGCGGTCGCCTGCGCGGCTACGTCGCGAACGAGCACTGGCCCGCCTGGTTCGAGCCGACGGTGCTCGAACTCGAGCCGAAGCCGTTCGGGCCGTTCCCTCAGAGCCTGCGTCTGACGGAAGCCGGCGACGTGATGCTCGTGCCCGTCCCCGGCCACACCCCCGGCCAGATCGGCGTTCTCGTCGAAGAGGCCAACCACACCGTCTTCCTCGCCGGCGACAGCTCCTACACAGAGGATCTGATGCTCCGCGGAAAGGCCGACGGGGTCGGTGCCGACGAGGAAGCGGAACGCCTGACGCACGAGCGGATCCGTGCCTACGCCGCGGCGAACCCCACCGTCTACCTGGTCGCGCACGACCCAGAGACCGAAGCTCGCCTGGCAGAGCGCCAGCCAATCGGGGCTGCGGGAGCTGCGCGGGAGGAGGCAGTCGCATGATCGGCTTCGAGACCAGCGTACGCATCGAGCGCCCGATCGAGGAGGTCTTCGCCTTGGCCTCGGACCCGCTCTAGTTCCCGCTCTGGAACTCCGCAGGGCCAGCGAAGACCCGCGCGATTTCCAGGGTAGGGTCTGGCCCGCATGGCCCTCGACTCCACTGACGTCGTCTTTGGCGCGACTGGCGGAGTCGGCGGTGCCGTCGTTGCCGAGCTCCTGCGCCGCGGCATGACGCGTACGAGCCGTGAGCCGGCGTGGCGCAGCCCCCGAGGGAGCGGAGGGAGTGGCCGCCGATGCCGCCGACCCAGCTGAGGCAGCCGCCGCGGCGAAGGGGGCCGGAGTCGTCTATCACTGCGTCAGTCCTGATTACACGCAGTGGCCGGAGCTCTTGCCCCCGGTCAGCCGTTCGATCCTTGGCGCTGCTGAGTCATCGGGCGCCAAACTTGTTTTCGCCGACAACCTCTACGCCTACGGCCCCGTCGACGGCCCGCTGCGGGAGGACCTGCCTCCGACCGCGAGCGGCCCCAAGGGGCGGACCCGGGTGGAGGTCGCCGCCGAGATGCTCGCCGCGCACCAGAAGGGCCTGGTGCGGGTGACGATCGGGAGGGCCTCGGACTACTACGGGCCCGGCGGCACGAACTCCCCCTCCGGGGAGACCGTCTTCGGGCGGGTGGTGGCGGGCAAGCGGCCGCAGTGGACCGGGAAGCTCGACGTGCCCCACACCTTCCACTATCTGCCCGACATCGCCCGGGGGCTCGTCACCCTGGCGGAGCGCCCGGAGGCCGACGGTGAGGTCTGGCACCTGCCAGCCGCAGAGCCGCTCACCGCCCAGGAGTTCTTCGACCTCGTCTTCGAGGCCGCGGGACGGCCAACGCCGGCGAAGGCTCAAATCATGGGCCCGGCGCTGCTCGCCGTGGCCGGCGTCTTTTCGCCGATGCTCCGGGAGCTGCGCGAGACCGCCTACCAGTTCCGCCGACCGTTCGTCATCGACTCGTCGAAGTTCGAGGGTGCTTTCGGTCGGTTCGAGCCGACACCCCATCGTGAAGCCGTGGCGCGGACCGTCGAGTGGTTCCGCTCCCGCTAACCGCCGGTTGAGTATGGGCCGGGAGGCAGAAAGCTCCCAAGTTGCCGCTTCCCCTTCGAGGAAGTGCAGCGACCACTCTTTTTGCATCGGTTTTGCGGTTCCCGCAGCCGGCAGCGTCATCTTTCGCTAGTCGCCTTCCTCAGCACTCCACAACGGCTGCGGCGGGGCTGAGTCGAGCGCGCGCCGAAGCAGCTTCAGCAACTGACGACGCTCGCCGGCGTTAAGTCCGCCCAGCACCTCGTCCTCCACTTGAAGCGCCATCTGACGTCCTCGCTCGAGTAGTCGGCGGCCCTTGGAGGTGATGACGACCTCCCGGGCTCTGCGGTCCTTGGGATGCGGCCGCCGCTTGGCCAGCCCCGCCGCCTCGAGCTCGTCCAGAAGCGAGACCATCGTGCTGGGGTCGATGCCCATCGCCGAGCCCAGCTCCCGCTGGGTTGCTCCGCTGCCGGCGCCAATGAGGTTGAGGAGGCCGAAGCTGCGCCGGCGTCAGGCCAACCGACTCCAGGCCTCTGGGTGATGCGGGTGTGGGACGCCCGCCAGAGGCGGAAGAAGAGCTGACCGGCGAACTCGGCGACCGCGGTGTCGGAGGGAGGGCTGGCTGCCATGTGTGATCTTTGCACCTTTCGTTTGTCAGGCCAATCATTTGTGCTACAAACTATATGTGGAACAAATGATAGCCGAACAACCGGAGGTTACCCAGATGGCACCAGCGACCCCACAAACTTCGTTTCTGGCGACTCGCCGCGGCAAGCTCGTTCTTGCGCTGCTGGCCAGTGTCGCGTTCCTCGACTTCGTCGACGCCTCGATCGTGAACATCGCGCTTCCCTCGATCCGCCGGGACCTCGGCTTCTCCGAGCAGGCCCTGCAGTGGGTCCCCAGCGCGTACCTGCTCACCTACGGCGGCTTCATGCTGCTCGGCGGGCGCGCCGCTCGCCGGCGTCGGCCATCGTCTCCAGCCCTCGCAGCCTGACCCCGCCAGAGCCGAAGAAAGCTACCGGCGAACTCGGCGACCGCGCTCTCGGAGGAAGGGCTCACTGCCATGTGTGATCTTTGCACCTTTCGTTTGTCCGGCCAATCATTTGTGCTACAAACTATATGTGCAGCAAATGATAGCCGACCAGCAGGAGGTTCCCAGATGACAACCCAGATGACCCCAGCGACCCCGCAAACGTCCTTTCTGGCGACTCGCCGCGGCAAGCTCGTTCTTGCGCTGCTGGCCAGTGTCGCGTTCCTCGACTTCGTCGACGCCTCGATCGTCAACATCGCGCTTCCCTCGATCCGCCGCGACCTCGGCTTCTCCGAGCAGGCCCTGCAGTGGGTCCCCAGCGCCTACCTGCTCACCTACGGCGGCTTCATGCTGCTCGGCGGGCGCGCCGCTGACCTGCTCGGCCGACGGCGCATCCTCGTCGCCGGCACGGTGCTGATCGGGGTCTCATCCCTGATCGGCGGGTTTGCCGGCAGCTCGGAGGTCTTGGTGGGCGCGCGCCTCGCCCAGGGCATCGGCGCGGCCATGATGCTCCCCGCCGCCCTCTCGATCCTGACGACGACGTTCAAGGAGGGCAAGGAGCGCAATGCGGCCCTCGGAGTCTGGGGAGGGATGGGCGGCCTCGCTTCCGCGACCGGCGTGCTCCTCGGCGGCCTGCTGACCGAGGGGCCGGGATGGCGCTGGGTGATGTTCGTCAACCCGATCGCCGCCGTGCTGGTTCTCGGCGGGATCTTCCTCTTGATCAGCGACGATCGACGGCGGGCGCGGCTCGCGAACTTCGACGTTCGCGGAGCGCTTCTCGGCACCGCCGGGATGTTGCTCTTGGTCTTCACCCTGGTGAAGGCGCCCGATCAGGGCTGGAGCTCGGGACGCACGATCGCCGAGCTCGGCGTGGCGTTCGCGCTGCTGACCGCGTTCCTGATCAACGAGCAGCGCGGCAAGAACCCCCTGCTGCCCCTCTCGATCTTCCGCACCAGGGGACTCGCCGCCGCCGATGTCACCCAGCTCGTCGCGTTCGCCGGGTTCCTGGCGGTGTTCTTCTTCCTCACCCTGTACATGCAGAACGTCCTCGGCTACTCGCCGATCCAGACCGGCGCCGCGTACCTGCCGGTCACCGCTGGCGTCGGCATTGCCGCGGGCATCACCTCGCAGCTGTTGTCCCGCATCGGCACGCGACCGTTGATCGTTGCCGGCTCGCTGATCGCCTCGGGCGGCGTGTACTACCTCTCGCGCATCCCGGTCGACGGCTCCTACGTCACGGATCTGCTGCCGGGCCTGGTGGTCATGTCGATCGGAATCGGTGCTGTGTTCGTCGCCGTGACGACGGCCGCAAACGCGGGTGTTCCGCAGTGACAAGGCCGGCCTGGCCGCGGCGCTTCTCAACGCCTCCCAACAGGTCGGCGGGGCGCTCGGACTCGCGATCTTCTCCGCGATCGCGACCTCCCGGACCACTGACCTACTGGCGGCCCACGCGTCACCGGCTGATGCGCTCACCTCTGGCTTTCACCGCGCCCTGTTGGCCTCCAGCATCTTCCTCGCCGCCGCCGCCGTGGTTGCCACGCGCATCACGAATACGCGGGGCGAGCAGGACCGGGCCCAGGACGAGTCGCAGGGCCGGATCGAGCCCGCACCAGGGCCCTCCGAGGGAAGCGGCGAGCCCGGTGCCCTGCCCCAGGGAGCCAAGGCCTGAGAGACCTCATCCACCGATCCGCGACACCGCGCGAGAGGAACGGAATGTCCACGGCCAGGGGGGCGAACGGACGGCCTCGCGTGAGCGACGACACACTGCTGGCACAAGAGTTCGAGAGGCACCGGCCCCACCTGCGCGCGGTGGCCTACCGGATGCTCGGCTCCACGACCCAGGCGGACGACGCGGTTCAGGAGGCCTGGCTGCGGCTGAGCCGGACCGACTCGGATGCGGTCGAGAACATGGGTGGCTGGCTGACCACCGTCGTCGGGCGGATCTCACTCGACATGCTTCGCGCCCGCAAGGCGCGGGCGGAGGAATCGACCGACGAGCACGTCTTGGAGCCGATCGTCAGCGCCGATCCCGAGCAGGACCCGGCACAGGAGGTCGAGTTGGCCGACTCGGTCGGGCTGGCGATGCTTGTCGTGCTCGACACGCTCACCCCGGCCGAGCGGATCGCCTTCGTCCTGCATGACATGTTCGGCATGCCCTTCTCCGAGATCGGCGCCATCGCGGGCCGGTCTCCGGACGCCGCCCGCCAGCTCGCCAGCCGTGCCCGGCGCCGGGTGCGCGGCGCCGTCCCCCCGCCGGACGCCGACCTGGCGGAGCAGCGCCGTGTGGTGGACGCCTTCCTGGCTGCCGCCCGGGCCGGAGACTTCGAGGCACTGCTCCAGGTACTCGACCCCAACGTGCTCTTCCGTGGGCCAGAGCTGGATGGTCCCGAGATAGGACGAGCGAACCGTCTCCCGAAATATCTCCCGAGACTGCCGTGAACTCAGATCACGTCAGGACACCTCCAGGCACGGAATACGGTCTCAGCACACCAGGGCTCCACGCCTGACACGTAACTCATAATCCGAAGAACGCAGGTTCGAGTCCTGCCCGGCCCATGAAAGCCCGATTTGGGCGGGTCGCTACGCGTGGCCGAAGCGGACGTCCGGGAGGACGCGGTCCGCCCAGCGGGGCAGGTACCAGGCCCACGGCCGAGCAGCCTGAGCAGGACGGGCATCAGCAACAGGCGGATCAGCATTGCGTCGAGCAGCACGGCGATCCCGAGGATCAGGCCCATCTCCTTCGGGGGCAGCGGGCCGGAGAGCGCGAAGGTGAAGAAGACGGCGACCATCACCGCCCCGGCGGCGAAGATCACGCGGCCGGAGTGAGCCAGCCCGCCGATCAGGGCCTCCTTGGGATCATGGGTGCGGTCCCAGTGCTCCTTGGCCGAGGAGAGCAGGAAGACCGTGTAGTCCATCGAGATCGCGAAGATCATCGCGAAGAAGAAGACGGGCCCCCAGGCATCGAGGAAGCCCTGAGGCTGGAAGCCGAGCAGAGAATGCAGGCCGCCGTCTTGGAAGATCCACTTGGCCACGCCGAAGGCCGCGCCGGTGGCGAGTAGGTTCGTCACCACTCCAGCCGCGGCGATCACGGGGGCTTGCAGCGCGACCAGCAGCAAGAGGAAGCCAAGGCCGAGCACCACGCCGATGACCAACGGCGTCTTGGCCGAGAGTGCCTGTTGCAGGTCGTGGTTCTCGGCGACCGCTCCACCCACCACTGTGCCCGCAGGCAGGTCGGCGCGGAGACGGTCGATCGTCCGGCCGACAGCGGGGTTGGAGGGGTCTTGCTTGGGGATCGCCTGGATCAGAGCGAGGTGCCCGGGGCCCTGCTGCGCCGGCAGCACCTGCGCCACGCCCGGATCGGCCTGAGCGATGGCGCTGGCCTGCGCGGCCTGGCCGGAGGGTGCGACCAGCTGCAGCGGCCCGGTCGCGCCGGGGCCGAGCGCTGATTGCACCTGTTGGTAGCCGACGCGTGAGGAATCGCCGCTGGGAACGACCTTGATCGATGGCATCGCGGTCCGCAGCTGCGTCACCGGGAAAGCCAGCACCAGGAGCAGGCCGAGGGCGGGGATGCCGTAGGCGAGTGGCCGGCGCCAGATACGCTCGCCCCAGGCGGCGAAGCGTCGCGAGCGGTGCTCACCCGAATGCACCCAGGGCAGCGAGAGGCCGTCGACCTTGGGCCCGAGCTTCGCCAGCACCGCGGGCAGCAGGGTCAGGGTCGCGGCGAGGACGAAGATCACGGCCAGCATGATCCCGAGGCTCATGGAGCGGAAGGCGGGGCTGGGCACGAGCATCACTGCGCTCAGCGAGATCAGCACGGTGACGCCGGAGAAGAGCACCGCCTTGCCGGCGGTGTCCATCGTCTGCCCGACCGCCTCGGCGGGCGGTAGCCGCGAGCCGAAGAATGCGCCGCGGAAGCGATGGACGACGAAGAGCGCATAGTCGATCCCAAGCGCGAGGGCGAACATCAGTGCGAAGTTCATCGCCCAGATCGAGACAGGCAGCACCTTGGTGCTCAGGTAGAGCGAGCCGGCGGCCGCGACCAGGCCGACCATGGTCAGCATCAGCGGCAGGCCCGCGGCCACGAGGGAGCCGAAGGCGACGAGCATGATCGCCAGGGTCACCGGCCAGGAGATCACCTCGGAGCGCAGCATCGCGCTCTTGTTGGCAGCGTTGAAGTCGGACCACATTCCCGAGGCCCCGGTGAGGTGGACCTGGACGCCGTCACGGCCGAGTCCGGCCAGCGGGCCCTTGAGCTGATCCGCGGCGCGGACCATCGCGTTCGAGTCGCGGGCCGCGCCGGCTTGGACGATCGCTGTATGTCCGTCCGGCGAGATCGACACCCCGGGCCGGGGTGGGACCACGGTGCTGACGGCAGAGTCAGCGCGCAGGCGCCGCTCGACCGCGCCGAGCGTGCCCTGGAATGAGGCATCGCTGACGGTCTGGGTCGGCGAATAGACGACCGTCATCAGCCCTGAGCTCGAGAGGCCATGGAAGTTTCTGTCGATCAGGTGGCGCGCCTGCACGGACTGCGAGCCGGTCGTCTCCCAGCCGGCGCCGGAGAGGGCCTTCTCGACCCGAGGCGCCAGGAAACCGAGCCCCAGTGCCACCACCGCCCAGCCGATCAGGACCAGGCGAAGGTGGGTCGCGGTATAGCGGCCGAGCTTGCCGACCGGACCGAGCTCGTTCATCGGACCGCTCGTTCTCGATCGGGGTAGACGACGGAGCAGCGCCCGAAGCCGCGCTTGAGGATCACCGAGGCGGGACAGTCTCCGACCACTACGTAGAGCCATTGGTTCACGCCCACGAAGGCGGTAAGCGCCAAGAACCAGGGCGAGACCAGCAAAGCGAGCGCGACGCTCAACAGAGTCATGCTGCCCGCCAGGGCGAAGAGCACCCTTTCGAGGGGCCAGCGGGAAGGGACTGAGCGATACATCTCAGCTGCCGCCTTCGAGCAGGGCGCCGAGCTCGTCGAGCTGGCGTCGGAGCCCGCCGCAGACTTCCTCGCAGAGCGCGAAGACTGTCGGGTCGGCGATCGAATAGACGGAGAAGTTGCCCTGCTTACGGCGATCGACGATCCCTGACCTGAGCAGCACTCCCAGGTGCTGGGAGACGTTCTGCTGCGAGGCACCGGTCGCCTCCTGGAGTTCACGGACGCTGGCCTCGCCTTCTCGGAGCACGTCGAGCAATCTGATCCGCATCGGCTCGCCGAGCACGCGGAAGCGCTCCGCAACTCGCTCGACCAACTCCGGCGGGAGAGGACGTGGAAGGGCGGTCTTGGTTGCCATGGCCGTCAGGATAGCACAAGTAAACAGTTGTGTGGTAGTGTGCTTGTCAATGACGATGACAGCAACGACACACCGCGTCGGAACCTCCCTCAAGCACGAGGTGGACGTCAACGGGCGCCACACGATCGTCACCGACGAGCCGCTCTCCCTGGGGGGCACCGACGAGGGCCCCGCACCCCATGAGCTGCTGCCCGCCGCTCTCGCCTCATGCATCGCCACGATGGTCGCCATGTATGCGCAGAAGCGCGGGTGGGAGCTCGGCGATACCTCCGTGGAGGTGAGCTATGACAGCGAGGCTTCGCCGCGCCGCTTCGAGATCCAGCTGAACCTGCCCGCAGAGCTCTCAAGCGAACAACTGCGGCGGCTGGAGCGCGTCGCGGAGAGTTGTCCGCTGCGCCGGGCACTGGAGGCCGGCTTCACGTTTCAGGAGCGGCTGGTCACCACAGAGCCGATCGCGCCCGCGGCCTA
>CAWCQE010000015.1:0-80896 GCA_963797665.1 uncultured Actinomycetes bacterium | reverse complement strand
CATCCCCCCGGAGGGAGACGGGATCGGCCTGTTCGGCTCTAACCACGTCCGGGTCATGCACAACAAGATCCGTCACAACCCAGGGCCGGGGATACACGTTGCCGACTCCAACGAGAACCTGATCAAGCGCAACGTGTTCTCACGGAACACCCCTGGAATCCTCCCTGGGGGGGGACCGCTTCGAGGCAGACCGAGCAGATCCGACGCAACCGCTTCGCTCGAAACGGTGCCTCCGTCGTCGTTGCCCCCGGCAGCCGAAACGTGATCGCCCGAAATCGCATCCTCAGAAGGGCGGGGACAGCATCGCGATCGAGAAGGGACACCGCAACCTCGTCGCCCGCAACGACATCGTCGGCCCTCGCGGGAACGGGGATCTACCTCGCGGCTCATACTCGCCTCCTATCGGCGGCCCACGACAATCTCGTCCGCCGAAACTTCGTCAGAGGGCAGCGGCGGAGCCCGCGTTCCTGGTCAGGAAGGAAGGATCGACCAGAGCCTCCTGAAGCGCAACGTCGCCGTCGGCGCGGGAGACGATGGCTTCGACATCGAGAGCCGCTCGACGAAGCTGACCTCGCAATTGAGGCCAGGCGCAACCCGAGACCTCGGCATCGAGGCCGTTCGCGGTGTTCGCGACGGGGGCGGGAACAGGGCGAGCGGCAACGGCGATCCGCGCCAGTGCACGCACGTGGCGTGTAGGTGACCGAAATGGCCCGGCCGAGCGAGCAACAACCATGAGGCGACTGGCGGCGCTTATAGCAGTCGCAGGAATGACCTCGCTGGACTCCTCGCGATCGGTGGACCGGCACTCACGCCACCTTCCCCGACCGGAATGGCCGGATCGCGTTCGCCGGGGATAAGGGCTCGGGCTCGGAGATCTACACCATCAAACCCGATGGGACCGGCTTTCACCGACTGACTCACCTGCACTTCAACGCGTTCTTCCCGACTGGTCGCCGGACGGCACCGGATCGCCTTCTCGCGTGAGTTCGACGAGGGGGTCTACGTCATGAACGCCGACGGCAGCGACCTGCACCGGGTGACCACGTCGGGCGGCGGCGAGCCGGCATTCACCCCCGACGGGGACCACCTGGTCTACTGGTGCGACGACTGCCCGGGAGCCGGACGGGGTCTTCCTGATGCGCGACGATGGCTCCGACTCCCCCGGCAGCGCCTGACGGCAACCCTTCCCCGCAGAGCGACGAGGGCCCGGAGGTCTCGCCGGACGGCCAGACCGTGACCTTCATCCGGCACAAAGTGGGCGGGAAGCTGCAGGCGCTATACGCCGTCGACATCGACGGCAGCGACGTGCGGAGGCTGACGACGTACAGGCTCGAGGTGGCAATCAAGCCCGACTGGGCGCCCAACGGGCGGCAAATCGTGCTCGCCTCGCACGCCGACTACCCCGACCACAAGTCCCCGAACGTGGCGACGATCAAGCCCGACGGCTCTCACCTGCGGATGCTGACCGATCACAGGGGTGGCGAGAGGGAGCCTTCTCCGGCTCCTACTCCCCGAACGGGCGCTGGATCGTCTGTCGATTCGAGAATCCAGACCGGGAGAGTTTCCGGTTGTTCAAGATGCATCCCGACGGCACCCACCGGAAGCTGATCAAGAGGCTCCCCTTCGCACCCCGGTTCTCCGACTGGGGCCCGCGGCCCTAGCGGGAGCGACGAGAGCGGGAACGGCGACCCGCGCCAGTGCACGCACATCGTCTGTAACTGATCAGCCGCGCCGGTCAGTGGCGAGGCGGCTGAACCCCGCCCGCGTCCCGCGAGATACTCGTCGGCGATGTCGCTCTTTCCGATCTGATTCCTGCGGGAAACCGCGGATGTCCGCCCGTCGCAGCGTGCCACCTGAGTGCGGCCCCGGTCGGCCCTGCTCGGGCTGTCCTGGCTACCGCGTGGATGATCCTGTGTTCGACCGGGGCCTTTCTCGCCGTCCCTTGTCGCGAGATACTGCATAGGCGATGTCGCAGGAGCAGGTCGAGGTCGTGCGCGAGCACATCGAGGCGGTCCGGAGCCGAGACTTCCCGCACGCTCTCTCGTTTTTCGATCCTCACGTCGTCGTGGATATGGCGCGCATCGGCGGGCCCGAGGAGGATGCGGCGTTTGGCCCAAGGGGGTCGTGGACTACATGCGCCGCTATGCCGGGACGTTCGAGGACTATCGGTACGAGGTGGGACGCCTGACCGACCTCGGCTCCGGGGCGATACTGGCCACTGTGACGGAGACCGGGCGCGGCAAGGGCAGCGGCGTTCCGGTAGCCCGCTCCTTCGTCACCCTCTACACGGTGATCGACGGAAAGATCGCCCGATGCACGCTGTTCGGCACCGAACAAGAGGCCCTCGAAGCCGCCGGTCTGCGGGAGTAGGCGGCGCGGCGCGCCCTCAGCGGGCCGCTCCCCGCTCATTTTCGACCGCGCCGCCAAAAACGCCACTGACCGGGGCGATGACGGGAGATCCTGCGCGGGGATGTCGTGTCGCTGCCTTGCGCTTAGGTGATGCCGGATGTAGGGTCGCCCGAGGACGCGATCGCCGATCGCGGCAGCAACAAGGGAGGACAAGGATGCCAGCCGACCCTCGACCGCATTTCGTAAGGGCGACGGCGGTCATCCTTGCCTTAATCCTCGCCTCGGCGGTGGCGCTTATTCCCACCGGCGCCCCCGCGACCTTCGCCGGCAAGAACGGACGGATCGCCTTCAATGGCGCGTTCCGGGGACGTGTTGCAGCGAGATCTTCACCGCCAAGCCCAACGGGAGCGATATCCGGAGGCTGACGTCCACCCCCGGCCCAAGCGACTCGGAGCTCCCCGACTGGTCCCCCGACGGGCAGAAGATCGCCTTCGACAGCGACCGCACCGATATCGACGGCCGCAAGCAGGTTATCCAGATCTATTCGATGAACGCGGACGGAACCGGCCTCACCCAGCTCACCAGGGGACCCGGAGAGCAGGCCAATCCGAGCTGGTCGCCGGACGCCACCAAGCTGGCGATCAGGGCAGACTGGGGCGACCGCGAGCCCTGCGGGGGATCTGGATCATTCCCGCCTCCGATCCCGACGGGGTAACCCGCAGGAGGCTCGGCGGCTGACGAAGATCCCGCCGGGCATGGACTTCGACTCCGAGCCCCAGTTCTCTCCCGACGGGAGCTCGATCGCCTTCAGCCGGTTCAAGGACTTCAGCAGCTCGGCGATCTTCCGTATCGGGATCGACGGGAAGGGCCTTGAGCGCCTCACCCCGTGGCGACTGAACGCCTCCGACCCCGACTGGTCGCCCGACGGCCACAAGATCACCTTCGACTCCGGGGACTCCGGCCAGCCCGGCAGCAAGGGCAACATCTACGTCATGCGTGCCGACGGCACTCGGCGCAGGAAGCTGACCGACTTCCCGCCGGTCCGAGAGGGCGGCGGCATAGTCGAAGCGAACAACCCGGTCTGGTCGCCCGAGTGGCACGAAGATCATGTACACGCACTTCCTGTCGCACCTGCACAACAACCAGGGAAACGCGCTGGTCAGGATGTGGCCCGACGGGTCGCACAAGCACGTCGTCGTCGGCGGACGCTTCGGCAAGCGCCATTTCCCGAACAAGGTCGACTGGGGCACGCACCCCTGAGAAAAGAAGCCACCGGCTGCGGGAATAGGCGATGCCGCGGGAGAACGTAGACATGGTGCGTCGCCGCGTTGACGCGTACAACCGGGGGGACGTTGAAGCCGTCGTGACTGACTTCGCCTCGGATTGCGAATACGTCCCCAGCGGAGCGCTCCCCGGCGGCCGCGACGTGTATCGGGGGCCTGAGGGCTACACGCGGTTCATAGGTTGGCTCCGGGACGAGTTCGAAGATGCGCGCCTCGATCTCAATGACGTGATCGACGTGGGCGACCGGGTGCTCGCTTCGGTGACCATTCGGGGCCGCGGGAGGCAGAGCGGCGCTGCGACAAGCTGGGACCTCTGGGAGGTATGGACGATTCGGGACGGCAGGGTTGTCCGCGGTCAGGCATTCACCGGCAAGACTGAGGCCCTCGCAGCCGCCGGGCTGCGGGAGTAGGCGATGTCGCAGGAGAACGTGGAGATCGTGCGAGCGGCGTTCGAGGCATGGAATCGAGGAGATTTCGATCGCCTGCTGAGCCTCTGGAGTGAGGAGGCGGAGTTCTATCCCTACGCGCCCAGTTGGAGGGCCGCCCCTATCACGGGCACAAGGGGCTGCGCCGGTTCGTGGCCGAAATAGGCGAGGAGTGGAGGGACGTGCGCTTCGAGATCGACGAGCTTCGAGATGCGGGTGAGCACGTCATTGGTGCGGGCCGCTTTCGGGCGCGCGGACGAACCAGTGGGCTGGACTTGAATGTCCCCCTCGGCGTGATCGGAGCCGTGCGGAACGAGCGGATCGTCTACGGGCGCATGTTCTCCGATCCAGCCGAGGCCCTCGAAGCCGCCGGGCTTTCGGAGTAGGCGATGTCGCAGGAAAACGTGGAGCTGGTGCTGAAGGATTTGGAGTACTGGAACCGGGGCGATATGGATGCGTTTGTTGGGTTGTGGGACGACGACGTGGTGCTCCGAGCCGCCGAGGGTTGGCCGGAGCGTGTCGTTCGCGGAAAGGACGCGGTGCGCTCCTTCTATGAGGGCTTTGCGGAAACAGTGGGCCGCGACTCGGTGATCGAGGATCTGATCGATGCAGGTGACGTCGTGGTCACGCGAATGCGAGCGCACATGACCGGCGTGAAGTCGGGACTCGAGGGGGATATGCGGTTCACCCAGGTCACGACGTTCAGAAAGGGCAAGGTCGTGCTGGCCGAGTTCTTCTGGGATCACCAGGAAGCTCTCGAAGCCGCCGGGCTGCGGGTGTAGCTCTCGCTTCTGCTTTGCGCGAAAAGCAGAAGCGGGGACTGGGGACTCCCCGGCCGGGGAAGTAACTAAACCCTCCTCGTGACCTCCCGGTAGCGGCTCGCCGAGCTCGATCGGTGAGACTGCCCGCGCCCATGTCCTCGGCCGAGGCGACCGCAGCTCCGGAGGGGTAGATAGAGCCATTTAGTAACCAGGAGACCCGCCGGGTGATGAGCAGGGCTCCCAGAGATACCGCGCTCCTGCTTTCACACGAAAGCAGAAGTGTTCGGCCCCCCATCATTGGGTCCAGCTTCAAGCACATCTCGAAAGTGGCGCCCGATACCTTTGCCGCAGCTGGGTGTTAGGGAGGTAGTGCTTGGGCAGCGCGCATTGGGGGCGTGAGGAGCGGTGGCGGCGGTGAGGGCGATGAAGGAGACAGCTACGACAGGCGGCAGGAAGCGGGCGCGGCGCGGACGTTTGGCCGGGGCGACGCTCACCGTGGCGGTAGTGCTCGCGCTTGCGCTCGCGACCACCGGCCTCGCTGGCAGCGCGAGGACGGAGCTGGTCAGCGTGAGCTCGTCCGGCGAGCAGGGCAACGGCGGCAGCGCCCCATCGGCGATCTCCGCCGATGGCCGCTATGTCGCCTTCGGCTCGGACGCCTCGAACCTCGTCGCGGGGATACCAACCGGGCCGCGGACGTGTTCGTGCGCGACCGGATGCTCGATGCCACCGAGCGGGTGAGCGTCGCCTCGACCGGGCAGCAGGGCAACAACGAGAGCTTCGAACCGGCGATCTCCCCCGACGGCCGCTACGTCGCCTTCGGGGCGCTGGCGTCGAACTTCGTCTCCGGGGACACCAAGGAGACGGAGGACGTGTTCGTGCGCGACCGAAAGCGCCACACGACGAGGGGGGTGAGCGTCTCCTCGACCGGACAGCCGGGCAACAGTTTCAGCTTCCTCCCGACGATCTCCGCCGACGGCCGCTACGTCGCCTTCTATTCGGAGGCCACGAACCTCGTCGCCGGGGACACCAACTCGACGGGGGATGCCTTCGTCCGCGGACCGCTTCCGTGAGTGGCTGAACGCGCGTGTCGCGACAGCATTGCTCCTTTGCGCCAGAAGCGACAGCGCCGTCGCTCTTCACGGCCCGACGGGCTTTTCGGCCGGCTACCGGACGTCGATCTCGATCGTGCGGCTGGTATCGCGTTGACAGCCGGGGATCTTGCCGACGCGGGCGTAGTAGCGGCCGTGCTTGAACCTCGGGTCGCGCAGGTTGGCTGTCCACTTGTACTTGCCATCGACCTTGTGTACGGCTGACGATGAATTGATGTGCAGGTCGCGCTGTCGATTCTGCCTCTTGCCTTTCTGCTTGAAGAGCCGAACCTTGCGAGCATTGGCGCATTGTTGGGGCTTCGGGCTGAAGACGTAGCCGTAGAAGGTGAACTTGTGCTTGTGGTGGATCGTGACCCCGGTCCGTGCGCCGAGCGCCAGGGTTGGCACCACGAGCGCGCCGAGCAACATGGTCGCCAACACGCACGCGACTGCTCTCCTCGTCATCCGCTTCCCCTTTTCACGGCCGCTGAAGCTTGTTTTCCTTCCTCCCTCTGGTCCCAATACCCGTGGGAGCATGCGAGTTGCGGCCTGTGAGTCCAAACGTGAACGGCCAGGCCTTCGCTTCTGTTTTGCGCGAGCAGCGGAAGCGCTCTCGCTTTCACGCGAAAGCAGGAGTACCCACGGCCACTGCGTGAGCGAGGTGGCCGGGGGCGGAGACGCTCGTCGTCTCGCAAGCGGAAGTCGCCGTGCCCGGTTGCTAACCGGCCGCCCCGTCGAAACCCTCGTCGGAGACAGACACCACGGAAGAGCTCTACGGGTCGTCGACGACCGCGATCGCTTCGATCTCGATCAGGCACCCTGGGTGGGCCAGCCTCTCCACCCCCACTAGCGTGTCGGCCGGCTTGTGATCCCCGAACAGCGCCACCCGGCCCTCTTCGATTGCTGGCAGGTGCTCGTCCCGGTAATTGACGACGAAGATCGTGATCTTGGTCACCTGCTCAGGTCGGGCACGGGCGGCAGCGAGAGCACGGCCGACGTTTTCGAACGCCTGGCCGGCCTGGACCGCCAGATCACCGGGACCGACGAGATTGCCCTGAACATCTTCGGCGACCTGCCCGGCTACGAACACCAACCTGCTTCCGGTCGCAACGATGGCATGGGTGTACGTTTGGGGAGTGGCCAGCTCCGCGGGATTGATGCGTTCGAGCGGCATCGATTTCGGCGGCCTCGTGTGGTTGGGGACGATGGTGTCTGCCGTGAACGACCTCGAGCGTAACCGGCCCGCTTCTGCTTTCGCGCGTGGTGGCGAGCGTGACCGGCGCGCGGCCACGCCCGCCTTGGAGGAGGAGCGGAAGCGCTGTGCTGACACCACGCCGCTGTCGCAACGGACTGCCATGAAGAAGGGCCCCCGTTGGTGACACGCTCAGTCGTGTTCATCAACCGAGAGCGACCAAGGAGGCCCGCTTCACATGTTGCACGCTGGATTAGATCTGAGTCGGCGCAAGCTCGACGTCTGCCTGCTCTCCGATCGCGGAGAGCACCTCGACCAGCTCGCCATCCCGCCCGACGTCGACTCGCTGCGCAGCCTCGCGCGGCGGATCGACGAGGTCCACCGAGAGCCGGTCTGCGCCGTGGTCGAGTCGATGACCGGCGCCCGGCTCGTCCACGACACGCTCGAGCGAGAGGGCTGGGCGGTCGAGATCGCCGACGCGCAGAAGGTCAAGGGCCTGGCGCCGCTTGCCTTAAAGACCGACAAGACCGATTCGCTCGTCTTGGCGACCCTCTCCCAGCGCGACCTGGTGCCGGCGATCTGGCTTCCGGATCCTCGATGTCCGCGAGGAGCGCGAGCTCGCTCGCTTTCGCCTTCACCTGGTCAAGCACAAGTCGGCGCTCAAGAACCGGATCCACTCGACCCTGATCAACTTCGGCCGGCCCTGCCCGGTCACCGACCTGTTCGGGGTCGAGGGCAGAGAGCTCCTGGCCCGCCTCGACGTCCCCGAGCCCTGGCGCTCGAACGTCGACCGCTTCGCTCGAGCTGATCGACGAGCTCGAGGGCCAGATCGATCAGGTCAACCGCCGGCTTCGCGACGGCCACGCCGACCATCCCTACATCCCGCTCTTGATGAGCGTCCCGGGGATCGGCTGGGTGCTGGCGTTTACGATCGCCGCCGAGATCGGCGAGATCGAGCGCTTCTCATCGCCCGAGAAGCTGACCGGCTACACCGGGCTCTGCCCGCGCGTGAACCAGTCGGGGGAGAAGGACCGCCGCGGCCCGCTCTCAAAGCACGGCCCGACCTATCTGCGCTGGGCCCTGCTCGAGGCGACGATGCACGCGCTGAAGCATCCCGCCTACGCCGAGCGCTACCAGCGAAACAAGGGGAGGCTCGGCAAGCAGCGCGGGGCCAAGGTCGCCCAGGTCGACATCGCCCGGCGCCTCGCCCACGCGATCTGGCACATGCTGACTCGAAACGAGGAGTTCGCTCCACGAGGCGCCGCTTTTCGTCTGGCGGCCTGACCGCCCCCTTTGGACATGCGCCCGCGAGCGAACGTTCCAATTTCGCCTGATCCTCCCGCCGAGGAGGCCATAGAGACATGAGCGCTGCTCCACCCCCCGAGACCGCGAGAGGAGGACGACGAGCTACCGACCGCACTTGACAGCCGGCCCTTCTTCATAGAGACGAGAAGCGACAGCCCGGCGTGGGACTGCGCGGGCTTCTGCTTTCGCGTGAAAGGGGCACTGAGTCGGCATAGACGGAGGGGCTGCTTTGCATGGAAAGGAGCGCCTATCGGCTAACGACCCTTCGGCGCGATGCGGCCGGCTGGCCGGTCGGGGTCGTGGCGGGAAGGGACGCCAGCCGGAACTAGCGCCACGCGGGTTCCACGCGGGTTCTATTGGTGTATGCCGTGACTCACGATCTCGGCCGCGCGCTCCTCCGGCTGGCCCGTAAAGCCCCCCTCGACGGGCATGCTCGGCAGCAGGGTGTCTTGGACGAAGCGGTCGGATTGCTCCTTGGAGTCCCACACGGCGGCGATGAGGATGCCTCCGTCTGTCGGCCCGGCGGCGTGGTAGGTCTGTCCCTCGGGCAGACCACCCGGAGGGTGCACCGCCGCAATACTTGCCTTGTACTCATCCACCGTTGCGCCCGGCCAGAAATGCGTCAACAGGTATGCCATGTGGTCTCCTTCTCTTGGGTCGGGCGAGCCTAGTCGGCGAGACAGCCGCTTGCAGCCGCCGGGGTGCAGGAGTAGCCGCTTTGGACTGCCATGAAGAAGGGCCTCCGTTGGTGACACGCTCAGTCGTGTTCACCAACCGAGGCACCAAGGAGGCCCGCTTCACATGTTGCACGCTGGATTAGATCTCAGTCGAACGCAAGCTCGACGTCTGCCTGCTCTCCGATCGACGGAGAGCACCTCGACCAGCTCGCCGTCCCGCCCGACGTCGACTCGCTGAGGAGCCTCGCGCGGCGGATCGACGAGGTCCACGCGAGCCGGTCTGCGCCGTGGTCGAGTCGATGACCGGCGCGCGGCTCGTCCACGACACGCTCGAGCAGGAGGGCTGGGCGGTCGAGATCGCCGACGCCCAGAAGGTCAAGGGCCTGGCGCCGCTTGCCTGCAAGACCGACAAGATCGACTCGCATGGTCTTGGCGACCCTCTCCCAGCGCGACCTGGTGCCGGCGATCTGGCTTCCCGACCCGCGGGTCCGCGAGGAGCGCGAGCTCGCCCGCTTTCGCCTTCACCTGGTCAAGCACAAGTCGGCGCTCAAGAACCGCATCCACTCGACCCTGATCAACTTCGGCCGGCCCTGCCCGGTCACCGACCTGTTCGGGGTCGAGGGCCGCAAGCTGCTCGCCCGCCTCGACGTCCCCGAGCCCTGGCGCGCGAACGTCACCGCCTCGCTCGAGCTGATCGACGACCTCGAGCGCCAGATCGACCGAGGTCAACCGCCGGCTTCGGGACGGCCACGCCGACCACCCCTACATCCCGCTGCTTGATGAGCGCCCCGGGGATCGGCTGGGTGCTGGCGTTCACGATCGCCGCCGAGATCGGCGAGATCGAGCGCTTCTCATCGCCCGAGAAGCTCACCGGCTACACCGGGCTCTGCCCGCGCGTCAACCAGTCGGGCGAGTCGGACCGCCGCGGCCCGCTCTCAAAGCACGGGCCCGACCTACCTGCGCTGGGCCCTGCTCGAGGCGACGATGCACGCGCTCAAGCACCCCGCCTACGCCGAGCGCTACCAGCGCAACAAGAGGCGGCTCGGCAAGCAGCGCGGGGCCAAGGTCGCCCAGGTCGACATCGCCCGCCGGCTCGCCCACGCGATCTGGCACATGCTCACTCGCAACGAGGAGTTCGCTCCACGAGGCGCCGCTTTTCGTCTGGCGGCCTGACCGCCCTTTTGGACTTGCGCCCGCGAGCGAAGCATCCAATTTCGCCTGATCCTCCCGCCGAGGAGGCCATAGAGACATGAGCGCCGCTCCACACCCCACGAGCGCGAGAGGACGACGACGAGCTACCGACCGCTACTTGACAGCCGGCCCTTCTTCATAGAGACGAGGACGAGTCGTTGAGCGACCCCTGCCGGGACGTTGCCGCTTTGCGCGACGGGGAGCAGCGGCTCTCCCTCTCAGTCAATTTTTTCCGGGCTCTTCGGCCCCATCCTCGTGGGGTCAGACACATGATTCGGAGTGGGTGCCCCCTCGATGCCGAGGCGACGCTTCTGCTTTCACGCGAAAGCAGGCGTCGGAGTACCGCGCGCCGCGGCTTCCGCTCTTCGTCCGGAGCGAGCGCCGTCGGCGCATCGGCGGAGGCGACCGCATTGACGCCGAAGCAGAAGCGCGGGGCGGTCATGGTGACGCGGCTAATTCGACTTGTCCCCAGCGACGGCGAACAGGTGCCACGCGCCAGGCACCCCCTTGAGCTCATGGATCCCTTGGTCCGCGAACTCGATGCCGGACCCCACCACGAGGTCCTTGACGGTGCTCGAGACGAGAACCTCGCCGCCGGTGGCCATAGCGCCGATGCGGGCGCCGATGTTGACCGCCATGCCGCTCACGTCGTGGTCGACCAGCTCGCACTCGCCGGTGTGCAGGCCGGCGCGCACCTCGACGCCGAGCGACGGGACCTGGTGCACGATCGAGCGAGCGCAATGGATCGCTCGAGCTGGGCCGTCGAAGGTGATCAGGAACCCGTCGCCGATCGTCTTGACCTCACGCCCCCGATAACCGTCGAGGCGCTCGCGCACGATCTGGTCGTGGGACTCCAACAGTGCGCGCCAGCGGCTGTCACCGAGTTCGGCGGCGCGGCGGGTGGAGTCCACGATGTCGGTGAACATCACCGTCGCGAGAACGCGATCGATTTCACCCGCGTGCCTGGCCCCCGTGAGGAACTCCTCGACCTCGGCGAGTATCTGCTCGGCGTCCCCCACCCACGGGATGTGGTCAATTCCGGGCACCTGGACGTAGCGGGCCCCCGGGATCGCCTCCGCCATCTCACGCCCGACGATGGGCGGCACCGCCCGCTCGTCCGCCCTGTGGAGGACAAGCGTGGGAACCTGCAGCGTCTCCAGCACGGGCGTCACGTCGAGGCCCACGGCCGTGTCCCAGCGCGCCCGCAGCACTCCGGGGCTGGCGACGGCCCGCTCGAACGCGCCGAAGCTGCGAGTCCGGTGCTCCGCGACGATGCTCGGGGCGAAGATCTCCAGGCCGCGGCCCTCTCCCCAGTGCTCCAGCATGTCCACGATCGGGTCGTGGGCCCGCAGTCCGAGCTCCTCGCCCCGCTCGATCAGGTCGGCCCCCCGCGCAAACGTGCCGAACAGGATCAGCGCGGTCACCCGATCGGGATAGGTCGCCGCGAACAGCGCGCTCATCGGCCCACCCTCCGAGTAGCCAAACAGCGCCGCTCGCTGCGACCCGGCCGTGTCCAAAACCGCCCTGAGGTCCTCCATATCGTCCTCCAGCGTCGGCACACCGCCCGGCGGATCGGAAACCCCCTGGCCGCGCTTGTCGTAGACGATCACGCGCGAGAAGGCGGCGAGCCGCCTAAAGAAGCGCGTTGCGGCCGGGAACCCCCAGATTAGGTCGATGTGGGAAAGGAGGCCGGGCACGAACACCACGTCCAACGGGCCGTCGCCGAGCACCTGGTAGCCGATGTTCAGCTCGCCGCTCTTCACATACCTGGTGTCCGGCTGGTCGTGCACGTCAGGGCGAGACTAGCCCGACACACGCGAGGACGCGAGATCGCCACCCGGCTCCTTCGCCTCGCCTAAAAGCGAGCACGTCGCAGTCGAGTCGAGACTTGCGAGTTGGACGATGGGCGAGAGCCGCTACCGACGCGCAGTCCGCTCTCGCAATGCGCGAAAAGCAGAAGCGCTCAACGCAACACCCGGATCCCGCCAGTAGCCCCCTTCGCGTCCGGAGCCAGACACTCGCCTGGCTCAGCTAGCGGATGGGGTGGGTGGTCCGGAACCAGTGGACGACTGTCGCCGTCCAGATGGCGCCGAGTCCGAGTGTTGCGATCACAACGACCGCCAACGCGACGATCTCAAGAGCTTCCATGTTCCAAGCATGATCGGGAGCCCTAAGTGGATGCTCAAGATCTGCGTACGCACGACGGGCAGCTGGAACAGACCCTTCGCTTCTGCTTTGCGCGAAAAGCGGAAGCCCGAACTAATTACAAACTCTCAACGGCAAGCAGGGGCGCGCGATGCCAGCCGATCTCAGTGGTTCCCAGCGCGCCCCCTTGTCCTCGATGGGCGCCGGGTGTAGGTTCGCTTACGCACGCGCAACCTCATGCGCGGCCAGACAAGGGAGGACCGGATGCCGGCCAAGCTTCGCTCGCACGCACCCGCGACGCTCGTTTCGCTTGCGGTGATCCTGGCCCTCGCGGTCGTTGCCCTCGTGGCTTTGAGCGGCGCGCCGGCAGCTTCGGCTGGCCCTTCGAACACCTCGAAGGTAAGGGGCACCTGGACCAATCCCGTCGGGGCGTGCGTTGCGCACATCATCAGCTTCGATCCCAGCACCGGCGACTTCGTCTGTAAGGGCACGAGCCACTGGACGGGAACATGGACCGGCTCGACGGCGTGGACGCTCACCGGCAACCAGAGCCCCACGGGCGCCGTGTCGGGGAGGATCGACGAGGTGTTCAAAGGCCACGTAGCCGACGGCAGTACGGGCACGCTGACCTTCGTCGAGCACATCACGATCGATGCTGCCGGCAACACCGACATTCGCGGGAGCATCGTCGACAGCTCCGGTGGTCTCGCCCACTCGCAGGGACACGCCCGCTGGATCGGCATCAGCAACCCTGACGGCTCCGGTAGCGGGAGCTACTTCGGTCAATGGCACCAGGGACAGCCGCAGTGCGGCGACACGATCACCGCCGACACCACCCTCCACCACAACCTCGTCAACTGCCCGGACAACGGGATCGTGATCGGCGCCGACAACGTCACCCTCGACCTGAACTACCACACAATCGACGGCGACGGCACCCCGACTGCCGGGTGCGGTCAGAACGAGTGGTGTGACATAGGGGTGGTCAACCTCGGCCAATCGGCGGTCATAGGGACCGGCCACGATGGGGTCACCGTGATGCACGGCTCCGTCCACGGATTCTTCGCCGGCGTGAACATCGCGTCAGCAAGCCACAACCGCGTCCTGGGGATTTCCGCTTCGAGGAACCGCTTCTTCGGCGTCGGGCTCGTTGACGTTGCCCGAAGCCTGGTCCGAAACAGCTCCGGAAGCGGCTCGTTCGCGCGCGAGTCGGAGGGGATGGTCTTGGCCTCCTCACATCACGTCCGGATTCTCCACAACTCATTCCGCCGCAGCGCCCATAACGGCCTGCTCATCTTCGAGTCCAACCACAACTTGATCAAGGGGAACCGGTTCTCGCGCAACGACGACGAGGCAATCCTCATGGAGGGGGGCGAGCACAACGGAATTAGACGCAACCGCGTCGCTCGAAACGGCGCCGGCATCACCCTCGGTCCCGGCAGCCGATAACGTGATCACCCATAACCGCGTCTCCCGCGGCCGCGACGGCATCCGGATCGAGAAGGGCCACGGCAACCTGGTCGCCGACAACGTCGTCACTCACGCGCGCCGGGCGGGCATTCGCCTCGGAATCCCCAACCCGTTCCTCGGCGGGGCGCACAACACCGTGCGCGGAAATCTGGTCAAGGGCAGCCGCGTCGATGGCTTCCTGGTCAACGAGAAGGACGACCACAGCCTCCTGAAGCACAACACCGCCAGGGGCGCGGGAGATGACGGCTTCGACATCGACAGCCGCACGGCGAAGCTGACCAGAAACCGGGCGCGGCGAAACGGCGACCTCGGGATCGACGCCGTGCGCAGCGTGATCGACGGCGGCGGGAACAAGGCGAGCGGCAACGGCGACCCGCGCCAGTGCACGCACACCGTGTGTAGGTGACCAATATCGTCCAATAGGGGCGACGCTCGTTGGATGTGCCGCTACTCCCGCAGCCCGGCGGCTTCGAGGGCTTCTTCAAAGGAGGCGTGAGCCGACACCTTCACGATCCGCCCGCCTTCGAAGCGCAAGGCATGACCCTGCCGCAGATCGGTGAGCACACCGCTGCCTTTCCCTTGTGCGCGGAATCGGATGGCAACGGCGGCGCACTCGTCGCCCTCGACAATGCGCTCTACGTCGAGGCGGAACGACTCCCACGGGACGAGCATCGCATCCCAGAACGAGCTCATGCCTTGATGGTTCGCACAGCGCTGGCTGACCGACTACGCGCGCCCCGCCAAGACCTCTCAGCGCACCCTATCGCTACGCGCTGACGGCCTTCCGCAACGAGTTTGGCAAGCGCAAGCTCGGCTCCATCGATCCGCCCGAGGCACATCGCTGGGCCGGAAGGGTTCCCTATTCCAGCTATCGGGCCGTGCGCACGATGTATGCGGACGCGCTGCGGTCAGGCGTCGTCGCTTCAAATCCGTTCGCAGGCCTTCGCATCCCACAGCCACAGGGACGGCGGCGTTTGGACGTGCTGACGGAGGCGGAGGTGGAGAGGCTGGCCGATACCGCGCTCGAGGTCCATGACAAGCACCTCGCCCCCACCATGCGCGCACTCATCCTTGTCGCCGGGTTTGCGGGTTTGCGGGCAGGCGAGCTTGGCGGGCTTGAATGGGGCGACGTAGACCTTCACACCGGACAGCTTCACGTCATGCGATCGCTCACCGCGGAAGGACTCAAGCCGCCGAAGAACGGCGAGCCGCGGCGAGTGGTCTTGCCGCCGAGGGCAGCCGACGCCCTAGCGGGCCCAGCGCGCCTCCAAGACGAGCTAGCGGTGTTCGTCACCCCGCGCGGCAAGCGGTTCGGCAAGGGGGCCATCCACCGCTACTTCGCCCCCGTGCGCGCCGCTTACGGGAAACCCAAGATGGAGTTCCACGAGCTGCGCCACGCCTGCGCCACCTTGCTCCTAGAGCGCGGCCTGACCCCGGAGGACGTGGCACTACAACTCGGTCACCAGGACGGTGGCGGGCTGGTCCGACGCTTGTATGGCCACCCGAGCGAAGATCGGGCGCGGGAGAGAATCGCCCTCGCCTTCGCGGAGGTTCCGTCAGAACCGGTAGCAAACCGGTCGCAGGCCGCAGATTAAAGTGGCCCGTGAGCAGGTACGTTCCGACTGAGCGAACCCACCCTCTCCGCTGACTCTGGCGGTCCGCTTGGCGGCTGTCGCGACCCGTGATGGTGTCGGCGGCTACGCGCCTTCGGCCTGCGGCACCGCCGGGGGTGGGGCCTCGGCGCGGATCGCCGGCTGCTCGCCGCGCTTGACCCGGCGGCGCACCTTGAAGTGCTCGGCGACCAGATAGGAGCCGACGACCAGGCCGCCGGCAAGCAGCTGGGCGCCGATCGTCTCCCAGTACGGATAGATCTCGAACCAGGCTGCCCATCCACTCCGGCACCGAGAACGGGGTCGGGTGGCTGGGGATCCAGCCAAGATCCATGAACGACAGCGCGGTGCCGCCGATCATCACCATCAGCACGACCGCGACCAACGCGCCGGTCAGCGATCAGCATGCGTCGGTAGGGAAGCCTGCGGTGGAGCCAGAAGGTGAGCACGCCCACCACCGCGGTGCAGGCAAGACCGAGCGCGACGCCCTCGAGCACCGTGGAGGTGCCGCTCTGCAGCTGCAGGTTCTGCAGAAAGAGGACGACCTCGAAGCCCTCGCGGTAGACCGTGGTGAAGCCGAGCGCGACCAGACCGATCAGGGCGGCGGCGCCGGTCTCGGCGAGCAGCTTCTGGCGGCGCCGGTGGTGACGGCCGATCCAATCGGTCCAGTACACCCGGTGGACGAACCAATTCAGCACCACCAGCAGGACGACGATTGCGATGAAGCCCGTGATCGCCTCGAGTTTGGGCCCGAGCGGGGAGGCCACATCGAGGACGGCTTTGACGACGAACCAGGTGACGACGGTAGCCCCGAAGGCGAGCGCCGCGCCCAGGGTGACCGGGCGGCGCTTTGCCTTGTTGGCGCCGAGGAAGCTGGCGGTGACCGCGGCGAAGATCAGGATCGCCTCGAGCCCCTCGCGGAAGACGATCATCCCCGAATTGAAGACGGCGGTGGCGTGGCTCATCGGCTTCGCCGACTCGGTCGGGTCGGCGGGACCGGTGCTCGCGGTCGCCATCAGATAGACGAGGCTTGCCACGACGGCCAGGCCGCTGACCCACCAGGCGAGGCGCGCGTAGTCGATGCCGTCTCGTTCGTTGCCGCGCACGAGGCGGCACCGTAGCAGATGGAATTAGGGTGCCCTAACTCAGCCCCATAGCTGGCCGAAAGCAGGTGATCTCTCGACGTCCCGCAGCCCAGCGGCTTCGCGGGCTTGGGCTACGGGACCAAACCTGCCTAGTACCACTTCCCGCGCGCAAACCCGCCGAAGGCGATCAAGCCGATCAGCGCGATTATCAGCCCGAGCAGCAGGCTCCAGAAGATCGCGACGACGATTCCGACGATGACGAGGATTCCCCCTAGTGATATTCCTCCCATGACTTCCTTCCCTGTTGTCCTCCGGCGTGAGAGAAACGATGGTGGAACCTCGTCGCTCGAACCGGCTCGCGCGACCGCTACCCGATCCTGAACCGAGGCAATCGACGGAGTGGCTGGCCGAGACGCCTGTTGGCCCGTGAAGGTGACGAGGGCCCGCCGAAGCGGGCCCTCGTCGGATCCAGCAGGGGAGACCGCTCGTACCCACCCCGGAGGGTTGCGAACAGAGCGGGCTACGCAGCCTCGTCCGTTTTCCCCGCACTGACCCCTTTCCCGTCGAGCATCACGCCAAGCTACGGCGGCAGTTCACCCATGGCCAAACTTCAATCAGCTCGTTCGACGATCAGGCCACTGCCCGGCGGCCGCGGAGCGCAGCCGCCGGGCGGATCGACCGGACCGGTCCTCAGTACGGCAGCGTGTAGCTCACCCCTCCCAGCGAGGTGAAGCCAGCGGCGGAGCCCGGGTCGTTCGGGTCGTCGAAAACGTTCACGTTCCCGTCCGTATGAATAATGATTCTCCCGGTGTGGGCATTGATCTCGTCGACCGTGAGCCATTCGGTCTTCGTCGGGCGGTAGGAGGGCGGCAGATTGAAGAGGAGATTCGAGCTGCCGCTTGTCCGGCAGATCGTGCCTCGAAGGTGGACGACGCCCTCGGCACTCTTCGCGTACGCGGGGTTGCCGCCCCCGAAGCAGCCTCCCGTCCAGCCGGTTCCGAGCGGGGTGACGTTGTGAAACACCAGATTCTGGACGTCCGAACCGCTTACGGAGTTGCTGATGATGTTCGGGTGCTTGCCCGAGGGTGGGTGGTGGCCGGAGATGGTGCCCTGGGCCACCTGGCTGTTCGACGTGATGATCACTGCCGCGAACGCCGTGCCGCCGCCGAGCGCGACGAAGAGCGCCGTCAGGGATGCGACGTTCGCGAACGTCATGTGGGATCGAAGCCACTGACGCATTGGAGCCTCCTTCCGTCGATGTGGCGGAGGCCGAATGCGTCGGCGAGTCCGTGAGGGCTGGTCGGCAGGATTCAGCGATCCGCCGGTGCAAGCCCGACCCTCTCACCGTTCGGGTTACCGTGTCAAGGGGCGGATGCGTTCTGCGCCTAGGCCCCGCGGACGACGGTCCGCATCTGGCCGACTACGGTGCGGAGGGACTCGGCGCTGGCTGCCGTGTGGCCGCTGAAGTTGAAGCCGATCAGCTCGATCTTCTCGATCACCGGGTCTTCGCCGTGCTGCTCGCGGACCTCCTCGAGGAGACCGTTGAACACATTGCCGAGGGCGCCGCTGTCCTTCAGCTCGCCCTGCTGGTCGCCCAGGTCGTTGTAGAGCTCGGTCAGTCGCGTCTCGAGGTCCATCCCGCGCCAGCATAGGCTCTCGGCCCGGCGGGGATGCGGGTAACAAAGGGGGTCGGCTCAGCTACGCAGGTGCCGAAGCGCCGCCTGCGCGGCGTTCAAGCCGCAGATCCCATGGACGCCGCCTCCGGGGGGCGTCGCGGCCGAGCAGATGAACACGCCGGGGATCCCGGTGGCGTACGGGTTGAGCGCGAGCCGCGGGCGGAAGAGAAGCTGCTTCGGCGTGTTCGCGCCGTTGATGATGTCTCCGCCGATGAAGTTCGGGTTGGAGGCGGCGATCTCCGATGTCGATCGGGGCGCTGACGCCACGATCCGCTCGCGCAGGCCGGGGGCGAAGCGCTCGAGCTGGGCGAGGATCGCCGGCTCGGCATCGCCGTCGTAGCCATTCGGGACGTGCGCGTAGGCCCACACCGGATGCACATCGCCCGCCGAGCGCTCCGGGTCGGCGAGGTACTGCTGGGCGACGAGGACGAACGGGCGCCCCGGCATACGGCCCCGGTTGATGTCTCGTTCCGCGGCCGCGAGTTCCTCGAACGAACCGGTCAGATGGACCGTGCCCGCCCGGCGGCATGCGTCATTGGTCCAGGGCACCCCCTTCTCCACGGCGAGATCGAGTTTGAACGCTCCGGGGGCGCGGCGATAGCGGCGGTACGCGCGCGCCACCCGCGGCGGGAGGCGGTCACCGGCGATGTCCGCCACCACCTCCGGGGCCAGATCCAGCACGACCGCGTCGGCGCGCGGAAGCTCGGCCAACGACGTCACCCCCGCGCCGGTCTCGATCCTTCCGCCGTGCTTCCGAACCACCGCTGCCAGAGCACCGGCGATCGACTGCGAGCCTCCCCGCGCGACAGGCCAGCCGAAGGCATGACCGGCGCAGATCAGGGCCAGGCCCACCGCGGATCCCATCGGACGGTTGAACGCGCAGAACGAGTGCCCCGCCACGCCGCCGAAGAGCGCTCTCGCGTGCTCACCACTCCAGATCCGAGCGAGTGCTGCGACGGGCATTGCGGCGGCTGCTCCAAACCGCGCCAGGCCGATGGGATGTCGGGGGATGTGAAGGATCGGGCGAAGCAGATCGTCGTTGAGGCCCTCGAACATCCGCGACGGGGCGCCGAACAGCCGCCTCCAGGCATCGCCGTCGTCGCCGAGGCGGACGGTGGTCTCGTCGATGGAGCGCAGCATCACCGCAGCGCTCCCGTCGTCGAGGGGATGCGCGAGGTCGACCTCCGGCCAGCTCCACTCCAGCCCGTGGCGCTCGAGCTCGAGCGCCCGAAAGCACGGCGAGCCCGATCGCCATCGGGTGGATGGCGGAGCATTCGTCGTGCAGAAGCCCCGGGATCGTGAGCTCGCTGGTGCGGGTGCCGCCGCCGATCCTCTCGTCGGCCTCGAGCACCGTTACATCCACGCCCTCGCGGGCGAGCGCGGCGGCGCAGGCCAGGCCGTTCGGGCCCGAGCCGACCACGATCGCGCTGCTCACGAAGCCGGTGCGGGCGCGGGGTCGCGCTGCGAGGAGGCCGAGAAGATGACCTCGACCGGGAAGTCCCAGGAGCTCCTCGAGCCAGGGCCCGCGCCTGACCATCTCGGCGACGTCGACCCAGCCCTCCTCGATCAGGCCCGTGGCGGCGTCGTAGAGGCGGTAGCGCTGGCGCTGGATGTGCGCGGGTTGCGACTCCAGATAGACGACGCGGAGCTCCCCCTCCTCGAACCCGCATCGCTCTTGGACCGCGTCGAGCAGCTGCCGGTCGTGGAAGTGGCCGTCGCCGAAGTTCCAGCCGTTGACGACGCCCGACACGAGCTCGCCGTCGCGCACCTCGTAGTCGTCGACGTTGCCGCTAGCCCGGTGCGCCAGCGCGAGTAGCGCGCGCCCGTGGCTGTGAAGCGCGCGGAAGCCGATCGACTTGAACATGAGGTACTCCGCCGTCTCGCGGTCGTAGATGGCGGCGAGTTGCTCGATCACGACCGGCGCGATCCCGCAGCAACGGCGGTTCAGCTTGCCCTCGGCCCCGATGTCCTTTCGAAAGAGCCACAGGCTGGTCGCCCAGTTTCCCGCGTAGTAGCGCATGCTGGGAAGAAACGAGATCTTCTCCGGGCGGAGGTTTCCGATGATCGGGATCACCACCCCGATCAGCCACGAGGGCGACGATCAGGAGCGGGTTGTCGAGGGTCGAGAAGCGGCACGTCGCCGTAGTGGCCGAACAGGAACCCGAGGCCGAAGATCATGAACAGGTTCCACTCGAGCGGGACGCCCAGCGCGAACGTCGACGTGATGTGGACGTGGAACAGGATCATCCCGATCAACGCGATCGTGCCGACGATCCCCCCGCGCGAGAGCATGAGGACGAGCGGGGCGCCGAACTCGATCGCGGTCCCGAAGTGGGCGGCGCGCGCGGCGTCCGGGCCCGGCCGCAGGTCCTCGGGATAGTCGCTCGTACATCATCGCCTTGGCGTGCCGTGACCGGTTCCACGGCGTGTTGCTGGTCATCACGGAAGTCACGTACGGGAAGTGGCGGTTCAGCTTCGACGAGGCGGCGCCCCACCAGATGAAGAGGAAGACGAACTGCCAGCCGATGATCATGGTTCGACACCGGGAAGAGCGACGACGATGAGCATGAAGCCGTAGACCTCGGGCCGCGCCGCGAGGAACGAGACCTTGTCGCGCAGACCCAGGACGCCGAGCAGCCCGAGCAGGACGGCGATCGCGGTCGGGGTCGAGGCGCCCGCCGCCGTGCCGGCGACCGCCTCGCCGTCGGAGACCAGCAGGTAGACGCGCGATCGCCGAGCACGCCCGCGTAGAGCGCGACGTCGAGCGGCGTCCGCCGCGTGCCGCCGGTCAGCGGCACCTTGTCGGGCCACGGCGGCAGTCGCACGGTGCCCGGGCCGCAGCCAGTAGAGCACCCCGCCGATCGGCGGGATGTAGCGGGCCGCCAGCGGCATCGAGCCCGAGCCGAGCCCGAGGATCTCCCACAGCATCGTCCACACGACGACCTTCTGGAAGACGATCGGCTCGGTCCACCAGTCGCTCGATGTCGCCGAGGCCCCCGATGCCCGGCGTGGTGGCGGAGATCACCAGCGCCGCCGCCGACGACGAAGACGACCAGCTTCACGACGTAGAGCAGGTAGATCGACCCCCGGCGCGCCGAACCCGTTGACCGCCCAGTCCTGCACGACCGGCTTCAGGCGGGTCGAGGAAGGGCTTGCGCCTCCACTCGTCGAGGTCGAACGGGGGCGGCGCGGGCTGGATGAAGCCCATCAGCCGCCGGCGGTGGCGCCCGGGAGCAGCTCCACGGTGGTCAGCGAATGCGGATCAAGCCGCAGCGACAGGCGCCGCGAGCGAAGGACCTTGTTGCTGTTGCGGATCGAAACCCGTCGGGGGTGGTTCACGGAGTTGGATGACAGATAGCTTGACCCGACGAGCCGGTGGATGACGGCGGATTCCATCGGCGGTCCCTTCACCGCCACCCTCGCGTGGATGGTCCGGGTGCGGTCCTTGTTCACCACCATCAGATAAACCGAGCCATTCGCCGCCCTTGTGGCCGTGACGCTGAGCAGCTGCATCGTGCCTCCGGTGTAGATGTGGCGCGAGGGATTCCCCTGCGTGCTCGCGGGGATGAGTTGCTCGTCGGATGCAGGCGCCAGGAGCCTGAAGGCGTGGGCCGTCGCCGACGCCACGAAGCCCGGCGCCGGGCCGATCACCGCCTGCTGCCCGAGCCCCGACTCGGACGCGCCGCGGCGACGGTTCCCTGAGTTGAAGTCGATCAGCGACTGTTTGCCGGCGAGCGGTACGCCCATCTTCATCCAGCGCTGGAGCTCGAGCGAGGTGTAGAGCGCCTGGTCCATGGAGCGCATGTAGTTGTCGGTCGGCCCGGGCCAGCCGCGAAACGACATCCCGTACTCCGAGACGACCACCGGGATGTCGTCCCCGCGCGTGCCGGCATGGACCCGGATTGCGCGACGAAGCACGGCGACTTTGGAGGCGCGCCGCCCCGCGATCCGCATGATCCCATCGTGGAACTCACTTACGCCGCGCCAACCCCTTGGCGGTCGGTGACTGTAGATATGCGCGACCACGAAGTCGTAGGGGTGATCCTTCCCCATCAGCGAGAGGAACCCGCGATTGCGAAGCGAGGATCCCACCTGAATGTTCGGATCGGCCGCCTTCATCTCCCGGTAGAAGTCGACGAACCCGTCGTGCGGGCCCGACGTATAGGACGCGCGCACGACGGCGCCCCTGGGCGGGATCGCGCCGTGTGCGCCATCGCCGAACCTGATGTTGCCCGTCGCCGGGTCCAGCTCATAGGCGTGCGCGCCCGCGGGGGCCTGGGACAGGTCGGCCACCCGCTTCCAGGTCGCGTCGCCGACCTTCAGGGCGAACGGCTTCGTCGCGTCCACGGGCGGATAGAGGACCTGGAAGCGCTGCCCGGCCGACCCGTCGCTCACCGCCGCGGAGTCCCGGTGGTCCCAGAGGGTGCCGACCCGCTGACCGGGGAAGTGCGTCGAGCCCCCGAACGCGTACTTACGGGTGCGCTGGCGGAGGCTCCCACCCCCCATCCAGTAGGACTGCTGCTTCCCGTACATCTCGTTGCCGATCTCCCAGTTGCGCACGTCGTACGGCTGGGAGTGCCCGTTGGCGGCACGCCGTTCGGCCCAGGCAACGCCCCCGTTGGGATTGGTGCCGACCGGGGCGTTCATGTACTCGACCCAGTCCGCCGCCTCGCCGGCGGTTCCGCTGCCGAAGTTGGCGACCATCATCGCCTGGAGCCCGTGAGCGCTCGCGAATTCGCCGAACTCGTCGGGACCGAAGTCGTTCGTCAGCGGCTCGCCCGTTCGCCCGCTGACGTTGCGACGACGCTGGGAAGGAGGGCCGATGGCTCGCTCCCAGTGGTACGTGTTCGCGATCGAGCCGCCGGGAAACCGCATGGCCTGGATCCGGGCCGCGTCGAAGCTGCGCTCGAAGCGCTTCGGGACGCCGGGGATCGACGGATCCCACATACCGAAGCCGTCGAACGCGTAGCGGTGGTTGACGCCGAAAAGCCCCGGGTGGACGAGACGCTGGCCTCCCTTCCACGGCCGGACGGTGATCACCGGGTTCGGCCCGTTCCCTTGATGACCGGCTTGGCGGTCGCTCTTGTGATGCCGGTCCGGAGCAGACCCGGCAACCCCGGCACCTGCCAGCGACAGCGCCGCAACCAGCGGCGCGATGACGAAAGCTGCGCGGGCGCGGCGCGCGCGCGTGGTTTGTGCGGCGTCGGTTCCCTGCACGTGAGCAGACTGGAACCTATCCACTCCACGCGAGCGGCGCGGCAATTCGGAGCGGCTGGGCTCGATCTCAGTGGCTCATCCGTCTCTGACACCCGCGAGCGCGGCAATGCAGACGTCGTGCCGAGGGGCTAGGGTGCCGGCCGCAGAGAACACCTGCCGAGTCCCTTCGCCCGTGGCGGAGGGAGCGGGGGAACCAGGAAGACCCGGATCCCGGGCCAGGGGCGAATCGGAACCGAATCCGTAGCGCCGCTCTTTCAGCGCGAGCCCGACAGCTAACCCCGTAGGCCCGAGAAAGAGAGGTTCTCGATGACAGAGCGACTGCTCAATCTGTTCGAGCCGCCCGGAGTCGGTCGGCACGCGCGGCTCGCCGGCTGGATCGCCGGCGCCGTCGCGGGGGCGATCATCGCGACCGTTGCGCTCCTACTCCTCACCGGCGCGCACATCGCTACTTAGCGCGCCGTCGGCACCCGCTCGGCGCTCGCCGGCGGAACCGCCGCGCGGTATGACAAGGGCCAGGGATGGCCCGTGCCCGCATTCGGCATCAGCCTGCGCCGCCCGGTAGGAATAGGCGTGTGAACGGCTACTCCGCCAACGACCCAGGGCTTCTGTCCCCGGCCGAGGCGCTGGCCTGCTGGTCGACCTGTACGAGCTGACGATGTCGGCGAGCTACCTCGCCGGCGGGGCACTGAACGACCGGCGATCTTCGAGCTGTTCGCGCGCCGGCTGCCGCCGCAACCGCGACTGGCTGCTGGCCGCCGGGCTCGGCCCGACGCTCGAGCTGATCCGCGAGCTTCGCTTCGGCGAGCGCGAGCTCGCCTACCTGCGCTCGCTCGGCTGTTCGCCGACGACGTTCCTCGACTACCTGGCGGCGTTCCGCTTCTCGGGCGACGTCGATGCGATTCCCGAGGGAACGGTCTGCTTCGCCAACGAGCCGCTGCTCCGGGTCACGGCGCCGCTGATCGAGGCCCAGCTGCTCGAGACCGTGCTGCTCAACCAGATCAACTTCCAGACGATGATCGCGACGAAGGCCGCCCGGGTCGTGCTGGCCGCGGGCGGCGGCGAGCCCGGCGCCGGCGAGCGCGTGATCGACTTCTCGCCGCGGCGCGACCACGGCATCGACGCGGCGATGAAGGTCGCCCGCTCCGCCGCGGTGGCCGGCTGCGGCGGCACCTCGAACGTGGCCGCCGCGATGCGCTACGGCCTGCGGCCGGTGGGGACGATGGCCCACTCCTACGTGCTCGTCGTTCGACACGCGAGCGAGGCGCGTTTCGCTCCTTCATTGAGGACTTCCCCGAGACCACGCGTGCTCCTCGTGGACACCTACGACACGCTCGAGGGCGTGCGCAACGCGATCGCCGCGTCGCGCGACGCAGGGGTCACGCTGGCCGGGGTTCGGCTCGACTCGGGCGACCTGCTGAGCTGTCGCGCGCGGCGCGCCGGCTGCTGGACGAGGCGGGGATGAGCGAGACGCCGCATCGCCGCCAGCGGCGACCTCGAGGAGGGCCGGATCGCCGAGCTGGTCGCGGCCGGCGCCCCGATCGACCTCTGGGGCGTCGGCACCGACCTGGGCACGAGCCGCGACTCGCCCGTCGTCAACGGCGTCTACAAGCTGGTCGCGCGACGACGGGACGGCGACTGGCGGGGCGTGTGGAAGCGCTCCGCCGACAAGGCGACGGTGCCAGGCGCCAAGCAGGTCTTCCGCCGCTACTCGGGCGGCGAGATGCGCGGCGACGTGATCGCCGCCGCGGACGAGGACGCTCGACGGGCGAGCCGCTGCTGCGTGCCGGCGATGCGCGGCGGCGAGATCGTCGCACGCGGAGTCGCTCGACGAGATCCGCGAGCGCTCCGCCGCCCAGCTCGCGGCGCTGCCCGAGCGCGCTGCGGCGTCCCGAGCGGCGACCGCCGAGCCCTACCCGGTCAGCTACTCGGAGCGCCTGCAGGCGCTCATCGATGCGGGCTGACGGCGCCCGCTAGCGCCGCGCAGCGAAGAACGCCTCCAGCAGCGCCGCCGACTCCCCGGCCAGCAGGCCGCCGTCGACCTGAGGGCGGTGGTTGAGGCGGGGCTCGCCGAGGACGTCGAGGACGCTGCCCGCCGCGCCGGCCTTCGGGTCGGCGGCGCCGTAGACCACGCGCGGCACGCGGGCGAGGACGATCGCGCCGGCGCACATCGCGCACGGCTCCAGCGTGATGTAGAGGACGGAGTCCGGGACGCGCCAGCCGCCCAGCCGCTGCAGCCGCGGCTCGCAGCGCCAGCATCTCGGCGTGCGCGGTGGGATCCGCGCGCAGCTCGCGCTCGTTCCCCGCCGCCGCCGAGCACCTCGCCGTCGCGGGCGACCACGGCCCCGATCGGTACGTCGTCGTGCCCCACGGCCCGCTCGGCCTCCTCGAGGGCAAGGCGCATCATCTCGGTATCGGCGGGACCGCCCGCGCGCGTCAAATCATCGGGCGGCGGCGCCGCCTGACCCGCATGACTCATCGCTGTCCGCCTCTGGACAGGCACACGCGCAGAAGTATGGGCAACTTTGAACCCTCGATCCGTGTTAGTTGTATTCAATGCCCCACACCAGGTCGTACCCACCGCGCGTGAGGAGGGCGCGAACGGCGGTCCTCTCACTGGCCGTCGTGGGCGGTCTTCTCACCTCCCAGGCCGCGCATGCGTCCGCTGACTCCTCGGCGTTCTCGCGAGGGGAGGTCCTCGTGCACTACCGCGGCGATCCCGGCGAGAGGAGAGTGGACGTTCCCACCGGGCAATCGGTGCGGGCGACCCTGTCCGACCTGCGCAGCGAGCCAGCGGTGGGCTACGCGCATCCTGACTACGCGGTCCACGCCGCGGCCTTCACGCCGAACGACCCCGGCAGCCCTGGGCCCGGAAACTGGTCCCGGGACCAGTGGAACTTCCTGTCACGACGGCAGGTCGCGGGCGGGATCGGGGTGGTCCCGGCCTGGCAGCACCTGATCTCCGCCCGCCATCCCGGCGGGAGTGGCGTGACGGTCGCGGTTCTCGACACCGGCGTCGCGTATCGAGCGAAGGGGCACCGGTATCGCCGCGATCCCGACCTGCCCGGCTCGGGGCGATTCGTTCATCCCAAGGACTTCGTCGGCGACGACGACATCCCACTCGATCCCGACGGGCACGGCACCCACGTCGCCAGCACCATCGCCCAGTCGACTGACAACGGGCGCGGGCTCACGGGAATCGCCTACGGCGTCAACGTGATGCCGATTCGCGTCCTGAACCAACACCAGCGCGGTAAGGGGAGCAACGTCGCGCGCGGGATCCGGTTCGCGACGAACCACGGGGCCGACGTCATCAACCTGAGCCTCGACTTCAAGCCCGGCGTCAGGCACTGCGACCAGATCGTCTCCGTCTGTCAGGCGATCCAGCACGCGATCCACGAGCGCGCGACGGTCGTCGCGGCGGTCGGCAACGGAGGGACGTCGCGCGTGCTGTATCCGGCGGCGGCCAAGGGCGTGATCGCGGTGGGCGCCTCGACCTACCGCGGATGCGCCGCGGCCTACTCGAACTACGGACCGCGTCTCGACCTGCTGGCGCCGGGCGGCGGGCAGGACAAGGGCGTCGACGTCACCGGCGACTTGGCCTGCCAGCCCCAGCTGCCGGGGTACGAGATCCGGCAGTACAGCCTCCTCCCCGACGCCGCCGACCACGGGAACTACCGCCGGTTCGGAATCGTGGGAATGGAGGGCACGTCGATGTCCTCGGCGCACGTGGCGGGCGTCGCAGCGCTGGTCCTCGCCTCACGCGTCTGCGGCCGCCAGCCGACCCCCAAGCGAATCGCTCGCAGGCTGAGGGAGACGGCGGTCGAGCGCGGGCTCCCCCGCAACGACGCGGTCTATGGCGCCGGGCTGCTCGACGCGGCGCAGGCGACAAATCCCACCGTCGGCTGTCCAGGCGGCTAGCGGCGGATCAGGTCGTGCGGACGATGTACACGCCACAGGGAGCGTGGTGGGAGACCTTGTTGGGCACGCTGCCGAGCAGGAAGCGCTTGGCGCCCGTCATTCCCTTGTTCCCTACCACGATGACGTCGGCGTTGGTCTCCTCCGCCACGTCGAGGATGGCGTCGGCCGGATCGCCCTCGCGCGGATGGGACTCGGCCTCGACGCCGTCCTGCTTGGCCTCCCCCACCGCCGTGCCGAGGATGACGTTCACGTCCTCCCGAGGGCCGACCGCGTGGGAGACGTCACCCGGCAACTCGGCCTGCTCCTCGCGGACGCGGGTCCGGGTAATCGGCTCGAACGCGGCCACGATCTCCAGCCGTCCGCCGGACATCCTCGCGAGCTCGATCGCGTGGCGCACCGCTTCGGTCGCGGTGTCCGAGCCGTCGGTGCCAACGACGATGCGATCGAACAATACGTCCCCTTCCTGTCGCGGATCCGGAGGGATCCTACCCCGTCGCTCGACGGCTGCCGCCGATCCTCGTCACGGCCGTAACGGGCCTAGAGGAGCCGCACGAGCGCGATCACGATCGAGGCGATGAGGCACGCGACGAGGATCGTCATCGCGATCAGCCAGGTCCGCGGCACGACGTGATCCTAGGGTCATAGACTGCCCGCCGGTGTTCGGGCCGACCACCGAACGGATCGCCGACGGCGTGTGGAGGCACGCCGGTGACGTCCGGCGCTCCATGAACGTGTACCTGCTCGAAGACGACGGCGGGGTGACCGTCTTCGACGCCGGGACAGCGGCGATGACGGAGGGCGTCCGCACGGCGGCCGACGAGCTCGGCGGCGCGCGCCGGCTGATCCTCGGACACAGCCACCCCGACCACCGAGGCGTCGCGCCCGGCATGGTGGTGCCTGTGCTGTGCCACCAGGACGAGGTCGAGGACGCGCGCGGCGACGGCGGCCTGCACTACTTCGACATCGAGCAGATCCCGGTGTGGTGGTCCCGTCGCATCTACCCCGGCCTGTTGCGGCGCTGGGACGGCGGGCCGGTCGAGATCGCCGACACGGTGGGCGAGGGCGACGAGGTCGCGGGATTTCGGGTGCTGCACTTTCCCGGCCATGCGCCCGGCCTGATCGGCCTGTGGCGCGAGAACGACCGGCTGGCGATCGTGAGCGACGTGATCTACATGGTCGACTCGCTGCGCCTCAAGCGGCTCCCCGACCGCCAGGCCCCGGTCGTCCCGGACCGGATCTGGAACCTCGACCACGAGAGCGCGAAGGCGAGCGTCCGCAAGCTCGCCGAGCTCGAGCCCCGGACCGTGTGGGCGGGGCACGCCGAGGCGCTCACCGGCGAGCCGCACCAGGTGCGCGCGCTACTCGAGCGCGCGGCAGACGCCGCCTAGCCCGCGCCGCCGCGATCCCACGGACGGCGCCGATGCTCGAGGGGGCCCACGCGCCCCACCCAGCAGTCGAGCGGTGCAAAATCCGCGTCCAGCGCGGAAATTGCACCTCTCGCCGCCGTGGGAATGTCGTATTAGGCGATGCCGGGCGTCCGGAAGCTCATCGAGACGGTCGTCCCGCTATCGGACGAGCTGAACCGGACGTCATCGCAGACCTTCGTGATCAGCGGAATGCCGACGCGAAGACCCTGGCTCTGCGGATGCGGCGTCATCCCGATGCCGTCGTCGGCCACGGTGATCAGGAGGCGACCCCGATCGTGACGGGCGAACACCCTGATGGCCCCGTTCCCTCCGCGACGGTACGCGTGGAGGATCGCGTTGCCCACGGCCTCGCTGACCGCGATCTTGACGTCGTCGACCGCCACCCCGAGGCGCTGCGCGAAGCCGGCGACGGCGTTCCTCGCGATCCCGACGCTGGCGGGCTCGCTGGGAAGCTCGAGGCGCACTTCATCCGCGGAGGAGCTCACGGTGGCCAGCCACCCTAATGGCTGTCCGGCCGCACCGGCCGCACCGGAAGGTGTCGGCGGGCAACGCCAGCCGCCGCCGCTGGTCGGTTCCCCGTGACGGGGCGTCGCGGTGAGTCGCCGGCCACTAGAGTCCGCCGCGGATGTCGCAGGCGACGTTGCATACGAGTGCGGGACCAGTCACCCTCGAGCTCTTCGACGAGGACGCCCCGAAGACGGTTGCGAACTTCCGGAAGCTCGCCGGCGACGGCTTCTACGACGGGCTCATCTTCCACCGCGTGATCCGCGACTTCATGGTCCAGGGCGGCTGCCCCGAGGGCACCGGGACCGGCGGGCCGGGATACACCTTCGAGGACGAGATCAACGACCACAAGGTGGTGCGAGGGGCGTTCGCGATGGCGAATTCCGGACCGAACACCAACGGATCGCAGTTCTTCATCGTGACCACCGACGCCGCGCCGTGGCTCGACGGCAAGCACACGGTCTTCGGGCAGGTGATCGAGGGGATGGACGCGGTCGACGCGATCGAGTCCGCCCCAACCGGCCCGGGCGACCGGCCGCGCGAGCCGCAGGTGATCGAGCGGGTCGAGCTCTCAGAGACGTCCTAGCCGCCGCCCCGAGCGCCGCCCCCAAAAGGCTCGCCCAGCCAGCATTGACGGGGTTAAGGGGGCTATAGGGCCCCTAACCCCGTCAATCAGGGGGATGGCGGCTTGATGCCGCTAGGCGTCGCCCATCGCCTCGGCCGCCGCGGGGAGCGTTCCCTTGCGCAGTTAGCGGCGGTGGGCCCTTACCATGGCCCGGCATGAAGCTGGTGATCCAGATTCCGTGCCTGAACGAGGAGACGACGCTGCCGCGAGTGCTGGGCGAGCTGCCGCGCGAGCTGCGCGGCTTCGATGAGATCGAGTGGCTCGTCGTCGACGACGGCTCGACCGATCGAACGGTCGAGGTGGCCCGGGCCCACGGCGTGGACCACATCGTCCGGCTCACGAATAACAAGGGGCTCGCGGCCGCGTTCCAGGCGGGCGTCGACGCGTGCCTCAAGCTCGGCGCGGACGTCATCGTGAACACGGACGCCGATCACCAATACCAGGCGGATGACATCCCCAAGCTCGTCGAGCCGATCCTCGATGGGCGCGCCGACATGGTGGTCGGCGATCGCCAGCTGAAGGAGGTCGAGCACTTCTCGGACTCCAAGAAGCTGCTTCAGCGGCTCGGGAGCTGGGTGGTTCGCCGGGCGTCGGGGACCGGCGTCCCGGACACCACGTCGGGCTTTCGCGCCTACAACCGCGAGGCGGCGCTGCAGCTCGTCGTCGTCTCCAACTACACGTACACGCTCGAGAGCCTGATCCAGGCGGGCAAGACGCTCATCGCGGTCGAGCACGTCCCGATCGCCAGCAATCCCAAGACGAGGGATTCGCGCCTGGTGGATTCCACGGCACGCTACGTGCGGCGCAACGCGCTCGCCGTCTTCCGCGCCTATGTGCTGTACGAGCCGCTGCGGGTGTTCACCGTCATGGCGATCGTGTTCGCGCTCGCCGCGCTCGCGGCCTTCAGCCCGTTCCTCATCGACTGGATCGTCAACGGCGACACCACGGGCCATATCCAGTCGCTGATCCTGGGCGCCATCCTGGCGCTGACCGCCGTCCAGATGTTCGGGCTCGGAATCGTCGGCGACGCGCTCGCCGGCCAGCGTGTGATCGCCCAGCGCACGTTCGAGCGGGTCCGCCGGCTCGAGCTCGAAGCGGGCATCGAGCCCTCCCACTACGAGGGCGGCGGGAAGTTCGGCGCGGCGGCGCCGGACGAGCGCCATGAGATCCGCGCGCGGGCTCGCGGCCGAGACCGAAGCGAGGTCGGAGTCTGATTGCGACGGCCCCTGCGCGACCCGCCGGGAACGTCTACGACAAGTATGGAACCGGGAATCCGATCGAGCGACGGCTGGTGGCCGGATTCATCGGCCAGCTCCTCGAGCTCGCGGAGCAGACCGGCGCGCGTGAGGTCCACGAGGTGGGATGCGGCGAGGGCGAGCTCGCGCGCCGGCTGGCCGCACGCGGCTTGCGGGTGAGGGGAACCGACGCTGCACCCGAGGTGATCCAGGAGGCGCGGAGCCGCGCCGAGGCCGCAGGCGTCCCCGTCGAGTTCCGCGCCGCGTCGGTCGAGGAGCTCGAGCCGGCGAGAGATTCGGCCGAGCTCATCGTCTGCTGCGAGGTCCTCGAGCACCTTCCGGACGCCGACGCCGGCCTCGCGGTGGTGGCGCTGCTCGCTGATCCCTGGACGATAGTCAGCGTCCCCAGGGAGCCGCTGTGGCGCTCGCTCAACGTCGCTCGGCTGAAGTACCTCCACGATTTCGGCAACACGCCGGGGCATGTCAACCATTGGTCGCGGCGGGCGTTCCTCCGCTTCCTCGACCGGCGCCTCGACGTGGTCGAGGTGCGAACCCCCCTCCCCTGGACGATGGCGCTCTGCCGCGCCTAGAATCTCGCGATCGTGATGCGGCTACGCCGGATGGCCGAGCCGGTCCGCGCCCGGTCCGGCCTCGCCGCGATCGCCTGCCTGGGCATCGCGTGGGGCCTGGTCATGCACACGATGGGCTGGGCGCAGCTGGCCCATTTCGCGCAGGTTCGCGCTTTCGACGATGGCCGGGCGAGCATCGACCCGCTGGCAGTGGCAGACCAAGGACAAGGCCTGGGTCGACGGGCACTTCTACTCGGTCAAGGCGCCCGGGCTTCCGCTTCTGACGCTGCCCGCGTACATGGCGCTGGACGCCGCCGGCGGGTGGTCGGCATCACGGGCAGCCGCCGAGAACGCGAGCCACGCCGATCATCCGCGGTGGACACCGCCCGGGCACTCCTATCCATTCGTCCTCCAATACGGCTTCGACCCGAAGCGCGCGATGCACGTGGAGGCGCCAGGTCGAGGACGAGACGCCGATGGTGTGGGCACTGACGCTCGTGGGCGTGGTCATCCCCGCCGTCATCCTGCTGCTCCTGGTGCGCTGGGCGGGGGATCGAATCGAGCCGGGCTATGGAACCGCGGCGGCGATCACGCTCGGGCTGGGGACGATCGTCATGACGTTCGCGGCCGAGTACTTCTCCCACATCGCGGCCGCGGCGCTGGGCTTCGGCGCGTTCGCGATCCTCTTCCGGGAGCGGGAGGGACCGCCGCGCCTCGCGGCGGTCGCGTTCGCCGGGCTGGCCGCGGGGCTGGCGGTGAGCTTCGAGTACCCGGTTGGTCTCCTCGGGGTGATCCTGTTCCTCTACGCGCTGTCCCGCCGCGCGACTCGACTACCGCGGGCGTTCGCCTACGGCGCCGCGGCGGTCGTCGGGGCGGCGCCGGCGCTGGCCTTCAACGCGTGGGCGCTGGGATCCCCGTTCGACTTCGCGTACTCCTCGGCCGTCGCGGTACAGGGCTACTCCGGCCACGCGGTGCTCGGGCTGAACGACCCGGGGTTCTTCGGGATCGGTCTCCCTCGTCCGAGCGCGGCGCTCGACCTGCTCCTGGCAAGCCGGGGGGTGCTGACGCTGACGCCCATCCTCGCCGTCGCCGTCGCGGGCGCTGTTCTCATGCACCAGGGCAAGCGACGCGCCGAGTCAAACGTCGTCCTCGCCGTCACGGCCGTGTACTTCCTCTACAACTCCGGCTACTGGCTGCCGTTCGGCGGCGGGGCGCCCGGACCGAGGTTCATGATCCCGGCCCTCCCCTTCCTGGCGCTCGGCCTCGCGGTCGCCTACCGGCGGATGCCGGCGATGACGCTGGCGATGGCGATTCCCTCGGTCGTGATGATGCTGGCTGGGTCGATGACCTACCCGCTGCTCGGTGACAACGGGACGGGGACCTGGGCACGCGACGTCGGCGACGGCATCCTGGAGCACACGGTGCTCACCGTCGTGGGCGTCGGTAACGGCTGGCTCGCCGCGCTCCCCCTGTTCGCGGCGGCCGCGGCAGCGATCGCGTTCGCAGCCAAGGCAACTCCGCGCCGGCCCCTGGGGGACATCCGGGTCCCGAGCATGGCCATCCTCGCCTGGGCCATCCTGTCGGCCGTGGGCCCGACGGTAACCGGCGACCCGAACACACCGCTCGCGCACGGCACTCTCGCCCTGGCGCTGATCGCCGCAGCGGCCGCGCTCGGGGTGGCGACGCTGCTGGTGCTGCGCGCTCGCGAGCGGCGCGAGGGCCAGGTCGAACCCCTCCTCGCGCCCTCGCCGACGAGTTAGGGCCGCTGGCCGGAGGGCCGGAGCACGTAGATCACGAGCTCGCCCCTTCGATGGCGAGTCACGGGCAGGCCCGCCAGCGGCCGCTCGGCGGCGTGCTCCCACGGCGTTCCCCGGGCCAGGTGCGTGTGGAGGACGACGCTTCGGATGCCCAGCCGCTCGAGGTGCCGGACGCTGGCGCGATCGGGGAAGGCTCTCTCGCGACGGATGAGCCGCGCCGTGAACGCCGGGTTCAGGCTGGAGCGGCCGTTGACGATCTTGGGGAAGCCGTCGGTCGACCAGAGGACGTAGCGCCGGTTGTCGGCAGGCCGCTCAGCCGGGAGGTGGAGCTGGGGCGCCGGGACAGAGGCTACGGACGGCGGCACGGGCGGGACCTGGGGCTGGGCCTGCGCGTCGAGCGGGTCGAACGGAAGCCCACGGCCCTCGATCAGGATCACGAGCACGCAGAGACCCGCCACCGCCGCGCCACCGCGCCACGCCGCCACTGCGCCGCGGCCGCGCAGCCAGGCGAGGAGCCGCTCGGTGCCGGCGCCCGCGAGCAGCGCGAGGCCAAGTGCCGTGAAGGTGTCCAGGCGCCCCGGGACGCGGATCGCCTGCCACCCCGGGAGCAGCTCGTAGATCCAGCGGTACGGCCAGAGATAGGCGACAACGCCGGGTCCGCGGAAACCCATCGCCAGGACAGCGACCACGGCGACGCCGATGCCCAATCCCACGCGCAGCCAGCGCGGAAAGGCGCTCGAGCCCAGGCCCGCGATCGCGAGCACCAGGATCGCGAGCCCGGGGAAGAGCGTCTCCTCGGGCACGTTCGACAGCGTGTCGCGAAGCGGCTCCGTCGCGGCCCCCCAGACGGAATTCTCGTCCGGCGCCGCCAGGTAAGCCCAGGGCGGAGACGCGAATGCCTCGACCTCCTCGGGCGTCCGCCGAGCGTTTGGATGCGCGTCGGCGATGTGAATGTACGGGCGGCTGAGCCCGATCCCCGTTCCCACGAAGAGCAGTGCGCCGGCGACCGTGGCAGCGGCGAGCCCGCGGTGGACCGCCGGCCGCCCGCGGCGCCACCACACGACCGCCGCCACCAGCAGCAGGGCCACCAAGAGGTACGCCAGCGGAAGCCCCAGCGTAAACCCGAGCAGCAGCTGCCAGGTCGCGACGAGGAAGGCGGCGAAGATCCATCCCGGCCGTCGTAGCCTGTAGCCGCGGACCCCGAACGCGAGCGCCAGGGGGATGCCGCCGCTCGAGATGACCTGCATGTGCCCGTCCTGATCGAGGCGGAAGGGCGCGAAGGCGAAGGCCGCGCCCACGACCGCCGCCCCACCCGGCCCGAGGCCGAGCTCGCGCCCCAGGAGGTAGGCGCCCGCGAAGGCGAGCGCGTACGCGAACAGGAACGCCAGGTCGTAGCGGACGACGGCGGCGTGAGGGCCCGATCCCACCAGGGCTGCGGGCGCGTAGCCGATCAGCGCGTCCGAGAACGCCAGGGTGTCCCCGAACGGCCAGAACTGGTTGGCGTCGAAGAAATGCAGCGGCTGGTGAGCCAGGGCGTGCCCATCCCACGCCATCTGATACGCCTGCGCGAGGGGATCGCCGAGGTCCTTGGGGATGTCCTGGCCCAGGTGGAGGATCAGGGGCCAGTGCATGACCACGGAGACCAGGCACGCGCCCGCGACGAGGAACCCGACCTCGCGCAGGGTGACCTCGGGGGCCCTTCGCATCCGCGGCACTCTATGAGCGCGGTCCCTGAATCCACGCTCCGGGGTCACCTCCGACAGCTACTCTGAGGGTGTCATGAGGGTCCTAGGGAGGCTCGCGCTGCCGATGTGGCTCGGCGTGCTCGGGGTGATCGTGATGTACGTGTTCTTCGTGGTCGTGGCGAGCGTCCCGCCAGCTCAGGTCGCCGCCGTCACGATCCTCGTCGCCGTCCTCACGATCCTGTTCGCCCTCCGCAGCATGCGCGTCGGGAGCGAGCTCGCGGACCGGGGCGGAGATCCCTCGGTTCGCCGAGCGCTCAATCGCGCTCGCGAGCGCCGGGGTTTTTAGCGGGCCGAGGCACTCAAGAGAGTGGACATACCGTCGCGCTCGCGCGTTGACCCACCGAGTGTGTACTTGACCACGTAATACGTGGTCAATCCTTCACTCGGCGTAGCGAGTGTGGATTTGGGGCCCTCATGGGCCCCCAATCGCTCAGTCGGTCGTCGCTGCCCGGTCGCGGACCGCCTCTCGGTGCCCGTTTCCATCCGCGTGCCCGTTCCCGTTGACCCGGCCATTCTCATTCCCGTTGCCATTGCCGGTCCCGGGTAGCGGAGGCGGCGGGGCCGGGTCCCGAAGCGCTCGCTCGACGACCGCCCGCGCGGCGTCGCCAGGGCCAGATCCGGGAGCCGCGTCCTCGAGCTCCGTCCCGACCTCGAGCAGCGTGTCGACGAGCCGCAGGCCGGTCTGGAAGTCGTACCGCGAGAAGACGACCCGGGCTGCGAGCTCGCCCGCCCCCTCGTTCAGCCGCAGCGCCGGCCGGATCCCGACTAGCGCCAGGATCCGCATGCGCACGGCGAAGTGCCGCATCGCGCGCGAGAGGCTGTTGCCGCCGAGATCGACGCCCGCCCAGATCAGGCAGATGTCGCGGCGGCGACGCGTCACGCTCCGGCGGGCGCGTGACCCGATGAGTCGCCTCGCATAGGGGCGCAGCCGCTGGCGCTCGGCGTGGCTGGAGCGGTCGTTCCAGGCGCGAAGGAAGGCGGCGATCACCTCGCACGCGCAGCGCGGACGATCGGAGAACTCCTCCTCCGCGAGGATCGACGTGAGCTCGAGCAGGCAGACGCCGTCCTGGGGGGAGCGATGGCTCCCGGACTCCAGGCGTACCGAATCGAGATCGACTCGCCGCCCTCCGTTACTCGACCACCACGCCATGGCTCCCCTCTCATCGTAATTCGGATGCGCGGCGCTCGCGCAGGTCAGTGCAATCCGTCCCCGGAAACCGGGACTGGATCGCATCGACCCGCCCCGCCCCTACCGCGACCCTCCTCTACTTGCCCGCCGCCGTCGCGGAGCGACGCGAGCCGTCAGGAGCGGGCAGCGACGGCGGGCTGGGGCTCGTCCGACTCCCGTGCGGCAACGGGCGCGCGCTCCCGCAGGACGGTCGGCGCGCCCAGCCGCGGGCTGACGGTGATGCTGCGGCGTCGGGTCAGCTCCGCGCCGCCCGTGCCGGCCTCGACCCCGTAGGCGGTCAGGACCGCGCGCAGGACGATCTTCATCTCCAGGGTGGCGAAGCTCGCGCCGATGCACCGCCGGCGCCCGCCTCCGAACGGGATCCACGTATAGGTCCCGGGCGCGTCCTCGAGAAAGCGGTCGGGCCGGAACGCGTAGGGGTCCGGATAGACGTCGGGATCGTGATGGACCAGGTAGGCGTTGGCGATGAGGCACGGCCCGGGCTCGTACTCCCATCCGCCGACCTCGATCGGCTTGTTGACCAGCCTGGGCTCGGCGTTGGGAAGGACCGGGCGCCGCCGCAGCGTTTCCTGGACCGTCGCGGTGAGGTACCCGTCGCCCTCGCCTGAATCCACCTCCGCCACCAGGCGGTCGAGCACCCGGGGCTCACGGACCAGGCGCTCGAACGCCCACGCGAGCTCGGATGCCGTCGTCTCGTGACCGGCGGTCAGGAGCGTCATCAGCTCGTCGCGAAGCTCCGTGTCGCTCATCGGGGAGCCATCCTCGTGGCGCGCTGCCAGCAGCATCGCGAGGACGTCGTCGCGATCGGCACCCTCGCGGCGGCGCTCGTCGATCAGCTCGTACAGAAGCTCGTCGGCGCGCTCGCGCATATGGGCGAAGCGCACCCACGGCCCGCGGCCGAAGTAGCCGCGCTGGAAGACCGGAATCACCGATGCCGGCTTGGTGCTGAACTCCAAGATCCCGGTGAGGAGCTCGCGGAGCTGGTCCAGCCGCTGGCCCGGGTCGAGGCCGAACACGGTGCGCAGGATGATCTCGAGGGTGAGGCTTTGAACCCGGGGGTGAAGCGGCGTTGGCTTGTTCGTCGGCCAGGTCGCGAGCTCGCGCTCCGCGACGTCCGTCATCAACCCCGACAGGCGCTGCATCCTCTCCCCGTGGAAGGCCGGCAGCATGAGCTTCCTCTGCTCCAGATGCTCCGCCTCGTCGAGCAGGATCACGGACTTCTTGCCGACCACCGGCTCCAGGACCGCGGCTCCCTCGCCGGGGTGCAGGACATCGGGCGGCGCGGAGAAGATCTCCTTGATGTGCTCCGGCTCCGAGTGGATGACGAAGGGCGGCCCGGCCAGGAGCCGGATCGTGAACCGCTTGCCGTAGCGGGCACGCGAGCGCTCGAGAAACGCCGAGGGGCGCGTCCACCAGCCGATCGTCTGTAGCGCCGACGGCTGCCTCGGGCCCCGGGGTAGCGCGGATCTTGCGGTCACCTCATCCTCCCGGCGGGACGGTACCCAGGCGTGTCCGCCAGACGATGTGAGATTGCGCACACAGCGCAGCCCACTAGATCCGCGTCGTCGTCTCCGTGCCGAGCTCGGTCGCGACCGCGATGTCGACCGAATAATCGATCGGCAGCGCGATCAGCGAGGGAACGTCGAGCTCGAGCGCCGCCGCCAGCCGGTCGCGATAACCCTCGACGGACTCGCAGCGCCATGCCGGCATCCCGAACGACTCCGCGAGCCGGACGAAGTCGGGGTTCTCGAAGTGGGTCCCGAAGTGGCGGCCGAAGCGGTTCTCCTGCTTCCAGACGATCGAACCGTACTCCCCGTTCTCCCAAACGACGTTGACGAAGGCGGTCCGCAGCCGCATCGCGGTCTCGAGCTCCTGGCAGTTCATGAGGAATCCGCCGTCCCCCGAGACCGCCACCACCTTGCGGCCCGGATGCACCAGCTTCGCCGCGATGGCCGCGGGGATCGCGAACCCCATGCCCGCGAGCCCGTTGGCGATGAGCACCGTGTTCGGCTCGAACGCAGGGAACGCTCGCCCGATCCACAGCTTGTGCAGGCCGACGTCGGAGACGAGGATGTCGTCGCGGCCGAGGGCCTCGCGAATCTCGAGCAGCGCCCGTGGGGGAATCGCGGGGAAGGCGTCGGCGCCGGAGGCGGCGTCCAGGATCCCGTCGACCGCCTGGCGGAGGCGCGGCGACCCGCCGCTCGCCGGACACTCGCGGCACTCCTGCGCAAGACGCAGCAGGCTCGCATAGATGTCGCCGACGAGCTCCACCTCGGGCATGAAGTGCTCGTCGATCTCTGCCGGGAGCGAGTCGATGCACACGATGCGCTTGTCCCCGCTGGGGTTCCAGAGCGCCGGCGAGTGCTCCACGAGGTCGTAGCCGACGGTGATCACGAGGTCGGCGTCGTCGAACCCCGCCATCGCGAAGTCTCCCGCCTGCAGGCCGACTGCGCCCAGCGCGAGGTCGGAGTCGGCCTCCACGAGCCCCTTGCCCATGAAGGTGAGGGCCACCGGGATTCCGGTCGCGCGCGCGAATTCGCGAAGCGCCGCTGCCGCGCCGGCTCGCACCGCGCCGTTGCCGGCCAGGCACACTGCGTTCTCGGCCCGGTTGATCATGCCCGCGGCCTCCACCAGCACCCGGGCCGGCGGCTCGGACGCCGGCACCGGCCGCCGCGGCAGCGGACCGGCGTCGTCGGGCACCTCCGCGGCCATTACGTCCTCGGGCAGCTCGATGTGGGTGGATCCCGGCTTCTCCTCCTCCGCGACCTTGAACGCCTTGCGAACGACCTCCGCGACGATCTCCGGATCCGAGAGGCGCGCGTTCCACTTGGTGATCGGGCGCATCATCTCGGCGACGTCGATGTGCTGGTGGGACTCCTTGTGCTGGCGCTCGAGGTCCGCCTGGCCCGTGAGGGCCACGAGCGGCGCCCGGTCGAGGAAGGCATCGGCCACGGCGGTGACCAGGTTCGTCGCACCAGGGCCGAGCGTCCCAAGGCAGACGCCCGCGCGGCCGGTAAGGCGTCCGTAGACGTCGGCGATGTACGCCCCACCCTGCTCGTGGCGCACCGGGACGAACTCGATCCGGGAGTCCGCGAGGGCCGCGTTCAGGTCGAGGGTCTCCTCGCCGGGAATCCCGAAGACGTGCTCCACCCCCTCGGCCTCGAGGCATTCGACCAGGAGCCCTGCCGCGGTTCGGGTCACGGCTTCAAGCCTACGGGCCGGGGGGACTTGTCACGCCTGACCGACTGCCTCGCCGGTGAGATCGGGCAGTCGCGGCGGTGAGGCTCAGGGCCGCGGCGCGCACCCGAAGCCGGCCCCGTCACATGTGTGAGCCGTCAGGCGAGCAAGAAGCGCGTGAAAGTCGCGCTGCTCGGAGGGACTGAGCGGCGCGAGTAGATCGGCTTCGGCGGCCCTCGCCGCCTTCGTCGCTCGCTGCAAGGCCAAATGTCCGCGCCGGGTCAGCTCCACCCGGTGCCGGCGGCGATCGGCGGGATCCGGTGCTCGCGTGAGGAGACCCCGCCGCTCGAGCTCATCGAGCAGCGCGACGATGTTCGACGGCTGGATGCGAAGCGCCGCCGCCAGCTCCCGCTGGGCCACCGGGCCCTGGGCTTCGACGTGATGGAGCACCGCGTAGTCCGCCCAGCGTAGGCCGCTTGCGGCCAACGTTCGGCCCAGCCGCCACGCCGCGGCACGAGCCAGGCGGAGGATCAGGAGGCTCGACCCGGAACCGGCGGTCGCCTCCGCGACGTCGGCCCGCGGACTGGTTGTCGCGGCGGGACTCATAATAGAGAGTTATAGTTCATAAGTGTTTCTAGATATACTCGTTACAGCTTATAACGTCGATAGGAGCGCACCGAGATGGAAAACCTCACCCTGATCCCAATCGAGGATTCGGTCATCTTCCCCGGCGTGACCGCGACGCTCGCGGTCGATACGGGGGACGCGGATCGCGTGTTCCTGGTTCCGCGACACGGCGAGCAGTTCGGCTCGGTCGGAACCGTGGCCCAGGTGGCCGACCGCATCAATCTGCCTGGCGGCCTTGCGGCGGTGGCCTTCGAGGGCCTCTACCGCGGCGTCGCGGGGACCGCGGCCACCGGCGCCGACGGCCGGCTCCGCGTCGATGTGACCGAGCATCGCGACACCTCGCCCTCAGACGAGCGCACGCGCGAGCTCGAGCGCGAATACCGCGCCGTCGTCGAGGAGATCCTGGACATCAGGGATGCTGACCCGCGCGTCCAGGCATTCCTGCGCTCGATCACCGAGCCCGGCGAGCTCGCCGATACTGCCGGCTACTCGCCGGATCTCAGCTTCGAGACCAAGCGCGAGCTCCTGGAGACACTGGACGTGACGGAGCGCCTCGAGAAGGCGTTGGCGGCGCAGCGCGAGCGGCTGGCCGAGCTTCAGGTGAGGAAGCGCATCCGCGACGACGTCGAGTCCGGCGCGCAGCAGCAGCAGCGCGAGTACTTCCTGCGCAAGCAGATGGAGTCGATCCGCAAGGAGCTCGGCGAGGACGAGACCTCCGTCGTCGACGACTACCACAAGCAGATCGAGGAGGCCGACATGCCCAGCGCCGTGCGCGAGCAGGCCGAGCGCGAGGTCAGCCGACTCGAGCGCATGGGCGAGGGCGGCGGAGAGGGATCGATGATCCGCACCTATCTCGACTGGCTCCTCTCCGTGCCGTGGGGCAAGCGCTCCGAGGAGCGCCTCGACCCCGAGCACGCACGTGAGGTGCTCGACGCCGACCACGCCGGCCTGGAGGACGTCAAGGACCGGATCACGGAGTACATCGCCGTCCGCAAGTTGCGGCGCGACCGCGAGATCGCGGACGAGCGGGGCTCGGGCGCGATCCTCACCCTGATCGGGCCCCCCGGCACCGGGAAGACGTCGATCGGCGAGTCGATCGCGCGTGCCACGGGGCGCGAGTTCGTTCGCATGTCACTGGGCGGCGTCCGTGACGAGGCCGAGATCCGCGGCCACCGCCGCACCTACATCGGCGCGCTGCCGGGCCGCCTGGTCCGGGCGCTCCGCGATGCCGGAACGATGAACCCGGTGATCATGCTCGACGAGGTCGACAAGGTCGGGGCGGACTGGCGCGGCGATCCGTCGGCCGCGCTGCTCGAGGTGCTCGACCCGGCGCAGAACCACAGCTTCCGCGACCACTACCTGGACGTCGAGCTCGACCTATCGGGGGTGCTGTTCATCGCCACGGCGAACATCGCCGAGACGATCCCGGCGCCGCTTCTGGATCGAATGGAGGTCGTGCGCTTCGACGGCTACACGACCGACGAGAAGATCGCGATCGCCAAGGGTTACCTGTGGCCACGCCAGCGCGAGCGCAACGGCCTGCGCCCGGACGAGGTGGACATCGACGACGAGGCGATCAGCACCGTCATCACCGAGTACACCCGGGAGGCGGGCGTGCGGAACCTCGAGCGCGAGCTGGGCAAGGCCCTGCGCAAGATCGCGACCCGAATCGCGGCCGGCGAGGTGACACCGCCGCTCCGCGTCGACGTCGCGGCGATCCGCGAGGCCCTCGGACGCCAGCGCTTCTTCCAGGAGGCCGCCGAACGCACCGCGGTACCCGGCGTCGCGACGGGCCTGTCGGTCACCGGGGCGGGCGGCGACGTCCTCTTCATCGAGGCGACCTCGATGCCCGGCAAGGACGGGGGGCTCGTTCTCACCGGCCAGCTCGGCGACGTGATGAAGGAGTCGGCCCGGATCGCCCTGTCCTTCGTCCGCAGCCGATCAGAGGAGCTCGGAGTCGACGAGGAGGCGTTCGGCGATCGCCAGTTCCACGTGCACGTCCCGGCGGGCGCGATCCCCAAGGACGGCCCGAGCGCCGGGATCACGATGACGACCGCGCTCGCGTCGCTGCTAACGGGCCGTCCCGTTCGCCATGACGTCGGGATGACCGGCGAGATCACGCTCCAGGGGCGGGTGCTCCCCATCGGCGGCGTCAAGCAGAAGGTGCTGGCGGCGCACGCGGCGGGGCTGGCCGAGGTCATCCTGCCCGAGCGCAACCGCGGCGACCTGGAGGACGTGCCGGAGGACGTGCGCGAGCAGATGGAGTTCCACCCGGTGATGACGATCGACGAGGTGCTCGAACACGCGCTCGATCCCGCCCCGGTGGAGCTGCCGACCGCGGCGTATCGAGTCCCGGCCCGCCCACGGCGCCCGACAGTGGACTTTGTCAGCCTACGCCTGCCGAAGTCCGACAATCGGCGCTCCCTCGCCTTGGCCACCTGCTGAACTACCCCTATGGCTGATAGCGCGGTCGAAGCCGAGCGAATCGTCAAGCGGTTCGGCTCCACCGTCGCCCTGGACGGCGTCGATCTGGCCGTGGAGGAGGGCACGGTCCTCGGGCTCCTGGGGCCCAACGGCGCGGGCAAGACGACGATGGTGCGGGTGCTCACCACCCTTCTGCGCCCGGACTCCGGGACGGCGTCGGTCTTCGGCCGCGACGTGGTCTCCCAAGCCACCGAGGTGCGCGAGCTAATCGCGCTGACGGGGCAGTTCGCGGCGATCGACGAGCTTTTGACCGGCCGCGAGAACCTGCGCATGTTCGGCCAGCTGTTCCGGCTCGACCGGCGAGAGGCGTCCCGCCGGGCCGACGAGCTCCTCGAGCGCTTCGACCTCGCCGACGCGGCGGACCGGCAGGCCCGAACCTACTCGGGCGGGATGCGGCGGCGGCTCGACCTCGCGTCGAGCCTCCTGACGAGGCCGCCGATGCTGTTCCTGGACGAGCCGACGACCGGCCTCGACCCGCGCAGCCGCAACCAGATCTGGGAGGTGATCCGGGAGCTCGTCCGGGCGGGCACCACCTTGCTCCTGACCACTCAGTACCTGGAGGAGGCCGACCAGCTCACCGACCGCATCGCGGTGATCGACCGCGGCCAGGTCATCGCCGAGGGAACCGGCGACGAGCTGAAGGACTCCGTCGGCGGTCAGATGATCTCGGTGCGCCTGGCGAATCCATGGGATCGTGAGCGTGCGATCGAGTCGCTGACCCGACTCGGCTGTGGCACGCCCGAGCCGTCGGAGATGGCGCGGGAGCTCACGCTGTCCGCGCCCGAGGACGGCATCACGATGATCGAGGCGGCCGCCCGAGCTCTGCGGGAGTCGGGAATCGCTGTCTCGGACATCGCCCTGCGCCGGCCGACTCTCGACGACGTCTTCCTGACTCTCACGGGAGCGCCGGCCACCGGTGATGGCGCCGGGCCGGATACTGGCGAGTTCGCGGAGACGGAGCCGGAGGCCGCGGGGGCGCGACGCTGATGGTCGCCCAGGTCGCCTGGACACTGCGGGACGGATATGTCGTGGCCGTGCGGAACATGCGCCACTTCATGCGCCAGCCCCAGCTGCTCCTGTTCTCGACCGTCCAGCCGATCATGTTCGTGCTGCTGTTCTCGTTCGTTTTCGGCGGCGCCATCAGCGGCTCGCTGCCCGCCGGCGTGAGCTACAAGGACTTCTTGCTGCCCGGCATCTTGATCCAGTCGACGGCGTTCCGGGCGACCCAGACGGCGATCGGGCTGTCGGAGGACATGAAGCGCGGGGTGATCGATCGGTTCCGGTCGATGCCGATGGCGCGCTCGGCGGTCCTGGCGGGCCGGACCCTCGCCGACCTGGTGCGCACGATCTTCGTGATCGCATTGATGATCGCCGTCGGGTACGCGATCGGCTTTCGCTTCGAGGAGGGGCCGTTGTCGGCGATCGCGTCGATCCTGGTCGTCGCCGCGTTCGGGTTCGCGCTGAGCTGGATCTTCGCCTACGTCGGCCTGATCGCGAAGGGACCGGAGGCGGCGCAGTCCGCCGGCTTCGTCGCGATCTTCCCGCTGGTCTTCGCAAGCTCGATCTTCGTCCCAGTGGACACGATGCCGTCGTGGCTTCAGAGCATCGCCGACGTGAGCCCGGTGACCGCGACGGCCGACACGGCGCGGGCGCTCGCGATCGGTGGCGACGTGTGGAGCTCGCTGTGGCAGGTCCTGGCGTGGGTCATCGGAATCCTCATCGTCTTCGTCCCGCTCTGCGTGCGGAAGTACCGCCGCCTCCAATAGCCGGCGCGGGCTGCCCAACATCCCGGCGATGGTCGAAAACGGCACCTATAGCGTCGGTTTCTCGACCATCGCGAAGTTGCGAGAGCGCTAGGAAGCCCCGCCGATCGGTAGCCTCGGCGGCGTGTCAGCGCAGCTCGCCGGAGAGGTCGTCGAGATCAACATCTCGCCGAAGCACGAGGTGCTCCCTGAGCCGGTGCCCAAGGTCCGAGCGGTCCCCGGCCGCGGGCTCGAAGGTGATCGGAACTACTTCGAGGGCTCGGGGGCGCAACCCGAGCGCGATCGTGAGCTCACCTTGATCGCGACCGAGGCGCTCGCCGGGCTCGCGGAGGAGCACGGCGTCGACTTGACCGCCGCCGAGTCGCGGCGAAACGTCGCGACGCGGGGAATCGACCTGAACGAGCTCGAGGGCCGGCGCTTTCGGGTCGGTGAGGTCGTGTGCGAGGGGATCGAGCTCTGCGAGCCCTGCAACCATCTTCAGGGTCTGACGAAGCCCGGCGTCCTCCGCGGGCTCGTCCATCGCGGCGGGTTGCGGGCGGCGATTCTGACCGAGGGCGAGATCGCGGTCGGCGACGCGGTCGCCGTGCTGGCCGACGGCGTTCGCTGAGCCGAACGGGGCTCCCCCGCGCCATTGGGGGACTTCGCCACGTCATAGCGTGGCTAAGTCCCCCAATCGTGAGCGGTCGGCGTACCCCAGAAGTACTAGGCGTCCGCTCGGGCGAGCCGGCGCACGGCATCGACGGGAAAGCGGTCCTGCATGCTGCCGTCGAGCCGCCTCCCTGGGCGCGCCGCGATCAGGCAGTTGTAGACGGCCTCGCGCGCGGCCTCGTAGGCCGCGGCGAAGTACCCGTCGAGCCGCTCGTTGGCCAGGGTTGCAGCGGTCGAGGTCGTAAAGGCCAGGCCGATCTCCCCCGAGCCCTCCGCTGCGTAGGAGCCCGCGCGGGCGATGCCCAGCAGCGGGCGCAGCGCCAGGCGCCGAAGCTGATAGGGCGCAAGCGGGGCGTCGGTCGCGCAGACGGCGATGCACGAGCCGTGCGAGTCTGCTCCCGCGGCCGCCGCGCCCAGCGGCTCCAGCACGTCCAGGTACTGCCGGTCGCCGAAGTTGCAAAGCAGCAGGACCCCCACCTGGTGATCGTCCACGGATCGCGATGCGGTCCCGATCCCGCCGGGGAACCCGAAGCAGGTCATCCCCGTCCCCGCACCGACGCTCCCCTCCGGCACCTGCACGCCGAGCCCGTCGAGTGCCCGCCGAACGTCATCGTCCGTCACGGTCCGCGAGTCCGCCATGTCGCTGTCATCGCACTCGCCGATGACGGGCAGGACCACGTTGCCCGGGCCCGCGCCGGCCGCGAGCATCGCCGCATGGTGCACGGTGCCCACGGCGTGCGTGCCGCACAGGTAGACCGGCGTGGTGATCGATCCCCGCTCTTCGATCTCGAGCATCCCGGTGAGCTCGCCCATACCGTTGACCGTCGCGGCGCCGGCGAGGGCCGGCAACGAAGGCGGCGCGATTACCGTGACGCCCGTCGGCTGGCCACTGCCCGCCTGCGCGTGACCGACGAGCACGCCGGGCACGTCGGTGACCGCGTTCATGGGCCCCTGCTCGAGCCTCCCCACCGGGCCCGCGACGTCGCGCCAGCGCTCACCCATCTGCGGCGCCGGCGACCTCCGCACGGCCCTGCGTCGGGTCGTACAGGAGGCATGCGGCCAGCTGATCCGGCGCGCCCGCGCTCAAGAGCCCAGGGTCCACCCGGTCGCAGGGCTCGAAGCGCCGCGGGCAGCGTGGATGGAAGCGGCATCCGGTCGGAATGGCGGTGGCGTCGGGCAGCTCGCCGCTGAGGAGCTCGCGCTTCGCGCCGCCATTCGCCGAGGGGACCGGGATGGCGCCCGCCAGGGCCTGCGTGTAGGGATGCTGCGGTCGCTCGATCACGTCCACCGCCGACCCCTGCTCGACCACGCGTCCCAGGTACATCACCGCGATGCGATCGCACAGTGACCAGGCGAGGCTGAGGTCATGGGTGATGAACACGAGGGCAAGGTCCCGGCGGCGCTGCAGCTCGACCAGGACGGCGAGGATCTGGGAACGCACGGACGCGTCGAGCATCGAGACCGGCTCGTCGCAGACCAGCCCATCGGGCTCGAGCACCAGTGCCGCGGCGATGGCGACGCGCTGGCGCTGGCCCCCTGAGAGCTGGTGCGGGTAGCGGGTGAGGAATCGTTCGGCGGTCATGCCCACGTCCTCCATCGCCCGGCGCACGCGGGCCTCGTGCTCGCCCTTGGGGACGCCCTGGACGACGAGGGGCTCGGTGACGATCGAGTTCACCCGCTGGCGTGGGTTCAGCGTCTGGTAGGGGTCCTGGAAGATCATCTGCACGCGGCGGCGAAGCTCGCGCACGCGGCCCCTCCCGTTGACCGTCTCCCCATCCAGCGACACCTCGCCCGCCGCCGGCTTGACCAGGGCCAGCATCGCGCGTGCCAGCGTAGACTTCCCGCAGCCCGACTCGCCGACGACCCCGAGGATCTCGCCGCGCCGCCACTCCAGCGAGACGCCGTCGAGGGCGCGCGCGGTGCCCTTCCGTGCCTTGAAGTGAACGGCCAGGTCGCTGACCTCCATGAGAACGTCGCTCATCCGCGGGCTCCCGCTGCCTTCGCCGTGTCCACGGCGGGCCACTCCGTCCACGGTGCGAAGTGGCACGCCGCCGCGTGCCCGCCGCGCACCTCGCGGAGCCGAGGATCGGAGAGGCACTCGTCTGCGGCGTATGGGCACCGTGGGCGGAAGCGACAGCCGTCGGGCATCGCGCCCGGGTCCGGCGGCCCGCCCGGGATGGGCGACGCCAGACCGCGCTCCGCGCCGATCACGGGCAGCGACTCGAGCAGGCGCTTCGTGTAGGGATGCTGCGGTGAGGAGAAGACGTCGCTCACCGGACCGGTCTCGACGATCCGCCCGGCGTACATGATCGCGATCCGGTCGCATGTCTCGGCCAGGACTCCCATGTCGTGCGAGATCAGGATCAGCGCCAGGCCCAGCTCCTCTCGCAGCCGCTCCAGGAGCTGGAGCACCTGCGCCTGCATGACCACGTCGAGCGCGGTGGTCGGCTCGTCGGCGATGACGAGCGATGGGCCGCAGGCGAGCGCCAGGGCGACCATCACCCGCTGGCGCTGCCCCCCGGAAAGCTGGTGGGCGTAGCGGTGGCCCAAGCTCGGGGTCACGCCGACGGTGGTCAGGAGCTCGTCGATCCGGGCACGCACCGCCTTCGAGCTGACCCGCTCGTGCAGTCGGATCGCCTCGGCGATCTGCGCGTCCACCCTCTGCACCGGGTCGAGCGAATTCATCGCGCCCTGGAAGATCAGCGAGACGTGGCGCCAGCGCACCAGGTTCATACCGCGCTCCGTCCGGCGCTCGATGTTGATCGGCTTCGCGGCGGGGGGCGTCAGCGTGATCTTTCCCGACTGCCTGAGGGCCGACGGCAGGAGCTTCATCACCGACAGTGCGGTGGTGGTCTTGCCGCACCCGGACTCGCCCGCCAGGCCCACGGCCTCGCCGGGCTCGATCCTCAGGTCGACCCCGTCGACGATCGGGTGACCGTTGTGGGTCACGCGCAGGTCGCTCACCTCGAGGAGCGCGCTCACCCGCCCTGCTCCCTCAGCCGCGGGTTGACGTACTCCTCGAACTGGTAGCCGAGCATCGAGACCGCGAGCACCAGGACGGTGATACAGAGCCCCGGCGGGATCACGTACCACCACGCGCCGGCGCTCGGCGCCCCGTTCTCGAAGGCGTTCTCGAGCATGGTGCCCCACGAGATGCGCGTCGGGTCGCCGAGCCCAAGGAACGAGAGCGCCGCCTCCGAGAGGATCGCGACGGCGACGATCAGCACCGTGTTGGCGAAGATCAGCGGCAGCGTGTTCGGCAGAATGTGCTTCTTGATGATGTAGAGGTCGCCAGCGCCGAGCGCCCGCGCGCGCTCGACGAATGCGCGCTCGCGCAGCGTGAACACCTGCGCCCGAACGATCCGCCCCGTCCCCGCCCAGGATGTGAGCCCGATCACCGCGATCAGCACCGCGAGCGACGGGTTGAGGATCCGCGCCAGCACGATCATCAGCGGCAGCGTGGGGATGACCAAAAACCAGTTCTCGAGTGCGTCGAGCGAGCGGTCAGTCCAGCCCCCGAAGTAGCCGCCGGCGAGGCCAACCGCCGAGCCCAGGAGGGCCGAGATCAACGCGGCCGCGAACCCGACCACGATCGAGACCCGGGCGCCGACCAGGAGCTGCGAGAAGACATCGGCGCCGTTCTCGGTGGTGCCGAGGACGTGGCTCCAGCTCGGCGGCGCGAGGGTGTCGAGGCTCGACGCGTTCGGATCGTACGGCGCCAGCAGGCTGCCGAAGATCGCGATGAAGACGAAGAGCCCGACGACACCGAGCCCGATGCGCCCGCGCCACGTGCCCAGGAGGAGGTGGCGGACACCCCGGTCCTCCGCCGTGACCTCGGCCGCGGCCTCGGGGGGGATCAGCGTCGCGCTGGCTGCCTGCTCCGGGCTCATGCCGCCTGCACCCGGGGGTCGAGATAGAAGTAGAGGCAGTCGGCAAGCAGGTTGGCGAAGATCACCCCGACCGAGAAGACGAGGAACGTGCCCTCGAGCACCGGGAAGTCCTTGTCCTGGATCGCCTGAAAGCTCAGTTCGCCCAGCCCGGGCCAGGAGAAGATCGTCTCGATCGTGATCGCGCCTCCGGCCACCGCCCCGAACTGGATCGCCGAGAGCGTCACCAGTGGCAGCAGCGCGTTTGGCACGGCATGGCTCCGCACGACGCGGTGCCAGGGGAGGCCGGTTGCGCGCTTCACGGTGACGAAGTCCTCCGTGAGGACGTCGACCATCGACGAGCGCATGATCAGGAAGTACTGCCCGAGCAGCATCAGGGTCATCGCCGTCACCGGCAGGATCATGTGGTCGAGCACGTCCATGACCTTGTCGAAGAAGGTCGGAAACTCCGCGCCGGGCGTCATTTGGAGCCCGTCCGGGAACACCGGTATCCAGACCGCGAACACGAGGATCAGGATGATTCCGATCCAGTACTCCGGAGCGGCGTAGGTGAAGAGACTGAAGCCGAGCAGCCCGTCATCGGCCTTCTTGCCGCGCCGCGTCGCGGCGATCACCCCCATCCAGCTGCCGAGAACGGTGGCGAGCAGCGTGCCGGTCCCCACGAGCAACAGGGTCCACGGAATGGCGTCCTTGATCTCGTCCCAGACCGGCCGCCGGCTGCCCTGACTGATCCCGAGATCGAGGCGCGCCGTGTCGCCGACGTAGTCGGCGAACTGGCCCAGCAGCGGCTTGTCCAGCCCGTAATCCTTCCTCAGCTGCTCGATCTCCTGCGGCGTCGACTGTGGCAGCCGGGCGAGCTGGGTCGTCGGGTCGCCCATGATCCGGAACAGGAAGAAGTTGAACACGATCACGAAGACCAGCGTCAGGAACGCCCCCACGACCTTGCCCGTGAGCCACCGGCCGGTCACGCGACGCGCCTCATTCCTCGACTTCCAGCGGCTCGCGCTGGTGACGGCGGCTCGCGCGCGACCCGAAGAACCAGCCGCCGATCCCGAAGACGATCGCCGCTAGGACGGCGAGGCCGGCCGACTGTCCTCCGCCCTCGTTCGACGTGGCTCCGGCCACCGGCGCCAGCTTCAGGAGCGCCGCGTAGGTCGTCTGATCGCAGAAGATGTCGCCGGTGTCGTCCTCGGGACAGACCGGCTGGACGTTGGCCACCCTGTCGGTCCGGTAGGCCTCCAGGTTCGGGTCCTCGGTGATCACCAGGTACGGCAGGTCGCGCTGCGTGAGCGCGACCATCCTCTGGATGATCTCCTTGCGGGCCGCGGTGTCGTACTCGCCGGCCTGTTGTTTGAAGAGCCGGTCGTACTCGGGATTCGAGTAGAAGGAGTCCGACGAGCCGCCGATCTCGTCGGTGGTCAGGATGCTGAGCAGGAAGCTCGGGTCATAGGGATCGCCACCCCAGCCCCAGATGAACGTGTCGTATGCGGGCGCCGGCTTTCCGTCGGCCTTCCGGACCGTCAGGTCGTAGAGCTTGTCGGTGCTGACGACCTGGACGTTGAAGTCGATGCCGACCGCGCCGGCCTCCTCGGCGATCAGCTTCGCCGCTTGGATGTTGTACGACGACTCCGAGCGCACGTACAGGTTGAAGGAGAGCTCCTCGCCGCCCTTGGTCCGCGGCCCGTCCCCGTTGTCCACCCACCCGGCGTCGTCGAGGATCTGTTTGGCCTTCTCGGGGTCGTACGGATAGTCGTCGGCGGGCTGCTCGTAGAACGACTTGTAGAACGAGGGCAGGATCCCGTGGGCGGGGAACGAGGTGTCCTGAGCGGCGATCGCGTTGATGCGTGCCCGGTCGACGGCGTAGGCGACCGCCTGGCGAACGGCGCGGTCCATGACCGCCGGGTTGCGCTCGGCGTCCGGGCAGATCTTCGGCGGGCACACGTTGAAGGCCAGCTCGGTGTAGGCCGGCGACGCGGCCTGGAATGTGTCGATGTCGGGCTGCTCGCCGAGCCGAGCGAACCCCGCTGCCGAGACCTCGGGCACGACGTCGACATTGCCCAGCTGCAGGGCCCGCTCGGCCGCGTCCTGGTTGCCGTACCGGACGAACTCGATCTTGTCGTAGGCGGGAGCGGGGCCGCGGAAGTCGGGGTTCCGCTCCATCCTCAGGAAGCGGTTCGGCTGGAAGTCGGTGACGACGTACGGGCCGCTGCCGACCAAGGGGATGTCGGGCTGATACGAGCCGGTCAACTCCTTCACGGGCACCTTGCCCCAGATGTGCTTGGGGAGGATGTAGATGAAGAGGCCGCCGACGACCCGGGCGTCCGGCCGCTTGGTGTGGATCACGACCGTGCTCTTGTCGGGCGTCCCGATCGAGGTGATGTTGTCCGTGTAGCTCGTGAAGAGGGCACCGTGGCCGCCCAGCACCTCGAGTGAGTACTTGACGTCGGCGGACGTGATCGGCTTGCCGTCCGACCACTTGGCGTCGGGGACCAGGTGGAAGGTCACCGTCTTCTTGTCGTCGGAGATGTCCCAGCTCTGGGCGATGCCCGGCACGGGGGTCAGGTCCTTGGGGCTGAAGTTGACGAGCAGGTCGTAGTTGATCGCCCAGATCGAGAAGTCCTCCTCGTCCTGGCCCACGAACGGGTTGAGCGTCTTCGGGTTCTGCGCCCAGCCGATCTTGAGCACCGTGTCGCCGCCCTGCGGGGCCTGCGCCCCGACGGGCGACGACGCGATGACCGCCGCTGCCGCCACGATCGCGGTGACCGCTGCGCATACGCCTCTGAGTCTCATGCCGATACCCCTTCCGTGGTTCGATCCCTCGCTGGGACCACCGCCGCCTCCGTCACCTCGAGCGTCTTGCCGCCGCCGTCGAGCCGGACCGTCGCTCCGAGCGGCATCGTCGCCATGTCCCTGCCGTGTCCCACCGGCACGTTCGCGATCGCGGGGATACCGAGCGGCCCGATCAGCTCGTCGAGGATCTCCTCGATCGAGAGCGTCGATTCCGGCTCCTCGGGAATCGTCTGCGACTTCAGGTTGACGTCCGTGCCGAACACGAAGCCGGCGGCGTCACGGAGCTTGCCGGCGCGGATCAGCTGATTGAGCGCCGTGTCGATCAGGTAGGTGTCCGTGTTCAGGTCCTCGACCATGACGATGCAACCCTCCGTCTGGACCTCGTAGGGCGTCCCCAGGCTGGCGGCGAGGAGAGTCAGGTTGCCGCCGACGAGTGGAGCCTCCGCCACCCCCTCGCCCACGGTCAGGACATAGGGATTGCGGGGGTCCTCGAACACGCGACCGAGTGGCTCGGGCTGGAACGCGCGATGGAACCAGGCCTCGGTCTCCCTCGTCAGCTCCCATTCCCCCTTCTGCCGCGTGAAGCGAACGAAGTTCGGACCGTAGAACGTGACCCAGCCCGCATGCGCGGCGAGCGCCAGGTGGAGGGCGGTGATGTCGCTATACCCGCAGACGATGCGCGGCTCGCCGAGCGCGTGCCAGTCGATCAGGTCGTGGAGGCGGGCCGTCCCGTAGCCCCCCTCCTGAGCGTGCACCATGTCGATGCCCGGCTCGCTCAGCGCCCACTGCAGATCGGCGGCGCGCTGCTCGTCGGTGCCCGCCAGGTAGCCGTGGACCTCGCGGTGGTGCGGTCCGAACACGACACGGTGTCCCCGCGCCTCGAAGTAGGCGGTCGCCTGCTCGATCCCCGAGCGAGCGCGCGCCGGGCTGGCCGGGGCGACCACGGCGATCGTCGCCCTCTCGGGGAGCGCGGCTGGCTTCACGCGCGCGCTCATCGCCCGTCCCCCGCCGCCGCGGCCGGGCGCCGCGAGGCGCTCTCGATTGCCTCCGCGACCAGGCCCGGGGAGGCCTGCAGCGAGCCGAGCACCAGCTCGATGTGGAGCTCGGCCACCTGCTCCAGCTTCAGCGGCCCCCGCGGGTCGAACCACAGGGCGACCCCCGTGCACTGCAGCAGGATCGCGTAGGTGGCGACGTGCGCATCGGTGGCGCGCAACGAGCCGTCGCGGATGCCATCCCGGATCATCTCGCTGAAGGTCGCCTGGTAGTCGTCGCGCTGGGCGATCAGGGCGCGGCGCGGGCCCTCGTTCAGCGCCCGGATCTCGCTGTCGGTGACGAACGCCTCGCGCCGGTGGATGCCGTGGAAGACGACATGCTCCCGCACGGCCGCGGCCAGCCGCAGCGCCGGGCGCGAGTGCTGCTCGATCCCCGCTCGCACCTTCTCCGTGAGCCGCTCCATGAAGTCGTCCTGGAGCCGGACGAGGATCGCCTCCTTCGACGGGTACCAGTGGTAGATCGCCGCGGGCTGCACCCCGGCGGCAGAGGCGATCGCCCGCATCGACGTCGCGTGGTACCCCAGACGGGCAAAGAGCTCAACCGCGGCGCGGTCGATCCCCTCCCGCGTCTCGGGTCCGCGCCGTCGCGAGGAGCGACCGTCCTCCGAGGCCGCGAGGCCGGCGCCGCCGGCCATCTTGGGACCGGGCTCAGCCAAGCTGCAACAGCTCCGGGGTCTGTTCGGCGGTGGCGACCTCGCGGCCCAGCGTCCGCGCCAGGGTCACGATCATCTCGACGAGCGCGGCATTCGAGGGGGCCAGCACCCCCCGGCTCAGGTACCCGACGTCCTCGAGGCCGGTGCGAACTCCCGGCGCGCCATAAAGCAGCGCCAGCGCCTCCATGCGCTGGTGGTGGCGGCCGATGCAGGTGACGGTCCAAAACGTCCCACTCGGCAGCGGGCGCAGCATCGCATCGAGCGACTCGGGAGAGGCATCGATCCCGCCGGGAACGCCGAAGACGAGATTGATGCGCATCGGGGCCGGCAGGATCCCCTGCTCCAACCACCGCACGGCGCTGACGACGTGGCCCACGTCGAAGGCCTCCACCTCGAGCGCGATGCCGGCCTCGGTGGCGCGCTCGATGATCCCGCGGCCCGCCGGCGGGGGGGTGATGAAGGTCTCGTCCCCGAAGTTCATCGAGCCCGATTCGACTCCGGAGATGTCCGGCTTCGCCTCGAGTCCAGTGGTCCGCTCGGCGATCGTCATGTCGTTCGCCCCGCCGGTGGAGACCATCGTGAGCAGGTCGCTGCCGGACCGAATCCGCTCGATGACGTCCTTGAACAGCTCCGGGCGCCCGCTCGGCGTGCCGTCGTCCTCGCGCACGTGCAGGTGCACGACGGTTGCACCCGCCTCGCTCGCCTCGATGCTCGAGTCCGCGATCTCCTCCGTCGTGTACGGGATGTTCGGGTTGTTCTCGCGGAAGACATCGGCCCCGGTGACCGCCACGGTGAGAACCACCGGATCGCTGTTCCAGCTCATTCGATGACCTCCTCGGCGCGCCCCAAAGAAGCGCGCTCCTCTGTGGTGATGGGCCTGGGGACACGTTGCTCCGGATCCCAGAGGACGAGCCCGAACTCCGCATCGACCACGATCCGGCCGTCGCGATCGAGGATGCGCTCGCGCGTCGTCATGCTGGAGCGACCAAGATCCCGCACCGCGCATTGCACCGTTATCGCCTCGAAGGCGGGATCGATCTCGTCCCGGAAGTTGACCGAGCAGCGCCCGACGACGTACTCGTCGCGGCGGATGCCGTGCCGCTTCAGGAACACGTCGCGTCCCTCCTCGAGATAGGTGAGCACCACGGTGTGGTTGACGTGTCCCAGTGCGTCAAGGTCCTGCCAGCGCATCTGGACGCGATGGCCGTCCTCGCCGCTCATGCCAGCTGCTCCGCGGGAAGGCCCAGCGCCCGACGCAGAGCATCCGAGCGGCGCACCAGGCGGAGGGCGTATTCGCCGCGATCGGGCGAGTAGCCGCTGCCGACGATCATCTGGACCCTGGTCCCGATGCCGTCCGCGGCGAGGGCGGCCGCTGAGAAGCTGGTGGACATCGAGAAGAAGAGCACGGTCCCCCCGTCGGCGGTCAGGAGAATCGCCGCCGGCTCACAGCCGCTGGCGTTGACGACGACCACCGTCAGGTCCGCCGGGGGCGCGCCGGCGGCTCGCACCGCCTCGAGGGCCGCGAGTGGATCGCGCAGGTCCGCCGTCACCCCGATGTCGGCGAGCCCGAGCTCCAGGACGCGCTCGACCGCGCGCCCGTCGGCGTCGACGGCCACGACGGTGCCGCCCCCGGTCGCATCTCGCGCGGAGGCGAGCGCCAGCTTGCCCGCATGCCCGGCGCCCAGCACGTACACGACGCCCCCCTGGGGCGCCAGCGCCCGGGTCTGGGAGGCGGCCGCGCAGACGTCGTATATCGCCACCGCCCCCTCGACCGGCAGGTCATCGGGAACGCTGGCCCATGCAGCCCGCTGGGTCAGGTAGGCGGTCCCCGAGACCTCGACCTGGGGCGAGGCAGGGTCCGGTTCGGTGACAGCGTCGAGCCGCAGTGGTGTGAGCGTCAGCGAAGCGAGCGTGACGATCCGCTCGCCGATCGAGGGGGGAGAGTCGTAGCGCCGGCCAACGGCGGCGGCGGTGCCGAGCAGCACGCCACCCGACCCGGTGCTCGGGTTGTGCATCTTGCCCCGGGACTCGACGATCTCGCTGATCCGCTCCGCCATCCGATCCGGGTCGCCCTCCGCACGCTCACAAATCTCTCGATGCGAGGTCGAGTCGAGACACAGCCGTTCGACGGCGACCTCGAGCTCGACGGGCCTTACGGGCCCCGACGGATCGAGTCGTTCGGCGGACTGAGGCAGCCCGCCGCCCGGATCGACGACTCGATCTGCCCCGAGCTCCTCCCAGATGTCACCGGACTCCAAACTCACCCCCCATTGAACGACCGTTAGAACCTAGGCGGCGTGCTCCCCTCCGTCAAGGGCCGAATCGGACGAATGTCGAGGCTCTGATCCGACGAATCGAACGATCGATCGTTTGCCTCTCCAAGGCTGTGGTATACGAGCGGCCGTGGCCCTCGCGATGCCCGTGGTGTGGACCAACCGGCACCGCCTGCATGAGCCGGGCGGCGAGATCTACCTCGGTGTCCGCACGCCGAGCACCGAGGTTCCCGCGCGCGCGGAGCGGATACGCGACGAGCTATCCGGCGCAGGAGCGCGCCTCGTGGGCACCCGGCCACAGTGCGATGACGCGCTGCTGGACGTCCACGACGCCGACCTCGTCGGCTACCTGGCGCACGCCTGGAAGGGCTGGGAGGCGGCTGGGCTGACGGTGGATCCGGGCCAGGATCGCGTCGTCCCGTATGTGTTCCCCCATCCCGCGCTCCTGTCCCACGGTGGGCCCACCGTGCCGGCGGCGCCGAGCGCGCGGGCCGGTGCGTTCGCCTACGACACGATGACCTTGATCGGCCCCGGCACCTGGGAGGCCGCGCGAGCGGCCATCGACACCGCACTGACCGCCGCGGACCTCGTCATCGCCGGCGAGCGCGTCGCCTACGCCTGTTGCCGACCGCCGGGTCACCACGCCGCTCGAACCTGCTTCGGGGGCTCCTGCTACCTGAACAACTCCGCGGCCGCCGCCGCGCGCCTCCGGGCGTCTCTCGATGACCCGGTAGCCGTGATCGACATCGACGCCCACCACGGCAATGGGACCCAGGCGATCTTCTACGACGACCCCGAGGTGCTCGTCGGCTCGGTGCACATCGACCCCGGCTGCGGATGGTTCCCGCACTTCATGGGCTTCGACGACGAGACGGGCTCTGGGGCCAATCGCAACGTGCCCCTCGAGCCTGGATCGGGAGACGACGCCTGGCTTGAGGCGGTTCGCGGCCTTGCGAACTGGGCGCTCGACCTCGGCGCGTCCGCGCTGGTGGTCCCGTTGGGGGTCGACGCGGCTGAGGAAGACCCCGAGAGCCCCCTGAGGGTGACGGCCGGCGGCTTTCGCGAGGCCGGCCGCATCCTCGGGGCGCTTGGCCTGCCCACCGTGGTGGTGCAGGAGGGCGGCTACGACCTCGCCTCGATCGGGCGGCTCGTTCACGAGACGCTCCTCGGGGTCGAGGACGGACTCGGCGGAGACGGGGCCTCGGTCTCGCGGCGAGGGCGTTGACGCGTCGCGCGTGCCCGGCGACGTCAGCCGCTGAAAGCCGCATGGGTGTTAGTGGTACGTTCGATCCGCAACCAACTGGAAGGAGTCCGTCATGGCAGAAGCCGGCCTGTTCATCGGCTGGGGCGCTCCGGTCAGAGGCCGCGAGGCGAAGGGGCTCGAGGTCTTCAACGAGAGCGTCGAGTACTGGGGGCGTCTCCAGCAGGAGGGTCGGATCGAGAATTTCGAGGTGGTCCTGCTCTATCCGCACGGCGGCGACCTGGCGGGGTTCGCGCTCCTGCGCGGAAGCCACGAGCAGCTGAATGACGTCGGTGGCGATGAGGAGTTCCTGCGCATGACCACCAGGGCGGGGCTGATCGTGGAGTCGCTCGGCGTCGTTCGAGCGGCTCTGGGCGAGGGGCTCGAGCAGCAGATCCGGATCTACCAGGAGGCGACCGGCGAGCTGGGTTGACACGCCGTAAGCCCCAGCAATTGGCTCAGGCGGGCCCTGCGGTGTGAAAGGGTGTCGACACAGAGGAATCCAACGCGGAAGGAGTGCAATGCGCAAGGTGGGATTTGTGATCGTGGGGGCGCTCGCTACGACGGCGCTCACTGCAGGACTGGCGACGGCCAAGGGTCCACATGGGAAGCCCACGTGCACCGGCACACTGGCCTCGGGGAAGTACCACAGGCTGATGGTGCCCGCGGGGGCGACATGTGACGGAACCCAGGCGAACATCGACGTCCGTGGCGGCGTCAGGGTCGGGGAGGGCGCGACGTTCATCCTTGGTGCCGACCCCGGCGAGGGGGGCCTCACGGATACCGGCACGATCCGCGGCGGGATCCGTGCAACCGACCCCGCCTCGCTGCAGGTGCACTTCGCCCACGTCAACGGCGGCGTGCGGATGCGGGGCGGCAACGGGTTCTTCTCGACCGTCGAGGACAACGTCATCCACGGCGGCGCGACGATCAACGGGTACTCCGGGTTCTGGCTCGGCTTCATCCGCAACCGGGTCCACGGCACCGTCACGCTCAGCAACAACGACATGGACGATCCGGACGCGAACGAGTACGTCACGAACACGATCAAGGGCAGCCTCGTCTGCCACAACGACTCGCCCCCACCTCATGTTGGCGACTCTGAGGGCCAGCCGAACGTCGTGTCGGGGCGGAAGGTCGGTCAGTGCGCCGGTCTGTGACGGACTAGAAAGACATGAGCGCCACCGATGTGGGGGCGCACGGCGTGAGCGGCCCTTGAGCGGACTCGCGGACGCATGAGCCCGGAGGAGATGCAGCGCCTATTCGAGACGCACCGCAGCGCGGAAGCGGCTCGCGACATCGACGCGATCCTGGCGACGTTCGTGGATGACTGCTTTCTGGAGACGCATCCACTCGGCCTGCGCAGCCAGGGACGGACGGCGGTGCGAATCGCCTACGAGGGCTACTTCACGGCCTTTCCCGATCTGGCGCCCGCGGACGAGGGGCTGGCCTTCGGGGATGACGTCATGGTCGTCTGGGGGACCCTCGAGGGCACGAGCGGCGGGGAATGGCTGGGCGTCTCGCCGTCGGGGCAATCCTTCGCCGTCGCGTTCTCGAATGTCACTCCGTTTCGCGACGGGCTCATGGCGGGCGAGACCATCTACTTCGACCTCGCCACGCTCTGCGAGCAGGCCGCTCTCCCGCTCGACGACGTCCGGGCAGGGGCCAGGGATCGCGCCAATGCGCAAAGCCGGCCTGTCCCGGAGTAGTGAGCTGGGCGTTTGCGCCAGTCGGCTCGTTCTTCCGTGAGAAGATCTCGACCGGCACCATGCGCCAGCGAGCTAGCAACTAGGGGGCCGCCCCGGGAGGAGACCCTGGCCAGGGCGCAGACCAAGCACCCCAAGGCATTTTTCTAGCTCGCCGCGCCGGGTCGGTCAGGCACGCGCCGGAGCAGCGCGTCCGGGCGCCGGCAGCACGATCACGGCAGCGATGACGGCGGCGAAGGCGACGGACCGTACGGCGATGGCCAGCGGATCGCTGCCCATCGGATCTCCGAACACGGCGATACCTCCCCCGACCGAGACGAGGTTCGCACTCACGGTGCTGAGGGTGATCACCGGTATCGCGCCGCCCGTCTGAAGGCCGCGGGCGAGCGCCATGAACGCTCCCACTCCCGCGAGGACGGCCGTCAGCGTCCAGGGGCTCAAGATGCTGAGGGGATCCGCCGGCACGGTGCCGCTGAGCCCCTTGATGGCCACGTTCGCTACACCCAGCAGGAGCCCGGCGGCGATACCGAGCAGCGGTCCGCTCGAGCGCCCCACCGATCCCGCGCCCCCGGACAGGAGCAGCGCGGCTCCGACCGCGACGGCGGCGGCCTCGAAAGCGACCATCCCCTCGACCGAGTAGCCCGAGCTCGCTCCCGTGCTCCCCAGTGAGGTCATCGCGAGCAAGCCCAGGCCGATCGCGCACAACCCCAGGCCGACCCACTCTCGCCATCCAACTTTGACCCCGAACCAGCGCTGGGCGAGCCAGGCCAAAAGGAGCAGACCGCCCGAGATCGTCATCTGGACCACGGACAGCGGCGCGAGCGTGAGCGCGGCGACGTGCAGCACCCATGCCACGACCCCGATCGCGAACCCGATCGTCCACCATCGCGACCGAAACAGGGCGGCGATGCTGTGAAGCGGCCGCCCAAACTCGACCGTGGGCGAGGCGACCGCACCCCGGTACTTGCAGAGCAGGCTGACGTTGGCGACGAACGCGCAGGCCAGGGCGAGCAATATGCCGAGCTGGACCATCTCCTCGGCCCGCCCCGTACCCGCGATGGGGGCGAGGTATTCAGGGGTCGTCGGGTTTATCGGCATATAGACGACAAATCCGACAATTGCCGCCGCCGCTGGGGCTCCGTGCCTCTCGTCACGCATGTGCCTTGTGTCACACACCCGCCCGCGATTGGAACCGCCAAGGGCGTGTCGGGGCGATGTCGGCCTCCTCGCAGCAGCGGGGTGAGAGTCGAGCGCGACTTCTTCGGCGTCTACGACCTGAGCGAATCGAAGGTGGTCCGCTTCCGTCTGTACGAGTCGCAGGACGGCGCCCTCGAAGCCGCCGGGCTGCGGGAGTAGGCGATGTCGCAGGAGAAACCGCGCTCATATAGTGTGGCCCGAGACCGCTAAGCATGCCCACCATTCTCTGCGTTCTCTACGACGATCCGGTCGGCGGCTTTCCGCCGTACCCGCGCGACGACGTCCCGCGCATCGAGCGCTACTACGATGGGCAGACGACCCCCACGCCGGAGGCGATCGACTTCAGGCCCGGAGAGCTCCTCGGATGCGTGTCGGGCGAGCTCGGCCTCCGGGGATTCCTCGAGGACGCCGGGCACACGCTGGTCGTGACGTCCGACAAGGACGGTCCCGACTCCGAGTTCGAGCGCCGGCTGCCGGAGGCCGACGTCGTCATCTCACAACCCTTCTGGCCGGCGTACCTGACCGCGGAGCGGATAGCAAAGGCGCCGAACCTGAAGCTCGCGATCACGGCCGGGATCGGCTCCGACCACGTTGACCTGCAGGCGGCGATCGACAACGGCATCACGGTCGCAGAGGTCACCTACAGCAACTCGATCAGCGTCTCCGAGCACGTGGTGATGATGATCCTCGCGCTGGTCCGCAACTACATCCCCTCCTACCAGGTGGTCGTCGACGGCGGCTGGAACATCGCCGACTGCGCCTCGCGCTCCTACGATCTGGAAGGGATGCAGGTGGGCACCGTCGGCGCCGGGCGCATCGGCTCAGCGGTCCTGCGGCGTCTCGTCCCGTTCGAGGTCGGACTCCACTACACGGACCGGAACCGGCTGCCGGAATCAGTCGAATCGGAGCTCGGCGTCACGTACCATCCGGACGCTTCCTCGCTGGTGGCGGTGTGCGACGTGGTGACGATCAACGCCCCACTTCACCCGGAGACGGAGAATCTGTTCGACGAGGTGCTGCTTGCGAAGATGAAGCGCGGCGCATACCTGGTGAACACGGCCCGGGGCAAGATCTGCGACCGCGAGGCGATCGTCCGGGCCCTCGAGAGCGGCCAGCTCGCCGGCTATGCGGGCGACGTGTGGTTCCCACAGCCTGCTCCCCACGACCATCCCTGGCGCTCGATGCCGCACCACGGTATGACCCCGCACGTATCCGGCACGAGCCTCTCGGCCCAGGCCCGTTATGCGGCCGGCACCCGCGAGATCCTCGAGTGCTTCTTCGCCGGCCGCCCGATCCGCGAGGAGTACCTCATCGTCGACGCCGGATCCCTCGCCGGCGCGGGCGCGCACGCCTACAGCGCGGGCGATGCGACGTCGGGATCGGAGGAGGCGGCCCGCTACAGCCCGCGCACCCAGAGCGAAGGAACCCAGCCGCCAGCTCCGAACTAGGGCCGCCGTAGGGGTACCCTCTCAATCGTGAGGGGTCCTCTGCACGACGCGCACGGCCGGCGAGTCTCCGACCTGCGGGTCTCGGTCACCGACCGGTGCAACTTCCGCTGCTCCTACTGCATGCCGGCCGACGGGATCGAGTGGCTCCCGCGTGAGGGCATCCTCAGCTTCGAGGAGATCGAGCGGCTCGTCAGGCTCCTCGTCGGGCTCGGCGTCGAGGACGTCCGGCTCACGGGCGGCGAGCCGCTCGTGCGGCGCGACTTCCCGCGGCTGGTCGGGATGCTCGCGGGGATCGACGGTCTGCGGGACCTGTCCCTGACCACCAACGGCTTCCTGCTCGACCGCCATGCGGACGCCCTCGTCGCCGCGGGGATCCAGCGCGTCAACGTTTCCATCGACTCGCTCGCGCGCGACCGCTTCCTTCGCATCACGCGCCGCGACGCGCTGGAACGAGTGCTCGCGGGTCTGGAGGCGATCGCCGCGCACCCGGAGGTACGGCCAGTCAAGGTCAACGCCGTCGCGATGCGCGACTTCACCGAGGACGAGGTGCTGCGCTTCTGCGAGCTCGCCCGCTCGACCGAGTACCAGGTCCGCTTCATCGAGTTCATGCCGCTCGACGGCGATCGTGCGTGGAGGCCGGACGCGGTCCTGACCGGCGCCGAGATCCGGCGGATCATCGAGACGGCCCACGCGCTCGATGAGGTGCCCCGTGAGCCGCACGCCACGGCTCGGGTCTTCCGCTTTCGCGACGGGCGCGGTGAGATCGGGTTCATCAGCCCGGTGTCCGAGCCGTTCTGCGCCGACTGCAACCGCATCCGGCTGACGGCCGACGGCAAGCTGCGCACCTGCCTGTTCTCGATGCACGAGACGGATCTGCGCGAGCCGCTGCGCGCTGGGGCGACGGACACCGAGCTGGAAGAGGTGGTCTGCGACGCAGTCTGGCGGAAGGAGCTCAAGCATCGCGTCAACGAGCCCGGCTTTCGCCCGCCGCCCCGGACCATGAGCGCGATCGGGGGTTAGTCGGCTGAGCATCCCGTCATCGCTCTGCCTATGTAATGCTTAGGCAGGGAGATGGCGCGCGATCTAGGACTCGGTGAGGCGGCCAAGGCGCTCGGAGTGAGCGTCGACACGCTGCGGCGCTGGGATCGGTCGGGAAAGCTCCGAACGACTCGCGACGATCGCAACCGCCGCCGGGTTCCCGCCGCCGAGATCAGGCGCCTGAGCCGGCAGCCGCAGCGTCATCGCGCCGGGCACCGGCTCTCGGCCCGCAACCGGTTCCCGGGCGTCGTCCGCTCGGTCGAGGTCTCCGGAGTCATGGCCCTGGTGGAGATCGAGGCCGGGCCACACCGGGTCACGGCCGCGATCACTCGGGATGCAATCGAGGAGCTCGGGCTCGCCGACGGCGTCCCGGCCACGGCAACGGTCAAGGCGACCTCCGTGATGATCGAGCTGGGGTCGGATTGAGGGCGACCCGCATCATCTTGGTCGCGGCGGTGGCGGCTCTCGTGGCCCTGCCGGGCTGCGGCGGCGGGAGCGAGTCGCAGCTGACGGTCAGCGCGGCGAGCTCGCTCACCGACGCGTTCACGCGCTACGGCGACGAGTTCCACCAGGCCGACACCAGGTTCTCGTTCGCCGGCTCGGATGTGCTGGCGGCCCAGATCCAGCAGGGCGCCCGGCCCGATGTCTTCGCGTCCGCGAACACCACCTACCCCGATGATCTCCACCACCGGAGGCTCGCCGCAAAACCGGTGGTGTTCGCCGCCAACCGCCTCGTGATCGCTGTCCCCGCTGACGACAGCGGAATCCGCTCGGTCCACGACCTGTCCCGTCCGGGAACGACGATCGCCATCGGGTCGGCATCCGTGCCAATCGGCGAATACACCAGACAGGTGCTGTCGGGACTCGGCAAGGCTCAGAAGTCGTCGGTCCTGGACAACGTCGCCTCGGAGGAGCCCGATGTCGCAGGGATAGTGGGCAAGTTGACCCAGGGCGCGGTTGATGCCGGGTTCACGTACGTGACCGACGTCGACGCGACGCATGGCGAACTCGAAGGCGATCGAGCTGCCACGACGACTGCAGCCATCGGTCGCCTACGGGGCGACGGTGATCAGGGGGACGGATCACACCGCGCAGGCCCGCGCGTTCATTCGAGGCCTACTGGCCGGGCCCGGCGCGATGGCGCTCCGGCAGGCGGGCTTCGAGCCACCTCCGAAGTGAGGGCCTCGCCGTGGTTCACGGCGCTGATGGTCGTTGCCCTTGCGGTCACCCTGACCTTCCTCGCCCTACCGATCGTTGCGATCTTCGTCCACACCGGACCGGATGAGCTCCTGTCGAGCGTCGGCGACCCGGTCGCCGTCGACGCGCTCCGGCTGAGCCTGCAGACCACGGCGGCGTCCCTCGCGATCATCGTCGTGGTCGGGACGCCCGCCGCATACCTGCTCGCGACGCGCGATTTCCGAGGCCGGTCGCTCGTGATCACGCTGGTTGAGCTGCCATTGGTCCTGCCTCCCGCGGTCGCCGGCATCGCTCTCCTGGCGGCGCTCGGGCCGAACGGCATCCTCGGCGGCTGGCTCGACGACGCCGGCGTCGTGCTCGTGCTCCAGACCGCTGGGGTCATCCTGGCCCTCACCTTCGTCGCCTCGCCCTTCTTCCTACGTCAGGCTCAGGCCGCATTCGAAGCGGTGGATCGGAGGACGCTCGAGGCGTCGCGCACGCTGGGCTCCGGAGAGGCTCGGACCCTCCTGCTCATCGCGATTCCCGCGGCACGGGCCGGCTTGGCGGCGGGGCTGGCCCTTGCCTGGGGCCGTGCATTGGGAGAGTTCGGAGCGACCCTCATGTTCGCGGGCTCGGTTCGCGGCGTTACGCAAACGGTGCCGCTGGCGATCTACGACCGCTTCGCGACCGATTTTCCCGCGGCCCTCGCGCTGTCGGCTGTCCTGGTCGCGATCTCCGCGGCGCTCCTTCTCACGGTGAAGCTCCTGTCGCGAACCCCCGCGGGTGCCGATGCTGGTCGCTGACCTTCAGATCCAATACCACGGTTTCGAGCTCGAGCTGCAAGTCCAGGTCGAGCCTGGCGAATGCCTGGCGCTCGCCGGTCCGTCGGGGTGCGGAAAGACCACGGCCCTGCGGGGGATCGCGGGATTGGTGAGGCCTCGAGGCGGGCGCGTGGCTTGTGGCGAGGACGTCTGGCTGGACGTCGGGCGAGGAATCGACGTCCTGCCCGAACGGCGCCGGTGCGGTTACGTCTTCCAGGACTACGCGCTGTTCGAGCATCAGCGCGCCTGGCAGAACGTCGGGTACGGCCTGCGGCATCACCCCCGACCAGCTCGCCGGCGACGGGCCATGGAGCTGCTCGATCGTTTCGGCATCGCCGATCGCGCCCAGGCCCGACCGTCGCAGTTGTCGGGTGGCGAGCGCCAGCGGGTCGCACTCGCCCGCGCGCTTGCCGTCGATCCGCCCGTGCTGCTCCTGGACGAGCCGCTCTCGGCGCTGGATTCGCGCACGCGGGGCGAGGCGAGGCGAGTGCTCACCAAGGCCATCGCTGCGGCCAACGTGCCCACCATCTTGGTCACTCACGACTTCCAAGAGGCGGCGCTGTTCGGCGACGAGGTGGCCATCCTCGATGCGGGGCGCGCGATTCAACGAGGGCAGGCCGCCGAACTCGCCGCGGCGCCCGCGAACTCGTTCGTCGCCGACTTCTCAGGCGCTGTGGTGCTGGTCGGGTCAGCGAGGCCGGAGCCCGATGGGGGGACGGTCGTCGCCCTGGACGGCGGCGGCGAGATCGCCAGCACGGCCAGAGCCACCGGTCGGGTCGCTGCGAGCGTGTACCCGTGGGAGATCAGCCTCGACCTGCCCGGCGTCGAAGCGCACGGCTCGATCCGAAATCATCTTCCGGCGACCGTCGGCAGCATCACAGCGCTGGGCGGACGGGTGCGGGTCGCGCTGGAGGCACCACAACCGCTCACCGCCGAGGTCACGGAGGCATCACTTCGAGAGCTGGGCATGGAGAGCGGATCGGCCGTCATCGCGAGCTGGAAGGCCGCCGCGACCCGGCTCTCACCGATCTAGGCGCGCTCCTTCCACCCGCGAGCACCGCCCCGAGCGATGCCCGGCGACCGTCGCCGGATGACGTACGGGATGACACGGGTTCAGTCTGGCAGGGATCATCTCCCGAGATGAACCGCGAACTGCTGGACATCGAGGTCGCACGGCGGGCGGTGCTGGAGCGCGTTCGCCCGCTCCAGGCCGAGGACGTAGCGCTCGACGAAGCGCTGGGTCGCGTGCTTGCTGAGGACGTGGCGAGCGCCGAGGCGATCCCGCCCTTCGACAACTCTGCCATGGACGGATACGCGGTGCGGGCGGACGACACGCGCGGCGCCACGCCCGACGCGCGGATCACGCTACGAGTCATCGACGAATCGCGGGCCGGCTCTCCGGCGGTGGCGAGCGCCGGGGCCGGCGAGGCGATCGCGATCTCGACCGGGGCGGCGATGCCCGCCGGATGCGACGCGGTCGTGCGCATCGAGGAGACCGAGCAACGGAGCGGCTCGATCGGCGTCGCAGCCCCGGTCGAGCCGGGCCTCGACGTCCGGCGCGCCGGGGATGACGTCCGCGCCGGTGAGGTGGTGTTGCGGCGCGGGGCCGTCCTGGGCCCGTCGGAGCTCGGGGTGCTCGCCTCGATCGGCCGCGCCGCGATCTGCGTGCGCCCGGCGCCCCAGCGTCGCTGTGCTGACGACCGGCGACGAGCTGGTCGCGCCCGGCGAGCGGCTCGGCGCGGGCATGATCCGGAACGCCAACGCGCACTCCGTTCCGGCGCTGGGCCGCGCGTCCGGTGCGGTGGTGTCCGACGTCCATCACGCGGGTGACGACGCGGCCGCCACCCGCGACGCGATTCGCGGGCTGCTCGCCGCGGACCTCGTGGTCGCCTGCGGTGGCGTCTCGGTCGGCGAGCACGACCACGTCCGTCCCGCCTTCAACGAGCTCGGTATCGAGGAGGTGTTCTGGGGCCTCGCGCTCCGCCCCGGCCGACCGACGTGGTTCGGAACCGCAGCCGACGGAACGCTCGCGTTCGGGCTGCCCGGAAATCCCGTGTCGGCCATCGTCACCTTCGTCCTGCTCGTGCGGCCTGCACTGCTGGCCATGGCCGGCGCGAGCCCCGAGCGGCACCGGTCCACTGCGATGCTCGACGCTTCATACCCGAAGCGGACCGGACGGGCGCACTTCGTGCGAGTGCGGCTGGAGAGCCGAGACGACGGCTGGCACGCGCAACCGACGAAGGAGCAGGCGTCGCACGTGCTGACCTCGATGCTGGGCGCGGACGCATTCGCAATCATCCCTGCGGATCGGGGGGACGTCAAGGCGGGCGAGCGCGTCGCGATCGAGCTCCTGCCGTCTGCCGAGATGCTTGCCGGTGGCGTTTAGCATCAATCGGGTGGCTCGCTCGATGACGGTCCGGGTCCGCCTGTTCGCGGTGCTGCGGCAGCGCGCCGGTCGCGAGTCCGTCGATGTGGCGCTCGAGGAAGGCGCAACCGTGGCGGACGCGCTTACAGCGCTATCGCGAGAGCCGGGGCTGACGGACGTCTTGGCTCGGGTCCCCGTGCGGATGGCCGTGAACCGCGACTTCGCGGAGCCGGAGACCGTGCTCTCGCCGGGTGACGAGCTGGCGCTCGTGCCTCCCGTGAGTGGCGGCGGGGGTCCGCACGTCCGGGTCGGGCCGGACCCGATCTTCATGGAGGAGGTGACCGCGCGAGTGGTGGATCCGGGAGCGGGAGCGGTCGTCACGTTCCAGGGGTTCCCGCGCGACGTATCGCAGCTCGACTACGAGGCGTACGGCGAGATGGCCGAAGAGCGCATCGCGGCGATCCTCGCCGACTGCATCGCGCGGCATGACCTCACGGCTGCCGCGGCCGAGCACCGCACCGGACCGGTTCCGGCGGGCGAGGCGAGCGTCCTCGTCGCTGCCTCGGCGCCGCACCGGTCCGAGGCGTTCGCGGGCGCTCGAGAGGCGATCGACCGCATCAAGGCCGAGGCGCCGATCTGGAAGCTCCAGGCGGAGGCGGAGCGGTGAGCGATCCACCCGTCGGCGGGGAGCCACCGCGCCTGACGCACATCGACGAGGCGGGGAGCGCCCGGATGGTCGACGTGGGCTCCAAGGACGCCACCGCCCGCCGCGCGGTGGCCGACGCGCGGCTGCTGATGGCGCCCGGGACGGCGGCCGCGATCGAGAATCGCGACGCGCCCAAGGGCGACGTCGTCGGCACAGCCAGGATCGCCGGCATCCAGGCGGCGAAGCGAGCGGGTGAGCTGATCCCCCTGGCGCATCCCCTCCCGCTGACGCATGTCGACGTGGAGGTTCGCGTGATGGCCGCCGAGGGTGTCGTCGAGATCATCGCCGAGGCGAAGACGGTCGGGCGGACCGGCGTCGAGATGGAGGCGATGACCGCGTGCGCCATTGCCGCCCTCACCGTCTACGACATGACCAAGGGCATCGAGCGGGGCATCGTCATCGAGCGGATCGCGCTGCGCGAGAAGGCCGGTGGCAAGAGCGGCGAGTGGCGGCGGGCCGAGACCGAGTAGACGTGCGCGCGGCAATCGTCACCGTCAGCACCTCGAAGTCCGGGACGGGAGGTCAGGGCGACGAGAGCGGCGACGGGCTCGCGGAGCTCGCAACCGCCATCGGCGCGGAGATCGCGGGCCGCGACGTGATCCCGGACGATCGCGCGCGGATCGCCGAGCGGCTGCGCCACTGGGCCGACATCGAGGGCTGCGACCTGGTCCTGACGACCGGCGGCACCGGCGTCGCCCCGAGCGACGTGACGCCCGAGGCGACCCGAGACGTGATCGAGCGCGAGGCTCCGGGCATCGCCGAGGCCATGCGCGCGGCGTCCCGCGAGCACACCCCGCACTGGATGCTGTCGCGCGGAGTGGCGGGCATCCGCGGGCGCACGCTCATCGTGAACTTCCCGGGCAGCCCGCGAAGCATCGGCCAGGCCGGAGGTGCGATCGTCGACGCGCTCCCCCACGCGCTCGACCTGCTCGCCGGAGGCCACGGCGGGCATTGAGGGTTTCGTGCTTCACTGCAATCCGCTCCCGGTTTCCGGGACTGGATTGAGTTGATCCGGGGACCCTGCGTTAGGTCAGTCCCGCCGCAGTTCTCATGCTGCCTGCGGTGTGGGTCCGAGCAGCTCGAGCCAGACGGTCGCCCGCCCTCCTTCGCGGCGGATGCCCCAACGATCGCTGAGGCGCTGCACGAGGTGAAGTCCGAACCCCGGGTCACCCGGTTCCGGGCGCCGAGACGGCAGACGGTAGGCATCGTCGCCCTCGGCGACGACGACGTGGACGCGATCCCCGTCCAGCTCGGCGCGGAGCTGAATCCCGGTCGGAGTCGCGCCGGCCCGTGGGCCGTGCAGTGCCTCGACCACGAGCTCATCAACCAGGAGGCAGAGGTCGATGAAGGTCGACTCGGCGATCGACGCGCGAAACGGCTTCAACTGCTCGCGAGCCCGCCGGGCGCTCTCTGGCTCCCGGGGCAGATCGATTGCCACCGCTTCACTCATTGTCGCCTCCCATCTCTGCGTTACCCGATGAGCACCCGCCTAACCTCCCGAGCGGTCCAGGCGGGCGCAATGGGCCGGAAACTGACATCACCCGGCGTTCGATCCATGACCTCCTCCTCCTATACGACGTGTCCCGCCGCTCCAGATGGGTATAGACAAAACGATGAAGGCGTGCTGTCCGCCAGGTCAAGGCTGCAACGCCCCCGCGGGGCATGAGGAGCCCTGTCTGCTCCGGCGGGTGAGACGAAGCGACTCGCCCGACGCGAACCGCGCCGCCGCCCTTTGGGAGCGATTCGTGCGTGCCCAGCGCTCCCGCGGGTCCACGAAGGAGCGACGATTCCTGCGCCGCGCCTACGCCCGGGCGCGGGACAACGCACTGCCCTGGCGACCCCAGCTCCCCTGACTCAGGCGGCGTCGGCTGCGCTCGAGCGCCCGCGAAGCTCGAGCATCAGGCAGCCGAGCAGCACCGCCACCAGAGCGGCGAGCTGACTCACGGCCGAGACCTCAGTCCCGAGCGGAATCGCGGCGAGCGCCAGCGGCGCGGCCGCAAGCCGCCACCGCAGCTCACCGATCGACAAAGTGCGGCGAAACAGGGCGTCTCCGGCCAGGAAACACGCGACACCGCCGCCCAGCGCGAGCGCGCGGGCGAATGCCAGCGGCTCGCCCGGGTGGGCAATCGCCTGCTCGAGCGCCGAAGCGAGCGCGACGATCCCGAACAGGATCAGCAGGTGCCAGTGGTAGAAGCCGTTCAGCGCGAGGCGCGGCCGATCTCGGGGTGAGGCCGAGCTCATCGCGTTGAGCGCCTTCTGGTCCTCGCCCTCGCCGAAGTACGCCCACCACAGGCACGCCGTGAGCGCGAGCCCGAGCACGGCCACCGCGATGAGGCCCGCTGTCAACGCATGCGCGGTCGCGCCGATGCCCACCGCGACAACCGACTCCCCGAGAGCGACGATGACGACCAGTCCATGCCGCTCGACGAAGTGGCCTGGGGCGATCTCGAAGCGCGGATCCGCGGGTCGCAGAGAGGGGAGGATGATCACCGCGACCGCAACTCCCCAGAGGATCGCGCCCCCCATGCCCCCGGCGATTCCCGCCGCCAGGATCGAGATTGCGGCGACGAGGTTCAGCGGCGCCACCCGGAGGATCGCGGCGGCCGATGCTCCGGCCTGGCTGCGGGTGAAGAGGCCCGCGTGGATCAGGACGACGACGAGGTATGCGACGCCGAACGCGATCCCTCCGCCCCCGAACGCCGTCGGGATCGCGAGCGAGATCACGAGAAAGGCCGCCATCCCGCCCAGCAGCAGGAGCTGATACGCGAGCCGGTCGGGCGCGACGACGTTGGTCAGCCAGACGTATCCGCCGTACATCCACCAGATCACGACGAGCATCAGCACGACGCGCACGACGCCGACCCCATCCGGATGGTTCGCGAGCACGCTCGTCAGCTGCGTGATCGTGAAGACGAAGACGAGATCGAAGAAGAGCTCGAGCGTCGAAACCCGAGCCTCCTCGCGCGAGTCCACCGCGGGCGAGTCGGCATGGTCCCCGGCGATCGTGCGCTCCACCATGGGCGGAAGTATGCGAAGTCGTCACACCGCGACCGTCTTTGGTGCCGGATCGCGGCCTAGGCTTGCGGAATGCCACAGGCAGCTCAGGCCCAGGCGCGGCTCGCGCTCCAGGGACTCGAGGGATTCGATGAGCCCGAAGTCGCGAACAGGGATGTTCGCACCTACCGCGGGGGTCGCGATCCCGACGCGCTCCTGGCGCACCTCGGCCATCAGTCGTTCCGGCCCGGGCAGCGCGAGGCCGTCCGGGCCGCGCTCGACGGGCGCGACGCCCTGATCGTGATGCCGACGGGTGGCGGGAAGAGCCTGTGCTACCAGCTGCCCGGGCTGGGGTCGGCCAAGCTCACCGTCGTGGTGAGCCCGCTGATCGCGCTCATGGCCGACCAGTGCCGCCGCCTCGCGGGCGAGCGCCACCCCGTCGTGATGGTCGCGTCAGGCATGGGCGAGAAACGGAACCGCGACGCGCTCGCACGGGTGCGCGACGGCCGCGCGCGAATCGTCTACTGCTCGCCCGAGCGCTTCGCGCAGCGAGCCTTCCTCGACGCGCTCGCGGCCCGCGAAGTCGACCTCATGGCGATCGACGAGGCGCACTGCGTCTCGGAGTGGGGCCACGACTTCCGCCCGGACTACCTCCGCCTGCCGAGAGCAATAGAGCGGCTGGGGCGACCCGCCGTGATGGCGTGCACCGCCACCGCGACCGAGGAGGTCGCAGGAGAGATCTCGGGGCGTCTCGGGCTCCGGAACCCGCTGGTTGTCCGCTCGGGATTCGATCGCCCGAACATCTCGTTCGACATCGTCACCTTCGACGGCAGGGGATCGAAGGCCCGCAAGCTCGCCCTGCTCGAGCACGGACTGCGCCGGTCCGAGAACCTGCCGGCGATCGTCTACTGCGGCACGCGGCGGGACACCGAGGCCGTCGCCGAGGCGCTGCGGTCAGGGGGCGCTCTCGCCGCGGCTTATCACGCGGGCATGCAGCCTGACGAGCGGGCCTCCGCCCAGCATCGGTTCATGTCCGGCGACGCCCAGGTCATCGTGGCGACGAACGCGTTCGGCATGGGCATCGACAAGGCCGACGTCCGCTCAGTGTGGCACTGGGCGATTCCCACCAGCGTCGAGGCCTACTACCAGGAGGCGGGACGCGCCGGCCGCGATGGCGATCCCGCCCGGGCGCTGCTGCTCGCCGGCCGCTCCGATCTCGGCCGGCTCGTGCGCTTCAACCAGCAACGCTCCGTGGAGCCGCAGGCGGTCGCCGCCTACGTCCAGGGGCTCCGTGGACGCGCGGACGGTGAAGACTCGGTGGTGATCGATAACCCCCGCGACGATGTCGATCGGATCCGCCTCGCGATCGCCGAGCGGGCGGGAGCATGCGCGGTCGAACCGGCCGGCGGCGGTCGCCTTCAGATCAAGCTCGGCGAGCGGCTCGATCTGCGTCGCGCCGCCATCGCGTGCCGCGTCGCCAGGGACCGGGGCTGGCGAGCGTACCGGGCGGTCGAGGCGTTCAGCTTCTCGGACGTCTGCCGTCGCCGCTGCCTCCTCGACCACTTCGGCGATTCGCGGCCGGGCCAGCCCCTGGGACGCTGCTGCGACGTCTGCGATCCCGACATCCGCCTTCCCGCGCCCGAGACCCTTCAGGCAGCGACCCGCCGCTCCCGCGCTCCGGCGCCGAGTCCCACCCCGAAGCTCTCGGTCGCGGACGCGGCGCTGCTGGACGCACTCAAGGGCTGGCGGCTTCGCGCGGCCGCCGGCAAGCCGGCGTACACCGTCGCCCACAACCGGACCCTCGAGGCGATCGCGGCGTCGCGCCCCGCGCGTCTCGACGCTCTGGGACGCATCCACGGGATCGGTCCGGCCTTCCTCGACCGGCACGGGAGCGACGTCCTCGCGCTCGTCGCGGATCACGCCCACGCAGCCGATCCGCGGGCACGCTGAGCTGAGGCACTAGAGTCCATCTGTCACAAACGCTCGAGCCGAAGGGAACCGAATGTCGCACGCTCGCGGGGTCGTTCGCAACCGGGCCGCAATCGGAACAGCGGCAGTCCTCGCCGCGCTCGCGATCGCAGCGCTCGCCATGCCGACGGGCGCCGCGGCGGCCAGGGGCAGAACCGTCTGGCTCTGCCGACCGGGCAAGAAGCACAATCCCTGCCGGGGCGGTTCTCGGACGCTGTTGGTCTCGCCCTCCGGTGAAAAGCGCGGGATCAAGAAGCCCCACCGGGCAAAGCCCCGGAAGATCGACTGCTTCTACGTCTATCCCACGGTCAGCGACCAGCAGACCGAGAACGCGAACCTGCACATCGACCCCGAGGAGCGCTCGATCGCGCTCTACCAGGCGGCCCGCTACTCGCAGCTCTGCCGGGTGTACGCGCCGATGTACCGCCAGGTCACGCTGAAGGGGATCGCGGATCCGTCGAGCGTCAACCCGCATGCGCAGGCGGTCGCCTACAACAGCGCGCTGCGCGCCTGGAAGACCTACCTCAGGAGGTACAACGACGGCCGTGGCGTGGTCCTGATCGGTCATTCGCAGGGCACCTTCGTCCTCCGGTCCCTGATCGCCAACGAGATCGACCCCAGCAGGAAGCTGCGCCGCCGCCTCGTCTCCGCGATCCTGCTGGGCGGGGACGTCACGGTGGCCGATGGCAGCGACACCGGCGGCGATTTCGACCACATCCGGGCCTGCCATTCCCAGACGCAGCTTCACTGCATCGTGGCGTTCTCCGCGTTCGACGCGCCGGTCCCGGCCGACACCCTGTTCGGCCGAACCACCGACCCCGGCCTGCATGTCCTCTGCACCAACCCCGCCGCCCTGGGTGGGGGCTCGGCCGAGCTCAGGACCATCGAACCGAGCAAGCCATTCGCGCCGGACACGACGATCGGCGCTGCGACGCGCCTGGTCGGCTTCCCGACGATCGACACCGATGCGCGGTTCATCCAGTCCAACGGCGCTTATTCCGGCCAGTGCTCGTCGGCCGACGGCGCTCACGTGCTGCAGATCCAACGCAACGGGCTGGCGCCGGAGCTGCGGGCGATCCCCAACGCGACCTGGGGACTGCACCTGACCGACGCGAACATCGCCCTGGGCAATCTCGTCGGGATGGTCCGCCACGAGATCAAGAGCTACGTCGCGCGCCGCTAGCCCCGCTCGCGGCCGGATCACGTGGGCGGGTTCTGCGCCGGTGCAGACCTCGGCGGCGGTGGCTTTGACCAGTCGCCACGGCGTTGATATACATGCACCCGCACGCCCCACGTCGGAAGGGAGCATCGGAAATGCCAGACGCCGGTAAGGAGCCGTCCCCAACCGGGCCGTTCGGGGAAGGGGCGGGTGAGCGGTCCGCAGGGGAGGAAGCTGCGGCCGATCCATCGTCGCGACGGACGGCCCAGCACTTCTTTCGGCGGCGGAAGGGCGAGCGCGAGGCCACCGGGACGGACGGCACCGCCGAGCGTGCCCCGAGGATCGACCGGGCGACGCCCGAGGAGTAGCCCACCGCATGCAGGTCGCCTTTCACAACAACACCAACCAACACGTCTGGGTGGCCATCATGCAGCTGGACACCGACGCGTGCGGTGGCGAAGGCGGCGACTGGCGGACCGCTGGCTGGTGGTCGCTGTCCCCGGGCGAGGAAAAGACGGCGTTCGGGACGACGAATCAGTTCGCTTACTTCTATGCCGAGGCCGAGGACGGCACGTGGTGGGGGGACAACGCGGGACCCGGCGCCTACGTGACCGACGATGGGTTCGATGACTGCGTCGCGATCGGTCACTCGGCTCCGTGGCGGGTCGTCAGCATGGCCGAGATCAACGTCGGCTGGCCACCGGCGCTCCCCGGGACGCACACGATCAATCTGAACTGATCTACGGCGGGCCGGGCAGCTGGGAGAGCAGGACCAGGGAGAGGATCAGCAGCCCGGCGCCGACGGCAACGAGCCCGTAACGGGCGATGCGGATCGGGAATTGGGTGCTGATGCCGACCAGAAAGAGGATGCTCGCGAGGAAGACGGTCGTGCGGATGTACTTGTCGGACTCCTCGCCCGCTTTCTCACCGGAGTCGAACTTCGCGTCCGCGCGATCGTCGAGTCGCTTCGACTTCGCGGCGTCGGGCTGCTTGTACTGCGGCATGTAGGTGGGGCCCTTGGGCGCGTTGGGATTCGTCTCGGGATGCGTGCGACGCCACGCATCGAATGCGACTTTGAACTGGGGACGGAAGCGGCGCTCGGCGAGCTCCATCGCCTGCTTGTTGTGTGCGGTAAATGCGGAGAACCACGCGTTGAACGTGGAGGCGTCGAAGTTTCGGAGGGCCATCGCCTGGAGATTTGCCCGGTTCGACTCCGATCTCGCCCCCGATGACGCGGCCAGGTCCACGCGCTGCTCGGTGGTCCACTTCGCCGCCGCGTAGCCGGAATAGGCCGCAAGGAGCGCGACGACCGACAGCAGGACGGCTTCAGCGATCGAGATTATGCGGTCCCGGCGATCGAGCGTATGGTCGCCGCCGTGCTTGGCATGGCCGGCGATCTCCTGGCCGACATGTTCTGCCGACAATCCCTCGGACATGTGACCGGTCTCCTCCTTGCTCCTTGAACATGCTGACGATAGTCGGACGCGCGTGTTGGAATGTTGCGGGGGCGCGAATCCAGCCCGAACTGTCTAGCCTCGAATCGTGGGGGTGACCTTCGAGAGCGCCGCCGGCCGCTGGGTGCTCGTCGTCGCTGTGCTGGGCTCGGGGATCGCGTTCCTCGACGGCACGGTCGTCAACGTGGCGCTCCCGGACATCGGTGAGGACCTCGACGCGTCGACCAGCTCGCTCCAGTGGATTCTGAACGGGTACCTGCTCACGCTCGCCTCGCTCATCCTGCTCGGTGGGTCCCTGGGCGACCGATACGGTCGCCGCCGCGTCTTCGTCGTCGGCGTTGGGGTGTTCACGGTGGCATCGCTGCTCTGCGCGGTGGCGCCCAACGCCGGCGTCCTGGTCGCCGCTCGCCTCGTCCAGGGCATCGGCGGGGCGCTGCTGACCCCAGGCAGCCTGGCGATGATCGAGGCGACGTTTCGCCCCCAGGACCGCGCCCGCGCGATCGGGGCCTGGTCGGGGCTTGGGGGCGTAGCCACGGCGCTCGGTCCACTGCTCGGCGGCTACCTGGTCGAGGCGGTGTCGTGGCGGGCGATCTTCATCATCAACATCCCGCTCGGCATCCTCGTCATGGCGCTGGCCCCCCGCCACGTGCCCGAGACCCGCGACCCGACCGCGAGCGGCCGGCTTGACTTCCGCGGCGCGGCGCTGGTGGCGCTCGGGCTCGCGGGCACCACCTACGCGCTGATCGAGGGCCCGAACGGAATGTCGGGCGCGGTGGTGGCGGCCGGCATCGGCGGCGTCCTCGCGCTCATCGCGTTCCTGCTCGAAGAGCACCGCAGCGACAACCCGATGATGCCGCTCGAGATCTTCGCCTCGAGGCAGTTCAGCGCCGCCAACCTGGTGACCTTCGCGGTGTACGCGGCGCTCGGCGGGTTCTTCTTCCTCTTCGTCGCCTTCCTCCAGATCTCGCTCGGGTACTCCCCGATCGCCGCGGGCGCGGCCTCGCTACCGGTGACCGCGTTGATGCTTGCCTTCTCCGCGCGCTCCGGCGCCCTCGCCCAGCGGATCGGAGCGAGAATTCCGCTCACCGTCGGCCCGCTGGTGATTGCCGTCGCTCTGCTGCTGATGACCCGCCTCGAGCCGGGCGACAGCTACCTCCCCAACGTCCTACTGCCCGTGATCATCTTCGGGGCCGGCCTCACGCTTGTTGTGGCGCCGGTGACCGCCACGGTTCTGGCCGCCGCCGATGCTCGCCACTCCGGGATCGCCTCCGGGATCAACAACGCGGTGTCGCGGGTTGCGAGCCTGCTGGCGGTCGCCGTCCTGCCCCTCGTCGGGGGCATCACGGGGGACCTGTTCTACAGCCCGTCGGCGATGACCCACGGCTTCCACGTCGCGATGGCGGCCTGCGCGGGGCTCGCGGTCGTTGGCGGGATTCTCGCCTGGCTGACGATCAGCGATGACGTGCTCCACACGGAGCCCGAGCCCGCCGGCGACACCCCGGTCCAGATCGGAAGCGACTATTCATGCTCGGTCTCCGGCACCCCGCTGCGACCGGCGCGCGAAGCCGAATGCCACCCCGTCGCGGTCGAAAAGGTGGCGGCAGGCGTCCGATAGGACACTGACGCCGCGACAGGCGAGCGCTCTGGACCAGCGACCCTCATCACCCCGGCGCAAGCCAGGTCATCGAGAGCTCGGGACTGTACTCGTGGCTTGTGTTCTTGTTGATGGACAACGGCCCTCCGCTGTTCTGCAGAACGCGTCCCTGGATGAAGTCACCTGCTCGAAGCTTTGCCTGAGTCGTGATTTCCTGGTCAAGGCCGTTATTCGGGTCCTTTTGATCGATCGCGATCTCCGTCGTGGCATTCCTGATCAGCTCTATGTAGCGGATGCCGTCAGGGTCAAAGAGCCCCCACTCGACCTGGAAGGTGATGTTGAAGATCCCTGCGACAGGGGCCGTAAGCCTGGAGGGGTTCGCGGTATTGATGTGTATCGCGGCCGTGTCGTAGCGCTCCGAGTTGAAGGCGATCGCCGTCACGTGGTTGTTCGGGATGGCCTGGTTGGCGGTGCGCGTAACACGGGCTGCCGGGATCGACCTCGCGAGGTCCTGGGTCTTGACCTGCCCGTTCCTGATATCGGCGCTGTTGACGGCGTTATCGGCGACGTCCGGTGCCTTAACCTGGGCGCCGGGGCCGAGGTCGTCGGACTGGACCGTGTTCGAGCCGTTCAAGGCGACGGCGGTGCCGCCGCTCAGGACGAGGAAGACGGCGAGCGTTGCCATCACGTTGGCGTAGGTCAGGCGCGGACGAATCCGTTGACGCACTTGGATACCTCCCTGTCATTCGATTTAGCGAAGCCAAATGCGCCGGCGGAGTCCGTTCGGGCTGGCCGGCGAGTTCAGCGATCCGCCGGGTGTAAACCGAGCCTCTCACCCCTGGCTCGCCGGATCAAGGCGACGAAGCCGCTACTCCCGCAGCGCGGCGGCTTCGAGGGCCGTTGCGCGATCCAGGAAATCCTCCTGCCGAACAACCAACCCCTCGCGGAAGGTGAAGAGCTGAAACACCGGCTCGCTCACGGCGACACCGCTGCCCGATCCGTGTCCACGCTGCTCGGTCGTGACGAGAACCTTCTGTCCGAGGTCGAGAATCTCCCCAGGGTCCCACCGGATGTCCTGAAACGCATCGAGCCAATATCGCCACAGCTGACGCATTCCGTCGTGGCCGTGGAAGACCGGCTCCACGTCGGGTGGGGTCAGGTCGCTGCTGGGCCGATACTCGCTCTCTGGGGCCCACCCCGCAAGGACCAAATCGAAGTCCCGACGGTTGGCTGCCGCGTATGCCTGCCGGATCCTCCGCGCGAGCAACAACCGCCGAAGCCGAGATCGCGGCGGCAACCGCAGCACGAAATCTGCGACCACGCGAGCGAGGACGGGAAGGCGGACGGCCAGGCGGTCATCCAGGCTCCGGCGCTGACCCGCTCTTTCACTGAGCGGATCAAGTGTGATTCGGACCCCGCGCACTACCTCGACGCTCTCCTGCGACATCGCGCACGCAGTATCTCGCGACAAGAGCCCGCCGAAACGGGCCCTCGTCGAATCCAGCAACAGGACCGCTCGCGCCCACCGAGGGGGGTTCAAGGGCAGGCTACCGCGACCCCAATCCCCCACTTCCCTGCAAACGCCTACCCCAACCACCCAGGGGCTGGTCGGGAGCGGCGAACTGGAGAGGGTAAAACCGCCGAGTGGCTCGCGGCGCGCGCCGCAGCAACAATGCGGTTGAGTAACGCGGCTGCCTCCGCTGCGTGCCGGAGCCGGGCCGCTGCACATGCGCGTGTGCGTGTCTGAAAGCTGAACTTTCGAGGGGTCGAATGGCGAAGGTACCCCCCTTGACCTCGGTGTTCGTGCGTGAGAGAGTCGGCATTTAGGAAGCTCCTAGGAACCGTGATGTTGCCGCGCGGGGAGCCCGATGAACGAGTCGTACACAGACAACGGAGGGGAAGCAACGCCCGACCCCGACGAGGGGGAAGGCAAGGAAGTTGCTGGGGCCGTGGTGGCGGGCCTTGCCCTAGTCGCCTTGGTTCTGGTTGTTCTCATTGCGATCACGGCCTTACCGGACAGCCAAATCTCACAGAACATCGTGGCGATCGCGTCGTCGGCGTTCGGCGTTATTGGCGCGATCGTCGGCGGATATTTCGGAATCAAGACCGCAAAAAACGCCCTCGGCAGGGGTGACACAAGCTAGCGTGCAGTCGCCTCACGAGCACGACGAAGCCGCCGAGCGGAAGCTCGAAGAAGCCGAGCGGAAGCGCAAAGAAGCCGCCGAGCGGAAGCGCAAAGAAGCCGAGAAGAGGAAGCGCAAAGAAGCCGCTAAGAAGAGGAGGAAGGCGCGTATCCGTCGAGCCACGGCGTCGACGGCAGCCTTGGTCGCGGGCTTCGCTCTAGCCGCGGTCGTGGTGGTGTGCTTGATCGCGATCAATTACTTGCCGGATCACCCACCGAAGGTGGAGGCCAAGAACGGACCGAACGTCATAGCGATTGCAGCGGCCGCCTTCGGAGTGATCGGCGCCATCGTCGGTCCCTTCTTCGGTGTGACAACTGCCGCGCGGGCCCTGGAACGGGAGAAGAAGAAGAACGAGAAACGGGACCGCCGTAAATGACGTGAGCCGTACCAACACCCCTCGCCCGGGGTGGTTGTTGGGAGGTCTTATGTAGTAGAGGGCCCACGCTGTCTAAGGCCTTGTCTCGTCGATGGCCGCAACCGAACCTTGACCGCGCGATAGCGGATGCCGCAGGGATGCCAACCACCCGCATCCTCGCGACAATCCGCGAGGGCACTTTGGATGGGCTGTCTGAGCGGCTAGAGGAGCGCGCCCGACAGGATTCGAACCTGTGACCTTCGGTTTCGTAGATTGACCGTTGGTCTTGTGGACCGATGCCCAACGGCCTTAGCAGCACTGATGTTGGTAACGACAATGGGTCCCGCGCTGCTGCTTGCACGCGAGAGGAGGCGCGCAGCCCACCTGCGGCCTCGCTACTGCTCTTCCTCCCAAGCGAGAGTGAGAGGCCCAACGGCAAACACGCTCGCAAACCACGCGAAAGGAGGCGTAGCGAATAGAGGCGCGGATAGCGGTGCAGCCAGTTGAGCGCCTGGGCGGGCACTTGTGCTGCCGCGGCGGGGCTCGGGCGTAGAGTTGGGACCGATGAAGCTTGAGGAGCAGCGGCCGGCCATCTACCCGTGACCCTGCCTGTGCACGAGCTGCCTGGGCCCCCTGGCCGCCGCAAGGATGTCCCCGTCGCTGATGGAGAGCGACCCGAGTGGTGCCATCCGGCGGCCGATACTCTGGCGATCGGCCGCCGAGCCTCTGCTCGATCCTGGCGAGGCTGAGCAGCGACGAGGTAAGGAGGTAGTCGGAGGGATGATTCAGGTAGACGTGACGATGAGAGGCGACGTCCCGGGTGAGGCGCGCGAGCACGCGGAGGAGAAGGTCGGGGCGCTGGACCGACTCGTCGAGATCCCGGTCCTCGGTGCTCGAGTGGTGCTCGTCCAGGAAGCGAACCCGCGGATCGAGCGCTCCGCCCGGGCCGAGGGCGAGATCGACCTGAATGGCCCGATGATCCGGGCGAAGGTCGCCGACCTCGACCCGATCGCAGCGGTTAACAGCCTCACTGAGCGGCTCGAGCGGCAGCTGCGGAGCTTCGTCGACCGTCGCACCGACCAGGCCCGCCGTCCGACCGAGCGCAAGGCGGGCGAGTGGCGGCATTCCAGCTTCGCCACCGACCGTCCTGACTACTTCCCGCGAGCGCCGGAGGAGCGGGAGATAGTCCGCCGCAAGACCTTCGCCACCGACCCGCTCACCCCCGCCGAGGCCGCCGAGGAGATGGAGTTCCTCGATCACGACTTCTACCTGTTCATCGAGCGCGAGACCGGCGCCGACGCCGTCGCGTACCACCGCGACGACGGCCGACTCGGCGTTATCGGACCGAGCGGGATCGGCTGGTCGGGCGAGAGCGCTGGGATCGTCCACGAGGAGAGCCGGATGAGCGGGCCGACCAGACTCGAGGACGCGGTAGCGGAGATGAACATCCTCAACCATCGGTTCATGTACTTCACCGATGCCGCGAGCGGCCGCGGCAACGTGATCTACATGCGCTACGACGGCCACTACGGCCTGATCGAGCCGGCCCGGTAGCCGGCAGGGGCAGGAGGTACGTCGGGGTCAGCCTCCGATCGGTCGCCTGGGTCAACGATGAGCGCGCCGCGAACGGCACCGTACGGCGTGGCGATCAGAGAGAGAGATAGAGATGGAGATGGAGATGGATCGTGCTTCAAC
>CAWCQE010000014.1:0-41664 GCA_963797665.1 uncultured Actinomycetes bacterium | reverse complement strand
CCCGGCCGTTTTCTTCAGTTGGGGCGACTGGATTTGAACCAGCGACCTTTCGGCCCCAGCCGAGCGGATTCAGGCAGGCCAAGCCCGGGCTAGAAGCCCGACACGTCCGCCAACGACCTTAGTCTCGGGTGGCGTGACGGAGATCCTCGACGGGCTCCAGGGTGCGCAGCGAGAGCGGGTCGCGGCACTCCGCGAGGACGAGCGCTTCTTCTGGGTCGACGTCTCACTTAGTGAAACGAGCCTTGACGATCTGGGCAAGGCGCTGGACATTTCGGAGCGGGCCTCGCAGGCCCTGGCAAGCTACGCCGAGACCGACGGTCCCTCACGGGAGTTCAGCTCTGACGGTCACCGCCTCGTGTTCACCACGAGCTGTTACATCGAGCGTCCGGAGGGATCATCCGGGCCCCAACGCATGCGGTCCCTTGATGTCCAGATCGTGGTCAGCGGGGAGTACCTGCTGACGGTCCATGAGGAGCGGGTACCCCTGACGGACGTGCTCGCCCCGGATATTGCCGAGGGAAGAACCAAGCAGTACGTCGTCTACTCAGTTCTTGACGCGATGGTGGGCACCGGCTTCGCCGCGCTGAACGAGGTGGAGCTGATGCTGGACGAGCTCATGGCGTCGGCGACCGACGTGCGTGCCGGCCGCGTCAGGATGGCGACGCTCCAGGGCATGGTCTCCGGGCTCGCGAGAATGAGGCGGCGCGCTGGGCCTCAGCCCGGCCTCTTCGAGCGGATCGGAATGGAAGTCGAACGGCTCCCTGGGCTGCAGGCGGACGAGGAACGCTACTTCGACCGCCTCGCCGGCGAGACCAATCGCCTGCTGGACGCGATCGACGCCACCGGGGACAGCATGGCGAACGTGATCGACCTGCGGCTCAACGAGATGTCGTACTGGCTGACCGTCGTTGCGACCATCTTCCTACCGTTGACCTTCATCACCGGATTCTTCGGCATGAACTTTGAGTGGATGATCGGTCAGGTCGACACGGCGCTCGCCTTCTGGCTCCTCGGCGTCGGCACCACACTTGGCGGAGCGCTGATTGCGTGGCGAACTGTGATGCGCAGATCCCCGATAGTCGAGGACGGCGAAGCCGAAGGCCCCCCTCAACGCGTCTAGAAGCGCAGGGCCGAATCGTTTGAATTCAGTGAGGGCAGCCGACCTCTGTTCGACGGCGAAACGGGACGGAGCGGGATCGATGCGTCCGGGCACCCGGTCTCCGTGCAAAGCGAAATGGCTGGTAGCCGAGCGTGCCCCGCGAACTCTTGACGGGACATGTCTACCCCTGTTTCGCTTCCTGGGTTATGGACAAGCACGACGAGGGCCCCTATCTCGAGGTGAAGATGCCGGAGCGCTTCCTCCTCCAGTTCCAACTTGAGGATGGGAGTTGGATGGACGAGGCGATCTGCCTACGGAGGCGCTTCGAGCGCCTCGACAACGGCAGCTACATCTGCTCGGAGTTCAGCTCCGGACTCTGGATCCGCTGCATCGCCGACCATGGCGATCACTTCGAGCACTGTAGACGGGGGCGGGAATGTGCATCGGTACCGTCTCCTGCTGCTCCCGATGCCTGAGGGTGCGGACTAGCGCCGTTCGCGCACGTCTCCGGGGCCCCGGGAGGGCTTCCCGTGAATTCGTCGATATCTCGGAAGGGTGCGATAGCTACCCGAGCTGCGGAAACCAAGGGAAGGGCCTCGGAGAGCTTCGAAGTTCAGACGGCCTCCCCTCCAGACAAGCTGAGAGGCGCCGGGCTCGCAGCCGGCGAAGGACCGCGGCAGAAGGCCGGGCAGGCGGCTTTTTCGCCTCGCTACGTCAAAACCCGGCGGCGTCAATCGCCGGGTGGGTAGTTCCGACGTTCGTCCCACCAGTTCTCTACGTGGTCGCGCCAGTTCGAGTCGATCTTGTCGAGCATCGGGTTGAAGGCGTCGACGTCGGCAGCCTCGACGATCAGGTAGTAGCGGCGGGTGCCGTCCTCGAGGATCGACTCATTCGGCTTCATCTCGTTTCGCGCCTCCAACTCGTCGAGGATCTCGTTGCCTCGATCGTCCTTCGGCTTCAGAGAGATCACCGCTGCCATCGGACCCCAGTCTATGGCTTAGGTCTAGTTGTCCCTCGCCGTCTCGGAGGCCTTGGATTGGATAACGCCTTCCAACACCGAGCCCAGTCGGGGCGACTGGATTTGAACCAGCGACCTTTCGGCCCCCAGCCGACAGGATTCAGGCGTCTATGTGTCTCGGAGCGTCCGTCGCTTCCTATGCGTCCCGGGCCGTGGACGATCTGGACAGATAGGACGGTGCATCGGGTACCAAAGCGGTACTGCGCCCAGCTGCCATCGGGAGTCCGACTCGTCCCGCCACCGCCAGGCTCAGGCGTCAAGCCGTGCCGCGCGCCACCCAGGCCTTCGCCGAGACTACGAACGGTGGCTCCGGGCAGCCTCTCCCTGCAGAGTTCGCGCAATGCCGTGCGCCGATCGGGCTCGAGGCCGGCGACGTGCGCACCCGACGGGGCGACGCCGAGTGTGCACCGGCTCCCACCAGTCCTCGAACGTGGCGTGCTCGACGTCCACCGCGACGGCGCTGTCGACGATGTCGCCAATTCCAGCCGCGCGAAAGAGGTCGGCCAGGCGGCCGTCCCGCCTTGCCGGGGGAGACAGACCCAGTCTCGACTTCAGGATCGAGCGCTTGGGCGGCATCCCAGAACGGACCGATCGGGCCGCCGTCGGTGAAGTCCCATACGCATGCGGCGACGACGCCGCCGCCGTCCCGCGTCACCCTCGCCATCTCGCGGAGGCCTGCGACCGGATCGTCCATGACGTTGACCACGAGCTGGGCGAGCGTCGCATCGAAGCAGCCTCCTTCCAACGGCAGATCCTCAGCCGGCGCACAGATGACCTCGACTCCGGGATGGCGGCCGCGTAGGGCCGCGACGAATTCCTCGGACGGGTCGACCGCCGTGATCCGTCCCGGCCTGGACCTCCGGGCGAGCTCCGCGGTCAGCGCACCGGGGCCGCATCCGACGTCGAGGACTCGGCCGTCGAGCGGGAGTCCGGCGAAATCGGCGAAGGGCACCGCCAGCGGCCTCGAGTAGCGGCCCATGAACCGGTCATAGGCATCGGCATCGCTCAGCTCACTTCTTCTCCTTCGGCGGCACCGCGCGGGCGAAAGCGACGCTCTGCATAACCCAGGGCTCGAGCGCTCGCTTCGTGGAGACCGACTCGGCATCAACCCGAAGCCAGCCCTTCATCTCGCGTCCGCGCATCTCAAACGGTCGCGCACCGGGCTTGGCGAGGAGAGCCTCGGTCTCCTCCTTGGAGCAGTGGATCATCAGGCCACCCTCGCCGCTGACCCCCACCGCCATGTGGCCGTCGATCATGAAGCCGATGCCGCCGAACATCTTCTGCTCGGTGTAGCCGTCCTCGGAGGCGATCAGCTCGCGGATCCGGTTGGCGAGATCCTCGTCGTAAGCCATCGTGACAATCTTTCCGGAATTTCCGGGCGGCCCGAAGCCGGTACCAGACGCGGTACTACCGCGACCCGCCCGGGCCCTGCCCAGGCGCTCGAGGGGCCTGGACGAGCGTCAAATCGGAAGTCGGGGCGACTGGATTTGAACCAGCGACCTTTCGGCCCCCAGCCCAAGGGATCCGGCTTCGCCCTGCTCCTCTTATGCCTGCTCAGGCACGGATCCCGTCTCTGAGATCGGCTCAGTTTCGCTCAAATTGTTCCCCGAATTGTTCCCCGTCCCGCCGGCCGTTTCGGTCGGAGGCGACTGGTTCGCGCCGGTTCTCCGACCCGGGAGCGCTCGGGCTCGGTTCTCGCGGCGTCGCCCTCCCAGTCGTCCCCGCGTGGCCGCGGGGCCGTGCTGGCTTCGTGCAGGTCAGTGACTGCTCGCAGGACCTCGCTGGCAAGCCGCCCGCCCTGATCGTGGTCGGCGGGGGTGGCCCTGATACGCACCACGATCGCGTCGCCGTCGAACTCCTCGAGAGCGATATGGGGCGTGTCCTTGGTGCGGCACGGTCGATCCCACCCGAGACCCGCGCCTCGATCTCCACCGGGTCGCTGCCGAGTGGCAGGCGGGCTCGCATGTCCACCGCGGCGGGCTGTCGAAGTGGTCGGATCGACATGGTCAGCGCGGTGTTGTTGGGGATCCTGACCACGTCATCGCCATCGGTCAGGGTGAGGTGGAGCAGGCCATGCGCGGCAACCGTCCCCTCGACGTCCATGCCGAAGCCGCTGAAGCGCACCCGGTCGCCCACCTGGAACGGATGGGTCGAGATCAGCACGAACCCAGCGAGGATGTTGCCGACCGTCTGCTGGGCGGCGAGACCGATGATCACGGCCGTGAAGGAGGCGCCCACCGCCACCGCGCCAAGCTCCACTCCAGCTATCCGCAAGCTGACCAGGACAATCGCGAGGAGAGCGAGAAAACGTACGAGAAACCCGACGACGCCAGCCGAGCCGGGGTCCAGGCGATTGACGAGTTGGGGCTCGAGGGCTTTGCCGAGGCTGCGCGCGAAGGCCCAACCGATCAGGATCAGCGCACCGGACGTGGCCAGCCGGACCGGCTGGTCGGTGCCGAAGAGCTGATCAGCCAAAGGCATAGGCGAGGGCGATCCGAACCAGCAGCGGGATCAGAAGCATCAGCTCGCGCCGGGCCCGACGCCACCTCGATCGTCTGGGCACGCAGTGCGAGGGCGTAGTTGCGGAAGGCCTTGGGGGGGGACCTGCGCGGCATGACTAGGCCTTGGGGCGCGAATGAACGCCTGGGAGCAAAGCGTCTTCCCGGCTTGCCGTCGGCGACCGGCCCAGTACCGGTCCTGTGAGACTTTGCCGGGTCCTGCCCTCCTCGAGCCGAGCTCCACGCAGGGCGTCTGGGGACCCAGGCCCGGGCCCCAGCCGCCGTCCGCCGACCCGGCGCTCGATCTCGCCGCCCTCGGCCTCTCCGTGCTCTGTCAGGTCGGTGGCGACGGCCTCGATCTCGCCATCTAGCGACTGCGCGGCCGCGGCGTCCAGCGCGATGCGGTGCCCGCGGTCCCGACCATCCCGGGCGAGTAGAACGAGCTTCCCGTCGCCGGCCCGGGACAGAATCGGCGCGCCCCGGCGCGCTCCAGGGCGCGTTTTCGCGCTACGCGCTCCCGGATCCGCTGCTCGTTCTCGCTCTCGGGGTACCAGCCGTCCTTGGCCGCCACGCCCTCCGCCGCCTCGGCGTCCGCCTCCTCCGCGGTCAGCGGCCTGCGCGATGTTCTCGAGCGACTGCTGCTCGGCCCGGACGCCGAAGAGCAGCTCGGCGATGCCGCCGATCGCCATCACGGCGGCGCCGATGAAGAAGCCGATGCGCGACCTGGCTCGGCGTCGCCGCTGTGGATCAGCTGGCCGAACAGCAGCCGGCCCGGCGATGCCGCCGGTCGCGGTGCCGACCGCGTAGAAGAAGCGCGATCGCGAGCGCGCGCGTCTCCATCGGGAAGACCTCGCTGACCGTCAGGTAGGCGGAGCTCGCGCCGGCCGAGGCGAGGAAGAACGTCGGCCACGACGAGCGCCATGAACGACCAGGTGGTCAGGCTGCCGTCAGCAGCAGGACGCCGAGCACCGCGACCAGGGCGGCCGAGCCGAGGTAGGTGCCGGCGATCATCGGTATGCGGCCGACGGTGTCGAACAGCCGCCCGAGGATGCAGCGGCCCGAGGAAGTTGCCGAGCGGCGAAGACGGCGATGAAGTACGGGACCGTTGCCCGAGCCGACGCCGAAGAACTCGCTGAGGAGCGTCCCGAGGTCGAAGGTGACGGCGTTGTAGAGGAACGCCTGGCCGACGAACAGCGCGAGGCCGAGGATCGCGCGGCGCGGGTAGCGCTTCGAGACGACGCCGGGCGATCTCGCGGAACGGGATCGCGTCGCGCTGGCGGACCGTGATCGTCGTCGCTCGGGCTCGGCGAGCTCCTGCGCCGGTCTCCTCGCGCACCTCCTCCTCGATCTGGCCGACGATCCGCTCGGCCTCCTCCTCGCGGCCGTGGATGAACAGCCAGCGCGGGCTCTCGGGAACGTGGCGGCGGACGAGCAGGATGCCGAGTCCGAGCATCGCGCCGATGCCGAACGCGAGGCGCCAGCCGAAGTCGGCGGGAAGAGCGCGGTGTCGAGCAGAGGCAGCGCGGCGAGCGCCGCCGACGCGCGGCGCCGACCCAGTAGCTGCCGTTGATGATCAGGTCGACCCGGCCGCGGTTCCGCGCCGGGATCAGCTCGTCGATCGCCGAGTTGATCGCCGCGTACTCGCCGCCGATGCCCATGCCCGGTGAAGAAGCGGCAGACGAAGAAGTACCAGGGCGTCGAACGCGAAGGCGGTGGCGACCGTCGCGACGATGTAGAGCGCGAGCGTGACCATGAACAGCTTCTTGCGGCCGAAGCGGTCGGTGAGCTGGCCGAAGAAGCAGCGCGCCGAGGCAGGCGCCGGCGACGTAGATGCGCCGCGGCGGTGCCGATGTCGGCGCTGTCGATGTCGATGCCGCTGCCGCGCTCGGTCAGGCGCGGGGCGATCGCGCCGACGATCGTCACCTCGAGCCCGTCGAGGATCCAGACCGTCCCGAGGCCCGATCACGACCCTCCAGTGGAACCGCGACCAGGGCAGCCGGTCGAGCCGGGCCGGGATCTGGGTCTGGATCGTCCAAGGCCTTCGGCGCCGGCGTCCGCGGTGCTCACGGGGCGCCCGCCGGTACGCTCGCCTAATGCTGCTTTGTAGGCTTTTCGGGCATCGTTTCCGCTTCGCAGGGGGAGGGGGAGACGATGCGCTGGCATTGCCAGCGCGGCTGCGGAGCAGGCGGCGCCAAGCGCTACGCGAGCGCCCGGGACGCCAGCCGCTACGCCCGAGCCTTCGACAAGGGGACCGCGACGATCTCGGCAGGCGCGCCCCTCTGGTGGGCCTCCTGCCGCTGCGTCTCGCGCGGGCCCCTGAAACGCAAGCGCACTTAGGTCAGTGTGCTCGAGCGGTCCCGGCAACGGGGGCCTCGACGGATTCATCCGTCTGTCCTTCCCCTGCCGTGACTTCGAACTGCAGCTCTCCCCCCTTTGCGTCGATCGTGACGCGGTCGCCGGGATTGAGCTCGCCGGCGAGCACCATGTTCGAGAGCCGGGTCTCGACCAGTCGCTGAATCGCCCTGCGCAGCGGCCGGGCGCCGAACTCGGGATCGAAGCCCTCCTCGGCCAGCAGCTCGACGGCCTCGTCGGTGAATGCGGGCTCGATCCCCTGCGCGCGCAGGCGCCGGCCGACTCGGTCGAGCAGCAGGCCTGGTGATCTGCTTGAGCTGCGTCGCGGTCGAGCGCGCGGAAGACGATGATCTCGTCGATCCGGTTGAGGAACTCGGGCCGGAAGTTTGCCGCGCAGGACGCCCATCAGCTCGATCTTCAGCTGATCGAAGGACTCCTTGCGCCGGGCGTGAGCCTGGATCCGGTCAGCCCCGAGGTTGCTGGTCATGATCACGACCGTGTTCTTGAAGTCGACCGTCCGCCCCTGGGCGTCGGTCAGCCGGCCGTCGTCGAGGATCTGCAGCAGGATGTTGAAGACGTCGGCGTGCGCCTTCTCGATCTCGTCGAGGAGCAACACCGAGTACGGCCTGCGGCGCACGGCCTCGGTCAGCTGCCCGGCCTCCTCGTAGCCGACGTAGCCCGGGGGCGCGCCGACCAGACGGCTGACCGTGTGGCGCTCCTGGAACTCCGACATGTCGATCCGCGTCATCGACTCCTCGTCGCCGAACAGGGCCTCGGCGAGCGCCCGGGCGAGCTCGGTCTTGCCGACCCCGGTCGGGCCGAGGAAGAGGAAGCTGCCCACCGGCCGGTTCGGGATCACCGAGCCCGGCCCGCGCCCGGCGCACCGCCTCGGCGATCGCCGTCACGGCCTCGTCCTGGCCGACGACCCGCTCGTGGATCTGCTCCTCGAGGCGCAGCAGTCGCTGGCGCTCCTCGCTGGTCAGCTGCGAGACCGGGATCCCGGTCGCCCGTGAAACCACCTCGGCGATGTCCTCCGGGGTCACCTCCGGCGCGCGCTGGCGCTCATGCTGTACGTCGGCGAGCACGGTGCGGATCGCCTCGATCCGCTCCTTTAGCTCGTTCGCGCGGTCGTAGTCCTCGGCGGCGATCGCCTGGTCGCGCTCGCGCTCAAGGCTTCGCAGCTCCTCCTCGCGCTTGCGCGGTGTCGGCGGGCTTGGTCTTCGAGCGCAGCCGCACCCGTGCCGACGCCTGATCGATCAGGTCGATCGCCTTGTCGGGCAGGAACCGGTCGGTGATGTAGCGATCCGAGAGCTCGACCGCGGCGACGATCGACTCCTGCGGCAGCCGCACGCGGTGAAATGCCTCGTAGCGGTCCTTCAGCCCGGTGAGGATCTCGATCGCCTCGTCGACGGTCGGCTCATCGACCAGCACCGGCTGGAAGCGCCGCTCGAGCGCGGCGTCCTTCTCGATGTGCTTGCGGTACTCGTCGATCGTCGTCGCGCCGATCATCGCGCAGCTCGCCGCGCGCGAGCGCCGGCTTGAGCATGTTCGAGGCGTCCATCGACCCCTCGGCGGCGCCGGCGCCGACGACGGTGTGGAGCTCGTCCATGAACACGATCAGGTCGTCGGAGTTCTCGGTGATCTCATCGACCACCGGCCTTCAGCCGCTCCTCGAACTCGCCCCGGTACTTGGCGCCCGCGACCACCGAGGCGAGGTCGAGCGCCACCAGCCGCTTTCCGGCGAGAGTCTCGGGGACCTCGTCGTTGACGATCCGCTGCGCGATGCCCTCGGCGATCGCGGTCTTTCCGACCCCGGGGTCGCCGATCAGCACCGGGTTGTTCTTCGTCCGCCGCGAGAGGATCTCGATCGTCTGCTCGATCTCGTCGGCGCGGCCGATCACCGGGTCGAGCTTGCCCTCGCGAGCTGCCTGGGTGAGATCGCGGCTGTACTCGTCGAGGGTCTTGGTCTTGCTCGCCGGGCGGCCGGCCTCCTCGCCCGACTCGACGCCGCGGATGACGGCGCCGCGCAGTTTGGTGTGCGAGACGCCGAACTGGGACAGCAGCCGCCCGGCCTCCGCCTCGGCGTCCTCGGCGAGCGCCAGCAGCACGTGCTCGGGCCCGACGTAGGAGGCGCCGAGCTCGCGCGACTCGCGGTAGGCCTGTAGCAGCGCGTTCTTGGCATCGGGCGAAAGTGACGGGGCGACGTCGGTGCGTTCGGCCTGCTCGGCCGTCGTCCTCGACCTCCGCCGCGATCGCGGCCGAGTCGGCGTCGATCTCGCGCAGGACGTGAACCACCAGCGGATCCTGCAGCGTCGCCCACAGCAGGTGGTCGGTGTCGAGGTCGAGGCTGCCCCACTCGAGCGCCTTCTGCGCCGCCCGCTGAAGCAGCTCGCGGGTCGCGTCTGAGAAGTACTCGGTGATGTCGACCTGCTCGACGCCCGCTGCGGCGGGTTGCCGGCGCCGCTGTGGCACCCTCACCGTCGCCGACCGCCCGGCCACCGAAGCCGCGCTCGAAGAAGTCGGAGAAGAAGTCGTCGAACAGTCCCCGGCCGCCGAACCCGCCGGTGCCGCCATAGCCCTCGGCGCCGCCGCGAACCTCGGCCAGGCAGACCTCGCACAGCCGCTGGGTCGTGGAGCCCCGTCCGGGCACCGTCCGTCGAACACGTCGCCACAGCGGGACGGAGCCCGCATCGCTCGCAGGTCACCGTCGCCATCGCCGCTCCTCCTCCGCTTTTGGGGGACCTATGTGTTCGTGTCCGATCGGAGGCGGTCTAAACCATGACCTGTCCGTCGTCGACCTCGCGGCGCCGCGCGTAGGCAGCCTCGCGGATCGCGACGTCGCTCTCGAGCCCGGCGCCGAGCGCGCCGCCAACTGTGGCCAGCGAGCTCATGAACCAGCTCAGGGTGAGGTAGTCGCTAAAACCGATGTCCGAGCCGAGCGTGTCGGAGAACGCGTCCGGGGTAACCACCAGAGCAGCCGCGGCCAGGGCGGTCAGCCCAGAGGGCGAGGTAGAGCGACAGCGACTCCGATCGCGACCGTGAGAGCGGTGGCGGCGTTGAACAGCATCACCTGGTCGCGCGCCTGCCCGCGCTGGCCCGCCTGCCAGAGCCCATGGACGACGATCAACGATGCGGCCGTGAGGCCGATTGACAACAGCATCAGGATCATCAGCCGCAGGGAGCCGACGGTGCCTGAAAGCCGCCAGACGTCGGGCGTTACCACGGCGAAGGCGATCGTCGCAAGGGCGGCGATCAGCGCCCGGTAAAGGCGTGCCGCGAGGCGCCACGGGCGGTTTGCGCGGACCATCCCGCCGAGCAGCCGCAGTCGACCGCCGCCGGCGAGGGCGGCCAGACCGGTCGGGCCGTGCGCCGGATCCTCGTCGGCGAGCGCCGAGAGCTCGATCAGCCGCCGGCGCATGCGCGGACGGCCCGGCGACTCGGCGGTTCGCCCCCGTCACTGCCGAGCAGGATCCCGAGCAGCTCGATCGCAATCTCCAGCGCCCGGCGCTGGACCCGCGCCGGCCCGAGGGCGGGCACGGAGACGAGAGCCGAGCGGTGGGTCGGGCTGGCGTGCCCGGCGACCGCCCGGCGACCGATCCGCAGCGGCAAGTCGGTGAGGCAGATCGCCAGCTCCCAGTCCTCGCGCAGAAGGCGCTGGTGGGCGGCGTCGATCAGCTCGGTCGCGGCGCCGGCGGATCGACCAGCCCGTCCGTGACCACCGGAACGTGCCATCTGCCCTCGGGATAACGCTCCGCGAGGCTCTCGTCCGAGCTCCTCGGCGAGCTCCTCGGCGATCTCGGTCGGCAGTCCGGGAGCGGCGATCAGCCCGATTGCGATCCGCGTTTGCGGGTCGGCGGTGCCCGTACGACTGGGGTCTCCCTCACCGTCGCGCTCGGAGCTGGTCGGATCGCCGTTCGAGCTCATCGCCTGTCGCCGAGTTTGCCCGATAACCCGGCAGGGGACTACTTTCCCCCGACGTGGCGGAGGAGGACCACACCCGGCAGGACGAGCTGCACGAGACGCCCGACTTCCAGGGAGCCTTTCCCCGCCTGGACGAGGAGCAGTTGCGCACCGTGTCGGCGGTGGGCGAGCGGCGGCCTACTGAGATGGACGAGGTCCTCTTCCGGGAGGGGGATGAGAGCTATCCCTTCGTCGTCGTGCTCGCCGGCAAGGTCGAGACCATGGCGGAAGAGCGGAGGGTCGGCGTCCACGGGCCCGGCCGCTTTCTCGGCGAGCTCAACCTCCTGCTGGGCGGAGCATTCGTTTCTGACGGCGATCGTGCGCGAACCGGGGAGGTACTGGAGGTTCCGGTCGAGAAGCTGCGGGAGGTGATCGCCGAGGATGCCGGCCTCGGCGACTTGATCCTGCATGCCTACATGGCGCGCCGTTCGATGCTGGTCGGGCTCGGCGCCGGGCTGCGGATCATCGGGTCGTCGCACTCGCTGGACACGCGGCGCCTGCGCGAGTTCGCAGCCCGCAACCGCCTGCCCCACACTTGGATCGATCTCGACGCGCGCGACGACGCCGAGGCGCTGCTGAACTCGCTGGAGGTCTCGCCCGAAGAGACGCCGGTGGTGATCTGGCGCGACCGAGTCCTGCGCAACCCGAGCGACGTCGAGCTCGCGAGGGCCCTTGGGCTGCGCGCACAGGTACCGGCGAACGACGTGATCGACCTCGTCGTGATCGGCGCGGGTCCGTCCGGACTCGCCGCCGCGGTCTATGGAGCATCCGAGGGCCTGCAGACCATCGCCATCGACGCAGTCGCGACCGGCGGTCAGGCCGGCACCTCGTCGAGGATCGAGAACTACCTGGGCTTCCCCTCCGGGATCTCGGGAGCGGAGCTGGCCAACCGGGCAGCGGTCCAGGCCAGGAAGTTCGGCGCCGAGATCAGCGTCCCCGCGGAGGCTGACGCGCTGGAGGAGAACGGCGGACATCACCTCGTTCGTCTCGCGGATGGCGAGCCGCTCCCGTGCCGAACCGTCGTGATCGCCACGGGGGCCCGCTATCGAAAGCTCCCGGTGCCGCGGATCGAGGAATTCGAGGGGACCTGTGTCCATTACGCGGCCACCGAAGTCGAGGCTCAGCTCTGTGCGGGCGACGACGTCACGATCGTCGGCGGCGGCAATTCGGCCGGCCAGGCGACCGTGTACCTGACCCAGCGCGCCGCCAGAGTCCGGCTGGCGCTCCGCGAGAGCAGGCTCACCGAGAACATGTCCCGCTACCTCGCCGACCGAATCGAGCGTGGGCCCGCCGAGATCCTGCTCAACACGGAGGTCCGAGAGTTGATCGGCGGCGACATGCTCGAGGCGATCGTGGTCGAGAACAACGTCACGGGTGAACGGCGAAAGCTCGCGACCCAACAGCTGTTCGTCTTCATCGGGGCCGACCCGCACACGGACTGGCTCCAGGGGCAATTGGCCACGGACGACGGCGGCTACCTGCTCACCGGCCCCCAGGCCGCCGAGCTGGCTCCCGAAGAGTGGAAGCACGTCAACCGTCGCTCGCTGATCCTCGAGACGAGTCGCCCGGGTGTCTTCGCGGCGGGCGACGTGCGAAGCGGCTCGATCAAGCGAGTGGCCTCGGCGGTAGGCGAGGGCTCAATGGCGATCCAGCTCCGGCACCTCGCCGACCACCAGCCGGCGGCGCACCCGCGGCGACCGAGACGTCTCGTGTAGTCGGGGCGACTGGATTTGAACCAGCGACCTTTCGGCCCCCAGCCGGGCGGATCCAGGCGTCTATCTGTCTCGGAGCGTCCGTCGTTTCCTATGTGTCCAGGGCCGTGGACGATCTGGACAGATAGGACGATGCATCGGGTACCAAAGCGGTACCAGGGCGCGGGGTCACAATCGGGCACGCCGGCCAGGCGGGCTTGGGCTGCAGCCTCTCGGACCTTAGTTTGCGAGCCACGGTAATACTGCGGCATGGCCGCCACCGACGAGCAGCTGCCGGGCTGGGCGCTCGAGGCCGAGGAAGCGGAGGCGACTCGGATCCAGGCGAACTGGCCGCATCCGGTCACGCGCGAATGGGCCTGGGGCGGCTCGCGCGGGGAGGGCGTTCGCGTCTGCGTCGTCGACAGTGGCGTTGACTCGGACCACCCGCTGGTCGGCGAGGTGGAGCGCTCAGTCGCCGTCAACCGCAGCGAGGACGGCGAAACGCGGATCGAGGAGGACCGCGAGGGCGACACGAGCGGCCACGGAAACGCCAGCGCCGGAATCATCCGCTCGCTCGCCCCGGACTGCGAGCTCGGCAGCGTGCAAGTCCTGGGCGCGGCCGTCCAGGGAACAGGCGCGGATCTGCTCGCCGGCCTGGAGTGGGCGATCGACGCCGGGTACGACGTGATCAATCTGAGCCTCTCGACCACCCACAAGCGCTTCATCGAACGCCTCCACGAGCTCGCCGATCGCGCCTACTTCCGGCGCTCCATGCTCGTCTGCTCCGCGCACAACATGCCGGTCGACTCGTGGCCCTGGCGCTTTGCCTCCGTCATCTCAGTCGCCGGCCACGCCGGCCGCGATCCCGAGGACTTCCGATACAACGCGAACCCGCCGGTCGAGTTCCTCGCGCCGGGCGAGGACATCGAGGTGGCGTGGGCGGAGGGCTCCACGGTGACCGCCAGCGGCAACTCCTTCGCCACCGGCCACATTGCGGGGAACTGCGCCCGCATCCTCGCTAAGCATCCTGGCATCAAGCCGTTCGAGCTGAAGAGTCTGCTCTACCTCACCGCGACCAACGTGGGGGGCGGATGAACTCGCGGCAGCCGCTGCTCGATTCGATCGCCGAGGTCGCGCGGGCGATATTCGGCGCCAGGGCGGCGTCGATCATGCTGCACGATCCCGAGGCCGGCGAGCTGGTCTTCGCCGCCGTCGCCGGGGTGGGCTCGGAGACGCTGGTCGGCCACCGCATCCCGGAGGCGACCGGGGTCGCGGGCTGGGTCCTCTCGGCCCGCCAGCCGGTCGTGATCGAGGACGTGGCCGAGGACCCGCGCTTCACTGGCGACGTGGCCCAAACGACGGGCTACATGCCGAAGGGGTTGATGGCCGCTCCCCTGCTGCGGGATGAGCGTGTGCTGGGCGTGCTCTCCGTCCTCGATCGGCCGAAGCGCGTCGGCTTCAGCCTCATGGAGATGGATCTGCTCGGCCTGTTCGCGAACCAGGCCGCGATCGCGCTAGAGAGCGGCCGCGACGACTCGGCGTCCGCGCCTGTCGCCGAGCTCGAGACGCGGCTCGATGCCCTAGACGACGAGCGGCGACGTCAGGCCGAGACGCTGCTCAAGGCGCTGGCGGAGCTCCTCTAGCCGAAAAGCAACGAGCCGGGACGCGGTCGCGCCCCGGCTCGCGAAAGACTGGGCGTCGTTAGCGCTTGCGGCCCTTGTCCAGATCGTCCTCCTCCTCAGGCCCACGCCTCTTGCGACCAACGCCCTCCTCCTCGACGTCGAACCTCTTCCTATGGCCCTCGACCTCCGGGGACTCGTCCTCGTTCGACTCCTCGCGATCGAGATTCTCTTCTGGACGCTCTTCCATTCTCCCCATCCCTTCTTTCGGTGGGCGCCGGCGGCCCGATGCCTCCGGTACGTCTCCTTTGAGGCATCGTAACCCTTGCAACGAGACCCGGCAGTGATCTCAATCACACCCCGTCAGACGCCAAGGCGGACTGTCGAGACGGGTGGGTCAGCGCGAGCCGGCCGCGCGCGGTCTCGACGAAGGCCCCGCTCGCGGGTGCAGAGGCGAGCGCCTCGAGGAATACCTCGCCACGGATCCGGTAGAGGCGAGAGCTCTCTAGCGCCGTGACTGTCGCAGTGCGCGACGACCGCGCGAGCAGCCCGATCTCTCCGAAGGCGCTGACCGGCTCCATCGTGCGGATATGCCGCTGCGGACCGCCGGCCTCGCCACCGGAGCTCACATCGACGTTCCCTTCAACCAGGACGTAGAGCGCGTCCGCCGGCTGCCCCTCGCGGACGATGGCGCTCCCGGCGGGCACCACTACCTCCCTCGCCTCGGCCGCGAGGCGCTCGAGCGCCGTCCGCGAGGCCGACCTGAACATCGCCACTTGTTCGAGTGCCGCGAGGCGCCGTTCGAGGCTGGCGATGCGGGCCCGGGCGCGGACGTCGAGGCGCCGTAGCGTCGGATAGGCGCCCAGAGCGAACACTGGGAACACCAGCCCCGCGGTGAGTAGGGCGCCGTCCAGGCCGATCAGGTCGACTACGGCCGGGGTGAGCAGCGTCCCGAGCGCGATGGCGCCGATCGTGAGCGAGTCGAAGACCCCGAAGACACGCGCGATCAGGTTCGGCGCAAGTGCACGCTGCAGGGCGGTGATCGCGATGACGTCCACCACCAGCGTCCCGGCGCCGCGCACGATCTGGAGCACGAACGCGACCGCGGGAGCATGAACCACGGTGAGCAGGGCGGTCGGCGCGCGATAGGCGATCAAACCGGCCACAACCGCCCCGCCGAGCCGCCCGGACTGCGAGAGGCGGTCGATCCCTGTCGCGGCCACCACCCCGCCAATCCCCAGCCCGACGAGCAGGTAGGCGAAACCATCCCCGCCCGTTCCGAGCTTGGACTGGGAGACGTCGACGAACAGCACGACGTCGGTCCCATAGATGAAGCTTGCGGCGCCACAGAAAGCGACCAGCCAGGCGACCGGGCCGGACTCGGCGATGGTCCGCAGACCGACTGAAAGCTGCCGCGCCAGGCCAGCCCCGCCAGCCTCGGTGACGTCGCTAGGGGTACTGCGCCGGCCGATCCGGGTCACCAGCAGCGCGGAGACGCCGAAGGTGAGGGCGTCGGCCGCGAACGCGAGCGTCGGCGAGCTGAGCGCGAGGAGGGCGCCGCCGAGCGCCGGCCCGACAATCACGACCAGGTTCTCGATCGTGGCGTTGAGGGCGTTCGCGGCGGCGAGGTCGTCCTCGCCGGCCATCTCAGGGATGGTGGCGCTGACTGCGGGGAAATAGACCGAGTTCGCGACCGTGGTGACAACGGCGAGGACGAGGGCGAGCACGACGGGACCGTCGAGCGCAGCGGTCACCGCAAGCCCCGCCTGGCTTGTGAGGCAGACAAGGTCCGAGGTCGCCATCAGCCGGATCCGCTCGAAGCGCTCCGCGATCACTCCCGCGTACGGGCCTACCAGGGCCATTGGGACGAACCGGGCCAGTGCCGCCGCGGAAACCCAGGTCAGCGAGCCGGTGCGCTCGTAGACGAAGGCCACGAGGGCGACGTTGTACGCCCAGGACCCGGTGGCGGAAACCAGCAGAGCGCAGAGGAGCAACCGTAGGTCCCTGTGGCGGACGACGCGGCCATAGCCGGTCCTGGCCGCGTACCGCCCCAAGCGCTCTCCCACCGCCCCCATCGGATGGATCAGGAGCCCTTCAGCGCTTCAGCTCCACGTTCTCTTCCGACATCGCCCACGCAGTATCTCGTGGCGGGTGTCGCTTTCCATGAAAAGTAGTACTTCGGCCAGGCGGCTGACCCGCCTCGGGGACGACGGGGACGCTGGGGACGCTGGGGACGCGCGTTCCGCTCGCGGAGCGGATGATTGAGTAGTCGGGGCGACTCGATTTGAACCAGCGACCTTTCGGCCCCCAGCCGACCTCAATTCGCGTTCCTTGTGTCCACGGGCGTCCCCTGAGTCCACGACGTCCCCAAGCGCGGACATTCTGGACTTATGAAAGGACAGCCGGTACCAATCCGGTACCGCGCGGATGGCCAGAGAACCACCGCTTTCGTCGAAAGCGGCTATTTGGCCCGGCATGGTGGCCCTGATCGCGCTGAGTTTTCCGGAACAGTCCGCAACGACGGTCAGACTCAGCTGACCACTCGGCAATGCCTTTGATCCGCTGACCCGGCGATGCCCGCTTTCGACAACCTGCTGATAGTCGTCGCGGTCACCTTCGTTGCGCCGCTCACCCTCGGCTTCTTCCCGAGCGTGAAGCTGCCGTCGGTCGTGCTCGAGATCCTGGCGGGAATCGTTATCGGGCCCTCGGTGCTCGGGATCGTCCACGTCGACGAGGCGATCTCGGTGATCTCCGTGCTGGGGCTCGCCTTCCTGCTCTTCCTGGCCGGACTCGAGATCGACTTCCAGCGGCTCCGGGGGCAGGTCCTCCGCGTGACGCTGATCGCGTTCGTCGTGTCCTTCGGGATCGCGTTGCTGGTGGCGCTGGTGCTGAAGGCGACCGGACTGATCGAGACGCCGCTGCTGATCGCGATCATCCTCTGCGCGACTTCGCTGGGCGTCCTGATCCCGGTGCTGAAGGACGCCGGCGAGATCTCCTCTACCTTCGGCCAGCTGATCGTTGCGGCCGGCACGATCGCCGACTTCGGTGCGGTGATCCTGCTCTCGATCTTCTTTTCGGGCGAGGGCGGCGTCGGCTCGACGCTGCTCTTGATCGGCGGCCTCGTGGTTCTGGCGGTCGTCGTCTTCATCGCCGTCAAGGGAGCGGACCGTTCCAGCCTGCTCCGCCAGGACCTGCTCCGCCTCCAGGACACGACGGCGCAGATCCGAGTCCGGGGCGCCGTGGTCCTGCTGGTCGGGTTCGCCGCGATCGCCGACTCCCTTGGCCTCGAATCGATCCTCGGCGCGTTCATCGCGGGCGCCGTCCTCTCGTTGCTCGACAAGGACGAGCAGATGACCCATCCGGAATTCCGGCGCAAGCTCGAGGCGGTCGGCTTCGGGATCTTCATCCCGGTCTTCTTCGTCAGCAGCGGCGTCAACTACGACCTCGACGCGCTCACCTCCAGTGCCTCGAACCTGCTGATGGTCCCGATCTTCCTGGCGGCGCTGGTGGCGGCGCGCGGCCTCCCGGCACTGTTCTACCGGCGGCTGCTGGACACGAAGCACATCGCGATCGCAGGCCTGATGCAGGCGACCTCGCTGCCATTCATCGTGGCCGCGGTGGCCATCGGCGAGGACCTGAACCTCGTCACGGCGGCGGAGGGAGCCGCGCTGATCGGCGCTGGCCTGCTCTCGGTCCTGCTCTTCCCGCTGATCGGGCTCGGCCTGCTCAAGGGGGGCGATGGCGCAAAGCGCCCGCCGGACACCGAGCCATCCGACGCGATGATGGCGATGTAGGGACCCGCCGGCCTTGCGCCGTCAAACGAGCTCCGTCGCTGAACTCGGCTGAGGGTGGTCCCTGGAGAGACCCCAGCCTAGATCGGCTGTCGAATGGAAAATCGGGGCGACTGGATTTGAACCAGCGACCTTCGGCCCCCAGCCGAGAGGCAATCGGTGACTATGCGTCTCGAGTCGTCCCGTGTGTCCCCAGGGTCCCCGTCGGTGGACCATCTGGACAGGTCGGACCATGCGCTCGGAACCACCGCGGTACGCGGGCCCCCACATGTAGGCAACCGCCCTCGACAAGCAGCCCTTGATGTTGCCGGGGAGTGTTAGCGTCGCCCCACGTCCTCGAGCTTGTTGGCCGCCTGTGAATCCAAAGCAGAGCCGGCGTGAGATGGGTGGTTCGCGAGGGCTTGGCTCCCACCGGCTCGACGACAAGGAGGTCGAGATGAAGCGGGTAATCGCCGCCGCGCTCCTGGTGGCCGCGGCTGTCCTCGCGATCGCGGTCAACTCAAGCGCGGGCAAGGGCAAGGGACACCATTCCGCCGGTAAGACGATCACGGTGGTCGAACACGCGGACACCGATGCCGTCACCAACGGAGACCCCAACAACGACGTCGTCGGCAACATTCTCACGTTCGGGAACGACGTCTTCAACGCGGCCGACACGCACAAGGTCGGTACCGACCAGGGATCCTGTATCCGCATCGTCGTGGGCAGCTCCTGGGAGTGCACCTGGACGACGTTCCTGCAATCCGGCCAGATCACCGTCGAAGGCCCGTTCAGCGACACGGGTAACACGGTGCTTGCGATCACTGGCGGGACGGGCGCATACCGCAACGCTCGCGGCGAGATGGAGCTGAAATACCACAATCCACAAGGAACTAAGTTCGACTTCGTCTTCCACCTGATCGGCTGAGGGTCACAGGGCGTCGGGCTCGCCGACGGGATCGGGCCCGGCGCCCCCGAGTTTCGGCTGTTCCCCGCCATCTCGGGCTGGGCCGTCGAGTGTTCCTTCCATGTAAAGCAGCGCCCCGACACGCTGACGGCATCCGCCGCGGGGACGCAGGGGACGGCCGCTGCCGGGGGAGCTGATGAGAAGTCGGGGCGACTGGATTTGAAGCAGCAACCTTTCGGCCCCCAGCCGATGTCGCTTGGCGTCCATGGTGTCCACGGGCATCCACTGCGTCCCCTTCGTCCACTTCCGTGGATGTTCTGGACACATTGGACGCAGCAGCCGGTACCAATGCGGTACCACGGACGCTCGCCCGACGGGGTGCTGCTTTGGAAAGCGGCGCGCCTCAGACCGGGCCCGGCATCGCGCCCTCGGCAAGCTTGATCCGGGTCCAGAGGTTCATGTTGACGACGACGGCGACGATCTCGAGGATCTCCTCCGGGCTGAAGTGCTCCGCGAGCGCGTCGTGGAAGCGCTGGAACGCCGTGTCCCGGTCGGTGTCGGCGACGCGGGTTAGCGCCTCGGCGTAGCGAAGCGCCGCCTGTTCGGCCTCGGAGTGAAGCTCGGTCTCCCACCACGCAGTCAGGGTGTCGATCTTGGCCCGGGGGATGCCGGCCTCGCGGGCCGCCTCGTAGTGCAGGTTGAGGCAGTAGGTGCAGTTGTTGAGCTGCGAAACCCGCAGCCGCAGCAGCTCGGCGAGTCCGCGGTCGATCCGCAGGTCCGCCGTATACCCGAACGCATCCGCGCCCATCCGGGCAATGGCGATCAGCGCCTCGTTCTCGCTCGCGTCGAGCCGGCGGTTCACGACCTGGACATCGTCAGCCATCTTGCTTCCTTTCGCTGGGCTAGTGACGGTATGGCGCCGACCGAACTTAGTGAGCTTGCTTCAGGGCTTCTTCGCGGTCGAGATAGATCTGCATTCGAACGAGCTGGCCATCCGCCAAGTCATAGACGATGGCGTAGTCCTGCCTGACAGGCACACCGCTTCCCCTTCCCATGCCGGTTTGGTTAAAGAGCCCGATGACTCGGTGATTGCCCGCGTCAATCAAGCGCTCGACATGGACCGAGTATTCCTCGAAGTCTTCGGTCCACCCGCGCATGAACTCCACGAAGTCCTCCCGGCCCCTGAAGCTCCTCTGCTCCGCCATCTCAGCCGCGGGGATCCACTCCATCTGCGCGGCAACCGCCCCGGTTACCCAAGCGGCGCCGAAGTCGCCCCTCTCGACACCGGCAATGAAGGCCTCGAGGATGCCGCGGATGACCTCGACGTCCTGTTCTGACACGGATCCAGTATCGCGCTGAAAACCGATGCTTCCCATGCAAAGCAGCATCGACACACTGGCGGCATGGCCCCGGCGGCTACGGGGACGCTGGGAACGCATCCGCGGAGGTCGTATAAGTCGGGGCGACTGGATTTGAACCAGCGACCTTTCGGCCCCCAGCCGAGATGCGCTACCAGGCCGGGGGGCCAGGTGAGGCTTCCCAGGATCGATAGTTGAGCCCTTCGGGTCAACCGGCGGCGTTGGGGTTCAACAACCGAATGCCTCGGGCGCCCAAACCGGCGTCCTCTCGGGAGACATTCGGGAGACGTTTTTTAGATTCAGATCTCCTAGGTACCCGATTTCCAGGGCTTTTCATGGGCCGGGGAGGACTCGAACCTCCGACCTACGGATTATGAGGCCGAGCGGTACCGGCGACAGCGCGACGACAACGGGCGACAACTAGGCTGCTCGACGCCCTCCGGCGACCGTGGACTGCGGGCGTTTGGGGCCAGGTTTGGGGCCACGTTCTCGCCGTCGAGCAGCCGCCCGAGCCGCTCCGCCGCGTCGTGCTTCGGGACGTGGTGGACGTAGCGCATCGTCGTCTGGATGTCGGCGTGGCCCATCCACGCCTGCACGTCCGAGAGCGGGAACGCCTGCACCGCGAGCGTCCCGAACGAGTGCCGCAGTCCGTGGAACTTGACCGCGCCGGAGCCCGGCCCGTCCGAGCGCCTGCTTGTACGGCCTTGACCGTCGCCGAGTAGTCGATGTAGTTGCCGGTCGGGCTGACGAAGACGAAGTCGTCGTCGCCGATCCAGAGCTCGCGCTGGCCGAGCTTCGCGAGCGCCTGGGCCACCTCGGGGCACCAGCGGCACCGAGCGGACCTTGCCCGACTTCGGCGCCTCGATCACTCCGCGGGCGAGCGCCCGGCGGACGTGGATCAGGTCGCGCTGCCAGTCGATGTCGGACCACCGCAGCGCCGCCAGCTCGCCGAACCGCAGGCCGGTGAAGGCGGCGGTCAGGTAGAGCGCCGCGTCCTGCTCGGTCTCGGCGGCGGCGGCGAGCTGGCGGACCTCGTCGGGCCGCAGGACGTCGAGGTCACCGGAGCGCCGCTCGGGCACCTTCTCGATCCCGGCCGCAGGGTTCGCCCGCAGGTCCCAGACCTTCATCGCCCGCCCGAAGACGCCGTGGATGATCGTCAGCCGCTTGTTGATCGTCCGCGGCGACAGCCGCCCTCGGCCAGCAGCGCGTCCCGGTAGGCCTCCAGGTGCTTCGGCTGGATCGTCTCGAGCTTGCGGTCGGCCCCGAGGTCGTCGATCAGGTTGGCCTCGATCGGTCAGCTGGTAGTCGCGCACCGTCGACCGCTTGCGCTTGCGGTCGTGCTCGGTCCAGCGAAGCCACTCGCGGCAGGCGTCCTCCCAGGTCGCCCCGGTCGCCTGCTGCTCGACCCGCACGCCCCGCCCGACCTCGCTCAGGTACTCGCGCAGCCACCGCTCGGCGGTCGCCTTCGTGAAGTAGCCGGGCGGACAGGCGGTCCGCTTCTTCCAGGCCGGGCCGATCCGCTTCTTCGTGTCCTTGGCCCGACCCGGACCCGGGCGTACCAGACGTCGCCTCGGGCCAGCTCGCGCAGGAACACATTCCCGCTCAGGTAGTCGGTGCTCATCACTTCCCTCACTTCGCATCAGGGTTGCCTTGCACCACCCAGGCTACCCGCCCGGCATTGCTCCAGCAGGGCGGCGAGGTCGTCGTCGGTGAACACGATCGTCTGCGCGGTCAGGCGGCGGTGCGGCCACTTCCCCTCCCGGCACTTCCGGAGCACGGTTTCGCGGCTTACGCCGAGGAGGTCGGCGATCTCCTGCGGCGAGTAGATGGTTGGAGCGGTCCACTCACTCCTCCCCCTCCTCGACCCGACCGCCGCACCGAACACAGATCACCGTGCCGTCGGAGTGATGGAAACTGACCGGCTCCCTGCAGGTGCAGTCGTCCCCCACCTCGTCCTTGATGTTCCGCATCGGGGAGAGCCGGATGGGACGCTCCAGGATGTTCTTCGGGGTGCGGTCCTGGACGGGCCGATCGGGCTCTCCGGGGCGTCGGGCTGTCACGGCAGTACCGCCTGTTTGCGCCCGACCGGCTCGCTCTCGCGGCCTTCGATGCCCCGGAAGTATCTGGCAGCCTCCTGCGCTCTTTCAGTCGTGTAGACCGTGATCCCGGTGAAGCGCCGGTCGGGGTCGTCGATCGCGCAGGTCCCCCCGGTGATCCCGACGAGCGGGGCGTCCTCCGGGAAGGCGCAGGGCACCAGGCTCGTGCCGGAGCCTCGGTGGTGAGCGTCGAAGGCCTCGAGGCTGGTGAAGTGCGAGCCGCAACTGCGGCAGTGGTTGCGGCAGTGCGTCATCCCGACCACCCCCCGGTGGCCGGGAAACGTCTAAGTCAGGAGTCGCCCGGATCCTGGCCGAGCGCGAGACCCGGCAGCCCGCCGGCTTGCGACTCGGCGGCGGGGACGATCACCGCGGCGATCACGGACCATCGGAGCCTGAAAGGCAGACGACCGGGTCGGGACGGCCTGGTATCGCCGGGGATGTACTCCTCGACGACGTAGCCGCTGATCCGGCTGCCGCCTATGAGCATCTGGTGAAGGCATGTAGGCCTACTCGTCATCTGTGCATCAGAGAGGATGCCCGACGCTTCGGTCGGAACCGGCGTCTGAAAAGACGACGACCCCAGGGGGCCTACTCCCTGGCGGGGCGTTCTACAGCACAGATGACAACTAAGCGACTGAAGCGGAAAGGCGCAAATCAGTCTGGGTTCACCCTACCGCCGCCATCGGCGGGACCGCCGAGGTAAGGAACCCCAACCCCTCAGGGAAGGCGGCGGGGGTGGACGCCTTACTCCCGGAGTGCGGCGGCTTCGGCTGCTCCACCTCCACCTCGTACCTATCGCCGACGTGGAGGGCTCTGCTGACCGCCCCGCTCATCAAGCCGTTCTTTCAGCCGCCGCAAGCGCTCGTTGACCTCACGGCAACCTCAGCGAGCACGCGATTCTCAAGGCCTCAGCGTGCGCTCTTCCGGCCGTTCCTCTTCCCGGACGAAAATCGAGGCAATCGTCGCGGTCACGGTGGCGAGCAGCGCGAACCCGGCGACCATCAGCACCGCTGCGATCACCTTTCCAGCCGTCGTCAGCGGCTCCGATCCGACGAACCCAACAGCTATCATCAAGAGACAGCGCCCACCAAGCTCCCTGCCAGAAGCCGTCGATCGTGTCGCTTTCGATCGCCGCCGCGGCGCCTCCCGCGACGTACACCAGCACCACCAACCCCGCGAGCGGGATCACGAATAGGACGTGATGGCGGCTCCATCTGATCAATCGCATGGCATCCCACGGAGACCGCGTTCGATTCTCGCACGCCCGAACGACCTCGACGTTCTCCTCCGACATCGCCTACTCCCGCAGCCCGGCGGCTTCGAGGGCCTCGTCGCGACGGCGGAAGAACTCCAGTTTGCGCACTCGTCCATCTCGGATCGTGAAGACCTGAAAGAACTCGGATTCGACTGGCAGGCCGCTCTCTCGGCCTCGCCCGCTTGACGGACTGTGGTGAGGACGCGATTGCCCGGTGCCTCAATGAACTCAAGCGGCTCCCAGACGAAGTCGATCCATTCGCTTTGAACCCGCTTGATGAACGCGAAGACCTCCGAGACACCCCGTGGTGGTCCGGCTCAGGCAAGTCCCGCTCGGCAGGCCAGTCGTACTCGAACTCGGGATCGGCGAGTGCAGCCAGGGCTTTCTCGGCCCCTTCGCCGCGCATGAATGCGTTGAATGCGTCGAATCCGTTGCGCACGATCTCGACGTTCTCCTCCGACATCGCCTACTCCGCGAGCCCGGGCGGCTTGGAGGGCACCATCCCGGCTGACAAAACCCTGTACCCGAAGGATCCGTCCATTTCGGAACGTGTAGAGACCAGACCAGAGCTCGTCGATATCGACGTCGTGCATCCCCCCCGTCCTCTCATTCGCAAAATGGCGACAACCCGATCGCCCGCCTCGAAGATCCTGGGCTTCGACGGATATCTCATCCCAGGCCGACACGAAATCGGCGGCGAAGCGGCGAATGCCTTCAAATCCGACGTAGCTGTTTGCCGCAAGCACCCCCGGGTCTGGCACCCACTCGACGTCTGGGTCGAAGAAATGTCCCAGGGCGTCGTCAGTCAAGTCTTCTACTTGGCTCCCTTCCCGAGCGTGGCGACAAGTCGTCTCGCGACTTCGACGCTTCTTCTCCGACATCGCCCACGCAGTATCTCGCGGGGGAGGAGGGGAAGGGGAAGGTCGCGTCGCCAAGCCTGCCAGCCCGCCGACCGACCTGGGCGGCTGTACACACGAACCAGGTTTTAACCGAGGAGATTCACCATGAGCAAAGGCAAGTGGCAGAAGGGCAAGATCACCGGGGACCAGGAGATCCTCTCGCGAGACGAGGCCCTACGCATCCTCTCCGAGCAGGCGAAGAACGGCTCGGTGACCGCCGCTGTCGCGCTCGAGCGGGCGCTTCGGACGAAACCACCGGCGGAAGAAAACGTGGACGATGAGCTCGCCCGCATCCTGGGCCAGTGACTGGTCATAGCAACCGCCGCTTTCCATGCAAACCGCGGCTTTTCGTCCTACGCGGCTATTTCGGCAGACGCTCCCGCTAGCCAGTGATTTCCCACCCACGCGAAAGCGGAAGCGGCGTGCTTCGAATGCTCAATCATCCCCGATGAGTGCTCAGGATCTGCCGCAGGATCGGCACAAAGCTCTCCGCATCGTCCAAGTAGGCCATGTGGTGGCCAGGAAACTCGACGAAGTCGACGCCAAGGCGAGCCGCGAGTACCTCTCCGGCCCGACAGTAGTAATACGACCGGCTCTCGTGTCCTCCCGCAAAGACCAGCGGCACCTTGCTCTCCCGTAGCCCCTCGAGGTCGGGAACGAATTCGACCACCGGCCGCATCTCGTAGCGGGCGAAGAAGTCCCAGTTGCCCGCCAGCCGTTGCATGAGCTTAGCTGATCTGCCTTCGTTGTCGGAATGCCCGACACTGGACATGAACTTCATCAACGCTGGGCGACACCTTGCTCGTCGAGGAGCCTGTCGAGCTCGTCGAAGAAGCAAGCCACCGTTCGGCGTCGTCGAGATCGCTGATGACGGGCGGCTCGTGCGCCACCAGCAGCTCAACGGCGTGCGGCGAACGCGTCGCTAGTCGAGCCCGATGACCGCGCCACTGCTGCTTCCGAACACCGCTGCAGGCTGATCCGTCGTGCTCGAGCACGGCGAGCGCGTCGGCGCTCTGCTCTTCCACCCGGAGCTTCGTCGGATCGGTCGGAAGCGACGCGGAGTTGCCTCGGCGGTCGTAGGTCAGGACCGTGTACTCATCGGCCAGGCTGTCGGCGATCCCGGAGTAGCTGCCGGCATCGCCCCACCGCCGAGATCAACAGCAACCCCGGCCCGCTGCCGCGGCGCTCGAGTAGATGTCGGCGCCCTCGGTGACGGCCGTTCCTGTAATGAGGCTCGTGCACATGTCCCCCTCCTTTAGTTCGCGGTTGCGCGCCTCGCGCTGCTCGCGCTGGGGGTCAGACTCGCCGGGGCAGAGAGGGTTCTCATTCGAGCCGGAAGCCGCACCCAACCCCGCTCAAAGTTTCGCGTAGCTGCGATCGTCTCCGCCACGCCTTGCGCACGCCCTACGGCTCGATGTAGCTGCCGGACTCGAGCCGACCAAGAATCTCGGCCAGGGCCCGCTCAGCGCCCACCGGTTCGGAGCCAGACGCCGAGCGGATAATCGTTTCGCAACTTCAGGGGTTGCGCTCATGCAGAATGATGCGTTAGGTTCGACTTTCCGAGAAATTCTCGTAAACCGGGCGCCGCGTACGGGGCGAAGCGCCAGCCGACAACCACGCGATAGAAGCCAGCTTGGGAGCGCCGAACGGAGGCGATCCCAGTGGACTCTGCGACGGGGAAATGACCACAGCGACAACAGATCGCTCCAGCCTCACGGCGGGCCGAGGCGGTTCGCGTCAAACGGCGACGCGAACGGAGCTACGCCCATCAAGGCGAGGGAAGAGCTCGAGGTTGTGGCCGTGGACCAGAGCGAGCTCGTGCGAGCCGGCCTGCGCACGGCGCTGGCCCCGCTCGGCATCACGATCGTCGGCGAGGCCGCGGACTCCGAAGCGGGCGTCAGCACCGTGACCGAGTTGTTGCCAGCCGTGGTGGTCACCGACCTGGGCCTTCATCACGGCAGCGGCCTCGAGGTCACCCGCCGGCTCTCGGTGCTGGCGCCCACCAGCCCAGTGATGATCCTGACCAGCTCGACCGATCAGGGGGACCTCACTCGCGCAGTGATTGCGGGCGCGCACGGCTACATGCTCAAGGAGGCTTCCGCGGAGGCAATCGGTGGAGCCATCCGGGCGGTGGCGGCGGGCTACTCGGTGGTCTCCTCCGTGTAGCGGGGTATCTGTTCCACGGTTTCCGCGCAGGCCAGCACGAGCTGCGCGTTGGCGGCTCGGTCGAGGTCGTGGAGCGCCTGACCCATCGGGAGCTGGAGATCCTCAAGCTGCTCGCCTCCGGTCGCGACAACGCGCAGATCGGAATCGTGCTCCACGTCAGCCCCAGCACGGTAAAGAAGCACATCTCGAGCATCCTCACCAAGCTTGCGCTCGAGAACCGCATCCAAGCGGCTGTCTTCGCGGTGCGCGAGGGCGTCGTCTAGCCGTTTTCGACTAGGTCGCGCGACCCACTCGATCGGCTACCTCTGGCCCCCCGCATTGGGGTCAGTTGACCCATTCACGCAAACCGGCTCCGCGCTTAGGTTGGCGCGACGAAGGAGTCGACGCAACAATCGCCGTTCACCCGCGGGTTCCGGGGCGGCGCTCTCGCCCCTGTCTCGCTCGAGGGGTCGGGCGTGGGCCAGGTCCACGTCCAGGCGCTCAAGTTCTGCGCGGTCGGATTTCTCGGCCTGATCGTCAATCTCATCGCGTACTCGGCCGGCGTGGCGGTGCTCGGAATCCCGCCACTCGCGGCCGCGGTCGGTGCGTTCTCCGTCGCCGTCGTGAACAACCACTTCCTCAACCGGATCTGGACGTTCCAAGAACGGCACGCGGCGTACCTCGCCCAGGGAGGGCGCTTTCTCGGGGTCTCCGTGATCGCGCTCCTGGTCAATCTCGCGGTGCTCGATCTGCTCCTAGGCGTCGGCAGCGGGAAGCTGGAGGCGCAGGTGGTGGCGATCCTCGTCGCGGCGCCGATCGCCTTCATCGGTAACCGCAACTGGACCTTCCGGGCAAGGGCATGACCGAGCGCACCCGCTGGATGACGAGACCGCGTCGCCCGCGCGAGCCAGGGACGAAACGACGACGCTGGCGCAGCGCAAACGTGAAGCGGTGGGAGTCACCGAGGCCAAGCGTCTGCGTCTGTGTACCGACCTACAACGAGGCGGAGAACATCGAGGCCTTCGCGGGCGCGCTTCTCAAGCAGTTCAACTCGCTGAAGCTGAATGCCGTCGTCCTCGTGATCGACGATGGTTCCCCCGACGGGACCGGGGAGATCGCCGATCGGCTGGCCGCCGCCGATCGTCGCGTGCGGGTCCTGCACCGGAAGGAGAAGAACGGGATTGGGCCGGCGTACATGGCGGGATTCGCCTGGGCGGGAGCACCGTATCGGCACCGTCGTGCAGATGGACTGCGACTTCTCGCACGACCCGCGGATCTTCGGCGACTGCTCGCGGCGTCAGAGGATGCGGACTTGGTTCTCGGATCCAGATATGTCCGAGGGGGCCGGGTGCTCAACTGGCCGTGGTGGCGTCGAGCGATCAGCCGCGGGGGCTCGATCTATGCGCGGGTGATACTCGGCGTGCGCCCCCGTGACCTGACCGGAGGCTTCAAGTGCTTCGCACCTGGCGCGCTCAACCGCATCCCGCTTCAGGAGGTGAGCGCCGCTGGATACGGCTTTCAGATCGAGACCACGTGGAGGGCGCTCCAGGAGGGCCTTCGAGTCAAGGAGGTCCCGATCGTCTTCAGGGATCGGACTGCGGGCACATCGAAGATGTCTGCCTCCATCGCAGTCGAGGCAGCCACCATGGTGCTCCGGTTGCGTACCGAGGGGCTTCGCCGGACCGGGTCTCGCCTCCGGCGCGCGGCGCATGCGGCCCCGTCGCGCGTACGTGGAATTCGCCTGCCCCAGGTCCGCCCGGTGCGACCTGCCCCGATCTCGAGCCGGTCCGTTCGGGTCGTGGGTGCGGCGTTGCTCGCCGCCGCCGTGCTCGGCCTGGCTACGCTGCTACCGCAGGCGCCCGCAGCGTTGCTAGCGGTCCAGTTCGTACTCGCCACTGTCATCGGCGTGACCACGCTCTCGCTGATGCTCTACGCCTGGCGCGACGACGAGGGGCTTGCCGCGACCGGTTTCCCCGAATCGGAGAGGCCGCCCGGGCACTCGTTCTCCTTGATCGTCCCGGCTCGGCATGAGGAAAAGGTCCTGGCGACGACCCTCAAGCAAATGGCTGACCTGAGCCACCCGAACTGGGAAGTGATCGTGGTGGTCGGCGATGACGACGGCGGGACGAAGCGGGTGGCGCGAGAGGCAACCGCCGGTGACCGCCGCTTCCGGGTCATCGTCGACAAGGCGCCGGTGAAGAACAAGCCGCGAGCGCTGAATACCGCTCTGCCCCATTGCACCGGCGACGTCGTGGGGGTGTTCGACGCCGAGGACCTGGTTGCCCCGGACCTTCTTGTGGCAGTCGATCGCACCTTCCAGCAGTCAGGTGCGGACATCGTTCAGGGCGCCGTCGCGCTGATGAACTTCCAGAGCAGCTGGTTTTCGGTGCGCAACGTCCTCGAGTACTACTTCTGGTTCAAGAGTCGTCTCCACTTCCACGCCAAAGAGGGATACATCCCTTTGGGCGGGAACACGGTCTTCGTCAGACGCGAGTGGCTCGTCGCGGCCGGCGGCTGGGACGGCGATTGCCTTGCGGAGGACTGCGAGCTCGGCGCCCGTCTCAGCGCGCGCGGCGCCCGAACAGTCGTGGCATACAACCCGACGCTGGTGACGCGCGAGGAGACTCCCTCGACGATCCGGGAGCTGCTGCGCCAGCGCACCCGCTGGAACCAGGGGTTCCTCCAGGTACTGCGCAAGCCGGATTGGAAACGGCTGCCGCTCCGCTCACGTGCGCTCGCGCTCTACACGCTGGGGTTCCCCGCCCTCCAGGCCCTCCTCGGCCTCACCATCCCTCTGACGATGGTCCTGCTGCTGACCAAGCTGCCGATTACCCTTGCCCTGGCCTCCTTCGTTCCTTTCGTGGTGCTGTTGGCGATCCTGACCGTGGAGCTAGTGGGCCTTACCTTTTTCTGCAAGGAGTTCTCGCTCAAGGCGCGGCCGCGGGACTACGCAAGGTTGATCGTCGGGAGCGTTCCGTACCAGCTGCTCCTTTCCACTGCTGCGGTGCGAGCGGCGTGGCGCGAGATTTCCGGTGTCAACACCTGGGAGAAGACCGCGCATGTCGGCGCTCACCTCTAGACCCGCGCTGACCACGGACCGCTCTCCGGAAGCGCGCTCGGTGAGAGCGAGTGCCGAGGGCTCGCTTGGCGGCATCGGCGAGAGCCTCCGACACGCGCCGCCGCTCCGCCCCGGGCGGGATCAAGCCGGCGCTTGGCTCCGTGGCGGCGCGCATCGCCTCCGCGCCCTCGTCGTGGCGCACCGGCTGGACCTGGCGGTCGTCGGCTCGCTGCTGCTCGCCGTCGGACTCGTCCACGGCATCAACATGACCGGGTCGCCGGCCTTCTTCGACGATGAGGGCACCTACGTGGCGCAGTCCTGGGCCGTGACCCACATGGGTGAGCTGGCTCCATACACGTACTGGTACGACCATCCACCGGTCGGATGGCTGCTGATGGCCGGCTGGTCGCTCCTCCTCCAGCCGCTCGGCGGAGCCGATTGGACGATCGCCGACTACCGGTCCCTGATGCTCGTGCTGGCCCTCGTCGACGCCGTGCTGCTCTACGCGACCGCGCGCCGACTTGAGATCTCGAGGCCGTTCGCGGCACTGGCGGTCGCCCTCTTCGCGCTCTCGCCGCTGGCAGTCCAGTACCAGCGCATGGTTCTGCTCGACAACATCGCCGTCACCTGGACGCTTCTCGCCTTTCTACTCCTGCTCTCACGGCGCCAACAGCTGGCCGGGTACGCAGCCGCCGGAGTCTGCTTCGCGATCGCGGTGCTCACCAAGGAGACGTTCGTGCTCGTACTGCCGGCTCTCCTCCTGCTCGCCTGGCAGCGGTCCGCCGGACCGGCTCACCCGCTTCGAATCACCATCCTGGTGGCCTGCTTCGGACTCGTCGCCTTCTTCTATCCCCTGTTCGCCACCCTCCAGGGTGAGCTGATCCCCGGCTCAGGCCACACGAGCCTGATCGACGGCGTGTTCTACCAGCTCACCCGGCCAGGAGGGGGCGGGCTCACCGATCCGGACAGCGGCACCCGGCAGTTGATCGATTCCTGGCTCGGCGAGGACTCCTTCCTGCTTCCGGCGGCGCTACTCATGGTGCCGGTGGCCCTCAGACTGCGGCACCTGCGGGCGATCGGCATCGCGTTCCTGCTTCCGGTGTTCGTTGCGGCCCGCCCGAGCGCCTACGTGCCGGCGATGTTCGTGATCGGCCTGCTCCCATTTGCCGCCCTGATCGTCGCCGGTTCGGCCCAGAGCCTGTGGCGCTGGGGGGCCAACCGCTCGGCGTCCCATCGGCCCAGAGGGCTCCGGCTGGCAAGCAGAGCTGGGATCCTGCTCGCTGCTGGCGGGCTGGCGCTTGGGGCCGTCCCGCAGTGGGTCAGCGGAAACCAGGGCCAGATGAGCCATGACGATCAGGCGGCCGGCCGGGCGGCGGTGGCATGGATCGACCAGCACGTCGACCGCCACAGCACAGTGCTCGTCGACGACACGGTCTGGGTGGACCTGGTCCAACGGGGCTTCTCCCCGGACCGAGCGATCTGGTTCTACAAGCTGGACCTGGATCCCGGCGTGTCGGTTGATGAGAGGGACGTGGACTACGTCCTTCGCTCCAACATGATGGAGGGGAACGCGAAGGACCTGCCTCATACCAGGGCGGTCCTCGAGCACAGTACGACGCTGGCGACCTTCACCTCGGGCGCGGAGCGCATGGAGGTGCGCCGGGTGGTGTGGCCGGTTTCGCAGAGGGACTCGACGGTTCAGCGGGGAGGACCACAATGATCCGCGCTCGGGCGGTGGCGATCCTCGCCCTCCCCGCCCTGCTCGCTTCGGTCCTCCTGGCACCGACCGCTCAGGCGGCCGTCGTGAACGGCGACCTCGAGCAGGTCACGGGCGGCGTTCCGAACTGCTTTTCGCGGGCGGGGTGGGGAACCCACACGGCGACCTGGCAGCTGACCAGCTCCGCGCACTCCGGCGTGGTCGCCCAGTCGGTGACCGTTTCCGGCTACCAGAGCGGCGATCGCAAGCTGCTGATCAGCGAGACCGCCGCCTGCGCCCCTGCGGTCACGCCGGGCAAGACCTATGACCTGGGCGTCTGGTACCGCTCGACGACCGCCGCGAACTCCATGACTGTCTTCCGGCACTCCCCGGCGGGTTGGACCTATTGGACTGATCTGAAGCGGCTCCCGGCCACGTCGACCTGGGTCCAGGCCAAGGCCACCACGCCGGCGGTCCCCGCCGGCACGGATCAAATCGCCTTCGGGATCTCCATCTTCGGCAACGGCACGCTGGTGACGGACGACTACTCGCATGCCGAGACGGGCGCTCCGCCACCGCCTCCACCACCGCCGTCGAACGAGCTCAGCTACAACGGAGACCTCGAGCTGGGGGAGGGACGCCGGACGGCTGGTTCCTCGCCGGCTGGGGCGATGCCGCCGTCACCGCCGGGGTGACGAGCCAGGCCCACGGCGGCTCGCGCGCCTACAGCATCTCGCTGAGCGGGCGGACCCAGGGCGACTACAAGCTCCTGCCCACCGAGGCCCGGGCGGCCGCCGTACAGCCGGCCAGCGCCTACCGCCTCTCGGTCTGGTACCGGTCGACCTCGGCGGCGAACGCGATCACGATCTTTGCCCACACCGCCGCGGGCTGGGGCTACTACATGGACCTGAGCACCCTGCCCGCCTCGGCGGGCTGGACCCAGGCGAGCGTCCAGACCCCGCCGATCGGCGCCGGAATCGACGCGATCGCGTGGGGAGTGTCGCTGGCCGGCAACGGAACCCTGGTCACGGACGACTACTCGACGACGCTCATGGGGGCGGAACCGCCGCCGGGCCCGGGACCGGAGCAGCAGGGCCGATGGACCGTGCACGCCCAGAACATGCCCGTCCGGGCGATGCACGCGACGCTGCTGTCCAACGGCAAGGTGCTGCTGATCGCCGGCTCGGGCAATGACGTCAATCAGTTCGCCGCGGGCACCTTCCGGGCGTCCATCTGGGATCCGGCCACCAACACCTTCAAGACGATCCCGGTACCGAAGGACATGTTCTGCTCCGGCCACGTCACGCTGCCCGACGGCAGGCTCCTGATCCAGGGCGGCACGAAGTCCTACCCGACCGCGCGCCGGAGCCGCCGACTACGGTGGGCTGAAGGACTCCTACATCTTCGATCCCGCCACCGAGACCTTCACCAAGACGAACGACGCCAACGAGGGCCACTGGTACCCGACCCTCACCGAGCTCGGAAACGGCGACGTCTGGATGGCCGGAGGCCTCAAGGAGGACACCTCCGGCGCGGTCAACACCGAGATGTGGAGCACCCAGCAGAACCAGTGGCTACCCACCTGGCAAGTGCCCCAGACGTGGTCCTTCTGGGGGCTCTATCCCCACATGTTCCTGATGTCCGACGGACGGCTCTTCTACAGCGGCGGGCACGTATTCGGCAACGGCCTGCCCGGCCTTGGGGCCTCGATCTACAACTGGCAGACCGGGTCGATCGCCGACGTCCCCGGGCTGCGGGAGAAGGACATGCGAGACCAATCCGCGTCAGTTCTGCTGCCCCCTGCTCAGGACCAGAAGGTGCTGATCGCGGGCGGCGGAAACATCAACAGCGGCATCCCCGCGATCAGCTACTGCGATCTGATCGACCTGAAGGAGCCGCAGCCGGCTTATCAGCCGGCACCCGACCTACCAGGGCTGGGGAAGATGTACCTCAACGCGACCACGTTGCCTGACCGAACGGTGCTCACGACCAATGGAGGGCGGCTTAATCGCGACGACTCCGCCAACGTCAAGACGGCGGCGATCTACGATCCGCCGACGAACGCTTGGCGGTCCGTCGCGGCCGACCCGATCGGCCGGAACTACCACTCGACCGCAGTGCTGCTTGCCCGACGGCCGGGTCGCCGTCCTCGGCTCGAACCCCGGAGACGGGAGTTACGAGCTCAGAGTCTCGATCTATGAGCCCCCGTACCTGTTCAAGGGCGCCCGCCCACAGCTGAGCGGAGCGCCGGCCCAGGCGACCTACGGGAGCCCAGTTCAGCTTCGGGGTCCAGGGAGGCAGCACCATCCGCTGGGCCCAGCTGATGAGGCCGATGTCCGTCACCCACCAGATGGATCGCCAACATGAGGCTCGTCGACCTGCCTGTCACCGTCGCCAATGGCGTGGCCACGGTCGCCGTGCCCGACGAACCCGCAACCTGCTTCCGCCGGGTCCGTACATGCTGAACGTCACCGACTCCAACGGTGTCCCCTCCCAATCGTCATGGGTGATGATCCGATGAGTGTGAGGGGCCGAGTCTTCGCCATCGCCGCCCTCGTCGTGATCGCCGCTGGCCTGGTGGTGGCGCGGATGCCGCGAGGCACGCCAGCCTCTCGGCGTACCAAGCGGTCCTGCGCTCGGAGGTCGACGACGCCAAGGGGGGTCTCCGCAACGGACACGATCCATCCAGCTTGCGCCAGACCAGCCTGGCCGCCGCCGCAAGCTCCCGGAACGGCATCGGGACGTGGCGAGTCAAGCCAGCCCGAGGCGTTCAAGGGTGGCAGCGCCACCCGGAAGCCCAGCCAGGTCCTCCCCACATCGGGAGGGCCAGGGAGTCACCTCGGGCGGCTGCCTGATCGCCTACGGCAGCCCGGGGCGGCAGTGCGTCCCGGCGCGGGCGCCAGGCAACCGGCCGCTCACCTGCGACTACCTGATCCGACTGTTCGACCGCGGTGTGAAGAGCAGCGCCGGAGATCCTGCTGGGCTTGATCGCAATGGCGACGGAATTGCGTGTGGTCCGGGGACCTACGCTGAGGTCTGAACAGTCGCGGCTCTGGCGCGTGCCTGCGCGACAATGGCGGCGTGGCGCGAACCGCTCTCTGCCCGTCCTGATCCGCCGAGACGATGAGCTGTCTCGCTGCCCTACCTGCCCTTCGTCGAGGGCTGCTCGACTACCTCGCCCGGCGGCTCACCGATCTGCCGTCGCTGATCGTCGTCACCTACCGCATCGATGAGCTTCACCGCAGGCATCCGTTCCTGCCGACGCTTCAGGGCTGGCGCCGCTCCGGCCCGCCGGGTCGTCCGGCATGGGCGCACTTAATTAGGCTCAGGCAGCGTCAAGCCTGCGCTGCGTGTGGTCCTAGTGGAAGCTCGCGCTGGGGTCGAGCCGTCTCGACGCAGATGTGGGCTAGCTCGTCACACCCGTAGCATGCGGGCAATGCAGGGGTCGCTTCGCAGCCGGGTCGTCGCCGTCGCCGCAAGCGCGCTCGTCGCCTGCGCGGCTGCCAGCTTCGTGGCGGACCTCGGCTCTCCCGCTCGCTCGGATGCAAAACCCGGGCCCTCCGCCCGCCCAAAGCTGCTGTTCGGGATCGGCCCCGAGGCCGACGCCGCCCGGCGCAGCCCTCTCGCCGTTCAGAGCCACGTTCGCCTGCTCAGCAGCTGGTTCAACGGATCCGCCGATCTCGGCTTCATGTCCGCGTGGCGCACGACCGAGATCCCGCGTGCCTACCGCGACGGCTACGCGTTGCACCTGATCGTTCACTCGAACGACCCCGAGGTGCCACTCAGCACCCGCTACGGGGCGGCGTGCGGGCGCGCCTACCCGCTGAGCGACCAGTTCCTCGCCGACATGCGCGCGCTTGCCCACACGTTTGCGGGCGCCGCAGCCGGTCCGCCACTGTACGTGACGCTGTTCACTGAGTTCCAGACCTACCCGTGCATGGACAACGCCTGGGCGCGGGACGCCGCCACCCGCGCCTATTACCTGGCGCTGAAGGACCGCTACCGCGCCACGCTCAAGGTCTTCCACAAGCAGGCAGCGAACGCTGAGGTCTCGCTCGGCTGGGGAGGCTGGCAGGCCGACTTCGACGACCCCGCCGACGGCGGCGGGCGGTCGATGTTCTGCCACTTTGCGGATGTCATGGCCGACTCCGACTTCCAGAGCTTCCAGGCGATGGACTCCGGGGGAAACGTAGACGCGATTGCGGCGATGACGCGGACGCTCGGCAGCTACGCCCGGTGATGCTCGCTCACATGGAAGCCCGACGACGGGTCGCAGGCGACCTTCGATTCCACGTCCACACGGTTCTCACCCGCTCCTCGCTGAAGCGGCTGCGCCGTCAGGGACTGTTCGCGCTGAGCTTCATGGACAGCGCCAACCTCGACGGGCAGCCGACGACCTTGGACTTCGTCGCACATCGGTCACTGGTTTGGGCTTGGCTCTGCGATCAGGCGAATCTCCGGGCGTTGCTCAAGGCGGCCCGCAGGGCGAGCGACTCCAGGGGCGGCGGGACGCACGGCGCGGCGGCAGCTGCGGGGGCAAGCGCAAGAAGCGCGGCGGTGGCGAGCGCTAGCTCGCCCCAGCGGGCGCTACTGCGCCCGTATGCCGTTCACCTCTGCCGAACCTCGACACCGCTGCTGCCGCCCGTCCCTCGAGCTTCGATCACGGCGATGACCTGCTCGCCGCGGTCGAACAGGTCGAGGACCTCGGCCGCGAGACTCCCGCCGAAGCTCTCCTGACGCCCCGAAAACATCTGCAGAACCGCATCGGCAGAACCGAATCGCGGCCCCGTAGATGTTGCCCTCGAGTCCACTGAGGTATAGGTGCCACTCAACCTTAGGATCAAGGATCGAAGCGACTGCGTCGAGGTCGCCGCTGTTGTAGACGGCCTACACCTGGCGCACGATCTCCACGTTCTCCTGCGACATCGCCCACGCAGCTTCTCGCGCATGGCTTCGGTGCCGTTCTTGCGAGCCGCGCTGAGCCCGGCGGCTATTTCAACGGCGCTGAGTCAAACACCCCGTCGCGTTCGTTGGTATCCAGAGGGGCGGTTGTTACCCCCGCCCCCCCGGATACGTCGGGAGCGGCGCTGGGCGGACCGCGAGTTTCCCGTCCCGCCGCTCCCACTTTGTCTGCCTATCTGGGTAAGCGCACCGCCCGGGCGCAGGGTTACGGGACCAAGTCGATGGGCGACTCACCACCCCTTCTGGGAGCTCGGCGATCTTCGCCCTCTGCGTCTGGATCGTCTACGGGCTCATCCAGTCTACGGTCCCAGACGAGCCCGTCGGACGTGGGCGGCGACGCCGAGGGCCTGACCTCGACAGTCGCGGGACCCCGGGCGGTCTGCCCGGCCGGGCTCCCGCGACGCAGGCGCGCCACTGGAGGAGCACGCAAGCCGGAACCTCGGACTCACCACAAGCCGGTGTGGCGCTGATTGTCGCCAAACCGACTCTCCCGCGATCAGGACGCGGAGGAGCCGGTGTGAACCCCTCCTTTCCCTTCGAAGCGAATAGCCGCTTTGGACGAAAAGCGGCGGTCCCGCGGGTCCTACTCCGGCTGAAACAACGCGATCGTGTTCCCGGCAGGGTCCTTGAACCAGGCGGAGCGACCGATGCCCGGGGTGGTTGCGATGTGGTCGACCGTCTTGATGTACTCGGTGTCGTACTCCTCGAATACAACGCCGCGTCCCTCCAGCTCGGCGACATCGGCCTCGATGTCTTGCGTCCAGAAGCGAACCTGAGTGTGATCGGCGTTGTTGTCGCCGGGCCGAAAGTAGATCAGCAGGGTCGTGCCGTCGCCACACTCAAAGAGCAGATGGTTCTTGATCGTGCGCGGCGAGAGCTCGAGACCGAGCTTGTTCTCGTAGAAGTCCCGGCACGCGTCGAGGTCAGCCGAGATCACGACCGCGGAGACCGGGTTGTCACCAACCATTGCTCAGCCCTCGTAGTTGACGGTCAACCAATCCAAACACAGCCCGGACGGCGGAGCAAGGGAGCGGCTACTGCTCGATCACCGCATCACCGCTTTGGACGAAAAGCAGCAGCTGCATTGCATGGGAAGCGGCAAACCCGCTAAGGCGGCGCTGCTTTTCGCGCATTGCGATAGCGAGCCGACATCGGCGAGCAACGCTCGCCGCTTGACGCACACCTATCGCCGCCGATCGGCGCTTAGCGCCTTCGAGGCCCGCGCGCCGTTCTTCGCGAGCTCGTCGGCAACTCCGTTCTGCGCCCTGGGAATCCGAGCGAACCTGACCCCCCCTGGATACCGGGCCTTCTGCGCTTCGACCTCCTTCTTGAGCTGGATCAGGTGCTCGGCCCGCGCACGCGATGCCCCAGTGAGGTGGCCGACGACCACCGCCGATCCATCCGCACGTAAGCCGACGTCGCGCCCGCGTCGGCCGCGGCCCGCAGCGCGTTCCGAACCGCCATGTACTCGGCAACGTTGTTCGTCCTGTCGCCGAGCGGTTCCGAGCCGAGCAAGTGCACGCCGCCATGCCCACGACGACGTACCCCGCCCCGGCGGGACCGCCGTTCGGCATGGCAGCGCCGTCGCTCCAGATGTAGACCTTCATTTCTGTCTCCATTCGATCGTCACGCGATCGGGGCGGAAACTACCGGTAGGGCTCAGGGGACATTCGCGAACGCTGGCCCAGACGGCGTTCTGGCCCTGCTCTCCAAAATCGTCCGGAGCGGGCATCTCTTGCGCGCCTGAGGAGACGCTCGCTTCCGCGTGAAAACGGGAGTCTCGGCCGCTTGGGACGAAGGACTCCCCGAATAGCCGTTTAGGACGAGCAGCAGCAGCCGCTTTGCATGGAAAGCAGTACTCCGTCGAGAGATACTGCGTGGGCGATGTCGGAGGAGAACGTCGAGCTGACGCTGCTGCTTTCTGACGCGCTCAACCGGCGCGACGTTGACGCCTGGGTCGCGCTCTGGGATGACGAGGGCTCGTGGTCTCCGGCGATCGAGACGTTGACTGAGGGCCGCAGGACGTACCGCGGTCCGGCTGAAATGCGCCAGTACTTCAGCGACCTGGCGGGCTTCGCCGACGCGGCACACATCGAGTGGTCGGAGGGCTATGCCTCGGAGACCGAATCTTGTTTTGGGTCGGCTGTCCATGAGGTTTTCCAGCGGCGTGGACCTCGACGACGAGGTTGCCGGCCTCGTTACCTGGCGCAACGGAATAGCGGCAAGCTTTCACGGCGGGATGAGCCACGCCGAGGCCCTCGAAGACCGCGCCGGGGGCTCTGCAACAGGCGGCCGCTGCTTTGGACGAGAAGCAGCAGTTCTGCTTTGCATGGAAAGCAGCGGTCCGTCGACGAGATACTGCGTGGGCGATGTCGGAGGAGAACGTCGAGTTGGTTCGGAACGTCTTCGCGATGATCGACGGCGGCGACGCGGAAGCTTGGGACCTGCTTCCCCCGGATCTTGTGATCGATCTGTCGCGACGGCTCATAGACCCCGTGGTGCTTCGTGGACCCGATGAAATGCGTGCCTTCTATCGCGACCTTGATGCGACCTGGGCGGATGGGGCGAGACTGGAAGTCGAAGAGTTGCTCGACGCCGGCGAAAAGGTGCTCGTGCTGATCCGCTTCAGCGGCCGCGGCAAGACGAGCGGCGCTGAGGTTCAGGCTCTTGTCTGGAACCTGTGGACGTTCCGCGATGGCGAGCCAGTCAAGTGGACCTACTTCGGAGACGACCGAGCCGGGGCCCTCGAAGCCGCCGGGCTGTCGGAGTAGCTGCTTTGGACGAGAAGCAGCTACGCGCTACTCGGGCACTACTCGCCAGCAGGATTCAGCGGACTCAGCGGGCCAGACTTGATCGCCTGACAGGCCAGTCGTAGGGTTGGTCGATCGAAGTCTCGACTCAGCAACCGAGAGGGGACTGCCATGGCTGGTGTAGAAGCGCTCAATTTCGATTCACCGGACGAGACGCCGGACTCCAGACAAGACGCGCGTAGATGTCGTCCACACGGGTGACACAAGCGCTGCGCGCTTTGCTTTCGAACCCGGCTGGAAATGGTCGGAGTGCGTGAAGCCGGTGTACGCCGTAGACGAGCCGGTCCAAATCGACTGACCCCCTTCCCGAGGGCAAGCCGCGGTGTCGCCGGCGCTCGTCCCTTGCGGCCCGCATTGAGCACCCCGAACCAGTCGAACTGGGCCGAGGCTGCCGAGCAGGCGAGGGACAACTAGGTCGCTAGGCGGCACGCTTAAGAGGCTTGGTCCCCGTAACCCTGCGCACGGGGGGTGCGCTTACCCAGTTAGGAAACAAAGCCGGGAGCGGTGCGGCCGCAACCAGCACCGCTCCCGGTGTATCCAGAGAGGCGTGGGGATCGCCCCTCTGGATGCGGTCTACACCCTCATACCGGTTCCTACAAGAGCGGAAATAGACTCAGCCGATGGCAGTGGTGGTCTTCCTGAGACCCAGGACCCGCAAAGGCCGCGATCCTCGACAGGCTCGAGGAGGAGACCGAGGTGAAGCCGATGCCGATCGTCGAGGACGGCACCCGCCGCTACTACCTGAGCGCCAAGGACGCCGACGTCGACGCCTTCGAACCGATGCTCGACAAGATCGCCTCGGACTGGCGGGACCACGTCAACAACCGGACTCCGAACTAAGGCGACGGCCAGTCGACCGCCGAAGTAGGGCCGACGCGCTCCCAGGGGGGTCATGGAGAAAGGGAATGCGCCGGTCTCTCTTCGAGGGTAGCCTCGGTTTTTTGACTCAGCGAGGCTAGAAAGCCCGCCGGGTAGCGGGCTGCGCAAAAACGGTCGGCTGACTGCAGCCCGATTGCAGCCCAACGGCGCATAACGGCCCGATATGGGGTCATGGACCGCGCCCCCGGCGGGAGTTTTCCGCTGCTTTCATGCACACAGACGCCACACGGCGATACGCGCCATCACAGCGCCACGCGGATTCTCAGTCCGGAAACCCGGGTTCGAATCCCGGTAGCGGTGCCTCACAGACCTCATAGTTATGCGGGTTTCCTCTTTCTCCGTAGCATCGGCCGGTTACCTCCGCCGATCAGCGACGCGCTTCCCGGACCGCACCCGACAGGATCAGCGCGGATTGCGGGCCGCGAGCCACCCGTCCCGGTACGGGGCCAGGAACCCGATCAGGGCGGCGAGCATCGCGTCCGGAGCCTGCTCGGCGACCCAGTGTGCGGAGTCGGGCAGGACCCGGTTTGCACGTCGTCCGCGACGAGTTCCAGCGTCTTGCCGACCTGTTCGCCGAAGCTTTCCGCTCCGCCGATCGCCAGGACGGGCATCGTCAGCCGCCGGGTCTTGCGCTGCTCGTTCTGCGCCTGGCTCACCGGGAAAGCGCGGTCGAGCTCGAAGCTGCCGCGCGGCGCCTCCCGGTCGGCCCGAGGAGTTCGACGTAGTACTTCACGGCGTCGGTGGATCGCTTCTTCTTTCCGGCCGCGTTCGATAATTCTCGCCGAAGAAGATGTCCTCCCGCCCGCTGACGAGCTTCTCATTGACCTCTGGAAGTTCGTTGAACAGGGATCTGCCACAGACGTACGTTGAGCGCCGCGGGGGGAGCAGTGGCATCGCGGGAGCGCGCCCAGAAGCAGGGCTTCCCCTAGGGCCAGGCGGTTCGAGCCGGTCAGGATCATCCGCGGCCAGCGCGTCGCCGATCGACGGTCCAGTACTTCGCCGCCGACGATCGCAGACCCGCTGCATACCGCCAGCAGGTCCATCAACGCCACAAGGTCCGTTTTCGACGGTTGCAGTACTCATAGCCGTCCCCGGGCTTGTCCGGCAACCACCCAGTCCACGCTGATCGACCGCGGTCGCCTCGAGGCGCTCCGCCAGCGCCGGCGTCGTCAGCCGCCATGCGTACCAGGTCTCGCGGCCAGCCATCTACCAGCAACGGCGCCGGCCCGTCCGCCTCCCGAATGACCGCGTGCAGGCGCCGTGCCCAGGCGTCGACGTACCAACTGGTGGAGCATGTCCGTGGACCAGTCCGCCAGGTTCGGAGCCTACGAGACAAAGCAGAAACCCTGCCGCGGCGGGGCAGGACCGTGGACGATGGGGTCATCAGGGGATCCCCTCTAGCCGCGGTCCACAGCACTCGGAGTGCCGCTGGTCCGAGGCGCCCTCTCTTGGACGCACCCTACAGCGCCACTTCTCGTAGCGCACGTCATGTGCCCGGTCCGTCCGCAGGATTCGTCCGCCACTCCGTTCTTTAGAGATGGCCGCCGGTTCACTGTCCCACTGACCGGCGCGCGCCGAAAGGTGCCGCTTTG
>CAWCQE010000013.1:0-34236 GCA_963797665.1 uncultured Actinomycetes bacterium | reverse complement strand
AGGTGGGTCACCGCTCCGGCCGGGCTCCGCGACATCACTCCCACTTCGCGCGAAGATCGAAAGACCTCGGCATTGGGATCCGTCGGCAGCTCTGTGGCTTAGCGACGACCGGCAGCCCGCGCCGCCAATCCCGCGACGCCGATTGCCGCCACGAGGACGGCGGCGATGAGGCGGGGATCGCGGATGCGCTTGAACTTGGCGCCGGACTCGCGCACCTCGATGTATCCGAGCGGCGCGACGAAGCCTCCTCCTCCACCACCGGTACCTTCCTTGCCGGCCTCGCCGCCGCTGCCCCCGCCGAAGCCCCAGGTTGCTTTGGCAACCGGGATCACCGTGATGCCGCCCCGCTCGACCGGCTGCCCGAAGACCGCCGAGGCCCTCATGCTCGCGCCGATCCGATCGCCCAGGCGCTCGACGAAGGCGCCCGCCTCCACCCGCGCCCGCACCTCCGCCTTGAGCTCGTCGGCGTCAGTCACAGTCGAGAACCGTAGTCCGCTTTTGAGACCGCCCATGGACCGAGCGGCGCATCGACGTCTCCATTTACCATCGCTGGCCTCCTCTGGTGCTCCCGTTGCGTTCGCCACCCGCAGCGCCCGGCGCCGGAGCTTGATGATTGCCAGCGCAGTATCCCTCGCTGCCGCTCAGCGCGAAATGCAGCATCTCCCCTCGCGTAGCAAGGTGGGATTTGAACCCACGACCTCCGGGTTATGGGATGCCTTCACGGTCGGGTACGAGGCTCGCCGCGCCCGATGGGCCGGCCGCCCCTATGCCGAGGCCAGCCGGCTGTCCGAGCCGTGCTCCATCTGCCGCCGCCGGTTGACGAGCACCAGACCCCCGAACCCGACGACACCGAGCCCGACCATCATTGCGGCGCCCACTGCGGCATCGCCCCAATCGAACCCGCTCGTCGTCCCGCCTGACTCGCCCCACGTCGGGACCCGCTGCCCGAGCTCCGTCGGGGTCCGGGTGGCGAGCGCGGCAGCGCCCGGGGCGTCCGGGGACCCGTTCGTCGTCCCGCCTGACTCGCCCCACTTCGGGACCCGCTGCCCGAGCTCCGTCGGGGTCCGGGTGGCGAGCGCAGCAGCGCCCGGGGCGAGAGCCAGGGCCGCCAGCACGACCGCCAGCGTTCCGATGATTCCCTTCGTCGCGTTGCTCATACTCCGCTCCCTCTCTCGTTGGAGCCGCCGAACACGACTCATTGCCCCTCGAGAGTGCCGCCAGGCGGTAGACGTGCGCCCACCAACCGGTAAACGCCGGTCAACCGCGTCCGTTCAGGCGCCCAGCGCTCGAACGAGCTCCTCGGCCTCGGACGCGTGGACGTCCATCCCCAGGCGCCGATAACCCGACAGCGCTCTGGTCGCCAGCTCGCGGGCTCGGTCCCCATCCCCGGGTCCCGGACCGTCGGCGAGCATCCGAGCGTATTCCTGCTCAGTGTGTGCGACCCAGGGATCCGCGCCCATCCGCGTGTTCATGCTCAGCGCCTGCTCGAAATGCTGCTCGGCATCGGTTGAACGCCCGCGCAGCGCCGCGAGCAGTCCGAGTGGCCTGTCCACCGACCCGAACGCAACGTCCTGAATCGCGACCGCGTTGAGCGAGACGTGTGGGACGAGGATCTCGTAGAGGTAAGCGCCGCGAGCCTGATCGCCGATCATCGCGCAGACTTCCGCGAGCAGGCAGATGCTGGCGAGCCATTCCTCGTCCGCATGCCAGTCCAAGAGGTCGTGACCGGTGAGGTCGGCGAGGATCGCATTCGCCTCCGCCGGCTGCCCCAGCCGCGCGTGCACGTAGGCGAGCACCGCGCCGTGAATCAGCGGCGACGGAAACTCGTGGACCACTCCGGGCAGCTCCAGCTCCAGGCCCTCGAGCTGGTCGTGCTCACGGCGCAGCGCGAAATCCTGGAGGCGCCCGGACGACACCACGTTCCAGCGTAGGGCTCGCTGCCCCGTCGACGACGCCCGCTCCATCAACCGCGCCGCCTCGGAGAACCTTCCCTCGGAGAGGGCGAGCACCGTCTGCGCCGAAAGCGCCGACCAGAGCTGGGCCGGCTGGCGGAGCTCCTCCGCCACCGCGGTCAGAGCGGAGAGATCGGCAGCGCGCTGGTCGGGGTCGCCCAGCTCCCAGGCGGCCCAGTACCGGTGCTCGTAGCCGTCGAATAGGCGCTCCGGGTCGCCGATCCGCTTCGCGATCGCGATCATCTCGGCCGCCTCGTCGGCCCGGCGTCTGGCCGTGTCCGGTCCTACCAGGCCCGACTCGGCGGCGGCGAGCGCATAGGCGAGGGTCGCGGGGTCCTCCATCCGCCGCGCGATCCGGATCGACTCCTCGCACACCTCCTGGCGGCGCCGCCGGGTCGGCTCGCCTCGCAGCGCAGCGGCGAGTCGCGACAGCAGCTGAACGCGGAGGATGCTGTCCTCCTCGCCGACTGCCGCGAGCCCCTCCTCGAGCAGCGGGACGAGTCGTTCGTCGGCGAGCGCCCGCGTCCAGACCATACGCCCGCCGTAGCCGGCGGCCGCCCGCGCCAACAGCTTCGGAAGCCCGGCCGATCGGGCGAGCTCAGCGGCGCGCTGGAAGGTCGACTTGGCCTCGTCTCCCTCGCCGGCCCGGGCCTGAGAGTCGCCGAGGGCGAGCAGGAGCTCGCAGCGAAGTGCATCGGTGCGCGGGCTCTCGGGACCGAGCGCCTCGATTGCCACGCGGTGGAGACGAACCGCCTCCTCATAAGCGAACAGCTCGACCGCGCGATCGGCGGCCGCGCGCGCGTACTCGACCGCCTTCGCCGGATCGCCGGCGTCGCCGGCGGCAGCGTAGTGGTGGGCGATCTCGGCCAGGTGCGGTCCCCGGTCGTTGGCATACCGCACTTCCAGCGCCTCACCCGCCGCCCGGTGCAGCCGGGCTCGGCGCGGCCCCGCCAGATCCGTATAGAGCGTGTCGCGGATCAGCGCGTGCCCGAAGCGCAGCCGGTCGGGTGCGCCGGGGACCTCCGAGATCACCCGCGCGGCGAGCGCCTCCTCGAGCGCATCGAGGACGGCTTCCTCCGACCGGTCGCCCGTCTGCACGAGTGCCGCGAACTCGAACTCGCGGCCAAGCACCGCCGCATGCGCGAGCACAGCGCGACAATCGCCGGAGAGCCGTCCCAGTCGGGAGCCGATCACCTCACGCACGCCGGGAGGCAGTGGCAGCGCCCGATCGCCGGACGCTCCGAGCTCGTCGAGCCGGCCTTCCGCGGCCAGCAGGCGGGCCATCTCGCCGACGAAGAGGGGATTGCCCTCGGTGCCGACGTGGATCGCCTGCACCGACATCGGCGGCGCCCGCACCCCGGCGGCGGTCTCGATCAGACGCCCAACGTCGACCTCGTCGAGTCCGGCGAGCGAGAGACGGTGGGTCGCTCGCTCTCGGGCCAGGTCCGGCACGACCGTGGCGAGCGGCGCATCACGGCCGAGCTCGACGTCCCGGTAGGCGCCGACGACGAGCAACGGCGCATCGGCAACCTGGGTAGCCACGTAGCGCAGGAGGAGCACCGAGGGCTCGTCGGCGGCGTGGAGGTCGTCGATCACGAGCACTAGCGGCCTCGCCCGCGCCGCCCGTGTCAGGAAATGCCCCACGGCCTCGAACAGTCGAAAGCGCGCCGCCTCGGGGTCCGAGGAAGGCGACGATTCGGCCGGGTCGGCGCCGACGTCGCCGAGCTCGGGCAGGATCGCCACGAGCTCGCCGGCGTGGGCTCCGAGCTCGGCCCGCAGCGCGTCGCGATCCCGCCGGTCGACGTACGTTCTCAGCGACTGGATCCAGGGCCAGTAGGCGGGCGCCCCGCCCGCTTCCCAGCATCGTCCCCAGATCACCGTCGTCCTGCGCTCCCGCGCCCGGCCCGCGAGCTCCTCGAGCAGGCGGCTCTTGCCGATGCCCGCCTGCCCCGCGATCAAGAACACGGATCCGCGGCCGGCGATCGCCTCGTCGAGCCCGGCCGTCAGCGCAGCGAGCTCCCTCTGCCGCCCTACAAACGCCTCCGTCGCCTCGGGGGCGGTGGGCACTGGCTCCGCGGCGGCGCGCTCACCCGGCGCCGTCGCCGGAGGGTCGAGCGCCGGATCCTGCTCCAGAATCGCTCGTTCGAGGCGCCGCAGGGCCGGGCCCGGTTCGACGCCCACCTCCTCCACCAGGCGCTCGCGCGCATCCCGGAAGACCGCCAGCGCCTCGCTCTGCCGCCCGGCTCTGTAGAGCGCGAGCATCAGCTGCCCGCGCAGGCGCTCGCGCAGCGGGTGGCGGGCGATCAGCGCCTCGAGCTCACCGGCGAGCTCGGCCCGGCCCAGGTCCAGGTCCGCGTCGATTCGATCCTCGAGCGCCGCCAGCCGAAGCTCGTCCAAGCGTCCGATCTCGGCCTCCGCGAATCCCTCGAACGTGAAGTCGGCGAGCGGCGCCCCACGCCACAGCTCCAGCGCCTGTCGAAGCGTCTCGGCCGCCAGCGCGGGAGCGCCGGTCGCCAGCGCGCGGCGGCCGTCTTCGCTCAAGTGCTCGAACCGCCGCAGGTCGATCTCCTCCCACGGAACGCGCAGCACGTAGCCCGGGGCCTGCGTCACCAGCAGCTCATCGCCGTGATCGACCCGGCCGGGATCCAGGGCCTTCCGCAGACGCGAGACGTAGACCTGAACGAGCTTCGGCGCGCTCGGGGGCGGGCTGGGACCCCAGAGCTCATCGATGAGCCGATCGCGCGAGACGACCTGATTGGCATTCAGGAGAAGGAGGGCAAGCAGCGCGCGCTGCTGAGGAGTCCCCAGCTCCACCGGCCCGCGCTCGTCCCTGACCTCAAGCGGACCGAGCAGCCGGAAATCGAGCTTGCGTTCGTTCAGCGCGGGACCTCCCTGCGTGACCCTAGCCGAGGGTCAGGAGCCTTCGGCCAGTCGCGCGCCGCCGCCGCCGAGGCCAGCGCGTCCTCTTGGTACCCCGCCATTCGTTCTCATCGCGGCGGTCGCTCGGGATCGGTCACTGATGGCAGAGTTGAAGCCATGCCTGCCGTCCTTACGGCCAATCAGGAGGCCCGAGTCGCTCAAAGGGCCACGATCGACTGGTTCTGCGAAACGGCGCAATCGAGCACGGAGAATCACGCCGAGGGCCAGGCGCGGTTCTCCATCAGTCCGAGGTCGACGGGCAGCACGACACCGGTCACCGCCTTCGAGCTCGGTGAGGTGAGCCAGACGACGGCCTCCGTGACCTCCTCGGGGTCGATCAGGCGCTCGATCAGGTTCATCGACGTGAAGCTCGCGAGGTCGCTTGGGTCGGCATCGGCATCTTCGAGCGACGCCGCCAGCATCGGCGTATCCACCCAACCCGGGCAGATCGCGTTGACAACGATCCCATCCGGCCCAAGCTCGTGCGCGAGCGTCCGCATGAGACCGATCACCCCATGCTTCGACGCGTTGTAGGCCGCGAAGCCCTGCGAGGCGGTGAGGCCGCAGATCGAGGAGATCAGGACCATTGAGCGCGCTCCGCCGGCCTCGCGAAGCTGCGGCACGGCCGCCTTGGTGGTGAGAAAGCTCCCGGTGAGGTTCACGTCGAGCACCCGTCGCCAAGCGTCGGGCGCAAGATCGGCAACCTGGGTGCCATCGCCGATGATTCCCGCGTTCGCGACTACGACCTGAGCGGGCCCGAGGCGCTCGCGCAGCCGCGCGGCGCCCGCGCGGACAGTGTCCCAATCGGTGACATCGGCTACGACGGTCTCGGCGCTGCCACCGGCAACTCGGATCTCCTCGGCGAGCTTCGCCAGCTCATCTGCCCGAACGTCCCAGAGGCCGACGCGATCGCCGCCCGCGGCGAACCGCCGAGCGTGGGCGGCGCCCATCCCGCTCGCCGCGCCGGTCACCCAAACTGTTCGCGGCTCACTCACGAGGAAGTCGCGGCCGGCTGGATCAGCTCGATCGTCACCCCGTCCGGGTCCGTGCAATAGAAGACGCGGGCTCCGCACCACGCCCCGGGAGTGCCGATCGTTATCGGCTCGCCGCGGACGGCCACGCCCGCGTCTGAGAGGCGCCGGTGGACCGCAGCGGCATCGGCAACGCGAAACGAGATGTGCGTCGCGCCGGGGTCGTTGGGGTCCGGGCGAATGGGCCGTCCTCGCGGGCGTACGTACTCGATCAACTCGAGTACGTGCCCTCCGGGCAGCACGAGGTCGGCCCAGCGCACCTCGGGCTCCGAAATGCCGCTGACCTCGAACTCCGCGCCCTCGGCCTCGCCTCGAGCGCGCGGGGCCAGGCCGAGCAGGTCGCAGTAGAAATGGAGCGAGCGATCGAGGTCCGCGCAGCTGACGGAAGCGTGGTCGAAGCCGTTGACCCGCCAGCCTTCCTCGCCCGTCTCCGACTCCCGGTCAAGCAACCTCGCGGGGATCAAATCGCGGCTGAACACGTCGTCAACGGTCTCATGCCTGCGAATGAGCTCGGCCTCGTCGCCGTTGACGAGAACCGTGCCCGGGCGGCCGAGTGCGTTGAAGTTCGATGCGGTCGCGTCCTGATAGGCACCCGTGTCGAGGAACGCCAGCACCTCTCCGACCCCGACCGGCGGCAGGATGGCGTCGGCGACCAGCACGTCGAGGGCGCAGGTGCGCCCGGTGACGTCGGCGCGCAGGTCCGGCGCGTCGAGCGGAGCGCGCACGGGAAGGCAGGTCCAGCGGTTGAGCTCGAGATTGACATCGGGCAGGTACGAATCCGAGGTGTCCGTCTCGACCCAGACGAGCCGTTCGGGCTCTGTCTGGCTCTTCACGTTTCGCACCGTCGCGAGGTGGATCCCCGCGTTTGCATATAAGGCGCGGCCGGGCTCGAGCTCCAGGCGGACGCGGCCGGGCTCGATGCCGAGCCCCTCGAGGCCGGTGACGAGCCGCGGGCAGATCGCCTCGGCGTACCGGTCCAAGCCGGGCGCCTCGTCGGGGGCGTCGGCGCGAAGCGGCGAGCGGCGGCCGAATGGGTCACGCGGGGCGGGAAAGCCACCGCCGACGTCGAGCTGGCGCGGCGTCCAACCGGCCCAGACGTCGCGCAGGCGCGCAAGCAGTTCGCACAGCGCGTTGACGGCGCCCGACCACACCGCGGGGTCGGCGGACTGGCGGCCGATGTGGAAGTGAACGCCCGCGAGGTCGAGCGCAGGGTCGAGCACGTCCGCGCGCGCCAGGGACACCAGGTCCTCGGTGGGTATGCCCGCCTTGTAGCGCTGGACCGCACCGCGGATTGACAGGCCCTCTGGTGACATCTCCGAAGGCTGGTCGAAGCCCGCGAGGTCCGGTCGCAGTCGCAGGCGGACCGTGGCGCGGCAACCGAGGCGCCGCGCGGCGGCCAGGACCCGCGGCAGCTCGTCGCGGCTGTCGAGCGTGATCAGCGCGCCGGCGCCTACGGCGCGCTCGAGCAGCGCATCCCCCTTCATCGGACCGTTGAGCGAGATCAGCGCCGGGTCCGTCCCGGTGCGAAGGGCCGCCTCGAGCTCGCCGGGCCCGAACACGTCACATCCGACGCCGGCCCGGTTGAGAACGCGCCGCAGCGCCAGCGCGGGATTCGCTTTCAGCGATGGCAGTAGGAGAAGCTGGCCGGGCCAGCGGGTTCCGAACTCGGTCCGGAAGCGATCGACGTTGCGGAGAAGCTGGTCCTCGGAGACGACGTGAAGCGGAGTGCCGAAGCGATGGGCGAGCTCCTGCGCCGAGCAGTCCTCGACGAACAGGAAACCGCCACGCACCGCGAGGCAGTTGTCGAGCCGCTGGTCATCTGGCGGGGCGTCGAGACGGGCGCCGGTCAAGATCTGTACTATCGTACAGTACGAATGTACATGGCGGCCACAGAGGCTCTCGGCACGCGAGTGCTTGAACGCGATCGGGACAGCCCGCGGCGCCTGTTGCTGTTGCAGACCACCCTGCGGCTGATCGCCGAGGAGGGCATCGACGCGGTGACCCATCGCGCGGTCGCCGACGCGGCGGGTGTTTCGCCGGGATCGACCACGTACTGGTTCGCATCGCGTCAGGACATGCTTCGGCAGGCTCTCGAATACTTCGCCCGGCTCGAGATCGAGGGGTTGCACGAGCGGCTCGCGCCGATCCGGGGGCGGCGCCTCTCGAAGACCCGATTGGTCGACGAATTCACGGAGCTGCTTCTGCCTCAGCTCGACCACGACCGCTGGCGCACGGTCGCCCAGTATGCGTTCATGCAGGAGGCGGCGCGCCGTCCGGAGCTCGAAGCGGTCTGCCGCGAATGGAGCCTGGCCTGGGAGGATGAGCTGGCGGACCTCTTCGCTTCACTCGAGACCCCGTCCCCGCGCCTGGAGGCACGAATGTTCCTGGCGATGCTCGACGGGCTGCTCCTGGGACAGCTCTCCGCCCCGGACGACGAAGTCGAGAACACCGTCCTGCGCCCGGCGCTACGGACCTGGTTCGAGCGCCTGCCGAGGCGCAGCAGATGAAGCGGCCGCGGTCCGCGATGGCGGCCGCCGCCGGCCTGGTCGCGGCCCTGGCGCTGACCGCTTGCGGCGGCGACGACGGCGAATCGACGAGCACCGGGGTCGGAGTCGCCGAGGCCCAAGGCAAGCCCGCCGGCGAGCTGGTGATCTCGAACTGGCCGCTCTACATCGACAAGCAGACGATCCCTGAGTTCGAGCAGGCGACGGGCGTCTCGGTCAAGTACGTAGAGGACATCAACTCATACGACGAGTTCTTCGGGAAGATGCAGCCGGTGCTCGCAAACGGGGAGTCGGCTGGACGGTCGCTGATGGTCGCCTCCGACGCGCTCGCCGAGAAGGAGTACACGCTCGGCTACATCCAGCGCCTCGATCAGTCGGCGCTGGGCCCTGCGCTCAAGTATCTGAACCCGATCGCATCGCAGGGAGGAGACCCGACTCACGAGTACTCGATTCCGTGGCAGGGCGGGATGACGGGGCTGATCGTCAACAAGGCGCTGGCACCGGACATCAGCTCCGTGAACGACATCTTCGACCCGCAGTACAAGGGCAAGGTGGAGATGGTCACGGAGCTGCGCGAGGTCGTGCCCTTGGTCATGAAGGCCGACGGCATCGACCCCGTGACCGCTTCCGAGCAGGACTGGCTCGACACGATCGAAAAGATCAAGCAGGCGGGCGAGTCGGGGCAGATTCGTCGCTTCACCGGCAACGACTACGCTCGCGATCTGGCGACCGGGGACGCGGTCGCCGCCGTCGGCTGGGCGGCCGACGCGTTCCAGCTGCAGGCCGACAATCCCGACCTGCAATGGGTGATGCCCGACGAGGGCTGCATTCTGTGGTGGGACAACTGGGTGATCCCGGTCGGAGCACCGAATCCCACCGCCGCCTACGCGTTCATCAACTACGCCTACGAGCCCGAGCACCAGGCCCAGATCGATGCCTGGACGGGATCGGTGACGCCGGGCACGGGAGTGCGCGAGATCCTCCGCGAGACGGCGCCCGAAATGGCCGACAGCCAGCTTGTCTTCCCGAGCGAGCAGTACACGCGTAACTGCTCTCCGACGACGCCGACGCCGGGCGACGCGGCGGCCGAGGCTCGCATCGAGCGCGCCTGGGCGGCGGCGACCGGCGTATAGCCCGAAAGCAAAACGCTCCCCGACCAACGCTCTTCTGCCTCGCCTCTGGCGACCTTTCCCGCTACGACGCACGGATTGTCGAGCGAGCACGCCTACCGCCCTGATCCCGGGCTACCGCTTTTCGTCCAAAGCGAGCCTGGGACGGGTCAGTCGGACACTGGCGCGCGCAGGATCGGTTAGGTTGGCGGCCATGCGGCGACGGGCCGGTCTCCTGCTGTTGCGCATCTCGCTCGGCGATCGAGCTAGACCGGGTGCACCTCGAGCGGCCCGATGGACACGTCCGGACTCGACGTGGATCGCGGGGAGCAGAGTGGAAGACCTGTCTCTGCTGAATGAAGGCCCGCGGACAGGCCGGAGAGCGACTAACGACATCGACGAACGGCCGCGAGGTGACCAGGTGGTGCCGCGCTGAGTCCCTGCGACGAGGACCGCACCGGCAACTTGGACGCTTAGCGAGGGCCAGTAGGTGAGCGCCCTACGTGGCGAGCAGCGCTCCCTGGCTGAGGCCATGGGGATCGGTGCGTGCGTTGTCGATGGGCGCATCGAACCCTGCTGAGCTGACGCGGAATTCCTAGAAGGCGCCTGCCTGGGCCACAGGCCCGGGGCGACCGGCGAGTATTAGGGACGTTCGAGCGCTTTCGGGAAAGGCGCGCTTTCCATGCAAAGCGGAACGTTGCGCTTCTCGCCCGAAGCGAAACTTTCGGACCACTACTCGCTTCGTGATCTCGGGAGCGATGAGATCCCAACCGGGGGGTCTCCGGTCTCGTTGAGCCGATCCACCGCCCTTTGGAGGACGAAGACGTTTCCCGCGACATCGCTCACGCAGTACCTCTAGACGGAGAGTCGCTTCCCATCCCAAGCGGGAAGTCCGCAATTCGTTCAGAGCGTGCACTTGCCGATGCTCACCCGCCGCCTCTCAGGGGCTGAACTGGCCCGCCGCGGTCGGATCGACGACGCTCGTGCCGCCGTCCACCGGCACGGTCGCGCCGTTCACATAGGTCGCGCCAGGTCCGGCGAGAAAGGAGACCACCGAGGCGATCTCCTCCGGCTCGCCGGGCCGGCGAAGCGGATTGTCGGCGTGGGTCAGGCGGTAGGCGCCGTCGCGGTCGACGCCTCGGCCTTGGGCGACTTCGTCCATGTCAACGTCCGCCATCGGAGTCCGGACCCACCCCGGGCAGACGCAGTTAGACCGCACGCCCCGAGGGCCGTAGTCGTTGGCGAGGGTGCGGGTCAGCATGATCAGGCCCGCTTTCGAGGTGCAGTAGGCGGCCCACCCCGGCCCGGCGAGGATGCCGTTCGTCGACGAGATGTTGACGATGCATCCTTGGCGCTCGATCAGCGCCGGCAGGGCCGCGCGCGCCACCAGGAAGGCCCCGGTCAGGTTCGTGCGAAGGACACGTTCCCAACCCTCGAGGGTCTCCTCGAGAACCGGTGCGGCGTCACCCACCCCGGCGTTGTTGACGAGGACGTCAACGCCGCCGGTACGCTCGGTCGCTGCCGCGACGATCCGCTCGGCGTCGTCGGCGTCGCCGACGTCGGCAGCGACAGCGACCGCTGCCTGGCCAGCCGCCTCGATCTCGGCGACGGCGGCTTCACAGGCCTCCGCCCGGCGCCCTGCCACCACAACCCTGTAACCCTCGCCAGCCAGCCGCCGCGCTACGGCGAGGCCGATGCCGCTCGCGCCTCCGGTGACGATTGCGCATCGGGACGGCTCGTCGCTCACCCGTCGGACCCTATTCAAAGCGGCGCTTCGCCACGTCGCGTTTCGACATCGCAGGGATCGGCTGGACTTCGTCTCGCGTACGGCCGGCGGGACGCACGATTGAAATGCACGCTTTCCATGCAAAGCGGTACTTCGGTCGTGCCTAGCTCCGTGCGTCGTAGCGAGATCCGATCGGTGGATTTGTTTCGCGACGACGCACGGATTTTCGAGCGAGCACGCCTGCCGGTCTGATCGCGGACTACCGCTTTTCGTCCAAAGCGCTACTCCGACAGCCCGGCGGCTTCGAGGGCCCGCTTCCGCATGGTGTGGACCGAGAGCCGAACGACCTTGTCATCGCCGAAGGTCCAGACGTGGAAGTAGCGGTTCGAGACCTCGGCACCACTGCCCCTAATGCGACCGCCATCGCGAATCGTGTTCACCACGTGCTCTCCGTCGGCATGGATCAGTTCTTCCATCTCGACGTGGAAGTCCTCGAACGTCTCGAAGTACTCGCGCAGGGCTTCCTGGGTGGCGTCGAGGGGGAGGGCTCCCACCAAACCCAACTCACGCATGTCGCTCTCAAAGTCAGCGTCGAACAACTCCTCGGGCCACTCCATACTGGCGGTCACCCGCTCGTAGATTCGCCGCACTGCCTCCACGTTCTCCTGCGACATCGCCCACGCAGTATCTCGCGGAAGGACGCGCTTTCATGCAAAAGCGGCACTGCAGCGCAGAACACGGCCACCGAGCGGCCCGTTAGTGGGGAAGGACCCTGACACCCGGTGGGCGTGGCGGACAGGCCCACCGGCCAGGGGCGTACCGCGGGGAGACGGATCGGTTAGAGACCCGACTCGGTTCGTCTCCCCGCGCCTTTACCGCGTAATTTTTCTCGCACGCTATCGGCAGCGGTGTCACCGCTAGGAAGCGCTTCGATCATTTTTGGGCCCCCTACCTCCGGGGTCAGGCGTTCAGATGCTCGCGCCGGTCGCTGGCGCGGCCAGGAAGTAGACGCACCTAAGGGCCGTTGTTTAGGGTCTGATTGAAGCAATCACCCACGGAGGGGAGAAACATGCGACGCCTCTTTCTCGCAGTCGCCCTAGCCGGTTCGTTCGCGCTCATCGGATCGGGAGCCGACGCGGCTTCCACCGGCGAGGCCAACTCGGCAGTGGCCGAAAGCGAACGTGCTCAACCATGCAAAAAGGTCGTCGATCGAGTCGAACGGGATATCTACTTTCTGCACAGGATCTCCTGTCGCAAGGCGAAACGGGTAATGACCCGCTACATCCTTCGCAAGAGGCTTCCCCACGTATGGCGGTGCAGCGATATTGGTTCCATCGGAAAATGCCGTAACGAGGACGTGAAGTACTACTCGGACGACGGAAGACGCTATCCCGCCTTCGCGTTTGCGCCGGGAAGTCGGGCATAGGGAGCCTCCAAGGAAGTAGCGGCGCGCGCCGGTGGGGCCACCCTGGCCCTGGCTCGTTAGGTCCTTGTACTGCTTTATTGCACCCGCGTGTCGACGCGGGGATAGCCCGCCCGAGTGCTTAGCCTGGCGGCGGATGGAACGGTACGGGGAGCGACTTCGTGCCGAAGCAGAACGAGTGATCCCGCTCGACGCGATCGAGGCTGTGGCCCCAGATGAGCGCAATCACGCACCTGTACGCCGTTGAGGAGACTGACCGTGGCTGAGCGAATGGTCGAAGCCAACGGCGTCGCGCTCTACACCGAGTCGTTCGGGGATCCCGCGGACCCTCCCATCCTGCTGATCATGGGCATCGGCGCCTCGATGATCTGGTGGGAGGAGGGTTTTTGCCGGATGCTCGCCGAGGGCGGCCGGTTCGTGGTGCGGTACGACCACCGCGACACCGGCAGGTCCACCACCTATCCGGTGGGAAGCCCGGGATACACCGGAACGGACTTGCTGGCCGACGCGACCCACGTGCTGGACGTCTACGACATCCCCGCCGCGCACATCGTCGGGGTCTCGGCGGGCGGAGGGTTCGCCCAGGAGCTTGCCCTCGATCGCCCCGAGCGCGTCCTTTCGCTCGTCCTGATCAGCACCACGTTTGCGACGGCGACCGGCCGCTCCCTCCCAGATCCGACGGAGGAGTTCGGCAACTTCGTGGCGACGGCCCGGGTGGACTGGTCCGACGATGACTCGGTCGTCGAGTACATGGTCGGCTACCAGCGCATGCTCGCGGGCGGCGAGCGGCCGTTCGATGAGCCCGCGGTCCGCGAGCTCGTGCGCCGGGACATCGAGCGCGCCCGTGACTACCCGGCGGTCCAGAACCACGACTCGATCCAGGACGATGGCGGCGACTACCCGCCGGTCTCCTCGATCTCGGTTCCGACCCTCGTCATCCACGGGACCGCCGACCCGATGTTCCCGATCGGACACGGCGAGGCGCTCGCGGAGGAGCTCCCCGACGCGAGGCTGCTGCGGCTGGAGGGAGCGGGTCACGGCGTCTACCGTGCCGACTGGAAGGCGATCGTCGCAGCGATCCTCGAGCACACCTGATGCGCCTGTGCCTAGCGGCTTGACGCCTCATCGCATCCGCGTTCACGCGATTGCAGAAGTGCGATGCGCTCCACGCGAGACGCCTCCTGCTCGTCCCAATCAGCGACGAGATTCGCCACGAGGCTGGCTGCTGCTCGCCAGGGAACGCGACACGGTGTTGCGGTCCATGTTCATCCGCCCTGGGGCCGCCCCATCGCGCAGACCGCGGGGACCGGGCGCAGGTCCTCGACCAGCACCCTGTCGACGGAGAATCCGCCCTCGCGTAGCCGGTCGGCCAGCTCGTTCCCCAGGTCCTGGGCTCGCTCCGGCGCGGAGTGGCGCGCGTCCCAGAATATGTAGACGGCCCCATCCCGGGCGAGGTGCTCGCGGACGGCACCGAGCGCCGCCTCCGGCTGCTGCCAGAAGGGAGCGACGTTGAAGGCGAAGACCTTGTCGAAGCGCCGATCGCCGAGGTCCGCGTCCTCGAGCGCGATGGCCTCGAGCGCAGCCCGGCCCGCGTCGACGTGCTCGCGGTTCCTCCGCGTGGCCATCTCGATCATCTTGGGCGAGCGGTCGATCGCGGTGATCGTTCCCGTCGTCAGCCTCTCGCAGACCAGGGATACCGCGACGCCGTGGCCGCAGCCGACCTCGAGCAGGCGGTCGGCCGGGCGAACCTCCAGAGTGTCGACCGCCCAGACAAACCGCTCCGATGCCTTGCCCGCCATGCCCCAGCAATAGCATCATGCGCCCGTGAAGCCCATGCTGATCTACTCGATGAGCGTCTCGGTGGACGGCTTCATCGCCGACCGCGAGGGCGGGTTCGAGTGGACCGCCCCTAGCGAGGAGCTGTTTCGTTTCCACCTCGCGCAGGTACGCGAACTCGGCGGCCATCTGTGCGGCCGCAGGCTTTACGAGACGATGCTGGTGTGGGAGACGGATCCGTCGCTGCGCGACAACGAGGTCCGGGCCGCGTTCGCCGACGTCTGGTGCGCGATCCCGAAGGTTGTCTTCAGCCGCACGCTCGACAGCGTCCGGGGCAACGCCCGGCTCGCCGAGGCGTCGGTGGCCGAGGAGGCCGCCGCGGCGCTCGACGCGACCGACAAGGACGTGGGGATCGGCGGCGCCGGCCTGGCCGCGGCGGCGATCGAGCTCGGCCTCGTCGACGAGCTGCGCATGTTCCGCTATCCGGTCGTCGTCGGCGGTGGCACGCCGTTCCTGCCGCCGGTTACCGAATACCTCCCGCTGGACCTGATCGAGACCCGGGCATTCGGCTCGCGCGTGATCTACGAGCGCTACGGGCGCGCCCGCGAGGACTCGAGCTGATACGGGACATCGGTTCTGCTCCTGCGCGAAGGTTCGTCCAAGCCCGCGGCTATCCGGCTCTCGCCCTGGACGACGGGGATGACCTGAACGTCGGCGACAACGTCTTTCACCTCAACCACAACATCGCGCCCAGCGGGCGCTGAAGCGATGAGTTTGGCTGCGGATCGCGGTCTCAGCCCGTAACCAATCGATTTGAAGTGGAGATGGGCGAACTGAATCAGGTGGCCGACGGCGTCTGGGTCCGGCAGAGCGAGTGGGTCTGGACCAATTCCATCGTCGTGCGCGGCGAGGATGGGTTGATCCTGATCGATCCCGGCATCGATGGCTCCGAGTTGAGCCAGCTCGCCGATGACGTGGACCGGCTCGGCATCCCGGTGGTCGCCGGGTTCTCCACCCATCCCCACTGGGACCACCTGCTCTGGCATCCCCGGTTCGGCGACGTGCCGCGCTACGCCACCGCCGCCGGCGCCCAAGTTGCCGGTGAAACCCGAGAGCTGCAGCAGGCGGGGGCGGAGGAGGAGGCGTCCGGCATCCCTCTCGACCTGGTCGCGCTGGTCACCCCGCTGCCCGCGGACGGCGGACCCGTGCCGGGCGAGATCATCGAGCATCAGGCGCACGCTGTCGGCCACGCCGCGGTCCTCCTCGCGGACCGTGGCGTCCTGCTCGCCGGCGACATGCTCTCCGACATCCTGATCCCGATGTTCGACTCTCGCCAAGACGATCAGCTCGGCGCCTACGCGACGGCACTCGCCCGGCTGGACGAGGCCGCCGGCCACGTCGATGTCGTGGTCCCCGGCCACGGTGCCGTCGCCGAGGGTCCCGAGGTGGCGGCCCGCCTCGCCGCCGATCATGCCTACATCGACGCGCTGCGGCGAGGAGAGGAACCGGTCGACGCGCGTCTGGATGCGGACTGGCTCTCCGGCCTCCACCGGTCGAACCTGGAGCAGGCCCGAGAGCGGTAGCGGACGAGAAAGAGAAGCCAAGCGGCTCGGCGGAAGCGCTCCTCCCTTGCGCGATACGCAGAAGGACGACTATGCGAATCGGGCCTCGATGTTGGCGAACTCGCGCTGCAATGACTCGTACTGGCCTTCGAACAGCTCGTCGGGCATCTTTGGGGCCTGGAACATCGTGAACGAGTAGGCGGTGAGTCCGTCGGCGAGCTCAACCACTCGAGTCGGGAACACCCCCAGCTCGTCGGCCGTGGGGCCCGCGAGCATGTCGATCACGCCCGTTTGCTCGTCGGCTCGGATCTCGAACCGGAACTCGCCCAGGTTGTTGACCACGATGTAACCGTCCTCGTCGCGGCGCAGCTCGCGCGCGAACTCGGTCGCCCACTCGGGCAGGTTCTCGATCTCCGACATATAGGCGAAGACCTCGCGCTTGGGGGCAGGGAGGACGGTGGTTACGGTGTGGCTTCTCATAGTTCGCTGATCTCCTTCAGGTCGATTGCAAGTTGGCGGGCGCGCTTTGCCCCCACGGTGTCGGTCACCAGTCGGTCGAGCTCCCGGAGGACACGCTCTGCGACAGGGCGAAAGCTCAGGGCACGTTCGGTCAGGTGGATCCGGGTTGCCCGGCCGTCGTCCGGGTCGGTCTCGCGTCGGACGAGTCCGTCGCGCTCGAGCAGCCGGACCATGGTCGTCATCGTCTGCTTCGCCAGCCGGGCGCGACGGGCGAGCTCTCCCATCCGCAGACCGTCCTCCTCGAACAACGGCAGGAGGAGTGAGCCGTAGGCCGGCCGGACCTCGCCGTAGCCGCGCTCGCTGAAGTGCGCGTACAGCAGCTCGTTCCAGCGCTGCGACGCCTTGGCGAGCAGGAACCCAGGTTGGCTCGGGTGGCATTCGCCGTCGCCGCCCGCCGCTCGCTGGTGAACTCCATATTTAGTCTTATATCAGACTATCCTGGAGGTGCGCGATCGAGTCTCCTCCGACTCACTTCTCCTTCGCGCGATGAGGAGGCGGCCGCTCGTTCAGGCACCCGCTTTGTGGGGCTCGGTGGCGTAGAGCATGTTCCCCTCAGCGGGGGTTCAGAGGCACCGCTATCGGGATTCGAACCAGTCTCTCCCCTTTGGTCCCACCGCGGTACCACGGGTGAGTCGGCATTCAGACCCCAAGAGCGAAAAAGGCCCGCCTGAGCGGGCCTTTCTTCCATAGCGGGGGCCCGATTAGTTTCTCGCTACGACGCACGGATTGTCGAGCGAGCGCGCCTACCGGTCTGATCGCGGGCTTTCGCTCTTCCAGCGCGGAACCTTCTCAATCCGCCGCATACGGAACGGGTCAGCGCCGAATGACAGTCAGCTCCAGGGTCGACTGCCTTGGTCCTTTCGTGTCGAGATCGAACAGGCCGCACTCGTCGATCGTCTGGCAGCCGCAGCCCTGCGCTGTCTTGAGCCAGTCGCGCATCGCCTCGGCCCGCACGATCAGCGCTTCGATGTCGGGAAGCTTTCTGTTCGCCAGTTCTTGCAGCTGATCCGAAACCGGTGCTGAGCCGGCGCTGACCAGTTCGCGGATCTCGTCGGCGAGATCGAGCTTGCGGTCAGCGCACCAAAGGACGGCGAGTGGGCAGTGCGGGGCCTGGTCGCCGGCTTCGTGATGTGGGGGCGGCCGGAATCCATCCCACCCTGAACTATTCCTCGTCCTCGTCACGGATGCAGAGAGCGGCGAAATCGAGCCCGTAGACGGGGTGCGAGACCTGACATCCCATCCTGGCCGAGAGCAGGTACGTCATCTCGCCGCTGGCGAAGGTGGCCTGCGGCGCCGCCTGCTCGGCGAGCTCGCGGTCGAGCCGTGCGTACTCCCGCAGGCGCTCCTCGCCGGCGAGCTTGGCCGCCTCCTCCATCCGCGCCTCGAAGGCGGGGTCATAGAAGCCGCCCGGGTGCTCTACACCCGCGGCGAACTGGTTGTTGATGTAGTCGAAGGGGTCCGCGTAGTCCACCAACCAGCCCCAGCTGCCGATGTCCCATTGCGGGTTGGGTTGGAACTGGCGACGGAACATCTCGCCGATCGGGAAGCTGCGGACATCGAGCTCGATCCCGATCACGCGCAGGTTCTTCCGCAGGGTCTCACCGTTGCGCGTGCACCCGGGCGTGTCGCAGGTGTAGAGAACGGCGTGCCGCTTGACATCGCCGGCGAGCCTGCGGGCCGTGACGGGATCGGGAGCGCCGAGCGGGTAGATCGTGGCGTCCTCGAAGCCGGGCATTCCGGGTGGGATGTACTGATCGGTCGGCCGAGCCTCGGGCGGGCCCAGACCCGGGCTCGCGGCGAGGGCTCTGCGGTCGATCGCGTAGTTGACCGCCCGGCGCAGGCGCGGGTCGGCGAACGGCCCGCGGGTGGAGTTGAAGATGTAGGAGAGGACGACGGGGAGGGGCTCGGTGAACAACTGCTGACGCCCGGCGCGGGCGGCCTCGCTCGCCGGGCCGTAGAGCTGCTCGAGGCGCCGGCGCGTCCCCGGCGGTACCGGTTGCTCGAGCTCTGTGGCCAGCGCGACGTAATCGGCCTCGCCCGCCTCGACCTGGCCGACTCCCTCCTCGGCATCCGCCGCGAAGTCGAACCTGATCTCGGCCAGCTCGTGCGGGCGCGGGCCGGTGTAGTTGGGGTTGGGTCGCAGCACGAGGCTCTTCTCGGGATCTCGTGAGACGACGTGGTACGGACCGGCCGACGGGAGGTCGTCGATGCCCTCCGGGTCGATCGGAGCCTCCGGAGGGACAGCGCAGAAATAGTCGGCGCCGAGGCGGCTCGGCAGATTTGGCACCGGCTCGGTCAGCCGGATCACCAACGTCTGGCCCCGCGCGCTGACTCCGCGGATCCGAGTTGCCTCGCCGTTCTCATACTCCTGCGCGCCGACGATCGCCTCCGTCAGCAGGCCACTCCCGTAGGCGTCCATCTTCGGGCTCATCACCCGTTCGAAGGCGCGCTCGTAGGCTGCCGCTGTCACCTGCTCATTCGACGGCGGCGAGAAGTGATAGTCGTCGCGGAGCTCGAATGTGTAGGTCCTGCCGTCGGCCGAGACGGTCGGTGGGCCGACGGCGACCTCCGGCCGCAGCCGCGCTCCCTCCGGGAACGGCCGATCGGGGTAGTTGTAGAGCTTTGCGCAGGTCAGGTAACCGATCGGGTAGACGCCGAATGCCGGATCGGTCGGTCCGGGATCGCCGGGATACAGGATCTCCGCGCCCTCGCCGGAGACCGCCGTCGAGGACGAGTCCGGCGCCGCCGCCGCCCGGACCGTGGTCCAGACGAGGCCGTCAGACACGGTCACGTCCTCGGGCGCCTCTCCGACGTCGACGGTCACCTCGACGTGATTCTCGGCGGGGTCGATGCGTGAGACCGTGCCGTCCAGGCTGTTCGCGACCCACACGGCTCCCTCGCCGGTCGCGATCCCGATCGGTCGCCCGCCGACCTCGATCGTGTGCGTGACCACCGCCGTCTGGGGATCGACCCGGATCACCGTGCCGTCATCGGTGTTGGCGACCCAGACGGCTCCCTCGCCGGCCGCCACCGCCGACGGCCCCTGACCCACGGGCGTGGTCGCCGTGACGACATTGCCGGCCGGGTCGATCCGGCTGAGCGTGTTGTCGGTGTCGTCGGTCACCCACACGGCTCCCTGGCCCGTCGCGATTCCGCTCGGGCCGTTGCCGACCGAGATCCGAGCCATCACCCGGTTGCTCTGCGTGTCGACGCGGAAGATCCTGTCCCCGGAGGCGAGCGCCCAGACGCTCCCGTGGCCCAGTGCGACCGGGCTGGTGGGGTATTGGTCAAAGGGATCCAGCCGTGTTGCGAAACGGATCGAGCGACTCGATTGCAGGGACGGGTCGAACCTGATCAGCTCGGCGCCGCGGTTGTTGGCGATCCAGACCGCGCCGTCGCCCGCAGCCAGGCCGGCGACGTCCGTGCGCGGTGCGGTGGTGCTGACCACGGTCCGGTCGCTCGGGTCCACCTGAGTGATGCTGTCGTCGCCGGTGTTGGCGACCCAGACGGAGCCTTCGCCGCCTGAGACCGCTGTCGGGGTGACCCCGGTCGGTACCGCGGTTACGAGCTCGTTGCTCGCCGGATCGATCACGGCGACGGAGTTCGCCGGTGCCCGCTCGTCGCTGGAGTCGCCGCCGAGGCCGATCGCCGCCACGACCGCGGCCGCGAGCAGCAGCCCGCCGCCGGCGAGGATGAACGGGGCGGCGCGCCTGCGATCCGCCGCGACGGCCGCTCGGCGCGGGCGCGCCGGCGCGTCGAGCCCGGGATCCTGCGCGAGGATCTCGCGCTCGAGTCGCTGCAGCTCGGGTCCGGGCTCGAGCCCGAGCTCGCGCTGAAGCGTGCGCCGCGTGTCACGATAGACCTCGAGCGCATCGGCCTGTCGACCGGCACGATAAAGGGCCAGCATGAGCAGGCCGCGCAGCCGCTCGCGCGTCGGGTGGTCGCCGATGAGCCGCTCGAGCTCCGGGATGGCCGCTGCGTGATGGCCGAGCGCGAGCTCTGAGTCGATCCGGTCCTCCTGGACGCCGAGCCGAAGCTCCTCGAGGCGGGCGATCTCGGCGGAGGCGAACTCGTCGTAGGCGAAGTCGGCCAGCGGCGGACCGCGCCAGAGCTCGAGCCCGTTCGTGAACGTGGCGGCCGCGGCCTCGGCGTCGCCTCGTTCCGAAGCCTCGCGCCCCGCCACGATCAGGCGTTCGAACCGGTCGACGTCGACGTCCTCGGGTCCGACGACCAGTGAGTAGCCGCCGCCGCGGCTGACGAGCACCTCCTCCCCGAGGAGCTTTCGCAGTCTCGAGACGTAGACGCGCACGGTCTTGATCGAGGTCTCGGGCGGGCGCTCGCCCCAGAGCTCGTCGGCGATGCGATCGGCCGAGACGACCTCTCGGCGGTGCAGCAGGAGGATCGCGAGCACCGCGCGCTGCCGTGCGCCTCCGAGGGGAACCTCCCGTTCCCCGACCCGGACCTCGAGCGGTCCCAGCATTGTGAAATGCATCGAGCCCTCCGTTTCGCAGCGAACGTACCCGTGCGTTTATCCGTTTGCAACCGGTTTTCGCCGGGCGTTTCCCGCCGCAATGAAGCCTGCGGCCGATGGATCGCGATCGGACGATCCCCGCCCAGAGGAGTTCACATGACCAGCACGACTCAGAGGTTCACGCGGTGTCTCGCCCTCGCCGCCGTCGCCGGCGCCATCGCGGTCCCTGCCGCATCGGCGGCGCCGGTCGATCCGGCCCTGCCGGGACAGGCCACGTCCGTCGACCAGGTGACACCCCAGACCCGACCGATCGTGGTCACCGCACCGACCCAGTCCGCCGAGGGCTTCGACTGGGCTGACGCCGGTGTCGGCGCCGCCGGGATGCTGGCGCTGGCGTCGATCGGCGTCGGTACGGCACTCGCCCTCGGCTGGCGGTCCGGTCGCCACCGGCTCGCCTGACCCGCGAGACCGGCGGATCCCCACGGCGGCCCGGTAGCTACCGGGCCGCCGTCGGCCGGCTCGGGGGGCCTCCTGCGCCCCGGACCGTTCGGCTATCTGGTCATGGACCCAGCGGTAGGTCCACTCGAGTCCGGCCTTGAGCGAGAGCTCCGGCTCCCAGCCGAGCAGGTCGGCGATCATCGTGTCGTCGGAGTTGCGGCCGCGCACGCCCTGCGGCGCCGAGAGGTCGGAAATCACGGCGAGCGGGTGGTCGAGGGTCAGTGGTTCGAGATCCAGACCCTGCCGCCGGACGGGCTGGCGATCTACGGGCGGCGGGTCTGCGGCTGGGCGCTTGCCCGGGCCCACGCGCCGTCCGGCGATCGGATCGCGATCGGGTCCTACCTCGGCAAGGCCGAGACCTTCGACCGGGCGATCGCCGAGTCCTCAGAGCGCTATGCGGACCAGAACGAGCTCGACTACGGCGCCTTGGCCGACGCGGCCAAGTCGGGACGCATCGAGGTGGAAACGGACCTCGTCTAGAGGACGTCAGCCCGCGGGCCGCGGTCGCAGCACCGGGCATCAGTTGATTGCCACCCAGCGAGACCTGCGGCCGAGCAGATGGGCGGTTCCTCGGCTTCAGCGGTTGAGAGAGGTCGGCCTGCGAGCACCGCCCCGATACACCGTCCAGTGCACGAGGCGTGGGAACACTCGGCCGAGGTGGTGGAACGCCGTGTACAACGCCGGCGCCGTTGCGAGTCTGCGCTCTCGATCGACGGCACGGACGACTACGTCGGCGGCGCGTTCCTCGCTCAGCGTCGGAATGATCCGGTCGACCCAGGGCATCCGGTCCTCGGAGCCCGGGTTGTTCTCCCAATAGCTGCTCGAGATCTTGCCCATCACCACATCGGTCACCGATACCCCGGTGCCCCGCAGATCGACCCGAAGCGCGGTTGAGAATCCACGCAACGCCCAGCGCGCTGACGAATAGGCGACCGAGCTCGGCCACGGGAACCAGGCGCCCGGTCCGTTGATGTTGCAGATGTTGCCGCTGCCGCGGCCCGCCATCTCGGCAATGAAGGCCTTGGTGACGCCGAAGGCCGCGAAGTAGGGCAGCGCCATGTCCGCCTGCATCTCGTCGAGCGGCGTCTCCTCGATGAACAGCCAGCGGCCGATCCCGGCGTTGTTGACGATCACATCGGGGATCGTGCCCGCGGCCTTGATCGCTTCGGTGGTGGCGACGAGCGCTTCGGGGTCGGCGAGATCGACCGCAAAGATCTCGGCCTGCCCTCCGGCGCTCTCGATCGAGTCGGCCACCTCACGCAGCTTGTTCTCGGTGCGGGCGAGCAGAAGAACGCGAGCCCCGCGGGCCGCCATCGCCCGGGCGGTTGCTGCTCCAAGCCCCTGAGAGGCCCCGGTGATCAACGCCGTCTTGCCAGCCATTTCCATGCCTGGCGCGAGCCTATCTCCGCCCTCCCGCGGCCGAGTTCCCGGAAGCACGCCTTCAGGCGACGCTAAGTGGAAGGTGCCCGCCTGAGCGGGGCCGTTCTGAGCAGCGGGTAGGCGACCCACGACCTCCGGATAGGAAGTGATCGGGGCGACTGGATTCGAACCAGCGACCGCTCGGCCCCCAGCCAAGAAGATGCGGGTGTAGATGCGTCCCGGGGCGTCCCCCTGCGTCCCCACCGTCCCCGCGGTTGGATGATCTGGACGGATTGGACGTATCGATCGGTACCAAAGTGGTACCACGGCCGTCGCAGCTTACGCATCGGGGGTGGGATTTGAACCCACGACCTCCGGGTTATGAGATGCCTTGCCCGGTCTCAGTCGGATGCTCCACGACTCTCTCAAGCGATCTCGGGTGCTCTGAGGTCGGTTGAGATCGGCTCACTTCGGTACCACGGCTGGTACCACGAGCCGCGGGGATCAGCGCGAGAAGGAGGACGATCCATCCGACTTGACGCCTCACGCGGTCAAGCTATCCCGCGAGGGCGTCGGGTGGTGGGTGGGAACCCGCTCGAACATTCGTCGGTCCCCGTTTCGTCGGCGATATCTTGCACAGGACAGACGTCAACCGACAAGGGAAACGGCATGCCCACGAATGGGAGGTCGCGTATGCGGGTCCCCAACGCGGCCCAGGCGAGCCCACCTCGCCGCCTCCTCGTCCTGGTCCTCTTGATCGCCTCGGCTTGCCTCCTCGCTCCGGGCTCCGCAGCCGCGGCGGTGATCGACTTCGACGACCTCGCCGCTCCCCCCGCCCGGCGGACAGGGCCTGACCGTGAACACCCAGTACGCGGCCCAGGGCGTCACCTTCAACGACCTCGACGCGTTCAGCTATCCGGTCGGCTTCCCCCACTCCCCGAACGTCGGGGTCGAACCCTGCTTCGCGATCGAGCTCTGCCAGGCACCGGCCCGAGCGGACTTCACCGCTGCGCAGAACAGCGTCCGGGTCTGGGTCGGGTACAACGGCTCGCTCGCCGAACCCCTGAACGTCGAGCTGAACGCCTTCGACGCCTCCCTGAGCCTGATCGACACCGACACCGCCGTCCTCCCCGCGAGCTCGGGCCCGACGCCGATCCAGACCCCGCTCGTCGTCAACCCTCCGGGCGTGACGATCCGAAGGATCGAGGTCGACACGGACACCGGGTTCACCGGCGGGATGGCGATCGACGACCTGGAGTTCAGCACCACGGGCCCGCCGCCTCCCTGCAACGCGACCAGCGTGCCCATCGTCTCGCTGGTGCAGCCGGCGAACAATCTCACGGTGCAGAACAACTCCTTCCTGCTGAGCGGGTTCGTCAACACGGGCGGGGCGCCGATCACCGGGGCGACGGTGGTGGCCCAGTCGCCGACGCCGAAGACCGCCCAGGCCTACCCGAGCCTGATCGACGCGGATGGCGGGCAATTCGGACCGGTCAACTTCAATGGGCTGCTGAGCGGCGGGGCCAACGACCTCGTCGTGACGGCGACCAACTGCCTCGGCACGGGCACCAGCAACCCACGCCGGGTCAACCTCTCGCCGATCCCGGCCGGAGCCGAGTTCAAGCAGCTTGGGATGATCGAGATCACCCAGACGGTGCAGGGGCCTGACAACCCCACCCCGCTGATCGCCTCCTCCGGAACGAACAGCAAGCGGACGTTCGCCCGCGTCTACCTCGGCCTCCAGGGAGGGGCCTCGTCGATCGCGAACGTGACCGGCCGGCTGACCGCAGTGCGTCCCGACGGCTCGAGGCCCGGCGGCCCGCTCAGCATCGACTCCCTGAACACGGTCACGGTCGAGGCCGCGAACTCGCGCGACATGATCCGCTCGAGCATGACCAAGAGCCTCAACTTCGAGATGCCTCGCGAGTGGCTCGCGGCGGGAGTGCTCCACCTCGAGCTCGATCGCCTGGAGGTGGAGGGAGCGCAATCGAACCTGCCCTGCATCGACTGCGACAACCACTTCCCGAGCGGGGCGCCGGCGACCAAGACGTTCCACGCCGTACCCCCGGTGCGGATCTGGCTGGTCCGCGTCCCCTACATCCCGAGCCCCGGCGCGGCGGCGAACGTCCCGACCCAGTTCGACATCAGCATGCTCGCCTCATGGCTGCGGCGGGCCTACCCGACGGCCGAGGTGCGGGACACGCAGATGTTCATGCCGACCCAGCCGGGCCCGCCCGGGTTCGAGGACGAGGACGACGACGGCATCGACGAGAACCGCGACGGGTTCCTCTGCGACGACCTCAACTCCGACCTGAGCGAGTGGGTCCAGTCGATGCAGGCCCAGCACACCAACACCCGCTACTACGGCGTCGTCAGCGACGCCGGCGGGCTCTTCATGCGCGGGTGCGCCGGGATCGGCGGGCGCTTCGGATCAGGGCCGGCCGGGCCGGGAACCTTCGGCTGGGACAACGACGGGACCTATGCCGACTGGTACGGCGGCCACGAGATCGGCCACATGTACGACCGCCGCCATCCGGGCTTCTGCGGCGAGAGCGACGACGACGACGGCTACCCATTCCCGAATGGGTTGATCGGCTCGATCCCGGGGGACTTCCAGGGCTTCGACGTCGGGGACTCGACGCTGGGCCCGGCGCAGCAGCTCTACGACTGGCGGAAGGGCTGGTCCGACGTAATGACCTACTGCGACAGCGAGTGGGTCTCCGACTACACCTACCGGGGGATCCTCAGGAACCTCTGCACGAGGGAGCAGGCGAACTGCCCGAACCACGCCCAGCTCGACCGGGCGGCGGGGTCCCGGGGTGGAGCCGCGGTGGGCGCCCTCCGGGCGAAGAAGGGAGGCGGCCTGCGCCTCTCGATCAACGCGTCGCTGAAGCTGCCGACACAGAAGCTGAAGCTGAGCTCGGTCGCGGCGCAACGCGGGCTGACCCTGACGCGGCGGCCGAAGAAGAGCCCCTACGCAATCGAGCTCCGCGGCCGCCGAGGCCGCGAGCTGGCCGCCTACCCGTTCGAGCCGAAGGTCCTCGGGGACCTCCCGGTCGGGCGCGATGAGGCCCAGATCGACGAGGTGGTCCGCTTCGACCCGCAGGCCGAGCGGGTGGCGATCACGAGGGGCTCGCGGACGCTGGGATCGGTGCCGGTGTCCGGCGAAGCGCCACGGGTGAAGGTGACCGCGCCGATGGGGAAGGGGAAGAAGGCCAGGAAGCTGCGCAAGAAGGTGCTGGTGCGCTGGCGCGGCTCCGACGCCGATCGCGACCGCCTCAACTACTCGCTGCTCTACAGCGCCGACGGCAAGGAGTACCTGCCGGTCGCCGCCGGGCTGCGGAAGCGTTCCTACAAGGTCGACCTCCGGACCCTGCCGGGCGGCAAGAAGGCGCGCTTCCGCGTGGTGGCGAACGACGGCGTCCTGACCGGAGCCGGTAACTCGAAGGGGAAGCTCAAGGTGCCCGTCAAGGCCCCGCGGGTCTCGATCCTCACCCCGCCGTCGGGGGCGGCGCTGGTCGAGGGCGAGCAGGTGCAGCTCGCGGCGAGCGTCGAGGACCTCCAGGACGCCGTCTTCAAGGCGAAGCAGGTCGTCTGGACGTCATCGGTTCAGGGCGAGCTCGGAAGGGGCGCGACGATCAGCGCCGCCCTCCAGCCCGGCAGCCACGCGATCACGGTGAGCGCCGAGAACAGCGCCGGGAAGACGGGGAAGGCTGCCGTCCGCGTCGAGGTGGCGGCGGTGCCGCCGACGATCGACGCCGTGCTCATCCCCTAGCCCGAGATCTCGCAGTCGCCGGCGGGCTGGAGGTCGATCGGGTCCCGGAAGAGGTTGCCGGTTCCCGGTCCGCAGCTGATCACCTCTGCGACCCGTCACGGGCGTAGTTCCTGTCGTCGCCGTCACCCGCGACGAAGTGTCGACGCCAGTCTCCCCGACTAGGCCGTCGTTGCCGCCGACGCCCAAGAGCAGGTCGTTGCGCGGACCCTGACGTCCCGCTCGGCCCCTCCGTCCTCCCGCCCGTCGCCGTCTGGCCCGCGTTCGGCAGGAAGCGCGAACTGGGCTACCAGCCCGGGAACGAGAAAGGCCCTCCCGAGCGGGCCTTCTCCGTATAGCGGGGGCCCGATTCGTCTGTCGCTACGACGCACGGATTGTCGAGCGAGCACGCCTGCCGGTCTGATCGCGCAGTATCACCTGTGCCCCTCGGCCTCGCTTGAACGCGGCGATACGCACCAACGCGGGGGGTCTCGGGCCGCGGGCTACGCCTCGACGAGCGTGATGATTGTCTCCGGACGAACACCGTCGACTTTCATGGCCTCCGCTGCTTCATCGCTCTGCAGGCCTTGCTCGAACGTCTCCAGATCCGGAACGCCGTCGAAGAGCACGCCGACCCGGTTCGAGTTCCCAGGGTCTCGGAATGTGCGCGCGGTGATTCCCATGGGGCCGAAGAACTCCTCGCGCTTCGGTGACGCCAGCCAATGGTCGACGTCGTCTACTTCATGGAACACAAGCAACGTAGCCATCGCGCCTCATCCTTTCTCACAGCCAGGAGACTGTGGGTCTTGGGTGTCACGCTGACCCTAATCTTTTCGTGCCGGGCCCGCGAGTCGCACGCGCCTCCGCGAAGAAGCTGCGCAATCCATGCATTGAAGGAGCTCTGGTCCCCGGGGCATCGTGCGTCCCCTTCGCGCGAGGAGCGACCGTGCCCGTGCTAGGCAGCGGGTGGGGGTGCTGCGGCTAGCGCAAACGGGCTGCCCTCGGAGTCCCGGCATACGGCCCACCGATCGCCAGGATGGATGATCGTGCCGCCGAGCTCGCGGACGTGCTCGAGTGTCGCAGTCAGGTCGGCGACAGTGAAGTAGGGGAGCGAGGCGGTGTCCCCGGGGCCCGGACCACGCTGGTGGACTCCGAGGCGCAAGTCGCCGGTGTCGGTCTGCCAACCAGATCCGGCCGCGGCGGGCCGTGCCGTGAGGGTGACTCCGAGCACTCCATGCCAGAACCGCCGTGCGCGATCAGGATCGTCGACCGGGAACTCGATCAGTGGCGCGGGCATGGACGGAGTATGGCTGGCGGCTCACGCTCGCCTCGCTCCTCCTAGGCGCGAGATGCGTGCGTCGCTGCCGGCCCTACCGCTCGGAGAGCGCCCGAGCGCCGGCGAGCGACTGGTCGCAGACGAAGCGGAAGTGGGCGAGCCAGAATCGGCGCATGAGGCGGTAGGCCGGCCCCTCTGCCACCTCCCAGGAGCCGAACCGGGACGAGTCCGGCCCGAGTGGCTCGAACAGGTAGCTGTGATGGGCGTGAAAGCCCGGGGCGCTCGCCTCCCAGGTGACCTTCCGCGGAGGGTCGCACTCGACGATCTTCGCCACCGCCGGCATCCGGTACAGGTAGTGCCGCCTGATCGGCTTGAAGGCAAAGTAGAGCGTTGCGCCCTCCTTCAGCTCGCCGCCGCTGACCCGCGCCCAGGCGATGCACGGGTTCCAGTTGGGCCACGCGGGAACGTCGGCGAAGGCATCCCAAATGCGCTCCACCGGGAGCGAAACCTGGGTGGTGCCCTCGATCGGGAGCTCGGGATCGTCAGTGACGATCTCGCTGGTCATTCGCGCAGTATCGCCTCAAGCGCCTCCGACGGCGACCTGTCGACTCTTGGGGCTGTCGCTCCGCGCGACCTGGAGCAGTCCTAGTATCACGCGCGAGCGGCACCGGGTTCCGCCGGACACTCACGCCTTGCGTATGGAGAGAGGAACCGTCGAGTAGCGTCGAGTCCACCTCGGCCTAACGAAGGGACGCCAGGATGAGGAGCTCGCATTGGGAAGACGCCACGGGAGGCACACGATGAGGGTCTGCATCGTCGGGGCTTCTGGGAAGCTCGGGCAGTACATGGTGCAGCACGCCTTGGACCGTGGCTACGAGGTAGTCGGTGTCTGCAGGGAGCGGAGCGTCGGGAAGCTCGACGCATTCAAGGAGCGGATCGCCGTCGTTCCTGGAGCGACGGACGACAGCGATGTCATCAAGCAGGCCGTGGCGGCGTGCGACGGCGTGCTCGTCGTCCTTGTCCCGCGGGGCGTGCACGGCTACTCCGCCGGAACGGCCCAGGCGGTGCTCGACCATGCGCAGCCGGGGGCGAGGCTGGTGTTCTCGTCCGGCTGGCACATCACCCGCGACGGTCAGGACGTGTACTCGTGGAGGCTCCGCCTGTTCGTGAAGGTCATCACCCCGCTCGCGCGGTTGGTGCGCTTCGCGGACCTCGACGACCAGGTGGAGGCGTGCCGGCGGGTGTTCGCGAGCGACACGCTGTGGACCGTCGTGCGCGGTAGCGACCTTGAAGAGGGCAAGAGCCAGGGCCTGCCCGTGTGGAGCCGCCACGTGGGCGATCCGATCCTCGAGAGCAACCTCACGCGCCGAATCGACTTCGCGCTGTTCATGGTCGACGCCTTGACCAACGACGAGCTGGTTCAGGAGGCACCAGCGATCGTCGGCTGCCAGACGCCCTCGGCACTCGCGCACGCTGCCTGAGTCGACCGCGAGGGTCCTTACGCCGAGCCCTCGCTTCGGTTGGCGACCGGAAGCAGCCCGCTTGCGAGGCCGGCGTTGATCGCGTAGGCGGCGCGCGACCCGGTTGCAGCCGCAAGCACGACCGCCTTCTTGTCGGTCGTCGCATCACCCGATGCGGGGGCGCGACGGGATCGAGGTGGTCGCGGCGTGTGCCGCCCATGAAGGGAAGAGACGAGCATGGGTACCCAGTCAATTTCCGAACCGGAGCTAGACAGGGCCAACCACGCCAAGGACGCGAGCGCGTCGGTGTGCGAGCTGCTCGCCGGCGAGCTCGAACCTCGCGAGCGCGGCGTGAGCAGTGCATGTCAATTCATCCGGATGGGGTGATGACCGAGGCTTGAAGATCGTGAAAACTCGACCAGGGATCGAATACGAAGGGAGGAGGACGACCATGGGACGAGACAGACGCCAACGCAGACGACGTGTGGCCGCACTCGGCGGAGCCGCCGTCGCCGCCAAGAAGCACAGGGACAGCAAACTCGCCGCTGAGGAGCCGGAGCAGGCCAGCGCGCCGCAGCAGGCTGAGCCCACCGACCCCGCCCCAGCGGCGCCGGTGAAATTACTGCCGACACCACGGCGCGACTAAAAGAGCTTGGTCAGCTCCACGAACAAGGCGTGCTCACGGATGAGGAGTTCGCCAGCGAGAAGGCGAAGGTGCTGGGAATCTGACACTCCCGACAGCCTGGGCGCGTCCTCGCCCGCGGCGGTTGCGTGGGCCAATTTTTTTCGCACGCGATCGGCCCGGTCGCGCTGGCGCGCAGGTCCAATTGCAGCGGCCCGTGTAAATCGTGCGCCGTCGCAAAAGATCGCGCCCGTCGCAGCCGTTAATGGGCGCGACGGGGGCGGACCGTGCCGAAGCCGCATTGGGGGTCCTCGGTCCGTTTCCCCGCGCCAAACCTTCAGCGGCACGACCGGGCCCGGTGTCGCAAAAGCAGCACCGCGTCGGTGTCGTTAATGGGAAGAGCCCCTGTCACCCGTGGGCGGTGTGGACCACCGGCAGGGGGCGTACCGTGGGGAGACGAATCGTTATAGAGACCACCCGTCTCGGTTCGTCTCCCTGCGCCCTTTACCGGTCGCGACGGTGGAATTTTTCTCGCACGCGATCGGCGCGGTGTCACCGCTAGGAAGCGCTTCGATCATTTTGGGCCCCCTGCCTCCGGGTGTCCACGCAGGGTTCGCGCCTTCGCACGCCTAGACCACGCCTAGCCCGGCCCCTTTGATACCGAGCCTGATACCGCCGTGTCGGAGGCTTCTGGCTGTCAACCCGGCTCCACAGCCTCCACTCGAAGGAGGCCAGGCCCGACGCCACTACACCAAGGAGGCCCGAAATGAGGGCTCACACCATCACTGGCACAAGGGCGAGCACGATCGCTTCCCGGCCGAGCATCCTCGCGACTGGGCCTCGCCGTCGGTGGCTCCTCGACCGCCACGGCGAGCGCCGCCAGCGCGGACGAGATCGGTCGAACCGAGGGCGACGCCCGGGCGGCTTTCAACGCTGAACCCGGGGGAGGGATGGCTATCGCCTTCACGCACTGCGGGGGTTCCACTGAGACAAGCTGTCCGAATCCCAGTGGTCGCATTCCTGGGGGCTCCCCGACCGGTGGGATCCCACCCGAGCGGCTGGGCCGGGGACCCCACAGGAATCCGTGAGGATCTACCCGCTCGCAAACGGCCAGCTACTGCGCCTCTGGCTGGCATACGATGTTCCTCAGTAGCGTGGGCGAACGCCCCAGTACTACGACAGCTACGAGGACCTGTTCGCGTTCCTGTCCGCCGTCGACACCCAATTCGGATGGGACGGCGTCCCGCTCGTCCACGGAACGGACTGCGATCAAGAGGTTGGTCGACTTCCCGGAACCGGGCTTCGAGGACACCTTCTGGTTCAACCCAGGGAACCCTCATGCCGCCCGGGACGCTGTCGGTGGGCAAGCATCGCCTGACGCAGACCTGGGACGATAAGTCTACGGGGGGGAGGAAGATGTCGGTGAACGTCACAATCCTTCCCTGTTGACGGACTCGATCTGTCAGCTGAGAGGGCTGTGCGGACGCCCCGGCCGGAATGGCCGGGGCGTCCGCCGTTCGGCGTTATGAAGGGGCGTTAGCGGGCGAGGCCCTCGAAGCCGCCGGGCTGGGGAGAAGGCCGTTACTGCCTTTACACCGCTAGGTGTCGACGCGGGGAAAGGCCCCGCCCGAGTGCTTAGCCTGGCGGCGGATGGAACGGTACGGGGAGCGACTTCGTGCCCGGAGCAGAACGCGTGATCCCGCTCGACGGGTTTGCGTGGGCAACCAGGGACCGTTGGTCTCATCGTCGGTGTGGACCGCGTACCGCCGGTTATTTCTCGTCCGCGTCTTCGCTACGACCTCCTTCGTCCTGACGCGTTTGATCACGATCCGACGGTGCTGATCGCAGTGGCCCCGCGATAGCGCGGCCGTGACCGAGCCGCTGAACTGGTCGCGCCCCGACTGGTGGGTAAAGAGAGCAGGCTGGATACGTTGGCAGCAGCGAGTGCGGCGACGGCCGTCGGGAGGATGATCAGGAGTGCCAGCACGATCACAGCGATCCGGCGCATCGGTTCACCCTACTTCCGTACTCTCCCCAGGGCAGGTTTTCCCGAGTGAAAGCGTCATGCAACCCACGGCGCCACCGGGTCCGCGAACGCCGACGCTGGCATCCCGGCGAACTCGCGGTGATGAGGTCGACACAGCGGCACCTTGTTCTCGAAGGCGTCGTTGCGCCGGTCGCCGTCGATGTGATGGATCTCGAGCGGAGCACAGACCTGGCAGCGATTGCCGTCGATGAGCGCGGCGCAGCGGTTCTCATAGAGCGCGAGGATCTTGCGGCGCCTTGAACGCGAGCCTTGCCGCGCACTCGGTCGGCTCGTTTACAGCGCGGACAGAGTGAAGGACGAGTGTCCTTCGCGATGATGGCGCCGCACCTGACGCAACCCTTTTGGATCGTCATCCGGCTATCGCCACCGAGACGACCGTCGAACCGCACTCGGAGCAATGCAGGTGAGCTGGCCGCGCTCGTACTCACACCAGGTCGGCGCCTCCGGGTGACAGCGGGCATGGAACGCGAGCGGGCCGCACGACTTGCAATCCGGATGAGAGCAGCGCAGCGCGTCGAGGTCACGCCGAAACGTGAGCCCTGGCGATCTCGGGCCGGGGAGCGGACTGAGCACTGTTACCCGCCGCTCATCCGCGCGTCTCGCTGACGCTGAACGTGCCGCTGAGTCCAGTCGTCCACGTCGCTGCTCTGAAAATAGGCATCGCCATAGCTTCTCGACAAGTATGTGGTCGGCGGGCAGGCGCTCGCCGAGGCGAACGACATACGGAACCCCATCGAGGTCGGCCGCAAATGCGGCGGTGCAGACGAATAGCTCTGCGGGGTCCGGCTTCTCTGGCTTTCGCTTCATAACTCTCTTTCTCGCGTCAGTTGCTCGATCTCCTCGGCGCCGAGTCGCCCCGTTCAAGCAGCGCGTCGGCGATCTCGCGATGCAGGTCTGCATTGGCGGCGAGCATTGACTCGGCCCTTTGCTTGCCGGCTTTCAACAGGGCGTGGACATGGGCTCCCTCGACCGCGCCGGCGGCAATCGCATAGGCCCTGTCGGCATCGCAGTTCTCGGCGCCGAGCACGTGCGCGTGAAGTTCGGCCTTGTCGACTAGCGCGCCTGCGGACAAGACCGCGACCGCGTTCAGCGGTGCGTGAACGCCGCCGTCAGCCTCGATCGGCTCGACGTCGGTGGACTCGAGGTTGACGCGAACGACCCGGTAGCCGAGCGCCGCGGCGACCATGACGTGCGCGGCTTCATGTTCTGCGCGTCGGCGAGCTTCGGTCAATTCCACACGTCGTCATCCCAGAAGGCGCAGACCTGGTCGATCTCTTCCTGCGCTGCCCGAGCGATTACCTCCAGGCGCTCGCGGTGCTTCGGCGTCTTCGCCCGCTTCGAGCCTCCTCCGTGCGGCCCGAGCCGGGTCGAGCCGGTCGAGGTCGGAGCTGGTCGCCGACCAGAATTGCCTGTTGCTTGTCGCGCTCGGACTCGAACCGACATTGATGGTCCTCGGCGTCAAGCTCGCGGAGCCGTCGCTTGCGGATCTCGTCCTCCTGCTCGAGCGGGAGCCTCTCGCTGCGACTGCGAACCGGGGCGCGCCGCCCAGGTCGCCGTGAACTCGCGGAGCGCGACGTCGACCGTTCGACCACGTGACACTTCGTCCCGGGCATGGGGCCTCGCCACTCGTCCCGAGTCGCCCCGGACCGTCGACGACTGGCTCGAACGCGTCCGGGTGGTCCTCGCCAAGTAGTGATCTTCGGACACGCGGGTCCGGTACGCCTCGGCCGACTCGCCGCTGTCCTTGTCAACGAAACTCGAGAAACACATCAGCATGGGATTTGCCTCCTAGTTGTCATCGGTGACTCCATCTGGGAGGTGGGCCCTGGGTCCGGCGTCCCGTGTTCCAACAATCGCCCAACGGTCGTCCCGAGCACCAGCGCGAGCCGTTCGGCTCTCGGCAGCGTCAACTGGCTCTCGCCGCGCTCGACCTGCGAGAGCATCGGCGCCGAGATCGGAGCGCGCGGGCGAGCGAGTGGCGCAGTGAGACGTGCTGCTGCTCTCGCAGGTAACGAACGCGCGACCCAAACGTCATGGCGACTAACGGTGTGGGCATGGCTCTATTATGTCATCACGTACGGACGTACGTCAAGCTATACAGAGCGGAAGATGGCGCGCGCGCTCTTATCCCCAGGTCGAGCCGCGATTGGTGCCCGATTGGTGCCCGTCAGGTGCACCGGCATCGCCCCCTGACAGCACGAAACCCCCGCGTTAGCAGGGGCTTCGTGGAA
>CAWCQE010000012.1:0-145922 GCA_963797665.1 uncultured Actinomycetes bacterium | reverse complement strand
CGATGTACGCCGGCCGGCCGTGGACGATCCGCCAATATGCCGGCTTCTCGACCGCCGAGGAATCCAACGCTTTCTACCGCCGCAACCTCGCCGCCGGGCAGAAGGGCCTCAGCGTCGCCTTCGACCTCGCCACCCACCGCGGCTACGACAGCGACAATCCGCGCGTCGCCGGCGACGTCGGCATGGCGGGCGTCGCGATCGACAGCGTCGAGGACATGAAATTGCTGTTCGACGGCATCCCGCTCGGCGAGATGTCGGTCAGCATGACCATGAACGGCGCGGTGCTGCCGGTCATGGCCTTCTTCATCGTCGCCGGCGAGGAGCAGGGCGTGCCGCGCGCCGAGCTCACCGGCACGATCCAGAACGACATTCTGAAAGAGTTCGCGGTCCGCAACACCTACATCTACCCGCCCGAGCCGAGCATGCGGATCGTCGGCGACATCATCGCTTATTGCGCGGCGGAGATGCCGAAGTTCAACTCGATCTCGATCTGCGGCTATCACATGCACGAGGCCGGGGCGACGGCGGTGCAGGAGCTCGCCTACACGCTCGCCGACGGCATGGAATATGTCCGCGTCGCGCAAGGCCGACGGGCTCGACATCGACGATTTCGCGCCGCGCCTCAGCTTCTTCTTCGGCATCGGCATGAACCTGTTCATGGAGGTCGCCAAGCTGCGCGCGGCGCGCACCTTGTGGGCGCGGATCATGACCGATCTCGGCGCGCAAGAACGAGAAGTCGAAGCTGCTGCGCACGCACTGCCAGACGAGCGGCGTCAGCCTGACCGAGCAGGACCCGTACAACAACATCGTCCGCACCACGATCGAGGCGCTGGCGGCGGTGCTCGGCGGCACCCAGTCGCTGCACACCAACAGCTTCGACGAAGCGATCGCGCTGCCGACCGATTTCTCCGCGCGCATCGCCCGCAACACGCAGTTGATCCTCGCCGAGGAAAGCGGCGTCACCGCGGTCGCCGACCCGCTCGGCGGAAGCTGGTACGTCGAGGCGCTGACCCGCGAGCTCGAGGAGAAAGCCTGGGCGCTGATCGAGGAAGTCGAGGCGCATGGCGGCATGACCAAGGCGGTCGCCGAGGGCCTGCCCAAGCACCGCATCGAGGAAGCCGCCGCGGCGCGCGCGGCCAAGGTCGACACCGGCGAGACGGTGATCGTCGGCGTCAACCGCTACCGGCTGGCCGAGGAAGAAGAGCATGACATCCTCGAGGTCGACAATGCCAAGGTGCGCGCCGGCCAGATCGCGCGGATCGAGAAGGTGCGCGCGGCGCGCGACGAGGCGAAGGTGCGGGCGGCGCTGGATGCGCTGACGATGCGGCAAAGTCCTCCCCGAACGGGGAGGGGGACCAGCGCAGCATGGTGGAGGGGGCGTCGAGCAGCTCGACCCTCCGTCGCCTTCGGCAGCCCCTCCCCGTCCCGGGGAGGATGAGCAACCTGCTCGCCCTGCCGTCGAAGCCGCCCGCGCCCGCGCGACGCTCGGCGAAATTTCCGACGCGCTGGAGCGCGCGTTCGGGCGCTACGGCACGATGCCCGAGCCGGTGCGCGGGATCTACGGCAAGGCGCGCGCGCGACGGGCGCTGGAAGGCCGCCGAGGAGGGCACGCAATCGGTCGCCGACCGCCTCGGCCGCAAGCCGCGGATCATGGTCGCCAAGATGGGCCAGGACGGCCACGACCGCGGCGCCAACCTGGTCTCGTCCGCCTTCACCGACCTGGGCTTCGAAGTGATCCCCGGACCCTTGTTCCAGACCCCGCGCGAGACCGCGCAAATGGCGGTCGAGCATGACGTCGACGTGGTCGGCGCAAGCTCGCTCGCCGCGGGCCACCGGACGCTGATCCCGGAGATGATCGAGGCGCTGAAGGACATGGGCCGCGCCGACATCAAGGTGGTCGCCGGCGGGGTCATCCCGCCGCAGGATTATGCCGCGCTCCGCGCCGCGGGCGTGCAGGCGATCTTCGGCCCCGGCACCAACCTCGCCGACGCCGCCGACGAAGTGCTGCGCCTGCTCGGCCACAACCGCCCGCCGCTCGATGAGGCGGCGGAGTGAGTCGGCTCGGATGCGCAGTCTTCGCTGTCATCGTCTGCCTCGGCTTGGTCATTCGTGGTCTCGATGCTGGCATATCTCGGCGATTGCTTCGACGACGCCGCTTGGCCAGCTGTCGAGGCAGCATGCATTGCGGCGCGTCGATGCTATGGCGCGGATTGCTGTTGACGTCGCGCTGCATCTGCATTGGTTGCGCGACTGTCGCGTACGAGGACGAGCTGATGTTCAAGAAAATCCTGATCGCCAATCGCGGGGAGATTGCGTGCCGGGTGATCCGCACCGCGCGGCGCATGGGGATCAAGACGGTCGCGGTCTATTCCGACGCCGACGCGCGCGCGCCGCATGTGAAGATGGCCGACGAGAGCGTGCGGCTCGGGCCGCCGCCGGCGTCCGAATCCTACCTCAAGGCCGAGCTGATCATCGACGCGTGCAAGGCGACCGGCGCCGAGGCGGTGCACCCGGGCTACGGCTTCCTGTCCGAGCGCGAGAGCTTCGCCAAGGCGCTCGCCAAGGCCGGGATCGCCTTCATCGGCCCGCCGCCCAAGGCGATCGCGGCGATGGGCGACAAGATCGAATCCAAGAAGCTGGCGCAGAAAGCCGGGCGTCAACATCGTCCCCGGCTATCTCGACGACATCGCGACGACCGCCGAAGCGGTGAAGATCGCCAAGGACATCGGCTATCCGGTGATGATGAAGGCCTCGGCCGGCGGCGGCGGCAAGGGCATGCGCCTCGCCTGGAACGAGAAGGACGTGCGCGAGGGCTTCGACAGCGTGAAGCGCGAGGGGCTCAGCGAGCTTCGGCGACGACCGCGTGTTCATCGAGAAGTTCATCGAGGCGCCGCGCCACATCGAGATCCAGGTGCTCGGCGACCAGCACGGCAACATCGTCTATCTGAACGAGCGCGAATGCTCGATCCAGCGCCGCAACCAGAAGGTGGTCGAGGAAGCGCCGTCGCCGTTCGTCACGCCCGAGATGCGCAAGGCGATGGGCGAGCAGGCGGTCGCGCTGGCGCGGGCGGTCGGATATTATTCGCGCGGGCACGGTCGAGCTGATCGTCAACGGCGCCGACCCGAGCGGCAAGAGCTTCTACTTCCTCGAGATGAACACCCGGCTGCAGGTCGAGCATCCGGTGACCGAGGAGATCACCGGGCTCGACCTGGTCGAGCAGATGATCCGCGTCGCGGCGGGCGAGAAGCTGGCGTTCACGCAGGACGACGTGAAGCTCGACGGCTGGGCGGTCGAGACGCGGGTCTATGCCGAGGACCCGTATCGCGGCTTCCTGCCGAGCACCGGGCGGCTGGTGCGGTACTGGCCGCCGACCGTCACCTCGCGCGGGAGGGGCAGGGAGGCGCCGCAGCGAGCGGCGAAGAGCGCCAGACTCCGCGTCCCCGCCGCTCCGCGCGAATCGGGAGCGGGACGTGCGCGTCCGCGTCGACGACGGCGTCGCCGACGGCGGCGAGGTCAGCATGTTCTACGACCCGATGATCGCCAAGCTGATCACCTGGGCGCCGACGCGCGCGAAGCGGCGATCGACGCGCAGATCGCCGCGCTCGACCAGTTCGTGATCGACGGCATCAGCGACAATGTCGATTTCCTCTCGGCGCTGATGCAGCACCCGCGCTTCCGCACGGGCGACCTCACCACCGACTTCATCGCCGACGAATATCCCGACGGCTTCGACGGCGCGCCCGGCGGACGCGCAGCTGATCGAGGACCTCGCCGTGATCGCCGGCATGGTCGCGGCGATCACCGACGAGCGCGCGGCCGAGATCGACGGCCAGCTCGGCCCGCCGATCGCATTTGCCGTGCGAGCGCGTCGGTGCGGATCGGCGGGCGAGCGAGCACAAGGTGCGGATCAAGCCCTACAAGGGCGGCACGCTGGCGGTGATCGACGACGGCGATCTGATCGACATCGTCGGCCGCTGGGTGCCGGGGCAGCGGCTGCTGTCGGTCGACCGTCGACGGCCGCCACCGCATCGTCCAGGTCCGCCGCGTCGGCCGCGACTGGGAGCTGCAGACGCGCGGCGCGAGCGCACAAGGTGCAGGTGCTGCCGCCGCACGTCGCCGAGCTGTCGAAGCACATGATCGAGAAGGTCCCGCCGGACCTGTCGCGGCTGCTGCTCGCGCCGATGCCGGGGCTGCTGACGCGGCTCGACGTCGCGGTCGGCGACAAGGTCGAGCCCGGCCAGCCGGTCGCGGTGATGGAAGCGATGAAGATGGAGAATATCCTCAACATGCTCGGGATGGGCGAGCCGATGCGCGAGCCGCCGTCAGGATGAGGCCACGGTGACGCTGTCGTCGCTGAGGTGGAGGGTCCCGGTCGTGCCGTTGGCTCCCTTGAACTGGAGCGCCCCGTCGCGCTGAGCCTTCGTCTGAGCCGATTTGCCCTGGGGGGCGGTCGTGATCGTGAGCGGGCCGGAGCGGGGCACGTCGACGCGGTCCGACGTCTGGCGGACGCTGATGAAGTCCTGCCGGAAGACCACGAGCCGGCCCGTCGAGCGCTGATCGGGTTTCGCGCCCGCGTAGACCGCGGTCAGCATGCGATGGTCGGAGATCCGCCATGCGTTGGTGACCGGCCACAGCTCCACTGGCTGCACCGGGCCGCTCGCCGCGAGCTCGTGGCCGAGGATCCGCCCGGGATAGGTGCTGTGCATCGTGCTACCAGGCGGCCCCTGGTGGCGGTGGCGCGGGCGCGGGTTCGAGGCCCGCGCGGCCGGCGGCGCGCCGGGCCCGCCTCCCGGCCCGGATCTCGTGCCGCTGGGTCCGACGCCGGCCTGCGGGCCGGGGCTGGACGTCGTCGATCCGGTGCTCGAGCCGCTGCCGGAGCCGCAGGCGGCCAGAGCGATCGCGACGGCGATCGTGAGCAACGACGCGGCCATCCGGACCCCGGCGACGGCCGCCGGGCGCCGGCTCACTGCTCCCTGATGTTCACGAGCTCGTTGCGTACGCACCGGTTGTTGGTCCTCAGCTTCGCCCATCCCTCGCGGCTCGACAGGCGGGAACCCGGGCGTCGCGGTGGTTCCGGAGAAGCAGTAGCGGTAGTGATGCTGGTTGTCCCAGCGCTTTCGCACCCGGGTCCACTGCTTGGCGTGTACGCGGCGGTAGACCTCCGGCAGCGACCTCTTGACCCCGCCGAAGGAGACCTGGCCCAGGTTACGCAGGCTCCACTTGTTGGCGCACTACGACCCCTCGGGCGGGCAATGGCTCGCGGCACCATAGTTGAAGAAGAGCCCGCCCCGCCGGTGGAAGATCGCCCCATGCACCAGTGCCTTCGTCGCCTTCGGCTTGTTCCACTGCGGCTCGATGTCGCTCGCGACGGCGACTCCCTCGTGCCTGAAGTTGCGGCCGTGCTCGGCGCTGGTAGGTGTGGAGGCGGTTGGACATCCTGCTCTGGTGGCGTCCCGCCTTACGGATGTTGCGCCGGCTCATCCAATTGGGCATGTTGTTCGTGTTTCCGTACGTGATCCGGGCGGAGCCGCGGCTGTAGCACTTGCCGTTCGTGCGGTACGCATCGGCGGCGGCCTTGAGCGCGTCGAGGATGTCCTGATTCGCGAACTCCGTCCCCGTCCGAAGCTGGGTGCCGAGCTCGCCCTGGTGGCGACTGGGCTTGCCGAAGTCCAGGAGCAGGACCCTGGTTCGGTTGGGCTGCCGGCGCGCGAACGCGCACGCGTCGTTTCGCGCCTGGCGCCTCAGGTCACGCTCGCTTCTCGCCGTCATGTACCAGGCGGGGACCGGCTGCGGGGCGCTGCGCTTGAACCTGGTCATCTTCGAGGTGGTCGTCTCCGTCGCCTGGCCGGTTTCGCCGGTGGCGCCGGTCGGCCCCGAAGCTCCGGCCGGCTCCGGCGCCTCCGCGCCAACCGTGAACTGCCGGGTCGCCGTGGCCGCGTTGCCGGCGGGGTCGGTTGCCCGGACGCTGAAGGTGTAGCCGCCGTCCGGCAGCGGGGCGTTGGGTTCGTACTCCCCGCCGTCGGGCACGGAGCGAAGGTAGGGGAGGTGGGCCCGAGCGAGCAGGTGAACGTCGAGGAGGTGTCGGCGGACGCGAAGGTGAAGGTGGGGAGGGGGTTGCTCACCGCTCCTGCGGGACCGGACTCGATCGACACGGTGGGAGGCGCCGTGTCGACGGCGAACGTCCGCGATGCCGGGGTTGGATCCACGGCGCCCGACACGTCGCTCGCGCGAGCGCGGAAGGTGTGACTTCCATCCGGCAGCTCGGTGAACGCCTGCGGGGACGTGCAGGGCCCGAATGGCGCGGCGTCGAGGCTGCACGCGAACCGCGCGGCGCGCCGTGGGGAGGAGAACGCGAACGACGGGCTCGCGTCGCCCGTCGGACCGCTCGGCCCGGCGTCGATCCGCGTGTCGGGGGCGCCCGCGGCACCGGCGGGGATCCCGTCGGTCGGCGGGTCCGTGGCCGCGAGCGCGACCGCGGCGGGCAGCGCCGCCATTGCCGCGGTGAGGAGGCCGATCGGCAGGCGCCGAGGGCGGTCCCTGCTCAACGGCGGTCTACGCAACGAGCTTCGAGGAACGCGAACGCAAGCGGCCCATGATTGCCACTTGGGGGCGCACGGCCAACGTTTGCAACAGAACTTGCGGCCGGGGTGTCCTCGTCGGCCTCCCTCGTTCGTCTCAGAGGCGAACATTCCCTGAAAGGAGGAACCGTGAAGTACATGTTGCTGATTCATCAAGGAGACACGCCGACGCCGCGCGAGCCCGAGGAGTGGGCGCGGCTGTCGGAGGACGAGCAGCGGCAGGTGTTCGCCGACTACCAGGCCATCAACGAGACCCCCGGCGTCACCCCGGGCCAGCAGCTCGATTCCCCCGAGGCGGCGACGACGGTGCGGGTCGAGGGCGGCGAGACGCTCGTCACCGACGGCCCGTTCGTGACCGTCAAGGAGGCCCTCGGCGGCTGGCTTCTCTACGAGGCCGATGACCTCGACGCGGCGATCGAGCTCGCGGCGCGCATCCCCGCGGCGCGGCACGGCGGCGGGATCGAGATTCGGCCGGTGGTGGGGCAATAGCGATCGCGCCGCTCGAGCAGGTATTCCGCGACGAGTGGGGACGCGTCCTCGCCTCCCTGATCGGCTTCCTCGGCGATTTCGATCTCGCCGAGGAGGCCGCCCAGGAGGCGTTCGCGATCGCCGCGGAGCGCTGGCCGCGCGACGGGACGCCGGACAGTCCGCGCGCGTGGCTGGTGACGACGGCGCGAAACCGGGCCATCGACCGCATCCGCCGCGATCGCACCGGCGCCGAGAAGCTGCGGCTGCTGGACGCGCCCCAGGCCGCTGAGGACGATGTGGACGAGACGCTGATCCGCGACGAGCGGCTCGAGTTGCTCTTCACCTGCTGCCACCCGGCGCTCGCGCTAGACGCCCAGGTGGCCCTGACCCTGCGGACGCTGGGTGGGCTCTCGACCGAGGAGATTGCGAGCGCCTTCCTCGTCCCGAAGGAGACGATGGCGAAGCGGCTCGTCCGGGCGAAGCGGAAGATCAAGGCGGCGGGGATCCCGTTCCGGGTCCCGCCTGCGCATCTGCTGCCGGATCGTCTGGCGGCGGTCCTCGCCGTCATCTACCTGATCTTCAACGAGGGGTACGGCGGTCGCGGGGACCTCTCAGCCGAGGCGATCCGGTTGGGCGGGGCGATGGCGGAGTTGATGCCCGACGAGCCGGAGGCACACGGGCTCTTGGCGCTGATGCTGGTGAACGACTCCCGGCGCGAGGCACGGTTCGCGGGTGGGGAGGTGGTGCTGCTGCGCGATCAGGACCGAGCGCTCTGGGATCGGGACGAGCTCGCCGACGGGCGAGCGGCGTTCGAGCGCGCCATCGCGCTCGGGGGTCGCGGGCCGTACGCGATCCAGGCCGGCATCGCGGTGCTGCACTCCGCCGAGTCGCCGGATTGGCACCGCATCGCCGCCCTCTACGGTGAACTCGCGGAGCTAACGCGCTCGCCGATCGTCGAGCTCAACCGCGCCGCCGCCATCGCCGAGGCCGGCGAGGAGGACGCGGCCCTCGCCATCGTCGAGCAGCTCGAGCTCGACCGCTACCACTACATGCACGCCACCCGAGCGGACCTCCTGCATCGGCTCGGCCGCACCGACGACGCCAAGGCCGCCTACGAGCGGGCGCTGGAGCTCGTGCGCTCCGACTCCGAGCGACGCTTCCTGGAGCGGCGCTTGGCGGAACTCGGGTAGAACGGGGAGCGATGAAGCTCGGGGTACACCTGCCGCTGATGGAGTTCCGTGGCGAGGGCCACTCGCGTCAGCGCCTGATGGATGCGGTTGACGCGGCGCGCGACTGCGGCCTGGCGGCGGTCTCGGCAAACGATCACTTCGTCTTCACGACCCCGTGGCTCGACGGGCCGACCGCGCTTGCCGCCGTCATCGAGCGCTCCGGCGATATGACCCTGGCCACGACGATCTCCCTCGCGGCGGTGCGCGGGCCCGTGCCGCTTGCCAAGACGCTCGCGGCGCTGGACCTGCTCTGCGAGGGGCGGCTGATCGCCGGCGTCGGCCCGGGGTCATCGGATCGCGACTACGCGGCGGCCGGAATCCCGTTCGACGAGCGGTGGAAGCGCTTCGACGAATCGGTCGCGATCCTGCGGGCGCTGCTGCACGGCGAATCACCGCCGGCGGGGCGGTATTTCGCCGTGCCGGATCGCCCGCTGGCGCCCCGTCCGTATCGGGACGAGGTGCCGATCTGGATCGGGAGCTGGGGCTCCGACCCCGGCCTGGCGCGCGTTGCGGGACTTGCCGACGGGTGGCTCGCCTCCGCCTACAACACGACGCCGGAGCGATTCGCGACCGCCAGGGAGTCATTGGCGGAGAAGCTTCGCGACCGGGGCCGGGAGCCGGCCGGGTTTCCCAACATGCTGGTCACGATGTGGACGTGGGTGACCGACGATCGCGTGGACGCCGAACGCGCGGTGAGGGACGTCCTGGCTCCCGTGCTCCGCCGTGACGCCGAGAGCCTGCGCGACCACCTGTGCATCGGCTCGGCCGAGCACTGCGCGGAGATCCTGTCGGGGTACGCGCGGGCGGGATGCGATTGGGTACAGCTGTGGCCGCTCGGCGACGAACCAAGCCAGATCGAGCGCGTCGCGAACCAGGTGCGGCCGCGGATCGAGGCCTGACTCACGCCGTCACGGACTCACGCTCGAATGGCCGAGGCGGACCCGCGGCAGCCAGCGCTGGACTGGATCCGGGATCCACCAGGCAAGCGGCCCGAGCAGGCGCAGGATGGCGGGGAGCAGGAGCAGGCGCACCAATGTCGCGTCGAGGAGCACCGCGACGCCGAGGATCACGCCCATCTCCTTCGGCGGCAGGGGTCCCGACAGGGAGAAGGTGAGAAACACGAACACCATCACCGTGGCCGCGGCGTTGATCGGCCGACCGGACTCCGACAGCCCGCCGATCAGCGCCGCCCGCGCGTCGCCCGTGCGCTCGAACTGCTCGCGGACCGACGCCAGCAGGAACACGGTGTAGTCCATCGCGAGCGCGAAGATCAGCGCGAAGAAGAACACTGGGCTCCACGCGTCGAGGAATCCCTGCGAGGTGAATCCGAACAGGCCCTGCCCGTAACCGTCCTGGAACAGGAGCCTTGCGACGCCGAACGCGCCACCGGTCGCGAGCAGGCTCAACAGCACCGATGCTGCCGCGATCAGCGGCGCGCGGAGGATGACGAGCAGGAGCACGAAGCCGATTCCAAGGACGAGCGCGTAGAGCCGCGGCGTCCAATGATCGAGCGCCGCGCCGAGATCGGCGCTCTCGGCCGCGGATCCACCCACCATCGCGCCGTCCGGCAGCGCGGCGCGCACCCGTTCGATCAGCCCGTCGAGGTGATCCGGCCCCACGGCTGGGGTCACTCGCAGGAGCGCCAGCCCGGCCGACCGCTCGGGCTTGGTGACCGCCGCGATGCCCGGGCGCCCGGCCAGGGCGGCGCGGGACTCCGACGCGTGCCGGTGCGGGACTACGACCTGAAGCTCGCTCGGCGCGCCCGGCCCGAACGCCTCCTGAATCCGCTCGTAGCCGATCCGGGCCTCGGCGTTCTCGGGGACCGCGCCGAGGGTGGGCATTTCGGTCCTCAGGCCGAGCACCGGCACCGTGAGCAGGGTGAGGATCGCGAGCGCGGTGCCGCCGATAAGAAGCGGGTGCCGCCAGACCCGCTCCCCCCAGCGGGCGAACCATTCGCTGCGGTGCTCGAGCGCGCTGCGCCAGGGGAGGGCCATGCGGTCTATCCGCGGTCCGAGGCGGGCGAGCAGCGCCGGTAGGAGGGTCAGCGACGCTGCCAGCACGAAGCTCACGGCGAGCAGGATCCCCAGAGCTCCGGTCCGGAACGGCGGGCTTGGGACGATCATCACCGCCGCCAGCGCCGCGATCACCGTGAGGCCGCTGATCAGCACCGCCTTGCCCGCGGTGTCGATCGCGACACCGGCTGCGTCACGGGGCTCCAGGCCGGCGCGCAGCGCGCCGCGAAACCGCACGACGATGAACAGGGCATAGTCGATCCCGACCGCGAGCGCGAACATGAGCGCGAAGTTCATCGCCCAGATCGTCACGTCGCCAACCTGAGTGGAGAGCCACAGCGCCCCGCCGGCGGAGACGAGCCCGAGCAGGGCCAGCATCAGTGGGAGCCCCGCAGCGGCGATCGAGCCGAACGCGACGAGCAGGATCACGAGCGTCACCGGCCAGGACAGAACCTCCGACTTGAGCATCGCCTTCTTGTTCGCCTCGTTGAAGTCTGCCCACAGGGCCGGCGTGCCGGTGAGGGTGACGTTCACCGGGCCCGAGGACAGGCCGTCGAGCGGCCCGGCCACCCGCTTCGCGGCAGCGACCATCTCGGTGTCGTTCGCCGCGGCCCCCGCACGGACGACGGCGACTCGCCGGTCGGACGAGATCGAGCCGCTCTCGCGCGGGCCGACCACCGGTCCGGTCGCGGGATCCCGCCCGAGCACGGCGCGGACGCGGCGAACGGCGCGGTGAAACGCCGGGTCGTCTACGCCCTGCGACCGTCCATCGATCACGACCGCGAGCGAGTAAGCGCCGAGGCCGCCGAAGTCCCGGTCGATCAGGTCCCTCGCCGCGACCGATTCCGAGCCCAGCGCCTTCCAGCCGGCACCGGAGAGAGTGTCTTCAACCCGCGGCGCCAGCGCGCCGAGGCCGAGGACGATCGCGAGCCAGCCGATCGTGACCAGTTTCAGATGATCGGCCGCCCAACGGCCGAGTCGCCCGAGTTCCACCATGTTTCCACCCCCGTCGTGTCTCATGCGCTTGTTGTACGCGCTGCTCGACGGCGTGACTTCGCCTCGCGAGGCCATTTGCGGCCCACCAGCGAAGATGGCCCCGCGGGGCCATGGGCGCGTGTCGGGAGGGCAGAGGCCGGTCAGAGAAGGCCCTGGTCGGCGGCCCTCGCAACCGCCCCGGCCTTTGAGCGCTGGTTGAGCTTCGTGCGGATATTGGCCATGTGTCGATGCACCGTGTGCTTGCTGACGATCAGCTGCTCGGCGATCTCGGGCTCGGTGAGGCCCTGCGCGGCGAGGCGCAGCACCTCGAGCTCCCGCTGGCTCAGGCCACCTCGGGTCCCCGGGTCACCCGCCGGCCGCGCGGCGGTCACCGCTTCCGCATCCAGGTTCGCGAGCGCCGCGCTTGCGTGCTCTCGCTCGCGGGTCGCGCCGAGGTCGGCGAGGACCGCCGCGGCCGCCTCCAGCTCGCGCGCCGCCTCCCGCGGTCGCCCGAGGCGCGACAGCGTCAGCCCGAGTGCCATTCGCGCGCGTGCCGCCTCGAACGGCGCCCCGCAACGGCTCCACAGGTCCACGGCATCCTCGAGATCCTCCCGCGCACGCTCGTGGTCGCCCCGAGCGCTCGCCACGAGGCCCTCGCTGGAGCGAAGGGAGGCGCGCAGCGGATCGGTCCCGGCGTCGCCGGCCACCGCGGCGAGCTCGCCGAGGTGCATCATCGCGATCTCGGCGTCCCCACGCTCTGCGTGGATTCGGACGATGAGCGCGAGGGCCGGCGCGCGGGTGAGCTGCTCGCCGGGCGGAAGCGCGCGGAGGTAGCGGTCGAGGAGGTCGGCGGCCTCCTCGAGATCGCCGCGGTCGAGCGCGAGCTCGGAGAGACACAGCTTCGCCTGCGGATGCCATGCCACGCGCTCGCAGAGCTCCGTTGCCTCCTCCAGGCGGCCCTGCCGGCGCCGCAGCTCGGCGAGCCGCAGCAAGGCCTCGAACGCGAGCGCCGGAGCCCCCTGGTCGTAGGCCTCCATCGCGCCGCCGAGCTCGCGCTCGGCCTCCTCCCACTCCCCGCGCCAGGTCAGGACCGATGCGTAGTGCGCGCGGCAAAAGCCGAACAGCTGCGGGATCGACCAGCGCTCGCAATACCCACGCACCGTTTCGCACCATTGGGCCGCGCGCTCCACGTCCTGGACCCGCTCGCAGGCGTAGATCAGATGGCAACACGCGCCACCCGCGTACTGAAGTCCGGCGAACTCTCCCGACACGGCTGCCGCCGAGGCCTCGTCGAGGAGCTCCATGCCCTCGCGTACCTCGCCGGCCGTGACCCGGGCCAGCCCCTCGAGCGAGCTCCCGAGCATCTCGAGGTCCAGGACCCCGCGCCGGCGCCCGACCTCGCTCGCGGTCGCCGCCAGCTCACCCGCCCGAATCGCGTCGTTCTCGGCGATCAGTGCGACCTCGCCCTCGAAGAACGCGAGCCATCCGCGCTCCTCGCTCTCCTCGTGCCCCTCGAGAAGCCGGTGAGCGCGCGAGAACCATCCCCTGGCGACGGCTGTGTCGCCGCGAAAGGCCACGTGGTCGTACGCGAGCCATACGGCCGACCGCGCGGCCCCGGCGTCGTCCCCCGCCTGCCGGTATGAACGGAATGCTCGCTCACGCGCGTCGAGGCTTGGCTCCACCTCGCCCAACCACCTCGTTGCGTGCGCGTATCCCTCGAGCGCGGATGGCGACTCGCCCGCCCGAAGCGCTCGCTGAAAGGCCTGCTTCGCCTCGCCCCATGAGCCCGCGGCAAGGGCCTCCCCTCCCTCTGCGACCGCGTCCTGCGGTCCGGCGGCATCCTGCATCATCGAAAGAGGCTACCCGTCCGTCGTGCAACCCTTGAGGGATGCCGGACGGCGTCGATGCGAGGCGGTTGCAAGATGCGATGAGCGCTCCCGTCCATCAGGGCGAGCGCTACGTGCCGTTCGGCGACCTCACGGCAGCCGACGTCCGGGGGCAGGCCGAGAGGATCGGCAGCTCGGGAAGCTGGGGACCGCTCGCCCGTGCGGCCAAGGTGGCGCGAGCGTGGCGCGAGCTGGGAGCGGCGATGGACGCTGCGGGAGCCGAGCGCGTCCGCGAGCTCGAGCCGGAGGCCGTGGTCGAATGGGCCGAGCGGACGTGGGCGATCCCCCCCGTCGGCGGCATGATCTGAGCCGCCCCGGGCGCGGACCCGTCAGCCTCCGGCCCGCTCCCGCTCGGCGCAGTCGGGACAGAGTCCCGTCAGCGGGAAGTGGCTGAACCTTGCCTCGTATCCGAAGCCACTGCGGATCAGGTCGCGGGCCGGGTCCAGCCGCGCGGGCTCGACGCTGGTCACGTTGCCGCAGTGCTCGCAGACCAGGTATTCGCGCTCGCCTTGGACAAGGAGGGAGTAGAGACCCGGTCCGTGGCCGAAATGCACGTGGCGGACGACGCCAAGCGCCTCGAGGCGCTCCAGGTTGCGGTAGATCGAGGCGAGGTCGAGTGAGCCCCCGCGCGCGGCGAGACCGTCGGCGATGCGCTCGGCGGACACCGGAGCATCGGCGGCGAATAGCTCCTCGAGGATCATCCGGCGGGCGGCGGAGAGGCGGCCCCCGGACGATCGGATCGCGGCGGCGACGTCGTCGAGCGTCTCGAAGGCAAGCGGGGCCGTCCGCGGTGACTCGGTCATCGGAGTCGGTTACCTCCCGGTCGAAGCCTGGGTCGACCAGCGCTCCTCGATCCGGCCGAATCTCCACACGGCGAGCGCAACGACCCAGGTGAGAGCGAACAGGCCGACGATCGCGTACCCGGCGAGGTTGAGATCGATCCCCGCCAGCGCCTCCCAGATCCCGCCTCCTGTGCTGACGCGGTCGGAGAGGACCGACGCGAGCTGGATCGCCCCGATCCCGACCGCGACGGCGACCGTGAGCCCGGTGACCGCGAGGTTGTAGAAGACCTTGCGCGCGGGCTTCCCGAACGTCCAGTCGTAGGCGAAGGTCATGAACAAGCCGTCGAGCGTGTCGAGCAGAGTCATCCCGGCGGCGAAGAGGATCGGCAGGCATGCGATCGCGTAGAGCGGAACTCCGGCCGCCGTCGCGCCGCCCGCCACGACCAGCAGGGCGATCTCGGTCGCGGTGTCGAAGCCCAGCCCGAAGAGGAGCCCGAGGGGATACGCCTTCCATGGCTCGTCGACCGCGGCGGTGGCACGCCGACAGAGCCGAGTGATGAGACCGCGTGAGTCGAGCTCCCGGTCGAGCTCCGACTCGTCACAGGCGCCGCTTCGCATACGCCGCAGGGCGCGCAGGATCCGCGCCCACGCAATCGCGTTCGCGACGCCGATCGCCAGCAGGAACGTCCCGGAGACGAGGGGTCCCACCAGCGACCCGAAGCTGTGAAGAGCCGAGCCCGGGTCCGCCAGCGATCCACCGAGGCCCTTGACCCCCAGGCCCACCAGGAGGCCGAGCGCCATCACGACGCTCGCGTGGCCGAGTGAGAAGAAAAAGCCCACGCTCAGCGGCCTCCCCCCGTCGGCCGTCAACCGGCGCGTGATGTTGTCGATCGCGGCGATGTGATCGGCGTCGAAGGCGTGCCGGAGCCCGAGCGTGTAGGCGGTGATCCCGAGCCCGAGGCCGAACACGCCGCCCGCTGCCAGGGAGTAGTGATGCGGGACGACGAGCAGGAGCAGGATCGCAAATCCGATCGCGTGGAGGGCGAGCACCGCCAATCCCATCATCGCCGCCCGGCGGCGCTCGGCCAAGGTCAGCGATGCGCCGAACCGGACGAGCCGCGAACTGAACGCGCGACGCATGCCGGGACCTTATTACGGGTCACTTGCACTTGCAAGCCGTCCGCAGCAGGCCGGCGATTCGGTCACTGACGACGCGCAGCGACGGCCGCCTGGCCGTAGGAGATCCCGCCGTCGTTCGGCGGCAGGCGCTCCGGAAGCAGCACCTGGAGACCGCCTGCGACCAGCCGCTCCGAGGCTCGCTCCACGAGCAGGCGGTTCTGGAACACGCCGCCCGACAGAACGACGACGGCGAGCCCGCGAGCCTCCGCCGCCGCCGCGCACGCCGCGGCCGTCGCGGCGGCGAGCCCGTTGTGGAAGCGCGCCGCGACCGTTCCGACGTCGGTGCCGCGATCGAGGTCGGCGATGAGCCGGCGGATCGTCTCGCGTGCATCGAGGACGAGCCCCTCGCCCTCCCCCGCCACGACATCGATCGGGTAACCCACGGTCTCGTCCAACCTGGCGAGCCCCTCGAGCTCGGCCGCGGCCTGGCCCTCGTGATTCACCCGCGCGCGGACGCCGCAGAGGGCCGCGACGGCGTCGAACAGGCGCCCGGCGCTCGTCGTGACCGGTGACGAGGTTCCCGTGCGCATGAGCTCTCCCACCGCCTCCCAGTCGCGCTCGCTCACTTCCGGGCGAAGCGTGCCCGGAATCGCCCGGGTGCCGCCGTCCGACGCGCGCGACAGCCACGCGCACGCCATCCGCCACGGCTCGCGGACCGCCGCGTCACCCCCGGGCAGTCGGACGGGCAGGAGCGCCCCCACGCGGCTGAAGTTCCGGGTGTCGCCGGCGAGAATCTCGCCGCCCCACACGGTTCCGTCGGCCCCGAGCCCGGAGCCGTCGTAGATCGCGCCGACGGCTTCCCCCTCGACGCCGTGCTCGGCGAGGCACGCCGCATGGTGGGCGTGGTGGTGCTGGACGCCCACGTGCTCGACCCCCTCGCGCTCCAGCGCGTAGCGCGTCGACAGGTAGTCGGGGTGCAGGTCGTGCGCGACGACCTCCGGAGCGACGGCGAACAGCCGCTCGAAGTGCTCGATTCCCTCGGTGAACGAGCGCAGGGTCTCGTAGTTCTTGAGGTCCCCGATGTGGTGGCCCACCCACGCCCGCTCGTCCTTCGCGAGGCAGAACGTTGACTTGAGCTCCGCGCCGCAGGCGAGGATCTCCCGGCCCGAAGGTGGCCGCAGCGGAATGCTCTCCGGCACGTAACCGCGTGAGCGCCGGATGACGAGCGGGGTGCGCCGAAGCCCTTCGTCCAGCGAGCGGACCACGGAGTCGTCGGTTCGAGTGTGAATCGGACGGTCGTGAACCAGGAACGCGTCGGCGATCCCGGCGAGCCGCTCGCGCGCGTCGTCGTCCCGGTAGGCGATCGGCTCGTCGGAGACGTTCCCCGAGGTCAGGACGATGGGCTTCCCGGCGCCGGCGCAGAGCAGGTGGTGAAGCGGGGAGTACGGAAGCATCACGCCGAGGTCGGCCGAGCGGGGCGCGACGGCAGGCGCCACGGCCGCGCTTGCCCGGCGGCGGGCGATCACGATCGGCCGTTGACGACCCGTCATCAGCAGCCACTCGGGCGCCGTGAGCTCCACCAGCTCGCGAGCCATCGCCAGGTCGCGCGCGCAGATCGCGAACGGCTTGTCCTCCCGATGCTTGCGGGAACGCAGCGCGGCGACCGCTCGCTCGTCCCCCGCGAGGCAGGCGAGGTGGTAGCCGCCGATCCCCTTCACGCCCAGGATCGCGCCGTCTCGCAGCATCGCCGCGGCGCCCGCGATCGCGTCCTCGGCACCGTGTCCGATCTCGTTCCCGGCGGCGTCGCAGAGCCACGCCCGAGGACCGCAGACCGGGCAGGCATTGGGCTGGGCGTGGAAGCGGCGGTCACGCGGGTCGTCGTACTCGGCGCTGCACGCCGGGCACATCTGGAAGCCCGCCATGGTGGTGCGCGGGCGGTCGTACGGGACCGCCCGGACGATCGTGAACCGAGGTCCGCAGTTCGTGCAGTTGATGAACGGATAGCGATAGCGCCGATCGCCAGGGTCCGAGAGTTCGGCCAGGCACTCCTCGCAGGTCGCCGCGTCGGCCGACACGAGGGCCTCGGGCTCGCCGGTTCGCCCGGATGCCAAGATGCGGAACTCCGACTCGCCTGCCGGGTCGATGTCGAGTTGCTCCACGGACTCCACCGAGGCCAGCGGTGGAGCGTCGGCTCGAACGCGGCGCAGGAACTCGTCCACCCGCGGGCCCTCGCCCTCGACCTCGAGCTCCACCCCGCGCTCATCGTTCAGGACGAAGCCGCCGAGCCCGAGCTCCTCGGCGAGCCGGAACACGAACGGGCGGAACCCGACGCCCTGCACGGTGCCGGTCACGCGAGCCCGGACCCGCCGACGTGTCGCCGCCCGGGCGCCCGTCCGCGCCGCCGCGCGGGGCATCAGTTCCCCGTGGGCGTGGCGAGCTCGATCAGCTCCCGCAGCACGTGGTAGGCGCTCGCCTGCGCCTCCTGGATGCGCGGGATGTGCTGCGAGCGGCTGACGACGACGTGGTCGGCGAGCCCATCGGAGGCGATCCGGCCGCCGTCGTAGCCGACCAGGGCCACGGTGACCAGCTCGCGGTGGCGCGCCTCGCGGAGAGCCTCGATCAGGTTCAGGGAGTTCCCGCTCGTCGACAGCGCGACGGCAACGTCGCCGGGCCGGCCGTAGGCGATCACCTGCCGCTGGAAGATCTCTTCCACCCCGATGTCGTTGGCGATCGCCGTGAGGATGGACGGGTCCTCGGTCAGGTCCAGGGCGCGGCGCGGGGGCCACCCCTGTGGCGCCGCGCGCAGGTCGGCCACCAGGTCCATCGCGTCGGTGGCCGAGCCCCCGTTTCCGAACGCCAGGAGCTTGCCGCCCGCGTCGAACGCCCGGCGGATCGCGGCCGCTGCCTCAGCGATGGCGTCCCCGTACTCGCTGAGCGTCTGTTCGCGAAGCGCGCCCACCTCCTCGGCCTTCATCAGCACCGAGCGCCGCACGTCTTCCATTACCGCGTCGAGGTCGTGCTCGCTCTCGGACAGGAACGGATAGAGAAAGCTCGCCTCGCCGGTGTCGTGGACCGGCCCCGCCTCCCGCCCCTGCAGGAGACCGCGATGCTCGAAGAACACGTGCACGAGCTCCCACAGCACGTGGTAGAGCGTCTCGACGAGCTCCTGGCGGACGAACGGGTCGTTCTCCGCGGGCGTGAACTCCCACTCGGCGCCGGCCGGCGCGAACGCGATCGTCAGGCAGCCAAGCCGGTGTGCGAGCGCAATGGCCTCCTCCGTGTCGCCCGACGCGTCCTCGTCGGCCCCGTAGGCGATCACGATGTCTTCGGGCTCGGCCACGCTCCGGAGCTGGCCCGCGAGCGAGCCGCCCTCGCGGGCGAGCCCGATGGCCGGAAGCGCGCGCTTGCCGACGATCACGGGGTGAACGAACTCGACGGCGACATGGCGGACGTCGGAGCGCGCGATCGGCGAGGCGCCGACCGCCACGAGCCGCCCGCCGCGCGCGAACCGCTCAGCCATCCGGTGGCAGACGCGCGCCAGGCGCTCGGCTTCGGCGGCGAAGAAGTCGCCGTTCGCCCGGGTGCGGCGAGCGCGGAGCTCCGAGGTCCGGCTTGCGAGCGGCTCGCCCGCGATCGTCCGCGCCATCGCTGCCCCTAGGCGGGCGCCGGCGCGCGCCGGCCGACCCGGGTCAGCCAGTCGCGCCAGGCCTCGACGCCGTCCCCGGTCTTCGCGCTCACCGGGAGCACCGTCGCCGTCGGGTTCACGGTCTCGATGTTGGCGGCCAGTCGATCCAGGTCGACGTCCAGATATGGGAGGAGGTCGATCTTGTTCACGAGGATCAGCTCGCAGGTGCGGAACATGAGCGGGTACTTGAGCGGCTTGTCGTCTCCCTCCGCAACCGAGGAGACCATCGCCCTCGCGTCCTCGCCGACCTTGAACTCAGCCGGGCAGACGAGGTTGCCCACGTTCTCGATCACCAAGAGGTCGATCTCGTCCAGCTTCACCGCTGGAAGCGCCGATCGCACCATGTTCGCGTCGAGGTGGCATTCGCCGCCGAACCCTGGGTCGGTGTTGAGTTGGGTCACCGGAACGTGGAGGTGTGCGATGCGGTCGGCGTCGAGGCTCCCCTGAACGTCGCCCTCGAGGACGCCGATCCGCGTCCCGTCGAGGCCCTGGATCGCGCGCTCGAGCAGGGTCGTCTTACCCGCGCCCGGGGCGCTCATCAAGTTGACCACCCTCACATCCGCGCGATCGAAGTCGCCGCGGTTGGCGCGGGCGATCGTCTCGTTCGCGTCGAGCGCGTCCTCGGCGACCCTGATCTTCGTGCGGTGCATCCCACTCCTTTCCGGCGGCTACGGGCTCGCGCCAACCGCCTCATCAACCTCGATCCATTCCACCTCGAGCTCGTCGCCCCGGAGAACCCTGCCCGGGGTCGCGCAGCGAGGGCAGCGAAAGGAAGGCACCGGCGGAAGGCCGGCGCCGGGCAACACGCCGTGGCCCGCGAGGGGCGGTGGTGCCGGATCCCATTCGTCGCCGCAGTCGGGGCAGCGGAGCAGCGCCGCCACCGGCTCCAGGTCGAGGTGGGCGCCGTCGCACGCCGTATCGCGCGCGACGATCTCGAAGTAGAAGGCGAGCGAGTCCGGGACGACCTGGCGCAGGCTGCCGACCCGGACATGGACGCTCGTGAGCCGGCGGCCGTCGGCGTGGCGCAGCGCTGTGTCGATGATCGCCTGCGAGATCGCGAGCTCGTGCATGCCTCAGGCCGCTCCCTCGTATGCCGCATCGCTCTGCAGCTCGCGGATCTGCTCCTGCGCCAGCGCCACGGCCCGCGCGGCCGCCTCGGCGACGGCCGGGGTGAGGCCGAGGCCCATCTCCTCGACCTCGGCCGGCTCGCACGCGACGACGACCACCTTTCCGGGCCAGCCGCCCACCGTCTTGACGAACCGCAGCACGGTTCGCGGGTCCATCCCATGCGGATTCACCACCTGGCCATCCTCGATCGGCTCGATGTCGGCGGGGTCGGGCTCCATCACGTACAGCGTCCCGGGGGCCCCGCCCTGCCTCGAGACGTCGAGGAGCACCAGGGCGTCGTAGCCGCGCATGACCTCATAGGCCAGGTCGAGGCCGCCCGTCCCGAAATCGAGCACCGTCACTCCCTCCGGCAGCTCATCCTGGAGCAGCCGCTTGGCGACCTCGCCCCCAAAGCCATCGTCGCGGAGCCAGGTGTTCCCCACACCGGCGACCAGGATCTGCTTCGTGCGCTCGCTCACACGATCACCTCCACCTCGCCGGGCTTGAAGAACAGGTAGCGCCCGGTCTCGCGGTACAGCTCCTGCTCGGCGCTTCCGTCCACGGTCACCGCGATGTGAACCGCGTCGTCGTAGTCACGATAGATGCGCTCGATGGTGGCCGTCCGGCCGTCGAGGAGCTTGTCGTACACGTCCCGCTCGCCCCCGGGGCGCAGTACCACCTTGCCGCCCTTGCGGAACGTCTGCCCGGCGGTGCTGAGCTCGTCGTGGCCCGGGTTCGGGTGGCCCGGCTCGGGGGGCGGACCGGGATCGGCGGGCTCGAGGCGGCCGTGCAGGCGCACGATCTCCTCCGGGGTTGCCGATGCGGCGCGCTCGACCATGTCCCGAACCGCCGGGTCCTGCTCGGCGATCGCCTGGCGCTCCCCCTCAGAGAGCGCGTGGACGTGAAGCAGCAGCGCCTCCTCGATCTCGGTGGCGTCGAACAGGCTGCCGAGGCTCTCGGGCGCCATCCGCGGATGGTCGGGCAGGAAGATCGGGGCGCCGAGAACGGCGGCGTCGTCCGTGCCGGCGAGGACCGGCCACGTGTTCTGGTTGCGGCAGCGCCCCGTGGCCTGCCCGGCTGCCCCCTCGCGCTCGAGCGGCGAGATGAAGCGTCCGCCCTCGACCTCCGCGACGATCTGGGTCGACAGCATGCTCGCGCCGAGCGCCTCGCGCCGGTCCATACCCTCCGCTTCGTCGCCGGTGAGCGGCGTCGCGTTGTGCGCGCACAGCATCAGCTTCACGAGGCCGCGCTCGGGCACATCCTCCGCGCGGATCCGGGCACGGCCGGTGACTCGTCGGGCGCCGTCGAACTCGAATTCCACGGGCGCTCCGCCGCCGTCCAGCAGCTCGCTCAGGCGCACGGGCTCGAGGTCGAGCGACCGCGTGGCCGCCTCGTGACGCTCCCCCGCCGCCTGCAGGAACCGCACCACCCCCCGCACCTCCGCGTCCTCGTCGGCCTCCAGGACGCACTCGATGCGCGACCGGTCGAAGGTGGACGGGTTGCGCTCGGCGTACGCCGGCGGATAGACGATGCCGAACGGCGTCGGGGTCGCGTTCTTCGTCGCGCCCGGCGTATACGGGTAGAGCGCGTAGCCCTCGTACAGGAGCGCGTCGACGAGCCTCTCGAGCTCCGCCTTCATCAGCTCTCCTCGTCGAGCAGCTCGTCGACCACCGCGTCGAAACTCGGAAGCCCACGATCGCCGCGGCGGGCGGCGAGGCGCTCGACCGTGTGCGGATCGAGCGCGATCCAGCGACGGAACGGGAAGTGCTCGGCGATCATCCCCCGCCAGACTTCGACGGGCATCGCGAACCGGACGGAGCAGTCCCACGGTATGGCTGCGAGCTGCATGCGGCCATCGGCGGCCTCGTAGAACATCGAGCCATTGAAGTGGAGGCGCATCGGCGCCTCGCCGGCCTCGAGCCCGGCGAAGTACTTGGCCGCGGCAACCTCGTGGTCGTAGCTGCAGGCCAGATCCAGGTCGAACTCGCTCTCCCCGGTGAAGCGCGGCGCGAGCACGTCCGCCTGCGTCCAGCGGAAGCTCCCGGTGGTGGACGCCCAACGCTCCGGCGGTCCGAAGAGCTCACGCAGGCGCTCGCGCTCGGCATCCGAGTAACGACGCTTCGCGGGCTCGACCGTCACGAGCGTCGACAGTGCGATCGTGTAGACGGGCCGGCCCGACGGCTCTCGCACGGCGATCCGCAGCCGCAGGGTCGGCACCGCCGCGCGCGCGACGTGAGTTGTACCCACGACCTCGAAGCGCGGCTCCGGGCGCTCCGGGGACGATGCCTCCGGGTCCCCCGGCGCGCCGCCCAGAGTCGTTCGCGCCGCGCCGTCGACGCTCACGGCGCCCGCTCCCGCAACTCGCCGAAGAAGCCCGCGATCGCCTCCTCTGGGCCGCTGCCGCCGGACACTCCCTGCCAGCTGAGCTTGATCATGCCCACCAGCCGGTAGCACTCGTCGATCGGTGCGATCGCGTGCTCGTTGGGCTGGGCCAGCCGGTTGACGACGAGCGCCTCGGCGTCGTTCTCGAGGGACGCGAGAATCGGGTTCGCCCGAACCAGCTCCTCCCACGCCTCCATGTCCAGCTCCGACTCGGTCGCCCCCGCGGGGCTCGGATAGAAGGCCACCACGCCGCCCGTGACGCTCGAGCGCATGAAGAACGCGAGCCCGATCGGGATCGAGAACGCCGCCCAGACCTCGTCCGGCAGCTCGAGGTCGGCCAGCCAGGCGACGCGGGTCCCGGTGGGCCGGTACTCGGCGTCCCCTCCCCGAAGCGCCAGGCAGCTCTCGCAGACGCAGACGATGCGGCGCTCGGTCAGGTGGAGAAGGTGCCGGTGGTCCGGCGTGATCTCGGTGCCGCAGAGATCGCAGCGCCCTTCCGGACCCGCCCCGGTCCCGTTGCGGACGCTCGGGGCGCCGGTGTCGCGGGCCATCCGGCGCAGGCTGGCCACAACCTCGGCCTGGCGGCGGGCCGCGAGCTTGCGATCGAGCTCCTCGCCCATGGGCTCAGGCTGCAAGCGCGACCCGCGCTCCGTGAGCGTCCGCGAGCAGCGGCACCGGCTCAAGCTGGAGATGATCGTCGTCCAGCGACCGGCCGGCGCGGACGAGCGAGTACCGGCGCTCGCAGGACGGGCATCCCAGTACGTCGCCGGCGAGCTCGCCGGTGCTGAGCGCTGCGCCGCACCCGGCGCACGCGTTGCGGTAGGCGAGCAGCCCACCCTCGACGCGCGCGACGACGAGCTCGATACCCCGAACCGCGGTTGCGCGGAGCTCGCCCTCGTCGATCCCGTCGGTTCCGGCGATGTCGAACCAGCCCGGTGCCGCGCCGGCTTCGCCCGGAGCCACGCTGACCACCGGCAGCTCGAGCGCGCGGTCGCCGAGCTTGGTCCGGGGATCCTCCACCGCCCCCTCGACCACAAGGCCCTCGAGATCCGGCGCAGCCTCCTCGAGCGCCTGCTTGATCGCCAGCTCGAGCGTTGAGGCCGACGCGGGGCAGCCCTCGCAGCTCCCCTCCAGGCGGATGCGGGCGACGCCCTCGTCGATCCCCAGCAGCTCGACGTCGCCGCCGTGCGACTCCATGTAGGGACGGACCGAGTCGAGGGCGCTCGCCACCCGGTCGGCGAGCGCCACCGGGTAGAGGCCGTGTACCAGCATCAGGCTCGCGACAATGCCGTCGTCCGCGAGCCGAGCGCGGATCGTCGCACCGGCCTCACCCGCCTCGTCCAGCGTTGCGAACACCCGCGTCAGCCCGGCGCCGTACATCTCGATGACGGCGCCAACGAGCTCCTCGGCTCGGGCTCGAGCCGCGGGATCGCTCAGCGCCTCCAGCTCGGCAGTGAGCGCCTGAACGCGTGCGACGAGCTCCTCCGCGGAGCCCCGCTCCGGGCCCGCCGCCTGCGCGGCGGGCCGTCCATCCGCCGTTGCCGCCATCGGCCCTCGCCCGGTCAGCACATCCCGGTGGGCGTGTGCACCACCTTGCGGACATGGCCCGCGCCGTCGTACATGTGGACGCCACAGGGGAGGCACGGATCGAAGCTCCGCACCGCCCTCATGATGTCGATCCCCTTGAAGTTCTCCGGGCCGTTCTCCTCGAAGATCGGGGTGTTCTGGACCGCGTCCTCGTAGGGGCCGGGGGTCCCGTATGAATCGCGAACGCTCGCGTTCCAGGGGGTCGGCGGGTAGGGCTGGTAGTTCGCGATCTTGCCGCCGCGAATCACCATGTGGTGCGAGAGCACGCCGCGGGCGGCCTCGTGGAAGCCGACCGAGATCGCCTCCTGCGGAACTGTGAAGTTGGACCAGCTCTTGGTCCGTCCCTCGCGCACCTCCTTGAAGGCGCGCTCGAGGTTGTGCAGTGCGATCAGCGCCGAGTAGGCCTCGTGGTAGGCGCGGGCGCGATCGCGCTCGATGGCGTTCGACTTCTCCGGCACCTTCCACTCGAGCTCCATCTCGGGCGAGCTCGCCGTCCGCGGCAGCACCATCTGGATCGACTGACCGGTCGCCTTCGCGTACCCGAAGTCGACCAGGCCGGCCTTCGCGGTGCACCACTGGCGCGCGAACGGCCCGCCGCCGGTGTCGCAGCACACGTGGGTGTCGGTGCGCTCGTCGTAGATCCGAGGCGACACGACCCACGAGTACTTGTCCGCGAAATCGCGCTTCTGCGGCTTCGGCAGCGTCACCTTGTTCCAGGGGTGGCGCCTGTCGACCGGATTGCCGAGCGGATCCTTGGTGACGAACGGCTCCTGGCTGTCGACCCAGTCCTCGAAGTACGAGCTTCCGAGCAGGATCCTGATCATCAAGTTGATCTCCACCAGGTCGGTCGAGATCAGCTCGCCGTTGATCGCCACCCCGGGGGTGATGTACCGCTTGCGGCCCCACTCCGTCATGTTCCGGTAGTCGTAGTCGACGTAGTCGGGGTCGTCGAAGCTCCCCCAGTTCACGAGATTGGTGTCGCGGTAGCCGACCATGTCGTACCCCGGCAGCTCCCGGAGGAAGAAGTCGTACAGGTCGTCGTGCATGGGACGACCCGCTTGACGTAGTCGAAGTACCGCATCAGGCGCACGTAGTAGTCGGTGAGCGTCTGGTGCGTGATGTGCGCCGAGCAGCCGCCGGGCATGATCGTCGACGGGTGCGTGTGCCGGCCGCCGAACAGGCAGTACATCTCTCGCGTGTACCGGGCCACCTGGAGGGTCTCCAGGTAGAAGTCCCCGGTGAACGGGTTCAGCGCCCGCATGATGTCGGCGATCGTGCGGTAGCCGTGGATGTCGGAGTGCTCGGCCAGCTCCTGCTCGGCCTTCTGCAGGAGCGACGGGTTGGTCTCCTTCACCATCTGCTCGCAGAAGTCCACGTTCGCCATGCAGTCGTTGAAGATCGCGTGGTCGAACATGTAGTCGGCGGTCTCCGCGAGGTTGAACGCGAGGTCGCCGAGCGGCGGCGGCTTCACCCCATAGGCCATGTTCTGGTTGAGGCACGAGCAGGTGCAGTGGTTGTCACCGCAGATGCCGCAGATGCGGCTGGTGATGAAGTGCGCGTCCCGTGGGTCGATCCCCTTCATGAAGATGTCGAACCCGCGGAAGATCATCGAGGTGCTAGTAGCACTTAGGTCACCTTCTGGTTCGAGAAGTCGATCTCCGTGTGGATGCCGAGGCTGCCGACGATCCGGGTGATCGGATCCCACGACATCTCCTTGACCATCACCTTCTGGTCGGCCTTACGGTGTCTCTACGGTTGCCATCCTGTAACTCCTCCTCCTGCTCAGTCGAATCGCTCGGTCCGCTCGCTCACGACCCTGCGGGGCGTAGTCGCGGTTCGGCTTATAGCCGGAGAGCAGCCGGTTGCCCGGCTTGCGCCACTCCGGCTCGATGTCGTACTTCTTCTCGAGGTTGCGCTTGCGGAAGTAGCGGAACACCGGTCCGTAGGTGAACCGCTGGAAGTTCGCGGCGGCGTTTCCCCAAGGATCCGGTCCATGAACGGCATGTACTTGTCGGGGAAGCCGGGCATCGTGCACGCCATGCAGATTCCGCCGACGTTGGGGCAGCCGCCGTAGCCGTCCACCCAGCCGCGAACCGGGACGTTGCACTTGACGACGGGGCCCTTGCAGCCGAGCTTGACCAGGCAGCGCGGGTCGTCGCCGTACTCGGTGGCGAAGTTGCCCTGCTCGGTGAAGCCGGCGCGGTTGCAGCCCTCGCGGACCGTCCGGCCGAACAGCCACGCGGGCCGCAGCGCGTCGTCGAGCTCGGGCACCGGCGCCCGCCCGGCGAGATGCAGGGCCAGGTAGAGCAGGACCTCGGTCATGTTGTCCGGCTGCGCGGGGCAGCCCGGGATGTTGACGATCGGCAAGCCCGGCGCTCGACTTCCACTTCCAGCCGAGGTAGTCCGCGACGCCCATGGCGCCCGGTCGGGTTGTTCTTCATCGCCGGGATGCCGCCGTAGGTCGCGCAGGTCCCGACCGCCACCACCGCGGCCGCCTTCGGCGCCAGGCGGTCGATCCACTCGTTGGTCGTGATCGGCTGGCCGGTCTCCGGGTCGTTTCCCATCGCCGCCAAGTATCCCTCGCCGGAAAGGTTCTCGTTCGGGACCGAGCCCTCGACGATCAGCACGAACGGGTCGAGCTCGCCCTTCTCAGCCTGCCACCAGGCCTCCATGAACTCCGAGCCGTTCTCGTAGGCGAGCACCGGGTTGTGGACCACGACCTTCGGCATCCCAGGGATCGCCTGGGTGATGATGTCCTCGAGGCTCGGGTTCACGGCGGAGGTCATCGCGACGGAGTCGCCGTCGCAGCCGAGTCCGGTCGTCATCCAGATCATGTGCGCGGTGATCCCCTCGGTCTTCGCCTGATCGGGAACGAACTCCGCTGCTTAGCGTGCCATGCCACCTCTCTTCGTTTGACCGTCGTCGTGCTCATCGAAAGCTTTGGCTCATCGCCTCAGCAGATCCTCGGCAGCGGGTCGCCGGCCAGCAGGTCCATCACCCGCCGGCCGCCGAACGCCGTGTCCACCAGCACCATCCCGGGCGGCTCCGTGCGCACCTCGCCGATCTCCGCCGCCTCCTCGAAGCCTGCGACCGATCGCAGCGCGGCCAGCGCGGCGTCCGCGGCGCCGGGCGCCACGAACGCCACCAACACGCCCTCGTTGGCGACGTACACGGGTCGATCCCCAGGAGCTCGGCGGCTCCCGCGACCTCCGGCAGCACGGGCACGTCGCCCTCGCTCACCTGACCGCCACCCCGGAGGCGCGTGCGAGCTCGTTGAGCACGGAGGCGACCCCCCCGCGCGTCGCGTCGCGCATGCGCGCAGCCCCGGACCGGCCGCGTCGAGCAGCGCGTCGGCGGCCGGCCACAGCGAGCGGGTATCGGAGCCGATCTCCGCATCCAGCCCGAGCTCGCCGCGGGCGAGCATGATCGCCGTGCCGTGCTCGCCCATCGGCCCGGAGACCAGGACCCGGTCGCCGGGCTCGATCGCCCGGGTCGACAGTGCGGCCCGCGCGTCGACGCGGCCGAGCCCGGTGGTGCAGACGTACATCGAGTCGCAGTGCCCGCGCTCGACCACCTTGGTGTCGCCGGTGACGATCTCCACCCCGCGCCTCTCGGCCGCGCCGCCATCGCCTCCACCTCCGCCCGCAGCTCGTCGGCGCCCAACCCCTCCTCGAGGACCAGCGAGCACGCTCAGCGCCAGCGGCGCGGGCCCCGGCGCGGCCAGGTCGTTGACCGTCCCGTTGACCGCCAGCTCGCCGATCGAGCCGCCGGGGAACCGGATCGGCTTGACCACGAAGCTGTCGGTGGTGATCGCGAGCCCGGCGCCATCGATCGACGACCGCCCCCGCGTCGCCGAGCTCCGCAAGCGCCTCCGACTGCGAACGCCGGCGCCAGAAGCCCCTCGATCAGCGTCTGAGTCGCCTTGCCGCCGGCCCCATGGGCCATCGTGATCCGGCTCGTCCTTGAACCTAGGCCGCTTCGAGCGCGCGGTCTCGATGATCTCGAGGATCCGCTCCTCGCGGCCCGCCTCGCGTGCGGGCGGCCGGGCTCACACGAGCTCCTTCTCGCGGGCGAAGCGCCCGTAGTTGTAGTAGGCGGCGCAGGCGCCCTCAGGCGAGACCATGCAGGTCCCGATCGCGTGCTCCGGCGTGCACGCCGTCCCGAAGACCTTGCACTCCCATGGCTTGATGACGCCCTTCAGGACCTCGCCGCACTGGCAGGCCTTGGGGTCGGCGACCCGCACTCCCGGGCACCTCGAAGCGCAGCTCGGCGTCGAAGTCCGAGTAGGCGTCCGAGAGCTTCAAGGCGCTCTGGCTGATGAACCCGAGCCCGCGCCACTCGAAGTGCGGGCGGAGCTCGAACACCTCGGCCATCACGCGGAGCGCGGCCCGGTTCCCCTCGTAGGGAACGACCCGCTTGTACTGGTTCTCGACCTCAGCAGCGGCCCTCGGCGAGCTGGCGCAGGATCATCTCGATCGACTGCAGGATGTCCAGCGGCTCGAAGCCGGAGGTGACCAGCGGCTTGCTCGTAGTCGCCGGGGATGAACTCGAACGGGCGCACGCCCACGATCGTCGAGACGTGGCCTGGGCCGATGAATCCGTCGAGGCGCATGTCGGGTGAGTCGAGCAGCGCCCGCAGCGGCGGGACGATCGTGACGTGGTTGCACATGCACGAGAAGTTCTCGATGCCCTCCACCTTCGCCCGCTTCAGTGTGAGCGCGGTCGAGGGCGCCGTCGTCTCGAAGCCGATCGCGAAGAACACCACCTCGCGGTCGGGGTTCGACTTCGCGATCCGCAGCGCGTCGAGCGGCGAGTAGACCATGCGGATGTCAGCGCCCGCCGCCTTCGCCTCGAGGAAGTTCCGCTCCGATCCCGGCACCCGCATCATGTCGCCGAAGCAGGTGAAGATCACCTCCGGACGCTCGGCGATCGCCATGCCGTCGTCGACGCGCCCCATCGGGATCACGCACACGGGGCAGCCGGGTCCGTGCACCAGCTCGACCTGGTCCGGGAGCAGGTCGTCGATCCCGTACTTGTAGATCGAGTGCGTGTGCCCGCCGCAGACCTCCATGACCTTGTAGTTCCGCCCGGGCTCGGCCAGGGCGTGGATCTGGGCCGCGAGCGCGCGCCCGAGCTCGGCGTCGCGGAATTCGTCTACGAATCTCACGCGCGCTTCTCCAAGCTCGCGATCGCGGTGCCGGCGTGGACCAGCAGCTCGTCGCCGACGGCGACGGGGTGGACGAGCGCGATCTCGACCGTCTCGCGGCGATCGTCCTCGTCCGCGCAGAGGGCCAGGTCCCGGCCGACGTCCAGGGCCACCACGCGCAACGGGATGGCCGCGTCCCCGCACGTTATGCAGCCACCGTCAGGGTCACAGTACGGCTCGTTCCCGTCCCGGAGAGGTGGCTGCGGGGAGATCACATGCGCCCCGGCTTGCTGCCGGCCCAGGCGAATTGCCAGTCGGTTCTCATTCGATGACGCTCGCTCGGAGCTCCTCGAGCTCCTGCTCGTAGTCGGCGCCCATTCCCTCGAGCAACTGCCGGGTCGCCTCGGCCTCGTCTTCATCGACCTTCGAGATCGCGAACCCGACATGGATGAGAACCCAGTCGCCGGGTTCCACGCCACCGCTCTCCGCATCCAGGAGGCCGACGTTCACGTTGCGACGCACGCCGGCAACGTCAACTTTGGCGAGGCGGTTCGCCTCGTCGACCAGCTCTAGAACTTGGCCTGGAATCGCCAGGCACACGGCCAGCCTCCCGGGTAGCTCGGGCGCAACGCTACCACTCCTGACCGCCCCCGTTTCCAGTCCCGGGACGCGGTGTCGGGGTGCTTACGCCGCCCCCTAGCCGATGCCGAACTTCGGCGTCCCGGTGCGGGTCATCCGGCGTCGCGCGATGACGGCATCGTCGGGCGGCAGGCTCGGATAGGTCCGCATCGACCATGGATGCCAGCCCAGCGTTCCGTAATGACGACGGACGAACGCCTTCAGGTCCCCCCGGTGCTCGCCGCACGCGTAGAGCGTCCGCCCGTAGATCCCACGGCCGTGCCAGACGAGCCACGCCCCGGGCCCGGCATCCACGTACTCGCCGAACCGCTGATGGAGGAGCTGGCGCTCGAGGCTCACCTGCGTCAGCGGGTCGGGCTCGACGCCGCAGTGCTCGCATCTGAAGATGAGGCGCGACGGCATGGCCTCAAGGTACTCCTGTGACGAGACCTGTCCAGGTACAGCGGCATCAGCTAAGGCCGACGCAGAGCGCTATCGACACACGCCTAGGTCGCTGTCGCGCGTCGGCGGTTTGCCAGCTGCTCGGCCCGCTGCCGCAGATCCTCGAGATGCTCGCGGACGACCCGCTCCCATTGAGGTCGGACCCAGTATCGGCCCGCGATTCGCCCAAGAATGAAGAAGTCGATTCCCAGCTCACCTCCGTAGCGCAGCTCGGTGCCGTCGTCCGGTCTCCTCGAGTACGAATTCCTCGACCGCGTGGGGGACGGGGCCGGTGAGATGCCTGAATCCGACCCGAGTCGGGGGCTCGAACTCGATCACCTCCACGGTGCGCGCCGTGTAGAAGTGGACCTTCGTGTGGTGGGCGGCGACGACGAGGTCTTCCCCTCTCGCCAAGACCTCGATCCCGGATTCCGCCGGCGTTCGGCCCGTGTAGGGGGCGGCGATCATCTCGAAGACGAGCTCGCGCGGCGCCCCGATCCGACGTGATCGGCCCGAGCTCGTGGATGCTGCGGCCCCACCCCAGGTCGAGATGGAGCCGCCCCATGGCCAGCAGCAGGAACATCCCGGCGACCAGGGCGATCAAGAGGGCGCCGAGCGCGCCCACGGCGATCCAGAGCCCCGTCATCGCCGCACCGCTGCCCCGCCGCGCTGGTTCCGAGGCGGGCATCAGCGAACGGCGGTGAAGATCGCGTAGCCGAGCGCGCCCTCGCCGATCGCGCGCCGGGCTGCCCGGACGAGCTCGATCGCCTCGTCGGTCGCGATCGGCGATCCCGCCGCCCGATCGAGTCCGAGGACGCGGGCGCCCCGCAGCCGGTCCAGGACGCGATCGGCCAGCGCCGCCGCGTCCTCGTCGCGCGATTCGACCCCGGTCGGGCGCAGCCCAGCGCCGGCGAGGAGATCTGAGTAGCCGTCACGGCGACAGCGCCTCCCCGATGCAGGCGACCGTCGCGAGCGCTCCCTCGAGCCTCATGCGGCATGCGGCCTTGATCCGACGACGACGTCGCAGAGCGCCAGGCGCCCGCCTGGTCCGCAGCACACGGCGCATCTCGGCCAGCGCTCGGCGGCTTGTCCGCGAACGTGCAGAGCGAGCACTCGCAGAGGACGGCGTCGAATTGGCCGTCGTCGAAGGGCAGCGCCTCGGCGTCGCCGACGACGAAGCCGGACGCGGTCGCACGAGCCCCGCCTCGTCGGCCGCCCGCTGCGCCTCGGCCACGGCGGTCTCGCCGTACTCGACCCCGACCACGAGGCAGCCGTGCTCCCGTGCCGCCAGCAGCGCCGAGGCGCCGGTCCCGGATGCGACGTCGAGCAGCCGCTCGCCGGGCTCGAGGGCGATCAGCTCGAGCGCCCGCCGCGTCGTGGCCTCGCCGCCCGGGTGCAGCTCGCCGCCCAGCAGCCAGCGAACCGCGGGGCTCGCGTAGGCGGCGGCACAGGCCTCTTTCAGGCCTGCCTCGATAGCTCCCTCCGCACCTGCTCGCGGTAGCCGACCGAGTTGTAGGCGCAGAATGGGATCAGCCGCCCGTCGGGCGCGATCTCCGACACGCAGCACTTGCGCAGCTTCTCCGACATCGAGCGTGTAGGGGTCCTGGAAGTCCTGGACGACGACCATGAACCCCCGCGCCGCCACCTCGCGCAGCTCGGCGGGGCATCGCCGTCGCGCAGGCCACGCACTCCAGCCGCTCCGCGACCGGTTGGCCGCCCGCCCGCCGCCTTCGCCGACCACAGTCCCTCGAGCGCCTCGCGCACGTGAGGTCGGGGATCGCCCGGTTGGTGACGTAGTCGAGGTAGTGCTCCACATCGACCAGTCGCGGTCAGCGGCACCAGATCCTCGCCGTCGTAGAGCGCGAAGGTCGCCGAGCGGCAGGTCGGCGAGCAACAGGGGACCGGGACGAAGTCGTCGGCGCGGAACCAATCCGGGAGCTGCTCGCAGACCGCCTCGATCACATCTGAGTTCGTGAGCTTGTCGAGCGGGTCCGAGTCGGCCAGGAAGCGCCCCGAGTGCGTGACCGGCTGGAAGAAGACGCCGGTGACCGCAGGGTGCTCGATGCCGAAGCGGACGATCGCGCCCACCTCGTGCTCGTTGACGCCGCGCTCGACCGCAGCCGCGAGCGAGACGCTGACGCCCGCGTCGGCGCAGCGATCGAGCGCGCGCAGCTTCTCCTCGGTCAGCGACTTGCCGCGGATCGCAACCTGGGTCGCCTCGTCGAAGCCGTCGAACTGCAGGTAGACGTGGACGCCGAGCTCGGCCAGCGCCGGCGCGAAGCGTGGGTCACGGGCGAGGCGGATGCCGTTCGTGTTCAGCATCACCAGCGGGATTGCCGCGGTCGCTTCGCCGCGGCGAGCATGTCCAGGATCTGCGGGTGGATCGACGGCTCGCCGCCGGAGAGCTGAACCGCCTCGGGCTCGCCCTCGGCGCGGACGAACGCGTCGAGCATCGACTCGACCTGCTCCAAGTCAGCGAGAAGCCGTGCTCCTGATGGCCGGTGCCGGAGTCGGCGAAGCAGATCGGGCAGTCGAGGTTGCAGGCCGTGTTGACCTCGATGATGCCCGAGGCAGGTGTGCTGGGCGTGCTCGGGGCAAATGCCGCAGTCGTGCGGACAGCCGCGAGCGGTCGTCTGTCTGGCGCTCCGAGCGGCTCGGTCCCCGGGCTTGTTGAAGCGCTGGATCGCCAGATAGCGCTCGGCGTCGCCGTAGACGACCGCCTCGAAGAGACCGTGCTCGGGGCACTCACGTGAGAGCAGCACCTTGCCATCGCGGACCAGGAGCTCGGCTTCCAATAGCCGTCGGCACCGGGGGCAGATCGACTGCGTCGACCCAATCTGGACGCGGGCGCCCGGGACGACCCCGGGAGCCGGGTCGGTCTGGGTGCTGCCCGCCTCGATGGCCATGGTGGTGACGTTAGACCTCAACGGTCATCGAGGACCACTCGCGCCATGCGGGTCAGCGACCGGCGAGCATCCGCAAGAGCCGTTCGGCGACGCGCTTGTCGCCTTCGAGCTCGCCCTCGCCCGAGCGCACCGCCCCGGCCAGCGAGCGGCCGCGGAAGACGACACGGGCCAGCGTCATTGGGTCTGTTCGGATAGTCACATCAGGGTGACCGGCTTCGCCTCGCCTGGCCTCGAAGTGGCCGCCGGCGACGCTGACCGAGTAGGGCAGGCCGTCGAAAGCTCATAGGTCGCGCTGAGCCCATCCGCCTTGGCGGGGTCGAACGTTGACTTCAGCGCCAGCACCACCGCATCCGCCCCATCTCGGCGTCTCGCAGAAAGGACGGCGACGCGCTGGCCCAGCGTCCGAGGGCAAGCACGACCGTCGAGGCCGGACCCCACTCGGTCAGCTCGTAGACCTGGGCGGCCGCAGGCGGCGGAAGCTTGCGCCTGCGCACGATCCCCGACTCGGTGAGCTCGCGCAGCCGCTGCCCGAGCACGGTCCGGCTGACGTCGGGAATCCCGCACGCAGGTCGGTGAAGCGCTTCGGGCCGAGGAGAAGCTCACGGACGCCGAGAGCGCCCAGCGTCGCCGAGGAGGTCCGACGCGTGGGCGATCCCGCATCCTCGGAGTCTGACCGGACGCGCAATCCCAAAGGGGCAAGAGGCGGGAGTCTGAGACCATGGCAGCTATTCCATCCGCGTAGCCGTCCGATGCGCGCAGTTCCGACGGAACGGCGACCCAGCACCGGTGGACGCGTCAACGCGCGCGTTCTCAGCGGTTATTTCCTAGGCGGGCTGTACGTTGACGGCGCGTGGACCCTTTTCCGACGCCTCGGTGTCATAGGTGACCTTTGCGCCTTCATCCAGCGAGCGAAAGCCCTCGCCGTTGATGGCGCTCTGATGCACGAACAGGTCGCTCGATCCGTCCTCGGGCGTGATGAACCCGAAGCCCTTCTCGTCGCTGAACCACTTCACGGTTCCTGTAGCCATGTCGTTTTCCTCCACGGTGCGGTGTCGCGGACCGCGGGGGTTGGGAACCGAGAACGAGGAGCGCTGACACATTGTGGCCGGGAAAGCCCCGGCCGCTTACTCCACGAACGATAGCGGGGAGGATCTGAGTACCGGTCCATCGCGGTGTACGCCGCACCGAGGCCATGGATCTTCCCTCGCCGTTGGGATCGGCTTCCTGAGAGGGCTTAGGAGAGTGCGCCATCAGGGGTGCTGGTGATCGTGCACCTCGTAGAACTCGCGGTCCGGCGTCGGCAGCTGCTTGAACATCTCGGAACCGACGAGATCCTCGAGCGCCGGGTTGAGTCGTCCCTCGCGGAAGGCGTCGAACTTGTCACGAGACTCCCAAACGTCAGCCATCACGGCCTGGCCTTCTGAGGTGCCGAGCGTGTGGGAGATCAGGCCTTCGGGGGGCTCGTCGCCGAGACGCTGGTTGACCTGCTCGTACTGCTCGGTCGTGAACATCGGCGGCATCCGCTGTATCACTAGAACTGCCATTCGGCCCTCCTTGTCGCTCGGGGAGCATCGTTTCAGACCGGGCCGCACAACCCCGGCAGGCGCGCTCGCTCTGACTCCGCGAGGGGCGGGCCCGCTTCCATGGGTGACGCTGGAGCTGAAGTCCACCCCCAGGATCACGGGCGGGCCAGCTGGGACGACGTATTGCGAAGCACCTCATCCCCCATCTTGCGTTCTTCCCATTCCGGGACGTCGAATTCCTCAGTGCCCGCCGCCGTCACTCGGGGTGGCGGCGACGAAGGAGAAGGAGGCACCAGGCGAGCACCGCGAGGAACCCGCCGAGCGGGATCGCCCAGGTGAGGATCCCCTCCGCGTCACTCGAGATGGCCATCAACTGGGGCAACAACTCCATCGTTCTCCTCTCGCTCAGTCTTGCGCTCCCGCGAACGGATACCCGCCCGAGGCCCGTTCGGGACGATTCGGCTGAAGCCATCGGTACACGATGATCAGGATCCCGATCGCCAGCGGGATCGAGCCCGGAACCCACATTACGCCGGCGGCCAACTGCTGATCGGCGAGGGCCGACAGCCCACCCGGGCGGCTTGCCTCGGCTGCGTATGGGGCGTAAACCGGTGACCTCGAAACCGCGAATGCGATGGCGAGCATCCAGCTCACCAGCATCGCCAGCCCGAGGTACACGGCGCGGGGAACCTCACGGAGCGGCGAGCGCCACGGCGGTGAATCGATAACTCGCGTCCAGAACAGGAGTGCGGTGCCGAAGAACATCGCGTGCTCGAGCGCGTGCACGAACGGATAATCGAGGGTGGCGTCATAGGCGGCAGGGATGTGCCAGGCAACGAACGTGACGTTGAACGCAAGCCAGGCGACGACGGGGTCCTGAAGCACGCCGGCCGCGGTACGCAACGGGGCCAGGCCCGGGCTTTGCGCCACAGCGCGGGCGGTCCGCCGCCGCAGACCGAGTGGCAGCCCGTGCCACATCCGGTTCCAGGGGCGCGCCAGGGCGAGCAGCGGCGGGGCGACGACCAGGAGCAGGATGTGCTGGACCATGTGCACCCACAGGAGCTCCTCGGCGAGGTCGTCGACCGGCGAGTCAAGCGCGACGACGATCGTCGCCAACCCGGCCACGAAGCAGGCGGTGCGCCACCCGGCGGAGCGGGAGCTGGCAACGCGGGCCCCGCCGAGCCAGTAGAGGATCGCCGCCCCGACCACCCAGGCAAACGCGGGCCCGCCGGTCCAATCCAGCAATGGCTTCAGGTCGAGCACGACCGACGTCTCAGAGCAGGTAGAGGATCACCCACGCGACCACGCCGATGACCACGAGCAGGGTCCAGTAGAAGGCGGCGGCGTCGAGCCCGTGCGGTACGTAGGTCTCCCCGGTGCGTTGGTGCCGAAGGCCCGTCGCGAAGACGATCTCCAGCCAATAAATCGCGACGAGTGCGAATACTGTGAATAGGAGCGTCCAGCCCAGGAAGACGCTCGCGTAGCCACCGTCCATGGGCGAGAACACCAGATTCGCCCACTCGAATCCCTGGACGATGCACGCGACGAGCCCGAGTACGAGCGCCGCTCCGGCGAACGGCAGCCAGGTGCGCGCGCGTCGCGCGGCCTGGGCAGCGTAGGAGAACGCCCCGGCGCTCAGGGCGAACAGGACGATGATCACGGCCCCGTAGGTTTGCGGCGGATCGATGCCTGAGGGTCGCCACCGGCCGCCGTTGTTGAGGGAGCGCAGGTAGAAGTAGGCGAACACGAACGCCAGGAAAAACATGATCGTGACACCGGCCATCACCCGCACGCCGAGCCAGATGTTCCGATCCTGGACCTCCGGCGGCTCGGCAAACGGATCACCCGTGGTGTCAACGGTGTCGTTCATTTCCTCTGGGGGTACGGCGCAACCCCGGCCGTGCCCGCCGGGACGGGACGGGGCACCGGCGGCACGCCGTAGTCATAGGGGTCGGCATCGATCGTCGGGACGCGCTCGAAGTTGTACAGCGGGACCGGCGAGGGCACCTGCCACTCCAGCGACCTCGACCTCCACGGGTTCGCCTCGGCGGGTTTGCGCACGATGACCAGCGAATAGAGAACATTCGCCAGGAAGACGAGCATCGACGCGCCGAGCACGAACGCCGACACGGACACCCAGATGTTCAGCGGCTGCATGCTCGAGGGATAGGTCGCCACCCGCCGCGGCATCCCCGCCAGACCGAGCGCGAACAAGGGCCCGAAGGTCGAGTTGAAGGCGATGAACATCGACCAGAAATGGATCTTCGCCAGGCGCTCGTTGAAGCGCAGGCCGGTCATCTTCGGGACCCAGTAGTAGATCGCCGCGAAGAAGGCGAAGATGAGGCCGCCCATGATCGTGTAGTGGAAGTGCGCCATGACGAAGAAGCTGCCATGGGTGCTGACGTCACTGGGCGTATCCGACAGGAAGAAGCCCGATATACCCCCGACGAAGAAGTTGAAGAACCAGGCGAGGCAGAACAGCATCGGCACCGTGTAGCGGATCTTCGCCCGCCACAGGGTCGCCATGCCACAGAGGAAGATGAACCCGGTCGGAATCGAGATCACCTCGGTGGAGAGCATGTAGAAGGGGCGAAGCGCCGAGTTGATCCCGCTCACGAACAGGTGGTGCTGCCAGACGAAGAACGAGAGCAGCGCCACCCCCAGCATCCCGGCGACGGCAAGGCGATAGCCCCACAGCGGCTTCCGCGAGAAGACGGGCAAGAGCTCGAGGATCACGCCGAACCCGGGCAAGGCGAGGATGTAGACCTCCGGGTGACCGAAGAACCAGAAGAGGTTCTCGAATAAGTAGGGACTGCCACCCGAGCTCGCGAGGAAGAACGAAGTCTGCAGGCTGCGGTCAAAGGCAACCATGAGGAGCGCCGCGATCAGCACGGGCGCCGCCAGCACCATCAGGCCCGCGGTAGTCAGGACCCCCCAGCAGAACATCGGCAGACGGCCCCAGGTCAACCCGGGCGCCCGCATCGTCGCGATGGTGACGATCAGGTTGAGCCCGAGCAGGATCATTGACAACCCGACGAGGGCGAAGAAGAAGATGTAGGAGTCGAACCCCCAGTTCGCCTCGACGTTCAGGGGCGCGTAGCCCGTCCAGCCCGTGGGGAAGCCGCCGAAGAAGATCGTCGAGACGAAGATCGTGCCCGCCGCCATCAGGAGCCAGAAGCTGAGCGCCTCGATCCTCGGGAAGGCCATCCGCCGGGCGCCGATCATCAGCGGTACGAAGTAGTTCGCGAACGGCCCGAGGATCGCCGAGCTCATCACCCCCATCATCATCGCGCCGTGCAGGCCGACGATCGTCAGGTAATTCCCGGCCCCGAACAGCTGCGGCGACGGGCGCAGGAGCTCCGCCCGGATCAGCATCGCGTTCAGCCCGCCGATGAAGAAGAAGACGCCGATCCCGACGATGTACTGCATGCCGACGACCTTGTGGTCGGTGCAGAGACCGAAGTAGCGCCGGGTACCGGCCTCCTCGTTCTCGCGATGCGAAGGCTCACGGCCGAGCATCCGTGCCAGCGGGTACCTCGCGAATCCGAGCCCGGCGAGGAACCCGAGGACGAAGAACACGTAGCCGAGCATCAGGGCGACGTCGTCTTGATTCGTGTCCGCGAAGAAATCGAGGGTCGTGGCATGGATCTGGTGGCCGATCCACCAACCCAGGTAGAAGCCGCCGACACCGAGCACGATTCCCGTGACCACGTTGAAGGCGAGAAGGGAACGGGTTTGCGACCGGGGCGCGACCGCGGTGCTCATCCGGCCCTCCTCAACGGCTTGGGCAGGTATGAGGGGTTGTAGGGGTTCAGTTTCCTGGTCGCCGGAGCGTAGATCCGCTGCTGTTGCTTGATCCAGGCCTGGAACTTGCTGTCCGTGACGACGTACCCGGTCTGGGTCATGTGGCCGTGGAAGAGGCCGCAGAGTTCGGCGCAGCGGATGTCGAAGCTCTCGACCTTGGTCGGGCGCACGTAGGCGACGTTGTCCACTCCGGGGTTGGCATCGGCTTTAACGCCGAGATCATGCGCCCAGAACGAGTGGATCACGTCCAGGGACGTGACGTGGAGCTCCACGTCGGTGTTGACAGGAAGCTCGAGGTGCGGCGTCTCGACACCCCCGTAGGACGGAAAGCGATAGGTCCAGTTCCACTGCTGGCCGATCACCTGCACCTGGAGCCGGTGACCGCCGGGCTTCGCGAGCGGGCTCGAACCCTGGCCGCCTCCCGATCCGTTGTCCGCGAACAGACGCGCCGAGCCGTACGTCGCCGCAAACAGCACGATCAGGCCCGTAACCACGATCCAGGTCAGCTGAATGCGATTGTCGCCGCGGATCGCGACCCCCTCGTCGGGTCCCGAGTGGCGGTGGCGAAACGCGATCAGCGTGTAGGCGAAGTACACGATGACCAATGCCGCTATCGGCGTGGCGATCCCCAGCAGGACGGTGTTGTCCGTCACCTGGCTCGAGGCCTCGGCGCTCCCGTTTCCGGGTGGGAGGCCCGGCGCCGCGATGATGACGACGATGGGCGTTGCGATCACGCTCAGCACCAGCCAGAGAATCAGCAGGCGGCGGAAATGGCGGGGTTCTGACATCCCTGGCGTTCAGGTCAAGTGGATGAGGACATCACGTGGATGAAGCCGTCCATGTAGCCAATCGTTTGCATCGGTCCAGCGAATCCGTCGATGAATCCGGCGGCGCAGGGCACGAAGCACTGCCAGCGGTACCGGCCCGGCTTCCCGGTGCGGAAGGTGAAGGTGATGGTCTCGTGCGCCTTGCTCAGAGGGCAGGGCATCTCGGCGCACTGGTGCGGCGCATTGTCCGGGACCCCCTTTAGCGGAACGGTTAAGCCGAACTGCGGCACGCTGAACGTGTGCGAGGCGTCGTCCGGAGGGATGACCTTGGTGGGCTTGCCGTTGATCTGCATGTTGCCGCCCACCGTCCCCTGCACCTGGGACAGGAAGGGGTTCCGCAGTGCGCTGGCGCCGTCGAAGTTGTAGATCGTGACGTGGACGAGCGAATGGGCGGGAACGTCGAAGACGGTGGTCTGATCCCAGCTCCCGTGGTCGCGAACCAGATACGAGACCCACGAAGGGTTGTGGCCGAGCGTGCCCACCGCCGGCGTCGTCCCCAGCGTGAGCCTCGCCTCGTGCGGCCCGGTCTGCGCGGCGGCGAACGGCGTCGGCGACCTGAGATACCTGGAGATGTAGAGGACGACCACTACGGCCACGAGCGCCAGGCCGACGAGCACGAAGAGCGCTCGAACGGTGGGCGATCTCACCTCAGGCTCCCCCCGAACACGGTGGCGCGACCCCCTCGCCGCGGCCCGCATCTGCTGGCCGCGCCCCGAGCCGATAACGAATACCCCCGCACCACACGGTTAGCCATTCGCACCTACTCTCCGCGCCGCCCCTGTCTGGCCCCCGCCCCGTGAGCGGGAGGGAGCGGCGCGAGCAAGTATAAATCAGTACGAGCCAGAATGAGTTACGGCCCCGGCCGGCGATGGAGAGGCTACGAAGACGGGCGACCCGCTGAGCGATAGGACTGTCGGAGGTGCCGGCCTCGCGGGCACGGCGACGCCACGGATCGAGGTCGCTCCCGAACCGCTTCACCACCGCCGTGCGCTCGCGAGCAGCGTCGTGCAGGACTACCTGGCACTGACCAAGCCGCGGATCATCGGCCTGCTCCTGGTGACGACCGTGGCGACGATGCTCGTCGCCGACCCCCCCGACCCTGGAATGGCTGCCATTCTCTGGACCGTCCTGGGCGGCTATCTGGCGGCCGGCGGCGCGGGCGCCGTCAACCACTACCTCGAGCGCGAGCGAGACGCCCGCATGGACCGCACCTGCGCTCGCCCCCTCGTCTCCGGTCGCATCGATCCCCGCCACGGTCTTTGGTTTGGCGTTTGCCTCGTGGTGGCGGCTGCGATCGAGCTCGATCTGGAGGTGAACGCGCTGGCGGCGGGATTGGCGCTCACCGGCTTCCTGGGCTACATCGTCGTCTACACGGTGTGGCTCAAGCCGCGGACGCCCCAGAACATCGTCATCGGTGGAGCCGCGGGGGCCGTCCCGCCATTGGTTGGCTGGGCTGCCGCCACCGGCGGACTGAGCTGGGACGCGCTGTATCCATTCGCGATCGTGTTCCTTTGGACGCCGCCGCATTTTTGGGCGCTCGCCCTGTTGATCAAGGACGACTACGCGCGGGCGGAGATCCCGATGCTGCCGGTTGCCCGCGGCGATGCGGCCACGCGCCGCCAGATCCTCGTGTACACGGAGGCGCTGGTTGCGTTCACCGTGCTGCCGTATTTCACCGGGCTCTTCGATGCCGTCTACCTCGGTGCCGCGCTCATTCTCGGCGGCGCGTTCCTCGCCCTGGCGGTTCGGTTGTGGCTGCGCCCCTCCCACCGGGCCGCGGTTGCGGTACACCTCGCGTCGCTCCTGTATCTGGCGGTTCTGTTCTGTGCCATGGCGGTGGACCGCGCCGTCATCCGGTGAGCCAGCGCAAGCCTCGACCTCGATAAGACGGAACACGCCCCACCCACCCAGCGTCCAAGGGACGGTGATCAAGGTTTACACTCGCCGCAATGGATCTGTTCTGGCCGATCCTCTACCCCTCGTTGGTCGGTGTTGCCTGTCTCGCGTATATCGGCTGGTGCGTGATTCGTGCCCGCCCAGACCTCGTGGCGGGACAGCCCGGGTCCCCGGGACACGACCCCCGGCGCTGGCGGCGCAATCCACCACCGCGTGGCCCTCGCCGTGGTCCGCACGCGCCGGGGACCCGCAGCTCGAAGAGTCGCATCGCAGAGCACCGGTAACCGTCCCGGCTCGCAAGGCCGTAACAGGGTGCCGACCGCCGCTCAGTCCAAGTGAATTGGCCTTCGCTGACCGTCGGCGTCGCTGACCTTCCCCGCTGACTCCCCGATCCTGAGGCTGGAATCGGCCTGGCGCCGAAGGGACGCCCAGTTGATGTTCAGCCTGGTCTCGGCGCGGTAAGGGCGTGCCTCGATGATCGTTACCTCGAAGCTTCGAAGTGGAAGGGTTCTCCATTCCACGCCTAGCTCGAGCTGACAACAAAACCTCCGGGTTACCAGGGGTTCTCGATGCGCCTGAGAGGAGTCGAACCTCCACGAGCCTAGAAAGCTCACAAGGCCCTCAACCTTGCGCGTCTACCAGTTCCGCCACAGGCGCCTGCGGGCCCACGATTCTAGAGGCCTTGCTTCCGTCCGCGGCAGCGTCTACTCTACGAACATGTGTTCCCTCAATCGAGTTCGTCCGGCGAACGACCGCTCGACAAGGAGTTGACCGTGGACCTCACGAAGCGCCAGAAGGAGATCTTCGACTTCATTCGCAGCTACGCGTCCAAGACCGGCTATCCGCCGACGGTTCGTGAGATCGGCAAGGCGGTTGGACTCCACTCCTCCTCGACGGTACATGCCCACCTGGCGAACCTCGAGAAGGTCGGCCTGCTTCGCCGGGACCCCACGAAGCCGCGGGCGATCGAGCTCCTGGTGGGACGGGCGAAGCGTGCGGTCAAGGCCTCGAGCGTCCCGATCGTCGGCCAGGTGGCGGCGGGTGAGCCGGTCCTCGCCGAGGAGAACATCGAGGAGTACCTCGAGCTCCCGCCGGTGATCGGCGGTGACCAGGCGGACTTCATCCTGAAGATCAAGGGCGATTCGATGAAGGACGCAGGGATCATCGACGGCGACTTCGTCGTCGTCCAGCAGGCGAACTCGGCGCGAAACGGCGAGATCGTGGTCGCGATGATCGAGGACGAGGCCACGGTCAAGCGCTTCTTCCGCGAGAAGGACCGCGTGCGCCTGCAGCCGGCGAACAAGGACTTCAAGCCCATCCGCACCCGGGACGCCAAGGTCCTCGGGCGGGTCGTGGGGGTTTTCCGGAGGGTCTGATGGCGGCGGTGGCGACAGCCGAGACCCGCGTGGCGGGCCCGGGGCGAGACGGCTCCGATGCTCCCACTCCTCGCCTCTTCAACCCGCAGGGTCCGACGCTCGAGGACGCGATCGTGGCGACGTGGGACAAGTTGACGACCGCGGGGCACGCCCCCTGCCCCGTGTGCGCCGGCGAGATGTCCCATGCGGGCGGCTGCGAGAGCTGCGGCTCGGAGCTCCGCTGAGAAACGGCCCCGCGGGGCCGCCTCATCCGGGCGAACGGCGGGCGGCAGGACGTGGGCAGCTACTGTACGCGCGCCCGCTCGCCCGTCCGGGTTCGAGCGCGACCATCGTCCACGACATTCAGGAGCAGGGGAATGCCAACCACAGTGATCGATCCACGCCGTCTGCTGATCGGCGTGCTTGCCCTGTTCGCGCTCGCCGCCTTCGCCGGCCCCGGCCGGGCCGAGGCGGATACGAAATGCCAAAACGCGTTCCGGGTATTGCACGACGACCACGTCGGCCGGCTCTCGCTTCGCGCCGGCAGTTACAGGATCACCGTGATCAACCAGAACGAGCTGAGTTGCCAGCGGGCGTCGAACCTGTTCTCGAAGTTCCTGCAGGACTTCGACGGCAAGCTTCCGAACGGGTGGAAGGTGAAGATCCCGCAATCGGGGTTCGTGAAGAGCCCGCAGAAGGGCTTCTTCGTCAAGCGAACCGGCTCCACCGGTAGCGGCGGTGGGGGTGGCGGCCGTCATCCGGCGAAGGGCGAGAAGATCTGCCCCGGGACGTTCCAGGTGCAGCACAACGACCGCATCGGCGACCTGCACCTGCGGAAGGGCCCGTACAAGATCACGGTCATCAAGAAGCGCCGGATCAGCTGCCAGAGGGCATCAACTCTCTTCACGAGGTTCCTGGCTAAGCCCAGCGGCCTGCCGAACGGCTGGAAGCTGAAGGGGCAGTCCGCCACCTTCCTCAAGAAGGGCAAGCACTTCGGCTTCCGCGTGAAGCAGGTCTGAGGTCGGCTGCAGGGCAAACTTCATCCGCGGCGCGGCGTCCCCCTTACACTTCGTCGAGCAGGCTACGCAGTCGCGGGGGAGGTGATCCCTCGAGGAAAGTCCGGACACCACAGGGCAAGGACGGTCGGTAATCCCGACCCGGCGAAAGCCGCGGGAAAGTGCCGCAGAAACGACACGGCCGATGGCGCGGCAACACGTGAGTCGCGCACAGGCAAAGGTGAAATGGTGCGGTAAGAGCGCACCGGCGCCTCGGTGACGGGGCGCGTCAGGGCAAACCCCGTCCGGTGCAAGGCCAAGCAGGACCTACGACCCGGCCCGGCGAGGTCCAGGTGGGCCGCAGGATCCCGGCGAACGGGACCCACGGGGACCTAGGCCCCGCGAGACAGATGACTGCGCACGACAGAATCCGGCTTACAGGCCTGCTACCGGAAAGCCCCGCCCTCGGCGGGGCTTTCCTATGGGACCCTCGCTAGGGAGGACGCCCCGGATCGAGCGCATTGCCGAACGAGGCTGCGTCCCGGGACGCTCGAGTCAAAGCGATGTAGGAGCGGTCTCAGGCTGGACGGTGGCAGACCGCCTCGACGTTGTTGCCGTCCGGATCGAGGACGTAGGCGCCGTAGTAGTGCTCGTGGTAGATCGGGCGCGGGCCGGGCGCTCCGTTGTCGATCCCGCCGGCGGCCAGTCCCGTCTCGTGGAAGGCGTCGACGAGGTCTCGCGACTCGCAGCCGAAGGCGACGTGAACCTGGGTGACGGGCGGGCGCGTGGCCTCGAGCCAGAAGAACGGCCTGCCGGCGCGTCCGAATCCAGCCGCGAGTTCGGCCGGTTCCTTGATCAGCTCAATATCCAGCGGTGCGAGTGCTTCGGAGTAGAACGCCTTGCTGCGCTCATAGTCCGAGACTCCGAAGCCAACGTGATCCAACATGGTCGCTCCTCTCGGTTCGTTATCGCGTTCTCCAGCGAGTACGCCTGCTGAGCTGATGGTTCCTTTTGGGGTTGAACGAAGCCCGTGAGCTACTTGGCGCAGCCCACCGGAATCGCGTCAAACAAATAATCTCGGCCTCCGCGCGACTCTCCATTCGGCGAATCGCGAAGGCCAAGACCTTCAGATAGTGCGCGTCGAACGCTGCGTCGAACCTCGAAGCCCCCGACTCGGCCGTCCCAGGATCGGCACTGTTGCTGCCGGTCATCTACCAGCTAAATGTCCGCGATCTATCCGGCGTTACCTCACGGAAGCGCCCTCGCTGAGATGGTCTCGGGTACGGTCCGCGACTGATGAGGAGTCGGCTGGTCTTTCGGATTACGCCGACGCGGTGATGAACGCGGTCGGAAACCGGACCGAGCTCATCCTCGTCGCGCAGTCGCTGGCCGGCTTCACCGGCCCCCTGGTCTGCGCACGAGCCCCGGTCCGGCACGACGCGGCGCACCTGGAGGGCTATCGGATGGACCTCGGAATACCGTGAAGGCGAAGCATGGGATCTTCCTCGCCCCCTTCGACGAGTGCGTCGATCCCACCACACTTGCAGATCTCGCGCGCGTGGCCGAGCAGCGGGGGTGGGATGGGTTCTTCCTCTGGGACCACGTCAACTATCGGGCACCGGTCCGGGCGGTCGCCGACGCATGGATCGCGCTTGCGGCGCTCGCGTCTTCAACGCAAAGACTTCGCTTTGGTCCGATGGTGACGCCGCTTTCGCGGCGGCGGGTCCAGAAGGTTGCGCGGGAGACGGTAACGCTCGACCACCTGAGCGACGGACGCCTGACCCTCGGGGTCGGATTGGGCAGCGATCACAACGGAGAGCTCGAGCCCTTCGGCGAAGTCGTCGACCCCCGCGAGCGGGCGAGGCTGTTGGACCGCGGGCTCGCGAGACTCAACGAGTTCTGGGGCGGCGAGTTTGAGCCGACTCCGATCCAACGGCCGCGAATCCCGGTCTGGGTCGCAGCTCGATGGGGCACGCGGCGGCGTCCGCTCGAGCGCGCTGCGCGTTGGGACGGCGTCTTTCCCATCGACCTTCCAGGGCCGGATGCCCTGAGAGAGATCGTCGATGAGATCCATGCGCTACGCGGGAGCCGGAGCGATCCGTTCGACGTCGTGGTGGAGGTTCGGCCCGGCGAGCCGACCGCTCCCTGGGTCGCGGCCGGGGCAACCTGGGTTCTGACCGCCTTTGGCTCACAACCCCGCGTGGCGGAGGTGGCCCGCGCAATCGAAGCTGGCCCGGGGTAAACGGGCGTCCGCAAGCACGGGAAAGCCCCGCCTCGGCGGGGCTTTCCCGTGGCCTCGCGATCGTCATGGGCCGCCGCCGGCCTCGATCCGCGCTTTCCAGCGGCGCTGGCGGCGGCGGGCGTCGGCCATGAAGAGCGGGATCATCCGCATGGACAGGCCGGGAAAGGCGTCCAGGATGCGGACGACCGCGCCGCGCCACCGCGGGACGGTCAGGACGGGTCGCGGCCCGTCGAGCAGGTCGGTCACCTTCGGGGCCACCTCCTCCGGGCGCAGAAGCTGACCGGAGAACGAGGGCGCGGCGTCTGGGTCGTCGAGCTTGTCGGCGATCATCGGCGTCCAGACGCCATCGGGGCATACGGCCGATACGTGAATGTCCCCGAGTCCCTCGCGACGCAGATCGCCGAGCGTCCCGAGGCTGAACGCGATCGCGGCGTGCTTGGTTGCGCCGTAGAGCGCCTCGCCCGGCGGCGCGCCGAGCCCGGCCAGCGAGACGATGTTGATCACGTGTCCGCGTTGCGCCTGGCGCATCGGTCCGAGCGCGGCGAGCGTCCCGTTGATGGTCCCAAGCGTGTTCACCTCGAACAGGAGCCGGCAGGTGTCGGGATCGTGCTCCCAGACGTGTCCCGTGACCAGGATCCCCGCGTTGTTCACCCAGACGTCGAGCGAGCCGGCGCGCTCGAGCGTCATCGCCGCGGCCGCCTCGCACGCCTCGCGGTCGCGCACGTCGAGCTTCGAGAAGAAGGCGGGCCCGTCGAGCTCATCGGCCGCTGCGGCGGCTGAGGCCTCGTCGAGGTCGGTGACGTGGACGGTCAGGCCTCGCGCCGCCAGCGCCCGGGCGATCTCGAGACCGAGCCCCCTACCGGCACCGGTGACGAGAGCCGCGGACACGGCCGGAGCATAGACCCGGGATTGGGCGCCCGGCGCTTTGTTAGGATCGCGCGACCTTCCGGCTGAATCCTCGCCACATATCGCGGGGATCGGGGGACCCAGTTTCTGGGGCGAATCGCAGCTCCTTGTTGCGTAGCGCCTTCTCTTTCGGCGCGAGCCCGTCAGCTAACCCCGTAAGCGACGAAAGAGCACATGGACGAAGGCTGGCCCCGGCGCGGGGCCGAAACCGAATATCGCCGGCGCCGCGAGCGGCCGATCATGCGGCACCCGGATCGCATCGCACTCTGGGCGGTGGGCATCGCGGTCGTGGGGATGATCGCCGCGGCAGCGAGTGCGCGCGGCGCGTCAGGAGGAGGCACGGGCACGACGGACTCCTGTACGGATGCGAGCTTCGGGTCGCGGGTACTGCGGCTTGGAGACTGCGGCACCGACGTCAAGACCCTTCACTGGATAATGAGGGCCGCGTCCTACGACGTGAGCCTCGGCAAGCAGTTCGACGACTCGACGCAGGCGCAGGTCCAGGAGTTCCAGAGGAGCGAGGAGCTCGAGCCGAGCGGGGTCGTCCGGAAGCGAACGCGCTCGCGTCTCGTCCACACGATGCCCAAGCGCACCGCGTCCTGGTACGGCCCCGGCTTCTGGAACCAGAAGACCGCCTGTGGCGTCACGTTGAAGCGGCACACGGTCGGCGTGGCGCACCGCCACCTGCCGTGCGGTACGAAGGTCACGCTGAAGTACGGCGACCGCTACGTGACCACCAGGGTCATCGACCGCGGTCCATACACCAAGGGCGTGCGTTGGGACCTGACCATGCGCGCCGCCACGGAGCTTCACTTCACCTACACCGACGACATCCGAGCCGCCCCGATCAAGGGGTAGGCGATACCCCTCGCGGGGCGTCGAGGAGCAGCAAGACAGCGGTTCGCGCGGCGGCCTTCCCCTAGTCGCCCGCGGCCGCCTGCCGCTTGTGGCCGCCTACGCGGCGGCGGGCAGGATGGCCGGGTCGGTCTGGTCCTGGGGGAGGGCCGCTGCGTTGGAGATGAGGCTCTGGAACTCGTTGACCGCCAGGTGCGCAACCGCCTCGAGCAGTTCCTCGTCGGTCCAACCGACCTCGCGAGCCTCCTCCAGGAGGTGGTGCGGGGGGCGGCCCTCGGAGTCGAAGAGCGCCTTCAGGAAGGTGAGCAGCGGTGCCTCCCGCGGATCGGTGGAGGTCCAGCTTCGCGCTCCCGAGATCTCGTCCAGGCCGAGTCCCGCGGCGCGGGCGGTCCGGGCGTGCTGAGCGACCGAGTAGGTGTCGCCGCGGCTCTGGGCGACCGCGAGCGCGATGCGCTCGGCGGTCGGCCGTGGAAGCAGGCCGCCTCGAAGCTCATGCCTCATCCGCGCGAACGCCCGCATCGCCGCCGGCGAGCCCGCGAGGACGCCGACGAACTTCGAGACCGACCCGCCCGCGTCGGACATCCCCCGAAGCAGTCGGGCGGTCGCCTCGGGCGCTGTGAGCTCGTCGTGGATGTCGAAGCGGCTGATATCGGTCTTGACGGTCATTTGGGGTGCGCTCTTTATTCGCGTCGCGCCGGCGCGCGGGTTTACGCGCCGTTGACTCCGCCTTTACTTCACTTTTAGCGGGTTACTTACTCGACGTAAGTTATAGCGCGGCGAAGGCCGAATGGCAACACCTCCGACGCTGAATACGGTCGGGACGGCCGCCCCGGTTCACTCGGCCCGCCGCCGATATGGTTCGGCCCCCTCAGGGCCCGCCACCAGCATCACGCGACACAGGGAGGACCGAGATGGCCGAAACCGCGAGCGCCGTGCGAACCCAGACCCCCGACGACGTGGTGAAGGTCGTGGAGGACCGCGACGTTCGCTTCATCCGGCTGTGGTTCACCGACGTCCTCGGACAGCTCAAGTCCTTTTCGATCAACGCCGCGGAGCTGGATGACGCCTTCGAGGGCGGGATGGGTTTCGACGGCTCCTCGATCACCGGGTTCAACCCCATCGAGGAGTCCGACATGATCGCGATGCCCGACCCCTCGACGTTCGCGATCCTCCCGTGGCGGCCCGCGGAGAAGGCGACCGGGAGGATGTTCTGCGACATCCGGGTTCCCGGCGGCGAGCCGTACGAGGGGGATCCACGCTGGATCCTGCGCCGGGCGCTCAAGCGGGCCTCCGACATGGGGTTCGACGCGTACAACATCGGGCCGGAGCTCGAGTACTTCTACTTCCGGTCCGCCAAGCCGCAGGAGGGCCCGCCGGAGATCCTCGACGAGGGCGGGTACTTCGACCTGACCACGCTCGACGCCGGCTCCGACGTCCGGCGAGAGACGATCCTCGCGCTGGAGCAGCTGGGAATCCACGTCGAGTACGCCCACCATGAGGTCGGGCCGTCGCAGCACGAGGTGGACATGCGCTACAAGGACGCGCTCGCGATGTCCGACGACTGCATGACGTACCGGATCGTCGTCAAGGAGTACGCGATGAAGTACGGATGGCATGCGACCTTCATGCCGAAGCCGCTCTACGGCGAGAACGGGTCCGGCATGCACGTCCACCAGTCCCTGTCGCGCGACGGGAGGAACGCCTTCTTCGATCCCGACGATCAGTTCTACCTGTCGCCGACGGCCAAGGCGTTCATCGCCGGGCAGCTGAGGCACGCGCGCGAGATCGCGCCGCTCTTTGCCCAATGGGTCAACTCCTACAAGCGGCTGGTGCCCGGCTTCGAAGCGCCGACGTATCTGGCGTGGTCGCGCCGCAACCGCTCGGCGCTGATCAGGGTTCCGCTCTATCACCCCGGTAAGGAGCAGGCGACGCGCGCGGAGCTGCGATGCCCGGATCCCGCGTGCAACCCGTACCTGTGCTTCGCCGGGATGTTGCACGCCGGCCTCGAGGGGATCGAGAACGGGTACGAGCTCCCGGAGCCCATGGAGCAGAACCTGTACCACCTGACGCCGGAGGAGCGCGAGAAGCGCGGGATCGAAGAGCTTCCCGAGACGCTGGGTGAGGCGATCGAGATCGCCGCGCACTCGGAGCTCGTCCTCCGGATCCTCGGCGAGCACACGTTCAACCGCTTCATCGAGATCAAGCGACAGGAGTGGGCCGACTACCGGGTCCAGGTGACCCCGTGGGAGGTCGACAGGTTCCTGCCGATCCTCTGATGCCGCGCGGCCACGGGTACGGAGAGCTCCAGTCGAGGGGCCTGATCAGGACGGGCCTCGTCCTGCTCGCCATCCCCGCTGCGCCTGATCGCCGTGTGGTCGCTGATCTCGCCTCGCGGCTTCTATGACAACTTCCCCGGGGCGGGGCGACACTGGGTCTCCGCGCTCCCCCCGTTCAACGAGCACCTCGTCCGCGACTTCGGCGCCGCGAACCTGACCATCGCGATCGTGCTGCTCGGCGCCGCTCTGTTCTGCGAGCGGCGACTGGTGCAGGTGGCCGTGGTCGCGCTCTTCCTCGGCGTCGTCCCGCACTTCGTCTACCACCTGACGACCACCGACACCCTGTCCACCAGCGACAATATCTGGAGCCTCGCCGGCTTCATCGTCGAGCTGGCGATCGCTGCCGGCGTCTGGATGCTCACCGTCCGGGCGCCGCGACGCCACGAGCCCCGCTCGGCGCCGCTGTTTCAACGCTGAGCCCCTATCGGGCCACCCTGGTCAGCCCGCTCGCGCGCCGCGCGGTCTCCTTGCCGTTCTTCTCGCTGCGCACGAGATAGCGCGGATCGTCCTTGGACGCCGCGACGACCTGACCGCCGACCTCGGTACGCGACGTGAGCCGCTTGCGCACGCGGCCGATGACCTTCCTCCCACGAAAATTCCACTCGACGCGATCCCCGCGCCTGAACTCTTGCGGCATGCTCCTTCCTCCTCGCTCGGTACGGCAGGGACAACCCCGGTCAGCGTCGCGGCGCCCCTAGGCCGCCAGGCCGGATCTGCGGTCGCTCATTTGCAGCACTCGCCGGATGTCGGTCGCGACCTCACCGCCCTGCGCGGCCACCTGCCGCCACGAGTAACGGAGCACCGTAAACCCGCGTCGACGCAGGAAGAGGTCCCGCCCACGGTCGCGCTGCATCTGGCCGTAGGACGCGTGGCCGTCGCCGCCGTCGAGCTCGACCACCACCCGCTCGCCCCGCCAGAGGGCATCGACGGTGTGTGGGCCGACCTTCACGTTCGCCTCGGGAAGCGACATACGATGGCGGCGGCAGAGGTCGAGGAAGAGGTCCTCGAGCTCGCTTCTGGTGCGGGCGTATTCCGGGCGGTGAAGGGCGAGCGCGCGGTTCAGCTTCGCCGAGCCGGGCCTGCCGGCGCCGGTCACGGCATCGATCACGTCGAGGTCGAGGAGATGCAGGAAGTCCGCCTCGGCGACGGCCTTTCTGACGTTCCGGGGCGGTGCCACGGAGGCGAAGTCGAGGAGGGTGCGCGCGACGGGGGTCACCGGCAGGCCGTTGTGCATCACCCGCTCGATGCGCGCGGGAATATGGACCCGGACCTCCTCCAGCGCCCGTCGGCGCTTTCGGCTCGAGACGTGTGTTGTGGTGGGCACCCAGGAGATGAGGCCCCACCAGCTCGCCGCGCTCGCATGACTCAAGGCCGCTCCCGGACCCCCGTAGAGGACAGCGGCGAGAAGACGGCCCTCGAGCGGGATCGCGCGGTGGCCGACCGCGTAGACCCGCGGATAGATGCGGTGAAGCCGCCCCGACGCCACCCAGCGCGAGATCGTCGTGCCGCTGATCCCGCATCGAAGCAATTGCCAGCGCGCAACCACTCCCCACTGGCCCTCGGCCAGGCTTAGCAGGCGGGTCAGTGCAATCTGCGCCCGACAGGTGGGCGGGGATTGCAGTGACCCGGGCATGCCGCCAATGGTGGCCTGCCCTGGGTGCCGTCTCTATACGCGTTTGTGGGAAGGGTGCGCCGAGAGGGTCAAGGAACCGTCGCGCGCGGCTGGGACGCGGCATGGGTGGGGGCGCGGCATGGAGGAGTGAGTGGCCTGGGGGAGAGGAGTGGCGAACGCCTCAGTCGCCCAGGCTTGCGGCCAGGGCCTCCGGCTCGGTCACCGGGCGCCGGCAGGCGAAGTGCTCGCAGACGTAGGCGGCAGCTTGGCCGTCGACCGGGTCTCGGTCCCTCAGGAGCTCCGGGCGCTGGGTTCCCTCGGGGCCGCCCGCGAGGACGACGTGCGGTCGGAACCGCGTCCGGACCACCGCGGCGAGCTCGCCGAGCCCGTCGCCGGTGGCCGGCGCGACCAGCGCGACCTCCTTCACGGATGCGAAGTAGAAGTCCATCGCGCACAGCAGGTGCGCCAGCGCGTGTGGGTGCCGGACGGCGGCCTCCTGGAGCAGGCGGAAGACGCCCACCGCGCGGCGCTCGTAGTCATGTTCGCCGGTCAGCGCTGCGAGGCGGAGGAGGCCGAATGCGGCGGCGGAGTTGCCCGACGGGATCGGGTGGTCGTCCAGGTCCTTGCGCCTAACAACCAGCTCCTCGTGATCGTGGGCCGTCGTGAAGAATCCGCCGCGCTCGTCGTCGGCGAACAGCTCGATCATGAGGTCGGCGGTCTCGCGCGCCCGGTCGAACCAGCGGACGTCGAACGTCGCCTCGTATAGGGAGAGGAGCGCCTCCACCACATAGGCGTAATCCTCGAGATAGGCGGCCAGGTGGGCGCGGCCGTCCTTGTAGGTGCGCAGCAGTCGGCCCCGCTCGTCGCGCAGGTCACGCCAGATGAAGTCGGCGCAGGCAACGGCGGCGTCGAGGTAGTCCTCGCAGGGGAGCGCGGCGCCCGCCTCTGCGAGCGCACCCATCATCAACGCGTTCCACGAGCACAGCCGCTTGTCGTCCTTGCCCGGCCAGACTCGGCGCGACCGGTACGTGTACATCGCGCGTCGGGCCGCGTCCAGCTCGGCCGGCGCCTCGGCGCCCGCGCCGGCGGGTACGTGCAGGATGTTCCGCGCCTCGAAGTTGCCGGTCTCGGTGACGCCGAAGTGGGCGATCACCTCGTCGGCAAGTCCGGGCGACCCGAGCGCCTCGCGGATCTCATCCGGCGTCCAGAGATAGAAGCGACCCTCCTCGCCCTCCGAGTCGGCATCGAGCGCCGAATGAAAGCCGCCCTCCGGGCCGCGCATCTCCCGCAGGGCCCAGACGAGCGTCTCCTCGCAGACGCGGCGATAGCGCTCGTGTCCCAGCCGCTGCCAGCCGTGCAGGTACGCGCGCGCCAGGAGCGCGTTGTCGTAGAGCATCTTCTCGAAGTGGGGGACGAGCCAGACGTCGTCGACCGAGTAGCGGGCGAACCCGCCGCCGATCTGGTCGTAGACGCCGCCATGAGCCATCGCGTCGAGCGTGACCTCGACCGCGTCGGTCACGCCTCGGGCGAGCAGCAGCTCCAGCGCCGATGCGGGCGGGAACTTGGGCGCCGGCCCGAAGCCGCCGTGACGCATGTCGGCCATGGCGCGGAGCTTGGAGGTCGCGTCGTCGAGCAGATCGGGGTTCAGTTCCTGGTCGACGGCCTCGATCCGGCCGATCGCCCCGAGCTGCTGCCGGATCCGGTCGGCCGATGCCCGGATCCGCTCGCGCTGGGTCGTCCAGGACTCCACGACCGCCTCCATCACCATCCGGAAGCTCGGCATCCCGTGGCGCGGATCGGGCGGGAAGTACGTGCCGCCGTAGAAGGGGACGCCATCGGGATCGAGGAACGCGGTCAGCGGCCAGCCGCCGTGGCCCGTCATCCCCTGGACGGCCTCCATGTAGATCGAGTCGACGTCTGGGCGCTCCTCGCGATCGACCTTGATGGGGACGAAGTGCTCGTTCATGTACCGCGCTGTCTCGGCATCCTCGAACGACTCCCGTTCCATGACGTGGCACCAGTGGCAGGCGGAATAGCCGACCGAGAGCAGGATCGGCCGGTCGGACTCGCGCGCGCGCTGGAGCGCGTCGGGCCCCCACGGATACCAGTCGACCGGATTGTCCTTGTGCTGGAGGAGGTAGGGGCTGGTCTCGTCGACCAGGCGATTCGCCATGTGCGTTACGCCGACGCGGTACGGCGCCGGAATTGGCGTGCGCTGTTCATGGTCTGAGGCTACCCAGCGGCGGGAGCATGACTCCCGGCGCTGGCGCACCGCGCGCCTAGCCAGGTATGCCGGTGAGGGGGCGTTAGGCCCCGAAACTGGCTGGTGCTGTTGCTGATGTGACGTCGCGCGCGAACGTCTCGAACGCGGTCAAGTAGCGCTCGACGTGCTCGTCGGAGTGGGCGATCGAAAGGGTCCACTCCTCCTCGACCCCCGGCGTCATGAAGATCCCGTGGTTCATGTGGTAGAGCCACGCGAGCTCCGAAAGGTCGCCGTCCACCTTCGTCAGGTAGTCGCGGTACTCCCGTAGAGGCTCCGGGGCGAAGACCACGCATCCCTTGGCCCCCATGCCCTCGGTGTAGGCGGGTAGGCCATAGCGGTCGATGATCTCCTGGCAGGCGGACTTGAGCCGCTCGTTGGTCTCCTCCAGCCCCGGATATACGTCCTCCGTGAGCACCTCCGTCAACGCGGCCTGTGACGCCGCCATCACGAGCGGGTTGCCGTTGAAGGTGCCGTACTGGTGGACCGCGCCGCTCGCCACGAGCTCGGCCATGTCGTCGGTCATCCCCACGGCCCCGCCGGGATATCCCCCGCACACGGCCTTCGCGAGGGTGATGAGGTCCGGCGTGACGCCGAAGCGCTTCGTCGCTCCGCCGTAGGAGATCGTGGCGCCGGTCTTGACCTCGTCGAAGATCAGCTTCACGCCGTGCTGCGAGGTGAGCTCGCGAACGCGCTCGAGGTATCCCTCGACCGGCGGGATGATGTTGATGTTCATCATCGCCGGCTCCATGATCAGGCCGGCGACCTGCCCTTCGAGCTTGTCCAGCACCGACGCCAGGGCGTCCGCGTCGTTGAACGGGACCGCCCGCGTCAGGTCGGTTACCGCACGCGGATAGCCGGCTCCGTATGGCACCGAGCGGGGGTCGTCGCGCTCGCCGAGCTCCTCGAGCTCGGGGTACACCGACACCATCACGGCATCGTGGTGGCCGTGGTAGGAGCCCTCGATCTTCAGGATCGCGTCGCGTCCGGTGGCGCCGCGCGCGAGATGCACCGCGTCCATTGTGGACTCGGTCCCCGAGTTGGTGAAGCGCCACTGGGGCAGGCCGAAGCGACGCTGGAGCTCCTCGGCGACGACGATCGACCCGTCGGTCGGCGCCGCGAAGTGGGTTCCCAGGTCCACCCGTGCCTTCACCGCCGCGCCCACCTGCGGGTTCGCGTGGCCGATGCACATCACGCCGAAGCCGTTGTGGAAGTCGATGTACTCGTTGCCGTCGACGTCCCAGACGCGGGCGCCCTCGCCTCGCTCGACATAGGTGGGCCACGGGTCGTTCTGCTGGAAGGAGGACGGAACGCCCCCCGGCATCACCTTGACGGCGCGCTCGAAGCGCTCCTTCGAGGCGGCGGTCCGCTCCACGAACTTCGCCTTCTCGGCCTCGGTGAGCTCGGCGACCCGTTCGCGGTCGATGGCCTTGCCGGCGCCGGTTCTCGTCGTCTCGACGGTCATGGGTTCTCCCTCATCGGTTGCGGGCTCGAGCCTACAGGCGAGCGAGGCTGCGCCTTCGTCAAACCCAGATTGTGGACGGTTGGACAACTCGGCGGCGGTCGGGTGGGTATCTTCAGATGGGGATGCGGCTGGAGGGGATACACCACGTGACCGCGATCACCGGGGAGGCGCAGCCGAACGTCGACTTCTACGCGGGCGTTCTCGGGCTCCGCATGGTGAAGAAGACGGTCAACCAGGACAACCCGACCGTCTACCACCTCTTCTACGCCGATGAGAAGGGCGATCCGGGATCGGACATCACCTTCTTCGAATACCCGGGGATCGGCCCGGGCCGGGCCGGCGACGGGATGGTGCACCGCGTCGTCTGGCGGGTGGGATCGAGCGACACCGCTCGAGTTCTGGGCACGCAGGCTCGCGGACCACGACGTGAGGACCGAGGCGGTGGACGATCGGCTGCGCTTCTGGGATCCGGAGGGGCTCGAGCACGAGCTGCTCGTCCCGGACGTCCAGGACGAGCCGCTGACGGCCGAGCATCCGGAGATCCCGGCCGAGCACGCGCTCCAGGGCTTCGACGGCGTATGCGCCTACGCGTCCAACCCCGACGCGAGTCGCTCGCTCCTGGAGGAGACGCTCGGGTTCGAGCGCCGTGACGACCTGCTCTGGGAAGCGCGGGGTGAGAGCCGCGGCGGCCTGTACGCCTACCACGAGGCTCCGCAGCAGCGGGGCGTCCAGGGAGCGGGATCCGTCCACCACGTCGCGTGGGCCTCTCCCGCCGAGGAGCACGAGGCCTGGCGTGAGCGTGTGTTGGTGGCGGGCATGCACGCGACCCCGGTGATCGACCGCTTCTACTTCCGGTCGGTCTACTTCCGGGAGCCGAGCGGAGTCCTGTTCGAGCTCGCCACGCTCGGCGGGCCAGGATTCGCGATCGACGAACCCATCGAGCGCCTCGGCGAGAAGCTCTCGCTCCCGCCGTTCATCGAGCATCTGCGCCCGGAGATCGAGGCGACGGTTCGCCCGATCACGAACCCACGCCGGGTCGCCGCCTGAGCGTCCGGCCGCGCCGTTGCGTCAGTCGGCGACGCCGGCGAGCTTTCGCAGCAGGAGGCGAAGCTCATCGACCTCGTCCGCCGTCAATGGCGCGAGGATCTCCTTGGTCGTCTCCACGGCGACGGTCTGCGCGCGCTCGAGCATCCGCTTCCCGTCCCCGGTGAGGTGGATCGCGTGCTTGCGGCGATCCGCGGGGTGGGTCCGGCGCTCTGCGTAGCCCAGCTCCTCGAGCTCGTCGACCACGGCGACCATGGAGCTCGGATCGATGAGCGAGCGCTGCGCGAGCTCCTGCTGCGTCAGCCCCGGATCGGCGTCGATCAGCCTCAGGACCCCGAAGTGGGGCGGACGTAGCCCGAGCGGCTCGAGCGCCTGGGCGAAGATGGTCGCCGTTCGCCGCCCGTTCCACGAGAGGAGGAATCCAGGTGCGCTCGCGAGCGGCTCTGGAGGCGGAGGGTCGAATCGCATCGGCGGAAGCGGACGGGGACCGCGATTACTTTCGGGTCGCTTCTGGGTCAAGACAGGAGATCGGCGTTGCGGATGGTGTGAGCCTCGTCACGCACGGCGGAATCATCCTACGCCCGCCGGATCATTTGTGATACATAAAGTCCAATCCCTCAACGAGCTCTGACGGAGGTCCCCGTGTCGCACATCACCCGTTGGGTTCTGGCCCACAAGCGAATCGTCGTCCTGTTCTGGGTTGTCCTCACGGTCGTGGGCATTGCGACCGTGAACAAGGCCACCCAGGCGATGGACCAGAAGTTCTCGGTTCCCGGCAAGGAGGGCTGGGAGACCAACGTGGCGATCTCGGAGCACTTCCACGGTACCGGAGGCGACGTGGCACCGATCGTGCCCGTCGTCACGCTTCCCCAGGGGAAGACGGTCGGCTCGCCCGGCATCGATGCGCAGCTCAACCGCATGGACAAGGAGCTCCACCAGGGGCTGCCGGGCTCGCGGATCGCGTCCTACGCCTCGACGGGCAACCGCGCCTTCGTCTCCAAGGACGGACGGACGACCTTTGCGATCGTCTACCCGCAACCGGATCCGAACTCGGCCTTCGGGGAGAACCCCGACGCCGCCAAGGACGCGCGCGCCGCGATGAGCGGCGTCACGGTCGCGGGTGCGCCCGTTCACGTCAGCGGCTTCGATGCGCTGCAGAACGAGTCCGGGGGAGACAGCGGGACGGGCGTCCTCCTCGAGTCGGTGCTGGGAGGCGGCGGCGCGTTGATCGTCCTCGCGTTTGTCTTCGCATCGCTGCTCGCGTTGCTTCCGATGGCGATGGCGATCGTCTCGATCATGACCACGTTCCTGCTGGTCTGGGGGCTGACGGCCTTCACCGACGTCTCGCCGGTGGTCCAGTTCCTGATCGCGCTGGTCGGACTCGGGATCGCGATCGACTATTCGCTGCTCATCGCCTCGCGCTGGCGTGAAGAGAGGGCCCATGGACGGCAGGGGGACGAAGCGGTACTGCGCGCGATGGAGACCGCCGGACGCGCGGTGGTGTTCAGCGGGACGACTGTGGCCATCGGGTTGTTGGCGATGGTCGCGTTGCCGGTCCCGTTCCTGCGGAGCATCGGCTACGGAGGCCTGCTGATCCCCCTCGTCAGCACGCTGGTCGCCATCACCCTGCTCCCGGTCATGCTGTCGAGGTTCGGGCACAAGCTGGACTGGCCGCACCGCCGCACCGATGACCGCGCCAGCCGCGCGTGGACCCGCTGGGCGGAGCTGGTGGTCCGGCACCGCGTGATCGCGGCGAGCGTCGCGGTCGCGATCCTCGCGGCGCTCATCATCGCCGCGACCGGCCTCACGCTCGGCGATTCGAGCCCCAACACGATCGCCAAGCAGGGCGACGCGAAGGAGGGCCTCGTCGCGCTCGAGGATTCCGGGATCGGATCGGGCGGCCTGCTGCCCTACGAGATCCTCACGCAGGGGACGAACCCCGACAGGGTGGCCGCCGATGTCCGCGCCGTTCCCGGCGTCCACGGCGCGGTGGCGCCGAACGATTCGCAGTGGCGAAGCGGCGGAGTCGCCGAGGTCCTGGCGATCCCAACCGCCGACGACTCCACTTCGACCGGACGGACGACGCTCGACCACGTGCGAAATGCCGCGCACGCGGCGGGTCCCGATGTCCGCGTGGGGGGACTGCCGGCGCAGAACGACGACTTCATCAACGCCGTCTACGGGAACTTCCCGCTGATGATCGCGCTGATCGGAATCGTCACGTTCATCCTCTTGGCGCGAGCGTTCCGCTCGCTGCTCCTGCCGCTGAAGGCGGTCATCCTGAATGTGGCGAGCGTCACCGCGACCTGGGGCGTCCTGGCGATCATGTGGCAGAACGGGCACGGATCGGATCTGCTCTGGGGGATCGACGCCACGGGGTCCGTGCCGGCCTGGATCCCGTTGATGATCTTCGCGTTCCTGTTCGGGCTCTCGATGGACTACGAAGTGTTCATCCTCAGCCGGATGCGCGAGGAGTACGACTCATCCGGCGATACACACACGGCGGTCGTTCGCGGCATCGGGCGCACCGGACGGCTCGTCACGAGCGCCGCGCTGATCCTTTTCCTGGCGTTCGTGTCGCTCGCCTCCGGGCCGGGCACCGACCTGAAGATGTTCGCGACCGGCCTCGCAGCGGGGGTCCTGCTCGATGCGACGGTGATCCGGGCCCTGCTCGTCCCGGCGGTTGTCTCGTTGTTCGGCCGGTGGAACTGGGTCCTGCCGAAGATGCCGGCACGCCTCCTCCGAGTCGAGCCCTCGGTCCCGCCGCGGGCGGCGACCGGCGAGGGCGAGGCGGGCTAGCGGGGGGCTTTGGGGTCTTGGGGCCGTTGCTGCGGCCCTGAGACCCCAAGACCGGTGAGCCGTCAGGCGACCGTCCAGGTGTCGCCGGAGCGCAGGAGCTCGTCGAGCTCGTTCGCTCCGAGCCCCTCCCGCGCTGCTTCCAGCTCGCGGCCCATGGCCTCGCCGTAGAGCGGCCGCTCGGCGGCGCGGAAGACGCCGATCGGGGTCGGGCCGCTCGGCCGGGGTGCGAGGTGGGCGAGCGCGAATGCCTGGCTCGGGTTCGGGTCGTGCGCGTCGTGGACCAGCAGCGCGTCCTCGCCGACGTCGGCGACGTCCGCGATGCGAAGCGCGCCCTTCTCGCCCCGCACGACGCCGCGCTCGCCATCGGCCCCGAACCGGATCGGCTGGCCGTGCTCCAGGCGGATCTGGTTCGCCTCCCTGCCCTTGGCTCGGACGGCGTCGAAGGCGCCGTCGTTGAAGACGTTGCAGTTCTGGTAGATCTCGATCAGTGCCGAGCCCTCGTGGGCGGCGGCGGCGCGGAGCACGTCGGCCTCGTGCTTTCGGTCGGTGTCAACGGTCCTGGCGACGAAGCTGGCCTCGGCGCCCAAGGCCAGCGCGATGGGGTTGAACGGGTGGTCGAGCGAGCCGAACGGCGTGGACTTCGTGACCTTGCCCTCCTCGCTCGTGGGCGAGTACTGGCCCTTCGTGAGCCCATAGATCTGGTTGTTGAACAGCAGGATCTTGATCGGGACGTTGCGCCGCAGCGCGTGGATCAGGTGGTTGCCGCCGATCGAGAGCGCGTCGCCGTCGCCGCTGATCACCCATATCGACAGATCCGGGCGGGAGAGCGCCAGCCCGGTGGCGAGCGCCGGCGCGCGGCCATGGATGCCGTGGACGCCGTAGGTGTTCATGTAGTAGGCGAAGCGCCCGGCGCAGCCGATCCCGGCGACGAACACGATCCGCTCCGGCGGCAGCCCGAGCTCCGGCAGGAACTGCTGCACCGTCGCCAGGATCGCGTAATCGCCGCAGCCGGGGCACCAGCGAGTCTCCTGGTCCGACGCGAAGTCCTTCTTCGTGAGGCCCAGCGGGCCCGTGCCGTTGCCGTTGGTCCCGCTCACAGCCGCTCCGTGATCACCTCGTCGAGCTCCTCGGCGAAGATCGGGAGTCCCTGGACCTTGGTGTAGCTCTGCGCGTCGACCAGGAACTCTCCCCGGACGATCTGGGCGAGCTGGCCGGTGTTGGTCTCGGGGATCAGGACCTTGGAGTACGCGCGGACGACCTCGCTGGTGTTCCGGGGGAGCGGGTTCAGGTGGTGGAGGTGAGCCCGTGCGACCTGCTTCCCTCGAAGCCTCACCCGTCGGACGGCGCCCTTGACGGCGCCGTAGGTCGAGCCCCAGCCGAGAACGAGCATCTCGGCCCCGTCGGGGTCGTCGACCTCGAGCTCCGGAACGTCGCCGGCGATGCCGGCCACCTTCTCCGCGCGCAGTCGGGTCATCAGCCCGTGGTTGTCGGGCTCGTAGCTGATATGGCCTGTGCCCGCCTCCTTCTCGAGACCGCCGACCACGTGCTGGAGCCCCGTCGTCCCCGGCACGGCCCACGGACGCGCGAGCCTGTCGTCGCGCAGGTAGGGCCAGAACTCGCCGTCGCGATTGGGACTCGTGGCGAAGCGCGGATCGATCTCCGGCAGGTCGGCCGCGTCCGGGACCCTCCACGGCTCGGAGGAGTTCGCCAGGAAGGTGTCGCTCAGCAGGATCACCGGCGTCCGGTAGGTAATGGCGATGCGGGCCGCATCCAGCACCGCCTCGAAGCACTGCGCCGGCGTGGCGGCGGCGACCACCGGGAGCGGGGATTCGCCATGGCGCCCGTGGATGGCCATGAGCAGGTCCGCGGCCTCGGTCTTCGTCGGCATGCCCGTGGAGGGTCCGGCGCGCTGGACGTCGATGACGAGGAGCGGAAGCTCCAGGGCGACGGCGAGGCCGATCGTCTCCTGCTTCAGGTCCATGCCGGGGCCACTCGAGGCAGACACGCCGAGATGGCCGCCGAATGAGGCGCCGAGCGCCATGTTCGCGGCGGCGATCTCGTCCTCGGCCTGGACTGTTCGCACGCCGAAGCGCTTGTGTCGCGAGAGCTCGTGGAGCAGCTCCGACGCGGGTGTGATCGGATAGCTCGCGAGGAACAGCGGCAGCCCACTCCGGACGCTGGCCGCGATCAGGCCGAGTGCCGTGGCCGTCGTGCCGTTGACGCTGCGGTAGGTGCCGGGCTGCGCGGGGGCGGCCTTGACCTCGTAATGGACGTGCAGGAGCTCCGCCGTCTCGCCGAAGTTGTAACCCGCGCGGAAAGCGGCCAGGTTCGCGCGCATCACTGGCTCGACCTTGCCGAACTTCTGCTCGATCCACTCGATCGTCACGTCGGTCGGGCGGCTGTACATCCACGAGACCAGGCCGAGCGCGAAGAAGTTCTTCGAGCGTGCGGCGTCACGAGCGCTGATGCCGTCGATGCCCTCGGTCGCGCGAACGGTCATCGAGGTCATGGGGACCCGGAAGACGCGGTAATCGTCGAGGGTGCCGTCCTCGAGGGGGTTGGACCCGTACTCCGCCTTGCGCACGTTGTGCTCGCCGAAGCCGTCCTCGTTCACGATCACGATGCCGCCGCGCTCGAGCTCGGGAAGGTTCGTCTTGAGCGCCGCCGGGTTCATGGCGACGAGGACGTTCGGCTGGCCGCCCGGGGTGAGGATGTCGCGCGAGGCGAAGTGGATCTGGAACGCCGACACGCCCGCCAGCGTCCCGGCGGGCGCGCGAATCTCAGCCGGGAAGTCCGGCAGCGTGACGAGGTCGTTCCCGATCAGCGCCGTCGCAGCGGCGAAGCGATTGCCGGCGAGCTGTATCCCGTCGCCCGAATCGCCGGCGAATCGGACGACGACCCGCTCTTTCTCTTCTACAGGTACTGCTTTGGTCACGCCTCTTTGAACGCCTCCCGGGCCGCTGCGTTCGATTGTACGCAGCGGGTCGGCCGGGCCGCCACCCAATCGGATCGACGAGGTTTTGGCACCTGGGGGACGCTATGGCGTACCTGGAATGCCAAAAACGCCTCGGGGCGGGCTTCCGTCCTTCCGATGTGCGAACATTTGTTCGTAATGCGTTGGGAGAATCTCGAGGTCGGAAAGGAGGAGGCCGAGGCGCGGTTGCCCGGCTTTCGCGAGCCTGCCGTCGTGCGGACCTTCGACGCGCCTGAGGCGCTCGGGGTCCGGTTCTACGAGGTGCAGGCGCGGTCGGCGCTGAATCAGGTGCCGAAGCGCTCGCGGATGCCGTTCCGGTGGACCATCAATCCGTACCGGGGATGCACCCACGCCTGTACTTGACCTACTGCTTCGCTCGACCCACCCACACGTATCTCGATCTGAACGCACGCGAGGACTTCGAGCGGGAGATCGTCGTCAAGGTCAACGTGCCGGAGCTCCTGCGCGTCGAGCTGGCGCGGCCCTCCTGGAAGGGCGAGCACGTGGCTCTCGGCACCAACACGGACCCGTACCAGTGGGTCGAGGGACGCTACAAGCTCCTGCGCGGGATCTGGGAGGCGATGCGCGACTTCGCCAATCCGTGCTCGGTGCTGACGAAGTCGCCGCTGCTGCTGCGCGATCTCGACCTGATGCAGGAGATCGCCCAGCGAACGGACTTCACCGCGAACCTCTCGATCCCGACCCTCGACGAGAAGGCGTGGCGCGACACCGAGCCGCACACGCCGCACCCGCGCAAGCGGATCGATGCGGTGGCCGAGCTCAAGCGCGCCGGGATCCGCACCGGGGTCCTGATCGCGCCGCTGATCCCGGGGGTCAACGATGCACCCGAGCAGGTCGAGCCGCTGCTCGAGCTATTGGACGAGGCCGGGCCCGATTCGATCGGGGGCGTAGCCCTCCATCTCCGTGGCGAGGTGCGCGACATCTGGTTCGACTGGCTTCGCGAGCGGCGGCCCGATCTGCTGCCTCGCTACGAGGAGCTTTACGAGCGCGGCGCTTACATGCGAAAGGAGGAGGCGAACCGGCTGTCGGCGCTGGTCAGGCGCCCCGGTCGAGCGGGACCGCGCCGCGGGATCGTCCAGGACGAGACCGGAGGCGGACCGCGAGATCATCCCGCCGCCGGAGCGGGACCAACCGAGTCTGTTCTGAGGCACGCCGACCGCTTCGGTGGCGCGGCGAGGGTCGATGGCGCCTCGCTATGTTGAGTTGGAAGCGTGCTCGCCATCGAGGCTTCCGATCTCGTCAAGTCGTTCGGGTCGACCCGAGCGGTCGACGGTGTGAGCCTGGCCGTGCGCACCGGCGCGGTCTACGGAATGCTGGGTCCGAACGGGGCCGGCAAGACGACCACGATCAGGATGCTGGCGACGCTGCTGCGGCCCGACTCCGGCACGGCTCGTGTCCTGGGGCGTGACGTCGTCTCCGAGGCAGACGCGGTTCGAGGGCTCGTCAGCCTGACCGGGCAGCTCGCCTCCGTCGACGAGGACCTGACGGGCCGGGAGAACCTCGTGCTGATCGGCCGGCTCCTCGGATACTCGCGGGCACAGGCGAGGGCACGCGCGGTCGAGCTGCTCGAGGCCTTCGGCCTCATTGACGCGGCGGGACGTCAGGTGAAGAACTACTCCGGCGGCATGCGCCGGCGACTCGACATCGCGGCAAGCATCGTCGTCACGCCGGAGCTCATGTTCTTGGACGAGCCCACCACGGGTCTCGATCCCCGCTCTCGCAACCAGGTCTGGGACATCGTCCGAGCCCTCGCTGGACAGGGCACCACGGTCCTGCTCTGCACGCAATACCTCGACGAGGCGGACCAGCTCGCCGACGGGATTGCGGTGATCGATCGGGGCAAGGTGATCGCCGAGGGAACGCCGAGCCAGCTCAAGGCCTCGGTCGGGCGCGGCACTCTTCACGTTCGCCTTCTCGACCCGGAGCATCGCCCACAGGCCGAGCGCGTGCTCTCGCGCGCGCTCAAGGCGGGCGTTCACCTCGAGGCCGACCCGGCGGCGCTCTCCGCCGCCTGCCCGCCGGATCCCCAGCGGGCGGCCGAGGCGATCGCCGAGCTGTCGCGGAGCGGAATCGCGATCGCCGACTTCGCGCTCGGGCAGCCGAGCCTCGACGAGGTGTTTCTCGCGCTCACCGGCCACCCGGCCGAGGAGGAGGAGGCCGCCGAGGAGGGTGTCGTTCCCGAGGAGGAGATCGCCGCGTGAGCGCTGTCCCGACAGCGGCCGCCCGATCCGAGCCGCTCGCCGATCAGGTCATCGGAGCCGCGCTCGCCTCGACGCCCCGTCCGGCTCGTCCGAGCGCGCTTTCGGCCTGCCTGGCCTTCGGCTGGCGGGGGATCCTGAAGATCAAGCACGTGCCCGAGCAGCTCCTCGACGTGACCCTGACTCCAGTCCTGTTCCTGCTCATGTTCACGTACCTGTTCGGAGGCGCGATCGCGGGGTCGACGGGCGAGTACCTGCACTTCATCCTCCCCGGGATCCTCGTGATGTCGGTCCTGTTCACCACCGTCTACTCCGGCGTGACGCTGAACACCGATGCGACCCGGGGGGTCGTGGACCGCTTCCGCTCGCTGCCGATCTGGCGTCCGGCGCCGCTGGTCGGCGCGGTGCTGGGCGACAGCGTCCGCTACCTCGTCGGGGCCACGGTCGTGGTGGTGCTCGGTTTGGCGCTTGGCTTTCGGCCCGAGTCGCCCCCCGGCGTACTTGCGGCGATCCTGCTCGTGGTCGTGTTCTCGTTCTCCCTCGCGTGGGTCTTCACGACCGTGGGGCTGCTGCTGCGCGCGCCCAACGCGGTCATGAACGCGGGCTTCATGGCCCTCTTTCCGATCACCTTCCTCAGCAATGTCTTCGTGCAGCCGGACACCCTGCCCGGGTGGCTGAAGGCGTTCGTGGACGTCAATCCGATCTCCCATCTCGTCACGGCGTCGCGCGGGCTGATGGACGGCACGGTCCACGCCGGCGACATCGGCATCACGCTGGCGGTGGGTGCGGCGCTGACGGCGGTGTTCGCGCCGCTGACGACGCACCTCTACCGCACCAGGGCCTGAGTCTCACCCCGTCGCGGGTGCCGGCAGCGTGCGCAGCCTCCTGAGCGTGCTCGCGACCACGACGGCCCCGACGGCACATGCCGCCGCCACCCAGAAGGCTGCCGAGTAGCCGCCGAGCGATGCGGCCAGCCCGGTGAGCGGCCCTCCGAGCAGAAACCCCATGTCGAAGAACGCCGTGAAGGTGCCCAGCGCCGCACCGCGGCGCGAGTCCGCGACGCTGTTCACGACGACGAGCGACAGCGACGGATAGATCAGCGCGAACGCCAGACCCATGCAGATCGCGCCGGCGAGGGCGATGGCCAGTGACTCGGTGAGGGCGATCAGCACCAGGCCGACGGCCGAGACCGCGGCCGCGCCCGCGGCGCAGCGGATGGGGCCGATGCGGTCCGGCAGGTCGCCCCCGGCGAGCCGGGTGACGACGACGGTCACGGCGAAGGCGGCGAAGGCGGTGGCGCCATGGCCGATGTGCTTGGAGCTCAGGTCGAGGACGATGAAGGATGCCATCGCGGCGTAGCCGACGGTCGCGAGGGCGAGCGCGATCCCCGGGTGGATCGACTCGCGCACGATCAGCCGGCGCCGGGGCGCAATCGCCATCGGGCGCGTCGTCTCAGGGACGAACATGGCCACGAGCGCCCCGAGCAGGGGGGAGATGGCGCAGAAGGCCCAGACCGCGTCGAAATCCGCGTTGTGGAAGAGGGCCGACCCGATCAACGGGCCGGTACTGAGGCCGCCCCAGACGGCGAGGCCGTAGAGGCCGATGACCCGCGCTCGCCGCTCGCGCGGTGCCAGGTCGACGACCCACGTCGCGCCCGCGGTGAACACCGTGCCCTCGCCGGCGCCGAGGACGAGCCGAGCGAAGATGAGGCCGGGCAGTCCCGCCGGGATGAAGTGAAGGACCCCGGCGACGCCCGCAAGCAGCGCGCCGGTCGCCACGACCGGGCGCCGGCCGCGCGCGTCGGCGACGCGGCCGGCGAGCGGCCGGCTCGCGACCGCGGTGAAGCCGAATGCGCCGATCGTGAAGCCGACCGCAAGGCTCCCGTAGTCGAGGGGTCCCTTCACGTAATGCGGGAGCACCGGCAGGTACGCGCCCACGGCCATCAGCGTGAGGAGCGTCGCGGCGAAGATCCCCGCGAACGCGCGGTAGGGAGAGCGGGACACCGTTACGTGGCGCCGTCCCGGCGGAGCTCGGCGCGCTTGATCTTGCCGCTTGCGGTCTTCGGGAGCTCGTCGGCGAACTCGACGATCCGCGGGTACTTGTAGGGGGCGGTGACGCGCTTCACGTGTTCCTGCAGCTTCTCCGCCAGGCCGGGCGATGGATCAGCCTGCCGCAGCACGACGATCGCCCGGACGACGGATCCGCGTTCGGGGTCAGGCGCCGGGACAGCCGCGGCCTCGGCGACGGCCGGGTGGCTGACGAGCGCGGACTCGACCTCGTAGGGTCCGATGCGGTACCCGCCCGACACGATGATGTCGTCGCCGCGTCCCTCGAACCACAGCGTTCCGTCCTCGTCCTCGCGAACGTAGTCGCCGGTCGGCCACCACACGCCGTCGATCAGCTCGGGCCCTCGGTTGGAATCCACGTAGCCGGTGAAGAAGGTGGGACAGCTCGTGGCCCGGAGCTGGAGCTCACCATCGGCGATCCGGAGCTCGATTCCCGGCAGGGCTCGGCCCATCGACCCGGGCTTCAATTCGTCCCCTGGCTGCACACCCGTGAGCGCCCCGGTCTCGGTCTGCCCGTAGCCGTCGCAGATCTCGAGTCCCGCGCGGTCGCGGAACTCCTCGATGACTTCCGGGTTGAGGGCCTCGCCGGCGGAGACCATGCGCCGGATCGAGGCAAGGGGGCGCACCTCGGCGCGCTTCGCGATCATCCGATACTCGGTCGGCGCCTGGCAGAGCACATTGATGCGCTCCCGCTCGATCAGCTCGAGGCGCTCAACTGGGTCGAAGCGCCCGTCGTGCATCAGGGCGGCAGCGCCCGTGAGCCACGGGGCCACGAACGAGTTGCGCGACGACTTGGACCACCCCGTTGCCGCTGTGCACCACGCGAGCTCGCCCTCCTGCGCCCCGAACCAGTGCACGGCCTGGGTGCGCTGACCCGGGAGGTAGCGCTGGGCGTGGAGAGCTCCTCGCGGCTCGCCGGTGGTACCGGACGTGAAGATGACGAGCGCCCCGTCGTCGGGATCGAGGTCGGCCACCTCGGCCGGCGGCTCCTGAGGCCGCTCCTCGTCCATCACCGCGGCCACGTCCTCGATCGTCAGATACGGGATGCCGCCGGGCAACTCCCCGAGCGGCTCGTCCTCGCCCACGCAGAGCACCGGATTCGCGGTGCCGATCCGCGTCTCGAGGTCGTGGCGGCGAAGCTGTGTGTTGCAGGGCATCGCGATCGCCCCCATCCGCCAGCACGCCAGCATCGCCAGCACCCACTCGATCCGGCTGCCGACCAGGGTCATCACGATGTCGCCGCGCTTGACGCCATGCGCCGCAAACGCTCCGGAGAGCCCCGCGGAGCGAGCGATGAGCTCGCCGAAATGCCAGACCCGACGTTCGCCGTCCCGCGCCACCGTGACCAGCGCCGGCTTGGAGGCCGGGAAGCTCTCGAGCAGGTTCTCGATGAAGTTCACGGCGGCGTAGTCTGGCGGTCGTGCAAGGTGAGCGACTCGTGGTCCGAGGAGCGACGCTGCGATCCAAAAGGAGGGCGAGCATGGGAAGGCGCGAGAGCTACGAGCCGGGGACGTTCTGTGCGGTCGATCTGGCGACGACGGACCCGGGGGGCGCAAAGCGCTTTTACGGCGAGCTTTTCGGATGGGACGCGGAGGACGTCGAGCCCGGCGAGGGCATGACCTACACGATCCTCAGACTCGACGGAGACGCCGTCGCGGGGATGTTCGACCAGCCGGCGCCGAGTCGTGAGGCCGGCATGCCGCCGCACTGGATCAACTACGTGAGCGTCTACGGACGCCGACGCGACGGCCGCTCGCGCCGCCGAGCTTGGCGGCCAGGTGGTCCAGGACCCGGTCGACATCCTGGACGTCGGGCGGACCGCTGGGGTCCAGGACCCGACCGGCAGTGGGGTGGCCCTCTGGCAGCCGGGCAACTTCGCCGGCGCCGCTCGCGTGAACGAGCCGGGGTGCCTGACCTGGAACGAGCTGGCGACGAACGACCTCGGGACCGCACTCGAGTACTACCGGGGGCTCTTCGGCTGGTCGACCGAGGACATGGACACCGGCGGCGGCCCACCGTACGTGGTCATCCAGGTCGGCGAACGGACCAACGGTGGCGTCCGCCCGCTTTCCCAGGAGGAGGAGCAGGCGGGGATCCCGCCGTACTGGGTGCCGTATTTCGCGACGGAATCGCTCGACGCGGCGATCGACCGGTGCAGCGAGCTCGGCGGGGACCGGGTCTTCGGCCCCATGGAGATGCCCGGAGGTCGCATCGGCGTTCTGCGCGACCCGCAGGGCGCGACTTTTGCGATCTGGGAGGGCGGGCTAGCGGACTAGCTCGGTGCCGTCGTAGAGCTTCTTCACGCGCACGGTTCCCTCGGGCGCGGCGTCCAGGCAGAGCTCGCAGAGCACGCACTCGTCCAGGTTCGAGCGGACGATCGCCACCTGGCCGTTCTCGACCGCGAAGATGTCCACCGGGCAGACCTCCTCGAGCTTGCGCGCGATCTCGGGATCGCGCGCGATCGGGGCCGTCGACCTCGACCTCGATGAAGACGGCGTCGAGCTGCGTCTGGGTGGCTGCCATCAGACCCTCGCTCCCAGCTTGCCCTTGACCGCGTCGGGGATCTCGTCGATCCGCTCGACCACGGGGATCCCCGCGGCCTCGAGCCGCGCGATCTTCTCGGTGGCCGTGTCCTCGGAGCCCTCCACGATCGTGCCGGCGTGGCCGAAGCTCATGCCCTTCATCTCCTCCTCGTCCATGAACCGGCCCGCCATGAAGGCGACGATCGGAAGCCGGGAGTCGTTCTCGGCCACCCACGCCGAGAGCTGTGCCTCCATGCGCCCCCCGGGCTCCGTGTAGATGACGATGCCCTCGGTCTGGTCATCGGCCTCGAAGAGCGGCATGAGCTCGGCGTAGGTGGAGCCGATGATCGCGTCGCCGCCGATCGAGATCGCGGTCGACTGGCCGAGGCCGGCGGCAGTCAAGGTCGAGGAGATCTCCGTCGTCATGCCGCCGCTCCGGGACATGACGCCGATCGGCCCCGGCGAGTAGGACTTTGCCGCGTCCTTGGCCGGGCCGCCGATGCCGCCCATCTTGCATACCTCCGGCACGATCACCCCGAGGCAGTTCGGCCCGATGATCCGAGCCCCGTTGCGGTCGGCGAGCTCGACCATCTGGGCGACGTCACGGCGCGGGATCCGCTCGGTCACGATCACGACGAGCCTGATCCCGCAGACGATCGCCTCGAAGACTGCGTCCTTCGTGAACGCCGGAGGGACGGTCACAACCGAGCCGTCGGGCACGTAGCCCAGCGAATCGACCACCTGCTCGACCGTGTCGAACACGGGCACCCCGTGCACCTCTCGCCCCTTGCGGCCGGGCGTCACGCCCCCGACGACCTTCGACCCGTAGTCCAGGCACTCGCGGGTCAGGTTCACGGCCTCCCGCCCCGTGATCCCCTGGACGATGAAGGTGAAGTCCTCGGACAGGAGGATGCTCATGTGCCCGTCTCCGTGACGCGCGGCGGCTCAGCCTCCTCGCCGGCCGGGGTCGCCGCCACGTCGCCCACCGTGCCGTCGCCGGCGCCATTCGTCCCCTGGATCTTGGCCACCGCGCGGCCCGCTGCCTCCCACATGCTGACCGAGCGATCGCAGTAGTCGACGCCGTAGCGCTCAAGGATCTTGAATCCCTCCTCCTCCCAGGCGCCGGGGATGCGGAAGATCGCGATCGTCTCGCCCGGATCCCTGCCCAGCTCCAGGCATGCCCTGATCACCCCCCGGGCCACGATGTCGACCCGCGTGTTGGAGACGATCGACATCATCACGGCGATCTTCTCGACCCCGTCCTTCTTCAGCACCTCCTTGGCGAGGCCGCATGCCTTGTCGACCGAGGGGTTGCCGCCGATCTCCGTGTAGTTCGCGGGCCGGCCACCCTGGCTGCGGACGGCGTCCGTCAGCGTCAGCGAGCCGCCCCCGGCGCCGATCACGAGTCCGAGGTTCCCTGCGAACCCGTGGTCCTTGCCCTGGATCACACCGCGGTGGTCGGCGGAGTCGATGGCCTTCACGTTGCGCTCGAACTCGCTCGGCTCATACGGCTCGCGGGTGTCGGTCGGCTCGATGCCCAGGTCGCCCAGCAGCGTCCGGTGACGCGGCCGGGCCTCGTTCTCCATCTCCATGTGCGCGTCGAGGGCCACGAAGCTGCCGTCGGCGAGCCGGGCCAGGGGGTTGATCTCCGCGAGCGTCATGTCGTAATCGCGCATCAGGCGGGCGAGCCGCGCGAGTATCGGGGTGGCGCGCGTGAGGTCCGACCCGGTGACTCCCGTGTGGGAGATGACCTCCTTGGCGCGGAAGTCGGGCGGATCCACGAGGTTCGAGAGATGGCCCTGCCCGACGTGGCCCGGGTGGTTCTGGGCGACCTCCTCGATGTCGATCCCACCCATGTCGCTGAAGAGCATCAGCGGACATTTCCGCGTCCCGTCCCAGACGACGCCTGCGTAGTACTCCTGCGCCACCTCGGCCTTTGGGTCCACGAGCACGCCCTTGGGCATGTGGCCGTTGATCTCGAGCTCGAGAATCGTGGCGGCGTGCTCTGCGGCCTCGTCCGGGGTATCGGCGAACTTCACCCCGCCCGCCTTCATCCGGCCCCCGGTGAGCACCTGGGACTTGATCACGACCGGACCGCCGATGGCCTCGGCCGCCTCGCGCGCCTCGTCGGCGGTCGTGCAGAACCCGTATTTCGTGACCGGGATCCCCGCCCGCTCGACGATCCGGCGCGACTCGTACTCGAAGAAGCGCATGAGGGCGGGAAACCCTATATCGAGGCCGCTCGCCCCCGTCAGGTCCGGGTCGCGGCGCGGCCCGGGCGGGTCAGCGCCGAGACCTTGCACGGGCCGGCACACCACGAGAGCCTCCGTCTGCGAAAGAATGACTCTCCTACGTCCGGGAGCCCCTGGGCGTTTGGCGTTATGAAGACCGCAAGGAGTTGATTCGAGCCTTGAGCGAGACGACGGCCGCCGCGATCGGAGGCGCCGATCAAGAACCAGAAGCTGATCTCATGGGTTGAGGAATTCGCCGAGCTGAGCGAGCCCGACGCGATCCACTGGTGCGACGGATCGGCGGAGGAATACGACCGCTTCTGCCGGGAGCTGGTGGAGAAGGGGACCTTCGAGAGGCTCTCAGACGCCAAGCGGCCGAGCTCCTACCTCGCGCGCTCGGACCCTGGCGATGTCGCGCGCGTCGAGGACCGCACGTTCATCTGCTCGGAGCGGGAGGACGACGCCGGGCCCGACCAACAACTGGCGGGATCCGGAGGAGATGCGCGACGTGCTCGAGCGGCTCTTCAAGGGCTCGATGCGCGGGCGCACGCTCTACGTCGTGCCGTTCTCGATGGGGCCGCTCGGCTCGCACATCGCCCACATCGGGGTCCAGCTGACCGATTCCGCCTACGTCGCGGTCTCGATGCGGATCATGACGCGGATGGGCAAGGAGGCGCTGGAGGTGCTCGGCGAGGACGGCGAGTTCGTCCCATGCGTGCACTCCGTCGGGGCGCCGCTCGGGCCGAGCGAGGACGATGTGCCGTGGCCCTGCGACGCCGACAACAAGTACATCGTCCACTTCCCGGAGACGCGCGAGATCTGGTCCTACGGCTCGGGCTACGGCGGCAACGCCCTGCTCGGCAAGAAGTGCTTCGCGTTGCGGATCGCCTCGGCGATGGCCCGCGACGAGGGCTGGCTCGCCGAGCACATGCTGATCCTCAAGCTGACCTCGCCGGAGGGAAAGGTCAAGTACGTCGCCGGCGCGTTTCCCTCCGCCTCGGGCAAGACGAACCTGGCGATGCTCATCCCGACGCTTCGAGGGCTGGAAGGCGGAGACGGTGGGCGACGACATCGCCTGGATGAAGTTCGGCGAGGACGGTCGGCTATATGCGGTCAACCCCGAGGCCGGGTTCTTCGGCGTCGCCCCCGGCACGAGCGCAGAAGACGAACCCGAACGCCATGGAGACCGTCGAGCGCAATTCGATCTTCACGAACTGCGCGCTCACCGACGATGGCGACGTGTGGTGGGAGGGGATGACCGACGAGCCGCCGGAGCACGCGATCGACTGGCTGGGCAACGACTGGACGCCCGATCCGGATCAGCCGGCCGCGCATCCCAACGCCCGGTTCACGACGCCGGCGGCGCAGTGCCCCTCCATCGCGCCCGAGTGGGAGGACCCCGGGGGCGTTCCGATCGACGCCTTCCTGTTCGGCGGGCGCAGGGCGACCGTCGTCCCCCTCGTGACGGAGGCGTTCGACTGGAAGCACGGCGTGTTCCTCGGCGCGACCATGTCGGTGGAGACGACCGCCGCGGCAGCCGGGGACGTCGGCAAGCTGCGCTTCGACCCGATGGCGATGCTGCCGTTCTGCGGCTACAACATGGCCGACTACTTCGGCCACTGGCTCCGGAGTCGGGCGCCAGCACGATCCCGAGAAGCTGCCGCGAGTCTTCCTCGTCAACTGGTTCCGCAAGGACGCGGACGGCAACTTCGTCTGGCCCGGGTTCGGGGAGAACAGCCGGGTGCTCGAGTGGATCTGCCGGCGCTGCGACGGCGAGGTCGAGGCGACCGAGAGCCCCATCGGCCTCATTCCGAACGCCGGACGACATCAACACCGACGGGCTCACGCTCGGCGGCACGGACCTCGACCATCTGCTCGAGGTCGACGTCGACGAGCTTCGCCAGCAGCTGCCACAGGTCGAGGAGCACCTGGCTCAGTTCGGCGACCGGCTGCCGGACGAGATCAAGGCGCAGCTCGACGCGTTGAAGCAGCGTCTGGATGGCGGCTGAGCAGCGGCGACCGCGCTGTACGAGCGGATCGCCATTCCGCTCGTCTCATCGCGACCGGGCTCGTGGTTCTACATCCACGTCGCCCCGCATCTGGACCGCGGTCTGCTGCGCCTGACCAACGGACGGTGGACCACGGCGGGCCGCGGCCGCGTCGGCTTCCTGAAGGTTCGGGGAGCGCGCACGGGGGCCGAGCGGATGACGCCGCTCGTGTGGACGCGCGACGGGGACAACATGCTCCTGGTCGCGTCGCGCGGCGGCGACGTCAGGCATCCCGCCTGGTACCGGAACATCATGGCGAACCCGGAGGTCCGGTTCGCCAGGGATGGCGAGGAGCGCTCCTACCGCGCCAGGGTGGCGGCCGCTGAGGAGCGTCCCCGGATGTGGGCGCTCGTCAACCGCCGCTACCCCGGATACGCGGTCTATCAGCGTCGCGCCGGCGCGCGGGAGATCCCCATCGTCGTGCTCGAGCCGGCAGGCGCCGGCTCCAGGTAGCTAGCAACGAATTGGGAGCTGCTCGCGGAGCTAGTCATTCCGGTCATCATCTTCATCTGAGTCGTCATCGCCGCTCGCTGGAGTCAAGCCTCGCTTCTGAAGCCAGAGTTCGAACATTGGATCCGTTAGCCGTGGTTTTCGGTCCTCGTAAATCACGTCGGCGTCGTCGACCAGGCTGTCGAGCGCCCTGGTGATGCTTGTCCGTTTGATGCCCACAGCGTTGGCGGTTTCCTCGCTGTGGAGCGGAGTCCTCAATACCGCCAGAGCCCGTGCGATCCGCCGCTCATTGGCGGGGAGCGCCTCCCAGATTGCGCGCATCACGCGGGCAGTGTCCTTGGACGCCTGCTCCAAAGCTGACACCCAGGCCTCCTCGTCGGCCGCGGCCCCGCGCTCTGTTCGCTCCCACACATAGTGGGCCAACATCATGCTTCGCTGGGGGTGCCCGCGGGTGAACTCGATCAGAGGGGTCAGCGCCGCACCGATGTCTCGTTTGGTTCGCCCGAACCTGTCGGTCACGTAGTCGGCGACGTCATCGAGAGGTAAAGGCGCCAGATCCTTAGGGACCGCTCCTTCAAGGAGCGGCCGCTTGGGATCGGCGAACAGCTGCTCCATCACTCCCGGGGCCGAGCCGGCGAATGCGTAGGTCGCAGCATCGGTCTGATGCTGGATTACGCTGCGGATCTTTCCGTCGGCTCCGGCAACCGAGAGCACGTCCTGGATCTCGTCGAACACGATCAAGCTCGTGGTGCCCTCTCTGTTGAACAGCGCCGCCGGCAACTCCAGTAGGCGGAGAAGAACCGACTCTGCATCGACGCTCGGGTTCCGTTGCAACGTTGCGGTGAAGCCGCCGCCGCCGAGGGAGAGCCCGATGTTCCAGGTCCTGAACAGAGCCTCAACGTGCCGCCGGATTGGTCCCTTGAGCCGCTCATATCCGCGCTCGATTCGAACCACGATCTCCGGGATCGACAGCACGTCTTGAAGGTCGACCAAGATCGTCACCATGCCCCTCTGATGTGCCGCCTCGAGCACCCGGCGAAGGAGAGTGGTTTTGCCGTAGCGACGTGGGCCAACGAGCCGGAACGAATGCCCGCCTTCGGCGAGTGCGAGCAGGTCGTCAGCTTCCGGGTCACGGTCGATCATGTCTTCTGGGGCAAGAGGTCCAGAGAAGCGGAACGGGTTCAGATCGCGGCTCGCCACAAGGTCAGCATAGCTTCTGCTGACAGCATGTAGGCGATTCCGCTGGCTAAAAGTAGGCACATGCGCTGACAAGCAGTAGGCACAAGCGCATAGCTAGCGCCGATCCGAACCAGCTCTCTCAGCTCAGCTCGTAAGCCTTGGCGAGCTCGGGGTCCTTCTTCGCCAGCATCTCGGCCAGCGTCACCATCACCTTGCACTGCTTCCAGGTCGCGTCGTCCTGCATCTTGCCGTCGATCATGTGGACGCCGCGGCCGTCCGGGATCGCCTCCAGCACCTTCTTGGCGAACTTGACCTCGTCCGGCGGCGGGCTGAAGACCTTCTTCGCGATCTCGATCTGGACCGGGTGCAGCGACCAGGCGCCGACGCACCCGAGCAGGAACGCCGCCCGGAACTGGGTCTCGCAGCCCAGGGTGTCCTTGATGTCGCCGTAGGGGCCGTAGAAGGGCAGGATCCCGGCCGAGGTGCAGGCGTCGACCATGCGCGCGATCGAGTAGTGCCAGGGGTCCTGCTGTGCGGTCGCGCGCGGGGCGTCGGGGTTGTCGGGGTCGGGGTCCTCGATCACGCGGTAGGCGGGGTGGCCGCCACCCACGCGGGTCGTCTTCATCCGCCGGAACGCGGCCAGGTCCGCGGGCCCGAAGCTCATCCCCTGCATGCGCGGGCTGGCGGTGGCGATCTCCTCGAGGTTCACGACGCCGAGCGAGGTCTCGAGGATCGCGTGAATCAGGAGCGCGTGATCCAGGCCGGCCTTCGCCTCGAGCTGGGCCAGGAGGCGGTCCACGTAGTGGATGTCCCACGGTCCCTCGACCTTGGGCACCATGATCACCTCGAGCTTGTCGCCGATCTCGGTGACCAGTTGGATCAGGTCGTCGAGCACCCAGGGGCTCTCGAGCGAGTTGACGCGGGTCCACAGGGCGCAGTCGCCGAAGTCCGTGCTCCTTGGCCGCCTTGATCAAGCCCTCGCGTGCCGCCTCCTTCTTGTCCGCGGGGATCGCGTCCTCGAGGTTGCCGAGCAGGATGTCGGCCTGCTTGGCGAGCTCGGGCGCCTTCGCCGCCATCTTCTCGTTCGAGAAGTCGAGGAAGTGGATCATCCGCGACGGCTTCACGGGAATCTCCACCGGCGGCTCGGGCGCGCCGATCGCGAGCGGATGGGTGAACTGCCGTGGGTTTCGCACTGCTTCCCTCCGAGTGGACGGGCGCGAAATCTAGCGGTCCACGGACCGTCTCCGCGCGGCCGGCGACTAGCCTGCGCCGGGTGGACTACGTGATTCGGGCCGCCGAGCCGGGCGAGGAGCAACGCGTCATCTCGCTCTATGAGTGGCTGTTCGCGCCCCCGGGCCTGGTGCCGCCGGCATGGGACGAGCGCCGGGCCACGGTCGCGCTGCGCCAGGCGATCGACTCGCACGACTCGGCGGTGCTCGTCGCCGAGGACGACCGCGGCGAGCTGGTCGGCTTCTGCACCGCGCTACCAGGACATGCACTCGGTTCGCTTCGGCTATCGCGCCTGGGTCGAGGACCTGGCGGTGCACCCGGAGCGCCGCTCCCAGGGCATCGGCAAGGCGCTGCTCGACGCCGCCAAGGCGTGGGCGCGCGAGCGCGGCGCGACCCATCTCGAGCTCGACAGCGCCGAGACGCGCGGCGACGCCCACCGCTTCTACGAGCGCGAGAGCCCGAGCTGGCGGTCGATCTGCTTCGGCTGGGAGCTCTAGGCGGCTACGGGCGGCTCCCCGGCTCAAGGCCCGCGGCCCGGAGCGCCGCGTCGCGGTCGAGGTGGAACTCGACCCGGCGCACCCGGCCGTCGGCCACGGTCCAGACGGCCGCGCCCGGGGCGTGATCTCCGCGCCGCCGGTTCGCGTCGTGCCCGTCATCGCGACGAGGCTGACGACCCGGTCGCCGGCGTCGATCATCTCCTCGACCTCGATCGCGGTAGGTCTCGAACGGGCTCGTCCAGTCGCGCCACGCGTCCCTGAAGCCGTCGAGCCCGTTGAACTCGAGCTGGGTCGACACGTAATCGGGCCCGACCATCGCGACCTCGAAGTCCGGCTCCGCGAGCTCCATGAGCGTCCTGCGGACGCGGGTGTCCGCCTGGGCATCGTCGAGCGCGGTCACCACGTCCTGCGCGGTCAGCGCGGTCTGGATCTCCTCCACTACGCGAACCGCCTCGGCCGACACGCGCGCCGATTATCCTTGGCCGCCCGTTATCGAGCCCGAGGAGCCATGGCCGTAGCCACCGACACGTTCACCGAGAAGACCGACGAGCAGAAGGCGATCACCGAGATGGTGCGCCAGTTCGCCGACAACGAGATCATCCCGGTCGCCGAGGAGTACGACCACGAGGACAAGTTCCCCGAGCCGATCGTCGAGCAGATGAAGGAGCTCGGGCTGTTCGGGGTCACCATCCCCGAGGAGTACGGCGGAATGGGCCTCGACCTGACGACCTACGCGATGATCGTCGAGGAGCTCTCGCGCGGCTGGATCTCGATCTCCGGCGTCGTCAACACCCACTTCATCGGCTCCTACCTGCTGATGAAGTTCGGGACCGACGAGCAGAAGGACAACTTCCTGCCGAAGATGGCGACCGGCGAGATCCGCGCCGCCTTCTCGCTCTCCGAGCCCGAGGTCGGCTCCGACGTCCAGGGCATCAAGTCGACGGCGAAGCAGATCGACGACGGCGAGTGGGAGATCAACGGCCAGAAGATGTGGGTCACCAACGGCCTGCTCTCCGGCGTCGTCTTCGTGCTCGTCAAGACCGACCCCAAGGCCGACCCGCCGTACAAGGGCATGACCTGCTTCATCTGCGAGAAGGAGCCGGGCGCCGACAAGGTGCCCGGTCTGACGATCCCGCCGAAGATCAAGAAGATGGGCTACAAGGGCGTCGAGTCCACCGAGCTCGTCTTCGACGGCTTCAAGGTCGCCGGAGGACCGCATCCTCGGCGGGTCCCGACGGGCTCGGCCAGGGCTTCGTGCAGATGATGGACGCGCTCGAGGTCGGCCGGGTGAACGTGGCGGCCCGCGGGGTCGGCGTCGCGCAGCGGGCCATGGAGCTCGCGCTGCGCTACAGCCAGGAGCGAAAGACCTTCGGCAAGCCGATCGCGCAGCACCAGGCGATCACCTTCAAGCTCGCCGAGATGGGCACGCGGCTGGAGGCGGCGCGCCTCCTGACCCTGAAGGCGGCGCGCATGAAGGACGCCGGCGAGCGTTCCGACCTCGAGGCCGGGATGGCGAAGCTGTTCGCCTCCGAGGCCGCGCAAGGAGAACGCCGAGGAGGCGCTGCGCATCCACGGCGGCTACGGCTACTCGAAGGAGTACGAGATCGAGCGCATCTACCGCGACGCGCCGCTGCTGCTGATCGGCGAGGGGACCTCCGAGATCCAGAAGATGGTGATCGGCAAGAAGCTCCTCGAGCGAAACAAGGCCTAGGCCGGTCGGTGCGGACTCCTTCACCTGTCCGGGGTCGAGTAGCCGGTGGCCCGTGCGCAGGAGCTGATCGCGACCGCCTATCGCCGGTTCATCGCGCGAGGTGCCCGGCGCTCGGGAACCTCAAGTTGATGATCCGGCTGGAGCTGCGCGGCAGGGGCGACGTGCAGGTCTTCGGCGTCCGGCTGCCCGGGCCGATCGTCACCAAGGGCGAGCCGGAGGACGCGCGGCTCGAGCTCGCCCTGCCACGGTCGGAGTTCAACGAGCTGGCCGAGCGAGGGAAGCTCGACGACTGGCGCGAGGCCTACGAGCACGGCCACATCAAGATCGCGGGCGAACGCGAGATCCAGCAGCTGCTGGGCAAGGTGATCGAGCGCCAGATGGCTCGGAGCAGGCTCAAGCGGGCCCACTGAGTGCCGGTGGAGCGCGCAGCGGGATCCCTGGAGCACGTCTTCATCACGGTGATCGACGACCCGCCGGCGGGCACGCCGCTCGCCGTCAAGGACCTCCTCGACACCGCGGGCATTCGCACCACATATGGCTCGCTGGTCTTCGAGCACCACGTCCCGGATGCGACCGCGGAGGCCGTGGTGCGGCTGGAGAGCGGCGGCTACGCCGACGTCGGCAAGGCGAACCTGCACGAGTTCGCGTTCGGCATGACGTCCGAGAACCCGCACTACGGAACCGTCCCGAACCCGATCGCCCCGGGCCGGATCGCCGGCGGGTCGAGCGGCGGGTCGGCGGCGGCGCTCGCAGCGGGCATGGCAGCCGCTGCCCTCGGCTCCGACACCGCCGGTTCGATCAGGGCTCCGTCTGCCTGTCTGCGGCACGGTCGGCTTCAAGCCGACGTTCGGCCTCGTGCCCACGGCGGGCTGCTTCCCGCTCGCCCGGACCTTCGACCACGTCGGGCCGATGGCACGCACGGTCGCGGACTGCATCGTCGATGATGTCCGCGCTGGCCGCCGACCTCGACCCGGTCCCCGAGGTCGCCCCGGACGACGTGGAGGTGGGCGTCGCCTGGCTCGGCGAGGCCGACCCCCTGGTCCGCGCGCGCGTAGAGGAGGCGGCGGCGAGGTTTCCGAACCAGCCGCGAGGTCACCCTCCCGGCGATGCCTCCTGGCGTCCAGCATGTACGGATGCGAGAGACGGCAGAGACGCACGTGAAGCTCTTCTCGCAGTACCGCGACCGCTACGGGCACGACGTCGCCGAGAAGCTCGATCGCTGCATGGAGGTCACGGATCGGGAGTACGAGGCCGGGCTCGAGACCCGGGAGCGTTACCGCGAGCGGCTCGCGGAGCTGATGAGGGGCATCGACCTGCTTCTGACCCCGACCCTGCCCATGGTCGCTCCCCCGGTCGGCATCGGCGACTTGGCCCTCCGCGACCGGCTGACCCGGTTCACCTACCCGTTCAACGCGATCGGCGCCCCGGCGCTGGCGCTCCCGTGCGGGGCGGCGGAGTCCGGCCTTCCGGCGTCGATTCAGGTGGTGGGCCGGCCGGGCATGGACGCCCTGGTGCTGGGCGCGGGAGCGCTGCTGGACGCCGCACGCTGAGCCGGGGAAGAAACGGGCCGGTGGCGGCGTCATTGATCGGTGAGGCCACCGACCGAAGGAGGGTCTGATGGAACGCATCGATCAGGATCGATGGGCGCGGCTGCTGGACGCCGCCCGTCATGTCAACGGAGGCTCGTCGCCCGCCGAGCCGCGGGCTGCCCGGATCGCGATCGGGCGCCCCGCGCGACGCCCAGCACGTCGATTCGCCGGCCGTCGATCGCCATGGCTCGTCGCCCGCGCGCTGGGCGCGCTCGCGATCCTGGCAGTTGGCGCCGTGCATCTGCAGCAGTACGAGATCCTGTATTCGGCGATCCCGACGATCGGGACGCTGTTCCTCCTGAACTTCGTGGGGGCCACCGCGATCGGCGTGGGCCTCCTCGCGCCGCTCGAGACCCTGACCGGCCGCCGCTGGGGCGCCATTGCGGTGGACATCCTCGCCCTGGCCGGGATCGGGCTCGCCGCCACGTCCTTCGCCTTCCTCGCGATCAGCGAGCAGACCCCGCTGTTCGGGTTCATGGAGCCGGGGTATGACCCCGCCGCGATCCTCGCGTCGCGGATCGCCGAGGGCGTGGCCATCCTCTCGCTCGGCGCATTCGAGGTCGCTCGATTCCTCGTGCGGCCGTCGGCGGGAAGGTGGTAGGAGGCGTTCTGCGTCGATGTGGTGGGATGTAGGTGACCAATGGCTGACATGGCGTCCAACCTGAGCGCTCGGGAGATGGCGGAGCTGGCGGCGCTGGCGGACGGAAGCTTGCCCGCAGCGCGGCGAAGCGCGCTCGAGGCCCGGATCGCCGCGTCGCCCGAGCTGCAGGAGCTGCTTGAGCGCCAACGTACGGCCATCGCCGCGACGCGGGCCGCGGCCGCCGAGCCCGTCCCAGCCTCGCTTCGAGCGAGGGTCGAGGGAAGCACCCGCCGAACGAAGCCGCGCCGTCGCCGAGTGAGGCTCGTGCCCGGCCTCGCTTTGGGGAGTGCCGTCGCGGCGGCGGCTGCGATCGTGCTGGCGCTGGTCCTCACCGGCGGCCCCAGCGGCCCCACGGTGGCCGACGCCGCCCGCCTCGCCGCGACCCCGCCGAGTGAGCCGGCTCCACATCGTCTGGACCACAGCCGGTCGAAGCTCGCCGTTCGTGTCGACGGGGTGACCTTCCCCGACCTGGCGCGGACCTACGGGTGGCGTCCGGTCGGGGTCCGGCGCGGCGAGGTGAATGGGCGCGCCGCCACCGTCGTCTACTACGAGAAGGGCGGCAAGCGGATCGGCTACGTGATCCTGGCCGGATCGGCCCTGCCCTCGCCATCCGGAGCTCAATCGGTCGAACGGCGTGGCGTCCCCTTGAAGACGCTCGAGGTCGGTGGTCACCCAACGGTGACGTGGAAGCGCCTTGGCCATACCTGCGTTCTCACGGGCGCAACGTCGCGCTCGCAGCTCCTTGCGCTCGCCAGCTGGCGGGGGGGCGGCACGCTGCGCTACTAGCCCGGCCGGGAGGCGTCGTCCCCGAGCCGTTGCGCCAGGCGGTCGCGCGCGCGGAACAGGCGGCTCGTGAGCGTTCCCTCCGGCACCCCGAGCGCGCTCGCGGCTTCGCGGTAGGAGAGCCCAGCGACGTCGACAGCGACCAGCGCTTCGCCGAACTCATCGGGCAGCTCGCCGATCGCGTCGTGCACCTCGCGGATCTCGGCTGCCTCCGCCGGATCATCCGCCGACCGGGCACCGATCCCGGATTCCTCGATGAGCGGCGCCGTGGCCGGGCGGCGGCCCTCGGCGCGGCGCTGACTGACGAGCGTGTTCCGAAGCGCTCGCAACAGGTAGGCGAGCTCGCCCTCGCCACGTATGAGTCGTGGCCGCGAGAGGACGCGAGCACACGTCTCCTGAACCAGGTCCTCGGCCTCCTCACGGGACCCGGTCCAGGCGCGCGCCGCGCGGTAGAGGCGGGGGAGGTGGTCGACGACGCGGTCCGGATCCAGTCTGCGTGGTGGGCGCATCAGCGAACCGCGGCAGCCGGCGGGGAAGGAATGCCCCCCGGCGGGCGTCTGAGTGGGGGAAGGGAAAACCTCATTCCACCAAACAAGGAGGTCCTCGATGAAGAAGCTCTTGATTCCGCTCGTGCTGATCGCCGCTGCGGTCGCGCTGGCCGCCTGCGGCGGGGGTGGCGGGAGCGCCACCGCGAGTGGGGGTGGCGGCAACACCACCGCCATGCCAAGCTCGGGAGCCAGCCCGGTATCGGCGAAGAACATCAGCGGAGCCGGCATGGTCCTCGTCGACTCGAACGGCATCGCGCTGTACGCGTCCGACCAGGAGGCTGCAGCGGGAAAGATCCTCTGCACCGGCGCGTGCAACTCCTTCTGGATGCCGCTCACGGTTCATGGAAATGTGACGAGCTCAGGATCCGTCCCGGGCAAGCTCGGTTCCGTCAAGCGTCCTGATGGGTCGATGCAGGTCACGTATAACGGAAAGCCTCTCTACACGTTTTCGCAAGACCAGCCCGGCAAGGTCACCGGAGACGGCTTCATGGATGCCTTCGGCGGCCAGCAGTTCACCTGGCACGTGGTCACCGCGGGCAACTCCGGAGGCGCATCGCAGGGTGGCGGTAGTGGCTCGAGCGGCGGCGGAGGCGGCTTCAGCTACTAGGTCCGACAGGCGTCAACCTCGGCGTTGACAGCCTGGGTCGCGAGTTACCGCGGAAGGCGATTCCGCGGTAACTCGCGTTCCGTCGAGCCCCGTAGGTGGGCACGGCAGACGGACGTGGTCGGGCATACTGCCGTGCCCCGTACGGACAGCGAATCAACGAGGGAGCATGACCGACACCGAGCCGAGCGAGCACCAGCTGCACACCGACCAGGCGACGCGCGAGGCGTCGGGGGCACACCGATACGGGCGCTTCCTCGAGGAGTTCGAAGTGGGCGACGTCTACGAGCACTGGCCGGCGAAGACCGTGACCGAGGCGGAGGACCACCTCTTCTGCCTGCTGACGATGAACCACCATCCCCTGCACCTGAACGACGTCTACGCGGCCGAGTCGCAGCAGGGCCGAAACGTGGTCGCCGGGCCATACGTCTACTCGCTGGTGTTCGGGATGACGGTGTCAGACGTCTCGGGCAAGGCGATCGCCAACCTCGCGACGGAGGACTTGAGCCATCCGAGTCCGGTGTTCCACGGGGACACGCTGTTCGCCGAATCGGAGGTGCTCGAGGTTCGCCCGTCGAGCTCCAAGCCGGACCGCGGCGTGGTGAAGGTCCACACGCGCGCCTATAACCAGGACGGACGGCTGGTCGCCGAGTTCAAGCGCGCGGTGCTGGTCCGCAGGCGGGCGGACGGGGGGGAGGACACCGGACCCGAGGCGGAGGGCCCGGTCGACTAGCTCCCCAGTGGACATTGACGGGGTTAAGGGGGCTATAGGCCACCTAACCCCGTCAATGCGGATCGGGCGGGCGGATCGTCGCTAGATGAGCTCGGCGACGGCGCGCAGGGCGCCGTCGAAATCGCCACCCCGGAGGCCGCCGATGGCGGGGGAGGTGGCACCGGCATCCCGATACCGCTCGACCGCTGCGCGCAGGTCGTCGGCGGACCCGAGGCCCGCGAGCGATTCCAGCAGCTCATCCGAGAGGCCTGCCTTCGCGCGTTCGACATCGCCCGCCTGCATCCCCTCGTCGAACGCCGCGAGGTCGTCACCGAAGCCGGAGCGCTCCAACATCGCGCGGTAGAAGGGCAGGGAGGCGTACGTTACGAGCTCCTGGCGCATGGTCGAGCGTGCCGCTTCGGCGTCATCGGTGAGTGCCACGGTGACCGCCGGAACGATGTCGAAGCCGTCGGGTGACTTGCCGGCGCGTTCGCGCCCCTCGCGGACGGAGGGGACGACGACGTCCCGGATGTAGTCGGGGTTGCACAGCCAGAGCATCACGCCGTCTCCGATCTCACCCGCCAGGCGCAGCATGTTCGGCGACAGGGCGGCGATGTAGATGGGCAGGTCCGATCGGGCCGAGTACCCCATGAACTGAAAGCGCGTGCTGAAGAAATCGCCCTCGGGCGGGGCCTCACCGCGGAAGATCGCCCGCAGGATGGTCGCGTACTCGCGCATCTGCGTGACCGGTTTCTCGATCTTCGCCCCGTACCAGTTCTCGACCGTCACCTGATGCGACACGCCGACCCCGAGGACCATTCGCCCGTCGGCGAACTCGTCGATCGTCGCCGCGGTCTGCGCCATGGACGCCGGTGTCCGGGAGAAGATCGGCACCACGCCCGTGCCCAGCCGCACCCGCTCGTGACGGACGCGTATGCCATCAGGAGCGACAGCGAGTCCCGACCCGCGACGTGGGTCGTGAAGACGGAGTCGAACCCGAGCTCGTCCGCCAGCCGCACGCGGTCGAGCGCCGAGTCGAGAGAGCGCCCAGCGGAGATGAAGGCGCCGATTCCCGACACGGCCGGGTTTATATCCGTTCAGTGCGCCTCGTCGGCCGCGTGGGCGGGAGGCCGGGACTCCTCCGCGAGCGAAGTGATCTCCAGGGTGCCACGGGCGGCCCCTTCGAGGACGTCGATCGCCTCCTCCTCGGAACGGGCGTAGAGCTCCACGAGGAGGTGGACGACGATCAGGTCGTCGTCGTGCTTGTGGAAGCGGACATGGGTGAAGAACTCGCGGGTGCCGGAATCGCCGAGCGCCCCGAACGTGAGGCTGTCGGCGGCCTCGGGGCCGGAGCACGCCTCCACCTGATCCTGGTCGATCGTGACGGTGCACGAGGCGACGAACGGCTTGCCGGCCACCATCCGCTCCCAACGTTCCTCCACGGGGACGACGCGCGCGTCGGCGACCGTCAGGTGCGGCTGGTCGTGCATGCAGTCGAGGCACTGGACGACGGCCTCCTGGATCTCCTCGACGCGGTCGGCGGCCTCACCGGTCTCGGGATCGACCTTCAGGATCGCGTCGTAATGGACTTGGGCTTCGAGGCGCTGTGACCAGCAGCGATAGCACCGCAGCCAGGCACCCCGCTCCTCGGGAAAGCCTTCGCTCATCGCACTGAGCCTAGCTAGTGCCGACCCGAATTCAGGCTCAGCTTCGATCGGCGCGCAGGAGCGAGTAAATGGCCACGTCGCGGCGCGTGCCCTTGATCTCGATGTACGACCGGAGGATGCCCTCGAACGCGTATCCGGCCCGCTCGGCGACCGCTCGGGAAGCCTTGTTTTCGGGCTCGACGGTGATCTGGAGCCGCTCGATCGGGAGATTGTCGAACACCCATCGGCTGAGCAGCCGGACCGCTCGTGTCATGACGCCCCGCCCTCGCGCCTGCCGCGCGAGCCAGTAGCCGATGTCGCACCGCGCTTCGGAACGGCGGACCTCCTGAACGCCGATCGAGCCCAGAAGCTCGTCCGTGTCGGCCTCCGCGATGACGAGGTGAAGGCCCTCGCCGGCCTCCCGCTGGCGCTGTCGACTCCACCGCCCACTCCGCCGCGGAGCCCGCGTCGTACGGCTCCGGTACCCGCGTCCAGCGCGGGATCTCCGGATCCTGGCAGGCGGCGACGATCGCGGCGTCGTCGGCGTCGGCGCGAAGCCGGATTCGAATCGGCCCGTCGGTGATCCCCTCCACCGGAAATTCGAGCGGCTGCGTTCGCGCCCCCGTCATGGGGAGCCGCGACTACGCAGCCGGCGCCGGCGCCGTTGCGGCGCGCTCCGCCAGCAGGTCCGCGATCTCACCCATGATGCGGTTGAGGTCGAAGTCCTTGGGCGTATACACGCGGGCCACGCCGGCCTCCTTGAGCGCCTTGGCGTCGGCGGCCGGGATGATCCCGCCGACCACGACGGGCGCGTCGATGCCCTCCTCCCGGAGGAGGTGCACGATGTCGGGCACGAGCTGGCGGTGTGAGCCGGAGAGGATCGAGAGCCCGATGACGTCGACGTCCTCGTCGCGGGCCGACGCGGCTATCTGCTCGGGCGTGAGCCGGATGCCCTGGTAGATCACCTCCATCCCGACGTCCCGGGCGCGAACGGCGATCTGCTCCGCGCCGTTCGAGTGCCCGTCGAGACCCGGCTTTCCCACGAGGATGCGGGGCCGATGCCCGAGTTCCTCGGCGAGCCCCGCGACCCGCTCGCGTGCCGCGGCCAGCATGTCACCGTCCACCGACTCGGGCGCCGCGCCGACCCCGGTCGGCGCGCGGTAGTCGCCGAAGACGTCGCGCAGGACGGCCGCCCACTCGCCGGTCGTGGCGCCGGCCTTCGCCGCCTCGATGGTGGCGGGCATGATGTTGACGTTCTCCTCCGCCGCGGCCTCGGCCAGCTGCTCGAGCGCGAGGTCGACAGCGCCCTGATCGCGCTGGGCCTTCCAGCGCTCGAGCGCGTCGCGGCACTCGCGCTCGACCTCGGCGTCCGGAGTGAGGATCCCGCCGTCCGCACCGGCCGTGAGCGGGGAATCCTCGGTGTCGGTGAAGCAGTTCTGGCCGATGACCTTGATCTCACCCCGCTCGATCTTCGCCACGCGCTCGCGGTGCGACTCCACCAGCTGGGACTTCATGTAGGGGACCGCCTCGACGGCGCCGCCATGCTCCTCGACCGCGCGCATCTCCTTGCGCGCCCCCTCGGCGAGCTCGTCGGTTAGCGCCTCCATCACCAGGGAGCCCTCGAAGACGTCCGGGTACTCGAGCAGGTCGGTCTCGTCAGCGAGGATCTGCTGGATGCGCAGGCTCCATTGCTGGTCCCAGGGCCGTGGCAGTCCCAGCGCCTCGTTCCAGGCCGGGAGCTGAATCGCCCGCGCGCGGGCGTTTCGGCCCATGGTCACCGCGAGCGCCTCGAGCACGATCCTCGGGACGTTGTTCTCCGGCTGAGACTCGGTGAGGCCGAGTGAGTTGACCTGGACGCCGTAGCGCATGCGCAAGAACTTCGGCTCGGTGACGCGGTAGCGGTCTCGGCCGATCTCCTCCCACAGCTTCCCCATTGCGCGGAGCTTCGCGTGCTCCTCGATGAACCGGATTCCGGCATTGACGAAGAACGAGATCCGCCCGAACACGCGCGGGAAGTCCTCGTCCGACACCTGGCCGCGGGCCCTCGTCTCGTCGAGGACGGCGATCGCCGTCGACAGCGCGTAGGCGATCTCCTGGACCGGAGTGGCCCCCGCCTCCTGCAGGTGATAGCTGCAGACGTTGATCGGGTTCCAGCTCGGCACCTCGTTCACTGTGAACGCGACCGTGTCCGCGATCAGGCGCATCGACGGCTCGGGTGGGAAGGCGTAGGTGCCGCGCGACAGGTACTCCTTGATGATGTCGTTCTGGGTTGTCCCTTTGAGCTTCGAGCGGTCGATCGCGTTCTCCTCGGCGACCGTGGCGTATAGCGCGAGGAGCCACGCCGCCGTCGCGTTGATCGTCATCGACGTGTTCATCTCGTCGAGCGGGATCCCGTCGAGCAACGCGTGCATGTCACCCTTGTGGGCGATCGATACGCCGACCTTGCCGACCTCTCCTCGGGCGAGGACATGATCCGGGTCATAGCCCGTCTGCGTGGGAAGGTCGAAGGCGACGGAGAGCCCGGTCTGGCCCTTGGCGAGGTTGCGGCGGTAGAGCTCGTTGGACCGCCGAGCGTCCGAATGTCCGGCGTACGTACGCATGACCCAGGGCCGGTCGGGCTCGGGCAGGCGGTGGTCAGCCATGCGGGTCATTGTAAGTTCGGGGGCCACGCCATCAGAAGATCCCCTCTCGCCCAGCTTGATTCGCGTCGATCTGACAGTGCAGTGAATCGCCCCGTCGAGGAGGTCTTCGCCTACGTCACGGATCCCGCGAAGCTCAGCGAGTGGCAGACCAACCTGGTTTCGGTCACCAAGGAGACCGAGGGGCCGGTGCGGTCCGGCACGCGGTTCAGGGAGGTGCGCCGCGCCCCGTTCGGCCGGACGGTGGAGGCGATCGTCGAGGTCTCCGCTTATGAGGAGAACCGGCGGTTCGACCTGCGGATCGTCTCCGGCCCGCTGCCGATCGACGGCAGGAACGAGTTCACGGGCCTGGATGGTGCGACCCGGATCGAGTTCGGGGCAGAGGGAGACCTGCGCGGTGCTCTTCGCCTGGCGAGGCCGGTGCTCGCTCGCCTGCTGCACCGCCAGTTCGAGAGCGACTACGCGCGCCTGAAGGACGCGCTCGAGTCCGGCCGCTCGTGAACGCTCGGATGAGCCGGATCATCGACCTGATGCACCTCGGCAGCGACCGGGTCATCGGCGCCTATGAGGTCGACGGCCTGATCGTCGACCCGGGGCCGTCCAGCAGGGATGGGCACGCTGCTCGCCGGCCTCGAGGACGAGCCGCGGGCCCTTTTGCTCACGCACGTCCATCTCGACCATGCCGGCGCGTCCGGGTCGCTCGTCAGCCGATTCCCTGGGCTCCGCGTCTACGTCCATGAGGTCGGGGCGCCGCACCTCGTCGACCCGGCGAAGCTGCTCCAGAGCGCCGCGCGCCTCTACGGCGACGACATGGACCGCCTGTGGGGGGAGGTCCTGCCGGTCCCGGCCGACAACGTCGTGGCGCTCACCGGTGGGGAGTCGATCGAGGGCTTTCGCGTCGCCCAGACGCCCCGGCCACGCGAGCCACCATGTCGCCTACCTCCACGAGGGGTCCGGCGATGCGTACGTGGGCGACGTGGCCGGGGTGCGCATCCCGCCGTCCGACTTCACGATCGCGCCGACCCCCCCTCCGGACATCGACGTCGAGGCCTGGGAGTCCTCCCTGGACGCGAGTGGCGGAGTGGCGGCCCGCAACGGCTGTGCCTGACGCACTTCGGCGCAGCCGACAGCCCCCTGGAGCAGCTCGAGTCGGCCCGCGAGAGCCTGCGGCGAGGTGCCGAGCTGGCCCGCGAGGGTGACCGCGAACGGTTCCTGCGAGATCTCGACGCCGAGACCGCGCGGGCGGTCGAGGGCGGCGCAGCGGTTCGCTACCGCCAGGCGGCGCCCCCGGAGCAGCTATGGCTCGGCCTCGAGCGCTACTGGCGGAAACGCACGCCGGCCGGGCGACCGCGCGCGCTGGATCCGTCGGTCCCGCCAGCCGCATCCTGACTGGCTACGCTGCACGGGACCCCGATGGGACCCCGCAACCCGCAAAGCCCGGCTCCTCGCGCCGCCAGCGGTCGCGATCGCTGCCGCCGTGCTGACGGCCACGGCGATCGCCGGCGTGACCGTCTATCAGAACAGCTTCTCGAGCGGCAAGGAGACGAAGGAGCTTCGCCACGCGCAGGGCAAGCACTGCAAGAAGGACTGGCGCAAGAAGGCGAAGAGCCTCGAGGTGAGCGCCGAGCGGGGGAGGACCGTCTGCGGTTACCGCCCACCGGTTCAGGGCGACACTGCGGGACCCGATCACAGGATCCAGCGTCCAGACGAAGCTGCTGAAGGACACGCCGAAGAAGGTGCGCGGTCGCGTGTACGTGGGAGCCGCGGTGCGTTCCGCCAAGGACGTCGGCTACGAGCTGCAGGTCTTCCCCAGCGAGCACAAGTTCCGGTTGGCGCGCCGAGCGGGCAGCGACAACGTCGAACATCCTCGACAAGGGCGCAAACAAGGCGATCAAGGGAGTGAACAAGCCCAACGTCTCGACCTGTCGGTGACCGGGTCGCAGGTCGCCGCCAGCGTTAACGGCAAGCGGGTGGCAAAGGTTGCCGATCGCAACTCGAGCCAGGTCGACGGCCGCAAGCTCGAGATCATGCTCGGCTACGCGAAGAAGCGCAAGAAGCCGGTCCCATCCGTCGACGACCTCGAGCAGATCCCCGACGGTCCATGGTTCGGCGAGGAGCCTTACCCTAGCAATGGCGACGGAGACGGTCGAGCGTCCCCGCACCGGCGGCCCCGGCTCGGGGGTGGGCGGCGACTGGCTCGTGATCGTGCTGAACGACGATCACAACACGTTCGACCACGTCGCGCGAACGCTGTCGAATGTCATCCCCGGCATCTCGCTCGACGACGGGCTACCGGCTCGCCGACCAGATCCACAGCGCCGGCCAGGCGATCGTCTGGACGGGCGCGAGGGAGACCGCCGAGCTCTACTGGGAGCTGCTGAAGGACGCCGGCCTCACGATGGCGCCGCTGGAGCGCCAGTGACGGCGGCGGTCAGTCGCCGGCGGGCACCGGCGTCGCGTCGAAGATCGTCTTGTACCAGCTGGGCAGGAGCGGCTTGTTGAAGTAGTTGAGCGCGGCCTCGCGCAGGGCGGAGATCTCGTCCGAGTACCAGTAGCGCTCGAAGTCCGCGTGGTCGTCCCACACTGAGACCTGGCGGAAGTGGAGGGGATCGTCGACGTCGCGGGAGAGGATGCACGAGCGCGCGCCGAACGCCATCGCCCGATCGAGGGCCGGTCTCCAGATCTCGTAGCCACCGCTCCGCCCGGAACGGGTGGACGTGCCAGTCGATGTAGTTGACGTCGGGCATCAGGAGCTCCTCCCGGGCCCTCAGGTCCCTACCTCGGCCCAGATGGCGCCGGGGCCCTCGGTGTGCTTCCCGTCCTCTCGATCCGTGGCGCCAACCATGATCGAGATCTTGCCGAGGTGCTTGTTCTCGTGCAGCAGCTGGTGCGCCTGGGGGACGCCCTCGAAGCCCATCGCCTGCCACAGCACCGGCCGGATCTTCCTCTCGGCCATCAGCTGGTTGGCCCGCATGCACTCGTACGCGTTCGCGAAGTGGGAGCCCAGGATCTCCTTCTGGCGCATCCACAGGTACCTGACGTCGAAGTCGAGCTCGTATCCGGACGTGGCTCCGCAGATCACGACCTTGCCGAACGGCTTCACGACCAGGACGGAGGTGGGGAACGTGGCCTTGCCCGACGTGCTCGAAGACGATGTCGGGGGCGTCGCCGAGGATCTCCTTGACCCGCTTCGCGAACGCCCGCGAGGCCTTGAAGCGCTCCTTCTCCTCGTCCTTCGACTCCCCGCCCCTTCGCATCATGCCGGCGAACTCGTTGCGGTCGATGTAGTCGACCGCGCCGAGCTGCTTGACGAGCTCTCCCTTCTCCGCCGATGACACCACGCCCACGGCGTTGGCGCCGGACGCCTTGCAGAGCTGGGTCGCGAACACCCCCAGCCCGCCGGCCGCCCCCCAGATCAGCACGTTGTGCCCCGCTTGGAGCTTGCAGCGGTCGAGGAGCATGCGATACGCGGTGAAGTAGGTGAGGCCGTAGGCCGACGACTCGACCCACGAGAGGTTCGGGGGCTTGGGCAGGAGCTGCTGTGCCTGCACCTTCGTGAACTGCGCGAACGAGCCCCACGTGGTCTCGTATCCCCAGATCATCTGGCTCGGAGCCGCGAGCGGATCGAGGCCATGCACCTCAACGTCCTCGTAGGAGGCCTGATTGCAATGGATGACCACTTCGTCCCCCGGCTTCCACCGCGTGACGCCCGGGCCGACTGCCCAGACGATGCCGGAGGCGTCCGAGCCGCCGATGTGATGTCCCCACTCCGCGTGGTCGCCGTAGCCGAAGACCGAAACCGGCTTTCCGAGCGACGCCCAGACGTTGTTGAAGTTGACCCCCGCGGCCATGACGCGGACGATCACCTCGAATGCGCCCGGCTCCGGCAGTTCGATCTCCTCGAGCTGAAACGCGTCCTTGGGCTCGCCCTCGCGCTCCTGTCGGATCACCCAGGCCGCCATCGTCTCCGGCAGCTCACCGGGCTCCACGTCGAGCTTCGAGACCACCGATACGTCTGCTGCCACGCTCCTCCTCTCGAGGTTGGGACGGGACGAAAACCGCGGCGCATCCTAGCGGCGTGTCAGCTTTCCGTCGGACGGCGCGACTACCTTCGAGGGTCCGATGGAAGCATCCTCGAAGCCGCAGCTGCCGCTCGACGACACCGCCCCCGAGGGCGTCGTTCGGGCGCTCGACGATCGGCTCGTCATCGAGCGGCTCACGGTGGCCGACGAGCGCGCGGCCCGGGTGGTTCGCATGCGCGCCGAAACCGGCCAGCGGCCGGCGGAAACCGTCGCGAAGGCCGTCGAGATCGGCGCCCGGGTCCTCGACAGCGAGGAGACGGCGGCAAACGTCGACTACGTTCGTGCCGAGCTCGAGCGGGGAGTGGGGAAGCTCAACCAAGAGCTGGAGGGCACCATCGAGTCCGGCAACGAGGAGCTGGCGGAGCGCATCGCCGCAGCCTTCGGCTCCGATCGCAGCGACTCGGTCCAGCGCCAGATCGCCGAGCTGGTCAGGAAGGCGAACGAGGAGCAGCGGCTCGCGATCGGGCGATTGTTCTCCGCCGAGGACGGGGCGAATCCGCTCACCGATTTCAAGGCGGCGGTCGTCCGTGGGCTGAAGGAGCTGGATGCGCGCCGTGAGCGCGCGCGCGAGGCCGACCGGCGGCAGGTGGAGGAGCTGAATCGGGAGCTCGTGGCCCTTCGGGAGCGGCTGGGCGGCAAGGAGGAGCTGGAGGCCGAGCAGGCGCGCGGGACGGCGAAGGGCTTCACATTTGAGGAGCGGGTCCATGAGGCGCTCGAGGAGATCGCATCCGCGCGCGGCGACGCGGCCATCCACACGGGCACGGAGGCGGCGGAGGGCGGCGGCAAGAAGGGGGACACGCTGGTGGAGGTCGGGGCGTGCGATGGCCCCGCTCAGGGCCGGATCGTGTTCGAGGCAAAGGACAAGAAGCTCTCGAAGAACGACGCGTGGGCCGAGCTGAACGAGGGCATGGGGGCGCGCGCCGCCTCGTTCGCCGTCCTCGTGGTCGCCGGTGTGGAGAAGGTCCCCTCCGGACGAGAACAGCTCCACGAGTACGAGGGCAACAAGCTGATCGTCGCGGTCGATCGCGACGAGCCGCGCGGGCTCCCACTCGAGGTCGCCTACCGGCTGGCGGCCGCCCGGGTGGCGATGGCGCGCGATCGCGAGCTGACGGTCGACGCCGTCGCGGTCCGCGATGCCGCGCAGGAGGCGATCTCAACGCTCAAGCAGGCTCAGGCCATTCGCTCGACCCTCACCGGCATCAAGACGTCGTCGGACAAGGCGCGCGCCGGCCTCGATGCGATGGTGGCGGCGGCCCTGGCGAAGCTCGAGCGGATCGACTCGCTGATCGCCGAGGCTGACGAGGCGAGCTGAGCGCTCGCACACCGCGGGCACCCCGGCTACGGCTCGAGCAGCTTGTTCTGCGAGCTCTTGCGCTCAGGCCCGACCTTGATCGTGGCCGGCTTGATCTTGGGCTTGCTCGCCGTCACCCGGTAGGTGCCCTCCTTCATGCTCATCCGCAGGGAGTCCGGCGTCCCGGGCTGGATCTCCGCGCTGGACCCCTTGGTCGGTCCGGTGACGTCGAAGGTGACAGGCCCGCTCGAGATGTTCGCGATCGTGAAGTTGACGAGGCCGGCGCCGAAGCGCTCCGGAGCGACCTGGACGCGCTGGGAATCGACCTTCGCGCTCACCTCGATCGGCGTGGGGGGGCGGGGGTCGTTGGGGAAATCGCTGGAGCCGCACCCGGTGACTGCGACGACGAGCAGCAGGGCGGAGACGCCGACTGAGGCCAGGCGCCCGCGCCGCGAGGCTCTCCGCGCACCCCTGATAGCCATCGACGCAACGTTAGCCGACGGCCCTGCTCGCGGCGCAAGTTCGGCGTTCCGCGGGAAGGCCGCTAGAAGGGGAGCTCGATCACCTCGCCGCTCACGCGGCCCTCGCCGACCGCGATGCGGCTTCCGGGCTCCGCCTCGCGGCGGACGACCGCGAGCGCGATCGGGCCCAGGGCGGGGGACAGAACCGCAGTGCCGACCGTCCCGACCTCGCGCTCGCCGAGCGCGATTGCGTCCCCGCCCGCCACGGGAGCCTCGAGCCGCAGTCCGCGAAGGTGGCGGTTCGGCCTGCCCCTGTAGTGAAGTCGGGCGACCGTCTCCTGGCCGATGTAGCAGCCCTTCGTGAAGCTGACGGCGCGCTCGTCGATCCCGGCCTCCTGGGGAATCGTCGCGGAGGTCATCTCGTGGCCGAAACGCGGCCGTCCCGACTCGACGCGCAGGATTTCCGCCGCTGCCTCGGTCACCTCCGCCGCGCCGGAACGAACCAGTAGCCGCCCGGGCCTCCCGGAAGCGCTCTGCGCGGACGATGAGGTCGAGCCCGAGGTCCGTCGCCACAGCGAGGATCTCGACGCCGTCGCGCTCGTAGAAGCGCTGGGCGTGCTCACCGGCTGCGGGCGCGGTCCCCGCCGACCTCGGCGCGGCCGGGCCCGATGACCGAAAGGATCGACCACTCGCCGGAGACGTCCTCGATCTCAACGTCGCGCCCGACGCTGTACATGAGCAGGTGGCGCTCGACGGCTAGCGGGTGGCCTGCGGCTCCGCATCGAGCCACAGATCGCCGTTGCCGAGGCGCAGGACGCGCATGTCGGCCTGCATGTGGCCCTTGCGGTCGAGGAGCGCCGCATAGCAGCCGGTCTCGGGCTCCAGCGCCTCGAGGTCGTTCGTCAGCTGTCCCTGCAGGTACTCGGCGGCGTCCGCCCCACGAGCGCGGAGCTTGCCCCGCTCGGAGCGATCCAGCACGCCCGCGCTCCTCCTTCAGGGTGCGGTACTGACCGTCCACCTCGACCGCGACTTCGGCGCTCACGACTCCGATTCTACGAAGAGCCGGGACCGCGGCCGGACGTCGGAATGGTTTAGATTACGCTAAATTCGGATTTAGGCGTGTCGCACACCCGAACATCGAGCAAGGCCGACCCTTCCGAGCGCACCAGCGCGCCAGCGACCGAGGCCGTCGAGGACTACGCGAAGGCGATCTACGCGCTGCAGCGCCAGGAGGGGGGTCCCGTGAGCACGTCGGCGCTCGCGGAGCGGCTGGATGTCGCGCCGCCATCCGTCACGGCGATGCTCAAGCGACTCGACGAGCTGCGACCTCGTCCGCTACGAGCCCTACCACGGCGTCACCCTGACGGGCGCGGGCGAGCGGGTCGCGCTCGAGGTGATCCGCCACCACCGCCTGATCGAGGCGTTCCTGGCGGACGCGCTGGAGATGCCGTGGGACCGCGTCCATGACGAGGCCGAGGTGCTCGAGCACTACATCTCCGAGGATCTCGAGCGGCGGATCGCCGAGAAGCTCGGCAACCCCTCGCTGGACCCGCACGGCGACCCCATTCCGACGCCGGAGCTGGCGCTGGCGGCCGACCGGACGACCGCGCTCGACCGGCTCGCGGCCGGCGACGTCGCGATCTTCTCGAGGGTCTCCGACTCCGACCCGGCGATGCTGCGCTACCTGGCGGAGCGCGGCATCCGACCGGGGCGCGGCTGCGAGTGACCGAGGTCCAGCCCTTCGGGGGGCCGGTGGTGGTCGACGTGGACGGCCGCGAGCACGCGCTCGGCGGGAGTCTCGCCGAGAGGATGCGCGTCGAGCCGGGCGGGCTCCCGCGTGAGCAGGGCGATGGAATCGGCCGTCGACAAGCCGGCCGCCGGGGCTCCCGCGAACGGCGCGAACGGCGCGGGCGGCGTCGAGGATGTCCTCCCGGGCGAGGCCGCGGTCGCCCGGGCGGCGCGCGCCTCGCTCGAGGGACGCGCGCGGGGCATCGTTCGGATCTGGCCGTTCCTCGGCCCGGCGTTCATCGCCGCCGTCGCCTACGTCGACCCGGGCAACTTCGCCACCAACATCGCCGGCGGCGCGAAGTTCGGCTACCTGCTCCTGTGGGTCATCCTCGTCGGCGAACCTGATCGCGATGCTGGTCCAGACCCAGTCCGCGAAGCTCGGCATCGCGACCGGGAAGAACCTGCCCGAGCTCTGCCGCGAGACGCTTCTCGCGTCCGACCTCGATCGGACTCTGGATTCAGGCCGAGGTCGTCGCGATGTCGACCGACGTCGCCGAGGTCGTCGGCGCGGCGCTTGGCCTCAACCTTCTCTTCGGCATCCCGCTGTTCCCTGCGGCGCTCATCGCCGGCGCGGGCGCGTTTGCGATCCTGGCGCTCCAGCAGATGGGGTTCCGGCGGCTGGAGGCCGCGATCTCCGCCCTCGTCGGCGTGATCGTGCTCGCCTTCGGCTTCGAGATCTTCGCCTCGAACCCAGACGGGGGGGAGGTTGCCAAGCACCTCGTCATCCCGGGGTTCAGCGGCACCGAGAGCATCCTGCTCGCGACGGGGATCATCGGCGCGACCGTGATGCCGCATGTCGTGTATCTCCACTCGGCGCTGACGCAGCGGCGGGTCGTCGGCCGCAATGACGAAGAGAAGCGGCGGATCCTGCGCTTCGAGAGGGTCGACGTGGTGATCGCGATGACGCTCGCCGGTGTGGTGAACATCTCGATGATGGTCATGGCGGCCGCGCTCTTCCACGGGGGCGGCCTGCCCGGTGTCGACAGCATCGAGAGCGCCTTCGACGGCCTGGAGAAGACCGTGTCGGGCAACGCGGCGACCGTGTTCGGCATCGCTCTGCTCGCATCGGGATTCGCATCGTCGTCGGTGGGGACGATGTCCGGCCAGGTCGTGATGCAGGGGTTCATCCGGCGCCGGATCCCGATCTTCCTGCGCCGTGCGATCACCCTGGCGCCGGCGCTCGTCGTTCTCGGGATCGGGCTCGACCCGACCAGCGCCCTCGTGATCAGCCAGGTCGTCCTGTCGTTCGGCATCCCGTTCGCGTTGATCCCGCTGCTCCTCATCGCGCGCCGCCGCGACGTGATGGGCGCGCTCGCCAACCCTCCCTGGCTCACCGCGATCGCCTCGGTCATCGGGGGGCTGATCATTGCGCTGAACGTGTTCCTGCTCCAGCAGATCTTCCTCGGCTGAGCACCCAGACGACTAGGCTTCGCCGGGATGGCCCTCGCCGATTCGTTTCAGGAGGTGCTCGACTCGCTCCCCGACGACTGGACCGACCTCGAGCTCGACCTGCGGATCTTCGACGAGGAGCGTTACATCGACGCGGCGGTGCTGCTCACGCAGGTGAACGCCCAGCCGTATTCCCGGGCCGACTGGCACTTTCGGCTCCTGGTCGCTCACCGGTTCGGCCACGCCGCGGCCGCCGAGACCGTCGAGGGGACGCTGGCCCTCCTCGACCGCGAGGGCATCGAGGGGGAGCTGGTGGTCAGGGACGTGCACGAGGGACGCGCGGAGGTCGTGCAGATGTGGGGCCGGCCCGAGAGCGTCCGCCAGGACTTCCGGCGGCGGCGCAGCCTGTGAGCCGTCGAAGCGCACTCGCCTGATCGTGGCGCGCGTCCTCGCGGTCGCACCGGACCTCATGTTCGCGAGCCGCATCGAAGCGACGCTGGGGGCCGCCGGACACGACGTCGTGATCGCGACGTCGATCTCGGAGGTGAGCAAGCTCGAAGCCGTCGACCTGTTTGTCGTTGACCTCGATCGGGAGCCCGCCCAGGACGTCGTCGGGCTCGGCATGCCCGTCCTCGGCTTCTACGCGCACCTGAACACCGAGACGCGGGAGGCCGCCGAGGAAGCGGGCGTGGACCTGGTGGTGCCGCGCTCGCGGATGGCGCGCGAGATGCCGGCGCTCGTCGAGCGACTAGTCGCCTAGTCGGCGGGCGCCCGCTCGCCCAAGGCCCTGAGCCGGCTCGCCGAGATGAAGGTGCGCTCGACGTCGGGGGGCCGATTGACGATGCCGTGCATGGCCTCCCACTGTGCCCAGCGCCGAGAGCGCGCGCACGTCGAACCGGCCGGGGGGGCGGAAGGCGCCCGCCTGGTCGAGAGCGCGGAGCTCCGCCTGCTGATCGGCGCGGTCGAGGTCGGGATCGGCCGACAAGAGGTCGTCGAGCGCATCCGCCGGGTGCCGTTCGGCGATGAGGTACCCGCCCCGAGTTGCCTCCGCGACGGCGCCGACGAGGTTCGGGTCGGCGCGGATCATGGCGGCGGTCGTCACCAGCACCAACTCGGGATAGCGGGGGGCGCCGTAGCGATCGACGCGAAACGTCCGCGTCGCCACCCCCTGACGCTTCAGCGTCACGCCCTCCGCGTTCCAGAAGGCCGTCGCCGCGTCCACCCGGCCGGCAGCGAGCGCCGCCACGGCGTTGAAACCGATCGTGACCCGATGGACCTTCGCCGGGTCGCCGCCATCGGCTGAGACGACCGAATCGAGCACGGCGTCGTCGGAGGGCAGGCCGGTGACCCCTACCGTGTGCCCCTCGAGGTCCCGGGGCCGGCGAATGGAGGACCGTGCGATCACGGAGGCCAGCGGGCGCTGGACGATCGGCATCACCCCGACCACGTTGAAGCCACGCTCGCGTGCGATCGCCAGGTCGTGGATGTCCAGGATCGCGAACTGAGCCCTGCCCGCCTCCAGCAGCTTGGGGGCGTCCGTCGACGATGAGGGCTGCTGTACGTTGAGATCGACGCCGGCCTCCTCGTAGTAGCCCTCGTGCAGCGCGGCGTAGATCCCGGCGTGGACGGCGTTCGGCTGGAAGTCGAGAACGAGGGTCGCTCGCTTCGGAGCGCCCGGTTCAGCACCGCCTCCGCAGGCCGCGAGCGCGGCCGTACAGGTAGCGGCCGCCAGCAGCGCGACGACCCTCTTCATCGGTCGCCGCAGGATAGCTCGACCCCTTCGGGCAGCTTGGTCGCCCGAACGCCACCTGCATCTGCGGCGAGCGGGCCCCGCCTACACTCCGGTCCAATGGCCGCCGCCGGCGATCACCTCCTCGCCTACGTCGAGATCCCCAAGGGGAGCCGGAACAAGTACGAGTACGACGAGAACCTCGAGGAGCTCGTGCTCGACCGGTTCCTCTCCTCGTCGACCGTCTACCCGACGGACTACGGCTACCTGATCGGGCACCGAGGGCGGGACGGGGACCCGCTCGACGCCATGGTCTGCGTGTCCGAGCCGACCTTTCCCGGCTGCGTCATCCGGGTGAAGCCCATCGCCCTGTTCAAGATGTGGGACGAGAAGGGCGAGGACGACAAGATCGTCTGCGTGCCGCTGAACGATCCCGGGTGGAATCAGGCCGAGACGCTCGAGGACATCCCGAAGCCGCTCCAGCGTGAGATCACGCATTTCTTCTCGATCTACAAGGAGCTCGAGGAGAAGAAGGTCAATGTCGAGGGCTGGCGCTCGCGCGAGGAGGCGCTCGAGGTGATCGCCGACGGGAAGCGCCTCCAGGAGCAGGCTGACCGCGAAGCGGGGTAATGCCACCGGGCATGCGCGTTATCACGTGACGTTGCACTAGACTGCCGCGCCGTGTTTGCCCGCTGCCGGCGCGGATTCGCGGCGCAGTGGGGTCGGGGTCGATGAAAGCCCGGATCAACCAGGAGGTTCGAGAGTGCAGGATCGAGGACTAGCCGCCTACGTCGCAGAGCTGGTCGGGACGCTGCTCCTGACGTTTGCCATCTGCACGGTGGTCGTGCTGTACGTCGCGACCAGCGCCAATGCGCAGAGCGGCTCGGACTTCGCCGTCGTGGGCCTCGTGCACGGGCTCGTCCTGTTCGGGCTGATCATCACGCTGGGTGCCGTCTCGGGCGGGCACTTCAACCCGGTGGTGACCCTGGCCGCCGCGATATTGCGGCGGATCGATCCGGTCGACGCGGCGGTGTACATCCTCGCCCAGCTCTCGGGCGGCGTCCTCGGGGCGCTGCTCGTGAAGGGGCTCCTGCTCGACGAGGGCCGTGCGAGCCATTACGGCGCCGTGTCGGTCAGCCCGATCCTCGGGCACGAGTACCTGGGCGCGATCGTCGAGGGGATCGGTGCGTTCCTCCTCGTGCTCGCCGTGTGCGCGGTCGCGCTCAACCCGCGCGCCCGTCACGAGTGGGCGCCCCTCGCGATCGGGCTCACGCTGGGGCTCGACGCCATGATCTTCGGCCCGCTGACCGGGTCCGCCGTCAACCCGGCGCGGTGGTTCGGCCCCGCCCTGATCGGTAATTTCTTCGGCGGCACCTGGCCGTACCTGGTCGGGCCGATCGTCGGTGCGACCCTCGCGGCGCTTCTCTACCGGTTCGTGATCGCCGGCGGGCAGTACGCGCTCGGGCCTGAGCCGCCCACCGAGGCCGGCGAGGTAGTCGAGAACGTGGCCGCGGACGTCTCGACCGCGGCTCGCTCCCGGCGCCGGTAAGCGCCGGCGCCGGCTCCACGATCATCCCGCCCCTGCGCGTGGGGGGTCTCCGCGCGCGCAGTTCTGTAGGTTGAGCCCGTGCGGCGCGTCACCTTCTCGCGCAACTACACGCTCTCGCTGTCGCGCACGTGCCGCTGCTATTGCAAGTACTGCTCGTTCGCGACGCACCGGGCGCATCTGTACGAGCCGCGGGAGGTCGAGACGCGGCTGGACGAGGCCGTTCGCAGGCGGGCGAAGGAGCTGCTCGTGCTCACCGGCGAGCGGCCCGAGGTGAACCCGGACGTGGCGCGGCGGCTGCGGGAGCTCGGACACGAGGATTTCGTCTCGTACGTCGTCTGGACCTGCGAGCGCGCCCTGGAGCGTGGACTCCTGCCCCACACGAACCTCGGCGTGCTCAGCCGCGAGGACCTGGGGCGGCTCCGTGAGGTGACGGCGTCGCAGGGTTTGATGCTCGAGTCGATATCGGAGCGGTTGATGGAGACGGTCCACGCGGGCTCGCCGACCAAGCACCCCGCGCGGCGCCTGGAGACGATCGCGGCCGCGGGTGAGCTGCGAATCCCGTTCACGAGCGGAATCCTGGTCGGCATCGGCGAGACGGTCGACGAGCGGATCGCCTCGCTCGAGGCCCTGGCGGCGGTCCACGAGCGGCATCGCCACATCCAGGAGGTCATCCTCCAGAACTTCGTGCCGCACCCGCGGTACTACGGCAGGGAGGTGGCGGACATCGCGGATGAGGCGGCGAGCGAGGCGTGGGCGAACGACGGTGCTTCCGCGGGCGAGGGCGAATCCATGCCCGATTGGGCGACCCCGATCACCCTCGAAGACATGGAGCTCCTGGTTCGCGAATGCCGGCGCCTCATGCCCGATGTCGGGATTCAGATTCCGCCGAACCTGTCGGATTGGTGGGCCGACCTCGTGGACGAGGGGGCGACGGATCTCGGCGGTCTGTCGGCCAACGGCGATCACATCTCGCCTGAGCAGGCATTCCCCAGCCCGCACCAGGTGCGCAAGCGACTGGCGCCGCGCGGTTACGCGCTGAGCGAGCGGCTCTGCGCCTACCCGCAGTTCCTGGAGCCGGAGTGGATCGAGCAGGGCGTGCTCGACGTGGTGAAGGTCAAGTACTGGAGCTTCATTCCGCGCAAGGGTTCGGGGCGGCGCTCGGACCGTTCGATCGATCCCGACGAGGCGCCGCGCGCGATCGAGAAGGGCCGGCGGGGCGAGGCGCTCTCCGGGCCGGAGCTGACGGCGCTGTTCGCGGAGACGAGGCCGGAGGTGATCGAGGAGATGCGGGCCACCGCCGACGAGCTGCGGGCGGAGCTCGCCGGCGAGACCGTGACGTTCGTCGTCAACCGCAACGTCAACTTCACGAACATCTGCGTCGTCGGCTGCGCCTTCTGCGGGTTCGGGCAGGGGCGGCGATCGCCCGACGCGTACCACGTGACGGAGCACGACTTCCAGGGTCGCGTTCAGGAGGCCGTCGACTATGGGGCGACCGAGATCTGCATGCAGGGCGGAATCCATCCCGACTACACGCTCGAGCACTACGGGCGATGGCTACGGCTTGCGAAGGAAGTCGCCCCGCCGATTCACCTGCACGCCTACTCGCCGATGGAGATCCACTACATGTGCGAGCGGTCCGGGAAGAGCCCCGAGGAGGTATTCGACTATCTGCTCGAGTGCGGACTCGGATCGACGCCTGGGACGGCCGCCGAGGTGCTTCACGACGGCGTCCGGACCAGGATCTCGCCGAACAAGCTGCCGGTCGCCCGCTGGGTGGAGATCATCGAGGCATGCCACAGGTCGGGGTTGCGCTCGACCTCGACGGTGATGTTCGGCCACATCGAGGAGCCGTGGGAGCTCGCCCAGCACATGCGAGTCGTCCGCGAGCTCCAGGAGCGGACCGGCGGGATCACCGAGTTCGTCCCGCTGAGCTTCATCCCGTTCAATACGTTGCTCGGGCGAACGCATGGGGTCGAGGAGATCTCGCGCGACGAGAATCTGAAGCACACGGCCGCGTTCCGGCTCGCCCTCGGCAAGACGATCCCGAACCTCCAGGCGAGCTGGGTGAAGATGGGCCTGGACGCGGCGACCGAGAGCCTCCGCTGGGGGGTCAACGACCTCGGCGGCACCCTGATGGAGGAGAACATCTCGCGGATGGCGGGCTCCCACCACGGCGTCCGCCTCGATCCGCCACAGCTGATCGCGGCGGCCCGCAAAGCGGGCCGCCACCCGGCGCAGCGCACGACGCTGTACGAAATCGTCGAGACGTACTGACCCGGGACGCTGGCCTCGGGCCGGGGCACCCAGGGAGGCGCTCCGAGGGGGCACTCGCCTCGAATGCGGGATTGAGGGTCGTATGGACCCCGAATCGCTCACTCGACGCGGGGGCGAGTGCGGGATGATCACTGCGTGCGGGCCATGGTTCTTCATGCGCAACGGGAGCCGCTTCGGCTGGAGGAGGTGCCGAACGCCCGAGCCGGGTCCCGGGCAGGTCCTCCTGCGGGTTCACGCGTGTGGCGTGTGCCGGACCGATCTTCATATCGTCGACGGGGAGCTGACGAAGCCGAAGCTGCCGCTATTCCAGGGCATCAGATCGTCGGGACCGTCGAGGGGGCGGGAGAGGGTGCGGAGCGGTTCGCGATCGGAGAGCGCGTTGGCGTGCCCTGGCTCGGATGGACCGATGGCGAGTGCCGCTATTGCCGCACGGACCGGGAGAACCTATGCGTCAACGCCCGCTTCACCGGCTACGACATCGACGGCGGCTATGCCGAGGCGGCCGTCGCCGACGAGCGCTACTGCTTTCCGATTCCGGCGGGATATCCGGACCTTCAGGCCGCGCCGCTTCTGTGCGCCGGGCTGATCGGCTATCGGTCGCTGCGGCTGTGCGGCGAGCATGCGGAGCGGATCGGGTTCTATGGCTTCGGCGCATCCGCCCACATCAACTGCCAGGTTGCGGCGCACCAGGGGCGCGAGGTCTACGCGCTCACGCGGCCCGGCGATGAGGCCGGGCCAGCGATTCGCGCTCGAGGTCGGGGCGACCTGGGCGGGCGACACGGAGGGTGGCTCGGAGGTCTGCGAGCCCGGGGACGGCGGTCCACCGGAGCCGCTTCACGCCGCGATCATCTTCGCGCCGGTGGGCGACCTCGTGCCGAAGGCGCTTCGCGCGGTGGCGCCGGGCGGCTCCGTCGTCTCGGCCGGGATCCACATGACCGACATCCCCTCGTTCCCATACGAGATCCTCTGGGGCGAACGGATCGTCCGCTCCGTCGCCAACCTCACGCGCCGCGACGGTGAGGAGTTCATGCGCATCGCGCCGGAGGTTCCGGTACGCACCCGGATCACCGAGTATCCGCTGGAGCGCGCGAACGAGGCGCTCGACGCAGTCCGCTCCGGCGCGCTGGAGGGCGCCGCCGTGCTGACGCTGGAGTAGGGTGACTCAGGCCGATGGCTGACGTGACGATCAAGAGCGTCGAGGACTTCGAGGCCATCTTCGGCGGAGGCCTGCGCCGCGCTCGCTCCGGCCTGGGCGTCCGGTCGTTCGGGATGCAGGTCGAGGAGTTTCCGCCCGAACGCGACGCAGTACCCCGAGCACGATCACGCCGAGGACGGCATGGAGGAGGTCTACACCGTCCTCGAGGGCATGGTGATCCTCGAGGTCCGGGGAGAGGAGCACGTCCTCGAACCGGGAACCTTCGCCCGCGTCGGCCCGGGCGAGACGCCGCAAGCTGATCACTCGCGACGAGGGGGCACGGGTCCTGGCAATCGGCGCGGTGCCCGACAAGGTCTACGAGCCGCCGGAGTTCACGGAGGAGGGCCAGCCGGATCCGTTGGAGGGCTAAGGGCCCTCCCGCGGCGTCGGCTAGCGAAACAGGTCCTCGTCCCGCGGTCGCCTCAGCACGTTCGCCCCGGCGCCGTCCTCGGACGTCACGAACCGTCCCAGGCCGCGGACGAGCGCCGCCGGGACCCCTTCGTCCTTCGAACGCACGAGATCCGCTGCGGCGGCGAGCTCGTCGGCGACGGCGATCACGGTGGCGGCCAGCTCGGCGCCGGCGCCGTCCCGACGCCCGCGCCAATCGTCGAGAGGCGCGATCCCGGCGCACCCGATCGCCACGTCGACCTGGCCGAGCCGCCACGGACGTCCGAAGCTGTCGGCGATGAGAACGCCCGGGGCAGCTCCCGCGACCTTCCGCAGCTCCGCCCGCAGCCGCCTGGCCGACGCGTCGGCGTCCACCGGCAGCAGCGTCACCCGCTCGGGCCCTGGCACGTTCGAGGCGTCGATGCCCGCGTTCGCGGACACCCATCCCGTCCGACCGTCGACGATCAGCACGTCTCGCTCGGCCCGCACGACGTCGATGCTCTCGCGAAGGACCAGCTCCACCAGCCGGGGGTCCTTGCCGAGGCGCCGCGCGATCTCGGTGGCTCGCTCGCCGGCCTCAACCTCGGCGAGGTCGACGACCCGCTCCTCGGCCTTGGAGACGACCTTTTGCGCCACCGCGACCACGTCCGTGGTGGTCGAGCTCCTCGCCGGCCCGCGCAACTCGCCCCGGCGATCAGCTCCCCCAGCGCGTCGCCGGCACCGACCTCCGGGAGCCCTTCGATCCCGATCACCTCGATCCGGCGGCTCACCTTCGCGCCCCGCTCGCGATGCGTCCCAACCGCCCCAGCGCGTCCGCGGTCGCGGCGGCGCGATCCGAATCCGCGTCGAGCAGCGCGACCATCGCCTCGAGATCCTCCGACGTGTCGACGTCGAGCGCGAGCGACGCGAGCGGCTCCACCGCGACCTCGTATCCGGCCCGCTCGGCGCGACTCGCCGTGCCGCTCGCAGCTCCCCGGTCCGAACGCCGGCCCGATCGCGTCGGGCGGCGCCATGATGAGCGCGTTGGTTCCGGTCCCGTGGCGGTCCGGGACGACGGCCACCCGCCCTGGATGCATCCGCTCGAGCGCCGCGTCCAGCTCGTCCGCGTCGAGCAGCGGACAATCGCCGGGCAGCAGCGCCACGCAGCTCGCGCCGAGCGCCTTCGCCCGGACGATCCCGAGAGTGGCGGCCTCGGGGTGACCCGCGTCGCCCTGCTCCTCGAAAACCTCGATCGGCGTCGTCACTGCGCCGCGCGTGGGCCAGCGCGAGGCGCTCCGCGCGCCCCTCGGCGGTCACGACGATCACCCGCTCGACTTCCTCGCGCACGGTCGCGGCCCCGAGAACGTCGGCCAGCATCGCCTTGACGAGCGCGGCGCGCTGCGGACGATCGAGGGCGGCGAGCAGGCGCTGCTTTGCCTCGCCGAACCGCTTCACCGGGATGATCACCGTGGCCTGCATCTACCGCTCCGGCGCAGGCCGACGCAGCACTCCGCGAACTCGAGCACCCGCTCGGCGACCTCGCGCCGCCCCTCGGCGTCCCTCCATCAGCGTCGGGCACGAGAAGACCTGGACGCCCTCGGGCCCCTCGTCGGGATCGTCCGCGTCGACGACCATCGCCTGGATCACCCCCTCGTAGAGCGACGCCACGCCGGCGGCGGTCGAAGGCCGGCCCAGCGCCGCCATGAACTTCTCCGTCGGCCCCTTGACGGCCTGGCCGGCGACGAATGGGCTCACCGCGACGACGGGAGCGCCCGATGCGGCGATCGCCTCCCGCATCCCCGGGACCGCGAGGATCGGGCCGATCGAGATCACCGGATTCGAGGGGCCGACGACGATCGACCTCCGCGGCGGCGAGCGCCTCCAGGACCTCGGGCGTGGGCCTGCGCCTCGCGGATCCCCTGCACCTCCACGCCCTCGATCTCGGGCTCGGAGCGCATCGACGATGAGGAACTCCTGAAGGCCGCGCCAGCCGCCCGGCGTCATCACCCGGGTCGTCGACCGGCTCCTCGCCATCGGCAGGACCCTCGAGGCACACGCCGAGCGCTCGCGCGATCTGGCCCTGGGCGGCGGTCAGCGTCCCACCCTCGGCCATGAAGTGAGTCCGGTAGAGGCAGGTCGCCAGATCCCGGTCCGAGAGCTGGAACCAGCCCGGGTGCCCCGAGCTGCTCGAGTCGCTCGTGGACGACGAAGCTGTCCTCGCGGATCCCCCAGCCGCGCTCCTCGTCGATCTCCCCGGCGAGCCAGTAGGTGATGAGGTCGGGGTCGGGAGAGACGTGGAGCCCGTGGATCCTGCGTGTCGTCGGCCGTGTTCGCGATCACGGCAAGGTCGAGCGCCGACCAGCTCCTGCATTCCGGCGGCGAGCTTCGCCCCGCCGGTGCCGCCCGCCAGCAGCGCGACCTTCACCGGCTATTCCCCAGTGGTCGCCCGTCGCCGAGCCCGGTGATCCTGAGCCCCGCGTGGGTCTTGTAGCGGGCGTTGACCGAGATGAGCAGTGACGTGAGCTGCTCGACGATCCGCGCCATCTCGAGCGCGCCGGCGTTCACCGCGCGCAGGCCCGGGATCAGCTCGATGATCCGCGCCACGCGCGCCTTGTCGGCCTTGCGGTCGCCGCAGACGAGGATGTCCTCGCCCAGCTCGGCGCTCTGGGTCGCCGAGCGTCTTCGGCGCTCACCGTGTGCAGGGTCGCGATGACGGTGACGCCGTCGGGCACCATCTCCTGCGCCTGCTGGGCGGCCGAGCCCTGCCAGACACCGAGCGTGCGAGTGGCCTTGCCGCCCACGGCCGCCGCCGTCGGCACGGTGCAGTCCACGAGGATCTGCTCCGGGCTGCAGCACCTCGCGGAGGTTGTTCAGGTTCTCCGCCTGGGCGCGGAACGGGACCGTGAGGAAGACGATCGGCCCCCTCTCGGCCGCCTCATCGTTGACGAGGCCCTCGCACGTCGGCGTCCGGCGCCACCTCGCGCACACGGCCTGCCGCCTCCTCGGCGCGCTCGGCGCTACGCGAGCCGATCACGACCGGCTGGCCGCGCCCTTGCGAGGCGCATCGCGAAGCCCCAGCCGAGCGCTCCGGTCGCGCCGATGATGGGAATGGGCTCCGGCATGACGGGCAGCTTATGATCCCCGCGGCGCGGCCCGGCATCCGCGGAGCCAGGAAAAGCCCGACCGAAGCGACAAAATGTTATGCTGCCCGCGCGATGCGGCTCGAGGGAAGAAAGGCCCTGGTCACCGGCGGCGCCAGCGGGATCGGCGCTGCCATCTCGCGGCGGCTGGCCGCCGAGGGCGCGGCGGTCGTGATCGGGGACGTGAACGAGGAGGGGCGCGAAGGAGGTCGCCGCGGAGATCGACGCGCGAGGCGGCGCTCCTCGACGTCGACCGAGCCGGACTCGGCAGCGGCGATCGCGGAGACCACGGCCCGTTCTCGATCCTCGTGAACAACGCGGGCACGGACGACTTCGCCTTCTTCACCGATATGACCCCCGAGCGCTGGCGTCGCCTGATCGCGATCAACCTCGAGGGGGTTCTCGCCTGCACCCACGCGGCGCTCCCGGCGATGCAGCAGGCCGGATACGGCCGCATCGTGAACATTGCGTCGGAGGCTGGCCGGGTCGGCTCGAAGGGGTCGGCCGTCTACTCGGCCGCCAAGGGCGGCGTGATCGCATTCACGAAGACCATCGCCCGCGAGAACGCGCGCTTCGGCGTCACGGCCAACGCCATCGCCCCCGGGCCGATCGAGACCCCGCTCCTGATGGCGGCGAAGCAGCTCGGCGAGATCGGGGAGCAAGCATCATCGAGACGATGAAGGGACAGACGCAGATGCGGCGCCTGGGCCAGCCGGAGGAGGTCGCCGCCGCGGTGGCGTTCCTGGCCTCCGACGACGCGTCCTACGTCACCGGCGAGACGCTCGGCGTCTCCGGCGGCCTCGGGATGGTCTGATGGCCGAGGGTCGCCCCGCCGACGGCCCGCCCACGCCGCTGAGCGAGGTCGTCGCCGACTCGGATCGTCCCTCGCAGCCGACGCTCGAGCCGGGCCTCGAGCGGACGATGGACTTCGTCGGTCGAGGACCGCCTGTGACCGACGTTGGCGGCTCCATCGGCGTCCAGGGTCCTCTCGACGCCCGGGAATGATCGGCGATGATGGAGCGGAACTCGGCGATCCTCTCCTACGAGAACCTGCCGGACGGCAAGGCCACGGTCGGCTTCGAGGTCTGCGTGAAGCACGTTGCGGCGGCGGCGGAGGGGACGACCTGCTCCGTCCGCGCGAAGCTCAACGAGGTCGTCGACGGGCGCAAGCTTCGCTTCGACGTCGAGGTGCGCGAGGGCGAGCGGACGATCGGCGTCGGCACGCACGAGCGCCGCGTGATCGACGTCGGCGTCGTGAAGTCCCGAGTAGCGCCCCTGCTCCCCAGGTTGTCGGGTTTCTCGGCGTTTAGCCGCAAAACCCGACAATCGCCGGTCGCTCGGGCCTGTCGCCATAGTCTTCGTTCATGACGAAGCTGCCGAGCGCCGTCCGCATCCGCGAGGTCGGCCCCCGCGACGGCTTCCAGAACGAGCCCGAGGTCATCTCCGACCTCGCGACAAGGTGCGGCTGATCGACATGCTCGCCGCGACGGGGCTGCCGCGCCTCGAGGTCACCTCGTTCGTCCGCGCGGACGTCATCCCGCAGCTCGCCGACGCCGCCGAGGTGCTGGCGCGCGGTCACGCGGCCGGCGGAGTCAGCTACTCGGTGCTGATCCCGAACGAGCGCGGGCTGGAGCGGGCACTCGAGCAGCGCGACCGCTTCGACGAGATCAACGTCTTCCTCTCCGCCACGGAGAGCCACAACAAGCGCAACAAGAACCGCACGATCGCCGAGTCGCTCGAGGATCTCGGGCGGACGGTCGCCCGCGCCAGGCAGGAGGGCCTGCGGTGCGAGGGGGTGATCTCGGTCGTCTTCGGCTGTCCATACGAGGGGGAGGTCGCGCCGGACCGCGTGCTCGAGATCGCGGAGCCCTCGCCGAGATGGGCTGCGAGGAGGTCTCCTTCGGGGACACCACCGGGATGGCCAATCCCAAGCCAGGTCGGCGAGTTCTTCGCCACCGCCACCGACCGGCTCGCCGGGGTCGAGCTGACCGCCCACTTCCACAACACCCGCGGCCAGGGCCTCGCGAACGTGCTGGCCGCGCTCGAGCAGGGCGTCACTCATTCGAGTCCGCGTTCGGCGAGCTCGGCGGCAGCCCGCTGACCCCCGGCGCCACCGGGAACATCTCCACCGAGGACCTCCTCTCGATGCTTGACGAGATGGGAGTCGAGACCGGGGTCGATCTCGAGCGCCTGCTCGACGCGTCACGCGCGTTGCAGGACCTGCTGGGCCGGCCCGCTTGGCGCGCATGTCCTTCGCGCCGGGCCGATCGACTGGCACCGATAGGGTCCTGAGCCCACATGCTGAGCGACGCATTCAGAGGCGGCCGTGGAGGCCGAGGACCACGGGCCTCACCGATGCCCTGGCCGACGACGTCGTCTTCCGCAGTCCGGCGGTCTTCAAGCCCTACGAGGGAAGCCGGTCGTGGCTCGCGATCCTGGTCCAGGGCGCCTGCAAGTCTTCGAGGACTTTCGGTACACGGACCAGATCGGAGGACGGCGACACCGCGACCCTGATCTTCGCAGGCCCGCGTCGGCGATCGCCGCGCTCGACGGCCTCGACCTCCTGCGGTTCGACGACGAGGGCAGGTCCGCGAGCTCATGGTGATGGTGCGGCCGATGAGCGGCCTCAACGCGCTCGCGGAGGCGATGTCGCGCCGTTTCCAAGAGGCCGGGATCGACGGCCACCCGCGGCGTGACGATCGTCGACCCCGGCCGGCATCTCGGCCGCCCGACCTGGAGGCATCGTCGAAATCGCGGCTCGCCGGCCTCCTGGCATGAGGGCTATCGGGGCGTGGTTCCGGCCGATGCCTCGTGCCCGATGCCACCGCGCTTCGCACCAGGATGTCGGGAGCGGATCGCCCAGCGCAGCCGGCACATCGCCGTGGGCGAGCTCGACGGCGGCGGTTCGCGGCTGGATCACGTTCGGGGCCGAGTCGCGACCCGGAGCGGCGCCGTCCGTGGGGAGATCTGGGCGCTCAACGTTCACCCGGACGCCTGGCGGCGGGGGATCGGCCGGCAGCTGGTCGGCTATGCGCTGGACCGTCTGGCGCGCGGCTCATTCGCGTGAGGTCGACGCTCTGGACGTTCCGGGACACGCCACGGTCGCGCTCGTTCTACGAGGCGCTGGGCTTTCGAGCCCGACGGCGCGACGCAGCGCCGCCAGGCGAGCGGGGGCATGATCGAGGTGCGCTACCGGATAGCACCGGCCCCATCCCGGTAGGCTGCCGCCGCCTCGGAAGTAAGCGAGAAGCGAAGGAGGGCACTCCCGCATGGAGATCAGCAAGGTTGGCGTCATCGGCTGCGGCCTCATGGGCCACGGGATCACGCAGATCTGCGCGCAGGCGGGATGGGACGTCGTCGTCCGGGAATCGAGCCAGGAGCGGCTCGACGCCGGGCTCGGCCAGATCGAAAAGCAGCTCGCGCGGGCGCTGGAGAAGGGCAAGGCCTCGCAGGAGGACGCCGACGCGGCTCGCGCGCGCATTCAGCCGACGCTCGACCTACGGCGACCTCGCCGACTGCGACCTCGTGATCGAGGCCGATCACCGAGGACCTCGGCCTGAAGCTCGAGATGTGGAAGGAGGTCGACGCGATCGTCTAGGACCGCGCCACGTTCGCCACCAATACCTCCTCGCTTGCGGTCATCGACCAGGCCGCCGCCACGTCCCGCCCCGACCGGTTCTGCGGGATGCACTTCTTCAACCCGGCTCAGGTGATGCCGCTGCTGGAGGTGGTGCAGACGGTGACGACGAGCGACGAGACGTTGGAGCTCGCCTTCGAGGTCGGGAGGCGCCTCGGCAAGACCACCGTCCACGCGAAGGACAAGACCGGCTTCATCGTGAACCGGTTGCTGGTCCCCTACCTGCTCGACGCGATCCGCGCCTACGAGGAGGGCGTCGGAACCGTGGACCAGATCGACACGGCGATGAAGGCCGGCGCCAACCACCCGATGGGCCCGTTCACATTGCTCGACTTCGTCGGCCTCGATACGACGAAGTCGATCGCGGACATCATGTTCGACGAATACCGCGAACGCCGGTTCGCTGCGCCGCCCACCCTGCGGAAGATGGTCGCCGCCGGGTACTACGGGCGCAAGAGCGGCAAGGGCTTTTACGACTACTCCGGCGACGAGCCGGTTCCCACCGAACTGGGTCTATAGTCGCAGGCAGGTTCGCGGCCGATAGGAGGCCGCGTTTGCTTCTTGCCGGCGACGACAGGAGGAGGCGTGGATCGAGACAGCATCGAACGTATCCGCAGCGCGACGTTCCCGGTCGCCCGCCGCGGCTACGACAGGCGCGAGGTGGACCGGTTCCTGACCAGCCTCGCCGAGTGGCTCGAGACGGGCGGAGCCGACCAGGGCCGAAGCGACATGATCCGGCGCGAGCTGGAGCGGGTGGGCGAGCAGACCGGAAAGATCCTCACCGAGGCGCATGACGTCGCCGAACGGCTGCGGGTCCAGGCCGAGCGTGAGAGCGAGGGCATGATCGAGGGCGCGCAGACCCAGTCGGAGCGGACCCGCGCCGAGGCGGACCGCATCCTCGGCGATGCGCAGGGGGTGGCCGAGACGGCGGCCGAAGGCCTGCGTACCGAGGCCGACGAGTACGCGACGGAGACGCGGTCCGCCGCCGACAGCGAGGCCGAGCAGACGCTTCGCAAGGCCCGCGCCGAGGCGAAGCGGGTCGTCGACGAGGCGAGCGCGCGAAGGCACGACATGGAGGCGGTGATCGCGGATCTGGAGGCGCGCCGCGACGAGGTGCTCCGGAGCCTGGAGCGGCTGTCGACCGAGCTCGCGGGCACCGCCACCGAGCACGCGAAGCAGATCGCTGAGCGAGCCAAGGACACGGCCGCGAAGGTTCGCGAGGACGAGGACGGGGCCGTGCCCGCGGAGGAGGAAGAGGAGGAGGCCGTCGCCGGCGACGAGGCGCGGACGCAGACCATGCCGGCGCGCGAAGGCCTCCGAGAACTAGATGGATGGCTGAAGCGCCGGCCGCCGGGGGCGATCCCCGAGCACACGAGCCAGTCTCGGAGGCCTCCTCAGCAAATTTCCGTGGCGCCCTCGAGGCGGCGTTGTCGGGCGGACCGGACCGCCATCACGAGAAGACCGCCGCGCAGGGGAAGCTGCCGGTCCGGGAGCGCATCGCGCGCCTCATCGATGCCGGGTCTTTCTCCGAGGAGGCTCTCCTCGCCAACTGGGAGAAGGAGGGCCTCGGCGCCGATGGCGTCGTGACGGGCCTCGCGAGCATCGGGGGGCGAACGGTCGCGCTCATGGCCAACGACCCGACGGTCAAGGCGGGCTCTTGGGGGCCGAAGACGGTCGAGAAGATCCTGCGCATCCAGGAGCGCGCCCTGCGGCTCGAGGTCCCGATGATCTACCTCGTCGACTCGGCGGGTGCGAGGATCACGGACCAGGTGCAGATGTTCCCCGGCCGCCGGGGCGCCGGCCGGATCTTCCACAACGAGGTCGTCCTGTCGGGCCGCGTGCCGCAGGTCTGCCTGCTGTTCGGGCCGTCGGCCGCTGGGCGGCGCATACATCCCCGCGTTCTGCGACGTCGTGATCATGCGCGACGGCAACGCGTCGATGTACCTCGGGTCGCCGCGCATGGCCGAGATGGTGATCGGCGAGAAGGTGAGCGCTCGAGGAGATGGGCGGTGCGCGGATGCACACGTCGGTCTCCGGTTGCGGCCACTTCCTCGTCGGCTCCGACGAGGAGGCGATCGACCTCGCGAAGCGATACCTGTCCTACATGCCGCAGAGCTGGCGGGCGGCGCCGCCCGCGGCGCCGCCCGCCGAGCCCGCGTCCGAGCACGTCCCTCACCGAGATCGTGCCGGCGGACGAGAACTCGGCATTCGACGTGATGGATCTGATCGAGGCGCTTGTCGACGCCGATTCCTTCCTCGAGGTCCACTCGCGGTGGGCGAAGGAGCTGGTCGTCGGCTTCGCGCGCCTCGAGGGGCGGGCGATCGGCGTCGTCGCCAACCAGCCGAAGGTGAAGGGCGGGGTGCTGTTCGTCGACTCGGCCGACAAGGCGGCCCGGTTCATCTGGACGTGCAATGCGTTCAACGTCCCGCTGCTCTTTCTCGCTGACGTCCCGGGCTTCATGATCGGGACTCAGGTCGAGCGCCAGGGCATCATCCGCCACGGCGCCAAGATGATCTCGGCGGTCTCCGAGGCGACCGTGCCGAAGCTCTCGGTGATCGTCCGCAAGGCGTACGGCGCGGGCCTGTATGCGATGGCCGGCCCCGCCTTCGAGCCCGACGCCTGCATCGCGCTGCCGACCGCATCGATCGCGGTGATGGGGCCGGAGGCGGCGATCAATGCCGTCTTCTACAACCAGATCCAGGCGATTGAGGACCCCGCCGAGCGCGAGGAGTTCGTCCGGCGGAAGCGGGCCGAGTATGCGGCGGACATCGACATCCTGCACCTCGCCTCCGAGCTCGTCGTCGACGCCGATCATCGAGCCCGACGAGCTTCGCGGCGAGCTGATCCGGCGGTTCGCGGCGGCCGCCGGGAAGGACCGTCGCTTCAGCGAACGGCGAAATCCGATCACGCCGGCCTAGGTGGCCTCCCCGAGCGGCATGGACGCCAAGGAGCGCGCTGCGCGCCTGATGGGTCGGCTCGGCATCTCGGGTGGCGACTACGTCGACGGGCTCGACGCGGGCGACGCGGTCCTGATCCCCCGCCACGGCGATCCGTACGTGCAGCCACACCGGATCGACCACGCCGCCAACATGCGGACGCTGCTGGATCGCGGGCTGCGACCGCGTGCTCGCGCTCGGATCGGTCGGCGGCCTGCGACGCGAGCTCGGATGTCGGCACGTTCCTATGCCCCGACGACTTCATCGCGCTGCACGCGGGCAAGTCGGCGTTCGACGACAGGCGCTCGCACGTCGTGCCGGGCTTCGACGCCGACTGGCGCGAGCGCGTGGTCGGGGCAGTGGTCGCGCCGCGCCGCGCTCCCGCTTCGCGACGGCGGCGTCTACTGGGAGTCGATCGGCCCGCGATTCGAGACCTCGGCCGAGATCCGCCTGATCGCCCGCCACGCGGACGTGATCGGCATGACGATCGCCTCGGAGTGCGTGATCGCCGGCCGAGCTCGGCCTGCCGCTACGCGGCGATCTGCATCGTCGACAACCTCGCGAACGGAGTGGCCGAGCGTCGAGCTCACGGTCGAGGAGTTCGAGGCCGGCCGCGAGCGAAACCGCGAACGGCTCGGCCGCGGCGGTCGCCGCGATCGTGCCGGTGCTGGACGCCGAGCGAGCTCGTGAGCCTGGCCGTCGTCAACGCCACGCTCGACGGCGAGCGCGACGGGGATGCGGGTCGAGGACGGCACGATCGCTGAGCTCGGTCCGCGAACGCGGCCGCGCGACGGCGACGAGCGTGATCGACGCGCGACGGCATGGCGATCGTCCCGGGGCTCGTGAACGGGCACACCCACGCGGCGATGACCCTGTTCCGCGGCCACGGGGACGACCTGCCGCTGATGCGGTGGCTCCAGGAGGTGATCTGGCCGGTCGAGGCGCGCCTCGACGACGAGGACGTCTACTGGGGGACGCGGCTGGCTTGCCTGGAGATGATTCGCACCGGAACGGTGCGCTTCTGGGACATGTACTGGCGCCCCGCCGGGACGGCGCGGGCCGTCGAGGACGCGGGGATCCGGGCTGTGGTGAGCGCCCCGCTGGTCGACATGGGCGACGCCGCCGGAAGCGACGGCATCCCGACGGATGGCGGAGCGAAGCCTCGAGGAGATCGGGGAGCCTCGCGCGCACATCGCGCCGGCCCTCGGGCCGCACGCCATCTACACGGTGAGCGAGGGGGCTCTCCGGTGGATCGCGGAGGCGTCGGCCGAACGCGAGCTTCCCATCCACATCCACCTCTCCGAGACCGAGGAGGAGGTCGTCAAGTGCGTGCAGGACCACGGCGTTCGCCCGGCGCAGTATCTGGATCGGCTGGGGGCGCTGGGCCCGCGGACCGTGCTCGCGCACGGCGTCTGGCTCGACGAGTCGGAGCTGGCGCTGGTCGCCGACCGCGGGCGCGACGCGTCGTCACGAACCCGGTCGCGAACCTGAAGCTGGCCGTGGGCGGGTCTTCCCGTACCGGACCGCACGCGGACACGGGCATCCCGGTGGGGCTCGGAACCGACGGCGCCGGGTCCAACAACTCGCTGGACCTGCTCCAGGACCTCAAGGTCCTGGCGCTCCTCCAAAAGCACGACGCGTGCGATCCGTCGGTCCTGCCGGCGGAGGAGGCGTGGCGGATAGCCACCGGCCAGACCGCGCCGCTGTTGGGCGGCTCCGGCCGGATCGCCGAAGGGGAGCCCGCCGACTTCCTCCTCGTGCGACGCGACGCGCCCGGAGCTCGGCGTCGGCGACTTCATCGCCGACCTCGTCTACGCGGCGTCGGGATCGGTGGTGGACACCACGGTCGTGAACGGCAGGGTGCTGATGAGTGGCGGCGTCGTCGAGGGGGCGGAGGAGATCGTCGCCAGGGCGCGCGAGCGCTGCGCGCGGCTCGGGCTGTAATAGCCATCCGCATGTCAGGGCGGGGTGGAGTGCCCGTGCGCGGAAATTTGGCCGGACCGGACTTGCGCTTCGCGCCGCGTTTGAAATGATCCCGCGATGCGCCGCCCGCCGGGGGCGGCTGACAGGGAACAAATAGGAGGAGGCAATGTTGAAGCGTGGATGGATCGCTTTGATCGGCGCGGCGGTGGTCGCGCTGGCGATTCCGGCCGTCGGGCAGGGGGCGACCAAGGCGCTGGTGAACACCGGCAGCCCGCAGACGCCATTCCCGCAGAACAAGCAGAACGAGCCAGCCGTGGTGATCGACCCAATGCATCCGAACATCGCCGTGGCGGGATCGAACGACGAGATCGACGAGCCGAAGTGCGGGGGCAACGAGTGCCCGTTCACCCAGGGCATCGGCAACTCGGGCGTGTACTTCTCGTTCAACGGCGGTACGAGTTGGACGCAGCCGACCTACCAGGGCTTCAGCGGACGTAGCGGCACCGGCGTCGGCGACACCGGATGCAACGGCTGCGGACCGGGCCCGATCGGGACCGTCCCGAAGTACTTCGAGCAGGGACTCGTCTCCGACGGGGACCCGGGTGTCGCGTTCGGCCCGTCGCCGCGCCCTGACGGGAGCTTCTCGTGGTCGAACGGCTCGCGCCTGTACTACTCGAACCTGGCGTCGAACTTCAACACGAGGCGCAAGGACTTCACGTTCAAGGGAGTCGAGGCGATCGCGGTCTCGCACGTGGACAACGTGGAGGCGGCGGCGGCCGGCGGAGCGGCGGGCAAGGCGGCTTGGCATCGCCCGGTGGTCGTCACGTCGCAGAACCAGAGCTCCTCGACGTTCTCCGACAAGCCCGCCATTGGCGTCGACAACGCGGCCACGAGCCCGTTCTTCGGCAACGCATACGTCTGCTACTCGCGGTTCCAGTCGATCGGCTCCGAGCCGGTGGCGATCCACGTCACGCGCTCCACCGACGGCGGGAACACCTGGGCGAAGCCGCAGCGGCTGACCGCCTCGTTCAACAGCCCGGCCCAGCCCGGCAGGCAGGGCTGCGCGGTCGCGACCGACAGCCACGGCGTCGTCTACCTGGTCTGGGAGGACACGCTGCACCACCAGAGCGTGTTTGTGATGGATCGGTCATTCGACGGCGGCAAGACGTTCGAGAAGAAGCCGCGGGTCGTCGCGAACGTGACCGACGTCGGGCAGTTCGACGACGTGCGGTCGATCTCGTTCGACGGGATCGCGGGAGCGCGGACGAGCTCCTTCCCGAGCCTCGACATCGCCAACGGCACCCCGACCGGCATCGGTGCGCCGAACACCCTCGCGCTGGGTTGGTCCGATGGGCGCCAGGGCCTCAACAACGAGCACGCGCTGGTCAAGCTGTCGAGCAACCGCGGCAACACGTGGACGGTCCCGAGGCGAATGGAGCGGAGGGTCGATCGCCCCGACTTCGCGTTCCTCAGCCTCTCGCCCGATGGCAGGGACCTCTACGTGGTGTACGACGGGTTCACCGATCCGTTCCGGGACAACACGACCGCGCCGAGGCGCTTCGCGGGTGTCGTGAGGCACGCGGACGTCTCCGGGACGTCACTCAGCAACAGGACGACGCTCCATCACGGTGCCGTCGGTGACGCTCGAGCGTCGAGCGCGAACTCGCTGATCGACGAGTTCATCGGCGACTACAACACGGTTGACTCCACCAACGCCGATGCCCTCGCGGTTTACAACGATGCCAGCAACGCGGCCGTCTGCCCGGCGATGAACGTGTTCCGGCAGGCCACGGTGGACGGGACGGCCGGCGACGCACCGGCACCCGGCACGGATTGCCCCCCCACGTTCGGCAACACCGACATCTACTCGGCGGCCTCCGCGGATCCCACGACCCCCTGAGGGCTAGTCGTCTCGCGCCGCCCCGACCCGCGCCCAGTGGGTCGGGGCCGGCGCGGGTGAATGCCCGTTGGTGGCCGCCAACGCCGGCGGCGGGGGACCCGTGGCCGCCCCGGCCCATCCAGGGCGCGCCGCAGCACGCTCGAGCGCGGAGTCCAGGTAATCCTCGAGCAGGGTCAGGCCCGCGAGGCCCGGAACCTCGGCGATCGTCCGGTCGATCTCCCTGATCTGCTCGCGTCCCTCCGGGCCGTCGCCGAACAGGTAGATGCCGAGTGCATCGACCTCCTCCTCGGTCTTGACGCCGGCGCCGACGGGCGTCCAGAGGTGGTTGAGCGCCCAGCGGACGATGCGGCGCGCCGCCCGCGACCGCCCCATGCGCGCCTTTGCCTGCGCGCGGTAGAAGGCGAAGTGACGACGCTCGTCCCTGATGACCTTGCGAAGGAGCTTGTGGAGCTCGGGGTGGTGGGAGCGGCGGATCAGGGCGTGATACCCGGTGAGCGTGGTGAGCTCGTTGACCGCTCCCCACATCATGTGAACGGCCGCGAAGTCGCGGGCGGCCATCGACCCGGGCATCGTGGGGAGAAGGCCGAGCCCGTTGCCGACCCCCAGCCGAACCCTGAGGTCGCGCCATCGGTCGCGCCGCGTCGGCATCGGGGTGGAGCCGTCCGGGAGCTTGGGCTCGGCGGGAACCTCGATGCCGTAGGCACGCAGGAAATCCGAGAATGCCTCGCCGTGCCAGAGCTCCTCGTAGACCCAGCAGGAGAGAAAGGCGGTTATCTGAGGGTCGGCGGCGACCCTGGTGGCAAGCAGGTCGCGAAGGTAGATCACCGTGTGTGCCTCGATGTCCATCATGTAGTGCAGGCACATCACGTCGCCGTCACTCAACGGGTGATCGGGGATGGCCTTCCAATCGATCCCACTGAGGTCGAACCTTCTTCGAGTTGCGCAGATACCGGTCGAGATCGAACTCGACGAGGGTGGGCTGGGACATGGGTTCCCCTCCGGGGTGCTCGCTTTGTCGGCGCGCCGGGGCGGCGCAGTATCAAGCTACGGCCCCAGAGGACGGTCGGATCATCGGCCAGCGGGCGGTGCGGACCGGTTGCGGCTCATGTGGATGCATGACAGTGTCGATACCTGTATGAGTGGGCGGCGGTCGGTGAAGCGATGACCCACAGCCCGATCAGCCAACGCCTCAGATCCGCGGCCAGCGTCGCGCTCGAGCGCCTCGCGTGGCGGCGAATGGAGGCCATGCGCGTGCGCGAGGACCGCGTCACGGCGGTGCGGACGTTCGTCTACCTGTTCGGCTTGGGGGCGACGCTCGTGCTCATCAGCCTCCTGCTCCCGCACTCGCCGGACCGGGACACGATCGGCCTCGTCATCGTTGCCGCCGCGGCGTACACCGCCGCCCTCGCGTTTTTGATCGCCTTCGATCGGCTTCCGCCGTGGACCTTCGAAGCGGCGCCCCTCCTCGGGACGGCGTTGGTGAGCCTCGCGGTGTACTTCGGCGGCCCGGAGGCCGCGACCGCCTACGCGATGTACTACTTCTGGGTCGCGCTCGCCGCCTGTTACTTCCTACGGCCCCCGGTTGCGGTCGCCCAGCTGTTCGTCGCCTCGCTTGCCTACGGCCTCGTCCTGCTCGTCGGGCCTGGTCACGCGGTGCTGCCCGGCCTGACCTGGGCGATGGTGACCGGGACCCTGATTGTCGTGGGGTTCCTGATGATCACCCTGCGGCACCAGGTCGAACAGCTCGTTGGCGAGCTCGCGTCGGCAGCGCGGACGGATTCGCTGACGCAGCTCGCCAACCGGCGCGAGCTCGAGGAGCGGTTCGCGGCGGAGCTCGAGCGCTCCACGCGAACGGCGCGGCCGCTGTCGATCCTCGTTCTCGACCTCGACTGGTTCAAGGACTACAACGACCGCTTCGGCCACAGCGCCGGCGACCGCGTGCTGGTCATGCTCGCCGCGGCGCTGAAGCGCGCGACGCGGACCAGCGACGTAGTGGCGCGGCTCGGCGGCGAGGAGTTCGGTGTCCTCGCGCCGGAGACGGACGAGACCGGAGGCGTTCCTCCTCGCGGAGCGCCTGCGGGCCGAGGTGCGCAGCGTCGTTCGCGCGGGAGACGGAGAAGATGACGATCAGCTGCGGGGTCGCGAGCTTCCCGATTCATGGGATCACGTCCGGCGAGCTGCTGCACGCCGCCGACCGCGCGCTGTACGAAGCGAAGGAGTCCGGGCGCGATCGCTCCGTGGTCTTCAAGCAGGCCGGGGCGGAGGGGGTCGAGCGCGAGAGGTCGCGATCGAGCGCACCAGCCCGCAGCCTCGCCTCGCTCGTCTCGCTCGCCGAGGCGGTCGACCGTCGCAAGGGATCGCCGGCCGAACTCGCGCCGCGTCGCTCGCTACGCGGAGGCGCTCGCGCGCAAGCTTCGCCTTCCCGGAGGAGGACGTCGAGCGCGTGCGGATCGCCGCGCTGCTCCGCGACGTGGGGAGGTGGGCGTCGCGGAGTCGATCCTGAACAAGGACGGGCCCGCTCGAGCCTCGCGAGCGCCTCGAGGTCGAGCGCCATCCCGAGATCGGAGCCCGGATCGTCGGGCGCGGCGCAGCTCGGGCGCGTCGGGGAGTGGATCCTCACGCACCACGAGCGCCCGGATGGCCAGGGCTACCCGCGCGGCCTGCGGGAGCACCAGATCCCGCTCGAGGGCCGGATCGTGGCGGTCGCCGACGCCTACGCGGCGATGACCGCCGAGCGGCCGTACCGGCGGCCGTTCTCGCCGCATCGCGCGAGGGCCGAGCTCCAGGCCCGGGCCGGGACCCAGTTCGACCACGACGTCGTCGAGGCGTTCCTCGCGCTCGACGGAGAGCTCGAGCCGGACCGCGACAAGGCCCGGGCTGACGAGCGGCTAGGCCGCGCCGCCGGCGCTATTCTGCGGCCAGGCGTGCCCGCCAGCTCGACGAAGTAGTCGAGCGACGCCGGGTTGGCGAGCGAGTCGCGGCTCGCCGCCTGCTCGGGCGGCGTGCCCGGTGAGGATCCGCTTCACCGGGACCTCGAGCACCTTGCCCGACAGGGTCCGCGGCACCTCGCGCGATCTGGTAGACGGCGTCGGGGACGTGGCGCGGCGAGCACCGCTCGCGGATCCGGCGCTTGATCTCGGCGGTGAGCTCGTCGTCGAGCGTCCTCGCCGTCGGCGAGGACGACGAACAGCGGCATCCAGCCCTCGGTCCCGGTGCGGGGGATGTCGACGACGAGGGCGTCGAGCGATCTCCGGGAGCCCTGGACGGCGCGGTAGATCTCGCTGGTCCCCATGCGGACGCCATGGCGGTTGATCGTCGAGTCGGAGCGGCCGTAGATGACGGCGGTGCCGCGTGAGGTGATCTCGATCCAGTCGCCGTGGCGCCAGACGCCGGGGTAGGCATCGAAGTAGCTCGCGCGGTAGCGCGAGCCGTCGTCGTCGCCCCACAGGAAGAGCGGCATCGAGGGCATCGGCTCGGTGATCACGAGCTCGCCCACCTCGTCGACGATCGAGTTGCCGTCCTCGTCGAACGCCTCGACCTTGGCGCCGAGCGCCCGGCCCTGGAGCTCGCCGCGGTAGACCGGCAGCAGCGGGACGCCGCCGACGAACGCGGTGCAGACGTCGGTGCCGCCGCTGGTCGAGAAGAGCCAGGTGTCGCGGCCGACGCTGCTCGTAGACCCACTCGAAGCCCTCGGGCGAGAGCGGCGAGCCGGTCGAGCCGACGGAGCGAAGCGCGGACAGGTCGCGGCCGGCGCCCGGCTCGACCCCGGCCTTCATGCATGCGGCGATGTAGCTGGCGCTGGTGCCGAAGCAGGTCATGCCGGTCCGCTCGGCGAGATCCCAGAGGACGCCCATGTCGGGATGCCCGGGCTCCCGTCGTACAGCACGATCGATGCGTCGGTGAGCAGGCCGCCGACGAGGAAGTTCCACATCATCCAGCCGGTCGTCGTGAACCAGAAGATGCGGTCACCGTCCTGAGCGTCGACGTGGAGGTTGAGCTTCTTCAGGTGCTCGAGCAGGATGCCGCCGTGGCCCTGCACGATCGCCTTCGGAAGCCCGGTGGTGCCGGACGAGTACAGGACCCAGAGCGGGTGGTCGAACGGGACCCGCTCGAACTCCAGCGTGGCGCCGCTCGCCGGATTCGCAGCAGCTCGTCCCAGGTGATCGCGCGGCTGGAGGTCGCTGACATCCGGGTCGGGCTCGAGGTAGGGGAGGACGATCGTGCGCTCGAGAGTCGGCATCGCGGCCTGGAGCTCGGCGACGACCTCGGTTCGATCGAAGTCACGGCCGCCGTAGCGATAGCCGTCGACGCAGAACAGGACCTTGGGCTCGATCTGCGCGAACCGGTCGACGACGCTCGAGGCGCCGAAGTCGGGCGAGCAGCTTGACCAGATCGCGCCGATGCTCGGCGGTCGCCAGGAACGCGACGAGCGTCTCGGGGATGTTGGGCATGTAGGCGACGACGCGATCGCCCCGGCCGACGCCCAGCGCCGCAGCCCGGCCGCGGCCTGGCCACCTGGTCGCGTAGCTCGCCCCAGGTGAGCTCGCCCAGCTCGCGCAGCTCCGAAGCGTGGAGGACGGCCACGTCGGTGTCCTCGCTGCCGCGGAAGATGTGCTCGGCGTAATTCAGCTGGGCGCCGGGAAACCAATCCGCGCCCGGGCATCGCGTGGTCCGCGAGGACCTCGGAGTAGGGCGCCGAGGCCTGCACCTCGAAGAAGTCCCAGATCGAGGCCCAGAAGTCCTCGATCTCCGTAACCGACCATCGCCACAGCGACTGGTAGTCGTCGAACTCGAGGCCGCGCTCGTCGGCGAGCCAGCGCATGTAGCGCGTCATCGTGGCCGCTCGACGCTCTCCGGCGAGGGCTCCCACAGGAGCTCGCCGCGCGGCCTGCCGTTTCGATCTCCCCCATGGCGGCGCTTATATCACCGCGACGGAGCGGCGGCCGACGTCGCGGTCGAGGGCGAGGAGGAGCGCGAGGACGAAGCCGTGTGCGCGGTCGAGCGCCCCGCGGTCGATGCGCTTCGGGTCGTCCTCGGGGCGGTGGTAATGAGCCGGGAGGATGGACCCGTCGGCGAGACAGGTGATCGTTGTCGCGCGGAGCTTCGCGATCCGCGCCGGCAGCGCGTCCGTCGCGAAGGCGCTTCGCCACGGCTTGGCACCGAATCGGTTGCCGTTCTCGCGATCGGCCTCGGCGACGGCCCCGCAGAGCTCCGCGAGGCGGCGGTCCAGGTCATACGTGACCGCGAGCCCCTCGCCGGTCTCGTAGCGGACGGTGCCGGCGCCCGAGCGCGTCGAGCACGATGAAGTAGCTCGATTCGCGCTCGATGCTCTTGCGGTGGGCGCGGATGAAAGAGCGCATTCCCTCCATCTGGCATTCCTCTCCGCCGGTCAGCAGGATCCAGACGTCGAGGTTCTCCGGCGGCTCGGCGTCGAGCTCCTCGGCGAGCGAGAGGGCCGTCGCGACGCCCGAGCCGTTGTCGTTCGCGCCCGGGACGACGTCGGAGAGCTCGATGTCCGTGAGCAGGAACACGCCGACGAGGAGGATCAGCGTGGGGATGAGCTGAAGCAGGGAGACGAGGTCGGAGTCGACACCGGCCATCCGAGCGCCGAGGATCGGGAGGAGGATCGCGAGCGACCAGAACAGGATTCGGAAGGGTGAGATCGGGAACGGAAGCCGGCTCGAAAGCCGCGACGCGCGGGCGATGCGCTTCGGATCGAAGGCGGCGCCGGTGCGCGCCGAGTCGTAGTGGGCCGTGATGAAGACGCGTGCCGGCGCGTGCGGCTTCCTCCCGCGCGCGATGACGTTCTGCGAAGCGCGGCGGAAGAAGAGGCGCCGGGCAAGGTAGAAGCGCCCGTTCAGGTCCAGGTACATCGATACCGCAGCCACGAGGACCAGGCCGAACCCGACCGCGGGTTGGACGATCGCGACCAAGCTCCCCGCGAACCCGACGACACAGTGGAGCGCGTGGACGAGCCCGTACTGCGGATGAACATACGTCGGCTCGACGTCCGACGCGGCGGCCGGCGTCGCGAAGGCGGTCTGCCAGCCAGTTCGCCGCGCGGCGCTCGGCGTCGGTGCCTGCTCGCCGACCCTCAACGAGCAGAGCTCGCGGATCACATCCATACGGGCGTGCGGCGTTCACGGGCCGAGGATTATCGCGAGGTATCTGAACTCATCGGCGCAATTGGCGACTTGCTCGCGCATGTGACGGGTAACTCGCCAATCGCCTTCGATTCATGCGGCGGGTGGGATTCGAACCCACAAGCGCTCTCGCGCAATGGATTTTGAGTCCATCTCCTTTACCAGTTTGGACACCGCCGCGCCCGCCTCCATTGTGGCGGCTCCGGCAGCGAAATCGGGCTGGCCCGGTCGCTAGCCTCGATGTCATGTGCGGGCGCTACACCCTCACGAACGCCGATCCTGCACGCATCCGCGCGCGGTTCGGGATCGAGGAGTCGGCCAAGGTGCCCGAGGCGGATCCGCGCTACAACATCGCGCCCACCGATCCGGTGCTCGCGATAAGGCAGACGCAGTCCGGCGCCCGCGAACCGGGCCGGTTGCGGTGGGGGCTCGTCCCGGGCCGCTGGGCGGAGCGCCGCTCCGGGCCGCCGCTGATCAACGCACGCGCCGAGTCGCTGCCGAAGCAGCCGGCGTTCGCGGAGTCGTTCCGAGAGCGGCGCTGCCTGATTCCCGCCGACGGGTTCTACGAGTGGCGGAACGACGATGGCGGCAAGACGCCGATTTGGCTCAGCCGGCCCGACGGCGAACTCTTCGCCTTCGCCGGGGTGTGGGCGGAGCTGCCGTCGCGGGAGAAGAAGTCCGATCCGCTTCACAGTTGCGCGATCGTCACCTGCGATCCCAACGGGCTCATCCGCCCGATCCACGACCGGATGCCGGTGGTACTTCAGCCCGGAGGCCGAGGCGCTATGGCTCGATCAGGATGCGGATGAGGCCGACCTCCTGGGGGTGCTCGCGCCGGCGCCCGAGGATGCGCTCGTCGCGCGAGAGATCGGGGACTTCGTTAACGACGTGCGCGACGACGGCCCACATCTGATCGAGAAGCGCGCGGAGGCTCAGCCCCAGCTGTTCTAGCGCCGCCCTTCCTCGTCGTCTTCCTCGGAGCGGCTCTCGTCGTGCTCCTCGTAGCGGCGCTCGTCGGATTCCTCGTCCTCACCGGGCAGCGGCACACCACCGACCGGCCGCTCCTCCTCGACGTGCCAATTCTGGTTGAAGCCGACCATCGCGACCGTGATCAGCAGGAGCTGGACCGGCACGACGAGGATCGTCAGCAAACCGAGGAAGTCCTCGGACAGGGCGGGGCTGCTGAGGCCGACCTTATCGCGGGCGAACCATGCGGGTGCGGCGATCGCGGCGAAGATCGCCATGATGATCGCGAGCGCCGCCGCCACGGGCAGCACGCCCCGGTTCCAGCGTGCGACGAGAAACGCGAACAGCACGTAAAGGCCCGCCCAGATGAGGGTGACGACGCCCACGCTCGCCCCCTCGAGACGGCTCCAGCCGCCGAGGGTGATGACCACCAGAAGCCCCGCGGAGACGAGCAGGACGAAGGCGATGATTCCCTTCATCGTCTTCGTCTCCGGCTTGACCCTGTTAGGCCGCCAGAGCTCGTATCCGGGCCGGACGCTCGTGGCCTCCACAGGGCAAGTCTAGAATCTCGGAAGGTCGCGCGCGACGGTTTGTTTGTGGGCGTGCGCGGCGTTTTCGCGATCCGCGGACGTGGCGGAACTGGCATACGCGCCAGGCTTAGGTCCTGGTGGGCCCTTTGGCCCTTGGAGGTTCGAGTCCTCTCGTCCGCACCTCAAAGCTTCGGCCCGACGAACAAATCAAGCATCGCGGCCCGGACGGAACACGCTCGACCCCACTCTAGAATTTCCGTCGCCGGGGGACTGGTGTAACGGCAAACATTGCGGTCTCCAAAACCGCAGCTCGAGGTTCGATTCCTCGGTCCCCCGCTGATCATCTCTCCGTCCGCCGCAGCTAACCTCTGCGGTGATGGCCAGGGCATGGAGGGCACCGGCGGGGAGACGCACCGGGATCAGCGCGGCGCTCGCGCTGCTGACGCTCGGGGTCTTCGTGGCGCTCGCGGCGGGTCCGGGGACGACCGCGGCGCTCGCGAGCTGCCCGCACGCCAATGCGCAGCCGCACACGACCTCGCTCGCGAACCTGCGCACCGCGATGCGCTGTCTGGTGAACAACAAGCGCGCCAAGCACAACCTCCACGGGCTCAAGGACAACGCCCGCCTCGCGAGCGCCGCGCGGCGCCACACGAAGGCGATGCTCCAGAAGGACTGCTTCAAGCACCGCTGTCCGGGGGAGTCTCCGCTCGGAAAGCGCATCAAGCGGAGCGGCTACCTCCAGGGCGCGAGGCACTACTTCTACGCGGAGGATCTCGGCTTCGACCGAACCCCGAAGCGCATGATTCAGCGGCTCACCAACTCGCGGTACAACCGCCGCAACATCTTGGACGGCGACTTCCGGGACATCGGCGTCGGCGTGGGGTGGGGAGCGCCACGTACGGGCCGCCCCGACTCGAAGTTCGCCACCTACACGATCGTGTTCGCCTGGCGCCGCTCGTAGGCCCGGGCCGCCTCGGCGCACGTTTCGCCCGAACCTATAATCGGCGGCCCCAGCGCGGGCGAGGTGTTAACGGTCGCACGCGAGCCTTCCAAGCTCGAGGAGCCGGTTCAAGCCCGGTCGCCCGCTCTTCCGCAGGACGGAGCCTCGCGTAAACTCGCAGGCACCGGGGCGTGGCGCAGCTTGGTAGCGCGTTCGGCTGGGGGCCGAAAGGTCGCGAGTTCAAATCTCGCCGCCCCGACTAGGCGAAAGCCCGCTTGGGAAGCGGGCTTTCGGCATTTCGGGGTCCCGGAAGCGAGCCGGGGAAATGGGTCGTGGTACCAGCTTTGGTACCAAGCGAGCTGCGCATGATCTGCTGTCGCGAGAGGACATGTCTCGGCCGCCAAAGGACATGATCACGTCGCGACCGCTGGTTCCCCGAATCACCTCGCCGTGCGGCGTGCCCAGGATCGTCGGCGTCTTTCCGAAGCAGGTTGGGGACGAACATCAGGTAGTCCACGTGGTCGGCTCGAAGCAGCGCGGCCGCGGCCTCCACCTCCACCTGGCCACGCTCTTCGCGGCCGGCGAGGTCATCGCCCTGCTCGCGCACACGCTCGAGCGGCTGAGCATGGTTTATATACCTTACTAGCCGGTGCTCTTGACGATGGGAGGGAGATCGGCTACGGTCAGAACTCGACAAGGTTCCTAACTCGTTCTGCGAACAGGCGCGGGATGAGGGACCGACCGGAAGGGGTGAGGGAAACGTGAATTGGATGGGACCGCGGCAGCTCGCGATCGCACTGGCCGTGATTCCTGCGCTGGCGCTCGGCGCCTGCGGGGGAAGCGGCGACTCCAGCAGCGGCGAGGCACAGAAGTTCGACCCCAATAAGGACGTCACGATCACGGTCTGGAGCGGTTTCACCCCGGGGGAACGTGAGATCGGCGCCTTCGACAGCGTGATCAAGGACTTCGAGAAGCTGCATCCGAACGTCCACGTCAACAGCGTCGCGGGCATCAACGACGACAAGATCGTGGCCGCGATCCGCGCCGGTAACGCTCCCGACGTGGCGCTCTCCTTCTCGTCGGACAACACCGGCGCGTTCTGCGGATCAGGAGCCTGGATCGACCTGCAGCCCTACATCGACCGGGATCACGTCGACATCAACGAGTTTCCGGCGGCGGTTCGCAGCTACACCGAGTACAACGGCACCCGCTGCGCGATGCCGCTGCTCGCGGACGTGTACGGCCTCTACTACAACAAGGACCTTTTCAAGCAGGCGGGCATCAAGCAGCCTCCGAAGACGTACTCGGAGCTCGACGCCGACGCGAAGAAGCTCACCCAGCGCTCCGGCGACACCCTGAACGTGGTCGGCTTCGACCCCACCATCGGGTTCTACGAGAACGCCGCCGCCCACTATGCGACGCCGTGGGGCGCGGAGTGGTTCGATGGCGACAACGCTGCGTTTGCCTCCGACCCGGCATGGGCCGACATGCTCACCTGGGACAAGAACCTGATCGACTACTACGGCTACGACGCCCTGACCCGGTGGGAGGCGGGCGCGGGGGAGGAGTTCTCCGCGTCGAACGCGTTCGAGACCGGCAAGGTCGCGATGATCATGGATGGCGAGTACCGGACCGCCTTCATCAAGGACGAGCACCCCGAGCTCAACTACGGGACCGCTCCGATGCCCGTGCCGGACGACGAGATGGACCGCTACGGCGCCGGGTACCTCACCGGCAGCATCATGGGCATTCCGAAGGGGAGCAGCAACGAGGCCGCGGCGTGGGAGCTGATCAAGTACATGACCACGGACACGCACGCCCTGGTCAAGCTGGCCAACGGGCTGGCCAACGTCCCGACGACGCCGGCCGCGACGAACTCGCCCGACCTGAAGCTCGGGCCGCAGTTCCAGCCGTTCCTCGACATGTTCAACGACCCGAACAGCGGCACCAACCCCCCGAAGGCATCCGGGGCCGCCTATCAGGAGATCTTCGAGTCCTTCGCCTCGAAGTGGCAGGCGGGCGGGGTGAGCGACCTGCAGTCCGGATTGGAGGACACCGCGAAACAGGTCGACGCGCAGGAGCAGAACGCGTCAGGCGGTCAGGCGCCGTGATCGCCACAAGTAGGCCATGAGTACCGCGGCGGCCGGGGCCCTACGGGCTCCGGCCGCTCCAACCCCCGAGCGCCAGCGGGCGCGGCGAAAGGCGGCCTGGCGCCGCCGCCGCTTCGTGCTGCTCTTGATGAGCCCCTGGATCGTGGGGTTCACGATCTTCTTCGGCTATCCGCTGGTCTACAGCCTCTACCTGTCGTTCACCCACTACGACCTGCTCTCGGCGCCGCACTGGGTCGGGCTGGCCAACTACGAGTTCCTCTTCGGCACCGACCAGCAGGTGTGGCCGGCCGTCTACAACACGCTCTGGATCATCGTGATCGCGGTGCCGATCGAGGTGCTGTTCGCGTTCTCGATCGCCCTGATGATCACCCGCGCCAGGATGGGGGTCGGGCTCTTCCGCACCGTGTTCTACCTGCCGACCATGGCTCCGGCCGTCGCGGCGACCCTCGGCTTCGTGTATCTCCTCAACCCCGCCACGGGCCCTGTGAACACCATCCTCGGGGTGTTCGGGATCCAGGGACCGTTGTGGTTCCAGTCGCCCTCGCTGTCGAAGCCATCGCTGACGCTCCTCGGCATCTGGGGGATTGGCAACACGATGATCATCTTCCTGGCGGCGCTCCTCGACGTGCCCAAGCACCTCTACGAGTCCGCAGAGCTGGATGGGGCGGGGTGGTGGCAGCGGATGCGCTGGGTGACCCTGCCGACGATCAGCCCCGTGATCCTGTTCGCGGTCGTGATCGGAGTGATCGAGGGCCTCCAGTACTTCACCGAGGGCTACGTCGCGAGCACCGTCGCCGCGGGCGGCGCCGGGGGCGGCGCGGGCGACGCCGTCAACAACCTCGGCTACCCGCAGGACTCGACCCTGTTTTACCCGCTGCTGCTCTATCAGCAGGGGTTCCGCTACTTCAACATGGGATACGCCTCGGCGATGGCGGTCATGCTCCTGGTGGTCTCGCTCGCGGTGACGCTCGTCATCCTGTGGCGCTCCGACCGCTTCGTCCACTACGCGGGCGCAATCAGGTGAGCTGATGGAGGCCGCTCCCCACACGCTGCCGGCGCCCGTCGTGCGACGCACGGCCCCGAAGGCGGTTCGCCGCAAGCGCTTCCTGGTCGCGGTCGCCGACCACGCCGTCCTGATCGGCCTGGCGATCGCCTTCCTCGCTCCGTTCGTCTTCATCGTCCTGACCTCGCTGATGACCAGCGATCAGGCGCTGTCCTCGCGCCTGTGGCCGGAGCCGTTCCACCTGAGCAACTTCGCGGACGTCTTCGACCGGGCGCCCCTGCTTCGTTACGGCCTCAACACCTTCCTCTACGCCGGCCTGGCCACAGTCGGCATGCTGATCTCCAGCGTGCCAGTCGCCTACGCGCTCTCGAAGCTCCGCTGGAAGGGCCGCAACGCCGTCTTCATCCTCGTGCTGGTGACGATGATGCTGCCGCCACAGGTGACGATCGTGCCGCTCTACGTGATGTTCAGCAAGCTTCACCTGGTCGGCTCGATCTGGCCGCTGATCATCCCAAACTGGTTCGGCGACGCGTTCTCGATCTTCCTCCTGCGCCAGTTCTTCCTCACGATCCCGGACGAGTACGCGGACGCGGCGCGGATGGACGGCGCCGGGGAGTTCCGGGTGATGCTCCACGTCGTCGTGCGGCTGGCGAAGCCGGCGCTGGTCGCGGTCGCGCTGTTCAGCTTCCTCTTTGCCTGGAACGACTTTTTCGGGCCGCTGCTCTACACGGGCGAGGACCAGCACAACTGGACCCTGTCGGTCGGGCTGGCGCAGTTCCGCACCCTGCACCAGGTGCAGTGGAACCTGACGATGGCGGCGACGATCCTCTTCATGGCGCCCGTGATCGCGATCTTCTTCGCTGCCCAGAAGGCGTTCGTGGAGGGCGTGACGCTGACGGGGGTGAAGGGATGACCGGCCTGAAGGTGGCCGTCGTCGGCGGCGGCTCGACCTACACGCCCGAGCTGGTCTCCGGCCTGTCGCGGGAACGCGATCGGCTCGAGATCCGCAAGCTGGTGCTTCACGACGTCGACGCCGAGCGGCTCGAGGTCATCGGCGGGCTCGCCGGGCGGATGCTCGAGCGGGCGGGCTTCGCCGGGAAGCTCGAGCTGACCGGCGAGGTGGACCGCGCTCTCGATGGCGCCGACGTCGTGCTGATCCAGATCCGGGTCGGCGGCCAGGCGGCGCGCCTCTCGGACGAGACCGTGCCCCTCGCCTGCGGCTGCATCGGCCAGGAGACGACGGGCGCCGGCGGGTTCGCGAAGGCCATGCGCACCGTGCCCGCGGTCCTCGGGATCGCCTCCCGGGCCCGGGAGCTCGCAGGGGCCGACGCGTGGATCGTCGACTTCACCAACCCTGTCGGGATCGTCACCAGAGCGCTCCTCGACGCCGGGCACCGGGCGGTGGGCCTTTGCAACGTGGCGATCACGTTCCAGCGCTCCCTCGCCGGGCTCCTCGGTGTGGAGCCCGCGGACCTGGTGGTCGATCAGGTCGGGCTCAACCACCTGACGTGGGTGCGGGCGGTGTGGCTCGGGGATCGCGACGTGCTGCCGGAGATCATCAAGGCGCACGGGGAGGCGATCGCGGCGGAGATCGAGCTCCCGGCCGGCCTGCTCCGCGAGCTGGGCGCGATCCCCTCGTACTACCTCCGGTATTTCTACGCTCACGACGAGGTCCTGAGCGAGCAGCTCGAGGGCGTGCCGCGGGCGCAGGTGGTGGCCGAGATCGAGGAGAGCTCCTCGAGCTTTATCGGGACCCCGCGCTCGCGTCCAAGCCGGCGCTGCTGGAGCGGCGTGGCGGCGCCTACTACAGCGAGGCGGCAACGGCCCTGATCGCCTCCCTGTTCGCCGATACGGGCGATGTGCATGAGGTGGACGTCCGCAACGGGTCCACGCTCGCCGGGCTCCAGGCCGACGACGTCGTCGAGGTGCCGGCTCGAATCGGCCGCGACGGTCCGGTGCCGCTTCCGCAGCGACCGCTCGCGCCCGAGCTCCTGGGGCTGGTCCAGCACGTCGCGGCGTACGAGCGGCTCGCCGCCGAGGCCGCGACGACGCGCGATCCGCGGGCTGGCGCTGCGCGCGCTCCTGGCCCATCCGCTGATCGGCGAGTACGAGAAGGCCGGTGCGCTGCTCGAGCGCCTGGCGGCCGCCGAGGCGTCGTCGGACCCGATACCGGTGGAGGCGTTCGGATGAGCCCTCGCGTGGGACTCGCGGTCGACGGCGGCAACTCGAAGACCGATCTCGCGCTCGTGGGCTCCGACGGTACGGTCCTCGCAGCGGTGCGCGGGCCGGGCAGCTCGCCGCAGCGCCTCGGGGTCGACGGCTTCCTCGACGTCCTGGAGCGGCTGCGTGGACGAGGCCACGAATCGCGCGCAGCTCGACGGCAGGGTGGCGTGCCGACGTCGGCGAGATCCTCATGGCGGGCGCCGATCTGCCGGAGGAGGAGCGGACGCTGCTCGAGGCGCTGGAGCGGCGAGGCTGGGCGCGTAGCGTCTCGGTCGCGCAACGACACCTTCGCCGTCCTGCGGGCGGGAACCGAGCGGGGCTGGGGCGTGGCGATCGTCTGCGGGGCGGGCTCAACTGCGTGGGCGTCGGGCCCGACGGCGCGCGGGCGCGGTTCCCGGCCCTGGGCGCGATCACCGGGGACTGGGGTGGCGGCGACGACCTCGGGCTCGCCGGGCTGTCCGCGGCGGCGCGCAGCGCCGACGGCCGGGGGCCGACGACGATCCTCGAGCGCGCCGTGCCCGCCCACTTCGGGCTTCGGACGCCGGCCGATGTGGCCGAGGCGGTGCATCTGGGCAGGCTCTCTTCGGTGCGGCTGGTCGAGCTGGCCCCGATCGTTCTCGCAGAGGCCAGCGACGATGCTGTCGCGCCGCGGGCTGTTCGACCGGCTGGTGAGCGAGATCGTCGCCATGGCCCGGGTGGCCATGACGCGCCTCGACTTGCTGGACGAGCCCGTCGAGATCCTTCTCGGCGGTGGCCTCCTTCGCTCCGATCACGGCGACCTCGCCACCGCGGTCGCCGCGGGGGTCGAGACGGTCGCCGCGAACGCCGACGTGCGGGTCATCGGCTCGCCTCCGATCGTGGGCGCCGCGCTCCTCGCCCTGGACCAGCTGAACGCCGATGACGACGCCCGCACCCGGGTACGCCGGGAGCTGGACGCGGCGGTGGCCGACCTGGAGCGTGAGCCCGCCGGCCTCTCGGTGGACCGCGACGGCATCCCGATCGGCACGGATGCGCAGGGGACAACCGATGGCTGAGATCCGCTTCGAGGACGCGAGTGTGATCTATCCCGGCACGGAGGTCGCGGCCGTCCACGACCTCGACCTGGTCGTCTCCGACGGCGAGCTGATGGTCCTCGTCGGGCCGTCGGGGTCCGGGAAGACGACCGCCCTGCGGATGCTGGCCGGGCTCGAGGAGGTGAACGCGGGAGCGATCTACATCGACGGCGAAGACGTGACCGACGTGCGCCCCGAAGGATCGCGACCTGGCGATGGTGTTCCAGAACTACGCGCTCTATCCGTACCTCGACGTCGCTTCGAACATCGCCTTTCCGCTCAAGATGGCGAGGGTGCCGAAGGCAGAGCGGGAGCGCCGCGTGCGGCAGGCCGCCGAGGTGCTCGAGCTGACGGACTACCTGGAACGCAAGCCCGCGCAGCTCTCCGGCGGGCAGCGCCAGCGGGTGGCGATGGGCCGGGCGATCGTCCGCGAGCCGAAGGCGTTCCTGATGGACGAGCCGCTCTCCAATCTCGACGCGAAGCTGCGCGTTCAGATGCGGGGGGAGATCGCCTCGCTCCAGGCGCGTCTGGGGATCACCAGCGTCTACGTCACCCACGATCAGGTCGAGGCCATGACGATGGGCGCATCGGGTGGCAGTGCTGCACGAGGGCCGCCTGATGCAGTGCGCGACACCGCGGGAGCTCTACGACAGGCCGCTGAACACTTTCGTCGCCGGGTTCATCGGATCGCCCGCGATGAACCTGTGCACCGTGCCCCTCGAGGGCGGAAGCGCCGCTCCTCGACCCGGTCCGGATTCCGCTCGACCCGGCGGCCGCGGCGAGCGCCGATGGGCTGGGCGAGGTCATCGTCGGCATCCGGCCGGAGTCGCTCGAGCCGGCCGCCGAGGGGCTCCCCGCACGGGTCGATCTGGTCGAGGAGCTCGGCTCCGACGCCTACGCGGTCTGCATCGCCGAGCTGGCGGGGGGCCCGACGAAGCTCACGGTCCGCGTCGATCCATGGCGGGCGCCCGGGCGCGGGGATCGGCTGTCGCTGATGCCTCGCAACGGTGAGATGCACGCGTTCCACCCCGAGAGCGGCCAGCGCCTGGGAGGCCCTGAAGTGGACGGAGAGCCGCAATGACGTCGCCGCGTGGCGCCGCCGCGACCCCTCCGCTCCTGAGGGACCTCAACGAGCGAACGGTGCTCGACGCGATTCACCGTCACGCTCCGATCTCCCGCGCGGAGATCTCCCGGACGGTCGGCATCTCGAAGCCGACGGTCTCGGTCGCCCTGCAGTCCCTCCTCGACGGCGGACTGGTGCGCGAGGCCGAGGCGAGCTCGGACGGTCCCAGCTACGGCGCCACGTTCTTCGAGCCGGTCCCGGACGCCGCGCTCGCACTGGGGCTCGACCTCGGGGCGCGCTTCCTGAGGGGAGCCGTCTGCGATCTGCTGGGCCGCGTCTGCGCGCGCCAGGACATCGAGCTCGCGGGCGCGGACGCGCGAGGCGTGCTCGAGATCGCCGCGGCCCTTCGCGACCGCCTGATCGCCTCGTGTGAGCTCGCGCCGCAGGCGCTCCACGGCGCCGTCGTGGGCGTCCCCGGGGTGGTGCTCCCGGGTGGCGACGAGGTCCATCTCGCCGAGAACGTCCACGGCCTCGAGGGCATGCCGATCGGTGCCGAGCTCGAGCGCCGGCTTGGAATGCGGGTGACGATCGAGAACGACGTCAACCTCGCCGCGGTCGGCGAGCGGTGGCAGGGCGTGGCTCGCGGGGTGGAGGACTTCGTGTTTCTCTCGATCGGGACGGGGCTCGGCGCGGGAGTTGTGCTCCACGGCGAGCTCCACCAGGGACGGCATGGGGCCGCCGGAGAGGTGGACTACGCGCTCGGCGGCGGCCTCGAGCGCCGAATCGGATCCCTGCGCCGAGGCGATCTCCGCTTACGCGCGGGATCTCGCCGCCGCGGACGGGGCCGGGACGGTGCTCGCTCCGCCGTTCGACGTCCGGTCGATCTTCGCCGCGGCCCGAGCGGGCGACCGGACGGCGCTGGTCGTGGTCAAGGAGGAGGCGCGGCGCATCGCGCTCCACATCGCGCCGATCGCGGCGGTCGCCGACGTCGAGCTGGTCGTGGTCGGCGGGGGGATCGGCGCCAACGGCGACCTCCTGCTGGCGCCAGTCCGCGAGCTCCTCAGCGAGCTGCTGCCCTACCCGCCGCGGGTCGAGGTCTCCAGCCTCGGTGACGCGGCCGTGCTCTCGGGCGCGCTCGCGGTCGGGCGCCGCGCGGCGGTGGACGGCGTGTTCGCAAACCGCCGGAGGTTGGAGGCGAGCGGCACGCGGTAGCGGTGGGGGCCGAAAGGTCGCCGGTTCAAATCCGGCCGCCCCGACTAGCCAGAAGCCCGCTTCCGAAGCGGGCTTTCGGTATTTCGGGGTTCCGGCAGCGAGCCGGAGAGAGGCGCCGTGGTACCAGGGCGGTCGAGCAGCAGCTTCACGTACTCGAGGCGCATCTCCTCGGTGGGCGGCGTCTTGACCGGCTGGCTCACGATCCGGATCGCGGCGTCGATCGCCGCCAGGCAGGCCGCCGCGTACTTCTCAGCGAAGACCTCGTTGAAGCGCTCGAGCTGCTGCGCCAGCTCCTGCTTCACCAGCGGGTCGGAGAACCAGATGTAGAGGGTCCGGGGCTTTACCGCGAGCGCCCGCGAGATCTGCTCCGTGGACCTGCCCTCGATCCGCATCCGAATCGCGGCGTGGTGACGGGGCTGAAGCGCCCGCAGGCGGTGAGGCACGGTCGAAATTTCATCGCGATGACATCCGGCTACACAAGATCTATGGCTTGATGCTCGGGTCCATAGACGTCGTACCGGACCTTGGACCAAAGGGGCCGTGGGGTGCCCTGGGAGTGCCTCGGCGAGTTGACTCGGAGAGCCGCTTCCGATATCAACTGCGCACGGCCGAAACCGCCGGAGCGTGAGCCAAGGGAGGTCCCAATGCAGACACGAACCCCAGTCCTCGCGGCGCTTGCGGCGGTCCTCATCGCGGCCACAGGGGCCGGGCCAGCCTCCGGAGCTACCAGCTTCGACAACGAGCGCCCCGCCGGGTACGACATCAACCCGAAGCACCAGAGCAACTGGGAGCCCACGGTTGCGGTCGACCCCAACGACCCGAACCGCGTCTACCAACTGATCACCGGCATCAACGCCTCCGCCTGCAAGGGCAATTGCCCCGGCACCAGCGTCCTATTCCGGCGTTCCACCGATGGCGGCGCGAGCTTCTCTCCTGAGACCTTCGTCTGCGGGACTGCCTGCAAGACGATCGGGTGGCAGTTCGACCCCCAGATCAGGGTGGCCAACGACACCAACGCGGCGTGCAGCTGCGGGACGATCTATGTGGCGTTCCTTGACCAGTTCGACCCGGGCGTTGAGCTGTTCACGTCCCACGACGGCGGCGAGACATGGAGTCCTCCGGTCACGATGAACGGCGGGCTCAAGTACATGGACAAGCCGATCCTCGTGATCTCGCCCTCGGGCCGGGACGTCTACGTCGCGTTCAACCACAAGTTCGACAACATGGTCGTCGCCTCTCATGACTACGGTCACTCATTCCTCCCGCCTCAGAAGGTGAACGACGACCAGTTGTGGTGGTACGCGAACAGCGGCGCGATCGCCCCGAACGGTGACGTCTACTTCGCCCTCAACGGTGAGGCCAGCCTCTCGGGACACGGGCACGACTTCGACGGACCGGTAAAGGTGGCGCTGCTGCGGTGCTCGCCCTCAGACACCGAACCGTGTGCCAACCCGACTCTTACCTCCTTCGGTGTGTCCCCCCGCCGCCGCCCTGCCTCGTGCCGGGGTGCTATCCGGACTACTTCGCGGCGACCGGCGCGATCGCGATCGATGGGAGCGGGCACATGGTCTTCGCCTACACGTTCTCCTCTGAGGCGAACGGGCCGAAGTCCCTATATGTGCGGACCTCGGACGACGGGGTGAACTGGAGCACCCCTCCGACCCTGGTGAACGGCCAGGGGGACTCCAGCGTGCCGCAGATCGACGCCGGCCCAAGCCCTGCCGACTTCCGCCTCGCCTGGCAGGACAACCGGACGGGCCGCTTCAACACCTGGTATGCGCCGAGTACGGATGGCGGGACCAGCTGGGGGCAGCAGGTTCGGCTCTCGGATCTCGCCTCGGGTGCTCCGTACCAGAGCCCGGACGGCTACGCGTTCACCGACGGTGACTACTTCGGGATCGCGGTCAGCTCGACGGGGATCGCGCACCTGATCTGGGGGGAGGCCGACGGCTCGTCGCTCTACTGCTGCGGCGACGTCTGGTACACGAAGGGGTCCTGATCCCCCGACTGGTCGCGGAGGATCACATCGCGCACTGCTACCGCAGGAAGGCAGGAGTCTCCCTGGTGGCTGTCCTGTTCAGCGACGCATCAGGACCGCCTGGCAAAGCGAACCACTCACGACCCGAGCCCGAAGGCCTTCGCCATGCTGGTCGCATCGGCGGCCTCGCCAAGCGGCGGGACTCCGAGCAGATCCTCGGCGATCCGTCGCGCGTGTTGTGGGGTTGCTCCGCACTTCGGGCATTCCGTGGGCAGGTTACGCGCCTGGAGGGGATCGGTTCACGGCCCGACGCGGCGGGCGCGGCGTGAACTTGGCATCCGAGAGGAACGGCCCTCGACGTAGTGGCATGCGGCGTGCGTGACAACACAACGAGGCTCTGATCAGATAGTCGACAAACTCATCCCAGCTTGGTCATCCCTGGTGCCTTTCTTCACGGCGCCGCTGTTCGAAAGAGCACATCGCTTCTCATACGGCCGTGCTCGGGGTAGCCCAGCCGCCGTCGGACCGCGATCGTTGCTTCATTCGGCGCGCCAGGTAGGCGGTAGTCACGAGCGGGGTGACAACGAGCAGGACCAGAAGGAGCACGAAGAGGATCGACTCGAGCCCTCGTAGGCGCCACTCGCCCGCAGCAGCGATACACCCTCGCTCAGTACCGGGATCCCCGGCGGCGAGCGGTCGGGGACTTGCGAGTAGTCGAGGCGATCCATTACCCGGTCCAGTTCGCGCTCGGCCATCCCCGCCGCGAGGAAGGCGGCGACGATCGCCCCGGCAGAGGTGCCCGCCACAGGACCGGCGATCAGCGGCGCGGATCGACGCCGCGGCCTGCGGCGCGCCGATCGCGGTCACTCCTGCGCTGGGCGGTACGCCACGCGCACCGGAGCAGGGATCAGGGCTGCGCCGGCGATGACCAGCCCGAACGCGATCATCCGTCCGCTGATCCCCAGCGGCCCAGCCCCGATCGAGTCACGGAAGACCAGGATGCCGCCGATGATCGCGGTGAGGTTGGCCGCGACCGCGGTGAGGGCGATGACCTCGACGCCCGGGCCGATCTGCAGGCCACGGGCCGAGGTATAGAAGGCGACCACCGAGGCGGCCAGCGCGGCGAATGTCCATGGGCTGACCAGCTCGAGCACCCCGCCTCCAACGGCGTCGGTGAGGAACTTGAGCGCGATGTCGGAAACGCCGAACAGCGCGCCGGAGGCCGCGCCGAGGCACAGGCCCTGCCTCGCGCGCAGGGCGCCATGGTGGCTGGAGAGGACGGCGAGCCCGGTGGCGAGGATGAAGACCGTGCATTCGACGACGATCAACGCGGCCAGCGCGTAGCCCGGAGCATCATCACCCCGCGGCCCCACGGTGAGCGCGATGATCGCAAGCCCGATTGCCGTGATGATCACGCCGATCCACTGGCGGCGTCCGAGCGCGAAGCCGAAGAAGCGCTCCGCGAGCACGGCGAGGAAGACCAGCCCGGCCGCGAGCACGGCCTGGACGACCGACAGCGGCGCGAGCCCGAGGGCGCCGACGTGAAGCCCCCAGGCGCCGACCGCCACCACCCAGCCGAGGGCGAACCACCTCGAGCGAAAGAGGGCGGCGGCGCTTTGCAGCGGGTGCCTGACGCGGACCGACGGCGCCAGGACCGCGCCGCGCTGCTTGAGCAGGAAGGCGACGTTCGTCGCGAGCGCGGAGGCGAGGGCGAGGGTAAGCGCGAGGATCACGCTGGGTCATTGTGCCCGGCCTGCGTCCAGCAGCGCCCGGATCGACGTCTCGGGGACGATCCGCTAGCTTGATCAAGAGCCTGACATCGCCATCGACGCCTTTGATCGGTCTTCCGGTGGTACCCAGGGGTCCAGCCACCGGAAGGAAGTTTGTTATGCCGAGAATCTTCGTGATGAGCGAGCCGAACGTCGAGCCCGAGGGCGCGATCACCCTTGACGAGCGGGTTTCGTCCGCGGATCTGCGAAGAGGTCATCACTCCGCTCAGCTGATCGAGCGGGTCGGATGGGCCGTTCACGACGCGGACGACGTGGAACGCGCGGAGGGGGAGGCGGGTCGGTCCGCACCCCTCCCATTGACTAGCTCAGCCCGCCGCCGGGCGAAGGCGCATACGAACTAGCCACGTCTCGCCGATCCTCTCCTCGACCGTCCCCTTTCGCGGCGTGCGCTCGGTCGACTCCGACTCTGCTGCGACGCGATCACCCTCCTCGCTAATGAGACACGGCGCCAGCGCTCCGCGGAACCAGGCGATGGACTGTGCCGGGCGCTAGGCCTTGCCGGAGCCGAGGCCGTCTCCGAGATCGTGCGGGCCTGGCAACCCTGGACGCAACAGCCGCGAACCGGCGTCTAGGAGCCCGGAAAGTGGCAATCTGCTCCGTTGGGTGGCCGGGCCTCAGCCGACACCGATGGGAAGGCTCTTGGAGGCGACAGAGGAACGGCTACCCCCTTTTTCGCTAACCCGTTCGCCGGACTCTCCTAGGAGGGGCTGGCGAACTCGCTCGTGTAACCCGACTCGGGGGAGTAAGCTTGATGCACCTGGCCCTGCGGCCAATAATTCTGGCCCCGGAGCGGTCATACGCCGTACGCAGACAACGCGACGAGGCAACACACTCCGAGGCAAACGGGATCGACTGCGGGGCCAGTCGTTTGCGGAGGGGACTGTGCCGCGAGGGAGCGGTTCCGCCGTGTGAGTGCGCAAATGAGCGTTGCGCCCGAAGAGCGTCCATTCGCAGCATCGCCGCACCGAGATTCAGCGTAGCGCCGTTTCGACCCGGCGCGGGGATCGTCAGGGGCTCGTCGGTGAGCTTCTGATCGCGGGTCGAGTCGCGCTCGAGTTCACGCACTTGTGAGCCACAGCAGGAGCTGTGCGGACGCGTTCCGCTGCCAGGCGCTCCCCTGCCGCGACCACGCGTACAACCACAACCCGGAGCGCTCGTCGTCGACAAGGTCGGGGATCACCTGGATCCGGTCCTCGATCGCATCGAACGGGGTGCCCGAGTGGATCATCCCAGTCACCTCGAACTGCGCTTCCAATAGGCCCATGGCTTCCCTCCTTTCTGGTTGGAGCCATGTACCGGACCGCAAGCTGTAGCACCTCAGGCTTGGAACGGTCAGGAATTTGGCAGGCGCCAGGCCGCTTTCCGCCCATCTTGCGGGGATTGGTCAGCCGAGGAGCGGGTCGTTGCGGGGCCGCGACGTCTGGGCGCGGCCGGCCGCAGCCGCGCTTGAGGCAGAACCTCCGTGCGGCGGCTCAGGGTAGGCGGTTGCGGAGCAAGGCCGCCGAGGCACCCAATGCTCGCGCGATCGCCGGCTGGTACCACATTGGTACCGACTGCTATGTCCAATACGTCCAGATCGTCCACCGGCGGGGACGGTGGGGACGGTGGGGACGCTCAGGGACGCGTCGAAACCAATGGCTGCGGGGCTCGGGGCCGAGAGGGGGGCGAGGGACAAAAATCTGCTCCGCGTGCCGAGCGGGTAGAACCCTCACTATGGACCAGCTGACGATCGGAGTCGTCGCGAGCTCGCGGAAGGAGCACGAGCGGCGACTCCCTCTGCACCCCCTGCATCTCGGTGAGATCGATCGCGAGCTGCGAAGCCGGATCCTGCTCGAGGAGGGCTACGGGGAGCTCTTCGAGGTTCCGGATAAGGAGCTCGCCGAGCGGGTCGGCGGGCTGCTACCGCGTGGGCGTCTGATCCGAGAAGCCGACGCCGTCATCCTGCCGAAGCCGGTCGCCGCGGACGTGGCGGCGATGCGGGAAGGGCAGATCCTCTGTGGATGGGTGCACCTGGTGCAGGACCCGACCCTCACCCAGCTCGCGATCGAACGGCGCCTGACGGTCATCGCCTGGGAAGCGATGAACCTGTGGTCGGATGGCGGTTCGTTCCAGGTTCACGTGTTCCACGAGAACAACGAGTTGGCGGGCTACTGCTCGGTTCTCCACGCGATGCAACTCCGGGGGCTCACCGGCGAGTACGGGCGCCAGCTGCGCGCCGCGGTCGTCAGCTTCGGCGCCACCGGTCGGGGCGCTGTGACCGCGCTGATGGCGATGGGCGTGCGCCAGAGTCTCAGGGCTGACGCGGCGCCCCGTCGAAGCGGTCGCGGATCCCATTCACGGCGTCGAGATGCTCACCTTCGCGCGCGACCCCGACCACCCCTCCCAGCCGCTCGAGCTCGACGGTCCCCACGAGACGGTCGCCGAGTTCCTGGCGGAGCACGACGTGACCGTGAACTGCGTGCTTCAGGACACCGACCGCCCGCTCGTCTTCGTCACGCGCGACGAGCTCGACCTGTTCGAACCGGGAACGCTCTTCATCGACGTCGCCTGCGATGAGGGGATGGGCTTCGAGTGGGCGCGGCCGACGAGCTTCTCGGAGCCGATCTTTGACGTCGGCGGGGGGCGCTTCAACTACGGCGTCGACCACAGCCCCTCTCTTATGTGGGACTCGGCGACGTGGGAGATCAGCAGGGCCCTGATTCCGCATCTGGATGCGCTGATGTCCGGCCCCGACGGCTGGTCGGGCAGCGAGACGATCAGCCGCGCGATCGAGGTTCGCGATGGCAGGGTCCTGAATCCGAAGATCCTGTCGTTTCAGCGCCGCTCGAGCGACTTCCCGCACGAGCCTCGCCATCGAGGCGGCTCATAACCCGACCGTGGTACCACTTTGGTACCGACTGCTGCGTCCAATACGTCCAGACCGTCCACGGACGGGAACGCTGGGGACGCAGGGGACGCTCACGGACGCATCTACACCTGAAGCTGTTCGGCCGGGGGCCGAAAGGTCGCCGGTTCAAATCCGGCCGCCCCGACTAGCCAGAAGCCCGCTTCCGAAGCGGGCTTTCGGCATTTCGGGGTCCCGGCAGCGAGCCGGACAGAGGCGCCGTGGTACCAGCTTTAGTACCAAGCGAGCTCCGCATCGATCTGGGGCCGAAAGGTCGCTGGTTCAAATCCAGTCGCCCCGATTGTCATGAAGACTCCGCAGCGCCCCGCATTACGGCGCAGGCGGGGGGATTCAAGGATCGCTAGGGACGCAGGGCTCCGCACGGCGCCCGGAGCATTCCGGAGCATTCGCGGATGCTCCGGCCTAGGGACGGCTTGCGTCGCAGGGTTGCGCGCGGCCCGATTTCGATGCGGCTAGGGGGAATTTTGATGTTCCGCAGCCTTCGTCCGTTCGGCCGCGATGAGGTCGCGCACTGGACGATCCAGGCTCGGCGCGCCATCGCCGCAGGCGACCAGCGGGATTCAGCGAAAGCGCTCGACCGACTCGCAGCCACTCTCAAGCAGGAGCGGCGCGGTCGCTAGCCGAGGCCCGTCTAGAGCCGGCGAGGCATTGGGCGGTCTGACGTTATGCAGCTATCCGATTCTGCTGTAGCGGTCGTGGCCGGGTGGCGGGACCGGACGGGGGCTCACGGATACCGAAGGCGGTGGATAGACGGCATTGGCGGATCGAACCAGCGCCAGACATGTCTTGTCAAGCCCGACGCCCGTGGGAGCGGCTCACTCGTCGTCGAGCGGCAGTCCCGTGGCGGCGCGGAGGGTCCGGTGGAGCTCCGGCGACAGCAGGTGGGCGTAGGACGCGATCGAGCGGAGCTTCACCGCCATCGGTGCGGTCAGTGGGTGGCGGTCGAGCAGCAGCTTCACGTATTCGAGCCGCATCTCCTCGGTGGGCGGCGTCTCGACCGGCTGGCTCACGACCCGGATCGCGGCGTCGATCGCCGCCAGACAGGCCGCCGCGTACCTCTCGGCGAAGAACGCGCCGCATTTCGTCGCGATGACATCCGACTACGGAGGATTGCCTTTCTTCGACAGATTGTCTTTCTTCGACAGATTATGGACAAACCCTTGACAGTCCCTGTATAGTCCTTCCATCAATCGAGTTCAGAAAGGAGCCTGAATGAAGAAGCTGACGGCAGCACTCGCGGTGACGGCCGCGCTCGCGATCCCCGCGAGCGCCGGCGCTTCGGTCGGCGGCGACGTGGTCGCCTGTACGGGCGGCGCCACGTTCGGACAGGTCATCTCCGGTGCGCAGCCGGGGTTCAACCTCGGCCAGCACCAGAAGGGCGCACTGGCGAACGGCGGCGGTGCTCGCGGGTTCGTCGCCGCTCACTGCAGCACGGGCTGACCCCACAACCACACATCCCCCCCCCCGCGCGGAGGCCGGCCCCAGGGTCGGCCTCCGCGTTTTAACGGGCCGGATGGAGAGCAGCCCGGCCGGTCCGCGCCACGTCGCCAACTTCGTCGGCTGGCTTGGCGACGAAGGGAGGCAAGGAAGCGGCACAGGCGGGCATTGGCGCGCGAAGAACTAGAGGTTCATGCGGAAGGACGCTGGCGACCCAGTCGAATCCGGCCTTTCCGGGCGTCTCCTGAAATCCGCTAGGTGGCCCGGTTCGTCTCGCTACGACGCGCGGATAGTCGAGCGAAATCCGCCTTCGCAGCTGACTTCTGCTTTGCCCGCAAAGCAGAAGCGTGGGCCAATCTCACGGCCCGGCGGCTTCGAGGGCCGACCCCAACGTCAGTACACGACGATGTAGAAGGCGTTCGTCTCGTACTCGTTGTGCAACCGCTGTAGGCACTCACACCGAAGGCGGACGCGGTGCCGGAAAAGGGCTCCGGCCGCGCGGACGCAAACACCCTGTCGGCGAGCGGCGTCACCGATGCGATCCGGTCATCCGCTCGGATCCAAGGTCGATCTTCTGGAAGCCGTAGCGCCAACCGGCGAGGACACCAAACCCGATTCCGACCATCGCCAGCATGGTCAGGGTGCGCCGGGACCCCGCCGCACGCGCCCACGCCGGCTCGGCCACCGGCCAGCCGATGATGCGGAGCGGTAAAGATGCGCCGTGGTGTCGTGGCTGCGTCCCGTTGACGCTCCCGCTTCCCGCGAGAGCCGCCAGCAGCTCTGCCAACTGCCTCCTGTTCCGGGCGTAGTGCTCACCCGCTACTTTCGGCCCATGGACACAGCAAGGCCCTCGCCGCTCTCGGTCACCGAGAGTCGTCGCCTCGTCGTTTGGAACGGCGCGGTGGGCCTGCTGCATGCCGCGCAGGCGACACTGATCCTCGTCCTCGCCAACGGCGCCTCGTTGCCGGTCTACGCGGCCTGACCGACGGTCCCCCCCGATCGCGAAGCCGATCCAGGGCGAGCCACTGTTCGACCTGCCGATCGGCCTGGCGGTGGCGATCTTCCTCTACCTGGCAGCTATCGATCATCTGATCGTGGCCAGCCCGTGGGCACGACCCTCGTATGAACGGAACCTCGCCCGTGACATCAACTACGCGCGCTGGTGGGAGTACTCCCTCAGCGCCTCGCTGATGACCGTCCTGATCGCGATGCTGCGCGGCATCCGCGAGCTCACCGCGCTGGTCGCGATCTTCGGCGCGGGCGCAGCGATGATCTTCTTCGGGCTGCTGATGGAGCGGGGGAGCCGCCCCGGCCGGGACGTGGATTGGTGGCCCTTCTATCTCGGGTCGGTGCTCGGCCTGGTGCCCTGGATGCGATCGGCGTCCAGCTGATCCGCTCGCAGGCGGAGACCGGCATGGTCCCGGGCTTCGTGTTCGCGATCTTCGTTTCGCTGCTCGTGTTGTTCGCGCTGTTTCCGATCAACATGTGGCTTCAGTACCGGCAGACCGGCCCCTGGCGCGACCACCTCTTCGGCGAGCGGGGCTACATAGTGCTCAGCCTCACCGCCAAGTCCGCCCTCGCCTGGCAGGTGTTCGCCGGAGCCCTCGCCGGATGATCTCCCTGTCAGGCCGGAGAGATGCACGGAAGCAACGCGGGACAACGTAGCTATGTCGTCCGCGGACGTGCGCTGAGCGTACGGGCTTCACCGACCGGGCCGTCATCCAAGACGACGATGCCTGGGATCGACAGCGACAGGCACTCGCCGAGCGAGGCGCTTCAATCTCAGGGCCCGTTTGCCCTTGCTCATTTCATGCGTCGTGGGTGACGACCCTCGGGTCGTCGTGTGCACTCCTGGACGTCGCCCGCGCAGTATTTCGCCCGCGCTGCCGCTGGGCAGCCGTCTCAGTAGCCGTTATCGGTCGGTTCCGGCGGACCTACGCTGGTCGAGGGCGCGCTTATCGGCGCGGATGCCGGCGATAATCAGGCCGCAGGCGGTGGCGACCATGGCGGTGATGAAGCAGCCGACGACAAAGATCCCGATCATTTCCTCGGCCGCTCGCGGGCCGGCAGGATCAGCGCGCCCAGGGCGAGGATCGACGGAACCCACAGGCCGACGAAGATGCCGCGAGTCTCGTCGTCGAGGAAGTAGAGCCCAACTGAGAACAAGAACGCAAGAAAGGCGGCCACGAGGATCAGGACACGGGCCTTCTCTGTGTAGCTCTTCGGCAACGGGGGGACCTCCGGTCGGGGGCCGAGGAATGTACCACCGCCCAAGCCGGGTGGCGGCGAGCGAAGAGAAATCTCGCTAACCGCCGCCTAATCGCCTGGGAGATAGGCAACCACGGGGATGGGGTCCAGGCCAACGCCGTCCGTAATCGAGTTGCGATGGGGGAGGGTGCACGCCGCTCTGGGACGCTCCCCTAGGGAAGCCGCAGCTTGGCTCTCTGCGGGTAGGATCGCGCGGAGCGCTCTGTCGCCTCCTCCCGATCCACGGTTCTCCTACTTGGTGGGTGACAGCGGAGCCGGGGTGGCTGCGACGGGAATCTACCCCGGCGCCGCCTGCACCTCTGGGTCCTCGGCGAGCGCCCTTCGAAGCGCCTCCATGAAGGGGATCGGCGTGATCTCGAACAGCTCGGCCCCGGAGCGGTCGGTGACCACGGTCGGGGTGGACAGGCCCTCGACCAGCGGGCGGGCCACGCCCGCGTCCACCGGGGTCACGAGGCCGATCCACAGCGACGAGAGCCAGGGCGTGATCAGCGGCACGGGGATCCGGGGCCGCCGGCGCACGCCGAGCGCGTCGGCCATCAGGTCCAGCATTTCGCCGTAGGAGAGAACGTCCGGGCCCCCGATCTGGATCTCCCGCCCCTCGGAGGTGGGCACGTCGGGGGCGGCCGCCAGGTAGGCGACCACGTCGTCGATTCCGATCGGCTGGGTGGGCTTCGCCAGCCACGCCGGGCCGATCATGGCGGGAAGCCGCTGCACCAGGTAGCGCAGCGTGCGGTAGGACTCGCTGCCCGCCCCGACGATCATCCCGGCCCGGAAATAGGTCAGTGGCGGCCCGAGCTCGGAGAGGATTCGGGCAGTGCGATGGCGGCTGCGGAGGTGCCTCGACTGCGGCCGGTCGCCGAGTCCGCCGAGGTAGACGACCCGTCCGACGCCCTCGCGCTTCGCCATCTCCGCGAAGTTTTGGGCGCTTTCGCGCTCGCGCTCTTCGAAGTCGCCCACGGCCCCGCGGCCCATTGAGTGGATCAGGTAGTAGGCGACCTCGACGTCGCGCCCCGCCCCGCGAAGCGCCTCCGGATCGAGCACGTCGGCCTCGTGCAGCTCGAACTCGTGATCGGCCAGCTTCCGCGCTCGAAAGCGATCGCGCACGAGCCACCGCACCTCCCAGTCGCGATCGGCGAGGGCAGGGACGAGCCGCCTGCCGACGAACCCCGTGGCCCCGGTGACGAGGGCGCGGCGAGCCACGCTCACGAACCCCGCAGCCTCGCGGGCACCGACTTCCCGGCCCTGCTCGGCGACAACTCGAGCCTCACAAGCGAGCGCATGAACCTGCGCATCACGAGATGATGGATCCTGGCCTGGGTCTGCACATAGAGCCAGGTCCCGACCGGAGCAAACCAACCGCCGCCGCGGCACCGCGGGTAGTAGCCATGCACCTCCATGCGCATGAGGAGGCGGGCCCTTCCGGCGTCCTCGCCATCGCGCGCGACCTGCTGGATGCGAATCCGGAGGGATCCCCTCCGACGGCCCTCACGCGCCACGAGCAGTCCTCGATC
>CAWCQE010000011.1:0-402844 GCA_963797665.1 uncultured Actinomycetes bacterium | reverse complement strand
TAACGGGTCAACGGGACAAAAGGCAGGCGTGTGCTCCCGGTGCTATGCTCTGGGCCTTCGATCCAATCTGATTGAAGAAGGCTCCGATGGTCTCGCCTCGCGACGTCACGGCGCTGCTCGGCGATTGGAGTCGCGGCGACCGGACTGCGCTCAACCAGTTGCTGCCACTCGTCTATGCGGAGCTCCGGCGCGTCGCCGGCCGCCAGCTCCGGAGCGAGCGGGCCGACCACACCCTGCAGCCGACGGCCCTCGTGCACGAGGTGTTCATCCGGCTCGTCGATCAACGGCAGGTCGACTGGCAGAATCGGGCGCATTTCTTTGGTGTCGCCGCGAACGTCATGCGCCGCATCCTGGTCGATCACGCCCGTCGTCACGGCGCGAGCAAACGGGGCGAGGGTGTGCGCTGCGTGTCGATCGATGAAGCCAGAGACGTAGCCGCGTCGAACGAGATGCCCATCCTCGCGTTGGATCACGCGCTCGATCGCCTGGAAACGGTCGACGCTGAACTGGCCAGAATCGTCGAGCTTCGTGCGTTTGGCGGGCTCACGATCGAGGAAGCGGCACATGTGCTCAGCGTGTCTCCATCGACCGCCAAGCGCGACTGGCGCACCGCGAAAGCGTGGCTCAATCGTGAGCTCGGCTCCGAAGTTCGACCGTGACCGACGAGCGATGGCCGCGAGTGAAGGCGCTGTTTCAGGCCGCGGTGGAACGGCCGGCCGAAGAGCGCGACGCCTTTCTGGCCGCTGCGACTGGTGACGACGCGGCGTTGCGTCGTGAAGTCGAGTCGCTGTTGACGTCGGACACCTCGGACGCCAGCTTCCTCGATCAGCTGCCCGTCGCCAGTGAGTCCGTGCTTGCCGATCCGCTCGCCGCGCTACCGACGTCGATGGATCCACGCGCTGTCTCACGCCGTCCTCACCGCGGGTCTTCGCGTCGGCCCCTACGAAATCGTCGCCCCGCTCGGTGCGGGCGCCATGGGCGAGGTGTACCGCGCGTGCGACACGAACCTGAATCGCGACGTCGCGCTGAAGGTGTTGCCCGAGCGGTTCGCACTCGATCCTGACCGCCTGGCGCGGTTCACGCGCGAAGCGCAGCTGCTCGCCACGCTCAATCACCCGAACATCGCCGCGATCTACGGCCTCGAAGAATCGAACGGCGCGCAGGCGCTGGTGTTGGAGCTGATCGATGGGCCGACGCTCGCAGACCGCATCGCACTCGGGCCGATTCCGCTGGAAGAGGCGTTGACCATCGCGCGGCAAATTGCCGAAGCGCTGGAAGCGGCGCACGAGAAGGGCATCATCCATCGCGACCTCAAGCCGGCGAATATCAAGATCGCCCGCAATGGGGTGGTCAAGGTGCTCGACTTCGGGCTGGCGAAGGTGTGGGACGGCGCCCCACAGTCTGACCTCTCAGCGTCACCGAGGCTGACCGCCACTGATCTCGGCGAGCGGACCATCCTGGGCACCCCGGCCTACATGAGCCCGGAACAGGCGCGTGGCCAGTCGCTGGACAGGCGGACGGACATCTGGTCGTTCGGCTGCGTGCTCTACGAAATGCTCACGGGCCGCGCGCCGTTCGCCGGCGACACCATCTCCGACACCCTCGCCGCGATTCTCGAACGCGAGCCGGACCGAACGATGCTGCCGGCCGACACGCCTGTACCGATCCGCAGATTACTGCGGCGGTGTTTGGAAAAGGATCGCAAGAGACGACTCGATTCGGCGTCCGATGCTCGACTGGAGATCGAAGACGCGATCGCGTTTCCAGCCGCCGAAACGCTCGCACTTGCGGCGACGCCGTCTCGTCGCGTCACGCCGGCGGCGATCGCGGCGCTGGCCGGCTTCACGGTCATCGCCGCGCTTGTCGCATGGATCCTGATGCGGCCCGCGCCCACAGTTCCGGTGCTGCCGGCGCGGTTCGCAATCGCACCGGCGCCCGGACTTCCGCTCAACGTGTCAGGCCTCGATCGCGACCTCGCCTTGTCGCCCGACGGCCGCCACCTCGTCTACCGCGCCGGAGGGTCGAACACCGCCGGCAGCCCACTGATGGTGCGTGCGATCGATCGACTCGATGCCCAGCCAGTGGCGGATGTCGATAATGCATATGCGCCGTTCTTTTCACCTGATAGCCGGTGGATCGGGTTCTTCGAGAACACGGACCTGAAGAAGGTGTCCATTGCCGGTGGTCCCGCTATCATCGAGGTAGTTGAGCGTCAGAGCCGGAAACACGCAGAAGAACCAGGCTCGGCGGATCGGCGAGCGCCCGAACTGCCCCATGTCGGCGTAGAGCGCCTCGGCGCCCGTGACCGCGAGCACGACGGATCCCAGAGCGATGAACGCAACACCCGGTGATCGACGAAGAACCGAACGCCATAGCTGGGCAGGAGCGCCTTGACGATCTCCGGATGAGGAATGATCTCGCCGAGGCCGATGACGCCGATGACGGCGAACCAGACCAGCATCACCGGCCCGAAGAGGCCGCCGACCACACCGGTCCCGAAGCGCTGGATCGCGAACAGGGCGGTGAGCACGGCGACGGTGATGGGGACGACCATCTGGTCGATGCTCGGCGCCGCGACCTTGAGGCCCTCGACCGCCGACAGCACCGAGATCGCCGGCGTGATGACTCCGTCGCCGTAGAACAGCGACGCTCCGAGGATCCCGAGCGTGATCAGAGTGACCTTCACCCTGCGCTCCTGATCGCGGCCCCCTGCAGCAGCGAGGTCAGGGCCATGATGCCGCCCTCGCCGTGGTTGTCCGCGCGCATGACGAAGGTCACGTACTTGACGGAGACGACGAGCGTGATCGACCAGAAGACGAGTGAGACGACCCCGTAGACGTCGGCGGAGGTCGTGTGGACCGCGTGGTGATCGACCGTGAAGACGGTCTGCAGCGCGTACAGCGGGCTCGTCCCGATGTCGCCGAACACGACGCCCAGCGCGCCGATGACGAGCGCAGCGATGCCCGTCTCGGCTCCGGATCTCACCCGATCGCCCATGGCCACGACGTCTAGGCCGACGCCCGCGCGAGCTCAGCCGGGCGGTCCCGCCACACGGTGAAGGCAAGGACGGCGATCGCGATCCCGATCGCGGTGCCCAGCGCGCGCTCGTCGGCGGCCTCGACGGCCGACTCGCCGACCGCGTGGGCCAGGGTCACGATGTAGATGGTGAAGGCGAACGTGAACAGCGCGTACTCCAGTCCTGAGCATGGCGTATCCCACCGCCGTGGTGACCGTCAGGAGCACGACGTTCGCCGCGATGTGTCCATCGGAGAGGACCGCCAGGCCGGTCGCCGCCGCGAGACCCGCGAAGGTGCCCGCGATGCGCATCCAGATCCGCTCGTAGGTCTGGGGCCGGGTTGAGCTCAAGACGAAGAGGACGGTCAGCGGAATCCAGTAGCCGTGCCGTCCGAGGTGAATGACGTGATAGGCGGCGACCGCGGCCGCCAGCGCCCCGGCGGACCGAATCGCATGTCGGAGGATCGGCGAGGAGAGGGTCAGGTTCGCGCGCACCGTCCGAGCCGCGTCGCGCGCGCCGGAGATCGCGTGCGGGCGTTCGAGGGGTCCCTGGGTGAGAGCGACGACGAGCGAGAGGGCCGCCTGCACCAACGCGCCGGCGCCCCCGAGCGCCACGACCCGCGCGGTATCGTCGAGCTCGAGCGCGAGGCCCTGCGCGATCAGCAGCGCGAGGACGCAGTTGAGGGCGGCGATCGCGAGTCGGGGCGACACCGCTCGACACATCGCGCCGGCAGCGGCGACAACGGCCATGGTTGGGACCGCGAGAGCGGCGGACTGGCCGGTCAGGGCGCCCACGGCGGCGGCGACGCCGATCAGAGGCGCGACGCCGAGCTGCCACCAAAAGCGCGTGCGGGCGGGGGCCTCGAAGGCTACGAACCCCGTGATTGAGGCGCCGATGGTGATCGCACCCGCCGACGGCGTCTGGAGCTCGAGCTCGACCAGAGCGGCGATCCCGACCGGAGCAGCGACCAGGAACCCGCGACGCAGGGCGGGACCCGCGGGACCGCGAAGCCGCCAGCTGGTCGGGATCGGCCTGATGTGCGCAAAGCTAATGCCTCCTCAGGCGCCCAAGCGATCACTGTTGGGGGCACGGAGCAGGCGTGTGGGATTTGACCCGCATATAGCGGCTGAATCACTCACTGGAGTTGCGGATCGCGTGATCGCAGCAATCGCGGCGCGCCAGCACGGAGTGGTCGCTCGATGGCAGCTCCTGGCCGCCGGCGTGACGCGCCATCAGATCGGGCTGCGGCTCCGCAACGGACGTCTCCACGAGATCCATCGCGGCGTGTATCTGGTCGGCCACAGGATCCCGCCGCCGCTCGCGGTTGAGCAGGCGGCGCTGCTCGCGTGCGGCGAGAGGGCCGTTCTGAGCCACCGAAGCGCGGCGAGTCTCTGGAGCCTGCTCCCCTACCCAGCTTCGGCACCGGCTTGGGTCACGGTGCCGTCAGGGCGGAGCGCGCATCGGCCCCGCATCGAGATCCGACGCGCAAATCTGGTGCGACGAGACATCCGCCACCGTCACGGACTTCGCGTTACGAGCCCGCCGCGGACGATCCTCGACCTCTCCCTCGTCTTGAGTGAGGAGGACCTGGAATCGGCCGTGGCCGAGGGGCAGTATCGAAGACTCGCGTCCGAGGCGGAGCTGAGGGCGCAAGTGGAGGGCAATGAAGGGAGGAGAGGCGTGGCGAAGCTCCGTCGCGTGCTCGATCTCCACGGCGGAGTCAACCGAACCCGATCAAGCGGCGAACGAGCGATGGTTCGACTGCTTCGGCGCGCGGGCATCGACGGGTTTGAGGCCAACGGCCGGATACATGGCTATGAGGTCGACTTCCTGTGGCGGGGCGCCGGGGTCGCCCTCGAGCTGGATGGCTGGGAGGCTCACTCGGGCCGGCTCGCCTTCGAGAGGGACCGCTTGAAGATCGCGAGGCTCAGCGCTCACGGCCTCACCGTGATCCCCGTTACGGGTCGCCAGCTCCGTGATGATCCAAACGGCGTGGCTCGCCGCCTCGAGCGCGCCCTGGCTGCCGCGCGCCCAAGCACCCACCTGTTCGCCGAGTGAGTGATTCGACCGCATATGTCGGCTCAATCACTCGCTCGATCCGTTGGGCGGGGTACTTGCCAGATGGCACGATCGGGGAGTACCCTGACGGGCAGGACCCGCGCCTATGAACTCATCGCACGGACCAGAGATCAGCGCTTGGAGCGGCGGAATCTGCCTGCTGCTCGGCCTGGCGACGATTACGCACGGTGCCGAGCAGGCCGGCCTCCTGCTGATCGGAGGAGCCGTGCTGCTCTTCGTATGGGCGGCCTATCTCAGCCGCGCCGGCGGCTGAGATAGGGAGCGCTCAGAGCGCCTGAACGTTTACGGCCCGGGGGCCCTTCGGCCCGGACTCGGTCTCGAACGAGACCTTGGCGCCCTCGGCCAGGGTCCGGAACCCGTCGGCGTTGATCGCGCTCTGGTGCACGAACAGGTCGCTCGAGCCGTCCTCGGGGGTGATGAAGCCGAACCCCTTCTCGTCGCTGAACCACTTCACTGTGCCGGTTGCCATTCGTTGTTCCTCCATCGGTTTTGTGCTGCGACCGCGGAGGCACGAGGCCAACAACGACGAGCGCTAACACGAATTCATTCGCCGGGACGTAGTCCCGACCCAATCAATGTGCGGAAAGGTAGCAAGCGCGGGTCCCGGCGGCTTGTACGGTGCGGCCGGTGAGGGGACGCTTCCTCCTCGCCATCGCGCTCGGCCTGGCATCGACGGGTGCCTTGGCGATCGCGCCGACGGCTGCGGCGGCGACTCGAATCTCGGCCGCGCCGGCTCGCGACGAGATTCCCTTCAAGGGCTCTACCGACATCTCCGGCGCGATCACCGGCCATCCCGGCGGCGACGGCGGCGTGGTCCTCGATCTGGAGGCCGATCCCCATCCCTACGGATCATTCGTCACGGCGGCCTCACGCGCCACGGGGGCGGACGGCTCGTATCGGTTCCCGGTGAGCCCATCCCGGAACACTCGATATCGGGTCGCGCTCCATTCGACGCCCAGCGTGCGCAGCGACACGGCCCCGGTCATCGTTGACGAGGGCGTCACGAGCAGCGTCCGTTACCGGACCCCGGGACGCGCCACGATCGTCATCCGGAGCGAGCATCCGGCGGGGCTGGACTGGGGGAACCGACGCTTGCGCTGGTATCTGTCGCCGGGCTCGCGCGCGAAGCTGCACCGTGTCGACGCCGGGCACACCCGTACCCCGCGGCCTGGGGTGACCCGGATGGAGACGACGGTCGAGGTTCCGGCCGGGCGGTTTCGATTCGCCGCGTGCTTCCAGGCGCAATCGCTCGCCGCCATGGGGCCTCCAGCGGCCCGGCCACGCTGCGGCCGTCACCGTTTCGGCGGCGGACCGCAGGCGCTCTACCAGGGAACCGGGAAGGCCCCCTTCGGCTATCCGCGCCGTTCTAGCATCGAGCGGGCACACCGCTACCTGAATGGCCGCGCCGGGCTCAAGTCGTTCGCCGTCGTGACGACGGAGGGGCGGCTATACGGCTCGAACCTGCATCGGCGCTTCGTGTCCGCAAGCGTGGTCAAGGCGATGCTGCTCGTCGCCTACCTGCGCATGCTCCACCGCGAGCATCACGGCCTCGATTCCTCCAGCCGCTCCCTGCTTCATCCAATGATCCACGTCTCCGACAACGACGCGGCCACGAGGGTCTGGTCGATCGTCGGAGATCCGCGGCTTCGGCGACTGGCCGAGCGCGCGGGGATGAAGGACTTCTCGATCCAGGGAATCTGGGCGAACGCCATGATCAGCGCCGCGGACCAGGCACGATTCTTCTACGACATGAAGCGGCTCCTGCCGCGCGAGTTCCGTCGCTACGCCGACCACCTCCTGTCGCACATCACGAGCTCGCAGAGCTGGGGCATACCCGCGGTGGCCCGGCCGCGCGGGTGGACGGTGTTCTTCAAGGGCGGCTGGCGGGGCACCGCCCGCGGCCAGCTCGTGCATCAGGCCGCCCGCCTCGAGCGCGCGCGGGATCGGGCGGCCATCGCCGTGCTCACGGACGGCAACCCATCGATGGGGTACGGCATCCAGTCCATCGAGGGCACGTCGGGGCGCCTGCTTCGCGGACAGCCGTGATCGCTCGCCGCCGAATCAACGCGGCGACGGCTCCGGGCACGTAGGAGAGGGCCCCGCCGCGCGTGGGTCTGAATTTCGCCGGGCTGGACCTTTACTTGCGCACAGCGAAAGTAGACGTCCATTCCCGCGGAATCGCTCAGGGCGAGGCGTTCATTCAGCGGGAGTCCCGGCCGCCTCTGCGATGTCGGCGAGAGCCTGGCGCTCGGCCTCGCTCACGCGCTCACCGCTCATGCCCATGAAGCCCTCGCGGTGCGCCCCGGCGACGCGGCTCGCGACAGCGGCGAGAAAGCCGCGGTAATCCGAGAGCTCCTCCGGCGTCGCCTTTGCCTGGAGCAGGCTCACCGCGTCGCGGATGTGCTGGAGGAAGTTCGCGCGAAGCTCCTCGGCCGAAGCCGAAGCGCGTTCGGTCGACCTCGGGCTTCTCCGAGGTGACGTCGTCCAGGAGCTGGCTCGCTCCGTGCTCCTTCCGCGCTTCGGTATATGCCTTGGCCATCGAGAAGGTCTCGCGGAGCATGCCGCCGCGGTCGGCCTGGATGACGAGCATCCCCGCGCTCGTGGGCGCCTCTCGAAGCAGCTTCCACTCCTCCTCGGTGTAGTCGGCCTTCCCGGTCATCCGCTCTCCTCTCGCAGTCGAATTCCGGCTGTAGGTTCGCACGGGCGGAACGGAGGCGGATTGCGGGTGAGGCGGCGTTCGCGTCGCGGGCGACCCGTCCGCCTCACCCGCGAGCCCACGCCGGTCGTTCACGCCGGCCGATTAAGTGCCCATGAGAGGCCTTACTGGGGATCGCCCGGCTCGATCGGCGTCGGCCGCCCGCCGATGGCGTCGCGGAAGCGGTCCTTGAAGCGGTCGACGCGGCGGTTGCCGTAGCGGGCCTCGGCACGGGCCTGCTTCTCCGGGTTGCGCTCGCCGTAGTAGCGCTTCGCCCAGGGGGAGTTCGGCTTCGCCAGCCGGCACGGCGCCCCACCAGCGCAAAGGGTGCGATCGGAGTCCCGAGCATCCCGTGGAAGAGCCGGAACTTCGAGAACGAGATCAAGACCATGACGAGCTCGAACACGATGAAGGCGATCCCCGCGCGATGATCCCCGGGGAGGTCGTATCGAAGCTCGCGGAGAAGGCGCCCGTCAGCACCAGGGCGACGAACGACGATCGCGATGACCGCGGCATCCACCGACTGGCGCCCCTCGTCGGACCAGTAGACGTCCTCCAGGTGCACCCAGAGGGCGAACTCGTCGAAGGTGAGGCCCGGCTCCGATCCCGAACGTAACCGCGGCGATCTCGATCCAGGGCGACTGCGACTCGTCGAGCGCGAAGCCCAGCGTGCCGCCGACCAGCATCAGCACGATGCCGAAGACGAGATGGTGGAGGTGAAGCCCGCCCTCGGTCGTCACGCTGCCGGGCCACCACGGCACCTTCGGGCTTCGCATGAGCCGGGCGCTCGTGCGGATGAACAAGAACGAGATCAGGAACGAGGCGAACAGGAACAGGACGCTCGTCCGGATCGCGCCCCCGCCCCCGCCGGTGCTGAGATCGACTTCGATCGCGCTCATCACCGCTGATCTTCGCATGGGCGACCGGCGTGAGCAATACCGGTTTCGCTCGGCCTTGGCGGGGCAGACGCACTGGTGAGGAACGAACGAGGAGGCATGGCATGAGCATCGGCGTTCCCCGCCTGCGCGGCGCGCCGCTCGCGCTAGCGCAAATGGCGTGCGCGTTCATCGGCTCCGAGCTCGCCACCTCGGAGCTCGTGAACGATCCTCCCGCCGAGATCGAGGCGCGGCCGGTCGGCGTTCCCGGCGACGGAGTTCCCCGCGAGCGCGTTCTCATGCCCGCCTAGCTCTCGGGGGTCTACAGGCGCGACAGCATTAAGCCAGGTCCGCGGCAAGGACCACGGTCGCCGTCGCATCCCGGGCGCCGCGAAGTCATCGAACTCGATCTCGCTCGCGTCCGCTCGCCACGTCCCCCGAGACCGCCGACAGGAACTCCTCAGGGCCTTCGACGAAGTCGACTGCCTCGGTGCCGTAGTGCATGGGGACGACGAGTCCGGGCTGTAGCTCGGCGACGACCACCACCACGCCGCCTGACGTCCGTCGATCGTCGGCCCTCCCCCGACGGGGAGGAACAGGACGTCCATCGGCCGATCGCCTCGCGTTGCTCCGGCCGTAGCCCGCGCTGGCCGAAGTCGCCGATGTGGCAGTAGCGGACGCCGTCGATCTCGAAGCAGAAGATCGTCGTTCGCGCCCCGCTGCGTGCCCGCGACTCGGATCGTGCTCCGACGCGATCCCGATGACCTTGCCAGACGGGAGTCGAACGTCCCCGCTCCCGCCCTGAGGACCTCCGGGTCGCCGCCGATCACGCTCCACCCGTTGTGGTCCATGTGCTCATGAGTCACGAGCACGACGATCCGCCTCGATGCCCTCCAGGGCGGGTAGTCGAACTTGATCCGAGCGATCCTCCGGCAACTCGCCGTACGGGTCGATCGACCACCCGCTTCGCCTCCCCGGTGAGCAGAAAGGCCGAGTGTCCCAGCCATCTGATTCGCATGTCTCTCCTCCAGCTCGCGTAAACTAATTCTTACGTGAACGTAAGAATAGCTGGACGAGGGGGCGGGTCGCTCGGCTTGGCCGGTATCGGCCGGGCGTCGACGCCGGGCACCGACTACAAGTGGTGGGCGCTCTCGTGCACGAGCCTGGGAATGCTGCTCGCAACGATCAACTCGGGCACGCTCATCATCGCGCTCCCCGATCTGGAGCGCTCGCTCGGGACCACGCTACTCCAGCTCGTCTGGGTGATCCTCGCCTACATGATCGCCTCGACCGTGCTGGTGCTGACCGCGGGCACGGCTGTCCGACCTCTTCGGCCGCAAGCACGCCTACGTGGGCGGCTTCGTCATCTTCTCGCTTGCGTCGCTCGGCGCGGGCTTCTCGGCCAACGGGACGGAGCTGATCCTCTGGCGGATCCTCCAGGGGATCGGAGGCGCCTTCCTCTTCGCGAACGCGGCGGCGCTGGTAACCGATGCGTTTCCCAAGGAGGAGCTCGGGCTCGCGATGGGGACGAACACGATGGTGGCCGCGATCGGCCTCGTGCTGGGCCCAGTCCTCGGCGGAGCGCTTGTCGCGATCTCGTGGCACTGGGTCTTCTGGTTCAACGTCCCGCTCGGCCTCGCGGGCGCGGTCTGGGGAGCGCTCGTCCTGCGGGAGCTCGCGAAGACGGGATCCGGAGCGCGGCCTCGATCTGCTCGGGACCACCGTCTTCGTCGCTGGGCTCACCGGACTCGTGTACGGCATCTCCAAGGGCGGCATCTCGGGATGGAACGAGCCGGTGGTGATCTGGTCGCTCGCCGCCTCGGCCGTGCTGCTGCCCGCCTTCGTCCTGATCGAGCTCCGGGGCCGAGCACCGATGCTGGACCTCTCGATCTTCCACAACCGCATGTTCTCGGCGGCAACCGCCGCCGCCTTCATCAACGGGCTGTCGCGATTCGCGCTCCTGTTCGTGTTCGTCTTCTACTTCCAGGGGGTCAAGGGCGACGACCCGATCGTGGCCGGCATCAAGATCACTCCAATGGCGATCGGGATGCTCATCGCGTCGCCGCTCGCCGGGATCTGGGCCGACCGACACGGCTCGCGTGCCCTCGCTGCCCTGGGCATGGTGGTGAGCGGCGTGGCGCTGGCCTTGATGACCACGCTTCAGGCGTCGAGCCCCTACTGGCAGAGCACGCTGTGGCTGCTCCTCGTGGGGATCGGGTCGGGCATGTTCAACTCCCCCAACACGGCGGCGATGATGGGAACCGTGCCCCAGCACCGGCGCGGCGTCGCGGCGGGCGCACGGACGATGCTCCAGAACACGGGCGCCGTGATCTCGATCGCCTTCGTGCTGGCGATCGTGACCGCCGCCGTGCCGAAGGACGTGCTGTTCAAGATCTTTTCGGGACTGGCGGGCGGGCTCTCGAGCGCGAAGCTCGATCCCTTCGTCCACAACATGCACACGGCCCTGTGGGTCCTGGCGCTGACGTCGTTCGTTGGCGCGGTCGTCTCGCTCCTTCGGCCGCGCCACTCCGGAGAGGCGAGCACGGTGCCGTCGCGGTCGGCCGGCCCCGCAACCGCGCGGGAGCCCGCCTGATGGCCGAACGGCCGCCCGACGTGCTTCGCATCGGCGACGTCGCGCGCCTCACCGGGACCACGCCGCGGACGATCCGCTACTACGAGGAGACTCGGGATTCTTCCCGGCGCGCGCGGCAGGAGGAGCGGCTCGCACCGGACATATCGCGAGGAGGACGTCGACCGCCTCCAGGAGGCGCTGCAGACTCAAGGACCTCCTCGGCCTGTCGCTCGAGGAGCTCCGGGAGCTGATGGCCGCCGAGGAGGCACGCGCCGCGCTTCGACGCGAATGGCGGAGCGGGGTCGAGGACCCGGTGCGCCGGCGCCAGATCTTGAACGAGTCGCTCTCGCACATCGACCGCCAGCTCGCGCTCGTGCGTCACCGGCGCGACGCGATCGCAAGGTTGGAGGAGGAGCTCACGGCCAGGCGGCGACGGGTTCGCGACCGCCTGCGCAGCCTCGCGGAGGAGACGGCGGACGCACGTTCGTAAGCTGGAACCCGCGTGACCCGCACCTGTTACGGCCGGCGCATATGAGCGAAGCCCAGACGGTCCGCTGGTGGTCCGTTCGCCGCGCGCAGAGCCGCAAGCCCGCGACGTATGTGTGCCCGTTCTGCGGCGGGCGGCTTCCGGCCTTCAGCGAACACATGCTGGTGATCCCGGAGGGGGACGCCGGGCGACGCCGGCACGCCCACACCCAATGCGCGATCGCCGCGCGCAAGGCCGGAAGGCTCCCGTCGCGCGACGAGTGGCTGAAAGGCGTCGACGCAAAGGCCGAGGCGGCGCGCAGCTCGAACGGCAGCCCGGGGGGCGAGGAGGCGGGGGAGACCAACGGCTTCGCGATCGCATCCCTCTTCGTCGGGATCATCTGGCTCTTCGGCGTCGGCTCGATCGCGGCGATCGCGCTCGGCTACCTGGGGATGAAGCAGATCGAGGCCTCGGCGGGCCACCAGAGCGGCCGGGCCATCGCGATCGCCGGGATCGTCATCGGCGTCGTCGGCCTAGCCAGCATGGGGATCCTCGTCGGCTTCCTGATCTCCTCCCACCACAACACCCCGCTGGTGCCCGGGCCAAACTCGTGACCGGGAGCAGCATGTGGGGCGTCCGGCGCGCGCGCGAGGATTGACGCCAGCGAATCTGGGCAATATGGACGAGGTCGATGCTGCACGTCGGGGCGAGCGGACCAGGAGGGCGAGCGGGTGAGGGAGCGGACCCCGGCGTCCGTCCGACATGGGCGCGGGCGGTTCAGAGCGCTGAAGCACCGGAAGCGATCCAGGCACTGGTCGAGCGGTTCGACGCCGACGTCATCGACGTGCCGGGCGGGTCGGCGCGCATCCGGTTGGAGTCGGGCGGAGAGTCCTGGGACGTCATGGTCGCCGGCGGGTCCGCGGAGCTAGGCCCCGCGGAGCAACGGCTCGCCGCGGACTGCCTGCTGCGCGCCGACGCCGACACCTGGCGCGAGATCGCCGGCGACGTCCGCGGCGGCATGACGGCGTTCCGGCGCGGGCGACTGAAGGTGCGGCGAAACCTTCACCTCGGGATCGGGTTCCTGGCGGCCACGAGCGGCATCACGGATCCGGCGCGGCTGCGTTTCGACTCGGTGCGGACGAGGAAGATGACGCTGTCGACCCTCAGCGCCGGGACCGGCGATCCACTCATCTGCGTCCACGGGCTCGGCGGCACGAAGGCCTCATTCCTGCCCACGGTCGCAGCGCTCGCGGACGGCTATCGCGTGATCGCGCTCGATCTGCCAGGCTTCGGGGAATCCGACAAGCCGATCGCCGCGGCGTACGACGCGCCGTACTTCGCGAAGGCGGTCGCGGCGCTCATGGACGAGCTGGGGATCGAGTCCGCTCACATCGCGGGCAACAGCCTCGGCGGCAGAGTCGGCATCGAGCTGGGTCTGCTGCATCCGGAGCGGGTGCGGAAACTCGTGCTGCTGAGCCCGGCGCTCGCCTGGCTCCGCGAGCGGCGCCTGAAGTGGCTGCTCCAGCTTCCTCTTCCGCGGCTGGGCTTGATCCAGCCCACTCCGCGGTGGGTTGCGGAGCCGATCGTGAGGAGGATCATCCCCGGCGCGGATCGCGGCTGGGTCGCCGCGGGGGTCGACGAGTTCCTCCGCTGCTATCTCACGCCTCGCGGCCGGACCGCCTTCTACGAGGCCGCCCGGAACATCTATCTCGACGAGCCGGATGGCGAGGACGGATTCTGGACCCGCCTGGGCGGCCTCGAGTGCGACACGATGTTCATCTGGGGTCGCAGTGACACCCTGGTCCCGATCGCATTCATGAAGCACGTCGAGCGAACGCTGCCCCGGGCGCGGCACGTCGAGCTCGATTGTGGTCACGTGCCGCAGCTCGAGCGACCGATCGAGGCGCACGCCGCCATCCGGGAGTTCCTGCCCGCGGGATAGATTCCCGGCATCGAGCGGGAGCCCCGGACGATCGCTGAATTCGAGGAGCGCGCCGCCGCGGTCCTGGAGGAGGGGCCGTACGGCTACTACGCCGGCGGTGCGGGCGACGAGCTGACCCTGAACGACAATGTCCAGGCCTGGCGGCGCATCGCGATCCGTCCTCGCGTCCTCGTCGACGTGTCCGAGCGCGACACCGGGACCACGCTGCTCGGACGCCGCCGCCCGCACCCGATTCTCGTCGCCCCGACGGCCTACCACCGCCTGGCCCATCCGGAGGGAGAGGAGGGGACCGCCCGCGGCGCCGCGGCGGCGGACGCGATCTTCTGCCTCTCGTCGCTCGCCACGGCGTCGCCCGCGGAGGTGGCGGCCGCTTCACCGGACGGCACGCGGTGGTTCCAGCTCTACGTCTTCAAGGACCGGGCGCTTTCGCGCGGGCTCCTGGACGCCGCGATCGAGAATGGGTACGAGGCGATCGTGATCACCGTCGACCTACCCGTTCTCGGCGTACGCGAGCGCGACGTGCGGAGCCAGTACGTGATCCCCGACGCCCTGATCAGCAGGGGGGCCATGCGGGAGCACGGTGCCATCAGTCTGCTTCAGATCGGCGAGCTCATCGATGCGACGCTGACGTGGGCCGACGTCGAGGAGTTCGCCTCGCACTGCGGCCTGCCGGTTTTCGTGAAGGGTGTGTTGACCCCGGAGGACGCCCGGCTCGCCGCGGAGCACGGCGCCGCGGGCGTGGTGGTCTCGAACCATGGCGGGCGCCAGCTCGACACGGTTCCCGCCGGGGCCGAGGCGCTCCCGGCCATCGCCGAGGAGGTCGGCGATCGGCTGGATGTGATCGTCGATGGCGGCATCCGGCGCGGCACCGACGTCCTGAAGGCGCTCGCGCTCGGCGCGCGCGCGGTGATGGTGGGGCGCCCGGTCATCTGGGGCCTGGCCGTTGCCGGCGAAAAAGGAGTGCGCACGGTCCTCGAGGTCCTCCTGGCGGAGTTCGACGTTGCGCTCGCGCTCGCGGGGGTACCCCGCGCCTCGGCTCTAAGCCCAGCGTCCGTCGAGATCCGACCCAGCAGCTAGACCGAAACCGGCTAGCCCGCTAGACCTTCTGGACGTTGCTGGCGCGCGGGCCTTTGTCGCTCGCCTCGGTCTCGTACGAGACCTTGGCACCTTCGTCCAGCGAGCGATACCCGTCGCCGACGATCGCGCTGTGGTGCACGAAGACGTCCTGCGACCCGTCGTCGGGCGTGATGAACCCGAAACCCTTCTCGTCGCTGAACCATTTGACGGTTCCGGTCGGCATGTCAGCGCGGCACCGTAGCAGTCGGCGCGCATCGGTGCAGTCGTGCCCCGCAGGTCGCCGGCGGCTCAGCGGATGAGGTCGAGGACGGCGCGCTCGATTCGCTCGCGTTCCGCGAACCGGCTCGGCCCGGCGCCGTTGATCTAGCGGTCGAGAGCACGGCGAATCGTCTCTCCGGAGTCGAACCGGTCGATCACCCTGAGGTCGATGTAGGCACTCCGGCACACGGACGGCGTATTCGAGAGATAGCCGGCCACGTCCTTGACCGCCTCGTTGACCGCCCGGCGTCGAGCCGTCTTGCTGAGCTCGTTCGGGTGGTGCCCAGCGAGCGCGACGGCGGCGAGCGCGGTGGCGTTCCAGGTCCGAAAGTCCTTGGCTCTGATGTCCTGCCCGGCGAGCTCCTTCAGATGCTCGTTGATGTCCTCCGAGCGCCCAGCCCTCAGACTCGGCCAAGGTCGAGCGCCCGCTCGAGCGCGGTTCGCGCCGCGCTCAACACCGGTTCCCCGTGCGAGACGAGCACCATCTCGATCGGCAGATCGAGCAGCGGCCGCATCCGCGCGGACACCTCCGCGAGGGAGGGCCGTGTCTCGCGCGGCAGATACCCGAGCCACGACTCCGGGCACAGGCGTAGTCCCCCGTTGGGCGACCCCATGACCCGGTCGCCCGGAACCAGGGCCCTGTGCTCGGCGAGCCAGAACATCGTCTCGCCGGCACCCCTGATCGGTTTCGCCTCGACGCCAGTGGAGAGCCTGGCTCGCGCGCGTGAAGTCTCCGCGCCGTAACGCCGCGCCAGTTCGTCGCGGTCACGGCGGTGCCACTTGATCGTCGTGAGGATCGAGACCGGCAGATCACGATCCTCGATATGGCGGTCGAGGTCGAGCAAGAACTGGTCGTCGCCCTCGAGCAGGAGCGGGTCCACCAGGACGGTGGAGTCGGGTGCGTCGTACAGGAGGCTCCCGACTTCCCGCGGCCAGTCAGACGGGCTCTCGGGCTTCGCGTCGGGAACCCACGCCGGGTGCGCCGCCGTCCAGCGCCAAAGGCCCGGCCGGATCCGTCGAAGCTCGCTCACGGCGCCAGCCTAGGCCCGCGCCCTCGGTGCGGAGTTGTCGGATTCCTCTGGCATAGCGCGATAAATCCGACAATCGCGGGGGCTGCATGGAACGATGTGACATCGTTTGATGTAAGCTTTTCTGCCATGGAAGCGAAGGCTGCCAAAGAGGTGGTGGCGCAGGCGACCGGAGCCCAGAATGGCGCCGGCGGCGCCGAGCCGGGATTCAGCCTCGAGCTGAATCAGGACCAGGATGACATCCGCCAGTGGGTCCACGGCTTCGCGGAGGGAGTGGTGCGGCCCGCGGCTCACGAGTGGGACGAGCGCGAGGAGACGCCTTGGCCCGTGATCCAGGAGGCCGCCAAGATCGGCCTCTACGGGTTCGAGGGACTGGCGCAGTTCTGGATGGATCCGACCGGCCTGACGATGCCGATCGTCAACGAGGAGCTCTTCTGGGGCGATGCGGGCATCGGGATGTCGATCATGGGCACGACGCTCGCCGTCGCGGCGATCTACTCATCCGGGACGCCGGAGCAGCTCGCGGAGTGGGTACCGCAATGCTTCGGCACCGCCGACGAGCCCGCAGGTCGGCGCGTTCTGCTCATCCGAGCCGGATGCCGGCTCCGACGTTTCCGCGATCCGCACCACGGCCCGCTACGACGCGGCCACGGACGAATGGGTCCTGAACGGACAGAAGGCCTGGGCGACCAACGGCGGGATCGCCGCGGTCCACGTCGTGATCGCGAGCGTCGACCGCGAGCTGGGCTCTCGCGGGCACGCTGCGTTCGTCGTCCCGCCGGGCACAACGGGAATCGAGCAGGGCGCGAAGGTGAAGAAGCACGGCCTCCGCGCATCGCACACCGCCGATGTCCACCTGGATGACTGCCGGGTTCCCGGGTCGTGCCTGCTCGGCGGCAAGGAGAAGCTCGACGAGCGCCTCGCGCGCGCACGCGAGGGCACGAGCTCGCGCGGCCAGGCCGCCATGAAGACGTTCGAGGTCTCGCGCCCCACGGTCGGATCGCAGGCGGTGGGCATCGCCCGCGCCGCGTACGAGTACGCGCTCGACTACGCGAAGCAGCGCGAGCAGTTCGGCCGACCGATCGTCGAGAACCAGGCGATCGCATTCGCGCTCGCCGACATGAAGATGGAGATCGACGCGGCGCGGCTGCTCGTCTGGCGGGCGGCGTGGATGGGCCGCACCGGCAAGGACTTCGATGCGGCCGAGGGCTCGATGTCCAAGCTCAAGGCCGGTGAGGTCGCGGTCTGGGTCACCGAGCGGGCGATCCAGATCCTGGGCGGCAACGGCTACACCCGGGAGTACCCCGTCGAGCGGATGCACCGCGACGCGAAGATCTACACGATCTTCGAGGGAACGTCCGAGATTCAGCGACTGGTCATCTCGCGCGCGATCTCGGGCGCGCGCATCCGGTAGCAACCACAGTGCCCAATCGACCGGCCGAGCTTCGCCCACGCTGGGGCAGGCTCACCCACGCGGGGCGGGCGCGATCGGTCGACCGCTGGCGGCGAAAGCGCTACGGGTCGACCAGCCGATTTCGACGGTCAGCTTCCAGTCGCCCCAATCGTGCTCGACCCGGACCTGGGGCGACGTTTTGCCAGGTGAGCCAGCGAAGGACCAGTTCAGATCAAGCGACGTTACCCGTGCGCCCCGAGCGCGATGGTGGCGCCGGGCTTGCGGGCGCGGGTGCCCCGGCTCCACAGCTCCGAGACGAAAGCGAGTGCTGAGCTCATCGGCCTTGGCGCGAGCCAGGGCTCTCTCGGCTTCCGTCGCTGCTCGATCAGCCCCAAGCGCTTGAAGCTTCGCGACCAGTCGCACGGCTTGGGCGCGATCCATGGCGCAGGAGTATCCGACCTCTTTGCATTCAACGCAATGGCATAACGCTTACATCTGCTCATGGGTTCACTCTCGGTCGAAGGTCGCGAACAACCAGCCCCAGGAATAATCGGGTGACAACCAGCGCTACCCGAAACTCCTGCGTCACCTCGATGGCTTGCTGATGCGGCGCACAGACACGCCACAGCGGACGCGGAAAGGATCCGGATGATGATCGTCAGCCAGAGCCGCTACCAGGCCTCCCCGGAGGAAAGGAAGTCGTGAGCACCGATCGCGACAAGGTCGCGGCGGCGATCAGGCAATCGCTCGCCAAGTTCGAGCGACTCCGCGAACAGGCGCGTAAGGACGGCCCAGAAGCTGTGGTCGGTGTCCTCACCTCGATGCCCGAAACCGAGGTTAGGCACATCTTGTATTCGGTGATCGTGACGATGGCGGCTGCATTGGAAGAGCCGTCGGGGTGACGATCCGAACGGCGACGGCGACGCGGCATCACCGCGTGAGGCGTGCCGCTGGCCTAGGAGGCGGGACGCGGCCTGGCCTCGCCGACGACGAGCGGTCGCACGATCGGCGGCGCCTTCGGAAACTGGCCGTGCTCGACCTCCGAGACCTCGAGCGCGGAGCCGGTGATCGCGGCCAGCGTGTCGCGGTTCGGATGACAACCGCGACCGAACCATCCCCAGGGGCGCTCGACGCGATCCTGCCAGCGCGCCGATTTCGGGTCGCTCGCGCGAACGTGCTCTAAAAACAGGAATCGGCCGTCGGGCTTCAGGACTCGCGCGACCTCGGCGAGCGCGGCATCAGGTTCGGGAATCGTGCAGAAGACGAGCGTCGCCACCACCGTGTCGACGCTCGCGTCGGGGAGGGGCAGGTGCTCGCCTCCCGCCTCGATCACCTCGGCGGCGCGCCCCAATGCGGCGAGCTTTTTCTCCAGTTGCATCCGCATGTGCGGATCGGGTTCGGTGAGCACGAGCTCGGTGACGGAGTCTGGATAGAGCTCGAGGTTGATCCCGGTTCCGGCGCCGATCTCGAGCGTCCGCCCACGCGCCCGGACGAGCAGGTCGCGGCGCTCGTCGCGAAGGCCGGCGTCCTCGCTGGACTTGACGAACCAGTCGTAGCCGCGAGCGAAAAGCGGCCCCCAGAGCCGATCGGAGAGCTTTCCGGGCACTGGGCGAAACCTACATCTTGTGAGGGATCAAAGGGGCGTGGCGCCAGATTTAACAGTGCGCCAGATGCGGCATCGCGGTGATGTTAGGTGAGGAGCCGTCAGGCTCCGAAACAGGCTGGTGCCGTTTCGGGGATTCCGTCAGACCGAAATGTAATCGCGCGCGAGCGAGGCGAGGTGACGCACGCCGTACTCCTCGGCGGCGGTGGCCGCGGCCTCGAGGGCCTCGCGACTCTCCTCGGGATTGGAGTCGCGCAACAGCCTGCCCCGCAGGTACTCGCAGCGGGCGGCGTCAAGCGGCCGCCCGAGCGCCTCCCAGGCGTCGTGCGCCTCGCGTAGCGCCTCGCTGGCCGCAGCGGGATCTTCCTCCACGGTTCCCCGCGCTTCGAGGCTGGCCGCCTTGCCCACCGGGTAGCGCAGGCGGTCCGCGAGGCGCGCGGCCTCGTCGGCGGCCTCGCGTGCGGCGTCGAGCCGCCCGGCGAGGGCCAGGTTCACGGCCCGAGCGGAGATAGCCTCGATCGACTGCGCCACGAGGCCGGCACGTTCGCAGAGGTCCAGGGCGCGCGCGAGGTCGGTGTCCGCGTCGGCGTGGTCGCCGCGCTGGCGACGTGCGGCCGCGAGCCAGTAGAGGGACTGGAAGGCGACCTCGGATCGGCCGACCTGCTCCGCCAGTTCCGCCGCGCGGCGAAGCTCGTCCACCGCGTCGTCGAAGCATCCCTCGCGCCAGCGGAGCATGCCCCGCATCATGTACGGGAAGCACATCTTTCCGGTGAGCCCCTCCCGCTCGGCGAGGCTCCGTGACGCGTCGGCCTCGCGCGCCACCGTGTCCCAATCGCCGCTGTGGGCGGCGAGCTGGGCGAGCGCGGCGTGGAGCTCCACCTTCGAGGGCAAGTCTCCGGTCTGCTCGGCCAGCTCGAGCGCCTCCGTGTAGGCGGTCCCGGCACCGTCGTAGTCGGCCTCTGAGACCTCGAGGTGGTAGCCGAGCGTCAGCAGCGCGCGCACGGCCTCGCCCGGGTCGGATTCGCGCGCAAGCTCCACCGAACGCTCGAGGTTCTCGCGGGCGCGCTCTGAGTCGCCGATGCGACCGAAGACCCGCCCGAAGATCCCATGCGCGCGGCTGGCCGCGGCCGCCTCGCCCAGACGCTCCGCCAGGCGAAGCGCCTTCTCGGAGGCATAGATCGCGAGCATGTTGTCGCCGGTGTGCATGTAGAGCGACGCGGCCTCCTCGTACAGCCGCACCAGCTCCAGGCAAGCCGGACCGTCCTTCAGGAGGTCGATGCCCTTCTGGTAGTGCTCGATCGAACCGTCGCGATCGCCCTTGTGCCAGAGCGCGGCGCCGATCTTGCGGTGGAGATCGCCGACCCGAGCGAGGTCCTCCTGCCGGCGGTGGTAGTCCAGGCACGCCCCCCAGACGTCGGTCGCCCGATCGACGCGGCCCAGCCGCAGCGCGACGTCGCCGAGCTTCTCGGCGATGCGCACGCGGACGCCGGGATCCGATCCGGAGGCCTCGAGCTCGCGGCTGACCGACATGGCCGTCTCGTAGTGGCCGATCGCCTCCTGGTTGGAGTAGAGCGAGGCAGCGGCGTCGCCCGCCGACTCCAGAGCGGAAAGCGCCTTGACGTTGATCTGCCGCAGCTCGGCCGGATCGACATCGGTGTCGGGTCCGAGCGCAGCCGCGCGCCCGTAATGGTCGGCGACCATCGCCACGACGCCCTCCGAACGTTCGCCGGCGCGCTCCTCGATGAACGAGGCGACCTGGGCGTGCTTTCGCGCGCGGACGGACTTCGGCAGCGTGGAGTAGGCGACGTCGCGGATGAGGACGTGCTTGAAGGCGTACTCCTGCTCGCCCGCCAGCCTGCTGCCCGCGCTCGAGACCACGAGGTCCTTCTCCTCGAGGCCGGCCAGCGCGTCGGACAGGTCGATGCCCTCGTCCTCGCGCAGGGCGCCGATCGACCCGGTCCAGAAGACCTGGCCGACGACCGAGGCGTGCTGGAGCACCCGTCGCTCGGGGACCGAGAGCGAGTCCAGGCGTGCCGCAAGCACTGCGTGCACCGACTCGGGGAGCGTCTCGACGTCCTTGGCGCCCTCCTCGCGGATCCGGTTCACCATCTCCTCGACGAAGAGGGGATTGCCCGCGGAGCGCTGCGCCACCTGCGGAACGAGATCGGCGTGGCCGTTCGATCCGGCATCGTCCGGAAGCAGGGCGGTGACGAGCTCACGGGCCTCGCCCTGAGACAGCGGCTCGAGCGCGATCGTCGTCGAGTTGCGGCGCCCGCCGCCCCAGCCCGGCCGCCGCTCGAGCAGCTCGTCACGAGCGAGGCACACGATCAGCGCCGGGCCCCGGACCCACCGGGCCATGTACTCGATCAGATCGAGCATTCCCTCGTCGGCCCAGTGGATGTCCTCGATCGCCACGACGACGGGCCAGCGCCGGCTCGCCGCCTCAACGAGGGATCGGACGGCCGAGAAGAGGCGGTCACGCATCTGCTGCGGGTCATCCGCGTCGTGGGTCCCGGTTTGAGCTGCCAGCTCGGCCGGCGGCTCGATGCCGAGGGGCCGCGCGATCGTCGCCGCCAGGCGCTCCGGCGGCTCATCGGTCTCGAGCTTCGAGCTGACCGCCTCGATGCCGTTGACGAGCTTCCCCCAGGCGAGCTCGGAATCGTCGGTGTCCACGATCTCGAACTGCCCACGGATGATCTCGCCGAGCGCCCAGTAGGCGAGGCCCGCTCCGTAAGCGGGGCAGTGGCCCACGCGGACGGTGGCCTTCTGCTCGCGCTCGGCGAGCCGCGTCGCGAACTCTCGCAGCAGGCGCGTCTTGCCGACGCCCGCCTGCCCGATGACCGTCACGAGGTGCGGCCGCTCCTCGCGGACCACCCGGTCGAACAGCGAGACCAGGAGGGATGACTCGTCATCGCGCCCGATCAGCGGTGTCGCGCGCCGCGCGCCGCGGGCAGCCGTCCCGGATACGAGGAGCCTTACCGCCTCCCACGCCGGGACGGGCTCGGCCTTGCCCTTCAGCGTGAGCGGCTCGAGCTCGTTGTACTCGATCAGGCCGCGGGTCAGCCGGTGGGTGGTCTCGCCGATGATCACGCTCGTGGGCCGGGCCGCGGACTGCAGCCGCGACGCGACGTTGACCGCGTCGCCGATCACGGTGTAGCCGTCGCCAACCTGTCCCGCGAGCACTTCGCCGGAGTTGATGCCCACGCGAAGCGAGAAGGTGACCCCGGTGGCGGCCTCGATGTCCTTGTTGATCTCGTCCATCGCCGCCTGCATGGCAAGCCCGGCGCGAACCGCACGTTCGGGGTCGTCCTCATGGGCGACCGGTGCGCCGAACACCGCCATGACGTTGTCGCCGATGTACTTGTCGACCCTTCCGCCGTAGCGAACAACCTCCTGTCCGAGGCGCCGCAGCGCTCGGTCGACGAAGGACTTGACTGCCTCCGGGTCGAGCCGCTCGGCCACGGCGGTGTATCCCGAGAGGTCGGCGAACAGCACGGTGGCCTTCCGTCGCTCCTCGGGCAGCGAGGCTGCCGGGCCCCACCCGCCGCCGTCGCCGGGAATCTGCCCGCCGAATAGCCCGCGGCCCTGGCCGGTCGCGCCAGCGGCCGGCGCCGGGACGGGGACGGGACCGGCGGGCGCGCGCGCCGGGGCACCACCGGCGGCGCCGAGCGGCGTCCCGCACTCGATGCAGAATTTGGCGCCGGGCGGATTCTCGGCGCCGCAGGAAGGGCACGTGGCCGCGAGCGGCGTCCCGCAGGACATGCAGAAGCGCGCCCGATCGGGATTCTCCGTTCCGCAGTTCGGACAAACCTCTCCAGCCACGTCACGAACGATACGTCGCTAGTCCAGCCGCTACGTGAGATTCGTCACTCGCTGCAAGCGGATCGGCGGGCGCGCCCCGGCGGTGATCAGGCGCCACTGAATCAGATGGCACCCAGGGGAGAGCCGCCGGCGGAACAAACCGAATCTGGGTCGAGGGTGTGATCCAGCCGATATACGCGGCCGAATCACGCGCTCGGCGAACGAGGGTGTGGTTTCGGGATCCATATGCCCCTGACACACACTCTCGATCGCCGAGTGAGCGATTCGGGCCCTATATGGCCCAGTCTCCACTCGACGCTCGGGCGCCGCCCTGGGTGCCCATTCTGAAACGGCTCGCGGCCCTTATTCGACCGGGATGTCCTGCACGCGCGGGCCGCGCCGCTGGTCACCGTCAAGGCGCTCCAGGTAGTTGTCGATGACCGCGCGCGTGGTCAGTAGCGCTTCGCGCTGGACGGCCTGCCATTGATCGCGCACCTCCGGGGGAGCGGTCGCTCGCAGGACGTCCGCCGCCCGGCAGATCGGACACCACTCCACGCACTCCTGCGAGCGATGGGCGTCAGGCGGGCTCGGTCGCTCGCCCGGCACCTCGCGGTCCGGGATGCTGCGGGGCTCTTGGGGATCGGCCATCCTCGAAGGTCACCTCGAGCGAGCCGCGCTCGAGCCGGGCACCGGTGGGATGTCTGCGGGCGAGCGCGGAGGGCAGGATGATAGTCCGCTTCTCGTGGTTCACGGTGACGACGAGCTCCGAGCCGACCTTCTTCAGCCCGACATCACCGCGCTGCGCGAAGGGCATGCGGAGGCGGAGCACCGTACGCCCGTTCTCGGTCATGACCTCGTGGGCGAGCTCGGTGTGCAGGACGTCGGCGGGTGGGTGGTCGGCGAACAGCTCCCCGGCCAGCCGGTCCAGCATCTCGCCGCCGATCACCTCCTGATCGAAGTAGCGCGCCCTCAGGACGGGTACCGGCGCGAAGCCCTCGGACACCAGTCGCAGCTGCTCCTGCTGGCGCTCCCGCCAGGCGCCGAAATAGCCGTCGTCCAGGGCGTCGGGAAAGATGCGGTTCACCACGACCGCGTCGGTCAGATAGCCGTAGAGGTTCAGGTATGTGAACGTCCGCTGGGCCTCGACGATGACCATGCGGTCGGGGTTCATCACGAGGCGCATCGTCGCGGTGGCGCGGTCGCGCAGGATCTCGTTCATCGCGATGAGATTCCTGACCAGGCGGTGGACGTCGGCGAACGCCTCCTCACTGGGGAGGTCAAGGTCGAGGAACGTTCTGGCCCAAGGCCGGGCCGCCGTGACCAGCCGCCGCTCCCACGGGAAGATCTTCTCGAGCCACCACTGGGCGATCTCCGGGAATGACAGAAGCCGCAGCGTCTCGCCGGTGGGCGCGCAGTCGACGATGATCGCGTCGAAGTCTCCCGCGACGTGGTGACGCTTGATCTGAAGGAGGCTGAAGAGCTCGTCCATGCCGGGCGGCACCGTGAGCTCCTCGGCGACAACGTCCATGACCCCACGATCGGCGATCACCTGGCCCAGCCAGCGCTGAACCGCCCGCCAGTGCACCTCCATCTCCCGCTGCGCCTGAACCTCCTGGCCGTACAGCCGCTCCTCAACGCGGGTGGGCTCGGGGCCGAGGGGCGTACACAGCGAGTCCGAGAGGCTGTGGGCGGGATCGGTCGAGAGGACGACGGTCCGCATGCCCGCGGCGGCGCAGCGCCTCGCCGTAGCGGCGGCGACGCTCGTCTTGCCGACTCCACCCTTGCCGGTGTAGAGGATGATCCTGGGGGCGTCCACGAGCGGCTGAGACTACCGCTGGGCCGGGGAATCGGAGCGATCCGATTGGCGTTGCGTTTAGGGCGTTCCTGTACTCTGGCGCGCTCACGAAGTTCGAAACCCGGAGGGAGTTTCTCTTTTGACGCGCATCCGAACCCTGGTCGCGGTCTTGGCGATCGCGCTGCCGGTCCTGGCGGTGCTCGCCGGTTGTGGCGGGAGCAGCAGCAACAACGAGGACCCGCAGAAGGTCCTCGACGAGACGTTCAACAACCCGACCAAGATCACGAGCGGCAGGCTCGGCATCAGCCTGGACGGATCGGCGCAGGGCCAGCAGTCGGGCACCTTCAAGGCCTCGATCAGCGGTCCCTTCCAGGCGGAAGAGAACGACCCGACCGCCTTCCCGCAGTTCGATCTCACTGCGAACGTGAGCGGGTCCTCCGGTGGGCCGAGCATCAGCTTCAACGGGTCGCTGATCGCCACCAAGGACAACGCGTACGTGGAGTACCAGAACCAGGCGTACGACGTCGGAAGCGACGTCTTCAAGCAGTTCACGCAGTCCTACGCGCAGGCGGCGAAGCAGAACCAGGGCCAGAAGAGCCAAAGCATCTTCGATCGCTTCGGCATCGATCCGAGCACCTGGCTGACCAATGTCAGCAACGAGGGGACGACGGACGTGGAGGGCACCGACACGATCCACGTGCATGGGGATGCCGATGTCGCGAAGATCTTCTCCGACCTTCAGAAGGCACAGCAGACCGCCGGCGCGAGCGGCTCCCAGCTGACGCCACAGCAGCTCGACCAAATCCAGAGCGCGGTGAAGCAGGCGTCGATCGACGTCTACTCGGGGACCGATGACCACCTGCTGCGAAAGCTTGCCCTCTCGCTGCAGATCGCGCCGCCCGCCGGGACCGGGTCGACGGTGTCGACCGTGAACGTGAACTTCTCGATCACGTTCAGCGACGTGAACCAGCCACAGACGATCACGGCGCCGTCGAACTCGAAGCCGATCTCAGTGCTCCTGAACCAGCTCGGGATCCCGGGTCTGCCGGGCATCGGCGGAAGCACCGGGGGCTTCGGCGTCCCGGGTGGGAGCGGCGGCGCCGGCAGCTCGGCCTACCAGAACTGCATCAACAACGCGAGTTCTTCGGCCGACTTCCAGAAGTGCGCGCAGAAGCTGTAGCCGACGGCTAGGCCCTGATCCGTTCGAAACCAGCCGCGCCCGTTCCAAACGGTCGCGCGGGCTGGTTTCTCACGCGCTCGTCGTCCTGACTCGCTCGACGTCGAAGTTGCGGTCGTAGAGCTCGCCCACCAGCACGAGCTCCTCGTCGGTCAGATCCGGCACGTCGGCCGCGCCCGCGTACTCGCGGAGCTCGGCTTCGTTGGTGATCGTGGGGATCACGACGGTCATCTGCGCCTGGGCGAGGATGAACCTGAGGGCGGCCTGGGCCATCGTGCGCCCGGCATCCGGCGCACATAGGAAGCGAATGCGATCGATCTTCGCCAGACCCTCCACCAGCCACTCGTGGGGACGATGGCGCCGGTGGTCGCCCGGGCCGAAGGTCGTGTCCGGCGTCAGGTTGTCGTCGAGCAGGCCCGACGACGTGGGGACCCTTGCCATGACGCCCACACCGTGCTCGCCCGCGGCGGTCATGAGGTCGCGGCCCGGGTCCTGCTCGAGCAGGTTGTAGACGGTCTGCACCGATGCGATGCCGCGAGTCGCGATCGCGCGAAGCCCCTCCTCGCGCCAGCCGATCGCCGGTCCCAGAGCGACGCCGTATTGGCGGATCTTCCCCTCTGACCGCAGTTCCTCGAGGGTCTCGAAGCACCCGTCGGAATCGATCGCATCCATGCGCGGGTTGTGCAGCTGGTAGAGGTCGACATGATCGGTCCGCAGCCGCCGAAGGCTCGCCTCGAGTGCGGCTCGCACGAACGGGCCGTCCCACCGCTGCGGGCGCTCACCCTCCGAGTGCTCCCGCCGCCCCGAGTCGAGCACGTAGCCGAACTTGGTGGAGAGCTGGATCTCGTCGCGGTGAGGAGCGAGCACGCGCCCCACGAGCTCCTCGTTCGCACCCTGGCCGTAGGCATCGCCGGTCTCGAAGAAGGTGATGCCGAGCTCGAGCGCCTCGTTCAACAGGCGCTCGCCCTCGGCCTCGCTGACGTCGCCCCACCAGCTCGAGCCGAGCGCCCACGTCCCGAAGCCGATCTCCGACGCCTCGAGGTCGGTGTCGCCGAAACGCCGAGTTCTCACGGCGCTCAGTCTAGATACGTCAATGCTGTCCGGCCGCCCCGCGACCTCATAGGCTGCCCCGGCGCGATGGCGAACTCCGGATCAAACGAGGGCGGGATGGCGTTCCTGTTCACGCCCCGCGGTTGGCCCTACCTGCTGGTGCCCTTCATCCCGGTGGCGATCGGCCTGGACATCGCCCACGCTTCCGCAGCCGCGATCTTCTTCACGGCCGCCCTCGGGATCATCCCGACGGCCGCCCTGATGGGCATCGCCACCGAGGAGCTGGCCGCCCGGTCGGGCCCCGGGATCGGCGGGCTCCTGAACGTCACCTTCGGCAACGCGCCGGAGCTGATCATTGCGCTGTTCGCTCTCGGATCTGGGCTGCACGAGGTGGTGAAGGCCTCGATCATCGGGTCGATCCTCGGGAACATCCTGCTCGTTTTGGGCGGCGCGATGCTGGTCGGCGGCATCGGCCGCGACCGTCAGCGCTTCAACGCAACGGCGGCCAATGTGCAGTCGCTGATGCTCTTCCTGGCGGCGGCCGCCCTCGTCATGCCGGCGATCTTCGAGCTCGTGGAGGGGCAGGGGCTGCCCTCGGTCGCGGCCGAGCGGATCAACTACGACTCGCGCGTCGAGCAGCTCTCACTCGCGGTCGCCCTCGTGCTCGCCGGGACCTACGTCGCTGGCCTCGTCTTCTCGCTCAAGACCCACCGGGCGCTCTTCAACCCCTCGGAGGAGCAGGGCGAGGAGACGGAGTTCAACTGGTCCGCCCGCCGCTCGGTGATCATGCTGGCGATTGCGGGTATCGCGGTCGGCGGCATGTCGGAGGTGCTCGTGGGATCGATCGCGGAGGCGTCGGAATCAGTGGGGCTCAGCGAGTTCTTCATCGGCGCCGTCGTGATTGCCATCGTCGGCAACGCCGCCGAGCACTGGGTCGCGATCTTGGTTGCCCACAAGGACAAGATGAACCTGGCGGTCAACATCGCGATCGGATCCAGCGCCCAGGTTGCCCTGTTCGTCGCTCCCGTCCTGGTCCTGGTGTCATTCGTCCTCGGCCCGGTGCCGATGCCACTGGTCTTCAACGGCTTCGAGGTGGGGGCGATCCTGCTGGCGGTGCTGATCGCCAACTACGTGACCCACGAGGGCGAATCGACGTGGTTCGAGGGAGTGCAGCTGCTCGCCGTCTATCTCATCCTCGTGCTGGCCTTCGGGTTCGCCTGAGGAGTCGCCGATGGGAGCCGTCGTCCTGCTCCTGGCGAGCTTCGCGGTGATTCTCGCCGGCGCCGTAGTGTTCACCAACGCGGTCGAGTGGGCCGGGAACCGGCTGGGGCTAGGCCAGGGCGCGGTCGGCAGCCTCCTCGCCGCCGTGGGCACCGCGATGCCGGAGACGCTGATTCCGATCGTCGCGATCGTCGGTGGGGCGTCCGGCGCGGATGGAGTGGCGATCGGCGCGATCATCGGCGCTCCCTTCCTGCTGGCGACCGTGGCCATGGCGGTGGTCGGGCTCTCGGCCCTCGCGTATCGCCACCGCAGGACCCAGGGGACGCATCTGGAGGCACATGTCCCCACGCTCGACCGCGATCTGGGGTTCTTCCTCGGTTTCTTCGCCCTCGCCGCCCTGGTCGGGTTGGGGGCGCCGCACCCGATCCGAATCGTCCTGGCGGTGGGCTTCGTCGGTGCGTACGCCGTCTACGTCCACCGGACCCTTCGGCGCGGCGGCGAGGTCGAGGCGAGCGAATCGATCCGCCCGCTGATCCTGGCCCGCAACGCGACCGTGGAGCCATCACGGAACCTCATTGTCCTCCAGTTCCTGGTCGGCCTGGGCGCGATGTTAGGTGGCGCGCATCTCTTCGTCGAGGAGGCGATCGAGCTCGCGGACAGGGTGGGAGTCGAGCCGCTCGCGCTGTCGCTGATTCTGGCCCCGCTTGCGACGGAGCTGCCCGAGAAGGCGAACAGCTTCTTCTGGGTGCGGGACGGCAAGGATGCGCTCGCGCTCGGGAACATCACGGGGGCGATGGTGTTCCAGTCGACCATCCCCGTCGCCTTCGGCTTTGTGTTCACCGACTGGGATCTGGATCGGTTCGCGATGCTTTCGGCGGCGCTCGGTATCGCGGGAGGGATCGTCGCCTATTGGGTTCTCCGCCGGCAGGGGCGCTTCAGCGTCCCGGCCATCCTCTGCTGGGCCGCCCTGTACGCCGTGTTCCCGATCTACGTCGCACTGTCCTGAGAGCGACATCACCCGTTCGGCACAGCCGACCGTCGAGTCTGTTCAACCTCGATGAACTAAGTCGACGGTCGCGGCCGGCACCGCCTCAGTCGGCGGGCCAGAAATCCGTGTCGGTCATTTCGACCTCGGCCTCGTCGCCCTTCGCCTTTGGCGAGCAGATGATGAGTTCGGCCTCCTCGGGGCCGTCGTTATGGACGGAGCGGAACGCCTGCGTTCCCACCCGCACCGCAGTGTGCGGCCCGGCCTCGAATTCCTCGTCGCCGATCTTGAACTGCACCTTTCCCCGGACGACGAAGTAGATCTCCTCCTGGTTCTTGTGGCGATGCCCGTATGAGCCCTTGCCGCCGGTCTCGGGCGGCATCAGGCGCCAGGTGAACGCCACCTCGCCGCAACCGAGGGAGTCCGTGAACGAGCGCATCTCGCCGAAGCCGGGATATTCCGCCATCCAGTCGGTGGCCTCGTCGCGCCTCGCGACGTCGTAGTCGCTCATCAGTCCTCGCGGCCGGGATCCTGCTCGAGCTCCACGTCCTCCGCATCCTCCGTGCCGTCGCCCTGCTCCAGCGCGGTCTCCGATACGGAGCCGGCCGTGTAGTGGGTCTGGAACTCCTCGAGTGTGGCCTCGAGGCTGTCCTCGTCGACCGGGACGTCGTCGGAGATGCGAACCCAGTCGGACCCCTCGTACGCCTCCATGTTGAAGATCTCCTGGTCGACCGAGCTCGAGTCGTCCACGACCACCACGATCTCGGTCTGGGGGTTGAAGTAGGTCCCCGGCCTGAGCAGCATGTCCTCCACTTCGACGATGCGTGTCTCGATGTCCGCCATCCGGGCGCGATCCTACCTACTGGGTCCCGCGGGCCGGGGCTACTGTCCCAGGTTCTCCAGCTCGCGGAGCTGGCGCTCGACCTCCTTGTCCACGTCGAGCGGCTCCTTTCCCTGACGGACGCGCCTCTCGTTTCGCGCGACCACGAGCTGGCGCACCTCCTCGGCCAGCCCGCGGTCGATGCCCGAGGGCCGTTCTGGCTCCTCGGTGAGGAGGCGGTCGAACTCGGCGTCGACGTCGAGGGGCGCCTCGCCTCGGGCCTCTTGGCGGTAGGACTTCGCCTCGAGCAGCTGGCGGATCTCCGCCTCGCGCGACTCGGCCCCGCCCTCGGCGTCGCTGTCCGTGAGCTTCGACGGGAGATCGCTTTCGTACTCCACGGCGAACTGGCCCTTGCCCACCTCGTCGAGCGCCTTTCGGGCGCCGAGGACGAATGTCAGCAGTGCGATTGGGATCGTCGCGAACACGATGATCATGATCACCTCGCCGGTGCTCAGGCTGAGCGCGATCGGGAGCATAGGGCCAGGTTACGACCGCCCGCGCGGGCGCGCAAGGCGGGAGGAACCGTCCGGCGGGGGGTCCGGTTCCGGTATCCTGGTGGAGTCAAGTTGGTTGACTGACCAGTCAATCGGTACGTTCGAAAACCTCTACCTCCGCACTCAAAGGAGCATTCAGCCTTGGTTGACTTCACGTTGACGGACGAGCAGAAGGATCTCCGCGAGTTGGCCCACAGCTTCGCGGAGAGGGAGATCCGCCCCGTGGCCTGGGACTACGACCGGGATGGCACCTGGCCCCAGGAGATCATCGAGAAGGCGTGGGAGGTGGGTCTCATGAACGTCCACGTCCCCGAGGCCTACGGCGGCCCCGGGCTCGACATGCTCTCCGGGTGTCTCATCGAGGAGGAGCTGGGGTGGGGCTGCTCGGGCATCGGAACCACGCTGATGGCCAACGGGCTCGCGTCGGCGCCGCTCATGATCGGGGCGTCCGAGGAGGTCAAGAGCGAGTACCTCGGCATGCTCACGGAGGAGCCCAAGCTCGCCTCGTTCTGCCTGACCGAGCCGGACGCCGGCTCGGACGTGTCGGGCATGAAGACGACCGCCGTCCGCAGGGGCGACGAGTACGTCATCAACGGCTCGAAGGTATTCATCACCAACGGCGGCTACGCCGACTGGTTCACGGTCTACGCGAAGACCGACAAGGAGGCGGGCCACCGCGGCATCTCGGCGTTCGTCGTCCCGAAGGACGACGACGGTGATCCTCGACAAGAAGGAGGACAAGCTGGGCCAGCGGGCCTCCAACACCGCCGCGATCAGCTTCAACGACACCGTCGTGCCGGCGCGCAACCTGCTCGGCGAGGAGAACCACGGATTCAAGCTCGCCATGCAAACGCTCGACCGTACCCGCCCGGCCGTGTGCGGCCTGGCGGTCGGCATCGCGCGGGCGGCGTTCGAGTTCGCCTCCGAGTACGCGAAGGAGCGCGTCCAGTTCGGCGTCCCGATCGCCATGCATCAGGCGGTCGCGTTCATGATCGCCGACATGGCGACGAAGATCGAGGCGGCTCGTCTCCTGACCTGGGAGTCGGCGGTCCTGCTCGATCAGGGCAAGCGCAACACCCTGGTCGCCTCGCACGCGAAGCGCTTCTCGGCGGATACGGCCATGGAGGTCACCGTGGACGCCGTTCAGGTCTACGGCGGCTACGGCTTCATCAAGGAGTACCCGGTCGAGAAGCTCATGCGGGACGCGAAGATCATGCAGCTGTACGAGGGCACGTCACAGATCCAGCGGCTCGTCATCGCGCGCGAGGTCCTGATGCCTCGACACATCGATGACCCGCAGCCGGAGACGACCAGGGAGCAGACCGAGGCCGGAGTCGAGGCGTCGGAGCAGGCCCCGGTGGCCGCGGAGGTCGCCTAGGCGCGTCTGGTCGGGCTGACGGCGATCATGAGCCCGATCGCCGTCACCACGATCACGCCGAGAACCAGCCCCTGAGCCCAGCCGTCGATCCCCCAGGCGACGGCATACACCAGCGCGGCGAGCAGGACGGCCGCGAGCGCCAGGTAGATGAACACCGGCCGACGCCTCGTGACGCGCAGGCTCCGGTCGGGCCCACCGAGATCGGGACGCTCGTACTGCGCCCGGTCCTGGATGTTCATGTTGGCCATGTCGTCCTCAGGCTACACCGAGAGGCCGGCGGCTGGAAGTGCGAATGCGCACACATGAGGGCACGGTGACCGGTCTCCGTTCGTATAGTCGGTCGCGCATGGCGCACGAAGGTGAGAAGGGCCCCGGCGGCCGCTCACGCCGGGTGGCCGAGGCGGCGCGGGCGGCGCGCACCCGGGCGTCGCGCGGCGAGCCCGGCCAGCCGACGCGGCGTACGGGGGGCGCGATGGACGTCTTCGGGGGTGAGGTCCGCCGCCGCGACGTGTTCCCGCTCCTCGTGCTCCACCTGATCGAGCGCGAGCCGGCCTACGGCAACCGCCTGATCGAGGAGATCGCGGGTATCACCGACGGCGCGATCTCGGTGAACCCCAACACCATCTATCCGCTGCTGCGAGATCTGGAAGGGCGAGGCTTGATCGAAGGGCCAGTGGGAGCACCCCGACCGCCGGACCCGTCGCTTCTACTCGATCACCGCGGCGGGGCGCAGGGAGTACCGGCGGCTGCTCGAGGAGCTCGAGCCGTTCCTGGACTCGGTGATCGAGTCCGTGACGCTCATCAAGCGCGAGATCTACGGCGACCGCGGGAGCTCGGGCCAGGGCCCGTGAGCCGCGTATCCGCGTCCATCCGCGTGAACGCCTCGCTCGCGGAGGTGTGGGACCGCTACTTCGACCCTGAGGGATGGCCGGCGTGGGTGGACGGGTTCGGACATGTCCAATCGTCCACCGGATATCCGCAGGTCGGCGGATCGCTCCGTTGGGCCTCCGGATCGGCGGGGCGGGGAGAGGTCACCGAGCGGGTCTTGGAGCACGAGCCACGGCGGCTTCACCGGGTGTCGTTCGAGGACCCGGAGACCCGGGGTGAGCTCGAGGTCACGTTCATGATCAAGGGCGACGGGACACTGGTCACCCAGGAGCAGGACTACCGGCTGCGCCGCGGAGGGCCCCTCGCGAAGGTGACCGACGCGCTCTTCATCCGCTCGCAGATGCGGGGGTCGCTCGCGCGATCCCTGGGCCGTCTCAAGCTGGAGGTCGAGGAGGTGGCGGCCGGAAAACCTCTATAGCCTTCCCGCGCTCATGTTCGTGTTCAAGGCCGCCGTGCTCGGCGCGGGGACGATGGGAGGCGAGATCGCGCAGGTGATCGCGGCCGCCGATGTCCCGGTCGTCATGAAGGACGTAAAGCAGGAGTTCCTCGACGCCGGGCTCACCAAGGCGCGGGAGGTGACCGAGGCACAGCACGCAGCTCTCGTCAAGAAGGAGAAGCTGACGCAGGAGCAGGCGGACGCCCGCGGGCAGGAGATCCTCGGTCAGATCACGGCCACCACGGAGTACGAGGGGTTCGGGGACGTCGACTTCGTCGTCGAGGCGGTGCCGGAGCGCATGGAGATCAAACAGGCGGTCTTCGCCGAGCTCGATGAGGTCACGCCCGGGCACGCGATCCTGGCGTCGAACACCTCGGCGCTGTCGATCTCCGAGATCGGGTCCGCCACGGCCCGTCCCGACCAGGTGGTCGGCTTCCATTTCTTCTATCCGGCGTCGGTGATGCGGCTGATCGAGGTGGTCGAGGGGGAGTTCACCTCTGAGGAGACGGCGCAGGCCGCCGCAAACTTCGCGATGCAGATCCGCAAGAACCCGATCCGCTGCGGCGAGGAGCCCGGATTCGTCGTCAACCGGGTCCTGAACTCGGCGGCCTCGGAGATCTGGCGCTACCAGGACGAGAGCGGGCGCTCGCCGGAGGAGATCGACAAGGAGATCGCCGAGGCGAAGGTGACGCCCATGGGCCCGTTCTTCCTGTCGGACCTGCTCGGGCTGGACACGGTGCTGCACGTCGCCGAGCACCTGCAGCAGAGCTACGGCGAGCGCTTCTATGTCCATCCGCGGATGAAGAAGCTGGTGGAGGCCGGTAACCTCGGGCAGAAAACCGGCCAGGGCTATTACGCACACGGAGGCTGAGATGGAGGCCGCAACCGCTGAGATGACGGTCGTCGAGCGCTTCCAGCTCAAGGCGTTCGTCGAGGCCGTGATGCTGGTCGACGAGGGCGTCACGACGACCAAGGACGTCGACCTCGGCATGATGATGGGCGCGGGGATCCTGCCGGGCCCGCTGGCGCGCGCCGACGAGGCCGGGCTGGACGACATGCTCGAGCGGCTGGAGCTGGCGCGAGCACGAGTGGGGGGAGGGCTTCGCGCCGCCGCTCCTTCTCCGGCGCCTGGTCAACCAGGGCCGGCTCGGCAAGAAGACGCGGCCAGGGCTTCTTCTTCTACCCGCAGCCCGACGACGACTTCGATCAGAAGGACACGATCCTCCTCGAGACGCGTGACGAGCTCGCGATCGCTGTGGCTCAACCGGCCGCCGACCAACCCGATCTCACCGCAGATGATCAACGACCTGACCGCGGTCTGGGATGAGATCGAGGCGCAGCGACGCGATCCGATCGGTGGTCGTTCGCCTCCTCGAACTTCGCCGTCTTCTGCGCCGGGGCCGACATCAAGGAGTTCACGAAGATGACCGACCCCGCCGCGGGCAAGGAGCTCCTCGAGGGAGGCCACGGCGTGCTCCGCCGCATGGAGCAGTCCGGGAAGGTGACGATCGCGGCGGTCAACTCGCTGGCGCTCGGCGGGGGCTGCGAGCTCTCGATGGCGTGTGACTTCCGGATCGCGGCCGAGTCGGCGAGCTTCGGCCAGCCCGAGATCAACCTCGGGATCATCCCCGGCTTCGGCGGCACGCAGCGGCTCGCGCGCCTCGTCGGCGAGGGCAAGGCGCTCGAGATGAACCTGCTGGGCGATCCGATCTCCGCCGCCCAGGCATATGAGATCGGACTCGCGAACGAGGTCGTCGCCGACCACGAGCTCTTCGACACGGCACTCGCGTGGGCGCGAAAGCTCGGCGGGCAGGCACCGGTCGCGGTCGAGCAGATCAAGACGGTCTCCGCAAAGGGCGACCTGGATGAGGGGATCGAGGCCGAGAAGGGCGGTTTCGTCGACCGCATTCACGTCCGAGGACGCCCGCGAGGGCATCTCCGCCTTCCTGGGCAAGCGCAAGCCCGAAGTGGTCGGGCAAGTAGCGCCGCGCGAAAGGCAGTCGCGACAGCTTTTGGCAATCTGAGGTCGCTATAGCGTCCTCGAATTGCCAAAAGGTGTGGGGAGGCCCGCCCTACTCGCCATGAACCCGTCCCAGACATCCGAACCGCGGCAGGCTTCCGCCGCCGCGTTGGCGGAATTGATCGAGTCCAGCGAGAGCGCCGTCGCGCTCACCGGCGCCGGGATCTCGGTTCCCTCCGGCATCCCGGACTTCCGCACGCCCGGGAGGGGGCTCTGGGCCAAGGTCGATCCGATGTCGGTCGCGACGATCGACGCCTTCCACCGGGACACGAAGCGCTTCTGGGACTTCTACCGCCCGCGTTTTCACGATCTCGCCGACAAGGAGCCGAACCCGGCTCACACGGCGCTCGCCGAGCTCGAGCGGCGCGGTCTGCTCGATGCCGTGATCACCCAGAACATCGACCGGCTCCACCGCATGGCCGGCTCCGAGGAGGTGATCGAGGTCCACGGCTCGATCGCGACCGCGAGCTGCACCGGCTGCGCGGCGACGTACCCGCTCGAGCGGGTGGAGTCCCTGTTCGACGGCGAGGGCATCGCGACGTGCACCCGCTGCGCCGGGAAGGTCAAGCCCGACGTCGTCCTGTTCGGGGAGCTCCTCCCCGCGGCGGCGATGGCGCGTGCCGAGGAGCTCTGCTCCGGCGCCGACCTCCTGGTCTGCGTCGGCTCGTCGCTCGAGGTCCATCCGGTCGCAGGCCTGCCCGGGCTCACGGTGGGGCGCGGCGGCCGGATCGCCATCATCACCAAGAGCTCGACCCCGTATGACCGCGACGCGGTCGTTCGGATGAGCGGCGACGTCGCCGACGAGCTCCAGGCGGTGCTGACGGCGCTCGACGGCTGAGACCTACCCGGGCTCCCTGAGGGCCTGCCGGCGACGGAGGATCCGCTCGCAGACCCCGAGCGCGTCAGCGATCTGCTGGACCTGCTCCGCCGTCAGATCGCCCCGAAGCGCCTCAGCCGATACATGGCGCGAGCGACTCCCGGCGCTCACGCAGGTTCGCCAGGTCCTCCTCCTGCCCCGGGCCGCCCCGCTCCGGCAGCTCCGCGAGCAGAGCGTCCAGGCCCGGCATGAGCTGCAGGCCGGCCTCCCGAAGACGTCCCTGGTCGAGATCCGCCCTGGCGCGGAGGAGGAGGGTCTCGCAGGCGTCGATCCGCTCGCGCCCGGCAAGCAGCTCGGCGAGGCGCTCCTGCGGTCGCAGCGTGTCGGCGCGCCGGCGCCGACGCTCAGGTGGTGGGACGTCGAGCGCGCGCGTCCACTGCCCGTCGGCGAGCTCGCCGCCGGTCCCGAAGCCCACCCGAACCGACAGTGGAGTGGAGCGCCCGATCTCGTGACCATAGGGATCCTGGGTCGCTATGCGGTGCGCGCGCACGAGCCGGTTGGCGCCGCGGAGGCCGGCGAGCACCGCCTCCTCGAGCGTCTCGGAGTCCCCGGCAAGGCCATCGAGCTCCCGCGCTGCATCGTCCGCCGATCGCTCCTCGGCCGGGATCACGGTGATCCGCGTCACCGGCACCTCCGCGGGAGGCTCAGGGGCATCGGCGGGCCGCGGCCGCCGACGTCGTCGCTTCGGCCTGCCCGCCGCCGGGGCGCCGAGCGTCTGCACCACGATGACCGTCTCGGCGTCCTCGTCCGGCGCACGGAGCAGGTACCGGCCGTCGTCGATTCCGATCCGGCCTGGGACGTCCATCTGGACGAAGCGAAAGCGCGCGGCGTCGGCCGCCCTCATTGCGCGCCCAGCCTATTCGCGCTCGAAATCGGGACCGTGGCTCGAGGCGCTAGTCGCCGCGGCGGGACTTGGCGCCGGACTTCTTCCCGCTCGCCTTCTTGCCCCCATGCTCCTTTGCGGGCAGCGAGTACCTCGACGGCCGCGTCGGGACCTTCGGGTTCTGGATCTCGGCGATCCTCCCGATGAGCTTCTTCCACTGGTCGGGCTTGAGCAACGACGCGGACTGCTTGCCCTTCCCGGGCGCCGAGCCCTTCGGGTAGTAGCCGACGTGCACGTGGTCCCCGTGGTCCGCCATCGCGAAGCTGATCGGTCCCGGCAGGTCCTCGAGCGAGATCACCTGGTGGGGCTGCATCGCGCCCTGGAGCTGGAGCAGGCACTTTATCAGCGAGTCGGCGAGCGTCCCCGGTCCCTGGTGGTCGCCACCGGGACCCCGTTGATCGCGGCGATGTCCATCGCGTCGCCGGTCGAGTGCTCGCTGACGTTGCCCGAGGTGGTGAGGACGCTGTGGCCGCACTTGAGCGAGGTGATCGTGAGCCGGAACCCGTTGTCGGCCAGGTACTCCATCGCCGCCAGGACCGCTGGTCGATCTGCCCCGTCTCGATGTCGTTTCGCCCGCAGGAGTAGATCGAGAGCCGCGGATCGTGACAGCACCTTGCGCTGCGAGCTGGGTCTTCGGCATCAGGAGATCCTGGGTCACGTTTCCGACCCCGCGGCCGCGGTGAACGGGTTCTCGCCGGCGGCCCGGTAGATCGCCGTCGCCTCCAGGAGCTTCCAGCCGTCGAGGATCGGCTTCGGGTCGATCTTCGGCGCGCCCTTGCCGGCGGGCGGATGGAGAAGTTCACGTGGGGTGCCAGGCTGGTCGTCTTGCCGATCCGACCGAACACCGTCCCGGCGACGACCTGGGAGCCCTCGCGCAGCGGCCGGAGCTCCATCGACCGGCGGTCGAAGTGGATGACGCCGCCGAAGTACGACTTCACGCTCGAGTAGCCCGGGAACCGCTTCCCGAGCAGCTGATCGAGCTGCCCGGTGATGTCGGCGCGGTCGACGTTGTTCGGCCGCTGGGGCAGTGCGAAGAGCCGCGGACGCAGATCCTCGGTGTTCACGGGCCGCTCGTGCTCGCCGGCGCGGGACGGGGCGCGACCGCGCATCGGCTTTCCCTTCGTTGCTCTCGGCGTTCGGCTGCGCGGCGCGCTTGGCGGCGTCGGTCGCCTTCTTGCTTGCGTGCTCGCTCAGGCCGATCGGCTTGCCGCGGGTGGCCGGCGGTGGGCGCCTTGTCCTTCGGGTCACGAGCTTGAAGTCCGTTGGCCGAGAGCTTTCGCTGCTTCGGGACCGGGTAGGCCTTCTCCACGCGCCCGAGCTGGGCGTAGGTGAAGCGGTTGCCGTAGTTGTCCTGCAGGACGACGAACTTGCCCAGCTTGGAGTTGCGGCCGATGCGCTTGATCGTCCCGTCGTTGACGGCGACGACCGGGGCGCCGTCGTGGGAGTAGATGTTGATCCCTCGGCGTGTGGGTGAGCTCGAGACGACGTCGGCGACGTTGCCGGAGCCCTTCCCGGGCTTGGCGTCGTTCGCCGCCTTCCGGGTCGAGATCTGATCCGCGTACCGCGCCCTCGCCGCGACCGGGAACCGGTCACCCTCGGTGAGGCCGGTGATCGAGCCGACGAGGTCGTCGGGAAGCTTGCCGTACTGGCTGGGCGTAGAGGATGACCTCGTCGACGTACCAGGTCGCGTGGTTGTAGGCGAAGATCGCGCGCCGGAGGTCGGTGTCGCCGCCGGCCGCCTTGAGGTAGCGCGCCGCGGCGCAGATCGCATCGACCGGGTTGTAGGGGTCCTTGCGGCCGTCGCCGTTCGCGTCGACGCCGTATGACCTTCCAGGTGGACGGGATGAACTGCATCCAGCCGACGGCGCCCGCGCGTCGAGACGTTCAGGTTGGTGCCGAAGCCGGTCTCGATCTTGTTGATCCCCGCCAGCACCTCCCACGGGATCCCGTACTGGGTCCCGCAGGCCTGGTAGATCGGCAGCAGGAACGGCGGGATCTCGAACTGGCTGATCAGGAAGCTCGGTACGCCGAGAGGAGCGGGGGCCGGACTCGCGCGATCGTCAGCGATCGGGTTCGACTTCGTCGGCACGCCGTTCGACTTCACCGGCGGCGGGGACGATGAGTTGTTGTCCTCGTCCGCCGAGGTCCCGCCGTTGCCCTGGTGCTGGGAGCGGTGGTCCTGGCCTCCCTGATCTCCGTTCGGCCGGCCGCCCGATCCGCCCCGGCCGCCCGGTCCGGGAGCTCCGCCGTGTTGTCCGGTGGTCCCCGTGGGACCGGTCGTGCCGGTCGGCCCGGTGGTCCCGGTGGTCCCCGTTGTGCCGGTCGTCCCCGTCACGCCCGTCGCCCCGGTGTTGCCGCCACCGCCGCCGGTGGTGCCCGTGGCGGCGTCGGACTCGTCGTCGTCGAGGGGGGCGGAACAGCCCGGATCCTCGAGGTCGACGAGGCCGTCCCCGTCGTCGTCCTTCCCGTTCGAGCAGGCCGCCGCGCTGACGGGCGGCAGGTCCTGGCCGCCGGGGAGCTTCGCCGAGGTGCCCGTCGTCGACGTGTCGAGGCCGCTGCTCGCCGAGCCGGGCCCGGCGGCGAGGACCGCGCCGAGCACGCCGAGGGCGAATATCAGCAGTAGCTTCCTTCCCATCCTGTTCAGGCCCGGTCCTTCGCGCCCAGCACAACGACGCGGCTCTGCCAATTCGGCCTGCTCAGAGCCGTGACAACGCTAGCTGGTCGGGGGTCGTTTGCAATCTCGAAACGGGCATGGGAAACCGTATCTCAGCTCACGCGTCTCCGCACGACTTCATGCCGAGATTCGCGCGCCGTCCTAGTCATGGTGACGCATGAACCGGCATGCGGGCGGGCACGTCCGAACCGTTACGCTGCGCGGCGCATGCCTTGCATACCGCGAGGAGCGAAGGAGGCTGTCTCTTGAGCGACGAACCTGAGCGCACGGAGGGCATCCGGGCTCGCGGGGAGGAGGCCCTTACCGACCTGGCCCAGGCGCTGCTGGAGAACCCGATCTTCAGCCAGGCGGTCAGCACCGCGATCGGCGCCGGCGAGCGCGCTGCGCAGGCCCAACGCACCGCGATGGGCGCGCTCAACATCCCCGCCTCGGCCGACTTCGAGCGCCTGGAGCAGCGCATGCGATCGCTGTCCGCAAGGCTCGAGGCCGTCGAGGACCAGCTCGACGACGCGCTCGACGAGCTGGCTGCGCTACGACGCTCGACCGCCACCGAGACGTCGAAGACAGCCGATCGCGCCCCGGCGGCCGAGCCCACGGAATAGGACCGTCGTGGCGTCGCAGTCCGGCGATCGACCCGATAGCGGAGGAGCCGAGGCCCTTCGGGACGCGGTCCAGAGGACGCTGTCGGTCGCGGGCCGCCCCGCCCGGGCCGGGACCGCACGCCTGACGCGGGAGCGAGCCGCCCAGCTCCTGGACGAGGTGGCGAGGCTCGGGCGGGAGGCGAGCGTTGAGGTCGCGCGCCGCGGACAGGGCGCCCGCGAGGAGCTCACCCGACGGGGCCAGGACGCCGGCGCGGATCTCGCGCGCCGTGGCCAGGAGGCGGCGGGGGAGGTGACCCAACGCCTCGAAGCGCTCGAGCGGCGGCTGGCGGCCCTGGAGGAGTCGCTCGGCGGGCGCCGCCGGCAGTCTAAACGTAAGCCTGAGGGTTAATGGCGCAGCGACGGGTGGTGATCATCGGCGTCGCCTCGCATTGGGGCCGCGCGCTGGCGCGCCGGCTCGAGCGAGACCCCGAGATCGATTACCTCGCCGGCATCGACACCGGCCCGGCGCCGGCGGACCTCGGGCGAACCGACTTCATCGAGGCCGATATCCGCAGTCCGCTCCTGTCCCGCCTTCTCCCGGGCACCGAGGCCGACACCATCGTGCACTGCGGGATCCTGTGGTATCCGGAGCGCGGGAAGCCGGGGCGGGTACTCCACGACGTGAACGTCATCGGCACGCTCCAGCTGCTCGCCGCCTGCGAGCGGACGAAGTCCCTCGAGCGCCTGGTGGTCAGGGGATCGGCGGCGATCTACGGCTGCGAGGGAGCAACGCCGTATTTCTTCACCGAGGGGATGGCGCGGACCCTTCCGCTGCGAACGCGCTTCCAGCGGGACATCTCGGAGCTCGAGGCCTACGTGGAGAACTTCGCGCGCCGCCATCCGGAGGTCGGCTGTTGCACGCTGCGCTATCAGCCGGAGATCGGGCCGGACCTCGGCACGCCCCTAGTCCGGTACCTACAGCTCCCGGTGGTGCCGACGCAGCTCGGCTGGGATCCGCGCCTGCAGCTCGTGCACGCCGACGACGCGACGGCCGCGCTCGAGGCGGCAACGCGATCGCACGCGCGCGGCGCGGTGAACGTCGCACCCTCCGGGTCGATCTCCCTGAGCCACATACTCCGGATGCTGCGGCGGCCGACGCTGCCGATCCCGCACCCGCTCTTCGGTCCGGCGCTCGAGCGACTGGGGCGGCGCCTCGGAGCCGGCCCGATATACGGGGATGGAGTTCGCCTCCTGCGCTTCGGACGGGGCGTCGACAACCGGCGGCTCCTCGACGAGGTCGGCTATCGACCGCGCTTCAATGCGGAGAGCGCAATCCGCGACTTCGCGGCGAACTCGCGCCGCATCGCGCCTTCAATCCACCCCGGCGACGTTGTCGGGAGGTTCGTCGGGGCGGCGCGATGAGCGTGTCCGCCCAGGCGGATTCACCGCAGGCGACGGCGGAATCGGTCGCCGATTTCCTCCGCCGCGTGCGGACGGGGATCGAGGGCGGCCTCGACCCGGTCACGGCGGCCAACCGCGCCGCGGACGAGCTGCCGCAGCGCCTGGCTCGCTTGGTCCAACTCCTCTCACGCCGAGTCCGCGGGGATTACCACGAGGACGAGTGGGGGTTCGACGAGGAGTTCGCGGAGGCGGTCTACCCGATGTTCGAGTTCCTCTACGAGGCCTGGTGGCGGGTGGATGCTGCCGGCGTCCGGAACGTTCCGGCGCATGGCCGGGCGCTCCTGGTGTCGAACCACGCGGGATCGCTGTTTCCCTTCGACGCCTCGATGATCCTCCTGGCGATCATGAAGCAGCACCCGCTTCCCCGATGGGCGCGGTTCCTGGTTCTCGATTGGGCATTCGTCCTCCCGTTCATCTCGGCGTTCATGCGCAGGGTTGGCGGGGTGCCCGCGAGCAAGCACAACGCTGCGCGCCTGCTCGAGCAGGACGAGGTCGTCATGGTTTTCCCGGAGGGGGTGAAGGGGACCGGCAAGCAGTTCTCGGAGCGCTACCGGCTGCAGCGCTTCGGACGCGGCGGCTTCGTCGAGGTGGCGCTCCGGACCAGCTCGCCGATCATCCCGGTCGCCGTGGTGGGCTCGGAGGAGATCTACCCGAAGCTCGGGAACGCGAGGCCGGTGGCGCGCGCGGTGGGCGCACCCTTCGTGCCGATCACGCCCACTTTCCCCTGGCTCGGACCGCTCGGCCTGGTCCCGCTGCCGTCCAAGTGGCGCATCGAGTTCTGCGAGCCGATCGACCTCTCCCACCACGGGCCCGACGCGGCGGATGACCCGCGACTCCTGTTCGACGTCTCGGAGCAGGTGAGGGAGACGATCCAGGCGAGGCTCTACGAGAACCTCGTCGAGCGGCGAGCCGCTTTCTTCCATCCCTTGTAGCGATAGCCTCCAACGCGAGATGGGGAGCCGGAGCTCATCGTCGGCGAGCGCGGCCGAGTTCCAGGCGTTGCTGGACGACGTCCTGAGGGAGACGGACGCCGACGACCAGGCCGGACCCCTCCTGCGCGCCGCCGGCCTGCGCATCCGGTTCGAGTTCCCGGACCTGTCGCTCGTCCTGAACGTTGCCGCGACCGACGAGGAAGACCGCCACCTAACCTGGCGCTTCGACAATGAGATCGACTGGAGGCCGAAGCTCACGCTGCGGATGGACTCGAAGGTCGCGAACGCCTACCTGCAGGGAAAGGAGAGCCTCGCGATCGCGATCGCGCGTGGCCGCGTCAAGGCGACTGGCGATACGCGCTCGGCGCTCGTCTACATACCCGCGCTGCGCCTGCTGGTCGCCTCGTACCGGCGGCTGGTGACTCAGGAGCACCCGCACCTGGTGCTGGAGTAGTCGCCGGGCGCCCGGGGCGGGGGTTGAGCGCGAGGCGGAGGGCACCGAGGGGAGACGAGCCTTCCAAATCTCCGTTGACGCCTGCACGCCAGGGGCGTAGCCTCACTTCCCGAGAGATGGAAACAGGCCGCAGTGGGCGCCGCTCCGTCGCCCTTCGGCGACTGGGGCGCAGGAGCGGGTCCGCGAGGCGCAGTGCGCCGCAGGCCGACGTGGCGGGCCGAACGCCCGCGGGCGACGGGGACGCGCGAGCCCCGTCGCTCCATGCCAGGCGTCGGGTTGGCCCCGGAGCGGTCGGGGGGCGGCGCGCGTCGAGGGCCCGGGCGACCCTGAAAGGATCGCGGCGATGCCGGACGAGCACATCTCTCTGAGCGAGGCATCGAGGATTTCGGGCGTCTCACCGTCGACGCTCAAGCGATGGGCGAAGGCCGGAGTGATCCCGGTCGGGGGAGGGCGGTGGACCACCGCGGCCGCGGCTCAGGCGCGGGTCGTCGCCCGGCTTCGCGAACGCGGGCACTCCCTCTCCGAGCTGCGCCGGGCCGTTCGCGAGGGCAGGCTGGCCTTCGGCTACGTCGAGGATCTCTTCCCGCGGCGGGAGCGCGACCTCACGCGGCTCGAAGCGGCGGCGCGGACCGGGCTGGAGGAGGCGCTGATCGAGCGGATGATGTCGCTGCTCGGAACGCCGACGGCGATGGAGGGGACCCTCAACGATCAGGACCTCCGCGCGATGGAGCACATCGGCGACGTCCTTCGCGCCGGGTTCCCCCTGGTCGCCCTGCTTCAGCTCATCCGGGTGTACGCGCAGTCGATCCGCAAGATCGCCGAAGCGGAGGTGCGGCTGTTCCATCTCTATGTCCACGAGCCGCTGATCCGTCAGGGCGTCGACGCGCTCGAGATGGCCGAGGAGATGAAGGGCCTCGCACGGGACCTCCTGCCGATCACCTCGCCGCTCATGGAGTACATCCACCGGCGCTACCTGCGCTTTTACATCGAACAGGACGTGGTCGGGCACATGGAGGCCGAGCTCGTGGGGCGGCGCCAGCTCGGCCGGGTGCAGATGGCGTTCTGCTTCGTCGACCTGACCGGGTTCACCCGCTACACGGAGGAGGAGGGTGACGAGGAGGCGCTCGATCTCGTCGAGCGCTTCGTCGAGACCGTCGAGGCGACGCTCCCGGCGGAGGCGCTGATCGTCAAGACGATCGGAGACGAGGTCATGATCGTGTCACCGGACTCGGTGACGCTCACCGAGTGGGCAATCGGCTTTCTCACCCTGTTCCAGGAGCGCCCGCAGCCCCGGGTCGGGATCCATCGGGGCGGCGCCGTGTACCGCGACGGCGACTACTTCGGCAGTGAGGTCAACCTGGCGCACCGTGTCGTCGCGCGCGCCCTGGGCGGCGAGGTGATGGTCACCGCCGCGGTCGTCGCCGCGATCGGCGACTCCGGCTATCTGGAGTTCGACCCGCTCGGGGCGGTGGAGCTGAAGGGCTTCCCGAACCCGGTCGAGCTCTTCGTCGCGCGTGCGCGCGAGCCCGATGCGGCCGGCGGCGAGGAGGAGGCACCCGGCTAGCGACGAGCGCGGCGGGTGGCGCCGAGCGTCGCCTTAAGATCGCCGCTATGGGAAGAGAGGAGGCCCTCGAGAGCCTCGCCCAGGCAGTGCGACGCGGCGGCCTGGTGGACGGCCACTCCTCGGGGGTGGTCATGGTGTCCGGCGGCCCCGACTCCGCGTGCCTCGCGGCTGGCCTCGCCCAGGCGATCGGGCCCGAACGGGTACACGCGCTGCATGTCAACTATGGCCTCCGCGATTCCGCCGATCGCGACGAGCGCGTCTGCCGGGACCTCTGCTCGCGGCTGCGGATCGACCTTCACATCGACCGGCCCGAGCACCTGCACGGAAACCTCCAGGCCGCCGCCCGCGAGTTCCGTTACGCCGCCGCCGAGCGCCTTCGTGTGCGCACCGGCGGCGACTGGATCGCCACCGGCCATACGCGCACCGACCTCGCGGAGACGTTCCTCTATCGGCTCGCCGTCTCCCCGGGCGCCCGAAGCCTCCGCTGTCTGCCCGCGCAGAGTGGCCGCATCGTCCGCCCGCTTCTCGAGCTGGAGCGCGCGGAACTGCGCCGGCTCGCGACCGCTGCGACGCTGCCGTTCGCAGACGACGAGACGAACCTCGACCCGGCGTTCGCCCGCAACCGGATCCGGGCCGAGGTGCTCCCGGTGCTGCGCGAGCTGAGCCCGGCCGCGGAGCGCAACATCGCCGAGACGCAGGCGGAGATGATCGAGGAGGCGCGGCTCCTCGAGCGGATCGTCCTCGAGGCCTTGGAGGCGGCGGGGGCGGGCGCCGGGTCAGTCGCGATCCGCGCCGAGGCGCTGGAGGGCTCCGAGCCCGCACTCCGGCGCCTCGCCCTTCGCGCGCTGGCCGAACGGGCCGCGGGGCGGGCGATCCCGCTGAGCAGGCGCCGGGCGGCCCAGATCGTGCGACTCGCGCGGATGCCGGAGGGGGGCCAGGTCGACCTCAGTCACGGTGTCACCGCCATCTGCGAGGGGGGCCTGATCCGCTTCGAGACCGCATCGGAGGCCGACGCTGCTCCGACCCCGACTCCGCTGCGCGTGCCCGGGACCTGCAGGTTCGGGCAGTGGGAGGTGCGCGCCGAGCTTCGTGCGGGCCCGCTCGAACCCGCCGGGCCAGACCTGGCGACGCTCGACGCCGTGGCCCTCGGCGACGAGCTCGTCGTTCGCACCTGGCGCGACGGGGATCGAATGCGGCCGCTGGGCATGAGCGGGACGAAGACCCTCCAGGACCTCTTCACGGACCGTGGCGTTCCCCGATCGCTGCGCCACCACCTCCCGGTCGTGACGGCGGCCGGCCGGGTCGTCTGGGTCGCCGGGGTGGCCGTCTCCGAGGATTTCCGGCTCTCGCGGGACGCGCAGGAGGTGGCGGTGCTCACCGCGCGGGTGTTGGACTGAGGCGGGCGGCAGGGCCCCCGGGGGGGCGGGGAAGGGGGGGAGGCGGGAGAGCGGCGGCCCCCTCCTCCCCCTGGGCGACGGGGAATGGACGTGACTTTCGTTGGAAAGGAAGGCACGGGCCGCTGTGACGCCCGCGTTCGCCACCGTTGCCCTCCTGCCTCGTCCGTCCGGCGGCCTCGGGCGCGCCCCGGAACGAGACTCACGCCCGTATGGACGATGCGGCCATCGGGGAGACCCTCGTCCCGGCCGATGAGTTCCAGGGGCGGGTTCGCGACCTGGCGGCCGAGATCAGCCGCGACTACGAGGGCCGCGATCTCGTCCTGATCGGGATCCTCAAGGGGGCCGTCCTCTTCCTCGGCGACCTGCTGCGCTACCTGGATGTTCCCTGCGAGATCGACTTCATGGCGGTGTCGAGCTACGGGTCGGAGACCGACTCCTCGGGCGTCGTGCGCATCCTGAAGGACCTCGATGCCTCGATCGCGGGGAGGGACGCGCTGATCGTCGAGGACATAATCGACTCCGGGCTCACGCTCCAGTATCTCCTGCGGAACCTGAGGGCGCGAAATCCGGCGTCGCTCGAGGTGTGCGCGCTCCTCACCAAGCCCGAGCGCAGGCGGGTCGACCTCCCGATCCGGTACGTCGGATTCGAGATCCCGAACCGCTTCGTGATCGGTTACGGACTCGATTACGCGCAGCGTTACCGGAACCTCGACTACGTCGCCGTGCTCGAGAACCGCGGGGGTTGAGCGACGCGGAGCCACTGAACACCCCTGGTACGCTGATCCAGGCGTTGCCCGGGAACCGTATGGCCTATTGCCCTGCTGGAAGCAGAGTACCCTCGGTTTAGCAGATGAGGCGATTCTTCAGAAGCGCAGCGTTCCCGATCCTGATCGTGATCGTGCTCGCGTTCTTCGCGCAGAAGCTGATCAGCGGTTCGCCGTCGGGGACGCCCCCGACGTACGACGCTTTCGTGCAGCAGGTCAAGCACGATCCCTCCTCGATCGAGGCGGTCACCTTCGACCAGAAGTCGAGCTCGATCACGGTCGACGAGCCGGACGGCAAGAGCTACTCGATGGGATATCCGACCTCGGGCAACGCCCAGACGCAGCTCATCGACCTGCTTGGGAAGGAGGGGATCACGACCAAGGTCGAGGGCACCGGCGGCTCGAGCTTCCTCTCGATCCTCACCTACATCCTGCCGTTCATCCTGTTCTTCGGCTTCTGGGTGTTCCTGATGAACCAGATGCAGGGTGGTGGCTCGCGCGTGATGAGCTTCGGCAAGTCGCGCGCGAAGCGGATGTCCGTGGACGCGCCCAAGATCACCTTCCGCGACGTGGCCGGGGTGGACGAGGCGGTGCAGGAGCTCCAGGAGATCAAGGAGTTCCTCGAGAACCCAAAGCGCTTCCAGGCGCTGGGCGCCCGCATCCCGAAGGGCGTGCTGCTCTACGGACCGCCCGGTACCGGCAAGACGCTGCTCGCGCGCGCGGTTGCCGGTGAGGCCGGCGTGCCGTTCTTCTCGATCTCCGGATCGGACTTCGTCGAGATGTTCGTCGGCGTCGGCGCGAGCCGCGTTCGCGACCTCTTCGAGCAGGCCAAGCAGAACTCCCCCTGCATCATCTTCATGGACGAGATCGACGCCGTCGGGCGCCACCGCGGCGCGGGCATGGGCGGCGGCCACGACGAGCGCGAGCAGACGCTGAACCAGCTCCTCGTGGAGATGGACGGCTTCGAGATGAAGGACAACATCATCCTGATCGCCGCCACCAACCGGCCCGACATCCTTGACCCGGCGCTGCTGCGTCCCGGCCGCTTCGACCGCCAGATCGTCGTCGACCGGCCCGATCGCAAGGGCCGCAAGCGGATCCTCGAGGTCCATACCCGCGGCAAGCCGCTCGCCAAGCAGATCGACCTCGATACGCTCGCGGGCCAGACCCCGGGCTTCACGGGCGCCGACCTGGCCAACCTCATCAACGAGGCGGCCCTCCTCACCGCGCGCTCCAACAAGCGCGAGATCTCCATGCATGAGCTCGAGGAGGGGATCATGCGGGTGATCGCCGGCCCGGAGAAGAAGAGTCGCGTGATGTCGGAGAAGGAGCGGCTGGTGACGGCGTATCACGAGCTGGGCCACGCGATCGTCGGCCACCTGCTTCCGAACACGGACCCTGTGCACAAGATCTCGATCATCAGCCGGGGGCAGGCCCTCGGCTACACAATCTCCCTGCCGACCGAGGACAAGTTCCTCACGACCCGTGCCGAGCTGACCGACACCATGGCGATGACGCTGGGGGGCCGGGCCGCCGAGGAGATCGTCTTCGGCGAGATAACGACCGGCGCCTCGAACGACCTCGAGAAGGTCACCGAGACCGCGAAGCAGATGGTGATGCGCTTCGGGATGTCCGAGCGCCTGGGCCCGCGTGTCTTCGGCCACGACCGCTCGCAGCCGTTCCTTGGCCGTGAGTTCTCGGCGGAGCCGGACTACTCCGACGAGATCGCACGCGAGATCGACGACGAGATCCGCCGCATCGTCGAGGAGGCCCATCAGACGGCCAAGGACCTCCTCGTCGAGCGCCGCGAGCCGATGGACGCGATCTCGAAGATCCTGCTCGAGCGCGAGACAATCGACGCCGAGCAGTTCGCGAAGCTCCTCGACGGCGGGTCCGAGGAAGAGGTTTTCGGGGACGAGGAGGAGGAGACGCGCGTCCCCGACGAGCCCGAGGCGGAGGCCGAAAAGCCCGCCGCCCGCGAGGGCCCACGCCCGGTGCCGCGCCCGCGCCCGGGCCTGGCCGGCGGCACCGCCGACATGCGGGCCGACGACCCGAACAAGCGCTTCTAAGCACCCAAGCGCGTCGGTAGCGAGCCCTGCGGCATCGTGACGCCTGCGTGGATGAGGCTGGGTAGGGGTAGCGTCGCTGGTTGACCGAGGGTCAAGTCGATCCGCATCCGGAAACCGGATGCGGATTGACGTCACCCGCCCGTTCGGCGATTACGGCCCGGCGATAGCGTTTTCGGCGTGCGGTGCCTTTCCCTACTTGCCCTCATCGCCGCTCTCCTGCTGACCGGCTGCGGAGCCGGTAGCCCCAGCAGATGTCCGCGACCGCGCGGTCAGCGAGGCGATGCAGGCGTACCGGGAGGAGAAGGCAAGCGGGACGGACTTCGCCCGCGGCCCGTGCATCGCCGAGCAGCTCCCGGGACTGGACGATTGGGTTGCCGACATCGCCCACCAGCCGCGTCAGCCGGTGGACGATCAGCCCGCAAATCAGTGCCAGCGCTTCCGGAACGGCGAGGCGCACCACTTCGTCGAGCTCGACCCTTCGGGCCACCTGGTCAGGGCGCAGTAGTCCCGTGGCGCGGCTAATGGGCATCGTCAACGTGACCCCCGACTCGTTCTCGGACGCAGGGCGGTTCGTCACTCCCGAGCGGGCGATCGCTCATGCCCGCGAGCTGGTCGCCGGCGGCGCCGACCTGCTCGACATCGGCGGGGAGTCGACCCGTCCCGGCGCGCGGGGCGTCAGCGCGGACGAGGAGCTCGCGCGCGTTGCCCCCGTACTGGCCGGTCTGGATGACGTCGAGGTGCCGATCTCGATCGACACGTCAAAGGCGCACGTCGCCGAGGCGGCTCTCGACGCCCGGGCGGAGATCGTCAACGACGTCACCGCCCTGCGCTTCGACCCGGCGATGGCGGAACTGTGCGCCGCGCGGGACTGCGTCGTGGTGCTCATGCACATGCGGGGCACTCCCCGCACCATGCAGGAGAACCCGACCTACGACGACGTGGTCGAGGACGTCAAGGCCTTCCTGGCCCAGCGGATCGAGTTCGCGGTCGGCGAGGGGATCGCCGAGGAGCGGATCTGGGTCGACCCGGGAATCGGGTTCGGGAAGACCGCGCGACACAACCTCGAGCTCCTTCACCGGCTTCGGGAGCTGCGCGAGCTGGGTCGTCCGATCGTGATCGGAACCTCGCGCAAGCGATTCATCGGGACCATCACCGGCCGTGAGGTGGATGATCGGCTCGGGGGAACGATCGCGACCAACATCCTTGCGATGCAGGCCGGCGCCGAGGTTCTGAGGGTGCACGACGTCCCCGAGGTCAGGCAGGCCATGGTCGTCGCCGAGGCGGTCTTCGCCGCCGCCGGGAGCTGATCGACGCCACCGTCATCTCGTCGAACGGTGCATTTCCCGCGCTGATCCCGGATTTTGCACCGTTCGACGCGAGGAGGGAGTTTGCGCGGCGCTGGTACGGTCCGAACCCATGAACGGCACATGCCACTGCCGGCGCCGTACGGCGCCGGCCTAGCGCACATTGGAATCGGATGGCACGCAGATGGCCTCGGTCGACGTGGAGATCCGGGGCCTGTCCATCTTCACCCACCACGGGGTCACCGAGGCCGAGCGCGAGACTGGGCAGCGCCTCGAAATCGACGTCAGCTTCGACGTGCCGGACTGCGACGCGGTCCTCACCGACCGGCTCGAGGACACCGTGGACTACTCCGAGGCCTGCGACATCGTGGCCCTCGCCGCGACCGAGCGCAGCTACAGGACCCTGGAGCGGCTCTGCCACGTGATCGCGGGTCGGCTGATGCAGCGCTTCGCCTGCGAGTCGGTGACGGTCCGGGCCGCGAAGCCCGAGCCACCGCTGCCGCTGGCGGTGGAAGAGGTGGTGGTCGAGGTGGTGCACGAGCGAGGCTCGGCCGACGACGAGGACGACGAGGAGGCGTGAGCGAGCCAGCCCCGGACGGCGAGCGTGTGGGGTACCTCGGGCTCGGCTCCAACGTCGGTGATCGCGAGTCTCACCTCCGCGCAGCTCTCACGGGCCTTCGCGCGCACGGGGTGGTCGTGGAGGCGGTCTCCTCGCTATATGAGACCGAGCCGGTCGGCGAGGTGCTCGAGCAACCGGACTTCCTGAACGCCGCGGCCAGGATTCGCACCGAACTTGCGCCCGAGGAGCTGCTCGATCTGTGCAAGGCGATCGAGGTCGAGCAGGGGCGCATGATCGGCGGGCAGCGTCACGGGCCCCGGCGCCTCGACATCGACCTGCTTCTCCTCGCGGATGTCGAGCTGTCAACGGAGCGCCTGACGCTCCCGCACCCCGAGGTCACGAGCCGGCACTTCGTGCTGGCGCCGCTGCTCGAGCTGGATCCCGGGCTCTCACTCCCGGACGGGACGCGGCTCGCCGACGCGCTCGAGGGTCTGGGGCCCGGACAGCGGGTCAGCCGTGTCGACTCGCTTTAGAGAGGTCCCGCCGGACGTCATCCGGCGGCAGAGCGTCGCGTCGAGCTGAGCGGCGGCGGCCATCGCGCGGGCATCGTATTCCCTGGCCGCGTGGATAATCACCGCGTGCTGCTGGCCGTCGACATCGGGAACACCCAGAGCCATCTCGGCCTCTTCAACGGGGGCGATCTCGTCGAGCACTGGCGCTTCGCCACCCGGTTGGAGGCGACCGCGGACGAGCTCGCGGTGCGGGTCTCGACGCTGCTCGCGCTTCGTGGGCTGGAGCCCGGCGCCGTCGACGCTTCCATCGTCTCGTCCGTCGTGCCGCAGCTCACGCCGGGGTACTTCGAGATGTGCGAGCGCTACCTCAGCGGTGAGTGCTTGATCCTCGGCCCCGGCGTGAAGACCGGCATGGCGATCCAGCTGGAAAACCCACGCGAGCTCGGGGCGGACCGGCTGGCGAACGCGGTCGCCGCCTATGACCGTCTCGGGGGCCCCTGCGCCGTGGTCGACTTCGGCACCGCGATCACCTTCGACGTCGTCTCCGAGTCCGGGGAGTACCTCGGGGGCATCATCGGCCCCGGCGTTGAGATCTCCATCGAGGCCCTAGCGCAGCGCACCGCCAAGCTGCCGCCGATCGAGCTGAGCGAGCCGCCGAGCCCGGCCGCGGGCGTCATCGGCCGGAACACGCAACAGAGCCTGCTGTCGGGGATCACGTACGGCTTCGCGGGGGCGGTCGATGCGATCGCCCGCCGGATCCAGGACGAACTCGGCGAAGGCATCGGGTTCGTCGCGACGGGCGGTCACGCGGCGGCCATCGTCCCGTTCTGCGAGCTGATCGACGAGGTCGACGACCTGCTGACGCTCACCGGCCTACGCTTGATCTGGGAGCAGAACCAATGAGTCAGCCGCCGCTCACCTCACCATTCCGCATCGGCGACGTGGAGATCGCGAATCGCATCCTGCTCGCGCCGCTGGCCGGGATCGGCAACTGGTTCGTGCGCCTCCAGGCGCGCCGCCACGGGGCGGGCCTCGCCGTCTCGGAGATGGTCTCGAGCTTCGGGCTCCACTACCGGAACGAGCGCACGATGACCGAGCTCCTGCGCATCCACCCGTCGGAGCACCCCGTCTCGATTCAGCTCTTCGGCCACGACCCTGAAGTCATGGCGTCCGCCGGCGCCGTCGCAGCCGAGGGGGGCGCCGATCTGGTTGACATCAACATGGGATGCCCCGTTCGCAAGGTCCGCAAGGTCGGGGCCGGAGCGGAGCTCCTTCGCCGTCCCGAGCTGGCGGTCGCGCTGGCGAGAGCGGCGGCCGAGGGCTCCGGGCTCCCGGTGACGGTGAAGCTGCGGTCCGGTATCGAGCCGGGAGATCGCTCGGGCGTCGACCTGGCGGTCCTGCTGGTCGAGGAGGCCGAGGTTGCGGGGGTTGCGCTTCATCCCCGAAGCGCCGCGGTCCAGCACCAGGGCGAGCCCGACTACGGCTTGGTCCGCGAGCTGGTGCGCCGCCTCGATGGGTCCGGCATTCCGATCATCGTCTCGGGCGGATTGGCGAGCGCCGAGCTCGCGCGCCTCGCCTACCGTGAGTCCCGGGCCGACGCGGTGATGATCGCGCGCGGCGCCCTCGGCAATCCGTGGATCTTCGAGGAGCTGACGGCTAGGCGCGGGTCGCCGCCGAGCCACGACGAGATCGCGAATGAGCTTCTGTGGACCCTGGATCGCGCCGAGGGCCATCTGGGCCCAAAGCGGGCCGCCCGCTACGTGCGTAAGTTCTATCCCTGGTACCTGGAGCGGCTGGGAGTGAGCCGTGCCGACGCTCACGCCTTCCAGCGGACGGAGGACCTGGACGAAGCGCGGGCCCTGCTGAGCAGGGTCGTACAGGCTGCGGGGCTGCCCGCCTGAAAATCTCTCGGGCGGGGAAAACGCCCCCGCTATAATCGCCCGCCTGCCCGACCCGCGAGCGCAATCGGCGCGCCGCGTTCGGGTTTTTGTTTCGTCATCTGACGGGGCGCAGCGGAGCGTCCTTCAAGAACACAGGGGACGAGGTTTCAGGTACGTGGCTCGTGAATCATTGATCACCCAGGAGGGGCTGGAGAGGCTCCGCGAGGAGCTCAACCACCTCACCACCGTGAAGCGTCGCGAGGTGGCCGCGCGCATCAAGGAGGCGCGTGAGTTCGGCGACATCATGGAGAACTCCGAGTACGACGACGCGAAGAACGAGCAGGCCCTGCTCGAGCAGCGAATCGCGCAGCTCGAGGAGCGGGTCCGCCGCGCGACGGTCGTCGACGAGAAGCATCTCGACACCGATACGGTCAGCGTCGGCGTTCGCGTGCATGTGAAGGACCAGAAGTCCGGCGACTCCAGGAAGTTCCAGATCGTGGGGTCGGCGGAGGCCGATCCAGCACAGAGCAAGCTCTCGAACGAGTCGCCGATCGGCAAGGCGCTCGTTGGCCACAAGCGTGGCGACGTCGTGACCGTCGAGGTCCCGCGCGGCCCGAAGCGCAAGCTCAAGATCACAAAAATCGAGACCTCCTGAGGCGGCTGCAAATCTTCGCCCGGCGGTGTCCTCAGTCGGTCGCCTCGCCTCACTTAGGCTTCAACTAAGCTCGCGTCGGCGACCTCCGAGCGCCGAAGGCGCGTGCGAACGCGCGAGAGCGCGTGAGATCCTTGCCAGACTCGATTTTCGCCGCCTCAGGACAGCCATGAGCGATCCATCGGAGTCGCATGTCATCGCGGAGCGGCGCGAGAAACTCGCGCGGCTTCGGGATTCCGGAATCGAGCCCTTCCCTCACTCCTTCGAGGGTCGGACGGAGATCTCGGCGGTCCGGGCCGCGCACGAGGACCTGGGCGCCGGCGAGGAGACGGACGAGCGCTACCGCGTGGCCGGTCGCATCGCGGCGCGCCGCGGCCACGGGAAGGCGGCCTTCCTCGATCTCGTCGACGGCTCGGGCCGCATCCAGCTCCATGCGCGCGAGGACGTGCTGGGGGCGGAGTCGTTCGAGGCGCTCATCGGGCTCGATCTCGGCGACATCGTCGGCGCGGAGGGCACCGTGTTCGCGACCCGGCGCGGCGAGCTCTCGCTGCGCGTCGATGAGTGGGCGCTCCTGGCGAAGAGCCTGCGCCCGCCGCCCGACAAGTACCACGGACTCGAGGACGTCGAGGTCCGCTACCGCCACCGCGAGCTCGACCTGATCGCGAATCCCGAGGTCCGCGACCGCTTCCTCAAGCGCACGCAGGTGGTGACGGCGGTGCGGGAGTGGCTCGACGCGCGGGGGTTCGTGGAGGTCGAGACGCCGGTCCTCCAGCCGCTATACGGGGGAGCCCTGGCGCGGCCGTTCGTCACCCACCACAACGCGCTCGATCGCGACCTCTACCTCCGGATCGCGACGGAGCTGTATCTGAAGCGGTGCGTGGTCGGGGGCATCGATCGCGTCTATGAGCTCGGCAAGGACTTCCGCAACGAGGGCGTCTCGCCCAAGCACAACCCCGAGTTCACCATGCTCGAGTGGTACGAGGCGTACGCGGACTACAACGACGCCGCGAACCGGCTCGAGCAGCTCGTCGCCGACGTCGCCGAGCGCGTCTTCGGATCAACGAAGATCGAGCGGGAGGGCGAGGAGATCGACCTCACACCGCCCTGGAACCGGGTGACGCTGCGCGACGCGATCACCGAGCGAGCGAGCCTGGACCTCGCGCAGCGGCCGAGCCGGGAGGAGCTCGCCACGGCGCTGGGCCGCGAGCCTGATCCGGCCGAGGGGTGGGGCAAGCTCGTGGACGCGGTCCTGTCGAAGCTGGTGGAGCCGACCCTCATCCAGCCGACGTTCATCCTGGACTACCCGGTGGAGCTCTCGCCCTTCGCGAAGCGCCACCGGTCCGAGGCGGGGTTCGTCGAGCGGTGGGAGGCGTTCGTCGGGGGCGTGGAGATCGCGAACGCGTTCACCGAGCTCAACGACCCCGATGAGCAGCGCCGTCGCTTCGAGCAGCAGGTCGAGGAGCTGCGACGTGGCGACGAGGACACCCAGCCCTTCGACGAGTCGTTCGTGGAGGCCCTGGAGCAGGGCATGCCGCCGACCGGGGGCGTGGGCCTCGGCATCGACCGCCTGGTGATGATCCTCGCGGGCGCACGCAACGTGCGCGAGGTCGTGCTCTTTCCCGCGATGCGGGAGTAGGTCGTCTCCCGTCGCATCGGTGATGCCGGCGGGGGCTGGCTGGGTAGGGCAACGTCCCCTACGGGTTCAGGCCGGGTCACTGCAATCCGCTCCCGAAAACCGGGACAGGATTGCGGTGACCGGATGTAAACGGCGGTGGGTGGTTGCGAGGGCAGGCGGGAGGCAGGTCCTTCGCGGACCTGCCCCTACTTGCCTAAACCGCTCGCTTCGCCGCTACGACGTGAGGATCGCGTTCACCCAGTCCGGGTTGAACGGCTCGGTGCCCGGCACGAGGTTGACACCCGCGAACGAGCTGTTCGCATGCATGTAGGCGATCTCCTTCGCCAGGTCGCCGAAGTTGTTCGACCCAGCGCGAGGCAGGAGCTCGACCGTCGACAGCACGCCGATCGCCTGACCGTCGTTGTTCATGAACCCGCTGCCCGAGTCGCCGGGGATACCGGGCGTGAGCGTGTAGGCGTTGTGGCTCCAGCCGTTGCCCTCGTTCTGGACGATGACGCCCCGCTTCGGGCTGAGCTTGGTGACGCCGCCTCGCAACGACGAGTTGCCGTACGAGTAGACGTTCGATCCGAGTCCGCCTACGGAGCCCACGCCGGTCGGGCCGCCGTATCCCGGAACCGAGGGATTCGCGTTCGCCACGTCCGCCGGATCGAGCTTCACGAGCGCGAGGTCGTTGTACGCGCAGGCATCGGGGTTCGTCTCGCCCTTCGCCTGCATCGTGATCCACGAGTTGTAGACGAGCGTCCCCGGCTTACTGGCGCCGTCGACGTCCACCCGCGTCCCGATCGGTAGCGACTGGCTCGTGCAGCCGTCCGTGTCGGTGGCGGCTCCGGTGCCGGAGCAGTGCGCGGCCTGCCCGATGTAGGTGTTCGAGCCGTCGCTGTAGAGGAAGTTGGATGTGCACTGCGCGCCCTCGGTGAATGTCATGACCCCCGGGTGAACGGTGGCCGAGGACGCCGGCGCCCACGCCCACGCCGCCGAGGGGCTGATCGCGACCATCCCGATGGCCGCGACGGCGCACAGAAGCGCCACGAGCTTTCTCAAGGGCGCCTCCTCTCCTCGATGGTCAATGGGAACCGGCTTCCCGTGAAAGCGGGATCCGACCGATGCGGCGCCGGACGTTACGGGGATCTCGAGCGGCATGCGCCGGTTCGCCTCGCTCGCCCTTCGGACGCCGGGACCGAGCCCCGAATCGTGGCCGGCACGAAGTCAACCCGCAATTAGCGCACTTCCTCCCGCGCGTGCGTGGGACATGCCTGGCCACGCACAGGCCGCCGATATACTGACCACTCGCAGTAAACGACAACCGGAGGTCTAATCCGTCGGCACGTCGCCGCCGAAACATTGGATAGGACTCCGGCGCTCGTGCGTCCCCGCATTGAAGCTCCGGAGACGACCAACGACTCGGCAATACTTGGGAGGGCGTCCCACCCTCTAGCCTCGGGAGGCGGAAGAGAAGAGCAAAGGCAGAGTGTTCGAGCGATTCACAGAGAGAGCAAGGCAGGTCGTCGTCCTCGCGCAGGAGGAGGCGCGCACGCTCAAGCACAACTACATCGGCACCGAGCACATCCTGCTCGGGCTGCTACGCGAGGAGGAGGGCCTCGCCGCGCGCGTTCTCGAGTCCCTGGACATCACGGTCGAGCGCGTCCGCGCGCAGGTCGTGCGGATCGTCGGCTCGGGTGAGGAAGTCACCTCCGGGCAGATCCCGTTCACGCCACGAGCGAAGAAGGTCCTCGAGCTGGCACTTCGCGAGGCGCTGTCGCTGGGCCACAACTACATCGGCACCGAGCACATCCTGCTCGGCCTGGTTCGCGAGAACGAGGGCGTGGCCGCCCGCATCCTCCTCGACTTCGACGCCGACTCCGAGAAGATCCGCAACGAGGTCATCCGGATGCTGTCCGGCCCCGGTGGGCGCCGCCAGGGTGCGGGAACCGGCGCCGGCGAGGGCAAGAAGTCCTCGAAGCTGCTCGACCAGTTCGGCCGCAACCTGACGAAGCTCGCCGCCGAGGCAAAGCTAGACCCCGTCATCGGTCGCGAGATCGAGATCGAGCGGATCATGCAGATCCTCTCCCGCCGCACCAAGAACAACCCGGTGCTGGTCGGCGAGCCGGGGGTGGGCAAGACCGCGATCGTCGAGGGGCTCGCCTCAAGGATCACCAAGGGCGAGGTGCCGGAGCTGCTGAAGAACAAGCAGATCTACACGCTTGACCTGGCTGCGCTCGTCGCCGGGTCGAAGTACCGCGGCGAGTTCGAGGAGCGCCTGAAGAAGGTGATGAAGGAGATCACCCAGCGCGGGGACATCGTGCTGTTCATCGACGAGCTCCACAACCTGGTCGGCGCGGGCGCCGCGGAGGGCGCGATCGACGCCGCCTCGATCCTGAAGCCGGCGCTGGCGCGCGGCGAGATCCAAACGATCGGCGCGACGACGATGGACGAGTACCGCAAGTACCTCGAGCGCGACTCCGCGCTCGAGCGCCGCTTCCAGCAGATCAAGGTCGATCAGCCGTCGATCCCCGACACCGTCCAGATCCTCGAGGGGCTACGCGAGCGCTACGAGGAGCATCACCGCGTCCAGATCACCAATGACGCGCTGGGCGCCGCGGCGGAGCTCGCCGACCGCTACATCTCCGATCGCTTCCTGCCCGACAAGGCAATCGACCTGATCGACGAGGCCGCTTCGCGCATGCGGATCAAGTCCATGTCGCAGCCGCCGGTCTACCGCGATCTCGACGAGGAGATCGAGGAGACCCGGCGCGCCAAGGAGGCCGCGATCGAGGCGCAGGAGTTCGAGAAGGCCGCGAACCTCCGCGACAAGGAGCGCCAGCTGACCAACCGCAAGCGCGAGCTCGAGGACCAGTGGGCCGCGGGCGAGGGCGGCGAGCGCCCGGAGGTCGGCGACGAGGAGATCGCGGACATCGTCTCGATGTGGACCGGCATCCCCGTCTTCAAGCTCACCGAGGCCGAGACCAAGAAGCTCCTGCGGATGGAGGACGAGCTCCACAAGCGGGTGATCGGCCAGGACGTCGCGATCACCGCTGTCTCCAAGGCCATCCGCCGCTCTCGCGCCGGCATCAAGGACCCCAAGCGCCCCGCCGGCTCGTTCATCTTCCTCGGCCCGTCCGGCGTCGGCAAGACCGAGTTGGCGCGCACGCTTGCCGAATTCCTCTTCGGCGATGAGGACTCGATGGTCCGCATCGACATGTCGGAGTACATGGAGAAGCACGCCGTGTCCCGCCTCGTCGGGTCCCCGCCGGGCTATGTCGGCTACGACGAGGGGGGCCAGCTCACCGAGGCCGTTCGACGCAAGCCGTACTCGGTGCTGCTCCTCGACGAGATCGAGAAGGCTCACCCAGACGTCTTCAACATCCTCCTGCAGATCCTGGAGGACGGCCGGCTGACCGACGCTCAGGGCCGCACGGTCGACTTCCGCAACGCGATCGTGATCATGACGTCGAACATCGGCGCCAAGGACATCGCGCGCAACGTCTCGTTCGGCTTCGGCACCTCGGATGAGACCGGCGCCTCGTACGAGGAGATGAAGGACCGGATCATGGGCGAGCTGAAGAAGGTGTTCCGCCCCGAGTTCCTGAACCGGATCGACGAGGTCATCGTCTTCCACAAGCTCACGCGCGACGAGATCAAGGAGATCATCGAGCTGATGATCGGTCGGGTCCGCGCCCAGGTCGCCGAGCACGAGCTCCAGCTGGAGCTGGACGAGCAGGCGAAGGAGCTCCTCGTCGACAAGGGCTGGGATCCGGCGATGGGCGCCCGCCCGCTTCGCCGCGCGATCCAGCGCTACATCGAGGATCCGCTTGCCGACGAGGTGCTGCGCACCGGCAACATCGTCCCCGGCACGACCGTGCTGGTCGAGCGCGATGAGTCCAGCGAGGACGAGGATCGCCCGCTCAAGATGAAGCTCGTGAAGCCGCGCAAGCGCCCTGCGAAGAAGCGCGAGCCGGTGGGCGTCGGTGCCGCGGCGTCGTCCGAAGGCGAGGGCTCGAGTCCCCAGAGGGAGTCGGCGGGCGAGGGCGGGCCGGACGAGTCCGCGGACGGCGAGGACCCCTCACCGGAGGACGCTGAGCAGGACGGCCAGGAGCCGTCCACCGAGCCCGAGTAGGCGCCTCAGCCGACGTCGAGCGGTGCAAGATCCGCGCTGAGCGCGGTTATCGCACCTCTCGACGGGGTCAGGCCGGAACGGCGGCCGACTGCAGGACCGCGTCCAGGAGGCCGGGGAACCGTTCCTCGAGGTCCTCGCGGCGCAGCGAATTGAGCTTCGCGGTCCCCTCGCAGCGCTGCTCGATGATGCCGGCCTCGCGAAGGATCCGGAAGTGGTGGGTCAGCGTCGATTTCGTGATGTCGAGCCCGAACGTGCCGCAGCGGCGCGGCTCCGGGTCCTCGGCAAGCGCTTGGACGATCCGCAGGCGCTGCGGGTCGCTCAGCGCGTGCAATACCGCCGCCAGCTCCAGTTCCTCGCGTGACGGGTGATACAGGCCCATGGCTCACGAGTATACGACGGTCGTCGTACTAGTGCTACGATGATCGTCGAACTAGCGAACGATCCCACGTTTGAGGCCGTCATCTCGTTTTCAAGTTGTGTGAGGAGCCACCGTTGAATCCCGTCACCGCGGCGAGGGCATACGCTCAGAGGGACTCGAACGTCCTCCTCCTGCTTGTGTGCCTCGCGCAGTTCATGGTCATCCTGGACGTCTCGATCGTGAACGTCGCGTTGCCGGCGATCCGCGAGGGCCTGGGGTTCTCGACCACCGGCCTGCAGTGGGTCATCAATGCGTACACGATCACGTTCGCCGGGTTCCTGCTGCTGGGCGGCAGGATGTCGGACCTGCTCGGCCGCCGCCGTGTCTTCCTGGCGGGAACCGCGCTCTTCACCGCCGCCTCGCTCGTGTGCGCGATCGCAGGATCAGACGCGGTGCTCCTCACCGCGCGGGCAATCCAGGGGTTGGGCGGCGCCATCATCTCGGCCGCGAGCCTCGCGATCATCACCACCTCGTTCGAGGAGGGCGCCGCACGGAACCGCGCGCTGGGCGTGTGGGGCGCGCTCGGGGGACTCGGGGCGACCTCCGGGGTCCTGCTCGGGGGCGTCCTGACGCAGGGGCTCGGATGGCCCGCGATCTTCCTCATCAACGTCCCGATCGGGTTGGCGGTGGTCGCGTTCGGGGGCCGCGTGATCCCCGAGGGCCGGAATGTGCTGGATCACCGCCACTTCGACCTCACCGGCGCCCTGCTCGTGACCGCCGGGATGGTCGCGCTCGTGTATGGGATCGTCCGCACCGACGTCATCGGCTGGGGCTCGGCCGGCGTGCTGGTGCCGCTGATCGTGGGCGTCGTGCTGCTGGCGGGCTTCGGGCTGGTCGAGGGCAAGCTCGCCCGGGCGCCCCTGATGCCGCTTCGCGTCTTCAGTCTGCGCCCGCTGCGGTCGGCGAACGCGGTGATCCTCCTTCTCTACTCGGCGATCTTCGCGATGTGGTTCTTCGTCTCGCTCTACATGCAGCAGGACCTCCACCACGACGCGATCGAGACCGGGCTCGCGTTCCTGCCGATGACGCTCGCGGTCGCGGCGGCGGCGACCCTGGCGCCCCGCCTGATCCCAAGGCTCGGCGCGCGCGCCGTCCTGACGGCCGGAATGGTCTCGGCCACCGCCGGCCTCGCTCTGCTGACGGGCGTTCGGCCGGACGGCACCTACCTCGCCCAGGTGCTCCCGGGCGGGGTCCTGTCGGCGTTCGGCCTGGGCCTCGCCCTCGTGCCGGCCACGATCGTGGCGGTGCGCGGGGTTCCGGCCGCTGCGAGCGGGCTCGCGTCCGGGCTCCTGAACACCTCTCGCCTCGTCGGTGGCGCGCTCGGCCTCGCGGTGCTGACGACGATCGCTACGTCCCATGCGCATGCCCGGATCGCCGACGGCGCTTCGCGGGCGCTGGCGCAGACCGACGGCTACCAGCTCGCCTTCACGGTCGGCGCCGCGCTCTGCTTCCTGGGCGCGGTCGCGGCCGCGGTGCTCCTGAGGCCCGCGAACCGGGGTGAGAGCTCGGCCGAGCTCGCCGCCGAGGCCCGCGGCTAAGCCGCCCCCGGCCGGGCCATCACCCGCGGGGCCCCGCTGGGGTGGAGATAGGGTGGCCGCTTGGCGAGCGGCGAATCACTCCGGAGGGGTCACCATGAGGGGTCGCGCGCCATGCAGGGGCGCGACAGGGACGCATCGCGGCCGTGGTGGACGCTGCTCGGCGCGTGCACCGGCCTGTTCGTCCTCATGCTCGACTCGACGATCGTCACCCTCGCGCTGCCGGCGATCCGCGAGGATCTTCATGCCTCCGCCAGTGGCCTTCAGTGGGTGATGAACGCGTATCTGCTCGTGATCGCCGCGCTGGTGGTCACCGCCGGCCGACTGGGCGACATGTTCGGCCGGCGGCGGCTGTTCACCACCGGGCTGGCGGTGTTCGCCGGGGGCTCGGTGCTCTCGGGCGCCGCCTGGAGTCAGGACGTGATCATCCTGGGCAGGATCGTCCAGGGCATCGGCGCTGCGATGCTCCTCCCGCTCTCGCTCGCGATCGTCTGCGACGCATTCCCGACCGCCGAGCAGCCGCGGGCTCTCGGCATCTGGGCGTCGATCTCGGCCATCGCGCTGGGTGTCGGCCCTCTGATCGGGGGCGTCCTCGTGGATCTGGACTGGCGGCTGATCTTCTGGATCAACGTGCCGATCCTGGCGCTGGGGGTCGTCGTGATGTCGACGGCGGTGCGCGAGACTCGCGACGAGACGGCCACGCATGAGCTCGATTACCCCGGGCTCGTACTGATCGCCGCTGTCGCTGACGGCGCTGGTGCTGCCGCTTGCCGAGGCTGCCAACTGGGCTCTCGGCTCGCCCCAGAGCGTTGCCCTGTTCGCCGCCGCCGCGGTGTTCGGGGCGGGATTCTGGATCGTCGAGCACCGCGTCCAACAGCCGATCGTGGACTTCGAGCTGTTCCGCAACGGGCCCTACTTCGGAGCCACGGCAGCCGCGTTTGGACTGGTCGGCGCGTATTGGGCCCTGATGTTCTTCGAGGCCCAGTACCTCCAGACCAAATTGGGCTACTCGGCGACCACCGCGGGCATCCTGATCCTGCCCATCACGGTGCCGATGATCGTGATCTCCCCGATAGCGGGGCGCCTGATCGCACGCCTCGGCGCCCGTACGCTGATGACGATCGGGATGCTGTGCGGGGTCGCCGGCCTCGTGATCCTGACGCAGATCACGAAGACGTCCGGATACGCGCTCGTGCTCCCGGGATACCTGTTGTTCGGAATCGCGCTGGGATTCGTGTACGCGCCGATGTCCACGGCGGCCATGGCCGCGATGCCACGTGAGAAGAGCGGGATCGCCTCGGGGGTGCTCGCGATGAACCGGGTGGTCGCCGGCGCCGTCGCCCTGGCGGTGGCCGGCGCCGTCTTCCAGGACCTGCTCCCGACTCACGGGTTCGCAGTCTCGCTGGCGCGCTCCAACTGGGTCCTCGTCGTGATGGTGGCCGTGTGCACCGTCCTCACGTGGCGGTTCGTGCGCTCTGCGCCCGTGAAGGGCGAGGACCCGCGGCTTGCTGCGACGGCGGAGCGCGGAGACGCTCCGCCATCACCAGCACCACCGCCGGTTTCACCTCTGACTGTCGCCGCGACCCTCGGGCACCACCTCTCGTGATTCATGGGTCTACCCTGGGTGCATGACCGCGCGGCCGGTACAAAGCTCTGAGCGAGCGGTCACCCCGGAGGACGTCGAGCGCGCCGAGCCGCTGATCGCCGGTGAGGTTCGCGAGACGCCCGTCTTGCCCGCCGGCGAGCTCTCGCGCCGCGTCGGCGGGAGCGTCGTCATGAAGGCGGAGTGCCTGCAGCTGACCGGCTCGTTCAAGGTCCGCGGCGTGTTCCACAAGATGAGCGGTCTCGGGCCGAGAGGAGCTTCACGCGGGAATGGTGGCGGCGAGCGCCGGCAACCACGCGCAGGCGGTGGCCCTGGTCGCGGACCGCCGCGGCAGCCACTCCGACCTGTTCATGCCGTCGGATTCCCCGCTGGCGAAGATCTCCGCGGTCCGAGGCTACGGCGGCGAGGTCCACCTGGTCGACGGCTCCTACGACGAGGCGGCGCAGGCCGCTCGGGAGTTCGCCGAGGCTGAGGACGGGACGCTGATTCCGCCGTTCGACGACCCGGACATCGTCGCCGGTCAGGGGACCGCCGGACTGGAGATCGCCCGCCAGGCTCCAATGACCCGCTTGGTGGTCGTGCCGCTCGGCGGGGGAGGCCTCGCCGCGGGTGTGGCCATCGCCATCAAGGCGAAGCTCCAAGGCGCTCGGGTGGTCGGTGTTCAGGCCGAGGCCTGCTCCCCGTACATCGACTCGGTGGCAGCTCATCGTCCCGATCGGCGCGCGGTCCGTCAACACGATCTGCGACGGCATCGCGGTCAAGCGGCCGGGCGAGCTCACGCTGCCCCTGGTCGAGCGATACGTGGACGACATCGTGACCGTCTCCGACGATGAGGTGGCCCAGGCGATGGTGCTGCTGCTGGAGCGCTCGAAGCTGGTCGTAGAGGGCGCGGGTGCGGTGAGCGTGGCCGCGCTCCTGGCCGGCAAGGTCGAGCCCGCACGCAACGGAGAGACGTGCGCCGTGCTCTCCGGCGGGAACGTCGACGCCTCGCGGCTCGCCGAATGCATCCGGCTCGGCGAGACAGCAGCGGGCCGTCGCATCGTGATCTGGACCGTGGTTCCCGACAGACCGGGCGCGCTGGCGGCGCTGCTCCGCATCGTCGCCGAGCATGGCGCGAACGTGGTCGACGTCGAGCACATCCGCGAGGGGGTCGAGCTACACGTCCGCGAGACCGCGATCGAGCTCGTTCTGCAGACCGACGGGCCGAAGCACGGCGAGCTGATCCTCGAGGCGATCCGCGGCGAAGGGTTCTCGGCTCGCCCAGAGCGCTGACGCCGTTCCCCGCCGCTAGGGTCCGCGGCACGATGCCGCCCTCGCACCGCTTGATTCCGCGCTGATGGCAGCGAGCCTCGACGAGCTCCGCGAGCGCCTGGCCGAGATCAACGACCTCGGCCGAGCACGGGCATTGCTGGCGTGGGACGAGCGGACCCAGATGCCGTCCGCCGGCATCGAGCCACGCGCCGAGCAGCTCGCGACGCTCACCCGGATCCGGCACGAGATGCTGGTCTCCGATGAGCTCGGCCGGCTGATCGACGCGGCGGCCGCCGAGGTCGATTCGATGCCATACGACTCCGACGAGGCGAGCCTCGTCCGCGTTGCGCGGCGGGGCTGGGAGAAGGCCCGCCGGGTCCCGGCCGACCTGCGAGCCGAGATCACGCAGGGTCTCGTCGCTGGCGGAGCATGCCTGGGAGGACGCCCGCGCGGAGTCGGACTTCGCCGCGTTCCTGCCTCACCTGGCGCGAAACGTCGAATTGCGCCGCCGCTACGTGGATTGCTTCGCGGGCTTCGAGGGGTTCGAACACGACTACGACCCGCTGCTCGATGACTTCGAGCCCGGGATGACGACGGCCGAGGTGGCCACGGTCCTCGACGACCTTCGCGACGGCGTCCTGCCGCTCATCGCGACGATCGCCGACAGCGGGGTCACCGTCGACGCCTCTTGTCTCCACGGCGACTTTTCGCTGGAAACCCAGGACGCGCTCGCGCGCGAGCTCGTCGCCGATCTGCCCATCCAGGCGGATGCCTGGCGCCTGGACGCGACGGTCCACCCGTTCGCGACCGCCATCAGCCCGGCGGACCTTCGGGTCACGACCCGGTTCGATTCCGACTATTTCGGCACAGCCGTCTGGTCGGTGCTGCACGAGGCCGGGCACGCGATGTACGAGAACGGGGTGCCGCGCCCGCTATGGCGCTCACCGCTCGCGAGCCCGTCCTCGCTCGGCTTCCACGAGTCCCAAAGCCGCCTCTGGGAGAACTGGGTGGGGAGGAGCCGGCCGTACCTGGAGCACGTCATGCCGCGGCTCAGGGAGCTGTTCCCCGATCGGCTGGGTGCGACGGACATCGAGACGATCTACCGCGCAGCGAACAAGGTCGAGCCCTCGCTGATCCGGGTCGAGGCCGACCAGGTCACCTACAACCTCCACATCATCCTGCGCTTCGAGCTCGAGCTCGACATCTTCGGTGGCCGGATCGAGCTGCGCGAGCTGCCGGAGGCGTGGAACGCCCGGATGCGCGACTACCTGGGCGTCGAGGTGCCCGACGACGCTCACGGCGTGCTCCAGGACGTGCACTGGGCCGGCGGCGTGTTCGGGTATTTCCCAACCTACGCGCTCGGCAACGTGATCGCCGGCCAGCTGTGGCAGCGGATCGCCTCCGAGATGCCCGACGTCGAGGACGGGATTCGGCGCGGCGAGCTGGTCGGGCTTCGCGATTGGCTGCGGGAGAACCTCCACCGCCACGGCAACAAGTTCATGCCGAAGGAGCTGATCGAGCGCGTGATCGGCGGTCGCCTCGATGTCCAGCCGTACGTGGGCCAGCTCCGGGCGCTGGCGGCTGACATCTACGGCATCTCAGCCGGCCCCGACCCGCATTGACGGGGTTGAGGGGGCTATAGCCCACCTAACCCCGTCAAAGGTGGTGGGGGGCGCGATGGTGTCGGGTGGGGTTCCGAATCTCACCCTATGACGGGCTCTCATTTCGTCTGCCAGGAGTGCGGGCACTCCGCGCTGGCATGGACCGGCCGCTGTCCCGGCTGCGGCGAGTGGAACACCCTTGTCGAGGCCAAGCGGTCGGCCAAGCCGCGCAGGGGCGTGGGCGGGCGCGCCACGGCCGGTGGCGCAGGGCTGGCCCCGAAGCCGGTGCCGCTGCGCGACGTGCGGGCTCCCAGTGCGGACCGACTCCTGACCGGGATCGCGGAGCTGGATCGCGTCCTGGGCGGAGGGCTCGTGCCGGGATCCGTCGTCCTGATCGGAGGCTCGCCGGGCATCGGGAAGTCGACGCTGACCGGGATGGCGCTGGGCAACCTCGCGGACGCGGGCGGCAAGGTGCTCTACGTCTCCGGGGAGGAGTCCGCGGCACAGGTGCGGCTGCGGGCCGAGCGGCTCGGCGATGCGTCACTGGCCGTGCCGGTGCTGGCCGAGACCTCGGTCGAGGCGGTCCTGAGTGCGCTGGAGGCCGAGCGGCCCGCCGTCTGCGTGATCGATTCGGTCCAGACGCTCCACACCGAGGGAATGACCGGGGCTCCCGGCTCCGTCGGCCAGGTGCGTGAGGCCGCCGGGGCGATCACCGAGGTGGGGAAGCGGATCGGCACGGCGGTCGTCCTCGTTGGCCACGTGACCAAGGAAGGGAGCGTCGCCGGTCCGCGGGTGCTCGAGCACATGGTGGACTGTGTGCTCTTGTTCGAGGGCGAGCGCGAGCGCAGCTTTCGCACGCTCCGCGCGCTGAAGAACCGCTTCGGCGCGACCAGCGAGGTGGGCGTGTTCGAGATGCGCTCCGGGGGCTGGTGGAGGTGGCCGACCCGTCGGCGCGGTTCGTCGGCGACGCGTCCGACTCGCCCGGGTCGTGCGTCCTCTGCGCGATGGAGGGAACCCGGCCTTTGCTCGTCGAGGTGCAGGCCCTCGTGGCGCCGACCGAGATCGTGCCGCCCAGGCGCGTGGCCACCGGCATCGATCGCAACCGTCTCGCGATGGTGATCGCGGTGCTCGCCCGGCATGGCGGCCCATCGCTCGCCTCGGCCGACGTCTTCGTGAACGTCGCCGGCGGCGTCCGGGTCGACGAGCCGGGAGCCGATCTGGCGGTGGCGCTTGCGCTCGCGTCGGCGCATCGCGGTCAGGCTGTCGCGGGGACCGAAGGGCGGCCGCTCGCATGCTTCGGGGAGGTCGGCCTCACCGGCGAGCTCCGTTTCGTGGCCCACCCCGAGCGGCGAGTTGCCGAGGCAATCAAGTTCGGGCTCGCCCCGGTGGTCGGACCCGAGGCCGGGGAGACGGCGCAGGGCCTGGCGCCCCACCGAACCCTGCGCTCCGCGCTCCGCGCGACCGTCGCGACGCCACGGCCCGCCGCCCGCGCCGCTTGACAAGCGGCAATCCGACCTGTCCACACGGAATTCGCCTGCCCGCGCGTATTTAGGGGTATTTGCCATCATGGATTCGCGATGGCGTCTCATGTCGGTGACGAGCTGCATGAACTCGAGGCTCGTCTCGACCCTCGACTGCTGCAGGCACTCGACATGGTGGCGCCCGGCACGCCGCTGCGCGAGGGCATCGACAGCATCATCCACGCCCGGACCGGCGGCCTGATCCTGATCGCGGAGCCCGACGAGGCGTCGTTCCTCTTCAGCGGCGGGATCAAGCTGGACATCGATTACACGCCGGCGCTGCTCTACCAGGTCGCGAAGATGGACGGCGCGATCGTTCTGGACCCCGGGGGCGAGCGGATCCACTGGGCGAACGTCCAGCTCATGCCGGATCCCACGATCCTCTCGATGGAGACCGGCACCCGCCACCGCACCGCGGAACGCGTCTCCAAGCAGACCAAGGCCCTGGTGATCGCCATCTCTCAGCGGCGAGATGTCGTCTCGCTGTACGTCGAGGGGATCAAGTACATCCTCCAGGACATCCCGCAGGTGCTGTCGAAGGCGAACCAGGGAATCGCGACGCTCGAGAAGTACCGAGCGCGGCTGGACCAGGTCGCGGCGCGGCTGACAGGCCTCGAGCTTCTGGGCGGCTGCACGCTCCACGACGTCCTCTCAACGCTGCAGCGGGCTGAGCTCGTCACGCGAATGGCCGCGGAGGTCGAGCGCTACATCATCGAGCTGGGGACCGAGGGGCGGCTCATAGAGATGCAGCTCGAGGAGACCGTCGTCGGCGTGGTGGGGGAGCGGGCCGCGATCGTTCGCGACTACAGCGCCATCGACACCGATGAGCAGGTGGACCGCATCCTGCACGAGCTGGCCGCCCTTCCGTATCAGGAGCTCCTGGACTTCGGCCGCCTTGCCGAGCTCCTGGGCTATGAGCGCAAGACGAGCACGGTCGACCTCACGGTCGCGCCGCGCGGCTACCGGGCGCTGTCGCGGATCCCCAGGCTTCCGCGGCTCGTCGCGCAGAAGATCGTCCATCGCTTCGGCGACCTCGACGCGATCGTCAACGCGACCGAGGACGAGCTCGCTTCAGTCGACGGGATGGGGCCGGCGCGCGCGCGGGAGATCCGCGAAGGACTTCGCAGCCTGCAGGAGATCGACATCGTCGATCGATATCCATGAACCCGACGGCCGCCCCGCGGCCGTCCAAACTAAGGAGGACGAAATTCCAGAGCTAGCTACCGCGGATGACGCAATCGACGTCGAGGACGAGCTCGGCCCCGTCGAGTGCACCTTCGAGGAAGGCGACAACGTCGTCTATCCGCACCACGGGGCCGGGGTTGTGCTGAAGAAGGAGAGCAAGGATCTCCTGGGTGAGAAGCGGGACTACCTGACCATCAAGATCCTGCACAACGACATGACGGTCATGGTGCCCTGCGAGAACGCTCATCGCGCGGGACTGCGACGGGTGATCGCGGGTGAAGAGGTCGACAAGGTGATCGAGGTGCTGACCGGCGAGGTCTCGGACATGCCGAAGAACTGGAACCGCCGGTTCAAGTACAACCGCGAGAAGATCAAGACGGGCAACGTCTTCGAGCTCGCCGAGGTTGTACGAAACCTCGCGATTCGCGAATGGGAGAAGGGCCTCTCCACCGGGGAGAAGCAGATGTACACACGGGCGAAGAAGATCCTCGCGTCCGAGTTCATGTACGCGCTCGGCAAGGACGAGGAGCGGCGCCGAGGCGTACCTGGACGAGCTGCTGGAGGAGCGCTTCGGCGCCAAGGCGTCTGCCTGAGGGTCCAGCGGCATCAGCGGTCATCGCGGCCGCCGGCTCCGGCCAGAGGCTGGGGGCCGGCGGCCCGAAGGCCTTCGTAGATCTCGGCGGCCGCCCGCTCCTCGACTGGTCGCTCGACGCGTTCGAGCGCGCGGAGCTGGTCGGGCCTGTCATCGTCGCCGTGCCCACCGGTCACGAAGGCGCCGTCCGCGAGGATGCCGTCGCGGTCGCCGGCGGTGCGACCAGGTCCGAGTCGGTGGCCGCGGGACTCGAACGGGTGGGGACGGAGGTCGTCGCGGTCCACGACGCGGCGCGCCCACTCGTCACTGCCGAGCTCATCGACGAGCTCGTGGCAAAGCTCCTCGACCGCCCCGACGCAGCGGCGGTCATCGCGGCCGCTCCGCTCACCGATACGGTCAAGCGCACCCGCGAGCCGCGCGCGCCGAAGGGTGACCTCCCGCGCGGCGACCCGACGGTCGCGCAGACCCTCAGCCGTGAACACCTCTGGGCGGCACAGACGCCGCAGGTCTTCCGCACGGATGCGCTGCGCGACGCGCTCGGCACCGACCCCAAGCGAATCCCGGCCGCGACCGACGAAGCGATGCTGGTGGAGGAGGCGGGTGGCGAGGTCCTCATCCACCCCTCGCCGCCCGAGAACCTCAAGGTGACGACGCCACTGGACCTGCGTATCGCCGAGCTGCTGGCGGCCGAGCGGGGCGGCTGAAGCAGAGTGTCCCAGCAGCCTCCCGCCGACCTGGGGCGAGTTGACCACGTATATGAGGGTCAACTCGACCCACGCCCGGATTTTGGCTCCCGCGCACCCGCCAACCCAGCTAATGCACCGCGCCGAACGGCTTGCTGCCCAGGTAGCGGCGGCCGCACTTCGGGCACTTGCGGAACAGGATCTGGCCGCCCTGGCCGCAGTAGCGGCAGGTGCGCTTCGGGGGCGGGACGATCTGCTTCGGCATGGCGCGATCCTAAACCCGGTTCTGTGATGACGCTAACCCCTTCTGAGGCGGTCAAGTCTTCGATGGCCGCTGGGGGGTCACAGCCGTTGAAGGGTTAGCGGATCCGCCTACCCGAACCAGCCGGGCGCTTGGAGCGGGTGGGGTCTTGCTGCGGCCGGCGTCGACATCTCCTTAAAATCCGGCTGCGGCGGGGCGCGTAGTTGAATGGATCCGAGGAGGACTTGGATGGAGTCCTGGACCCGGCGTGTAATCAGGAATCGCAAGAAGATCATCGTCGCGTGGCTCGTGCTGCTGGTGGTCGGAGGGCTCGGCGCCGCCAACGTCGGCAAGCTCCTGTCCAATCGCTTCAGCGTCCCGGGCTCCGATGCAGAGCAGGGTCTCGACCTCCTGAAGGACCGCTTCAACGAGCGCGGCGACGGATCGTTCACGCTCATCTTCCAGGCCGATAGGCCGGTCGCGAACAGCCCGGCATTTCGTCGCGAGGCCGCCGCCGCCGCCGCTAAGGCCTCGACCGTCATCCAGGGCGCGCATCCCGGCCCGGTCCTCCCGGCCTCGCGCACGACGGCGTACGTCCAGATCTCCACGCCCCTCGAGAACGCCGACGCGGCCGACAAGACCACTGACGTGCGGGAGGCCACGCCGCAGATCCCCGGCGTCACGACTTACCTGTCGGGCTATCCGGCGATCAACCACGACACGCAGAAGATCTACAACGACGACCTCGCCCGCGGCGAGTCGATCGCGATCCCGATCGCGCTGATCGTCCTCGCGTTCATGTTCGGGACGCTGGTCGCGATCGGCGTCCCGTTTTTGTTCGCGCTGGTGACGATCCCGACGACGCTTGGCGCCGTGTGGATCGTCGCCCACTTCATGGACATGGCGATCTACGTGACGAACATCGTCACGCTGATCGGCTTCGCGATCGCGATCGACTACTCCATGCTGGTCGTGTTCCGCTTCCGGGAGGAGCTGGCTCATACCGAGTCCGTGGAAGAGGCGCTGGTGACGACGATGAAGACGGCCGGCCGCGCCACGCTCTTCTCGGGCGCCACCGTCGCGATCGGCCTCGCGCTGCTCGTGTTCATGCCACTGCCGTTCATGCGCTCGATGGGCGTGGGCGGATTGCTCGTGCCGCTGATCTCGATTGCGGCGTCGGCCACGTTCCTGCCCGCCCTCCTCGCGGTTCTGGGGCGAAAGATCAACCGGCTACGCGTGATCCCGCGCCGGATCCTGGAGGCCCGCGCCGAGGGTCGGCCCGGATTCTGGACGCGGCTGTCCCACTCGATCATGCGGCACCCGATCCCGTATGCGGTCGGGGCCGCCGGTCTGTTGATCGCGCTCGCGATCCCGGCGTTCCAGCTCCATCTCACGGGCGGAGACAACCGCGGAACGCCGACGACGACGGAGGCGACCGAGGGGCTCGCGATCCTGGAACGGACGCTGGGGCCCGGTGCGCTGGCCCCGAATCAGGTCGCGATCGACACGCACCAGCCGAACGGCGCCACCGCGCCCGCCATCGTCGCTGCCGAGCGGCGGCTCGTGGCCGAGCTGCGCGCCGACCCGCAGATCGATCCGAGGACCATTCAGTCACCGATCCTGCTGGGACGGGGCCCTCAGGGCCTGGCCGCCGCCCAGAGGGCGCACCTGATCGACCAGGAAGACCAGGTGATCCAGATCCGCGCCGCCGGGCGCAACGATGCCGGGACGAGCCAGGCCATGGACCTGGTGCACCGGATCCGCGAGAAGTACATCCCGCAGGCGAACTTCCCGACCGGGACCACCGTGCTGCTGACCGGCGCCCCGGCATTCGGGGTCGACTTCATCGACCGCGCGTACGGCGCCTTCCCCTGGCTGGTGCTGGCGGTCCTCGCGCTCTCCTATCTCCTCCTGCTTCGCGCGTTCCGCTCGATCTTCCTGCCGGTGAAGGCCGTGCTGATGAACATCCTCTCGGTGAGCGCGACGTATGGGGTCCTCGTATTGGTCTTCGAGAAGGGAGGCCACTCGGTGATCGGACTCCAGGGGCTTCCCCAGGTGGAGGCGTGGATCCCGATCTTCCTCTTCGCGATGCTCTTCGGGCTGTCGATGGACTACGAGGTCTTCCTGCTGTCGCGAATGCGCGAGGAGTGGGACGCCCATCACGACAACGAGCGAGCGGTGGCCCACGGGCTCGAGATGACCGGCAGGATCATCACCGCCGCCGCGATCGTCATGATCGCGGCGTTCTCCGGGTTCACGGCAGGCTCGTTCGTGGGCCTGCAGCAGTTCGGCCTCGGGCTCTCAGTGGCGATCTTCCTCGACGCGACGATCGTCCGCGCGATCCTCGTACCCGCCGTGATGAAACTCCTCGGTGACTGGAACTGGTACCTGCCGGAACGGGTGCGAAGGGCCCTGCGCCTCGGGCCCTCCAAGCCCGCGACGCAGACGGGCGGGGGCGACTGACGATCGGCGCAATGCTCGTAAACACAAGCGTCCAGGTCGGGGGCCGGAAGCACCCGTTGAGCCAGGTCGGGGGCCGGAAGCACCCGTTGAGCCTGTCCCCGGCGCAGCCAGAGAGCCGGCCAAGGCACCGGCGATACGAGCACGGCCGCTCCCGGCCTACGCGGACGCCGCTGGCGCCGGTTGCACGAAGACCGGCATGCGGGTCGTGATCGGCTGCGGGGGGTGTGCCGGGTCGGCGCCGTAGGCTCGAAGGGAGAATGCCCACCGACTACGCACCCACTCCGGTAGAGGACTTCCTCGATCCCGATGATCCGATCCTCTTCCCCCGGCTGACGGCCTCGCAGGTCGAGTACCTGGCGGAGATCGGCACTCAGCTCTCGTTCGCACGCGGAGATGAGGTGTTTGGGCACGGCCAGCGTGAGACCCCGCTCTACGTAGTCCAGAGCGGAGCGGTGGACATCATCGACCAAGCTCCGGAAGGCGACCGGTACTTCACCCAATGCAGGGTGGGGACCTTCATCGCCGACCTCTCCATGTTCACCGGCGAGCCGACGCTCGCCGCCGGGTTCGCGGCCGAGCCGACGACGCTCGTTGCGCTCCCGCCGGAGGACGTGCGCCGAGTGGTCGCCACCACGGCAGAGCTCGGCGACCTGCTCCTACGCACCATGACAACGCGCCGGGAGTGGCTGCAGGGCCGCGGCCTGGGTCAGCAACGGCTGATCGGCTCGCGATGGTCGGGTGAGGCGTTCGCCGTCAGGGAGCTGCTGGAACGCAACCTCGTGCCCTTCACCTGGCATGACCTGAAGACTGACGCCGACAGCCGGGTCCTGCTCGAGAACTTCGGCATCGGCGAAGCCGAGTGCCCCGTCTTGGTCCGATCCGACAGCGTCATGCGGCAAGCCACCGTGACCTCGGTCGCGGACGAGGTGGGACTGCGAGCGCAGGTCGACGGCCAGAGCTTCGACGTGGTCGTGATCGGCGGTGGGCCGGCCGGTTTGGCCGCGGCGGTCTACGCCTCGTCCGAGGGGCTCAGCACGGTTGTGGTGGAACGCTTCGCCCCAGGCGGTCAGGCGGGCACGAGCGCTCGCATCGAGAACTATCTCGGCTTTCCCACCGGTCTTACCGGCGCGGATCTCGCCCGACGGGCAACGCTCCAGGCGCGAAAGTTCGGCGCCGTGATCTCCAGCGTCCACGAGGCCTCTCACGTGTCCGAGCCCGAGAACGGGGGATTGCGGGAGATCGGGCTTGCCGACGGTCAGCGCGTGCGGGCGCGATGCGTCGTCCTGGCCCCGGGCGCGGACTATCGTCGACTGCCGGCCGAGAACGCGGACCGGTTTGAGGGCCTGGGCCTGTACTACGCGGCGACGCATATCGAGGCGCAGCAATGCTCGGAGGAGGACGTCATCGTCGTGGGCGGAGGAAACTCGGCCGGGCAGGCCGTGGTCAAGCTCGCCGACTACGCGCATGAGGTCCACGTCGTGGCCCGGCGACCGCTCGAGGCGGCGATGTCGCGCTACCTGGTGGATCAAATCGAGGCCAAGTCGAACGTCAAGGTCTGGTCCGGGTGCGAGGTCAGAGCGCTCGAGGGTGACGAGAAGCTCGAGGCGGTTGTGATCTCGGGCGGGGGACCCGATCGCCGCGTCCAGACCTCCGCGTTGTTCGCGATGATCGGCGCCTCTCCAAGGTCGCAGGGCCTGGTCGACTACGTCGGCCAGGATGACAAGGGCTTCGTCGTCACCGGCGAGCAGGCGCGCCGCCACCCGGACTTCTCCCGACACTGGGACGGTGTGGACCGAGGCCCGCTCATGCTCGAGTGCACACGCCCCGGCGTCTTCGCCATCGGCGACGTCCGCGGAGGCTCGACCAAGCGCGTGGCGGCGGCCGTGGGGGACGGCGCCCTGGTCGTCCGTTCGATCCACGCCTCGCTCGACCCAGGCCGAGCCTAGGCACGAACGAGTAAGGCCATCAGAGCTGGTCGTGGAGCAGGGACGCCGGGTCGACCTGCGCCACTCCCATATCCACCCGGTTGCCACGGAACGGCACACCCTCCGCATCAAGCAGGCGGCGCTGGCGCTCGCCCTTCGCGAGTGATCCGTCGGCGCGGACGATGCGGTGCCAGGGGACGTCTGGGTCGTGGCACGCCGACATCACCATCCCGGCGAACCGGGGCGCCCCCGGGCACAGGTCCCCGTACGTCGTCACGAAGCCCACCGGCACCGAGCGAGCGCGGCTCAGGACCGTCCGCCCCCGCGGCGAGTCGGTCAGCGAGTGAGCAGCACCCATATCAGTGCCGCCCCGAAACCGATCTGACCGAAGGCCAGGGCCGTTCCGAAGTTCGCGGCCCCAGCCGCCGCCGCGATCGCGCTCGCTGCCGCGAACGCCCCCAGCAGGACGAGCAGGTCGCGCGCGGTCCTACGCACCGCCGGGGGTCTTGTAAGGGGCGCTTCCGACGCGGCGGCTGCGGCCGAGCGGGAGGCCGGCGGCAACCCTGGCCTCATCGTGCAGGTGGGCCACGCGACGTCTGAGGTAGATGCGCCGCTGGACGAACAGCGTCCCGATGCCGGCGAGCAGGATCGCCGACAGGTTCAGGCTGAGCTGCTCCATCGCGCCCAGCCACCCGTGCCAGTCGCCGAGCGCAGCGGCCACGCCGATGTTCGCTGCGGCCGGAATCGTCGTCACCGAGATCAGAACCCCGATGAGGGCGCCCGACTTGGCGGAGGTGAGCGAGAGGACGCCGGCCATCCCGGCCAGGTACGCGACGATGAAGCTCCACTCGTTGGGGCTCGAAATGAACTGCGTGAACGGGCGGTGAGCCGCGAGATCGCTCGGGACCAGGCCGATCGCGTCCAGCACCAATGTCGCCAGGAATGTGGCCGTGATCCCGACCGGGAACCCGATCGCAAGCGCCCGGAACGAGCGTTTGAACAAATCCCTGCGCTTCTCGACCGCCGCGACGCAGATTCCGGCGATGGGACCGAACTCCGGCCCGACGATCATCGCGCCGATGACCAGGATCAGCTGGTCCGTGAGGATTCCCACCATCGCGATCAGCATCGCGAGCACCATGAAGGCTAGGAAGCTTCCGGAGAGCTCGACGTTCTCAGAGGTCCTGGTCTCGACCTCCTCCCAGACAACCGCGTCGGAAGGAAGCCCCTCCGCCGCCTTCTCGGCGGCGAGCGCGCCGCTCGAGACCTGAGAGTCGATCATCTCCATCGCGATCGACCCCTCCTTGTCGATTTCGAGCTCGCGCAGGTCGGAGATGATGATGCTCGCGTCCTCACGGGCGACATCGCACAGGATCACGTCCCCCTCGGGACGGTGCGCGACACCCGGGAGGTAGATCACGTTGCAGACCGACGGCGCGGCGTTCAGCAGATCGAGCGCGTGCTCGGACTGATGGCTCGGCACCACGATCCGCAGGTGGACCACGGCAGCTAGCGTACATGCGCCATGCTCACGGACTATCACGTGCACCTGCGGCCGGATGAGCCCGGAACGGAGCCGGGAGACTACTTCACGGAGGCGAACGTGGAGCGCTACCTCGCCGCCGCCGGCGAGGCCGGGATCGAGGAGCTCGGCGTGTCTGAGCATGTCCATCGCTTTCGGCAGGCCCTCGACGTTTGGGATCACCCGTTCTGGCTCGAGAACGCTCGCGACGATCTCGACGCCTACGCCGACTTCGTTCGCGAGACGCCGCTTCGGCTGGGCATCGAGATGGACTACGTCGCGGGGCGCGAGGACCGCATCGCCAACCTCCTCGACTCCTGCGACCTCGACTACGTGATCGGGTCCGTCCACTACGTGCGCGACAGGGCGGTGGACCACGACGTCTGGGACATCTGGGAGTCGGTCAGCGATCCCGACCGCGTGTGGAAGCTTTACTTCGCGACGCTGGCGGAGGCGGCGCGGAGCGGCCTGTTCGACGTGCTCGCCCACCCAGATCTGGTCAAGGTGTGGGGAGCCGGCCGGCCGGCGCCCGAGCGCGACCCGCGCTTCTATTACGAGGCGGCCGTGGAGGGGATCGGCGAGAGCGGGATCGCGGTCGAGGTCTCGACCGCCGGGCTGCGGAAGCCGGTGGGGGAGATCTACCCGTCGCGTGGGTTCGCCGAGATGTGCGTGGATGCGGGCGCCGCATTCAGCCTGTCCTCGGACGCGCACGTACCCGAACACGTCGGCTTCGCCTACCACAGTGCCGTCGAGGCCATGAAGGGTTGGGGCATCGAGGAGGTCGCGGTCTTCGCGGGACGGGAGCGTCGCCTGGCGCCGCTGGGACGCGCGGGAGCCCCGGCCGGCAAAGAGCACGCCGCATGAGTGCACGCGTCGGGATCGGCTACGACGTACATCCGTTCGCGGATCGCCGCACGCTCGTCCTGGGCGGCGTCGAGATCCCCCACGAGCGCGGGTTGGGCGGCCACTCCGACGCCGACGTCCTCACTCACGCGATCATCGACGCGATCCTCGGCGCGGGTGGGCTCGGGGACCTCGGCACGTGGTTCCCGCCGGACGAGGAGCAGTGGCGGGATGCCCATTCGCTTGACCTGCTGGCGGTGGCACTTGGGAACCTGAGCGGCCGCGTGCTGAATGTGGACGCCACGCTGGTCTGCGAAGCGCCGCGGATCGGCCCGCATCGGGCCGAGATGGAGCGGCTGCTGGCGCAGGCGCTGTCGGCGAACGTCAACGTGAAGGCGACCACAAACGAGGGGCTCGGCTGGATCGGACGGGGCGAGGGCATCGCGTGCGTCGCCGTTGCGATGGTCGAGCTGGACTAGGAGCCGACGGGAAGCCGGGTTGACGTGGCGCCGCTCGGAGCGGGGTAAATAGAGTAGGCAGGAGAGTGGTGCGTTCGGCCATCTTCGAAACGACACCAGCCAGTTTCGGGGGCTTGAGCCCCCTCACCCACATCTCAGACATCCTGACCCGTCCCATCGATCAAGTCGCCCGCCGGATCAAGCTGGGCCCCCTCGGGGCGCTGAGCGAGGTGCCGTTCAACGTGAAGGTGCTGGCGGATGCCGGCGTGATCCGGCCCGTCCGGCCCGACAAGCTCGCAGCGATGGCGGTGGTGCTGGCGAGGTGGGGAGCCTCGCCCGCGGCCGGAATCGCGAGCGCCGCGGTCAGCTACCCGGACGAGCCGATGATCGAGGACGAGGCCGGGACGCTGACGTTCTCCGGGGTCCACTCCCGCTCCAACGCGATCGCCCGCGGGCTCGCCGAGGGGGGTGTGGGCGAGGGTGACGGCGTCGCGATTATGTGCCGCAACCATCGCGGCTTCATCGAGGCGACGCTCGCCATCTCCAAGCTCGGTGCCAACGGCCTGTACATGAACACCGCGTTCTCGGGCCCGCAGCTCGCCGACGTGATCGAGCGCGAGGAGCCGCAAGCGCTCGTGTACGACGAGGAGTTCAGTGGGCTGCTCGAGAAGGCGAGCGAGGCCGGCACGGAGATCGGGCTCTCCCGCTACGTCGCCTGGAGCGAGGAGAAGGAGGACCACGAGGACAACACCCTCGCGGACATGATCGAGTCCAACGGCGACGAGGACCTCGATCCCCCGGACGAATCCAGCCGCTTCGTGATCCTGACCTCGGGCACGACCGGCACGCCCAAGGGAGCCCAGCGATCGCAACCGGATACGTTGAGCCCGCTCGCTGCGCTCTTCTCGAGGATCCCGCTTCGGGCTCGCGAACGGACAATGATCGCCGCGCCCCTGTTTCACTCTTGGGGCTTCGCCCACTTCGTCCTGGGCCTGGCCCTGAACTCCACCTACGTCCTGCGGCGCAAGTTCGATCCCGAGGAGACGCTGAAGGCGACCCAGGAGAGCGGCGCGACCGCGCTGGTCGTGGTCCCCGTGATGATGCAGCGAATCCTGGAGCTCCCGGAGGGGACGCTTCAGGAGTACGACCTCCCCAGCCTGCGGGTCACCGCGGCGAGCGGCTCGGCGCTTCCGGGCGAGCTCGCGAACGCGCTGGATGGACACCTTCGGCGACAACGTCTACAACCTCTACGGCTCCACCGAGGTGGCCTGGGCAACGATCGCCACGCCGGAGGACCTGCGCGAGGCGCCGGGCACGGCCGGGAAGCCGCCCCGCGGCACGGTGGTCCGAATCGTCGACGAGGATGGAAACGAGGTCGAGACCGGCGACACCGGACGGGTGTTCGTCGGTAACGAGATGGCGTTCGAGGGATACACGGGCGGCGGCGGAAAGGACGAGCTCGAGGGCCTGCTCTCGTCGGGGGACGTCGGCCACTTCGACGAGGAGGGCCGCCTGTTCATCGATGGCCGCGACGACGAGATGATCGTCTCCGGCGGCGAGAACGTGTTCCCGCGCGAGGTCGAGGACCTGCTGTCCGACCACGACAGGATCAAGGAGGTCGCCGTCATCGGCGTCGACGACGAGCAGTTCGGCCAACGGCTGAAAGCCTTCATCGTTCCCGACGACGGGACCGACCTCTCGGAGGACGAGGTCAAGGAGTACGTCAAGTCCAACCTCGCCCGCTACAAAGTCCCGCGCGAGGTCGAGTTCCTCGACTCCCTGCCGCGCAACGCGACCGGGAAGATCCTGAAGCGCGAGCTCGCGTAGGTCGCACGTTCACCCCGTTTTGCCTGCAATCCGTCGGGTAGCGGCGCACCGAGAGCGAAGACCAGGAGGTGCCGAGATGCCACCGCGTGGTGTGAAGAAGGGCACGAAGAGGGCACGTCAGTACGAGCACGTAAAGCGGAGCCAGAAGCAGCAGGGTCGCTCCGAGGGGCGAGCCAAGGAGATCGCGGCCCGGACGGTCCAGAAGGAACGCGCGCGCCGCGGCGAGTCGACGACAGCGCTCGCGGAGCTCGGTCCGCGACATCTCATCCGGTCGCCGAGGCGGCAAGCGATCCGGAGGCCGGCCCGCGGCGGGCGGACCCGAGAGCAGCTCTACAACGACGCCAAGACGCCTCAACATCGCGGGCCGCTCGCGGATGAACAAGCGCCAGCTGCTCGCCGCGGTGAACCGCAAGCGGGGAGCTGAGCAGCGTCGCGCGGTCGCGTTCGCCGCGCTCAGGGATTTCGCGCCGCTCGACCCTCAGCGCTGCGGCGCGCTCGCGGCGCGCCGCCGCTTCGCCCGCAGCCGCTCGTGCTCGACCTGGCGCTTGAGCTGCTGGAGTGAGCGCCGCATGTGACCGCCCAGCGCGGGCGCGGCGAAGAGCTCGGCGATCCAGCCGGGGATGCCCGAGCCGGCGACGCCATAGGCGAAGCGCAGCTCGACCCTGGTCCGGCCATCGGGCAGCTCGCGCAGTCGCCAGCGGCCGCGCTGATCGACGCCGAGTACCGAGCACCACGCCATGTCGCGCTCCTCGCTTCCACTCGACGATCTCGATCAGGCCCGCCGACCTCGGCCGAGCCGACCCGGATCAGCATCCGGTAGCGGGCGCCGAGCCCGCTGCGTTGCTCGCCCACGACCTCCCAGCGGGTCACCCCCGACATGAAGTGGAGGTAGTTCGCCGGGTCGGCGATGTACTCCCAGACCAGCTTCGGCGGTGCGGCGATGACGATCGACTCGTTGAGCCTCATCGGACCGCCTCAGCCGATGACCGGGAAGCCGTCGCTCGGCGGCGAGCGCCGTCGAGCGTCTCCTGCATCACCCGCGTGACGTAGTCGTAGACCTCGTCGAGGTCCGGCTCGGCGACCGAACTGCTGCTCAGATCGATCGGCGCCTGAGCACCTCGATCGTGATCTTCGCCGGGAGCGGAAGGTGGCCGAACAAGTCGCCGACGTTGAGGCCCCAGGGCATCGCGACCGAGATCGGCATCACCTTGAGGCGCAGGAAGCGGTCGGCCCAGGCAGCTTCGCGAGCCAGGCGCCGCGGCTGAGGAACAGCGCGGTCTCCTGGCCGCCGATCGTCACGACGGGAACGATCGGCACGTCCGCGGCGAGGGCCAGCCTGATGAACCCCTTGCGGCCCGCGAAATCGACCTTGTTGCGCTCCCAGCTCGGCCGATGGACCTCCCAGTCGCCGCCCGGGAAGACGAGCACCGCGGCCCCGGACGCAGAGCGCCTTGCGCGTGGTCTGTGCGATGCGGCGATCGCGCCGTAGCGGCGCAGGAACGGGCCGAACGGGGAGGCCAGGACGAGGTTGTGGGCGAGCTGGTAGAAGGGTCGCTCGACGCCGAAGTAGGTCGAGAAGGCGAGCGTGAAGACGAACGTGTCCGGCGCCATGTTGCCGCCGGTGTGGTTACCGACCAGCAGCACGGGCCCGTCCTCGGGGATGTTGCCCGATGTTGCGGACCTCGCCCCGGTACCAGAGGGTGGAGAGCAGCCAGAGCAGCGGCAGGTTCTCGCGGATGTAGTCGGGATCGCGGTCGTCGAGGTCGGCGCTGAGCGCGTCCCGGGCGCGCCTGGCGACCCGTCCTGCTCCGGCCGTCGCACCCGCGATCGCGCGCCCGGCCCCGACCGCGCCGCCGCCCGGCGCGGGCGACGGTCTCGCCGCCGGCGCGCGCCGCGGCGCCGAGCGGACCCACCCGGTCGCCGACCGGCCGTGCGCGCGTCCGGGCGACGCTCGTCGTCGCCGTTTCGCTTCGCCTGCTCGCCGAGCGTCGTCGGGTGGCATCGGCGCGATCATAGCCGCGCATCGCCCGGTGATCCGCCGGGCCGGCGATCGCGACGGAGCGCGCCTGGTTCAGCCGGCCCGCCGCAGCGCCCCGGCGGACCGGAGCGCCCGGCTCGGCGGTTCGCCTCCGCGGCGATCTGCTCGCCGATCAGCCGGTTGGCCGTCTTCGGCAGCTCGACCTGCGGCACGTGCCCGCAGTCCGCGAGCACGACCTGGCGCGCCGCCGGCAGGTCTCGCCGACGTGGCGGGCGAAGCCGGGAGGGACCGAGCGTTCGGCGTCGCCCCAGACGAACAGCGCGGGTGGCTCGAGTCGCGCCAGCCTGCGTAGAACCCTCGTCTCCGTTGGGCTCGTCGAGGTAGATGTTCCGAGCCGCGGCGAAGAACGCCACCCTGGCGGTGCGTGAGCGGTAGATACGGCAGAAATCCTCGACGGCGACATCGGCCGCGGCGGGATCGAGGCGCTCCGGGTCGGCGAACAGATCCCGGAGCTGGTTTCGGACCAGGCGCTCGCGAAGCGGATGCGGGATCGCCGCGAGCTCGGGCCGCAGCAGCCGCACGAGCGGTGCGAGCTAGCGACGGCGGCGGAACGCCAGCGCCGGCGCGAGGAGACTCAGCGACGCGATCCGATCGGGGGCCATCGAGGCCCGCCTCGAGCGCGATCCGGCCACCCATCGAGTTGCCGACGAGATGCGCGCTGTCGATCGTCATCGCGTCGAGGTATCCGAGCACCGCCTCGGCGAACCACGCCGCGTCATAGGGGGCCCGCGCCGGCTTCTCCGAGGCGCCGAAGCCCGGTAGGTCGAGCGCGTGGACGGTGCACTCTCCGGCCAGCGCGGCGACCGTTTCGAAGAACGAGGCCTTGTTGGAGCCGAGGCCGTGCAGGCAGAGCACCTGGTCCGCGCCGTGGCCGGCGATCAGGGCGCGAGACCCGCGCCCGGCCGGTCTCGACCTCGGTCGATCCGCAGCAGCGGGTCGCGCCCGCCGGGGAGCCTGAAGAGGCCCTCGAAGCCGAGCGCCAAATCGAGGTCGCCGCGGGCATAGAGGCGACGCTGCGAGAAGGCGTCGAGCCCCGAGAGCCGCCCCTCGCGCAGCCCGATCCAGGTCGAGGCGTCGCTGCCGATCACGACGTCGGGTTCGCGCGTCGGGGAGGGCCGAACCTCGCACCGCTCGGCCGCGGGTCCGGACCTCCCAGGTTCGTCCGACGTCGCCGAGCCGGATCTGGAAGGTCGCGTCCAGCATCGGGCGCGGCCCCCGAGGTACCGGCCGGGCAGGGATCGCGAACACCTCCTCCACGCGCGAACGCGCTGAACATGGAGCGCAGATGCGCCCGCGAGCCGCCGCTGCGATGCCCCCCGCGGTCGCTTCCCGTCACCCATCGCGGCCGGACGTTATCCGCCGCGGTGGCGGCGGAGGCATTGCGGACGCGGCTCTCTGCTGCGAATAGCATCGACAATCCATGCGCGCGAGTCCGGATCTCGGGACACGCTGAGCGGCGGGCTGCGCGACCTCGACCCGCGCGAGCCGCGCGAGGTCGGCATCTATGCCTGCGGGCCGACCGTGTACTGCGCGGATCCACGTCGGCAACGCGCGGCCATTCGTGATCCCCATGCTGCTCCGCCGTTTGCTCGCCGCACCTCGGCTACGAGCCGAGGCTGGTCATCAATGTCACCGATATCAACGACAAGATCTACGCGGCCGCTCGTGAGGCGGGCTTGCGATCGGAGGGCACGCGGCCGAGATGACGCGGGCTACATCGAGGACACCGACCGGCTCGAGCTCGGGCGCCCCGACGCGGAGCCGCTCGCGTCGGAGACCATCGCGGAGATCGTCGCGCTGATCGAGGCGCTGATCGCCGTCCGGGCACGCCTACGAGAGCGAGGGGGACGTCTACTTTCGGGTCCGGAGCTTCGGGGACTACGGCAGGCTCTCGAACCGCGATCCCGCCGAGATGGACCAGGGGGAGGAGGCCGGGACCGCGAGCCTGAAGGAGGACGCGCTCGACTTCGCGCTGTGGAAGGCGCGCAAGCCGGACGAGGACACCTGGCTGGCAATCGCCGTGGGGCGAGGGCAGGCCCGGCTGGCACATCGAGTGCTCGGCGATGGCGCGAGAAGCTCCTCGGCGCCGGACTTCGACATCCACAGCGGGGGCGCCGACCTGATCTTTCCCCACCACGAGAACGAGATCGCCCAGACGGAGGCGGCGCGCGGCGTCCCGCTGGCCCGGCTGTGGATGCACAACGGAATGGTCCGGATGGCCGAGGAGAAGATGTCGAAGTCGGTCGGCAACATCTTCCAGCTGTCGGAAGCGCTCGACGCCTACGGTCCCGAGACCCTTATCTCCTACCTCATCTCGGGCCACTACCGCCAGCCACTGGAGTTCACGGATCGGGCGCTCGCCGAGCCCGGCGCCCGCGTCCAGCGGATCCGCAACTTCGTGCTCGAGCCGCCGGACGAGGGAGGAGTGGAGCCCGTCGCCGCCGTCACGGCATGGCGGAACGAGTTCCTCGAGGCGCTCGCCGACGACTTCAACACACCGCGCGCGCTCGCTTCGCTGTTCGATCTGGTCTCCGAGGGCAACCGGCGCCCGCTTCCCGGCGCCCGCGCGGCCCTCGAGGAGATGCTGCCGCTGCTCGGGCTCGAGACGCTGCTCGCCCCGGCGGATGCGGCAGACCCCGAGGCCGAGAGGCTGCTGGTCGAGCGCGAGGAGGCACGCGCGGCGCGAGACTTCGACGCGCGCGGATCGACTGCGCGATGAGCTCGCGGATCGCGGCTACGAGGTCCGCGACACGCCGGACGGGGCGCGCCTGGTCCGGCTTCGTGGCTAGACGGTGCCACGGGAAGGCGGGAAGAGAGACGTCATCTACGGCCGGCGCGCGGTCGCCGAGGCGCAGCGAGGGCGGCGACGGGTGCATCGCGTGTGGTCGACGGATGACCTACCCGGGCCGGAGCTCACGCGGCTGGCGGGATCGCCAGACCATCAGGGCGTGGTGGCCGAGGTCGATCCGTATCCGTACGCGGATCCGCGGGCGCTCCTGGACCGCCCGGACGCCCTCGTCGTCGCCCTGGACCAGGTCCAGGACCCGCGCAACCTGGGGGCCGTCTGCCGGTCGGCCGAGGCCGCGGGCGCGGCCGGCGTCGTTATCCCCGCGCGCCGAGCGGCCGCGGTCACCGCGGTGGCGTGCAAGGCATCGGCGGGCGCGGTCGAGCACCTTCGGATCGCGCGCGTCCCCAACCTCGCTGACTGGCTTGGCGTCGCCAAGGAGGCGGGCGCCTGGGTCCACGGAGCCGAATCGGGAGCGCCGACGCCCTACGCGAGCGCCGACCTCACCGGGAGGGTCGTGCTGGTGCTCGGGAGCGAGGGCGGGGGGCTGCGGCGGCGCGTGGCCGAGAGCTGCGACCTCCGGATATCGATCCCGCTCCGCGGTCGCGTCGAGTCGTTGAACGTCTCGGCCGCCGCCGCCGTGCTGCTGTTCGAGGCGGCGCGCCAGCGAGGGCGCGAGCAGCGTTAGCACCCGCCGCGGACGGAAGCCGCAGGCTGCAACGGATCTTGCGCTCGCCGGCGCGATGGTTGACAGAAGAACGCCCGGGCGGCTAAGGTACGCACATAAGGGTTGACTAAAGGTCGAGCTTTCGTCCGGCCGACGACCCAAGGAGAGGGCGCCCAGGGGAGGTACGGGCGCCACCGGTTCCCAATCCGAAATGGAGGAAACCTGTGGCCGTACCGACCCCCACCCAAGACGTGGCCGGCGCCGTACCCGCGCCCCAGGCAGCGGCGACGGCACGCCCGGAAGCTCAACCTGAGCTTGAGGATGCCTATCTGGTGGCGCTGGCCAAGCGCGGCAGCCCGGACGCCTACGACCGGATCGTCAAGCGCTACCGCGGATTCGTGCGCCTGAAGGCCTCGTCGTACTTCCTTCTGGGGGGCGACCCCGACGACCTGATCCAAGAGGGGCTGCTCGGCCTCTACAAGGCGATCCGGGACTTCCGCACGGACCGGGAGTCGAGCTTCCGCAACTTCGCGGAGCTCTGCATCACGCGCCAGATCATCACCGCTGTCAAGACGGCGAGCCGCAACAAGCACGCCCCTCTCAACCAGTACGTCTCCTTCGCTCAGGCTCCGGCGGGAGTCACGGAGTCGGAGACGACGCTCGAGGAGGTCCTGCCGGGCCCGGGCAGCGAGGACCCGTCCGAGCGCGTGATCGCCACCGAGGAGCTCCAGAGCCTGGTCTCGTGCCTGTCGAGCGTGCTGTCAGAGCTCGAGAGCCACGTCCTGAGCCTCTACCTGGACGGCCACTCCTACGAGGCGATCGGCGAGCGGCTGGAGTGCGACACGAAGACGGTGGACAACGCCCTCCAGCGGGTCAAGCGCAAGGTGAGCCTCCACCTAGCCTCGCGCGAAGCGACGTTCTAGGCTCGATAAATCGCCGCGGTGGACGGTTTGTCTCGCTATGCGAAACAAACTGTCCACGATGGACGCGTAAGCCGGAGCCGGGGATCGAACCCGGGGCCTCGTGATTACAAATCACGTGCTCTACCAGCTGAGCTACTCCGGCGCTAGCCGACAGGTTAGGCCGCGAATCGTTGCGCACGCATCGCCTCGGCGGCGGTTTGCTGGCAGGTAGGGGCGACGTCTCGGCCGAGGACCGGGCGACTTCGTCCCAAGGCAGTCCCGAAAGAACTGCTCGACTCGGTAACCCTTCAATCGCGCCTATCCGCACGGCCGACTGAACAGTTAATCGCCCTATGGAAGGTCAACACTTCAATCGGCTCTGGGGTCGCCGCGGTTGAAGGGTTAACGTCGCCCGGCCGCAGCGCGTAAGAGAATTGGCCCGTGAGCGAGCGTGAATTCACCTGGCGTGATGCCGAGAGGACGATCGTGTTCCGGGCCGGTGCGCTCGCCGATTCGCCGGAGATCCTCACCGGCGGGATCTGGGAACGCTTTGAGCTCCTGACGACGACCCGCGCGCTCGGGGCCGCACCGATCGAGTTGGCGGAGCGTGCCGCGGTCGTGCACCAGGTCGAGCCGGGCGAGGTCCCCTACGTGGCCGCGTCGATCATCGACAAGGTCCGGAACCCCACCCTGGTCGCGCTGGGCGGGGGCCGCGTGATCGATACCGCCAAAGCGGTCGCCGCTCTGCGTGGCGGCCGCGTGTGCGCGATCCCGACCACGCTCTCCGGTGCCGAGATGACACGGATCCATCGGTTCCCGGCCGGCCGCGAGGCATACGCGCGACGTCGCATCCGACCAGTGCTGGTGATCGCCGATCCGCTCCAGATGACGACGCTCGACGACGGGCGCCTACGCGCGAGCGCGATGAACGCGCTCGCGCATGGCGCCGAGGCCCTCTATGTCCCACTCGCGAATCCGGTCGCGTCCCTCGCGGCACTTCGCGGCGCGGAGCTCATGGCGGCCGCGCTCGACCAGCGGCCCGACGAACGCGACGGCGGCGCGCTCGCCCTCGGGGCGTTGCTGGGCGCGTACGCCCTGGACGCAACGGGCTTCGCGCTGCACCACGTCGTCTGCCAGACGCTCGTGAGGATGCTCGGCACGCCGCACGCGGAGACCAACGCGACGATGCTCCCGCGCACGATGGAGGCGATGCGTCCGCGCGCGCCGGACGAAATCGCCGCGCTCGCCGGTGCGCTGGGCGCCAAGCCGGGGGAGATCCGCCGCCGCATCGAATCCCTCGGCGGCGGGCCGCGGCGCCTACGGGATCTCGGCGCGAGCGCCGAGCGGCTCGAGTCGGCACGCCACGCGATGCTCCAACGCCCCGAGCTGGAGAACACGCCGGATCCGCCGGGGCCGGAGGAGCTGGAGCGTCTCATCGAGGAAGCCTGGTGAGGCGCCGAGCGTCGAGTTAGTTCACTCGGATCGCACCGAGTCGACGCTCGCCGCGGGACGGTGGCGGCAAGGGATGCTGCGGGTAAGTAACGCAGGACGCATGCGCGTGTAGGCATGAGCATGGAAGAGGAGCAGCGCACCTCGGCGCGGCCACGCGCCGATCGCGTCATCAGCGAGGAGCGCTTCGAGCGGTATCACGACTACGCCCGCCGCCGCGGCGTGAACCCCGTGATGTACGTCATCGCCCGCGCGATCCTGCAGCCGGCGATGCTCCTCTGGCTCCGCCTCTCGAGGACGGGCCGCGAGCACTTCCGCGGCATCGAGGGCGGCCTGATCGTCGCCTCGAACCACCGCAGCTTCCTCGATCCGTTCGTGATCGGCGTCTCGCTCCCGTGGCGGCGCCCGATGCAGTACGTCGCCAAGGTCGAGCTGTTCGAGAGGCGCTGGCAGGGCTGGCTCCTGTCGCGGCTCGGAGCATTCCCGATCCGGCGCGGCCAGTCCGACGAGATCGCGATGAAGACGGCGGGCATCGTGCTCGACCGGGGTGGGACGATCTGCATCTTCCCCGAGGGCACGCGCATCCGGTCGGGATCGCTCGCCACCCCGCGGCGCGGCGTCGGGCGGCTGGCGCTGGAGTCGGGGGCGGCCGTCGTCCCGGTCGCCGTCCACGGCTCCGAGCAAGTCCGCCGCGGCTGGCGGATCCGGCCACGCAAGGTGGGGCTCCGCATCGGGCGGCCGATGCGGTTCCCGCGAACCGAGAATCCCTCGCCGGCGCTGGCCGCCACCGTCACCTCGCGCATCTGGCCGAACATCGAGCTGCAGTGGGAGTGGCTCGGCGGGCTGCCGCCGCTTCGCAAGGCGGCGGTGATCGGCGCGGGTAGCTGGGGGACCGCGATGGCGATCCTGCTCGCGCGGGGCGGGCTCGAGGTCCAACTCGGCACCCGCTCGGACGACAAGGCGGCCGAGATCAGCTCTCGCCGGGAGAACAACTCCTACCTCCCAGGGGTCGCCCTGCCCGAGAACGTGGTCGTCAGGCGGGCCACCGACATCGAGCTCGCCGGTGTCGACCTCGTGGTCCTCGCCGTCCCGTCGGCGGCGCTGCCGGCGGTCGTCGGCGGCCTGGGCGATCGCGTGGGCTCGCGGGCGGCGGTCTTGATGCTCACGAAGGGCCTGGTGCAGCCCCTCGGCCAGCTCCCCAGCGAATACGTCGGGGAGCGGATCCGGTCCCGGGCGCTCGCCTCGCTTGGCGGCCCGGCGCACGCGCGGGAAGCGGCGGCCGGGATGGCGGCGCTCGTCCTGGGCACGACCGACGACGACCTCCGCGCGCAGCTCGGGGAGGTGTTCGACCGGGCCGGGCTGGTCTGCGAGCGAAACACCGACATCGCGGGCGTCGAGATGGCGGGCGTGGCAAAGAACGCCGCGGCGCTCGCGGCGGCCGCCGCGGAGTCGCACGGGCTCAACGCCGCGGGGATCGCGGCGGCGACGATCTGGCGCGAGTGCGTGGACTACGCCCTCGCGCGAGGCGCGAGGCTCGAGACGTTCACGGGCCTGGCAGGGGTCGGCGACCTGACGGCGACCGTGCTCGCGCCCGGAAGCCGCAACCGGCGAGCGGGCGAGCTGCTCGGCTCGGGGATGCCCGCTGACCAGATCCCGGCGAAGATCGGCCAGGCGTCGGAAAGCCTCGATTCTGTGCCCCTCATCGCCGCGTCGATGTCGAGGGCCGGAATCGCCGCTCCCGGCCTCGAGGGGCTGGCGGCGCTGGTCGAGGGCAGGATCGACCCCGGCGAGTGGGTCGCCGGACTGCGTCGCGCAGAGCGCGCGCGCCGGGAGGCGGCATGACCGGACTAGGCTTCAACGGTGACCGATCCGGGCACCGCAGACGCCGTCCAAGGCGGAGCTCGACCGCGAGTTCGAGGAGCTCTACCGCACCCACCTGCGCGACGTGTTCTCGTACGCCTACTACCGGGTGGGCAACCATCACGACGCGGAGGACGTCACCGAGCAGGCGTTCCTGCAGGCGTACCGGCACTTCGAGCGCGCGCGGCGGGAATCCAACGGTCGGCCGCTGCGGCCGTGGCTGATCCGGATCGCGCACAATCTCGCGTCGAACTACCACCGCGATCGCTCGCGCCGCCCGGAGGCGGCGCTGGACGCGGTGGAGCCGCCGTCGCATCCCCACGGGACCGAGCAGATCGTGGAAGGCCGCGAGGAGCTCCGCATGGTGATGGACCGTCTCGACCGTCTTTCGGACGATCGTCGCGACGCACTGATCATGCGGTTCTCGCTGGGCATGTCGAACCGGGAGATCGCGCGGGCGTTGGGTCGATCCGACGGCGCGACCAAAGTGCTCCTGCATCGCGCCATCAAGCAGCTCGAGGAGGAGATGGAGAGGGAGTGAGCCGATGAGCGAAGAGAATCAAGCCCGCCTCGAGGCGCTCCTGAGCGACGCCCTGCGGCCGATCGAGCCGCCCGAGGACCTGGTGAGCCGGGTCGAGACGACCCTGACCGCGATCACCGAGCAGGCCGCGGCCGAGCTCTCGAGCTGGGCGGAGGAGTTCTCCGAGGACGAGCTCGAGGCGCTTCGCGACCCCCGCAACTGGGTCCGGCCGGTCGCCGCGGTCGCGGCCGGGACGCTCGCCGGCGGTGCGCTCGTCGTCGTCAGCATGCGACGCCGCCGCCGGCCGACCGGTCTGCGCGCGACCGCCGAGAGCGTGCTGCGCTCGGTGCGCCCCGACTAGGGCCGGGCGCACCCGAGTTAGCGGCCGGAGCGGGCCGGGCGCCGGCCGGCGCGGGGCTCGCGGCGCCCGCTGCGAGACCGACCACGCCGAGGATCAGGTGCAGGATGTTGTCCGGCGTGTCGATTGGGAAGAGGCCCAGGATCGCGTCGCCGCTGCCGATGATGAACCCCCAGAGCGCAGCGACCACGTACAGGAGTCCGAGAGCGAGCGCGTAGGTCCTCGCCGCGTAGGCCGCCGAGGCCAGCCCGAGCAGGCCGGTGGCGAGGTGGAGGACGTTGTCCCAGCCGTTCACCGCGAAGATCCCGAACATGTCGTCGACGTTCCCCGGCGATCCGAAGTCGCTGCTGTAGAAGAAGCCGATGATCCCGACGATCGTGAGCACCGCCCCCACGACGGTCGCATAGAGCCTTGCTGGACTGGCTGCCTGCATCGCGGTTTCCTCCTTCGCTCGTGGCGCCGAAAATATCGTGCCGGGCAGGACTGATCCGTGTCCCCTCGGGGCTCGTAGCCACTACGGGGCTCTGGATAGGGGGTCCTGACGCGGAATCGGAACACGGACGAGGATGAAACCGAAGCCAGCGCCTGAGTCACTGCAGCGTCTCGCCGACGAGGACCTGATGACCCTCGTGGACGAGAAGGACTCCGATGCATTCGCGGTCATCTACGACCGCCACGGCGGCGCGGCCTATTCGCTGGCCCACCGGATCGTCGGCGATGCGGGGATGGCGGAGGACGTGACGCAGGAGGCGTTCCTCTCCATCTGGCGGAGCACCGCCCGCTTCGATGCCGCCCGTGGGAGCGTGCGCGCCTGGGTGCTGGGGATCGTCCGCAATCGCGCGATCGACGCCCTGCGGCGGGCCACCCGGCCGGCGCCCAAGCTCGATCTGGATGATGACGCCGTGCTCGAGACACAGGCGGCAAGCCAGCGCACGGAGACCGAGGCGATCCGGCGCGAGACCGCGGACCGCTTGCGGCAGGCGCTCGGACTCCTGCCGCGGGAGCAGTCGCAGGTGATCGAGCTGGCGTACTTCGGCGGCTTCAGCCACTCCGAGATCGCCGACATGCTCGGCGCGCCCATCGGAACCGTCAAGGGTCGCATGCGGCTCGGGCTCGAGAAGATCCGCGCGACCCTCGCGGAGGGCTTCCCGGAGGGTGGCGCGGCGGAGGGGTATCTGTGAACGACCGGTCCGGACAGACGCCCCACGACGAGCTCAGGGACGACCTCGCTGCGTACGCGCTCGGGGCGTTGGAGGAGGACGAGGCCGAGCGGCTTCGCCGGCACCTCGAGACCTGTGTGGCCTGCCGGCGCCAGCTGCTCTGGTTGCGGCCGGCGGTCGAGCTCCTACCGCGCACGGTCGAGCAGCTCGCCCCCGCCGCGGCTGCGCGAGTCGCTGATGGAGCATGTCCACGCCGAGTCGCGGCCTGCGGCGCGGGAGCCCCCGCGCCGCGCCCGCGAGGGATGGTGGTCGGGCTTGCGGATCGCCCTGCGGCGGCCAGCGACGGCGGTGGCCGTCGCGGCGACGCTGATCGTGGGCGTGGTCGCCGGTTATCTCATCCACGAGCCCGGTGGCAGCGGCACCTCGACGTTCGAGGCTCAGGCGCTGCAGGGCGGCGGCCGGGCGAGCGGGGTGCTCGAGCGCAATGGCGGCTCGGGCATCCTCCGCGTTCACGGGATGCCGACGCTCGCGCGCGATCAGGTCTACGAGGTCTGGGTCCAGCGCGACGGCAGCCTCGAGCCCTCGAGCCTGTTCGTGCCCCGGCGCGACCACAGCGCCGATGCCGCCGTGCCCGACGATCTGAACGGCGCGGACGCCGTGCTGGTCACGAAGGAGCCACGAGGCGGCAGCAGCCAGCCGACCTCGATGCCGCTCCTGAGCGTGAAGCTCGAGTAGGGGCGCCCGAGAGCACCAAGTACATTCACCCGCCAAATGGCCGTCTGCTATCGCCATCCCGGCCGGGAGACGAACGTCCAGTGCTCCAACTGCGGCAGGCCGATCTGCCCGGACTGCATGACCGTCACCCCGGTTGGGATGCGGTGCCCGGAGTGCGCGCGCGAGCGCACGCGCGTCAGGGGACTAAGCCCGGGCCTGCGCGTCGGAGCCGCACCCGCGACTTACGCGCTGATCGCCGATCAACGTCATCGCGTTCATCGCGGAGATCGCGAGCGGATCGCCGCTTGCGATCACGTTCCAGGCGGGAGGATCGGTGTTCAGAGAGGGGTCACTCTTCGGCCCGGCCGTCGCCGACGGCGAGTGGTATCGACTCGTCACGGCGGGCTTCCTCCACGCGGGGATCCTTCACATCGCGTTCAACATGTTCGCCCTCTACATTCTGGGGAGTCTCCTGGAGCCGGGAATCGGAACGCCGCGATTCCTGGCGGTCTACTTCGTCTCGCTGCTGGCCGGGTCGTTCGGGGCCTTGCTGTTGAGCCCGGACTCCCACACCGTCGGCGCGTCCGGTGCGATCTTCGGCCTCATGTCGGCGGCGTTCATCGTCGCCCGGCATCGTGGGGTCGAGCAGCTTGCCGGGCAGATCGGTGTCTTCATCCTCATCAACATCTTCTTCACGCTCGGCGTCGGGAGCATCAGCGTCGGCGGCCACTTCGGCGGGTTGATCGGCGGCGCCCTGTGCGGGCTCCTCATCGTCTACTCCGAGCGGCGGGCGCGCCGCCCCGTGGAGCTGGAGGTGCTCGGGTTGGTCGCGTTGGCAGCGATCAGCGTCGCGGGCGCGCTGGCGGTGGCCTAGCCGCGGACGGCTGAGACGATCTCCCGGGATAGGTCCCGGAAGCTCAGGGACTCGGGAGCCGGGACGCGCTCCGGGTGAAGAAGATGGCCGAGCAGCGCGACCCCCGCGATCAGCCTGGGGCCGGGCCGGGAAAAGGACGATGCGGCGTCGACCGCGTAGATCGACTCCGCGCCGAGCGCCTCGAGCTCGTCCCGGTGGTCGAGCGCCTGCCGCGCGGCCTCGTCCGCATATAGGCCACAGGGCATCACGACCGCCACGTCGGGGCGCGCGGCGGCCAGCTCCTGCCACGTCACGGGCCGCGAGTCGCGCTGGGGCTCGCCCGCGACACTCCGTCCGCCCGCGGTCTCGACCATCCCCGGGACCCAGTGACCGCCGGCGTAGGGAGGTGCCAGCCACTCGAGCGTGACCACGCGCGGCCGCCGCTCGCGTGCGACGGCCTCCCGAACGCGGGCGAGGCGCGCCTGTAGCTCGGCTTGCAATTGCTCGCCCCGCTCCCTGATCCCCGTCGCGTCCGCAACCCGCACGAGATCGTCGAGCACCTCGGACAGGGAGCTGGGATCCAGCGAGATCACGTCCGGCTTCGACGGCAGCCGCCCGGCGACGGCGCGAACGTCGTCGTAGGAGACGGCGCAGACCGCGCAGAGCGCCTGCGTCACGATGAGGTCGGGCGCGACGTCGGCGAGCTGCTGCTCGTCCAGCTCGTACAGCGGCTCGCCATGGCCGGTGACCTCGCGAACCATCGTGTCGATCTCCTGCGGCTCGAGCCCTTCCGGGATCACGCTGCGCGTCAGGCGCGGCAGTCGCAGCGCCTCGGCCGGGAAGTCGCACTCGTGCGTGACGGCGACCACCTGATCGCCGAGGCCGAGGGCGAAGAGGGACTCGGTCGCCGAGGGTACGAGGCTCGCGATCCGCATGGGACGACTATGGCACGGGTCGGTGGGTAAAGGAAATAGGCTCCGGCACAATGGAGTGGCCGGCAGACGCCATGGACCTGCTTCCGGACAACGAGATCGAGTCGCGCCTCGCCGAGCTCGAGGGTTGGAGCCGCGAGGGGGACGCGATCACCAAGACGTTCAAGAACGACGACTTCGTCGGCTCGGTGCGCTTCGTCGACTCTCTGGTCGAGCCCGCCGAGGACATGGGCCACCATCCCGACTTCAGCGTCTCATGGGACGAGGTGAAGGTGTCGATCACCAACCACGCCGCGGGTGGCCTCACCGACGCCGACTTCGAGCTCGCGAACCGAATCGACGGGCTCGCGAAGAGCAGCTAGCCGCACGCCCGACCCGTGGCGCGCGCTGGCGGTCGACCAAACCGCCCCTTGCCGCCGGTGATTGTCGGGTTTGTGGGCATATAGACGACAAATCCGACAATCGTGCGGGCGGGCTACCCTGCCCGCCGCATGCGGATCGTCTGCGTGGTCGGCACCCGCCCCAACATCGTGAAGATGGCGCCCGTGATCGCGGCGCTGCGCCGGCGCTTCCCGGAGTGGCGCGTCGCGACGGTCCACACCGGCCAGCACTACGACAGGCTCATGTCCGACGTCTTCCTCGAGGAGCTCGACCTGCCGGAGCCGGACCACGTGCTGGGCGTGGGCTCCGGGACTCACGCCGAGCAGATCGCGCGGGTGCTGGAGCGGTTCCAGCCGGTGCTGGCCCAGGAGCAGCCGGATCTGGTCCTCGTGCCTGGTGACGTCAACTCCACGCTCGCCGCGGCGCTGGCCGCGGCCAAGATGGGCGCCGCGGTGGGGCACGTCGAGTCGGGCCTTCGCAGCTTCGACCGCTCGATGCCCGAGGAGACGAACCGCATCGCGACCGACCACCTGTCCGCGCTCTGCTTCCTGCATTCGGAGGAGGCGATCGAGAACCTCCGGGCCGAGGGTGTGGGGGCCGAGCGGAGGCAGTTCGTCGGCAACACGATGATCGACACCCTGGTGGCGCTCGAAAGGCCGATCCGCGAACGCGGCGCGCCGGCGGCTCTGGGGCTCGAGCCGGGCAGCTATGTCCTCGTCACGCTTCACCGCCCGGCGTTGGTGGACGGGCCGCTCCTGGGCGACGCGATGGCGGGGCTGTCGGCGGTGGGGGCCGAACTGCCCGTGGTCTTTCCGGTTCACCCCCGCACGCGCAAGATGCTGGGGGCTCGCCGCGTACCCGGGAGTCATGCTCACCGACCCGGTCGGGTATCTCGACTTCCTGTCGCTCGAGTCGCAGGCGGCCGCCGTGCTGACCGACTCCGGCGGGATCCAGGAGGAGACGACGTATCTGAATGTTCCATGCTTCACGTTGCGCGACAACACCGAGCGGCCGGTGACCATCCGAGCGGGGACGAACACGCTGCTCGGGCTGGATCCGAGGCGCATCGCGGAGATCCCCGATCTGCTCCGTGAGCGGGCGGCCGCGGGGGACGGGGCGGACAAGCCGCAAACCCCGGAGCTATGGGACGGACGAGCCGCCGAGAGGATCGCCGAGGTCCTCGCGGATTGGTAGGTTGCGGCCGGTGCGGCTTCCCAGCCTCGTACCCCGTGACAGGGTTTTCTTCGACCTCTTCAACGAGTCGGGGCAGAACACGCTGCGAGCGGCCCGGCTGCTGCAGGAGATGCTCCAGGAGTGGCCCGATGACCGCGGGCTCGCTCGGGAGATCCTCCTCGCCGAGCAGGAGGGCGATCGGATAACCCACGACATCGTGCAGCGGACGAACTCGACGTTCGTCACGCCGATCGACGGCGAGGACATCTACGCGCTGGCGACGCAGCTCGACGACATCGTCGACTTCATCGAGGAGACGGCGGACTTCATGGGCCTGTACAAGATCGAGGCGCCGATGGACCAGGCGCAGGCCATGGCCGACGTTCTCGTCAAGTCGCTGCGAGCAGCTCGCGACGATCCTCGCTGAGCTACAGGGCTTCGAGGGGCTCGAGCAGTACTGGATCGAGATCCACCGGCTGGAAAACGACGGCGACCGCCTCTATCGCGACGCGGTGGCGGCGCTGTTCGCCGACGGGATCGACCCGATGGTCGTGATTCGCTGGAAGGACATCTTCACCGGGCTCGAGCGGGCGATCGACGCGACCGAGACCGCGGCGCACATCCTCGAGGGCATCGTCATCAAGAACGCCTGATGCAAAACGACATCGTGCTGGTCATCGTCGTGGCCACCGCGCTGGCCTTCGACTTCACCAACGGCTTCCATGACACCGCCAATGTCGTTGCGACGTCGATCTCGACCCGGGCGATGGCGCCGCGCCTGGCGGTGGCGTATGCAGCGGCGCTGAACTTCGCTGGGGCGTTCGTCTCGCTGGCCGTCGCCGCGACGGTGGCCGCGGACGTCGTCAGCGCCGACGCGATCACGCCGACGGTCGTCTTCGCGGGCCTGATCGGCGCGATCTCGTGGAACCTCATCACCTGGTACTTCGGCCTTCCATCCAGCTCATCGCACGCGCTGATCGGTGGGGTCGTCGGCTCCGCCTTCGCGGCCGCGGGGCCCAAGGCCATCCTGGGCGCTGGAGTGGTCGGGAAGGTGTTGGTCCCCGCCGTCGTCGCTCCCATCGTCGCGTTCGTGGTCGGGGGGCTGGCGATCCTCGTCTGCTACCGCGTGGTTGGACGGTTGCGGCCGGGTCACGTGGGTCGCGGCTATCGGCTCGGCCAGGTCGTCTCCGGCGGTCTGCTGGCGCTGGCACACGGGACCAACGACGCCCAGAAGACGATGGGCGTCATCACGCTCGCGCTGGTTGCGAACGGCACCCTCGCCGAGGGCACCAATCCGCCGACCTGGGTGATCGTGAGCGCGGCGAGCGCGATCGCGCTCGGCACGTATTCCGGTGGCTGGCGGATCATTCGGACCATGGGCACGCGCATAATTCGCATGGACCCGGCGCAGGGATTCTCGGCGTCGGGCGCCGGAGCCGCCGTGATCCTGGCCTCATCCCACTACGGCTTTCCTCTCTCGACGACGCAGGTGATCAGCGGCGGCGTGATGGGCGCGGGGGCCGGCAAGCGGCTCTCCGCCGTGCGCTGGGGCGTCGCCGGCAACATCGTCGCGGCCTGGCTGATGACGCTCCCGGCCGCGGCCGCGATCGGCGCCGCGACCTACGGCGTGACGCGGATCTTCGGCACGGGGGCGGCCGGGACCATCATCGTGAGCGTCGCGGCGCTCGCGCTCACCGCGGCAGCGTTCGCCCGCCGGATTCGGGCTGGGGCACCGGTGCCGGCACCCTAGGCCCGATGCTCGCGACCATCGTCGACACCCAGGCGCTCCTCAAGACGATTGCCGCTGCCTTTATCGCGGGCGTGGGGGTGACGCTGATCTTCTCGCTCGCGATCCTCGGCGCCTCGAGGTTCGTGGACATGACCCGAGACGGCCGCCCGGCGGCCGCGATCGCCTTCGGCGCCGTCGGCGTGGTGGCTCTCCTGGCGGCGGGCACGGCGGTGACGATCGCGATCATCGTGATGACGCAGAAGTAGGATTGGGCCGTGCTCCGGACGCTTCGGAACGTCGCGATCATCGCCGTCCTGGCCGTGCCGCTGGCATTCGTGCCCGGCGGCGGGAACGCGGCGGATGCCGTGCTCGTCACCCTCGGCATGGCGTTCCTCGCCACGATCGCCATCGCAGCGCGGCAGATCCATCGCGAGAACCGCCTCACGTTCGACTCGCTTCCGGACGATCAGCGGGCGGTCCTGTTCGGTGCCATCGGGGTGATCGTCCTGATGATCGCCGGCGCGGGGAAGCTGCTCGGGGGCGGGGGACTCGGGGCCGTGATCTGGGTGACGCTGATGGCCTGCGCCGTGATCGCGATCGTCGGCGTCTGGATGCGCGCGCACACGTACTGAGGCGCTCCGCTTCGACCTTTCGCGGCGCGGCTGGGCCAGTGCCGTCCTGAGAGTCGGCGCGCTCTAGCAGGCCTTTCGGCACATCCAGCGCACCACGCGCGAGCCGGGCCGGCCTAGCTTCGCGTGCATGGCACGAGGGGGCGACGAAGGCGGACAGGCGTCGGTGGAGCTCGTGGCGGCAGTCCCCGTTCTGCTCCTCGTCACGCTCGTCGTCGCGCAGCTGGCGGTGGCAGGCTACGCGCTGTGGAGCGCGGGCGCGGCGGCGCGGGCGGGGGCGCGTGCCGGCTACGTGGGCGGTGATGCCCAGGCGGCGGCTCGCCGGTCGCTGCCGTCGGCGCTGCGCGCAGGCGCATCGATCGACGATTCGAGCGGCCTGTCGGTGCGGGTCGACGCTCCCGCGCTGGTTCCTGGGATCCCCTCGGTCCCCGTCACCGCGAAGGCCGACCTGGGGACCGGAGATGGAAGCTAGAGGCCTCGGAGCCCCGGACGGCCAGGCCAGCCTCGAGCTCCTGGCTGGGATTCCGGCGCTCGTGCTCACCGGCCTGGTGGCGCTTCAGCTACTGGCCACCGGTTACTCGCTCACGCTCGCCGACGGTGCGGCACAGGCGGGCTCGATGGCGCTCGCGGCGGGCAAGCCGGCCCGACCCGCGGTTCGCGAGGCCCTGCCGGGATGGGCGCAGGCCCGCACCCACGTTCGACGTTCACGGCGGTCGCCTGACCGTGCGGCTCGAGCCGCCATCGCCGCTGACCGCGATCGCGCGGCACCTGGCGGTGACCTCCTCCACCTGGGTCGGGAGGCCCGCAGGATGAACCGGGCGCCGACCGAGGCACGGGAACCGGCTCTCGTTGGCTCCGAGCCGGCCGGTCGCGACCTCGTCCTCGCCACGACCCTGGGCGAGGCGAAGGGCGGGCTGGCCGTCGCGGCGGCGGTCGCGGTCACCCTCAGCCGATCAGCACCCGTCCGTGCTCCTCGTCGAGCTCGGAGCGAATGGCAAGCGGGGCCCGACGATGCTGGCGGCGGCGACCGCCCGCGAGCTGGAGGACGCGCTCAGGCGGAAGGGCTTCGCTCACGTCGCCGCCCGCGGCCGCCTGTGCTGGCTGGGCGTGGGCACGGGCGAGGAGGACCTCGACGTGTTGAGGGGAGCTGTCGATGAGCTACCGGCTGGCGGGCTGGCCGTCGCTCACCTGCCCCCGCTGCTATGGCGGGCGGCGGTCGAGGGCGAGCTTTCGACGCCGGCCGGTGCCCTGCTGCGCGCGGATCTGCCGCGCGATCGCTCGCTCGCGGCACTGACCGTGATCGAGCTGCGCGCCCGTCGCATCCCCGTCCGAGTCGCCACGCGCCCGCTGGGTCGGGTCGCGACGCGACGCGCGCTCGCAGGGCTCGAGTCGGGAGGAGCGGCGTCGAGGCGCGTCGTGCGCCTCGCGGCGGGCCTGGGCCCGCGTGCGAGCAGCCGACGCCCCCCGGCCCAGAGGCGGCTGCGGATTCCGGCGCTCGCGGCCGAGGGCGGGCAGGCGCTCATGATGGTGGTGGCGGCAGCGTTTGTGATCCTCTTCTGCGCCGCCGTGCTCGCCGCGATCGGAGGCGCGGTCACCGGCACCTCGCGCACGCAGCGGGCGGCCGACCTGGCCGCGCTGTCCGGCGCTCGATCGCTTCGCGACGGCTTCGAGCGGCTGTTCACCCCCGCGCGGCTGCCAAGCGGCGCTCCGAACCCCCGGCACCTCGACAAGGACGAGTACCTGCGGCGGGCCGCCGCCGCGGCGCATGACGCCGCAGTGCGCAACGGTGTCGACCCCGAACGTCTCCGCGTCACGTTCCCCGACCGCGAATCCTTCGCGCCCGTGCTCGTCAAGGCGTCGGTCACCGCCTCGCTCGACGCGGTCGGCGCTACCCGGTGGAGGCAGGTCGCGCCGGGAAACGCCGCACGGCGTCCGGATCGAGTCGAGCGCCAAGGCGGAGGCCTCGCCGCCGCCCACCGCGACCGGCCCGGCGCCGACGATCGCGAGCGGCGGTGGCTATTCCGGGCCGCTCGCCTACCGGCAGGGGAAGCCGATGCGCCCCGACGTGGCGGCCGCCTTCGATCGCATGGCGGCGGCCGCGCGACGCGACGGCGTCACGCTGGTGATCAACTCGGCGTACCGCTCGGACGCCGAACAGGCACGGTTGTGGGCCGCCAACCCGGACCCGCGCTTGGTCGCGCCGCCGGGCACCTCACTTCACCGCTGCGCCACCGAGCTCGACCTCGGCCCCTCGTCGGCCTACAGCTGGCTCGCGGCGCACGCGCGGCGCTTCGACTTCGTACAGCGCTACAGCTGGGAGCCCTGGCACTACGGCTACACCGGCGGCCCGTCGCCGTGCTCCCACGCCGGTGACCGGGTCGGGATGCCGGCGGGACACGGAGAGCCCGAGCCGACCGCCGGATTGCCCTCGTTCGTCCCGGCGCGGTACCGCGATCCCATCCTGCGCTCGGCGGCGCGGTGGAACGTGTCGGCGGGGTTGCTGGCCGCGCAGCTGATGGCCGAGTCGAACTTCAACCCGTTCGCGGTCTCGGCCGCGGGGGCGCAGGGGATCGCTCAGTTCATGCCGGGGACCGCCGCACTCTACGGCCTGAACGACCCGTTCGACCCGGCGGCGGCGATCGACGCTCAGGCTCATCTGATGTCGGACCTGCTCGACGAGTTCGGAGGCTCGGTCCCGCTGGCCCTGGCCGCCTACAACGCCGGCCCGGGCGCGGTGGAGGCCTGCGACTGCGTGCCGAACATCCCCGAGACCCAGGCCTACGTCGCCCGGATCCTCGGCCTCATGAGCGGTGCCGGCGAGCTCCTTGCGCCGACGCTGGAGGTGCGGCTGGTGGCGTAGCGGCGATCGGGCGCTCGCGGTGGGATTGGGGGACTGCCCATCGCCGTGGCGGGGTCAAGTCCCCCAAAAGGGAGAGCGGAGCACCCGCCGCTCGCGGGGACCGCGGCGGCTAGTGGGTCGCTTCCTTCTCCGCGACCCGCAGACGACCGGCCATCACCACCAGCACCTTGCGAGCGACCGACGGCACCTCCTCGAGCAGCGAGGAGAAGCTGCGAGCGTCGAGGACCAGGAGCTCCATGTCCGTCTCCGCCTCCACGGAGGCCGACCGCGGCCCCTGATCGAGCAATGACATCTCGCCGAACGATGCGCCCGGCCCCAATGCGGCGACCCTGCTCCGGTCACCGACCGCGACCCTCGCGCGGCCTTCGACAACGACGAAGAATTCTCGTCCCGAATCGCCCTCCCGCGTGAGCATCTTGCCCTCCGGCACCTCGATCTGGTCCGCCAGCGAAGCGATCCGCGAGAGCTCCCGCTTCGAGCACGCCGAGAACAGCGGGACGCCTCGAAGCAGCTCAACTTTGGCGTCTTTGCTCTTCCTCCGCATCGCCACGGGAAGAGACTAACCGTCTCCCAGCCGGCGAGCTCGCCACGCCGACGCTCGACGTCCGGATCGGTGACGTCAAGGGGTGTGGGATCGGCGATGGGCGGCTGAATGCACTACGCCCGGCGGCCTGACTCTCCAGGCCCGCGACGGCAGCCGAGCGATCGGCGTAGTCTTGATGTAGACCGACAGCTCCCACGGTGGCGTCAAGGCGAGTCCGTCCGAGTAGCCGGCCTGAACTTCGATGTGGAGCGGACTGCGTCCATCTGGGCACGAGACGGGCCACACGGGAGGTACAAGAATGATGTCGGACCTCGCCTCGCCGACGGGCCGCGGTACGGGTCGGGGTGGCGTGTCACGTCACGACGGCTGGAACGGCGGCGCTGATGGCTCCCCGATCGCAGAGGACCAGCGGCTGGGCGTGACGCATCGCGTTTGGATCGATCCGTCGCGCAGCATGAGGGCCGTCAGCCGTGAGGTCGAGGGCATGCTCGGCGGCTTGGAGGAGGGCCAGCGTCAAAGCGGCGCCCTCCTCGCGAGTGAGTTGATCGCGCAGGTCGTTTCCACGGCGCCAGGCTGGAACAGCCAGCCTGTTGGGCTCACGGTTCAGCTGCGAGCGGATGCCGCTCGCATCGAGGCCACAGGCCCGGTTGCGTCCGCGATCGAAGCGACCGGCGGCAACGCGGCCCCCGATGACCCGGTTGCCGATTGGGGCGTCTACCTGATCGACAGCCTGGCCGACCGCTGGGGCCTCGCCGGGCCCTCCCGGCGAGTGATCTGGGCCGAGATCGAGGCGCCGGCCTAGCGGGGGGAACCGGCGCCGGGGCTCTCCAGGTGCCGCGACCTTCTGGGACCCAAGCGCGACCGTGGAGCGAGCAACCGAAAGAAAGGCGGCGATGTCCACCGATGATGTAAACCAGGCCCACTGGCGAACCGTCCTGGCCCCATACGCGCGGCCAAGCATAGGGCGCGGCATTCTGGACCTTGCCACCTCCGTCGTGCCCTATCTCGCCCTGTGGGTGCTGATGTACCTGGCTCTGAACATCTCCTACCTGCTGGTCGTGATCCTCACGGTGCCCGCCGCGGGATTCCTGGTGCGGACCTACATCGTCTTTCACGATTGCGCGCACGGCTCCTTCCTGCCGTCGCGGCGGGCGAACACCTGGCTGGGAATGATCTGCGGCCTCTTGACTTTCACACCGTTCGCGAAGTGGCGCCATGAGCATGCGGTGCATCACGGCACGGCAGGGGACCTGGACCGCCGCGGGGTCGGGGACGTCCACACCCTCACGGTGGCCGAGTACCGCTCGCTGCCACGGCGGCAGCGGCTCGGATACCGCCTTTTCCGCAACCCCCTGGTGATGTTCGGAATCGGCCCGATCTACGCGATCTTGATCGCCCCTCGCTGGGTCTCGCGGGGCACGCGTCAGCGCTTGCGCCGCAGCGTGATCGCGACGAACATCGCGCTGGTGGTGTTGGTCGGCACGCTCTGCTGGCTGGTGGGATGGCGCGACTATCTGCTCATCCAGATGCCGGCGGTGCTGCTTGCCGGGAGCATCGGAGTGTGGCTGTTCTACGTCCAGCACCAGTTCGAGGACACCTACTGGCAGAGCACTGATGATTGGAGCTACGCGGAGGCGGCGCTCTGCGGCAGCTCCTATCTCAAGCTGCCGAAGGTGCTTCAGTTCTTTACCGGCAACATCGGCCTCCACCACGTACACCACATGAGCACTCGCATTCCGAACTACAACCTGCAGCGAGCGCACGACGAGATCGATGTCTTCCACGATGTACCCACCCTTTCCCTCTGGGACGGGCTTCGTGCCGTGCGGCTGAAGCTCTGGGACGAGTCGGCCGCGCAGTTGGTCACGTTTGCCGAGGCGCGGCGCCCGGCCACCGACGTCGACCCCGGATTGTCAGCGGCCACTGCGCGTTGATCGGGCGTGGCCGGCGCCAGTGATATCGAGTTCACCTATTCGCTCATCGATCGCATCTTCCGCCTCAGCCTGGGCGAGCTTGCGGACTTCAGCGGGGCAAAGTACGACGGCGACTTCTCGCTGACCCTCAAGGAGGCGCAACGGCGCAAGCACGAGTACGTGGCCGAGCAGATCGGCATCGGACCGGGCAGACGAATCCTCGACCTGGGTTGCGGCTGGGGGCCGCTGCTCGACTTCATTCGCCACCGCGGTGGCACGGGGATGGGCGTCACCCTCTCCTCCGCCCAAGCGGCTGCGTGCCGGCGCCACGGGCTGGACGTGCGACTGTGTGACGCGCGTTCGATCGCGCGCAACACCTTCGGCCCGTTCGACGCGGTGGCGAGCCTTGGAGCCTTCGAGCACTTCTGCTCACCTGAGGATTATCGGGCTGGCCGCCAGGACGACGTCTATCGGCGGCTGTTCGCGGGAATCGCGGACGTGCTGCCGCGCAAGGGCCGGCTCTTCCTCCAGACCATGGTGTTCGGACGGAACATGATCCCGGCGGACCGGATCGACATCCGCGCGCCGCGTGACTCGGACGAGTGGTATCTGGCCCTGATGGGGAGGCAGTTCCCGGGCTCCTGGCTCCCATTTGGGTCCGAACAGGTCGTCCGCGCGGCCGACCCGCAGTTCCGGCTGGTCTCGAGCGTCAACGGGCGGCTCGATTACATCGAGACCATCCGGCAGTGGCGCAAGCGCTTCGGAGCGCCCAGCCCAAAGAAGACGCTGCTGAAGTTACAGCTGCTGCCCAGGTGGCTGACGAGCGCCGATTTCCGGCTGGCGTTCACCTCGGGCGTGAGCGCCAACAGCGTCTGCTTCGAGCGTGAGCTGCTCGACCATTATCGGCTGGTCTTCGAGAAGGCCTCGGACTGACGAGCCGTCGCCGGCGCGTTAACGTCACCCTGGTGCCCGCGGACGCTACAACCGCCCGGCGGCCGGGCCGGCCGGCGGCGGCCACACGAGAGCAGGTGCTGGAGGCCGCCCTCTGGCGGTACCTGCGCGGCCGGCGAGTCGACGTCCAAGCGATCGCGGCCGAGCTGGGTCTCGGCCGCGCCACCGTCCACCGTTGGTTCGGGACCCGGGAGGCGCTCATCGGCGAGGTGATAGTCCTGGCCGCGACCCCCATCCTGGAGGCATCGCGAGCCGAGGCTCGCGGGAAGGGCGGGCGGGCCCTCCTGGAGACGTTCGATCGCTTCAACCGCAAGCTCGCGGACGCTCCCGCCCTGCGACAGTTCGTCGAGGCCGAGCGCGAGGCCGCGCTTCGCATCCTCACCTCCCGCAACGGAATCGTGCAGCCGCGGATGGTCGCGATGATCACCGACCTCATCACCGACGAGGTGCGCACGGGCGACTACGAGCCGACGGTCGAGCCGGCGGTGCTCGGGTACGCCATCGTCCGCCTGGCGGAGGCATTCCTGTTCAACGACACGGCGCTCGGCTCGCGCGGCGATCTCGACCGCCTGCGCGAGGTCGAGGCCGCGCTGCTGCACGTCGAGCCCTGAACCGCCGGGAGCCGGCGCGACTCGCATAAGCTCCCGCTCGCATGGAACCCGTTGCAGGTCGAGGGAATCGAGCAGCTCCGGGCGCTGATCGGCCGCGAGCTCGGGCCCGACCGAGTGGCTCGAGATCACGCAGGACGACATCGACAAGTTCGCCGACGTGTCCCGGGACCACCAGTGGATCCACGTCGATACCGAACGGGCCGCGAAGGAGAGCCCGTACGGGACGACCGTCGCTCACGGCGACCTCACCCTGTCGCTGGTCGACTATTTCCGCCCGCAGCTCATTCGCAACCATGGGCGTGAAGATGGGGATCAACTACGGGTTCGACCGCGTGCGCTTCCCGGCCGCGGTCCCCGCGGGCTCGCGCGTACGGGCACGGGCCCAGATCCTCACGGTGGATGAGCTCAGCGACGGGTTGGTGGCACGTCGTCACCAAGTTCACGATCGAGGGCGAGGGTCAGGACAAGCCGGTATGCGTGGCCGAGAGCGTCGGCCGGGCGCTGGTCGGCTAGCGGCCCTCCCCGCCCGGGAGGGCCGCAGCCGTGGGCGCTACTGAACCTTCAGCGTCCCCTCCATCCCGGCCTGGCGTCGTGGGAGTCCACGCTGCAGAAGAAGGTGTAGCTCCCAGGCTTCAAGTTGCTCAGGTCGAGGGTCGTCTGGACCTCCGGTCACCTGGTTCGAGCAGCCGATCTTCTTGCCGCCCGGATCACTGGACGCAGACGTCGTGCGCGAGCGCGGAGTTCGGGTTGTTGAAGTCGATCGTCACGTTCCCGCCTTCGCCGTTCAGCGAGGTCGTGTCGTAGGCGATCTGGCTGGAGTCGGCCGCGAGGCTTGACCGTCGAGCTGGCGCCACCGCCACGCCGCCGCTTCCTCCGCCGACTCTCGCCGCTGTTGGCAGCGCGTCGCGGTCGCTGGCTGGTGGTAGCTGCTCCCCCCGCCTCCGCCGCAGGCGACCAGGGCGAGCGAGGCCACGGCGGCCAGGCCAAAGTCACGCGAGCTTTCTTCATCGATCCCTCCGATCTTCGCTGGCTGGGTGTGACTGTATACCCAGGCTTATATGGCCAGGTTCAAGCGCGCGGGCGCGAGACCGCCGGCTTCGCACCTGCTCATCGGCCCTGGAACTCGGCCTCGCGCCCGTCCAGGAAGGCGGTGACACCCTCGCGCAGGTCCTCCGTGGCCATGCTGTCGGCGATGCCGTGCCGCTCGAGCTGGAGGTGCTCGGTGATGCTGTTCTCGAGGCTCTGCGCGAGACGAGGAGCTTCGACATCCGCACGTAGTGGGGAGCGCGCGCCGCCAGCGCGTCCGGCGCGCTCGCGCGCGGTGTCCAGCAGTCGGTCCGCGGGCACGACTTCGCTGACGATGCCCTCCTCGCGGGCCTGATCCGGGCTCAGGATCGGGTCCTCGAGCAGGAGCTCGAGCGCCCGCGCCGGGCCGACGACGCGAGGCAGGAAGTAGGTCATGCCGCCATCGGGCGACGCCCCGATCCGGCCGTATGCGCACACGAACGCGGCGTCCTCCGAGGCGATCCGGAGGTCGCACATGAGGGCGAGGGAGAACCCCGCCCCGGCGGCGACACCATTGATCGCGCCGATCACCGGGTATGGGATGCGGCGGAAGTCGACGATCGCCTGATGCAGCACCTCGGCGCCGCGGCGCACATCGGCCGACGAGGTATTCGCCCGACTCCTCCAGGCCGCGCTTGAACCAGTTCACGTCGCCGCCCGCCGAGAACGCTCGTCCGGCGCCGGTGACGATCAGGCCGCGCGGAGCGGCGCGCGATCCGCCAGCCACGCGGCCGCGGTGACCAGCTCGCCGATCAGCTCCGGGCTCATGGCATTGAGCACCTTCGGGCGGTTCAGGGTCAGCGTCCCGATGTCGCCCTCGACGTCGATGCTGAAGCGTCTCGAGCTCGGGTGGGATCGTTGCGGGCTTCGGCATGTGTCCTCATGGTTTGTGCTTGCCGTTGCGGTGCTGTCAGTGAGGGGGCGTCCGCCCCCGAAACTGGCTGGTGTCGGTGGAGCTGTTTCTGATTTGGCCGGCTGGCCCGGAGCCTAACCTTGTCGGAGGAGATGCCAGCGACCGCCGAAAGCCCGACTCTCGACGATCAGCGAAAGCGGCTGCCCGACCAGCCTGGCGTCTACATGTTCAAGGACGCGCGACGGCGGCGTGCTCTATGTGGGCAAGGCGACGTCGATCCGCAAGCGCGTCACCTCGCACTTCTCGGGGCCCGCACCGCGGCGGCTTCGACTTCATCGGCCGGGTGGGGTCGATCGACTTCCTCGTCACGGAGACCGAGGCCGAGGCGCTGCTCGCCGAGCAGCAGTTCATCAAGCGCCACCGGCCGAGGTTCAACATCCGGCTGCGCGACGACAAGTCCTATCCCGTACATCGGCGTGAGCCTCGACGAGGAGTTCCCGCGCGTCTACTTCACGCGCGAGCGCCATCGCTCGGGCCGGGTCTACTTCGGGCCGTTCTCGAGCGCGCGGCGGGTCCGCGAGACGCTCGACCTGCTGGGGAAGCTGTTCCAGTACCGCACCTGCGAGGGGCCGGAGCCGGGCCGCCGGTCGGGCGTTCCCTGCCTCGACTACTACATCAAGCGCTGCCAGGCGCCCTGCGTCGGGTACATCGACCGCGAGGAGTACAGGCGCAACATCGAGGCGATCGTGGACTTCCTCTCCGGCCGCTATCGCGACGTCGAGCGCGACCTCGAGCGCAAGATGGCCGAGGCGGCCGACGGCGGAGGAGTTCGAGCGCGCCGCGACCTACCGCGACCGCCTCGAGGCGGTGCGGTCGCTGATGCAGCGCCGCAGCGTCGCCGGCGAGTCGCTCGAGACCGCCGACCTGATCGCGGTCGCGGTCGAGGGGACCGGCGCGAACGCCCAGGTCTTCCAGGTCCGCGACGGGGTGCTCGCGGAGCGCCAGGGCTTCTACCTGGCGAACGAGGGCGAGCGCGGCGAGGCCGAGGTCACCGAGGAGTTCATCGCGCAGTACTACTCCGCGGTGCCGGCGGTGCCCCGGCTGGTCGTCGTCGGTCCGGCGCTCGCCGACCGCGTCGACGTTGCTGGCGGAGGCCCTGTCGACCCGGCGCGGCGGGCCGGTCGAGGTGCGCGTCGCCGAGCGCGGCGACAAGCGGCGCCTGCGCGAGCTCGCCGAGCGCAACGCGCGCCTGGCCCTGGCGCAGGACAAGCTGCGCCAGGAGCGCCGGCGCCAGCAGCGGGTCGACGCGCTCGCCGCGCTCCAGGAGGCGCTCGAGCTCGAGTCGCTGCCGGTCCGGATCGAGGGGTTCGACATCTCCAACCTCGGCCCGGATCACACGGTGGCCTCGATGGTCGTGTTCGAGGGCGGCGCGCCGAAGAAGTCCGACTACCGCGCGCTTCCGCGTCCGCGGCGAGCGCACCGGTGGCCCCGATGACTTCGCGTCCGTCGAGGAGGTGCTCGGGCGCCGGGCTACCCGCTTCCTGGAGCAGGCAGACCTGTCCCCGCACGACGCCGAGCGCGACGCGTGCTTCGCGGCGCTCCCCGACCTGATCGTGATCGACGGCGGCAAGGGCCAGCTTTCGGCCGGGATGCGGGCGCTCGGGCCACTCGCCGAGCGTGGCGTCGCGGTGATCGGGCTGGCGAAGCGGATCGAGGAGGTGTTCGTCCCCGGCCGCTCGGCCCCGCTGCCGATCCCCGAGGACTCCGAGGCCCTGCGCCTCCTCCAGCGCGTCCGCGACGAGGCGCACCGGTTCGCGATCGAGTTCCACCGCCAGCGGCGTGACCAGGCGATGACCCGCTCGCTGCTCGACGAGCTGCCGGGGGTAGGGCCGGTGCGCAAGCGTGCGCTGCTCACGCACTTCGGCTCGCCCGAGCGGCTCGTCGGCGCAACCCGCGAGGAGCTCGAGGCGGTGCCGGGAATCCCCGGCAAGCTCGCGCGCGAGATCCATCGACAACTGCACAAGATCGGATGACCGCGCCGGCGAGGGAATCTGGAGGCGGTGGCGGGGACGGCAGGCCCGCCGTCGACCTCGTCGTGATCACCGGCTACTCGGGAGCCGGCAAGTCGGAGGCGATCGCGGCGTTCGAGGATGGCGGCTACTTCTGCATCGACAACCTGCCGCCGCGGATGATCAGCTCCCTCGGCGAGCTCTTCCGCCACGAGGGCAGCGGGGTTCGCCGAGCGGCGGTCGTGTCCGACGTCCGCGGGAGGCGAGTACTTCGAGGAGCTTCTCGAGGTCCTCGGGCAGCTCACCGAGAACGGACTGAGCCCCACGGTGCTGTTCCTCGAGGCCGACGAGGAGACGCTGCTCGACCGGTTCAAGGAGACCCGGCGGCGCCACCCACTCGCTCCGGACGGGCGCGTGCTGGAGGGCATCCGCGGAGAGCGCGAGGTGCTCGGCCCCCTGCGCGAGCACGCGGACGTCGTCATGGACACCAGCGAGCTGACCGGCGCGATGCTGCGGCGGCGCATCGTCACCGAGCTCCTCGGGCCGAAGGGGGCGCCTGGGCAGGCTGGCTCTGACCGTCATCACGTTCGGCTTCAAGAACGGCCCACCCCGCGAGGCTGACCTGGTGCTCGACGTTCGCTTTCTGCCCAACCCGCACTACCGCGAGGATCTGCGACCGCTCACGGGCCGCGACCCGCGGGTGATCGATTACGTGGAGGCGGGCGACATCGCCGCGGAGTTCTACGAGCGGCTATTCCCGCTGCTCGACTTCGTGCTGCCGGCCTACGTGACCGAGGGCAAGACCCATCTGACGATCGCGATCGGCTGCACCGGGGGCAGACATCGGTCGCTGACGGTCGCCGATCGGATCGCGGAGCACCTGGCGAACCGCGAGGACGTGTCGTTGCGGGTGGTCCACCGCGACGTCGAGCTCGACTGAGCGGCCCAGGCACGTCCATAAAATCCCAGACGATGAACGGCACACGCTGCTGCCGGCGCCGCGGAGCGCCGGCATCCATCCCCCCGTGAACGACCAGTAATCAGCGTCCGTGGACTGCGCAAGTCCTACGGCGACGCTCGAGGCAGTCCGCGGCATCGACCTCGAGGTCGCTCCGCGGCGAGGTCTTCGCCTTCCTTGGCCCGAACGGCGCGGGCAAGACGACGACGGTCGAGATCCTCGAGGGCTACCGTGACCGCAGCGCCGGCGAGGTGAGAGTGCTCGGCGTCGACCCGCGCAGGGCCGGACCACGATTGGCGTCAGCGCATCGGAATCGTGCTCCAGGAGAGCCGCATGCACCCAGAGCTGACCGTCAGGGAGTCGCTCGAGCTCTTCGCGGGCTACTACCGCGCGCCGCGCGGGGTGGACGAGACGGTCGAGCTGGTCGGGCTCACCGAGAAGGCCGACGACCGCGTCGCCCGGCTGTCGGGCGGCCAGCAGCGGCGCCTCGACGTCGCGCCTCGCGCTGATCGGCGACCCCGAGCTCCTGTTCCTCGACGAGCCGACGACCGGCTTCGATCCCTCGGCGCGCCGGCGCGCCTGGGAGGTCATCGCGAGCCTTCGCGACCTCGGCAAGACGATCTTCCTGACGACGCATTACATGGAGGAGGCGCAGGAGCTCGCCGATCAGCGTCGCGATCATCTCCGGGGGCCGGATCGTCGCGCGAGGGCCCGCCGCGCGACCTGAGCTCGCGCGACCAGCGCGCGTGAGCCGCATCAGCTTCCGCCTGCCGGCGGGCGTCGCCGCCGACGAGCTGCCGAGCGCCCTGGCTCGCGGCGACCTCCGCGAGCGCTGCCGCAGCGGGACGAGGTCCAGATCCAGGCTCGAGGATCCGGTGCGCGACCCTGAACGAGCTGACGGCCTGGGCGCTCGAGCGCGAGCGTGCAGCTCGCGGAGCTCGAGGTCCGCCAGCCGAATCTCGAGGACGTCTATCTGGAGCTCACCCGCCGACGGCGCCCGAGGAGGCCGCCGCCGTGAGCGGCGCGGCCCTCGCACTCCACCAGTTCCGCTTCGACCAGAAGACCTTCTGGCGCAACCCCGCGTCGGTCTTCTTCACGGTCGCGTTCCCGGTGATGTTCCTGGTCATCTTCGACCTGGTGTTCGGGAGCGGCGATCGCCTCGATCCATGGCGTGGGCGTCGACGTCAGCACCTACTACGTGCCGGCGATCATCACGCTCGCCGTCATCTCCGCCACCTTCCAGAACCTGGCGATGAGCGTGACGATCGACCGCGAGTTCGGGATCCTCAAGCGAGGCCGGGGGACGCCGCTGCCGGATTGGGTGTTCTTCGCGGGCCGGATCGGCAACTCGCTGGTCGTGTCGCTCGCTGATGCTCGTCCTGCTGGCGGCGATCGGCCGGATCGCCTACGGGGTCGCCATCCCCTGGGATCGGGCGTCCGGCGGTCCTCGTTGACCCTCGCCGTCGGGGCCTCGACGTTCTGCTGCCTCGGCCTGGCGCTCACCGGCTTCATCCCGTCGCAGAGCGCCGCCGCGCCGATCACGAACATCGCGATCTTCCCGCTCTACTTCCTGTCGGGTGTGTTCATCCCGGAGAGCGAGATCCCGAACGGCGTGCTGCAACGTCGCCGACGCTTCCCGGTCACGGCACTTCTTCGAGGCGTTCTTCGCCGCCTGGATCGGAAGGGGCGGGCAGCGCGGGCTTCGAATGGGCGCGACCTCGCGGTGGTCGCCGCCTGGGGTCTCGCGGGGTTCCTGATCGGCCTGCGCTCCTTCAAGTGGACACCGCAGGCCGCCGGGTAGCTGACGCTGCAGTATCGTCCGGGGCAGCGTCGCGGCGAGACGGCAAACGAAGGAGGGAGCAGTTCAGATGTCAGTGAGGGTCGGGATCAACGGGTTCGGACGGATCGGGCGCAAACTCTTCCGCGCCGCCTACGAGGCCGGCAGCGACCTGGAGTTCGTCGCCGTCAACGACATCGCCGACGCCGCGACCCTGGCCCACCTGCTCAAGTACGACTCGATGTACGGGCGCTTCCCGGGCACGCGTCGAGCTGGGCGACGGACGCGATCGCCGTCGACGGCATCGGAGATCAAGGTGCTGGCCGGTGCGCGATCCGGCGGAGCCTTCCGTGGGCGGACCTGGGCGTCGAGGTCGTGATCGAGTCGACGGGCCTCTTCACCAAGCGCGACGGGGCCGCGCAAGCATCTCGAGGCGGGCGCCAAGAAGGTGATCATCTCGGCTCCCGCGACCGATCCCGACGTCACCGTCGCGCTCGGCGTCAACTTCGACGACGCCTACGACCCCGAGCAGCACCACATCATCTCCAACGCCTCCTGCACGACCAACTGCCTCGCGCCGGTGGCGAAGGTGCTGAACGACGCGGTCGGGATCGAGCGCGGGCTGATGACGACGATTCACGCGTATACCGCCGATCAGCGCCTGCAGGACATGCCGCACAAGGACCTGCGCCGGGCACGGGCAGCGGCGCTGAACCTGATCCCGACGACGACCGGCGCCGCCAAGGCGGTCGGACTCGGTGCTGCCCGAGCTCGAGGGAAAGCTCAACGGGATCGCCGTCCGCGCGCCGGTGGCCACCGGCTCGGTGGTCGACCTGGTGTTCGAGGCGTCCAGCGACACGACCCCGGAGGAGCTGAACGCCGCCGTCAAGGAGGCGGCCGAGGGCCCGCTGGCCGGGATCCTCTCCTACACCGAGGACCCGATCGTCTCGACGGACATCGTCAAGGACCCGCACTCGTCGATCTTCGACTCCGAGCAGACGATGGTCACCGACGGCCGCCTGGTCAAGGTGATCGCCTGGTACGACAACGAGTGGGGCTACTCGAACCGCTGCGTCGAGCTGGCGGCGAAGGTGCTCGAGCCGAAGCGGCGCTCGCGGCCGCCGACGGCCTGATACCGCCGGCATCTCCGGCGTCACGGCCGCGCGCTGAGTTGAGCTTCACGAAGGCAAGCGTCCGCGACGCGGAGGTCGAGGGGCGGCGCGTCCTCGCGCGCGTCGACTTCAACGTGCCGCTCGCCGACGGCAGGGTCGCCGACGACTCGCGGATCCGCGCCGCGCTGCCGACGATCGAGCTGCTGCGCGAGCGCGGGGCCAAGCTGATCCTCGTCTCGCATCTGGGGCGGCCCGACGGGCCCGGACCCGGACCTGTCGCTCGCGCCGGTCGCGGCGCGGCTGGGGGAGCTGCTCGGCGCGGACGTGCGGATGGCCCCCGGCGGTCGTCGGGCCGGAGGTCGAGGCGCTGGTGGAGGAGCTCGGGCCCGGGCGACGTGCTGATGCTCGAGAACAGCCGCTTCGAGCCGGGCGAGACGACGCAACGACCCGGAGCTCGCGCGCGGGCTCGCGCAGCTCGCCGACCTGTACGTGAACGACGCCTTCGGGGCGGCTCACCGTGCCCACGCCACGACCGAAGGCGTCGCGCAGCTCCTTCCGGCGTACGCGGGGCTCCTGCTGGAGCGCGAGGTCAGGGAGCTGAGGCGGTTCGCGACGATCCCGCACCGCCGATGCGGCTGGTCCTCGGCGGCGCGAAGGTGAAGGACAAGATCGGCGTGATCGAGCGCTTCCTCGACGTCGCCGACCGGATCATGATCGGCGGCGCGATGGCCTTCAGCTTCTTCAAGCGCCAGGGCGTCGCCGGTGGGCAACTCCCTGGTGGACGACGACATCGGTCGAGGCGGCCGGGAGGATCCTCGACCGGGCCGCGCGAGTCGCGCTGCGAGCTCGTGCTCCCGGTCGACCTCGTCCTCGGGCGCGAGTTCTCGGCCGAGACCGAGCGGCGCGAGCTCGACGGGGTCGAGGTGCCCGACGGCTGGATGGGCCTTGACATCGGCAAGCGGACGGCGGCTCGCCTACGCCGAGGCGATCGCGACGGCGGGGACCGTGTTCTGGAACGGGCCCATGGGGGCGTTCGAGCTCGAGCCCTTCGCGGCCGGCACCCGGGCGGTCGCCGAGGCGATGGCGGCGCGCCGGGCACGACGGTGGCCGGCGGCGGCGACTCGGTCGCGGCGCTCGACGAGTTCGGGCTCGCCGACCGGATCGACTGGGTCTCCACCGGCGGCGGCGCGTCGCTCGAGTTGCTGGAGGGCCGCGAGCTGCCCGGGATCGAGGCGCTGCTCGACGCCGAGGCAGTGCAGCAGGCAAGCAGGCTCGGACGCGAGCCGATGTCATCCCGCAAGCCGATCTGCGCGGCCAACTGGAAGATGCACAAGACGCGCCCGGAGGCGGCGGCGTTCGTCGACTCGTTCCTGACCGCTCGCCGCGGAGCTAGCTGGACGCGGTGGAGATCGTCATCTGCCCGCCGTTCACGGCCCTGGCGCTCACGGTGGAGCGCTGTCGCGACGACGACGATCCGCGTCGCCGCGCAGAACATGCACTTCGAGGACGCAGGGGCGTTCACCGGCGAGGTCTCGGCCCGCGATGCTGGTCGAGCTGGACGTCGACGGGGTGATCCTCGGGCCACTCGGAGCGCCGGCAGCTGTTCGGCGAGACCGACGAGGCGCTGGCGCGCAAGGTGCCGGCGGCGCTCGCGGCCGGGCTCGAGCCGATCCTGTGCGTGGGCGAGACGCTCGAGCAGCGCGAGGGCGGCCGAGACCGAGGCGGTGCTGCGGCGCCAGGTCGAGGCCGACCTCGCCGGCGTGGCGGACGAGGACGCTCGGCAGCGTCGTGATCGCGTACGAGCCGGTCTGGGCGATCGGCACCGGCCGCAACGCCACGCCCGAGCAGGCGGCACGACGGCGATCGCGTTCATCCGCTCGCTGGTCGCCGGCCGCGACGAGGCCGCGGCCGCGGCGGTCCGGATCCTCTACGGCGGCTCGGTGAAGCCCGACAACGCGGCGCGAGGTGCTCGCCGTCCGACGACGATCGACGGCGCGCTCGTCGGGCGGCGCGAGCCTCGACCCGGACGACTTCGCCGCCGTCGTCGGCGGCCTGCCGGTGACGCGTTCCCGACGGGCCCGCCGAGGTGCCCGTTCCCTCGCTGGCGCTCGTCGTGCTCGACGGCTGGGGCCTCGCGCCGCCGGGACCGGGCAACGCGATCAGCCAGGCCGACGACGCCGGTCTTCGACGAGCTGTGGAGCCGGTTCCCGCACAGCACGCTCTCCGCCAGCGGCCGCGACGTCGGCCTGCCCGAGGGCCAGATGGGGAACTCCGAGGTCGGGCACCTGAACCTGGGCGCCGGCGCGGTCGTTCAAGCAGGACCTGACGCGGATCGACGACGCGATCGCCGACGGCAGCTTCTTCGAGAACCCGGTCCTCAAGGCGGCGTGCGCAGGCGGCGCGCTCCGGCCCGCGCGGCCGGCTTCACCTGATGGGTCTGGTCTCCGACGGCGGCGTCCACTCCGGCTGGGAGCACATCGAGGCGTGCATCGAGCTCGCCGCGCGCGAGGGCGTGCCGGACCTCGTCGTCCACGCCTTCACCGACGGTCGCGACACGCCGCCCGAGGCCGGGGCGGGCTACCTCGCCGAGCTCGAGCGGTGGCTCAAGCACGCCGGCCGGATCGGCACGGTCAGCGGGCGCTACTACGCGATGGATCGCGATCGCCGCTGGGATCGGATCAAGCAGGCCTACGACGCGATCGTCCACGCCGAGGGGCGCACGTCGCCGACGCCGCGGCGGCCGTCGGCGGAGTCGTACGAGCGGGACGAGACGGACGAGTTCATCGCGCCCGACGGTCATCGGCGACTACGACGGGATGGCGGACGGCGACGCCGTGCTCCACTTCAACTTCCGGCCCGGACCGCGCGCGGGAGCTGGTCCGCGCGCTCGGCGAGCCGGACTTCGACGAGTTCCCGCGCGGGGTCGGCCCGCGGGTCGAGCTGACGACGCTGACCGAGTACCGGAAGGGCTGGCAGTACCCGGTCGCGTTCCCGCCGCAGGTCCCCGAGGTGACGCTCGCCGAGGTGATCGCGAAGGCCGGGGCCAGCGCAGCTGCATGTCGCCGAGACCGAGAAGTACGCGCACGTCACCTACTTCTTCAACGGCGGCCGGGAGGACGAGTGGGAGGGCGAGGAGCGCTGCCTGGTCCCCTCGGTCCGCGACGTCCCCACCTACGACCAGCGAGCCGGAGATGAGCGCCCGCGCGGCCGCCGACGCGTTCCGCGAGCGCTGGGCCGACGACGGCTACCGCTTCGGGATCATCAACTTCGCCAACCCGGACATGGTCGGCCACACGGGCGACATCCCGGCGGCGGTCACGGGCGGTCGAGACGGTGGACGCATGCCTCGGCGACGTGATCGCCGCCGTCCACGGCATCGGGCGGCGCCTGCATCGTCACCGCCGACCACGGCAACGCCGACAACATGCTGGAGCCCGACGGCTCGCCGAACACCGCCCACTCGACCAACCCGGTGCCCTTCGTCGTCACGGTCGAGGGCCCGTCGCTGGCCGAGGCGGCGCCTCGCCGACGTCGCCCCGACGGTGCTGGAGCTGCTCGGGATCGAGCAGCCCGAGGCGATGACGGGCCGCTCGCTGCTGCGGTAGGGCGACCGGTCCCCTGCGAGGACCAGGCCGCTGGTGGCGCGAGGCCGCCCTCGCTGCCTCCTGATCCGTTTGCGTCAACGATCCGCCACAGGGGACCGCCATTCCGCCCACTCTCGATCGCTTAAAATATCTGCTATAACAAAACGCAGGTTTTCTGCCAAAGAGATTGCAGGAGGTACCACAGAATGGCAATCGTACGTTGGGATCCGGCTCGCGAGGTGGACTCGCTTCAGTCCGAGGTCACCCGGCTCTTCGACACCACCTTCGGCGGGCGTCCTGCGAATGGCGGTCTTCGCCGCTGGGTGCCGCCGATGGACCTCGTCGAGACCGACGACCACCTCGTGCTCCGGGCAGATCTTCCCGGCCTCGACGGCGACGACGTGAACATCGAGGTCAAGGACGGAGTCCTCACCGTCTCGGGCGATCGCAAGGCCGAGCACGAGGAGAAGGCGGACGGCTACTACCGCGTCGAGCGCGCCTTCGGCGGGTTCTCGCGGTCGATGACCCTGCCGGAGCACGTGGACGCGGACCGGATCAGCGCGAGCTTCGACAAGGGGGTCTTGGAGGTCCGCATCCCGAAGCCCGAGGAGCGTAAGCCTCATCGCGTCGAGATCAGCGCCGAGGCCGTCGACGGCACCGCCACGGAGAAGTAGGCGCGTAGGCTTCCGGGCCGGTGCGAGCCGACCCGGAACGCCTTCGCTTCGAGATCAGGCGCGCGTGACGGAGCCGCCCGAGCCGGGCGGCTCCACACGTCTTCGGGCGTCGTCGAGACGCCGGCGTTCATTCCGCTCGCGACCCGGGGGAGCGTGCGGTCGCTCACCGCCGCCGAGGTCGCCGGACTCGGCTACGAGATGGTGCTCGGCAACACCTTCCACCTGATGCTCTCGCCGGGGGCCGAGCGGATCGCCGACCCTCGGCGGCCTTCACCGGTTCATGGGCTGGGAGCGCGCGATCATCACCGACTCGGGCGGGTTCCAGGTGTTCTCGCTCGCGCACGGCACCGTCGCCGACGAGGTCAAGGGCCGCCGGGGCAGCCGGCCGGGCCGGGGCAGCGTGCTCGAGATCGGCGAGCAGGGCGTGCGCTTTCGCTCCTACGTGGACGGGTCCGAGCGGTTCCTGGGGCCGGAGGAGTCGATGGCGGTCCAGGCGCAGCTCGGCTCCGACATCGCGCTGGCCTTCGACGAGTGCACGCCGTACCACGCGGACCGCGACTACACCGCCCGCTCGACGGAGCGCACGCACCGCTGGCTCGACCGCTGCCTCGAGTGGCACGCGCGTGAGGGCCCGGCGCGCCAGGCGGTCTTCGGGATCGTCCAGGGCGGCGTCCACGAGGACCTCCGGCAGGCGTCCGCCGAGCTTCGTGTCGGCGGCGGCGGTCGACGGCGTCGCGATCGGCGGCACGCTGGGACGCGACAAGGAGGAGATGCGAGGCGTCGTGGGGATGACGGTCGCGCACCTTCCCGACGAACGCGCCACGCCACCTGCTCGGCATCGGCGAGCCGGACGACCTCGTGCACGGGATCGGGCTGGGGATCGACGTCTTCGATTGCGCCGTCCCGACCCGGCTTGCGCGCCACGGCATGGCGCTCGCGCCACGCCCGGACGACCGACTACCGGCTCGACATCCGCAAGGCCAAGTTCGCCGAGGACGAGCGCCCGCTGGTCGACGGCTGCCCGTGCGCGACCTGCAGCGCGCACACGCGCGCCTACGTCCACTACCTCTCGCGGACCGAGGAGCTGACCGGCGTCCGTCTGCTCGTCGTGCACAACCTCGCCTACCTGGAGCGGCTCGTGGCCGGTGCCCGGCAGGCGATCGAGGCGGGGCGGTACGGCGCTTACCGCGAGGCGATCCTGGTCGGCCGCTCGCCGTGGGACGCGGCCGGGATGTAGCTGCAGTCACCCAGGGGAGCCCACCCAACCCCCTGCCGAGCGTGACGTTTGCCGAGAGTGGACTTTGTCCTGATATGCCTGACAAAGTCCACGGTCGACGCTGGAGACTCCGCCGGGTCGGAGCCGGGTGTCGCGAGGACGCGGGTTCGCGACCCCTACTGCTGGTGTGGTCGCGGATGAAGTCCTTGACCGACTGGATCTGGTCGTGGATCTCGTTCTTGATCAGCTCGCCCGGGCCGGTGTTCTGACCCGCGTTCGTCGTGACGAGCACGATCGCGGCGATGATCGCCGCGAGGATCACGATCACGAGGATCAGGCCGATGAGGCCGCGGACGCGGCTCGCAGTCGAGCGCCGCGCGGCCGCCTGCGCAGGTGCCGGCGCCGGTGCGGCGGGGCGGGGCCGCGGAGCCGGTCGGGGAGCGGGCGCCCGCCGGGTGGGAGCGGTCGCGGGCTGGGTTGCCTGGCAGGCGACGCGTGGCATCGGTCGGCGTGTCGGTCATCGCGCGGGTGGCGGCCTCGCTGTCGGCGGGCGGAGGCTCGGCTCCTGAGAGGCCAGCCCGCAGCGCGGACGCCAGCTCGCGCGCAGTGGTGTAGCGCAGGGCCGGATCGCCCTCGAGCGACGCGCAGCACCGCAGTCGACAGGGTCTCCGGCACGTCGGGGTCGTAGGAGCTGGGCGGAAGCGGGCGCTCGTTCTCACGGCGGATCGCGAGCTCGGCGAGCGTCGTCCCCTCCCACGGCAGCCGGGCGGTGAGGAGCTGGTAGATGACGACTCCGAGGGCGTAGACGTCCGCGGCCGGAGTCGCCTCCTCACCGCGCGCCTGCTCCGGCGCGAGGTATGCCGCCGTGCCGACGACGGACCCGACCTGGGTCAGCCGTGTCTGCTCGGCCGCGCGGGCGATGCCGAAGTCGGTGAGCTTGACCGTCATGTCCTCCGTCCGGCCCGTCTGTCGGGGGCGTGCCGCGTCGGCCGGCGGGGCCGCCGATCACCATCAGGTTCCCGGGCTTGACGTCGCGGTGGATGATCCCCTGACGGTGCGCGTACTCGAGGCCGGCGCAGGCCTGGACCCCGATCTCGACCGCCGCGTCCGAGCCCGAGGCGGCCCCGCGACTGCAGCAGCTGCGCGCCTGAGCGGCCCTCCACGTACTCCATGACGATGTAGTGCCGGCCGTCGTCGACTCCGGTGTCGTACACCTGCACGATGTTGGGGTGGATGAGCTTGGCGACCGCCAGCGCCTCCCGGCGGAAGCGCGCCACGAACTTCTCGTCGTCGGAGAGGTGCTCGGCCAGGACCTTGACGGCCACGGTGCGCTCCAGCACCCGGTCGACCGCCTTGTAGACCGTCGACATGCCGCCCGACCCGAGACGGTCGCCCAGCTGATAGCGGCCTGAGATCACCATGGCGCCCATCAGCCCGTCCCTCCGACGCCGCCACCGGTTCCGCCCGTGCCGGTTCCGGTGCCGCCGGTGCCACCGGTCCACCGCCGCCGCCGACCGCACCCCCACCGCCGCCGGTTTCGCCGCCGCCACCGGTGCTTGGCGGGCCACCGCCGGTCCCCGAAGGCGGACCGCCACCGGTATCGGTGGGCGGACCGCCCCCGTTGCCTTCATTGCCGCCACCGTTGCCCGACGGCTCCGGCTCGAGTCGTGGTCGTGGCGGTCGAAGTCGTGGTGGTCTCACTAGCTGTGGGCACGGTCGGTGTCGTCGTGGTGCTCTCGGTCGTGTCCCCCTGGAAACCGGTGGTCCCGGTCGTCTGCTGCGGATTGCACTGGTTGGGGTCGCTGGCCAGCTTCTCGAGGTTCGCGCCCGCGTTGCGCAGCGTCTCCTTGTTGTCGGTGCCGACCGTTTCCGGCAGCTCGTTCACGCTGTTCACGAACTCGTCCGCGCGCTGCTTGGCGCGCTTGCAATCGCGGCTGTCCACGGCGTCCTGCACGCCATTCAGCTCGCTGATGAGCCTGTTGGCATCGGCCTGATCGATGGTCTGATCGCTGTTGCTGGAACCGCACGCGGAGATGGCGACCGCAACCGCCACGGCCGCGAGCGCACCCGCCAATCGCTTCTGCCCCGGCATCGCGGCGAGTCTAGTGAGGGGCGTCTTGGCCTAGACGCACGCATGGGTCCTCTCGCCTCCGTCCGGACCGCTCATTGGCCCACGTACAGCCGCCGGGCCAGGTGCTCCGGCAGGTCGGTTGCATCGATCGCTTCGGCGGCCCGGTCGATTTCGTACTCCACGCGGCGATATGTGGCCTCCCACGAACCGGTGTCGAGCTCGAGCCAGGCCGCACGCGGATCGCCATCACGTGGCTGGCCCACGCTGCCGGGGTTCACGAGCCAGCGGCCCTCGGACAGATCGAGCCGGGTCCCCGCGCCGGCCTGCGCGCCTCGAGCAGCGTCGTCGAGCTCGAGCGATCGGCGGCGGCGAGGCCTGCGGTCCTCGCCCATCACGAAGAAGAGCGCAACATGCGAGTGCCCGATCAGGCTGACGCGGGCCGCCTGGATGGCGATGCACTCCGCTGCCTGGTCGGGCCAGAGCACGTACTCCCACACGGGGTCGCGCGGCGAGGCGTGGTACAGGGCGACGTCGCGCGTCTCATCGGCAGGCTCGAGGCCGCGCAGGAAGTCGAGGGTGGCGGGGTCGGCCGTCTCCTGCGTCCACCGGACCGCGGCCGCGGCGGCGGGCGAGAAGGCGGACACGTCGAGCTCGCCCAGCACCGCGAGGTCATGGTTGCCGACCAGGCACAGGTCGCAGCGCTGCTCGACGAGGCGCGCGCACTCGTCCGGTTGCGCCCCGTAGCCGACGACGTCGCCGAGGCACCACAGCTCGGCGAGTCCCGCCCCCTCGATGTCGGCCAGGACGGCCTCGAGGGCGGGCAGGTTTGCGTGAATGTCGCTCAGAATGGCCAGTCTCATGGCGAGCGGAGCGGACTATCGTAGGGTGGCCATGGCCGATCCGCTGGAGACTCTGCGCGTGACGATCCGAAGCGCGGCCGATTCGCTGCGCGACGGAAGCTCGGAGTCGATCGCCCCGACGCTCGAGCGCCCGCCGAAGCGGGAGCTGGGCGACTACTCCACGAACGCGGCGATGCTGCTCGCACCGGCCCGTGGCGAGCCGCCGCGCGAGATCGCCGAGCGGCTGAGCGAGGACCTCGGCGCGAGGCTCGGAGGAACTGTCGATCGGATCGAGGTCGCGGGTCCCGGGTTCGTGAACGTCTTTCTCGCCGACCGCTGGTACCGGGAGGCCGTGGTCGCGCTGCTGGGCGCGGGGGCCGGGTTCGGCGGCGGAACGGCCGAGCAGCGCGAGGCGGTGCTTGTGGAGTTCGTCTCGGCGAACCCCACCGGCCCGCTGCACGCGGCAAGCGGACGCCACGCGGCGTACGGAGACGCGCTGGCCCGGGTGCTGGCGTTCGCCGGCAACGATGTCCAACGCGAGTACTACCTCAACGACACGGGCCGGCAGGTGCGCCAGTTCGGGGAGTCGATCGCGGCGCGGATGCAGGGGCAGGAACCGCCCGAGGACGGATACCGCGGCGACTACGTGATCGAACTGGCCGAGACCCTGGCGGCCGAGGGCGCCGACCCGGGCGACGTGGAGGGCCTGGCGCGCCGCGGGACCGAGATCGATGCGGGAGCGGATCGAGTCGACCCTAGGGCGGTTCGGCGTGCGCTTCGATACCTGGTCGTCTGAGCGCTCGATGTACGAGCGGGGCGCTGTGGAGTCGACGCTCGAGCGGCTCCGCCAGAGCGGGCACGTCTATGAGCGCGAGGGCGCCGTGTGGCTGCGCACGACGACCTTCGGGGATGAGAAGGATCGGGTGCTGATCCGTTCGGACGGCGAGCCCACCTACGTCGCGCCGGACATCGCGTACCACTACGACAAGCTTCGGCGCGGGGACGATCACCTCATCGACGTCCTGGGGGCGGATCACCACGGATACGTTCCGAGGATGCGGGCGGCCATCGCGGCCCTCGGCGAGGATCCGGACCGGTTCGAGGTGCAGATGATCCAGATGGTTCATTTGGCGGTGCGGGGCGAGCGCGCCCAGATGTCGAAGCGGCAGGGCACCTTCGTGGCGCTGGACGAGTTGATCGACGACATCGGCACCGATGCGACGCGCTTCTTCATGCTCCAGCGAAGCCACGAGACGACGGTCGACCTCGATCTGGACCTGGCGAGGAAGGAGTCGCCGGACAACCCCGTTTACTACGTGCAGTACGCCCACGCCCGCATCGCGAGCATCCTGCGCAAGGCCCGCGCCGAGGGCGCGGCGCCGCCGGGTGAGGATGCCGACGGGGTCGACGAGGAGGCAGTCGCCGCCGCGACCGAGGCCGAGGCTGCCCTCGCCACCTCGGCAGAGCCCGCCGAGCGCGCGCTCGTCCAGCGCCTGCTGGAGCTCCCAACGGAGGTTGAGACCGCGGCTGTGCGCCGCGCCCCCCACCGGCTCACCGCCTATGCCACGGCGACCGCGGCCGACTTCCACGCGTTCTACCGCGACTGCCAGGTGGTCGGCGCGGGAGAGGGGCTCCAGGAGGCCCGGCTCGCTCTGTCGGTCGCGGCCAAGCGGGTGATCGCGCGGACGCTCGACCTGCTGGGCGTCAGCGCGCCCGAGCGGATGTGAGCTCGAGGCCGCGCCTTACGCCCGTGCGCCTGCCCAGCGCGAGGACGGCATTCCGCACCAGCGAAGCCGCGAGCTTCAACGCGATCCCGCAATAGATCACTGCGTTCGCAAGGCGGCTGCGATGGCGTGCGTAGTGCTTGCGGTAGAACCGGTACATCCCGTAGTGGAACGCGTAGTTGAGGCGGGGGGATCGCAGCGGTCCGCTCGTCCCGGCCTTCACGTGGATCACGCTGACGTTCGGCTCATACCAGGTGACCCACCCCGCACGCGCGAACCGGAAGCAGAGGTCGAGGTCCTCCATGTACATCCAGAAGCCCTCGTCGAAGAGGCCGACCCGGTCGAGCGCCGACCGCCGGCACAGCATGAAGGCCCCGTTGACCGCGTCGACGGGTCCGCGGCTGACCTCCGGGGCGCGGTACGCGGCCAGGGGGCCCGAGCTGCGGAGACGCCCGACCCCGAGGAAGTGGCCGAGCGAGCTCAGCGGGGTGGGGAACGAGCGCTTCGCGGCGTGATCGAGGGTCCCGTCCTCGAGCTGCAACCGACATCCGCAGATACCGATCTCTGGGTGAGCCGTCATCAGCTCCAGCAGGCCGTCGAGGGCGCCCTCCGTCACCCGCGTGTCCGGATTGAGGCAGAGCACGAAGGGGGCTTCGCTCTGACGGATTCCGATGTTGCTGGCGGCGCTGAAGCCCAGGTTCCGCTCTGCCGGGACCAGGTGCGCCTCCGGAAAGCAGCGGCGCACCGTCTCGACCGTTCCGTCCCCGGACGCGTTGTCGATCACGCGGACGGTCATCCCGCCGCTGGCGGGGTATGCCCGAAGGGAGGCGAGGCAGCGCCGCAGGAGCTCCCGGGAGCGGTAGGCGACGATGACCACATCGAGAATCGGGCTGGAAGCGACGTTCATGTCTCAACCGACGGATGACTGAGCCGCCCCGAAGCTTGCCGTAGATCGACCCGCCCGTGGCATGGCGCATCCGGGTGCGTCCCCTGGGCGGTTTAGGATCGTCGACATGGAAGCCACTTCCGCGCCGCAGCGTCGCATCAGCGTTGGAGACGTCATCAACGAGACGTTCTCGATCTACGGGCAGCATTTCCTGCCGCTGATCGGGAGCGCGATCGTCGTGTTTGTCGTCATCGGGATCATCGCGGGGATCCTGCAAGCCGCCGGTGGGGTGATCCTGGTGCTCCTCGCGAGCGCCGTCCGCCTGGCCGGTGAGGCCCTGTACGTCGGCTTCGTCGTGAAGCTCGTGGAGGACGTGCGCGATGGGCGGCGCGATCAGACGATCGGCGACATCTTCTCCTCAGCCGCTCCGGCCATCCTCCCGCTGATCGCGTTCGGAATCCTGTTCGGGATCGGGGTCGCGATCGGGCTGGTCCTGATCATCGTCCCCGGCCTGATCCTGCTGACGTTCTGGTCGGTCGGCGCGCCGGCGATCGTCGCCGAGGGCGTGGGTCCGATCGCCGCCTTCGGCCGCAGTTGGAACCTGGTGCGGGGCAACGCGTGGTCGGTCTTCGGCGTGCTCGTGGTCGTCCTTCTGATCGTGATCGCAATCGGGATCGTGCTGGGCGCGATCGCCACGCCGATCGGCAACGGCGCCATCGTCGGCGCCAGCATCATCTCGGGCGCGATCACAGCGCCGATCTTCGCGCTCGCGGTGAGCGTGATGTTCTTCGACCTGGGAGGTGGCCGGGTCGTCGAGGCACCCGCCCCGGCCGCGACCCCACCACCGCCACCAGCACCACCAAGCGCGCCCGCGGCCTAGTCCGGCAGCAGCGGGACCGTGATCCCGGGATCGCGCCCCAGCAGGACCGCGCGGGTGACGGCCGCCGATCCGAACCGGTCGCGGATCTCGTCGAGGGCCGCGTCGAGCTCGTAGCGGCTCGGCCGCCCGAGGGGAAGCGCGAGCTGGATCGCATCACCGGTGCCCAGATTTGCGAGGGAGATGCCCAGGAGCGTGATGCCGTTGGCCTCGATCAGCGGCACGGACGCGCCGAGCAGCCCCCGCGCGGTCGCGAGGATGGCCGGCGTCTGCGCCGTCGGCTCGGGCATCGTGTGCGATCTCGTGGCGCGGGAGAAGTCATGGAAGCGCAGCCGCAGCGTCACCGTCCGGCACACTCTCCGCGCGGTTCGTAGCCGTCGGGTCAACCGCTCGACCAGCCCGATCAGGATGGTGTCGAGGTCCTCGTGCGAACGAGGCGACCGCCCCAACGCGCGCTGCGATCCCATCGAGCGGCGCCGCCGCCGGCCGCGGACCCGGCGGGGATCGCGGTTGTGCGCGAGGGCGTGAAGATGGCGGCCGGCTGCGGGGCCGAGCGCCGCGACGAGCCTCGATTCGGACACCCGCGCAACCTGGGCAACCGTGACCAGGCCTTGCTTGCGCAGCTTGCGGGCGGTCACGGCGCCGACCCCCCACAGCCGCTCCACGGCAAGCGGGTGGAGGAATTCGAGCTCCCGGCCGGCTGGGACCACCAGAAGCCCGTCCGGCTTGGCAACCGCGCTTGCGACCTTCGCGAGGAACTTGGTGCTCGCGACGCCGACGGTGATCGGGAGCCCGACCCGCTCGCGAACCTCGCGCCGCAGCCGCGCGGCGATCGCCGGCGGCGGCCCGGAGATCCGATCGAGGCCCCTCACGTCCAGGAACGCCTCGTCGATCGAGAGCGCCTCCACCGCAGGGGCGGTCCGCTCGAAGACCTCGAACACCTCCTTGCTCGCGTCGGAGTAGGCGGACATCCGCGGCGGCACCACGACGGCCCCGGGGCAGAGCCGGCGGCCTTGGGTCACGCCCATCGCCGTCCGGACGCCGTACGCCTTCGCCTCGTAGCTGGCCGCGAGCACGACGCCCGCGCCCACGATCACCGGCCGCCCACGGAGACGCCGGTCGTCGCGCTGCTCGACCGAGGCATAGAAAGAGTCGAGATCGGCGTGGAGAATGGCCGCCTCGCCGGACACGAACACATGTTCGCATGCGGCGGAGATGGAACCGCCCCGCCGCCCGTCCGAGATACAGGGCCGCCGACGCCGCTGTTACATTCCGGCGTCCCCAAGCAGACTAGGAGGAGGAACATTGACCAAGGCTGAATTCGTCGATCGAATCGCCGGTAAGTTCGAATCGAAGCGGGAGGCGGCCCAGGCCGTCGAAACGGTGCTCGATGGGATCACGGACACGCTGGCGGGCGGAGGCGAGGTCAACTTCACGGGTTTCGGCAAGTTCAGCGTCGCCGAGCGCGGGCCACGCCAGGGCGTGAATCCGCGCACGGGCGAGCGAATCACGATCGCGGGCGGCCGCGTGCCGAAGTTCTCCGCCGGCGCCGGGCTCAAGTCGAGCGTCAAGGGCTGAGTGCCGGCCCACGCGAGTACGGCCCACACTGAACCGTACCCACGTGAGGCGGCACTGACACCACCATTCGCGGATCGGCTCGCCGCTTCGGTCGAGAAGCGGCGAAGCCAGGTCTGCCTGGGGCTGGACCCGGATCCCGATTCCGCCGCCGCGGTCGCCGAGCGTTGCCGGCGGCTCATCGACGAAGCGGGCGAGTTCTGCGTGGCCGTCAAGCCGCAGCTCGCCTGTTTCGAGCGTCTCGGCCCGGGTGGCTGGACGGCGCTCGCCGAGACCGTGGCGGCGGCGCGTGCGGCCGGACTGCTCGTCATCGCCGACGGCAAGCGCGGCGACGTGCCGCACATCGCAAGCGTCCTTGCCGAGACCTTGGTCGGCGCCGGACCCTCCGGACCGGCCTGGGCGCTCGGGGCGGACGCCGTCACGATCAACCCGCTCATGGGCGGCGATGTGATCGATGCCTTCCTCGAGGTGGCCGCGCCCGCCGGCGCCGGCGTGTTCGTCCTCGTCCGAACGTCGAACCCGGGCGCCGCCGACCTGCTCGACCGCGACCTGGGCGGTGCCCCACTGTTCGAGCAGATCGCGGGATTGGTCGCGGCGCGCGGCGACCGGTTGGCCGGCGAGAGCGGCCTCTCCGGCCTGGGCGCCGTCGTGGGCGCGACCGAGCCCCGACATCTCGCCCGGCATCAGGGAGCTGCTCCCGGCCTCGATCTTCCTGGTGCCGGGTGTGGGAGCGCAGGGGGGTCGCCCGGCTGAGCTTGGCGCCGCGTTCGGGCGGCACCCGCGCATCCGTGGTGGTGAACGCTTCCCGCTCGATCGCCAGCGAGCCGGATCCCGGCCGAGCCGCGGCCGAACTTCGCGACGAGCTGTGGCGGCGTCTCGGGCGCATGATCTAGCTCGCGTGGCACGCCGATGAGCGTGGGATTGCCCCACGCGGCAAGCCGGCCCGAGGGACCTGTCAGCGCATTACCATGCGGTTCCCGTGGCCAGGATCCTCGCGGTGTTGGCGCTCGTGATCGCGGCGATCGTGGTGATCGTCGTGATCTCCTCCTCTCTCGGCGGCCCCGACGAAACGTCGAAATCCGCTCACGCGAAGGGGCCGAACAAGCACAAGGAGTCTCACGCCAAGTACTACGTCGTGCAGCCCGGGGACACGTTCGCCGGAATCGCCCAGAAGGAGGGCTTCACCGTCCAGCGCCTGGAGGAGCTGAATCCCAACCTCGACACGCAACTCCTCCCCGAGAAGGGTTGCATCAACCTGGTTCCCGACGGGTGCAAGATCCTCGCCAGCGGCGGCTGAGCGGGCGCCGGTCGAGGCGGTGCCGGCTCGTCGGCTCGCGGCGCTCGCGGCGCTCGCGCTGCTCCCGGCGGGCACCGGGCGCGCCGAGGCGCCGCCGAAGCCGCCGGCGCTCCCAGCGCGCGAGTGGATCCTGATCGACGCCGGCGACCACGCCCGGCTGGCGGCCCATGACGTGACCACCTCGCGGGCGATGGCCAGCACGACGAAGCTCATGACCGCCTACCTGGCCCTTCACCGGCTCCCGCTGACCAAGCTGCTGACCGCGCCGCCCTATCACCCGATCCCGGGCGAGTCGTTGCTGGGCCTGCAGGCGGGCGAGCGCATCTCGGTGCGCGACCTCCTCTACGGGCTGCTGCTGCCGAGCGGCAACGACGCCGCGCGTCACGCTCGCCGACGGCGTCGCCGGCTCCACGCGAGCCTTCGTCGGGGAGATGAACCACGCGGCCCGACGGCTGGGCCTGGACGAGACGAGCTACGCGAACCCGATCGGGCTCGACGCGCCGGGCAACTACTCGAGCCCACGGGACTTGCGGACCTGGCGCTCACGCTTGCGCCGCGACGGGCTGTTCCGCCGGATCGTGGACACGCCGCGGATCACGCTCGAGACCGGGCGACCACCCGCGGACGATCGAGAACCACAACACCTCGTGCTCATCCACCCGTGGATCAACGGGGTCAAGACCGGCTATACGCCCGAGGCGGGAAACGTGCTGGTCGCGTCCGGGACCCGTAAGGGCGTGACCCTGCTCTCGGTCGTGATGGGCGAGCCGACCGAGCATCCCAGTCCGCGACAGCGACACGCTGAGCGCTTCTCGACTACGGGTTCTCGCTCTACCGGCGCGACGGATGCCGTGCGCCGCGGCGAGCAGCTCGGCTCCGCCGAGGTCCCGAACGCCGATGAGCGGCGTTCCGCTCGGCGCGGAGCCGGCGTCGAGGCGACGGTTCGGCATGGCCAGAGCGTCGACGTCGACCGCTGCACGCCCCGGCTCGATCGAGGCGCCGATCCGCCGCGGTCAGCGGCTGGGACCGCGACCGCGACCGCTGGCCGGGGAGCCGGTCGGCCGCGTCCCGGTCGATCGCGGCGCGGGGGGTGAAGCCCGCGGACAGCGGACTCGGTGGTCGTCGGTTGACGACGCGCTCCCAGGTCCTCGCATCGTCGTGTGGATGCATCTTGCGTCGGCCTGGCGGCGATCGTGATACTCATTGGCGCGGCGTTCGCGGGACGGCGCTCGGGGTGAGGGCCCGCCGTGCTCTAAGGTCGTCAGCGAAAGCGTCCAAGTCCGGAGGCGACCGCAGTGATCCTGACGGTTACGTTGAACGCGGCGATCGACCGGACGGTCGCGGTGCCCGAACTTCCGGCTTGGCCGCCGGCACCGGGCCGTCGAGTCGCGCACCGTCGCGGGCGGCAAGGGCGTGAACGTCGCGCGCGCCCTGAAGCTCCTCGGCCGCCCCGTGATCGCGACCGGCCTCGCGGGCGGCCCGACGGGCGCGCGGATCCTCGAGCTCCTCACCGAGGAGTCCATCCTCAACGACTTCACGACGATCGCGGGCGAGTCGCGGACCAACCTCGCGATCGTCGACCCGACCTCGGGCGAGCAGACCGAGGTCAACGAGCGCGGGCCGGAGGTCGAGCCCGACGAGGTCGAGCGAGTTCATCGAGAAGCTCGTGTACCTCGCGCAAGGGCGCCAGCCTCTGCGTGCTCGCCGGGACGCTGCCGCCCGGCGTCGACCCCGCCCTCTACGCGCGGCTCGTCGGCGAGCTGCGCCGCGTGGGCGTCCAGTCGCTGCTCGACACGGAGGGCGAGCCGATGCGCCTCGGCCTTCGCGCGGAGCCCGCGATCGTGGCGCCGAACGTCGAGGAGGCGGAGGGAGCGGTCGGCCACGAGTTCAACGATCGCCGACGACCTCGCGCTCGGACTGACCAGCCTGCTCGAGATGGGCGCGCGCGAGGCGATCATCACGCCGCCCGGAGGGCTGCGTCGCGATCCTCGCCGAGGACGGCTCCAGCCACCGCTACGAGGTTGAGATCGAGCCGCTCGAGCCCGTCTCGGGCGTCGGGTCCGGGCGACTGCTTCCTGGCCGGCTACGCGGCGGCGCGCTACGAGGGCGCCTCCGCCGCGCGAGTGCCTGGCCTACGGCGTTGCGTGCGGCGCCGAGTCGACTCAGCACTTCGGCGCCGGCACGGTCAACGCCGCGCGAGGCCGAGCGCCTGCTGCCGCGGGTCGAGGTCCGCGAGGTGGACGTGCCCGCCGGGGTCAGATAGCCGGCCCAGAGCCGCGCACGAGACGACCGTTTACCGGGCACCCAAGGCGCGCCCATCCGGCTCAGCCGACGAGTGTGGACTCGGGCGGATCCTACTATCGACCCCGAATCGTTCAGTCGATGCGTGATCCTTCCTCGAGCGCCATGTGAACGGGCGGATCGGCCCCGCGCTCGGGCCCGCTTACGGCCCCACGTAGTTCACGTGCCACCACTCGCCCGGGGCCTCGGTCTTCGCCCAGCCGTACGTCGCGCCGATCTGGTCGATCACGGTGCGCATCGACGGGTCGGCGAGGTCGAGGGCGGTGCCGTACTCGTGGGATGAGCTGCCCGGCACGGCGGCGAGGCTTGCCCTCCCGGACGGTACAGGTCGTAGAGGTAGAGCTGCTGCCCGTACGAGCGGTAGGCCGAGTACGGGCCCGCCGGGATACAGGTCGATCCCGTATGTGCTGAGCGACGCCTGGCGCATCGCGTTCCAGTTGTAGGCGGCGTTGGACGCCAGATAGGCCTCGCCGTTCGGGCACGACGGGCAGTAGATCGGCGACGGTCCACGAGGGGTGCTCCTCGGGTGGCGGCGCGCGTCGAGCTGCGGTCGACGTGGCTGGTCGTCGACGTGCCCCGTGCCGTCGTCGACCGGCGTGCTCGTGCCGGGATCGTGATCTGCTCGCCCGGTGATCAGCAGGGCGTCGGACGACAGGCCGTTGTCGGCGGCGAGCGTGGCGGGCGAGACGCCGTTCGCCGCCGCGACCGACGACAGGCTCTCGCCGGGCTGGACCGTGTGTGAGGTCCCCGGTCGCAGTCGAGGTCGTCGTCGTGGTGGTCGACGGTCGAGGTCCCGCTGCTTGCGAGGCCGCCGGCGGCCTCGGACTCGGTCGGGATCTGGATCGTCTCGCCGGTGTAGACCTGGGTGTCCGCCGAGAGGCCGTTGTAGGCGGCGAGCGATCTCGGTCGTGAAGTTGTTCGCGGCGGCGATCGACCAGAGTGTTTCGCCCGGGCAGCACCGTGTGGGGGACCGCCGCACTGGCCCGCGTTGCGAATACGGCGATGGCCGCGACGACCACGCATGAGACCTTCTGGAAAAGGGACACTCTCCGCCTCCTGTGGGGTCCCATCCCTGGAGGTTTCGGGCCCGTCCCTGCGCCCCTGATCGGGGTCCGCTTTTTGGGCCCGGCACCGCGTTCCTCCCCGTGAAGGACGGGCCTGCACCCACTGCTAACATCGCCGAGGCCTTGGAAATGCCGGGCCGAGACTCGCAATACGCGCACTTTTCGCCTCGTTTGACGAGGCTTTTTTCGTCCGCGTCCGTGCCTAGCCTGGCTCTTTACGTCGAGGAAGGGGCGAGCTAGGAATGGAAGTCGAGATCGGACGCGGGAAGAAGGGCAGGCGGGCCTACGGGTTCGACGACATCGCGATCGTGCCATCGCGGCGGACGCGCGATCCCGAGGACATCGACATCACCTGGACGCTCGGCCCGTACCGCTTCGAGCTCCCGGTTCTGGCCTCCGCCATGGATGGCGTGGTGAGCCCCGAGAGCGCCGCCGCGATCGGGCAAGCTCGGTGGGCTCGCGGTCCTGAACCTCGAGGGCATCTGGTCCCGCTATGAGGACGCCGACGAGCAGCTGGAGCGCATCGCGGAGGCGGACGCCGTCGGTCGCCACCCGCACGATGCAGGAGATCTACAGCGAGCCCGTCGAAGCCGGAGCTGATCGCCCGGCGGGTCGAGGAGATCAAGGCGCGAGGGCGTCGTCGCGGCGGGCTCGTTCACCCCCCAGCGCGTCAGCGAGCACTACGAGCTCGCGCTGGAGGCCGGGCTCGACATCCTCGTGATCCAGGGCACGGTGATCTCGGCGGAGCACGTCTCGTCGAAGTCCGAGCCGCTCAACCTGAAGAAGTTCATCGCCGAGGTGCCGGTGCCGTGCATCGTCGGCGGCTGTGCCTCGTACTCGACCGGCCTTCACCTGATGCGGACCGGCGCGGTCGGTGTCCTCGTCGGCGTCGGCCCCGGCGCCGCCTGCACCACGCGCGGCGTCCTCGGGATCGGCGTGCCGCAGGCGACTGCGATCGCGGACGTCGCTGCGGCCCGCTCCCAGCACATGCTCGAGACGGGCGAGTACTGCAACGTCATCGCGGACGGCGGCATGCGCATCGGCGGCGACGTGTCCAAGGCAATCGCATGCGGCGCTGACGCGGTCATGATCGGATCTCCCCTGGCCCGCGCCAAGGAGGCGCCGGGCGCGGCTTCCACTGGGGCATGGCGACCTTCCATCCCTCGCTTCCTCGGGGCGCCCGCGTCGCGACCGTCCAGGACGGGACGCTCGAGGAGATCCTCCTCGGGCCGGCGCAGGAGAACGACGGGACGTTTAACCTCGTCGGGGCGCTGCGGACGTCGATGGCGACGTGCGGTTACGAGGACATCCGCGACTTCCAGCGCGCCGAGGTCATGGTCGCGCCCGCGCTGCAGACGGAGGGCAAGCAGCTCCAGCGCGAGCAGTCCGTCGGCATGGGCTCGAACGGCCGGGCCGCGGTGGCGGCGGGAGTCGCGGTCTCGGATGACTGACGGCCGCTCCGCCGTCAATCATCCGCAGATGACTGAGGGCGCCGCGGTTCCGGCGACGTCGACCGCGGCCGAGGGAGTCACGGGAACCGACGCGGTCTCCTCCGAGGCCGCCGACGTCCGCGTGCCGGAGACGGCGCGGGAGGAGGTGCTCGTCGTCGACTTCGGCGGCCAGTATTCGCAGCTCATCGCCCGCCGGATCCGCGAGTGTGGGGTCTTCGCCGAGCTGCTGCCGCACACGACGGACTTCGATCGCATCAAGGAGCGCCGCCCTGCCGCGCTCGTGCTGTCCGGGGGCCCGGCCTCTGTCTACTCGGAGGGTGCGCCGGAGCTCCGTCCCGAGCTCCTCGAACTCGGCATCCCCGTGCTGGGCATCTGCTACGGGATGCAGGCGATGGTCCGCGTGCTCGGCGGCCGGGTCGAGGGCGCCGACGCGGGCGAGTTCGGCCGCACGCCGCTCGAGCTCGTCCACGGCGGGGGCCGGCTCCTCGGCGGGCTGCCGGCGGAGCAGCAGTGCTGGATGAGCCACCGCGACTGCGTGTTCGAGCCGCCACCCGGCTTCGCCCCCCTCGCCTCGAGCCCCGGCTCGCCGGTCGCAGCGTGCGAGAGCACCGAGCGTGGGCTCTACGGGATCCAGTTCCATCCGGAGGTCGTCCATACGCCGTATGGCACCGAGATCCTCACGCGGTTCCTTCGGGACGTCGCCGGCCTCGCCGGGACCTGGTCGCCGGCGTCCGTCATCACCGAGCAGATCCAGCGGATCCGGGCCCAGGTCGGCGACGGCGGCGTGATCTGCGGCCTCTCGGGCGGGGTCGACTCCGCCGTTGCGGCGGCGCTGGTCCACCGGGCCGTCGGCGACCAGCTGACCTGCGTGCTCGTCGACCACGGCCTGCTGCGTAAGAACGAGGCCGAGCAGGTGGTCGCGACATTCCGCGACCGCGGGATCAAGCTGATCCACGTCGACGCCGACCGAGCGGTTCCTCGCGCGCCTCGACGGGGCGATCGAGCCCGAGGAGAAGCGCAAGATCATCGGCGAGGAGTTCATCCGCGTCTTCGAGGAGGAGGCGGAGAAGCTCCCGGACGTCCGCTTCCTCGTCCAGGGCACGCTCTACTCGGACGTGATCGAGTCGGGGGCGACGGGCGCGCCGGCGCGGAGGTGATCAAGTCGCATCACAACGTCGGCGGGCTTCCCGAGGACCTCGGCCTCGACCTCGTGGAGCCGCTCCGGATGCTGTTCAAGGACGAGGTCCGTGCGGTCGGCACCGAGCTCGGCCTCCCGGACCGGATCGTGTGGCGCCAGCCGTTCCCGGGCCCGGGCCTCGGGATCCGGATCGTCGGCGGCGAGGTCACGGCGTGAGCGGCTGGAGATCCTGCGCGACGCCGACGCGATCCTGCAGGAGGAGATCCGCGCCGCGGGCCTGTACCGCGAGCTGTGGCAGTCGTTCTGCGTGCTGCCCGTCGTCCGGTCCGTGGGCGTACAGGGCGACGGGCGCAGCTACGCGTACCCGATCGTCATCCGCGCGGTCACCTCCGACGACGCGATGACGGCCGACTGGGCCCGGCTCCCCTATGACCTGCTGGAGCGGGTCTCCAACCGCATCATCAACGAGGTGCTCGGGCGTCAACCGCGTCACGCTCGACATCTCGTCGAAGCCCCCGGCGACGATCGAGTGGGAATAGCTCTCCCAGCCCTCTAGCCCGGCTGAAGCGGTCGGGACGACCGGATCGCGCCGGTCCTGCCGCTACCGGCCTTTCCAACGCCCGCACCAAGGGGACCGCCGGGCCGCGAATTTGTCAGGCCAGGGCTGACAAAGCACGCTCGACCGCCCCGGCGCTAACTCCACCGGTCCCAGCGCTTCAGAATCGGGCAGCGGGTCCACCGGGCTGCCGCGCTCCCACCCCGTGGGCCAGACCTCGAAGTGGAGTTGGCAGCCCACGGAGCGGGCGTTTCCGGTCCTGCCGATCCGCCCTACCTCTCGCCGGTACGGACGCGCTCGCCGTCGTGGACGCTCGCCGGGTGCTCGAAGGTGGGCGTAGCGGTAGTCGGTGCGAGTCCCTTGGGCGTCGATCACGACCCAGTTGCCGTAGAGGACGGGGTCTGAGCCGCGCGCCTGCACGCGGCCGCCGACCGCGCCGCCGCGACCCGCGTTCCGCATGGTGCGAAGACGTCCTGGCCCTGGTGGACGCGGCCACCGCTTCGCGGAGCGCCGAAGCGCTGCTCGGCGCCGTCCGTAGTCATGTCGGCCCGCGAACGGGGAACTCGCCGCTGAAGATCCGGACCCGGCCGGCCAGGCACCCGCTTTCGGCCCGGCGACTTGAGCTTGAATCGGTAGTGCCCCGGCGGCGCCGGGCGGCCGTGGGTGAGCGTGCCCCGCCACCGCAGCCCGTGCGCCGCATAGGGCGGCAGGTCCCGGTCCTTCCACCGGCGCAGCACGCGTCCCGAACGCACCAGCATCACCCGCACCGTGCGCGAGCCGTAGGCGCGGAAGCGATAGGGGAGCCGGTAGGTGCGACCGTCGTCAACGAAGCCGCGCGCGGGCGTGACGTCCGCATCGAGCAGCCGAAAGCTGCCGCGATCGGGAAGCCTCGCCGGGCTCGACGATGCGCAGGAGCTTCGGGATCCTGGCTGCGCCGCCGTCTGCGCGCGACGACCCGGGGCCGTCCGCCCCTGGCGCCCGATGGGATGTCGACGGCGAGGCGATGCTGCCCCGTGACCGACGGCCGCGCCGCGATCCAGCCCGCCGGGCCGCGGAAGTGACCTCGGTGACGTGCTTCAGCCGCTCCCCGTGACCGCGCATCGACGACCCGACAGCCGCCGTCTGCCTGCCCGCGCACCCCTCGATGCAGCGCAGGTCGATCGGGTGCGGCGACTCGCCGGCGGCGCCTCGCGCCGGAAGCGCCCACAGGGCGCCCAAGGTCAGCGGCGACCGACGCGAGACGGAGGAGGCGGTGAAGTCGCGTGCTAGCTGCCGGAGCCGCGGCGCGAGAGCGCCGATCAGCTCCAGGAGTCCCACTTCTTGAGGTGCCTCGTGACCGCCTTCATGTAGTGTCCCGCCCTCGTACCAACCGGGCGCGCACCACTCCTCGAAATGAAGGTGGCACCCCGTCGCGTCACCGGTCTCGCCGACAACGCCGATCTTCTCACCGGTCTTCACCTTGTCGCCCTCCTTCAGCGGCGAGGGCTTCTTCAGGTGCATGTACACGTAGTCGTGGCCGGTGCCCTTGCCGTCGATCACGATGTAGTTGCCGGCCGCGGACTGGCTGCCCTGGTACTGCACATGGCCTCCGCGCGCCGCCTGCAGCGGCGTTCCGCACGTCGGCCAGCACGTCCTGTCCCTCGTGCGCATGGCCGGCCCGCGGCGCCCCGACCCCGTCGCCGTAGCTGTGTGCGCGCCGCGCACCGGGAACTTGTACGGGACGGAACTGGAAGCCGGCGGTGTCCGAGGAGGCGAGCTTGCCGCTGACCGGCCCGACCCGGAACTTGTAGTCGCCGCTCGAGGCCGAGCGCTTGGTGCCCGCGACCTTGCCGTTCCAGCCCGCCCAGTGCTCGACGTTCGGCTCCTGGGCGTCCTTGGTGATCGAGTCGACCACCTCGTCGGTCTTGCGGTCGATGACGTCGATGCGCACGTCGACTGCCTCCGTGTTGGTGAACATGTAGTGCACCTTCGGCTTCTTCTTGCCGTCGAAGTACGCGGTGCGGGGCTTGGCGGTGAGCTCCTTGAGCTTGAACGCGCCCGCGTCCGGGATGTCGCCGGGCGAGACGATCTTGATCGACGTGGTGGCGAGGTCGCCTTGTTGTCGAACGGGTCCGCGACCTTCGGCTTCCCGCTCGTGGCCCCGCGACGGGACGCTCCGCGGTGACGCTGCGGCTCCCGATGGAGGAGGGCTTGACCTTCAGCTTGCCCCCGTCCTTCGCCTTGAAGAGCACCTTGTTCACGCCGCTCAGGTGGCGGCCGGTGAGCTGCACCTTCGAGTCGGTCGTGGCCTCGTGCATGCCGCCGCAGGTCTCGATGCAGACGGCGTCGCTGAGCTCGGGCGGGCTCGGCCGGGGCTGATGCCGCCGCCGTCGGCCGACGCGATGCCGGCGCCGATGGAGAGGCACGCGAGGGCGATCGCAGCGGGGACGCGGCCGCTGGCTCCACGTCCTCGCCTTCTCGGCGTGCTGGTACGGGCCCTCAAATCGCTCTCCTTGTCGGGCCTACGGGGTTAGCTGTCGGGCTCGCGCCGAAGAGCGGCGCTACGAACGCGTATGTTCGATTCGCCCCCGGGACGGTGTTCGACACCGCCCCTTCGGTTCCCCCGCTCCGAGGCGGCATGGCCGCGCCGGATTCGGCAGGTCATTTGGGCGGCCGCAGTATAGCCCCGAGCACGGTCGTCGGCGAGGGTTCGAAGCCTCGCTCAGAGCGCCCCCACTATCATCTCGCGGGCCGCGCCCGTACGCCCGGGGGCGGCTTTTCATGGTCGCCGGCGGCGACCCCCGATCCAGATGAAGACCTACGTAGCCACACCCGCCAACCGCCAGCGCGACTGGTACGTCGTCGACGCCGAGGGCCAGACCCTGGGCCGCCTCGCGACGCAGATCGCCGACGCGCTGCGTGGCAAGCGCAAGCCCGAGTACACGCCCCACTGCGACACCGGCGACTTCGTGGTGGTCGTGAACGCCGAGAAGATCCGCGTTACGGGCAACAAGCTCAACGACAAGATCTACTACCGCCACAGCGGGTACCCGGGCGGGACTGCGGTCCCGTACGCTCGCGGAGATGCTCGAGCGCCGGCCCGAGGAGGTCATCCGCAAGGCGGTAAAGGGGATGCTCCCCAGGAACCGCCTGGGCCGCCAGCAGCTGACGCAAGCTGAAGGTCTACGCCGGCCCGGAGCACCCGCACGAGGCGCAGAATGCCGAAGCAGATGGAGGTCCAGTCGTAGTGACTGACGAAGAGCGCAAGGACGAAGAGCAGCCGCAGGCTGAGCAGCCATCCGCCGAACAGGCACCGCCCGAGACCGAGCAGCCCGCCGAGAACCCCGAGCCCCCGGAGGCGAAGCGGAGGAGGCGTCGGGTGGTGATTCCGAGCAGCCAGCCCCCGAGGAGGCGTCGGCGGAGACCCAAGAGCCGGTCGCCGAGGAGGCCCCGGCGGAGGCCGAGCAGCCGGAGGAGGCTCCGGCCGAGGCCGAGGAGCCGGCCGCCGAAGAGGCCCCGCGGCCGCGAAGCCGGCCGACGAGCCCAAGGATTCCGCGAAGGCGAAGGACGTGCCGCCCGGCGCCGAGCTCGAGCCGATCACGATCGAGCCCGCAGCGCGAGCTGAGCGCCGAGGAGCGCGCCCGCCTCGAGGCCGAGGAGGAGGAGCGCGCCCGCGCCGAGGCCGCGGCGACCGACGACGCCGGCGAGGAGCCGGGCCCGGCTCGGGAGGCGGTGGTCGACCTGGACGCCAATGCGCGCATCCAGGCGACCGGCAAGCGCAAGACCTCGATCGCGCGCGTCGTCCTGCGCGCCGGAAGCGGCGAGTTCCAGATCAACAAGCGCACGCTCGAGGACTACTTCCCTCGCCACCAGCACCAGACCTTCGTCCGCCAGCCGCTCCTGACGTCCGGCTACGAGGGCAAGGTCGACGTGAGGGTCCGCGTCCACGGCGGCGGCATCGCCGGCCAGGCCGGAGCGCGTCCGCCACGGCATCGCCAGGGCGCTCACCGAGATCGATCCCGAGTTGCGGGGCGAGCTCAAGCGCCGCGGCCTTCTCACCCGCGACGCCCGCGCCAAGGAGCGCCGCAAGGCTGGATTGAAGAAGGCCCGCAAGCGACCGCAGTTCTCGAAGCGCTGAGACGTCTGCAAACCGGCGCAGCTCGGCGTCCTCGGATGGCCGTCTCGCTCACGTAGGTTTTGACTACGCTCGCTTCGCCGGCCATCCTGCGTCCTTGATCTGCTTGGTTTTCGACGTCTCAATATCGATCCAATGACACCCTCGACCAAGCTCTTCGGCACCGATGGCGTCCGCGGCATCGCCGGGACCGAGCTCACCGCCGAGCTCGCGCTGTCGCTCGGGACGGGCGGCGGCCATGCAGGCGGAGGCCGACGCGGCCCCAGGTGCTGATCGTCCGCGATACGCGCGAGTCGGGCCCGATGCTCGAGTCAGCGCTCGCGGCCGGCATTGCCGAGGGCGGCGGCGACGCGCTGCTCGCCGGCGTCCTGCCGACGCCCGCGGCGTCGGTTCTCGTTCGCCGGCTGGGGTTGGACGTCGGCGCGGTCGTCTCGGCCTCACACAATCCGTGGCAGCACAACGGGATCAAGTTCTTCGGCGCCGACGGCCACAAGCTCGACGACGAGCTGGAGGCGCGGATCGAGGCCGCACGTCGCAGAGCAGCGGCGCCGCCGAGCCCGAGGTGGGGCGCGTCAGGAGCTCTCGAGGGCGCGCTCGACGACTACGTGCGCGAGCTGATGGCCAAGTTCCGCGTCGACCTCTCGGGCCGGCGGGTCCTGCTGGACTGCGCGCAACGGGGCCACCTACCGGGCGGCGCCGCTCGTCTTCGAGCGGCTCGGCGCGGCCGTCGAGACGATCGCCGACGAGCCCGACGGCCGCAACATCAATGAGGGCTTCGGCTCCACCCATCCGGAGGCGCTCGCGGCGGCGATCTCCTTCGAGAGCGACGCCGATCTCGGGTTCGCGTTCGACGGCGACGGCGACCGGGTGATCGCGGTCGACGGCGACGGCGACCGTCCACGATGGCGACGAGCTGATCGCGCTCTCCGCCGCCCACCTGTCGGAGACCGGAGGGCTGGCGCGGCGGGGTCGCCGTGACGGTGATGAGCAACTACGGCTTCCACGAGGGCATGAGGGACGCGGGCATCGAGGTCGCGACGACGCCCGGTCGGCGACCGGAACGTGCCAACCGAGCTCGAGCAGCGCGGCTGGTGCTCGGCGGCGAGCAATCGGGCCACATCATCTGGACCGAGTACGGGCCCACGGGCGACGGGATCGCCGCAGCTCTGCTGGTGATGAGCGCCCTGGGCGGCGCGCCCCTGGCGAGCCGCCATCCCGATGAGCAAGCTTCCGCAGGTGCTGGAGAACGTCGCAGATCGCGCGAGCGCGGCGCGATCGACGGGGCCACGGCCGTCTGGGAGGCGGTCGAGCGCGAGAACTCCTCGCTGGAGGGCCGCGGCCGGGTGCTCGTCAGCCCGTCCGGCACCGAGCCGCTCGTCCGAGTGATGGTCGAGGCGCCCACCGAGCGAGGAGTGCCGCGGAGGTCTGCGATCGCTTGGTCCAAACTCATCACCCAAGAGCTCGCCTAATCCCGCGGCCACCGGCGCACGCTCTACCCTTACTCGCCTCCTATGTGCGGCATCGTCGGATATGTCGGGGGGCGGCCCTGCCGCGATCTGCTGGTCGCCGGGCTCGAGAAGCTCGAGTACCGCGGCTACGACTCGGCGGGAATCTCGCTGCTCGGCCGACGGCCACGTCGAGACGGTCCGGGCCGTCGGGAACCTCGCGAATCTGCGCGCCGCGATCGGCCTGGACGCCGACCGGCCGGTCTCGGGCGGGGGAGCCGTCGCGGTCGCCACGCCGCCGGCGACGATCGGCCTCGGCCACACCCGCTGGGCCACTCATGGCCGCGTGACCGAGGAGAACGCGCACCCGCACGGTGACTGCACGGGAAGCGTCCACATCGTCCTCAACGGCATCGTCGAGAACCACACCGAGCTCCGCCGCGAGCTCTCCGACATCCGGCCACGCGTTCAGCTCCGAGACCGACGCCGAGATCGTCGCCCACATGATCGAGAAGCACTACGACGGCGATCTGACCGCAGCGGTGCAAGCGGCGTTCGCCGAGCTCCGCGGCCACTACGCGTTCGTGGCGATGCACGCCGACCACCCCGACATGCTCGTCGCCGCGCGACAGGAGTGCCCACTGATCGTCGGCATCGGCGAGGGAGAGACGTTCGTCGCCTCCGCGATCCCCGCGTTCCTGGCCCAGACCCGCGACGTCCTCGGGATGAAGAACGGCGAGATCGTGACCGTGACCCCCGAGGGCGCCCGGATCGTCGATGTGGACGGGACGCCGTCGAGCGCGAGGTCGAGGAGGTACCTGGGACGAGGAGGCGGCGGAGAAGGGCGGCTACCCGACCTTCATGCTGAAGGAGATCCACGAGCAGCCCGACGCCGTCGCCGAGACGATCACCGACCGCCTCCCGGGCCGACCGGTCGACCTCATCGGAGCTCGACCTCCCGCAGGACTTCCTGAAAACCTGCGGCGCATCGTTATCGTCGCCTGCGGCACGAGCTACCACGCCGGCCTGGTCGGGCGCTACGCAATCGAGCAGTGGGCGCGCATCCCGGTCGAGATGGACATCGCCTCGGAGTACCGCTACCGCGACCCGGTCGTGGGGCCGGAGGACCTGGTCATCGGCATCACCCAGTCCGGCGAGACAGCCGACACGCTGGCGGCCATGCGGCTCGCGCGGGAGCGCGGCGCGAAGGTGATGGCGCTCACCAACATCATGGGCAGCCAGGCGACCCGCGACGCCGACACCGTGCTCTACACGCGCGCCGGCCTCGAGATCGGCGTCGCCGCGACGAAGACCTTCACCGCCCAGATCGGCGGCGATGTATCTGCTTGGCTCTGGCTCGCGCAGTCCCGCGATGCCTGGCCGCGCGACGAAGATCGCCGAGGTGATCGCCGAGCTGAAGAGCATCCCCTCGAAGATCGGGCACCACGCTCACGTCGGTCGAGGAGCGCGTGCGGGCCATCGCTCGGTCCCATGCGGACCGCGCATTTCTTCCTCTACCTCGGGCGCAACATCGGCCTGCCGGTCTGCCTGGAGGGCGCGCTCAAGATGAAGGAGATCTCGTACATCCCGACCGACGCGTACGCGGCGGGCGAGATGAAGCACGGGCCGATCGCGCTGCTCGACGAATCGACGCCTGTCGTCTGTGTCGCCACGGACAGCCCGATTCTGGACAAGGTCCTGTCGAACATCGCCGAGGTGCGGGCCCGCGGCGCGGACGTGATCGCGATCGCGACCGAGGGCAACACCGAGGTCGCGCGAGGTAGCCGACCAGACCCTTTACATACCGGAGACCGACTGGATCCTGCAGCCGATCCTCGCCGTCCTGCCGCTGCAGCTCCTCGCCTACTACGTGGCCCGCCTCAACGGGCTGAACGTCGACCAGCCGCGCAACCTCGCCAAGACGGTGACGGTGGAGTGATCCGGCGTGCGGCGATCGTCCTCGTCGCCTGCGCGGCGTTGCTCGTCGCCGGCTGCGGCGGCGGCGGGGGCGGCGACGACGAGCTCGCCTCGCTGGCCCCTGCGAGCGCCCCGGTCTATGTCGAGTCGGTCGTCCGGCCGGAGGGCGGCCAGAGCGACGCCATCGACTCCCTCGCCTCGCGGATCGCCGGAATCGACGATCCCGGCGGGGCGATCGTGCAGCAGCTCGACGTTCAGTTCGCTCAGTCGGGCGTCGACGCCACCTACGAGACATGACATCGCGCCCTGGCTTGGCGATCGGGCGGCGGTCTTCGTTCAGTCCTTCAAGGGCTCAACGCCCCCGTTCGCGGTGGCCTTCGAGACGACCGACGCGGACGCGGCGCGGAGCTTCCTCGAGAAGGTGGTCGGCTCCTCGTCGCAGACGAACCAGGGCACCTACAACGGCGTGGACTATTTCGAGGATCCGACGGGTACCTACGCATCCGGCGTGGTCGACGACTTTCTCGTCTATGGAACGCTGGACGCGTTCAAGGCAGCGGTCGACGCCGCGAATGGCTCCTCGCTCGCGGACTCCAGCCAGTTTTCGAACGGCACCTCGGGTCTTCCCGGCGACAACCTCGCGCTCGGCTACGCAGATGGTCAGCAGGCCGCCCGGGAGCTCGCCGGCATTCCGAGCGACCCGCTCCACGCCACGGCGCTGAAGGCGGCGCTCGACACACTCGCAAGCGGTCCGGTCACGTTCGCGGTCACAGGGCAGCCCGATACCGCTAGCCTCGATCTCTCGCTGCCGACACGGCTTCCGGCTCAGCTGGGCGGTGGCGACCTGGTGGGCCGGGCGCCCGCCGATGCCTGGTTCGCGATCGGCGTCCGGGATCTGGGCGGCATGCTCCGCAACGCACTGGACGCGGCTGATGCGTTCCGACTCCCCTCCATCGAGGACCGGCTCAAGGAGCTCACGGGCGTCGATCCGAACGACCTCGTCTCATGGCTGCAGGACGGCTATGCCTTCGTGGCCGGGACGAGCGAGAAGACGATCGCGATCGGCGGCGTCGCGCAGAGCTCGGATTCCAGCGCGTCGGCGAAGGCGATCGACGCTCTCCGGAGGCGCTTCCAGCAGGACGCGGACGCGAAGGTCGGCCCGCCGCCTAAGGGCGCGGACGAGGGATTCTCGGCGTCCGCCCCCGAGTCGCCGCAGGCGATTCAGGTCGGGCGGTTCGGCGATCAGGTCGTGGCCGCGCTCGGGCCCGGACAGCCGGGTGAGGAGGCGGTGCATCCCGAGCATCCGCTCGACGATGATTCCGCGTTCAAGGCCGGCGAGGACGCGCTGGGAACCGGGTTCTCGCCGCTGACGTTCCTCCGCCTGTCCCCCTTCTTCGTCGTCGCCGAGAAGGGCGGATCGAAAAGCGATCCCGGCTACATCGCCGCCAAGCCGTACCTGCAGAAGCTGGACTACCTGATCGCGGGCACCTCCGGCGGATGGCGATCGCAGCACGGTGCGGTTCGTCGTGGGAGTCAAGTAGGTCCATGTCCGAGCCCGGCCTCGGTCTCGACCTCGTCGACATCGACCGGCTGGAGCGAGCCCTCAACCGCCGGCCACGGCTGGCCGACCGCCTGTTCACGCCGGCCGAGCTCGAGTTCGCGGCGGCCCGCCGGTGGCCCGCACGGCATCTAGCAGTGCGCTTCGCGGCCAAGGAGGCCGCCATCAAGGCGCTCGGCAGCTCCGTCTCTCCGCGTCAGGTGGAGGTGCGGGGAGGGGGGACGGCGCCGCCGAGTCTGGCCCTTCACGGCCGGGCCGCCGAGCTCGCCGACCAGCGGGGCGTGGAGCTCCAGGTCGCCCTTACGCACACGGACGAGACGGCCGCGGCGGTGGTTCTCGCCGTCCCGGTGGCGCGGTGAGTTCACTGGAGGACTGGCTGACGCCGCTCTATGACGCCGCGGGCATGCGGGCCGCGGATTCGTGGGCGATCGAGGAACAGGGAATTCCGTCGCTGGACCTGATGGAGATCGCCGGCATGGCCGTCGCCGAGGCTGCGCGCGACGTCCCCACGGATGGACGGGTATGCGTGGTCTGCGGCAAGGGCAACAACGCCGGCGATGGGCTCGTGGCCGCTCGCCACCTCGCCGGGACCGGCTACGACGTTCAGGCGCTGCTGCTGTGGCCGGCCGGAGAGCTCTCCCCGGATGCCTCCACGAACCTCGAGCGGTTCGAGGGTACGATCCGCGAGGTTGGGCGGGACGAGCTACGCGATGATCTCGCCGGCTCGGGCGTAATCGTCGACGCGATCTTCGGCACTGGGTTTTCCGGCGCGCCGCGGGCGCCCGCCGACGCCGCCATCGAGGCGATCAACGCGTCCGACGCCCCCGTTGTCGCCGCGGACATCCCGTCGGGCGTCGACGCCTCGAGCGGCGCGGCGGAGGGCGCGGCGGTGGGTGCCGACGTCACGGTCAGCTTCCACGCGGCCAAGCTGGGGCACTGGATCTTCCCCGGCAAGGAGAAGGCCGGGGAGGTGCGGGTCGCCGACATCGGCATCCCGCCGGATGCGCCATCGCGGCCAGCCGGCGGCGTGATCCGCGACGGCGTGCTGGCCCTGGCGCCACGGCGGCTGGCGAACTCGACCAAGTTCGACTCCGGCGAGGTCCTCGTCGTCGGCGGAGCTCGCGGGCCTCACCGGCGCCGTCTGCATGGCCGCCTCGGCGGCGATCCGCGTCGGCGCCGGTTACGCGACGGTCGCGGTGCCGGCGGATCTCGAGTCGATCTTCGAGGTCAAGCTGACCGAGGTCATGTCGCGCGGGTACGGGGCCGCGCCGGGTCGTCTCGCGAGCTCCTCCGCCAACGAGATCCTGGCCGCCGGCGAGCGCGCGGCGGCGGTCGTGCTCGGTCCTGGCCTGGGGCGCGACGAGGACTCCCTGGCGCTCGCCCGTGAGCTCGCGCGGGGGATCGCGGCCCCGCTTCTGATCGACGCCGACGGCCTGAACGCGCACGCGGGGCGCCTGGGCCTGATCGGCGAGCGCGACGCGCCGACGGTGCTCACGCCGCACGCCGGGGAGCTGGGCCGCCTGCTCGAGCGGGAATCGAGCGCGATCGGCGCGCACCGGCTCGCGGCCGCTGCGCGAGGCGCACCGAACGGAGTGGCGCGATCGTGGTCCTGAAGGGGGACGACACGATCGTCGCGTACGGCGACCGCCTCGCCGTCAGTGGCGGCGGCGCGCCTGGCCTGGCTACCGCCGGCACCGGCGACGTCCTCTCGGGGACGATCGGCGCTCTGCTCGCCAGGGGGCTGGATCCGTTCGCCGCCGCGTGCGCAGGCGTTCACGCCCACCAGCGCGCCGGGCGAATCGCGGCCGAGCGCGTGGGCGCGGCGGAGTCGGTGGTGGCGACGGACGTGATCGAGGCGCTCCCGGCGGCGCTATCGACATGATGGCGCCCTCTCGCCGCGCCGTCGCCGTCGTCGACGCGGGGGCGGTGGAGCGAAACTGCGCCCGCTTGGCCGGAAATCTGGCAGACGGAGCGAGCCTGTGCGCGGTGGTGAAGGCCGACGGCTACGGGCACGGGGCGGTGGAGTGCGGCGGGGCGGCGCTGGCGGGCGGGGCGACCTGCCTGGCGGTGGCGGCGGCGCCCGAGGCGGCGGCGATCCGCGCTCAGTTCCCGGAGGTGCCGGTCCTGACGATGGGCGCGCTCACGGATGCCGAGCTCGAGCTGGCGCTCGACGCGCGATCGGAGGTCGCGATCTGGCGGCAGGAGCACGCCGAGCGGGCAGCCGCGTCGCGGCGAGGAGCGGGGCATCCGCCCGCGCGTCCACGTGAAGTACGACACCGGCATGGGCAGGCTGGGGGAGCGCGACCCCGACGCGGTCCTCCGCCTGGTGGAGGCGGCGGCAGGCGACGGGCGTCTGGAGCTGGCGGGGCTCTGGACTCACTTCGCCACCGCCGACGAGCGCGACTCCGATTTCTTCGACCGCCAGCTCGAGCGCTTCACCGCGCTGGTCGAACGGGCGCGCGCGGAGCACCCCGACCTGCTGGTCCATGGCGCCAACAGCGCCGCGGCGCTGCGCGAGCCCGCCGCGCACTTCGACATGGTCCGTTGCGGGATCGCGATCTACGGCCTCGACCCGTTTCACTCCGACCCGTACGAGCACGGGCTGGAGCCGGCGCTCGAGCTGCGCTCCTACGTTGCTGACGTTAAGCGCTTCGCCCCTGGGGACAGCGCCGGGTACGGGCAGCGCTGGCGCGCGCCCGTCGAGACTTACGTGGGCGTTCTCCCGATCGGCTACGGGGACGGCGTCCGGCGCGGATTGACGAACAACGCCGACGTGCTGGTGAATGGCCACCGGTACCCGCTCGTGGGGACGGTCTCGATGGACAACCTGACCATCGAGCTCGGGCCGGTGACCCACGTCAGCACCGGAGCCGCTGCGACGCTCATTGGGAGCCAGGGCGAGCGAGCGGATCCTGTGCGAGGAGGTCGCGCGCCGCCTCGCGACCATCAACTACGAGGTCACGTCTGGGATCTCCTCGCGCGTTCCGCGCGTGTACGTTCGGTCGGCGTGAACTCTCCCGTCGCCGATTCGCTCACCGCCGCACCCGCCCTACACGCCGCCCGCCGGGCCCTGGGAACCCGAGACGACGTCTGGATCGTGGGCGGCGCGGTTCGGGACGCCGCGATGGACGCGAGGTCGTCGACGTCGATCTCGCCGTTGCGAGCGAACCCGAGCCTCGGTGGCGCGCGCGATCTCCCGCGGCGCGGGCGGGACGGCGTTCAGCCTCTCCGAGGAGTTCGGCACCTGGCGGGCACTGGCTCCCGGGTGGCACGTCGACGTCACCCCGCTACGCGGGGGCTCGATCGAGGCCGACCTCGAGCTCAGGCGACTTCACGATCAACTCGATCGCGGTGCCGCTGGCGGACCCCGCCGCCGCGCCCGTCGATCCGCGCGGTGGGCTCGCCGATCTGGACGCAGGGATCCTGCGGGCGACCTCCGAGCGCAGCTTCGCCGACGACCCGCTCCGCGTGCTTCGCGCGGCCCGCCTCGCCTCGGCGCTCGGGCTCGAGCTCGAGGCCGAGACGGTCGAGCTCGCCCGCGCAGCCGCCGGGGCGCGCCGCCGAGCCGCGGGCGAGCGCCAGCTCGCGGAGCTTCGATTGCTGATCACCGGCGACGACCCGATCCGCGGACTCGCTCTCCTCGACGAGCTTGGCGGCGACGCCGCCGGTGCTGCCCGAGCTCGAAGCGCTGCGCGGAGTCGAGCAGAACCCAAACCACCACCTGGACGTCCACAGTCACACGATCGAGGTGCTGCGCCAGCTGCTCGAGGTCGAGTCCGACCTTGAGCGTTACGCCGGCGACCGCGCGCCAGGAGGTCGCGGACCTCCTCGCCGAGCCGCTCGCCGATGAGCTCACGCGCGGCGGCGCCCTGCGCTTCGGCGCCGTCGTCCACGACTTCGGGCAAGCCCGCCACGCGGAGCCGCCACGGCGACTACGTCACCTTCATCGGCCACGACCGCGAGGGCGCGCGCATCGTCGGCGAGCTCTGCGAGCGGCTGAAGGCGAGCCGCCGCCTGCACGCGCACCTCCAGGGCCTGACGATTCATCACCTGAGGCTCGGGTTCCTCGTCCGTGAGCGCCCGCTTCCGCGCCGGCGGATGTACGAGTACCTGCGCGACACCGATCCGGTCGGCGCCGACGTGACGCTGCTCAGCGTCGCCGACCGCCTCGCCGCCCGGGGCAGGGGCCGATCGCGGGACCGGAGATGGTCCAGGCCCACCTCGAGCTCGCACGCGAGATGCTCGCCGCGGCGCTCGACTGGCGCCGCGACGGCCCGCCGAGGTCGCCGATCCCCGGCGACGAGCTCGCCGCGCGAGCTCGGCATCGAGCCCGGGCCGGAGCTCGGCCGGATCATCGGCGAGGTCGAGGCCGCCGTCTACGCGCGGCGAGGTCAAGAGCCGCGACGACGCGGTCGCCTCTCGCCCGCCGGCTGAGCGGGCGCCCCGGCGCCGGGAGATAAGCTGCGCCGCCGTGGAGGGAAGCGAGTGCCTGTTCTGCGGGATCGTCGCCGGCGAGGTGCCGGCGCAGATCGTCGACTCCGACGAGCACACGGTCGCCTTCATGGACATCAACCCGGCGACCCGCGGGCATGCGCTCGTCGTGCCGCGCACGCACTCCGCGGACCTGTTCGAGATCTCCGACGAGGACCTCGAGCACACGATGGTCGCCGCGCGGCGGCTCGCCCGGCGGATGGAGGAGGCGCTCAGCCCGGACGGCTTCAACGTCCTGCAACTCATGCGGCCCGCCGCCTGGCAGACGATCTTCCACTTCCATCTCCACGTGGTCCCGCGCTACGAGGACGATCCGCTCGAGCTCCCGTGGGTCCCGCCGCGAGGGCGACCCGGACGAGATCGCGGCGGTCGCCGGACAAGATTCGAGGCGGCGATGAGTGAAGCGCCGGTCCGGCTGGAGCGCGACGGGGCGGTCGCGGCGATGGTCCTCGACGACCCGCCGCTGAACCTCTTCGGCCCACACACCTACGAGGCGCTGATGGCGTGCCTGGACGAGGTCGAGGGATCCGACGCGCGGGCGCTGGTCTGGCGTGCGGAGGGCGAGGCGTTCACTGGTGGCGCCGACGTCAACGTATTCCAGCGGGTGGTCGAGGCCCTGGAAAGCGGAGACGGGACGCACGAGATCGCCGGCTTCGGACAGCTCCTGGCGCCGTGAAGCGGATCGAGGCGCTGCCGATTCCGACGCTCGCGCTGGTGCACGGGCTCTGCCTGACCGCGGGGCTCGAGGTGTCGCTGGGCTGCGACATGATCTGGGCGACCGGAGTCGGCGCGCTTCGGCCTGGTCGAGGCGGTTGTCGGACTGACGCCGGGCGCCGGCGGGACGCAGCGGATGGCCGAGCGTGCCGGGCCCGCGCGGGCGCGGGAGTTCGTGATGACGCGGGGGATCTACGACGCGGCGACGCTCGAGCGCTGGAACGTGATCAACCGGGTGGTGGGCGACGACGAGCTGCTCGAGAAGGGGATGCGCGTTCGCCCATCGCCTGGCCGAGGGCCCGACCAAGGCACACGGCGCAACGAAGCGGATCGTGCGGGCATACCTCGAAGGCGGGGTCGAGGAGGCCGATCGCGTGACCCCCGAGGTCGCCGGCGGTCTGTTCGAGACCGAGGACCTGCAGCGGGCCGTGCGCTCCTTCCTGAGCGAGGGCCCCGGAAAGGCGACGTTCAGGGGTCGGTAGCCGCTCGTGACGTCCGCTACCCTCTTGCCGCCGATGGGGAAGGAGGAGAAGATCGAGATGGAGGGCGAGGTCACCGAGGCCCTGCCCAACACGATGTTCAAGGTCAAGCTCGACAACGACCACGAGGTCCTCGGCCACATCTCGGGCAAGATGCGCCGCCACTACATCCGCATCCTGCCGGGCGACCGCGTGAAGATCGAGCTCTCGCCCTACGACCTCGACCGCGGTCGCATCACCTACCGGTACAAGTAGGAACCGGCGCATGCACCGTACCCGGCCGGGTACGGTCCCCTCGGAGGCGATGTTTTCCACGCTCAGGGGCACAGCGGTGGCAGGACTGCTTGCGGTCGCGCTGGCGGCCGGCGGCCTGCTGCCCTCAGGCGGCCTCAGCGCTTCCCGATTGCTCACGGAAACGTCGTCAAGCTCGTGAAGCCGGGTCTCAGGGCGAACGCCAACGAGAGCAGCAACTGGTTCGGCTACAACCAGGGCATGCTGGAGCGGGGCGGCAAGCGGTTCCACTCGATCGCGGGCGACTGGAAAGTCCCCAGGGCGACGCAGCACAAGCGCGGGCGGGCGGAGTCCTCGTCCACCTGGATCGGCATCGGCGGCGGCTGCGTCGACGCCAACTGCAACATCGGCGACAACACGCTCATCCAGACGGGCACCGAGCAGGACGTCTCGAGCTCGGGTAAGGCGTCTTACTCGGCTTGGTGGGAGGTGATCCCCGGCCCATCGGTCACGATCGGCAAGCTCAGGATCCGGCCGGGCGATCACATGCACGCGAACATCTCGGAGGTCAGGCCGAACGTATGGCGGATCACGCTGCGGAACGTCACCCGCAACCAGACGTTCCGGACCACCGTCCCGTACAGCTCCACGCATGCGACGGCGGAATGGATCGAGGAAACGCCGGTCATCGTCGGCACCAATGCCGGCATCGCCGACCTCCCCAACCTGTCCAGGACGATCTTCAACCGGAGCCGGACGAACGGCGCCCCGCCGGGGCTGAGGTCCTCGGAGCGCATCCTCCTGACGAGCAACAAGAAGGTCGTCGGAACGCCCTCGGCGCCCGGCCGGCAGCACGACGGCTTCGCGCTCTGCGCGTGGACGAACCAGTGCTTCGCGCCGTGATTCGGCGCCAGAGCTCTACCTGACCCCGGGCGCGGCGCCCCGACGGGGGCACCGCTACCGGCGAAAAACGGGCACTTAGGGGGAGCGGCCGGTGCGTCTCTTGTGACATCCCGGCCGCTCTTTCGTCACGAGGTGCAGCCCACGCGTGACGTCTTCACCGCCACCATCGCTCCATGCCGAGCGATGGTCGACAAACGGTGGCGATAACGCCGGAATGCACCAGCGATCAACGCCTGGGATGCCGATCCCCGGCGAGGAGATGCCGTGCGACTTCGTTTGGCATCGCGACCGATGGTTGGATAACCGCACGCATGGGTGGGTTTTTCGACCATCGTGGATGCGTGGCGTAGTTAGACGGCCGCTCGCCGCATGCCTCGCAGTGCCAGAGCGGCCAGGAGCGCCAACAGCCCCGCCAGCGCCACCAGTCCCGGCCACGTATCGCCCCACGTGACGCCGCCCACGAACCCCTGCCGGGCCGCTTCGACCACCTGCGTCACCGGGTTGTAACGCGCGACCGTCTGGAGCCATCCCGTCAGCAGGTCCAGCGGCGCGTAGGCGGTCGTCGTGAGGATGATGAGCAGCATGCCCGCCTGCATGAGCGGCGCCGCGGACTGCGAGCGGTAGCGCAGGGCCAGCGTCGTCCCCCAGCACGCGGCGATCGTGCCCATGCACATCACGCAGAAGACGGCGATCAGCAGGCCGCCGAAGCCGGGCCAGTGCACGCCGATCGCGAAGCCCACCGCCAGCAACATCGCCGCCGGAATGAGCGACCGCAGCGCCGCCGACAGCACGAGGCCCGCGAGGATCACCGGTCGCGGGGCAGGGGAGACCAGCAGTCGGTCGAACCAGCCCTGTTCGATGTCGCGGGCCAGGTTCACGCCCGTGGCGGCGCCGGTGAAGCCCGCGCCCTGGAGCATGGAGATCGGGATCAGGAAGCTCTGATACGAGGAGGTCGTGAAACCCGGCAGTAGCGACAGGCGGCCGAACGCCGAGGTCAGCCCGAGGAAGAAGATCGTCGGTGCGAGCACCCCCGGGATCGCCGCGCCCGGGACGCGCAGCAGCTCGTTTGCGGCCCGGCGCATGAGGGCCGCGACGGACTCGAGTTGTGCCCGCCAGCCCATCAGCCGCCCATTCTGAGCCGGCGCCTCAGCGCCAGCGCGCTGAGCGCGATGCCGATCGCTCCCACGAGGGCCAGCGACGCGATCGCCTTGCCGAAGACGCTCCACGTGACCGACGAGATCACGGGGTCGCGGATCCCCTCGACGATGAAGCTCAACGGGTTGTACTCCGCCACGGTGGCCGCGGGCTCCAGCATCAGGTTGTCGGGGAAGAAGGCGGTGGAGAGGAACAGGATCACGAAGACGAGCGGGAACAGCCCCTGCACCACCGACGCGCGTCCCGTCCTCAGCGCCACCGACGCGCCGATCCCCCCGAACGCCACCCCCGAGAGCACGACGAAGAAGATCATGAGCATCGCGCCGGGCACGCCCTCCTGAATGCTGGCGCCGAAGATCAGCCCGACGACGATGAACCAGATGGCGGAGAGGCCCGCGAGGGCCGCCGTCCCCGCCAGTCGGCCGAGAACGATCGCGAACCGAGAGATCGGCGCCGCCAGCAGCCGGTCGGTGAACCCCATTTCGATGTCGACGGCGAGGGCGATCCCCCCGCTGTTGCCGGCGAGCATCGTCGATTGGATCATGGCCCCGGCGAGCATGAAGGAGAGGAAGTTGTCGACCGGCGGGAAGCCCGGAAGGTCCACCGCATGGCCTGCCCCGGCCGTCTGGATCGCCAGGAGGATGGAGGGGAAGATGATGATCGGCGCCATCAGCTGCGGGCGCCGGAACGTCTGCTTCACCGACCGCGCACCGAGCGCGGCGATCACTCGCAGATCGGTCGCGGTCACTCGCCCTCGGTGAGCTCGGGCTCGTCCGGCTCCAGATGATGCCCGGTCTTCTCGAGGAAGACGTCGTCGAGCGTGGGCTCCACCAGGTCGAGCGCCTCGACGCTGAGCCCTGCCTCGTCGAGTGCCCGAACCACCGGCGCGATCTCCGCCGCCCCACGCTCCACCTCGACCAGCACCGCCCCGTCCTGGCTCGGCAGCGGCGTACCGAAGCGGGCGACGATCCCCTGCGCCTGCCCCGTCCCGTCTTCGACCAGCCTGATCTCCAGGTGCGGATGCCCGATCCCGGCCTTCAGCCGGGCCGGCGTGTCCTCAGCGACGATCCGCCCGACGTCGATGATGCCGACGCGGTCGGCGAGCTGGTCGGCCTCCTCCAGGTACTGCGTGGTGAGGAAGACCGTCGTGCCCTCGCCATTGAGCTTTTCGACCTCCTCCCAGATCGTTCGCCGGCTGACGGGGTCGAGCCCCGTGGTCGGCTCGTCGAGGAACAGGACCTTCGGCTCGTGAACCAGGGCCGAGGCGAGGTCGAGCCGCCGCCGCATGCCGCCGGAGTAAGTCCCGACCTGCCGATCGGACGCGTCCAGGAGATCCACGCGAGCGAGCAGCGCATCCGCCCTCTCGCCGCCCCGTCTGGCGCCCGAGTCCGTGGAGCGTCGCCTGCAGGCGAATCAGCTCACGACCCGTCATCAGCGGGTCAAGCGCGGCCTCCTGAAGCGCGACGCCGATCGCCCGGCGAACACTGGCGGCCTCGGCGACGACGTCGAAGCCGGCGACCCGTGCGCTCCCGCCGGTGGGGCGCAGCAGCGTGGTGAGCATCCGGACCGTCGTCGTCTTGCCCGCGCCGTTGGGGCCGAGGAACGCGTAGATCTGGCCCTCTGCAACCTCCAGGTCCACGCCGGCGACCGCCTGAACGCCGCCCTCGAACGTGCGCTCGAGCCCATTTGCCTCGATCGCCGGCACCGCGCCAGGATAGGAGGTGGGGGCGCGCGGAATTTGTCGCCGCTCGCCGATCGGTGCAGGCGCTAGGCGGAGACGAGGCTCGGCATGGCATCGACCCATTTGCGATCGGTTGCCTCCTCGAGCTTCTCCGCGGCGTCCAGCAGGAGCTCGTCGCGTCCCCAGGCCGCGATGAGCTGCAGCGCGACCGGGAGGCCCTCTGGGCTCAGGCCGACTGGGACGCTGATCGCGGGCACTCCCGCGAGGTTGGCGATTCCCGCCTGTCGCGGGTTGACGTAGTCGGCCGGGTAGACGCCCGATGGCAGTTCGACCGACGGGTCGTCCAGGCGCGGAGCCGGTGCGGCCACGGTCGGCCACGCGAGTACATCGACGCGCTCGAACAACTCCGCCAGCGAGCGCCTGACCAGCGTGCGGACCTGCTGTGCCTTGGCGATCGCGACCGCGGGGATCAGCATCCGGTACCGCAGGAGCGCTCGCGCGACCAGGCTCACGTCGTCGCCCAGTGCCTCGATCCGCTTGGGCGTCACATGGGCCAGGTCCTCGGTCTGGCCGATGAGGACCGACGCGATGAGCACGTGCTCACGGCCCGCGAGGTTGACGTTCTCGACCTCCGAGCCGGTCGCCTCTCGGAGCGTTTCGAGCGCGCGCCCGCAGGCCTCCCGCACGGCCGGCTGGGTGTCTTCCCACAGCTCTCCCGGCACGATGCCGATCCGCATTTCACTCGCGCCGCCGTCTCCCAGGACCTCGCCGAAGAGCACCCCGCCGAGCAGCCGGCAGTCGGCCGCATCGTGGCACAGTGGCCCGGAGACGATGGTCGTCGTCTGCGGGAGATGGTGGCCCTGCATGACCGAGCGGCCGAAGGTGGGCTTCAGCCCGGTGAGCCCGCAGTAGGCGGCCGGAAAGCGGATCGACCCGACCCCGTCGGCGCCGACGGCTCCGGCGACCATGCGGGCCGCCACCGCGGCCGCCGGACCGCTCGACGAGCCGCCGGGCGAGCGCTCGTTGTCCCAGGGGTTGCGGGCGGGGCCGAAGGCGGAGATGTGGCCGGTGCTCCCGGATCCGTACTCGTGCATGTTCGCGACGCCGACGATCACCGCACCGGCATCCCTGAGCGCGCGGTAGGGACCCGACTCGCTTCGCTCCGGCGCCGGGCCGATGTGCTGCGCCGCGCCCAGCCGCTCAGCTCGCCACGGAAGCGGCCACTCGTCCTTGATCGCGACGGGCACGCCGTAGAGGGGTCCGCGAGGCGCCTCGGCGAGCATCCCACGCGACTCCTCGGGGAAGGTCTCGACGATCGCGTTGAGGGCTGGATCTCGTTCCTCGATGCGCCGGAGGGCGGCCTCCAGCACCTCCTCCGGATCCGCCTCCCCCGCCGCGATCGCGGCGGCCTGGTCGCGCAGGGAGCGGTCGAGCAGTTCCACGGTGCTCAGCGCTCCGGCTCGGCGTGTGGAGGCCTCGACATGTCGTCGCCGGGCTCGTGGGGAATCCCGTCGAACCCCTCGGCCATCAGCGCCCGGAGGCTGCCCCCGTAGACCGCGTCGACCACCTCGATCACCGCGATCTCCTCCTGGCCCGCCTCCAGGCCCATGAGAGCGAGCCCCGACTCGACGTACGCTCGGCGGGAGGGCGATTCGGCAGGATCGCCGTTCCCCGACTCTGACGCGCCGCTCACCGCGAGGACCCTAGTCGATCAGCTCGCGCGGCCGGATGGGGAGGACCGCCCGACAGACGCTGACGCGGCCCGTAAGCTATGGGGTCGACCCGGCTCCGGACTGGTTGAGGGCGATGGCCGCAACCCGGCGGAGCCGCGGGTGTTCACAAGGCCGATGGGCGATACGAGGACAGGTACCCCGAGCGCCAGGCGCCGCGCGGCCTACGCGCTGGCGTTCGCAGCGCTGTGCGCGACGCTCGTCGCCGCGGTCCTCATCCCATCAGCCGGCGCATCGAACGCGAAGGTCATCGGCAAGACGAAGCACACGCCGAACCCGTCGTGCCCGGCGAAGAAGACGGGAGGTTGCTCGGCGGTCGGAAGCGTCACCGGGTTCATGTCGAGGGCCGACGGCGAACGGGCTCCATTCCACGTGTTCAAGGATGGGAGCATCGTCGCCTGGGCGATCGACGTCTCCAAGCCGAGCAAGGACGAGCGCAACGTCTTCCAGACGCTGTTCCACAACAAGGCGTTCGGCGGGCATCCGTCGGCGCGGATCTCGGTTGTGAAATCGCAGGGTCATCACAAGTACAAGCTCGTTCACGAGAGCCCGCCGGTCGACCTCAACAGCACGCTCGGACGCAAGCAGATCTTCACGCTGAACAAGCCTCTCCGTGTCCGCAAGGGCCAGGTCATCGCGCTGACCACTCCTACCTGGGCGACGGCTTTCGCCGCACCGCTCAACGCGAGCGACAACCGGTGGCGCGCCAGCCGCAACAAGAAACGCTGCAACGTCGACAAGGACCACAGGCGGAACATCGAGGCCAGCCGGCCGCACCAGAAGCTCGGGTCGACCCGCCCTTACGCCTGCAAGTACAGCGGTGCGCGACTCGTCTACTGGGCGTACTTCGTGCCGAGGAAGAAGTAGCCGCCTAGTCGCAGGCGTTCCCGGGGCAGAAGTTCGAGCCCGGCTTGCCGCCGCTGTTCTGGCCGGATCCGCCCGCCGAGGTGCCGCCGCTCGAGCCCCCGCTCGTCCCGCCAGCCGGGGTCCCGCCCGAGCCCGAGCCCCCGCCGCCGCCGGAGCTGGGCTGCGTCGGAGTGCTCGTGCTGCTGCTCGTCGTCGTCGGAGTCGTCGTCGTGGTCGACGAGGTCTGCGGCTGGGTGCTCGTGGTCGTCGTGGGCTGCGTCGGCTTCTGCGTGCGGGTGGTGTTCGGGGCCTGGGGCACCGGGACGCTCGTCGTGTCCCCGCCACTCCCGCCGCCGCAGCCGGCGGCGGCCAGGGCAGCGACCGCGATTGTGATGAGGGCGGCCGCTGGCCGGCGCCGGCGGAGGGCGCCTGTCGTCCGCGTTGCCTGGTTCATGACGCGCTGTCGAGGGCGGGTTGCCGCAGGCCGCAGTAGGGGCAGTCGCTGATGTCCACGCCGATGAGCTGGTCGCATCGGCGGCAGATCCTCAGCTTCTCCGGAGTGCGCAGGAACGCGGAGTCGGAGGGGGCCAGAGGCAGCGTCCGCGTGACGGGGAGAAGCTCCTCGCCGGTTTCGCGGTCCATGTAGACGGCGCCCGGCTCGAGCGTCGTGAGCGCCTCGCGCCCGGAGGCCGGCGCGCGCAGCCTGAAGATCTGGCGTGGATTGTTCATCGCGAGCGCGACACGATAGCCGACGTGCGGGGGCGATCCCGGCGGCTCCGGCTGGCGAATAGCCTGCCGCCGGGTGAAGGTCCTGATCTTCCACGGCTACCTGCTGCGCGGAACCGGCAGCAACGTCTATAACGCGAGCGTCGCCACGGCCCTGGCGAGGATGGGACACGAGATCCATCTCCTCTGCCAGGACCGCCGGGCAGCGACGCTGCCACTGGGTCGATCGCGTCGGCAGCTGGGCCGGTGGCGAGCTTCAGATCCATGCGGCGGCGGGCGGCGGCGGTTCCGGTGCGGGGACCGTCACGGCCTACGTCCCGGACATCGGCGGCCTGTTGCCCGTGTACGTCGCCGACGAGTACGAGGGCTTTCGCGTGAAGACCTTCCCCCAGCTCAGCGACGACGAGCTCGAGGCCTATCTCGAGGCAAACGTCGCCGCCGTGCGAGACGTCGTGGGCGCGCTGGGCGGCGTGGACGCGGCGCTCGCCAACCATCTGGTCATGGGACCGGCGATCCTCGCCCGTGCTGGTCTCGGTTCGCGGTGAAGATCCACGGCTCGGCGCTCGAGTACACCGTCAAGCCACACCCCGAGCGCTTCCTCCCGTACGCGCGCGAGGGCATCGCGGCTGCGGCGGGGGTCCTGGTCGGCTCCGGACACAGCGCCGCGAGCCTCTGGCGAGCGCTCGACGATCCGGCCCTTCCGGCAAGACGCGCCTGGGCCCGCCCGGCGTGGACACGTCGCTCTTCGCCCCCATCGAGCGGCGCGCGGGCGGCGGCCGAGGCTTGCGGGCGGCTCGCCGCCGACCTGCGTGCCGGCCCGCGGACGGCACTCGAACTGGGACCGCGACCGCCGAGGAGGCAGCGCGAGTGCCGCTCGAGCGACTCGCCGACGCAGACGGGCCCGCGCGCTGTCTTCGTCGGCAAGCTGATCGTCTCCAAGGGCATCGACCTGCTGCTCGCCGGCTGGCCGCTGGTCCACGCCGCGAACCCCGGCGCGCGCCTGCTCGTGGTCGGTTTCGGCGAGTACCAGGAGGCGTCGAGGCGGCTGTGGGCGGCCCTCGAGCGCCGGCGACCTCGCCAGACGTCCGCGAGATCGCGGCGCGCGGGCGCGCGCTCGAGGGCGGGGAGGAGGCGCCGCTGAGATGCTGACCGCCTTCCTGGACGACGCTCCCGCCCGGCTACGCGGAGTCAGCGCGCGAGGCGGCCGGCAGCGTGGCGTTCACCGGTCGCCTGGAGCACGAGGAGGTCGGCCGGCTGGTGCCCGCCACGGATGCGCTGGTCATCCCGAGCACCTTCCCGGAGTCGTTCGGGATGGTCGCCGCCGAGGCGGCCGCGGCCGGCGCGCCCGCCGGTGTCCGCCGCATCACTCGGGCATCGCCGAGGTGAGCCGGCGCCCTGGCCGATCGGCTGCCGCCCGAGGCTCGCGGGCTTCGTCTCGTTCGAGCTCGGCGCCGCGCCGTGCGCTCGCTCGCCGCCCGCATCAATGGCTGGCTGGGCCTCGACCCGGCGACCCGCGAGCGGCGCCCGCGCCGCGCTCCGCGAGGTGGCCGCGCGACCGGTGGAGCTGGGAGGGCGTTGCCCGCGGCATGCTCGCCGCGTCGGCCGGCGAGCTGGACGCGCTGCCGGAGCCGCATAGTGCCGCCTGCCACCAGCTCCGATTCGGCGCGTGAGTGCGGACGGACCCGAGCAATAGAATGCCGCGCGGTGACCCGCGCCACGCTTGTCAGGCTCATCGCCGCGATCATCGTCCTGACCGTCGTCATGGCCGTTCCGATGACGAAGATCCACTGGAACGGCACCGAGGCGTCGACGCAGGCGCACGAGATCGACACGCTCCTGAACGTGATGATCATCCTGTCGTGCTTCGTGTTCTCGATCGTCCTCGTGATGCTCGGGTACTGCGTGTGGAAGTACCGGGTAAAGCCAGGCGACGAGTCCGATGGCGAGCCGATCCACGGCAACACGAAGCTCGAGATCGCCTGGACGGTGATCCCCACCGTGATCGTCCTCTTCGGCGCGATCTACAGCTGGATCGTCCTCGGCGACATCGAGAGCGCAGGCGTCGGACAGCCTGCACATCGACGTCACCGCGCAGCAGTACGAGTGGACCTTCAACTACCCGCAGCCGGACGGCAAGGTGGTGAGCTCGAAGACCCTCGTCGTGCCGGACAACAGGCAGCTCGAGCCTCATCTCACGGCGCTCGACGTTCTCCACTCCTTCTGGGTCCCCGAGTGGCGGATCAAGCGCGACCTCGTCCCCGCGGGGCCCGGGCGGCAACGACGTCGACAACACGGTCGTCGTGACGCCCGGACAAGGTCGGGACCTACAACGTCGTCTGCACCGAGCTCTGCGGCTTCGGGCACTCGACGATGCGCGCCCTGGTGAGGGTGGTCCCGACGGCTCAGTACGAGAGCTGGCTAAGCGGCAGCCGCGAGGTCAAGCCGACGCCCGGGCAGCCCGAACGGCGTCCTCGACCGGGACCGTCCGCCGCCGGAGCGACCAGCGGTGGCACCCTGCGCCGCCGGTTCGGCACCTGACACCTCGTCTGGGAGCTCATGATCAATGGGTAGGGTTCCCGCGCCGAGGTAGGACTTGGTAGCGGCGCTGAAGAGACCGGGACTCATGCCGCGGGGCCCTCGGGGCCCTGATCGGTGCCGCATTCGGCTTCACGCTGGTCGTCGCTCCTCCGCAAGGCGTCCGGGCTGCCCGCCTTCCAGACCGAGCAGACCGGCTACCCGCAGGTGATCGTCCCGCTGATCACCGGGCCGCTCGGGTTCCTGGTCGGGCTCGGCGCCTTCGACTACTGGTTCCGCTGGGCCTCCGGCGCGCCGACGATCCCCGAGGACCACTCGAGCCACGGCGCCTACTCCTGGAAGGACTACTTCCGGTTCAACACCGATCACAAGGTGATCGGGATCCAGTACATCTGCACCACCTTCATCTTCTTCTTCATCGGCGGGGCGATGGCGATGATCATGCGCGCCGAGCTCGCCCAGCCCGGCACCCAGATCGTCGAGCCGGGCACCTTCAACAGCCTGTTCTCGGCCCACGCGGCGATCATGATCTTCGTCTTCGTGATCCCCGTGTTCGCCGGGATCGCGAACTACGTCCTGCCGCTGATGATCGGGGCGCCGGACATGGCGTTCCCGCGCCTGAACGCGCTGAGCTTCTGGATGCTGCCGATCGCCGGGCTGATGTTCGTCGGGAGCTTCCTCTGTCCCGGCGGCGCCTTCGACGCCGGCTGGACCGGCTACGCGCCGCTCTCGACCGGCGCGCCGTTAGGCCAGTCGTTCTTCAACTTGGGGTCCAGTTCGCGGGCGCCTCGTCGATCGCCACGGCGCTGAACTTCCTGGTGACCATCATCACCATGCGTGCGCCGGGAATGAACTTCTGGCGCATGCCGCTGCTGGTCTGGGCCAACATGTCGACGTCGCTGCTCGTGGTCGCCGCGACGCCGTTCATCGCGGGCGTCCAGTTCATGGTCCTCTTCGACCGGGCCCTGCACACCAACTTCTTCCAGACCCTGAACGGCGGCGACGTCCTCAGCTACCAGCACATCTTCTGGTTCTACTCACACCCGGCCGTCTACATCATGATGCTGCCCGGATTCGGGATCATCTCCGAGGTCATCTCGACCCACGCCCGGAAACCGATCTTCGGCTACCGGCTGATGGCGCTGGCGCTGATCGGGATCGTGGTGCTGAGCTACACGGTCTGGGCGCACCACATGTTCGTGTCGGGCATGTTCGCGTGGCTGCGCGTGCCGATGATGATCACGACGCTCCTGATCGCGGTGCCCACCGGGATCAAGATCTTCTCCTGGCTGGGGACGCTGTTCGGCAGCGTCCTGCACCTGCGATCCACGGCGATGCTGTTCGCGCTGGGCTTCATCGTCACCTTCACGATGGGCGGGATCAGCGGCGTGATGCTCGGCATGGTGCCGATCGACATCCATGTCTCCGACACCTACTTCATCGTCGCCCACATCCACTTCGTGCTCTTCGGCGGCTCGGTGTTCACGATCTTCGCGGGCATCTACCACTGGTTCCCGAAGATGACGGGCCGGATGTACGACGAGAAGCTTGGTCGCTGGCCATTTCTGGCTCACGCTGGTCGGCATGCTCGGAACCTTCCTCCCGATGCACTGGATCGGGATGGAGGGGATGCCGCGCCGGGTCGCCGACTACTCGGCCCAGTTCGGCGACTGGAACCTCTTGATCTCCTGCTTCGCCTTCCTGCTCGGCGCCGCCCAGCTGATCTTCCTCTACAACATGATCGTCAGCTGGCGATGGGGCCCGCTCGCCGGCGACAACCCGTGGCGCGCGAAGACGATCGAGTGGCTGGTCAGCTCGCCCCCGCCCGTCTTCAACTTCGACGAGATCCCGCGCGTCGTCGGTGGCCCGTATGAGTTCGGGGTGCCCGGCGCCCGCCACGCGATCCTCGGTCCGGCCGAGGCGGAGGTGGGCCGCGCCGAGCCCGCGGTGGCCGGCACCGCCGGAGCCAGAAGCCCGTGAGCGCTGCCGACCCTGGGACAGGTGCGCCCTCGAACGGCCAGGGCGGGACGGTCCTCGTCTTCCTCAACGAGGTCGCCGGCGGGCGCAAGTTGCTCGAGGCGACCCGGGAACGGGTCGAGCACGGGGTTGCGGAGGTCGCGGTGGTCGCGCCACAGAACCAGCCGATGGCGGGGCAGATCGTCGACCGCGACGAGGTCCGCGAGGCCGCCCAGAGCCGCGTGGAGGTCACGGGGGCGGTCTTTCGTGAGTTCGGGATCGAGTCCATCGGGGCCGTCATGGACCCGGATTCGGCACTCGCGCTCGACGACGCCATCCGCGCCTTCACACCGCGGGAGGTCCTGCTCTCGTGCCTCTACGAGACCCGCTTCGGGTTCACCCGGAAGGACCTCGTCGAGTGGGCCAAGCAGACGTTCGACGTGCCGATCACGCACATCCCCGTCCGCATCGAGGACGACGCGATCCGGTGGGACGTCACCCACACGCTCGTCGTCGCCACTCGCACGGTGGCGAGCGAGGAGCTGATCTCACGGCTCCGCAGCAAGGCCGCCGACCACCCGCACCGCTACACGATCGTCAGCCCGCCGTCCGGCGGCATCGCACGCGAGGAGGTGTGCCAGCGGCTGGCGCTCACGCTCGCGGAGATGTACCGCTCCGACATCGACGCGACCGGACAGCCGATGAGCCCCGCGCCGCTCGCCGCTGTCCAGAACGCGCTCGAGCACTACCGCATCGACGAGATCCTGATCTCGACGCTGCGCGGCGAGCGCTCGAAGTGGCTGGAGGAGGGCTTGCTCGACAGCGTGCGCTCGCGCACCGACAAGCCGGTCGAGCACGTGGAGGCGGGCGACGACGTGATCGACCGGTCCGCCCCCGAGCGCACCGGCGCCCCGGTTGCGGTCGGGGCCGAGCGCGATGAGGAGGGGAGCGTCTCGACCGGGGGCAGCGGGACCGGCGGCGGGACCGCAGCCGGTGAGGAGCGGAGCGGCTGATGGAGTCGGCCTCGGTCGCCACCACCCACGAGCACGAGCATCACGGCCCACCCGAGGCCCACGCGAGCTCGCGCATCGACCGCCAGACGCTGGGCATCCTGCTCTTCATCGTCTCGGAGGTGATGCTCTTCGGGTCGTTCTTCGCCGCGTACTTCTTCATCCGGGTCGTCGCGAACGTCGGCCCGTGGCCCCCGGATGGGTTGACGCTCCCGAAGACCGTCGCCCTCGTCAACACGTTCATCCTGGTCTCGTCGAGCTTCACCGTCCACTGGGCGCTCGAGTCGATCCGCCGGGGCAACCGGCGCGGCCTGATCATGGGCCTCGCGGCGACGTTCATGCTCGGCGCGACGTTCCTCTTCATCCAGATCAACGAGTACATCCATATCGGGTTCGCGCCGTACACGAACGCCTTCGGCTCGGTCTTCTACGGCCTGACGGGCCTGCACGGGGCACACGTGACCGTCGGGCTGATTCTCCTCTCGTTCGCGAACATCCGCGCGTGGCGCGGGCACTTCTCGGACGACCCGAAGAAGCACCTGGGCGTCGAGGTGCCGGGGATCTACTGGCACTTCGTCGACGTGATGTGGATCATCGTCTTCACGACCGTCTACATCCTCTTAGACAACGGCTCGAAGTCCTCATCGGGAGTCTCGCCTCGCTTCGTGTACCAGTGCGGAATGCGCAGGCGAAGTCCTCCGGAGAGAGAAGTTCGTCGGCCATGAAACGCGAGCGTGACGCCGAGGCGCCCGCTCTGGACGAAAGAGCAGCAGGGACGGGGCGCAGTGAGCTGACGCCTCCTCCCGCCTGGAAGCGAATGGGCGGGCGAAGCTAGTAGTCGCTGCCGAGCAGAATCGCGCCAAACAAATAATGCGTCGGCAACGTGGCGTACTCCTCCTCGTCACGTAATGGAGGCGTGAGCTCCACGCCGCCGCGGACGCCTGCTCTTCGTCCCAATCAGCGACGAGATTCGCCACGAGGGTGGCTGCTGCTCGCCAGGGAACGCGACACGGTGTTGCGGTCCATGTTCATCCGCCCTGGGGCCGCCCCATCGCGCAGACCGCGGGGACCGGGCGCAGGTCCTCGACCAGCACCCTGTCGACGGAGAATCCGCCCTCGCGTAGCCGGTCGGCCAGCTCGTTCCCGAGGTCCCGGGCTCGCTCCGGCGCGGAGTGGCGCGCGTCCCAGAAGATGTAGACGGCCCCATCCCGGGCGAGGTGCTCGCGGACGGCACCGAGCGCCGCCTCCGGCTGCTGCCAGAAGGGAGCGACGTTGAAGGCGAAGACCTTGTCGAAGCGCCGATCGCCGAGGTCCGCGTCCTCCAGCGCGATGGCCTCGAGCACAGCCCTGCCCGCGTCGACGTGCTCGCGGTTCCTCCGCGTGGCCATCTCGATCATCTTGGGCGAGCGGTCGATCGCGGTGATCGTTCCCGTCGTCAGCCTCTCGCAGACCAGGGAGACCGCGACGCCGTGGCCGCAGCCGACCTCGAGCAGGCGGTCGGCCGGGCGGACCTCCAGAGTGTCGACCGCCCAGACGAACCGCTCCGATGCCTTGCCCGCCATGCCCCAGCAATAGCATCACGCGCCCGTGAAGCCCATGCTGATCTACTCGATGAGCGTCTCGGTGGACGGCTTTATCGCCGACCGCGAGGGCGCGTTCGAGTGGACGGCCCCTAGCGAGGAGCTGTTTCGCTTCCACCTCGCGCAGGTACGCGAGCTCGGCGGCTATCTGTTGCGGCCGCAGGCTCTACGAGACGATGCTGGTGTGGGAGACGGATCCGTCGATGCGCGACAACGAGCTCAGGGCCGCGTTCGCCGACGTCTGGTGCGCGATCCCGAAGGTCGTCTTCAGCCGCACGCTCGACAGCGTCCAGGGCAACGCCCGGCTCGCCGAGGCGTCGGTGGCCGAGGAGGCCGCTGCGGCGCTCGACGCGACCGACAAGGACGTCGGGATCGGCGGCGCCGGCCTGGCCGCGGCGGCGATCGAGCTCGGCCTCGTCGACGAGCTGCGCATGTTCCGCTATCCGGTCGTCGTCGGTGGCGGCACGCCGTTCCTGCCGCCGGTCACCGAAGACGTCCCGCTGGACCTGATCGAGACCAGGACGTTCGGCTCGCGCGTGATCTACGAGCGCTACGGGCGCGCCCGCGATGAGTCGGACTGACACCGCCGTCCGAGTCATCAGCGCCTCGCCGGACCGGGTGTTCGCCGCGCTGACCGACCCCGACGCGCTTGCCGGGCCCGCTTAGGGATGCCCAAACGGGACACCGGTCGCCGCTTCCGCTCAGATACACAATGCGAGCGCCCGGCTCGCCGCCCGTCGCGCGCCTGGTTCGGACGAAGAGGAGAAGTCTCGCCGAGACCACGAGTCGTTCTCGCAACCGCGTGAAGGCGACAGCCGTGGGCTGAGTTAGCCGCTGTCGCCCACGGGAATCGCGCCAAAATAAAGATACGCAACGCAGGCGGTCGCCGGTTCGAATCCGGTCGCTCAACCCCTCAGAAAGCCCCGCATAGGAGCCTGTTGCATAAACCCAAAGTGGCGCCCTGAGAGCTCGTATTGCGGCTCTTTAGAAATGCCGCGACGAATCACTCGGCGGGCGACCGCTCGTCGCGTCTGTCGATGCTGGGTCAACCGCTGAGGGGATCTCAGCAGCCGTAGGGGTCCCTCTTCCCGAGGGACTTTGTGCAACACCCTCCATGGAAAGCAGCAGTGTCCGGCGTGAGATACTGGGCGGGCGATGTCGGAGGATCTCGAAGATTTCATCCGCCGGCCCTTCATCGCCGAGCCGGCCCACGCTCAGACAGCGCCTCTTTGATGCGAGCCGCCGGTATCAGCGAGTTCGGCGGTGCTGTCGGACGGATCGACCTCCCAGATCCGCGCCCCCTCGCGAACGACGAGGCCCTGATCGAAATCCGGGCCGCGGGCGTCGGCAACTGGGAGGAGTTCGTCCGCACGGGCGAGTGGGATGTCGGCCGCACCCCTCCAATGGCGCTCGGCGTCGAGGCCGCCGGGACCATCACGGCGATCGGAGATTCCGTCGAGGACTGGGAGCCGGGTGATGAGGTGCTCAGCCACCCTCTCCCGCTGCGGGACCAGGGAACCTGGGCGCCCTTGCTGATCGCCTCGGCGACGGTGCTCGCGCGGAAGCCTGCTTCCCTCTCGTGGGAGGCCGCTGCAGCGTTCCCGGTTCCGGCCCTGACCGCCACGCAGGTGATCGACGGAGCCCTGGCAGTGCGCCCTGACGACCTGGTTCTCGTCAATGGTGGGAGCGGGGTGACCGGCACGCTGCTCGTTGGGCTGGCCGCGGCGCGCGGCGCCGAGGTGATCGCGACCGCAGGACCGGCCAGCCATGAGCGCCTGCGCCGGCTGGGAGCGGCCCACGTGCTCGACTATCACGACCCCGACTGGTCGGTGCAGGCGCGCGCCATTGGCGGCGGGTTGGGCGTGACCGCCGTCGCGAACGCGGTGCCCAACGGCTCAGCCGTCGCGATCGGCACCGTGCGCGACGGCGGTCACCTTGCGACGATCACCCAGGACCCACCGGACGAGCAGCGGGGCATCGAGATCTCGTCGGTGATCGTGCAGCCCGACGGCCGCGCGCTCGGCGAGCTCGCCGAGCTGGTCGCGACCGGGAAGCTCGAGGTCTCGACCGCGGCGACGTTCCCGCTCGAGGAGGCCGCCGAGGCCTTGGCGGCAGCAATCGGGGGCGGCGCCGGCGGAGCGGTCGTGCTTCGCCCCTGACGGGGGCGAGGATCTAGCCCGCCAGGGATTGAGTGGCGACCCCCGCTGGTCAACGACGGCCCCGTATGGTCGAGCCGGTCTTCGCCCAGATCAAGAACAACCTGCGCGCGGGGCGCTTCTACGAGCGGCGGGGATGGATCTCGGACGGCCACCGGACGTTCTACCCAGAGCTCGGCGTCGCCGATACCCGATTCCGGCTGAGCCTGTCCGAGGGCGCCGTCGATCGGGAGCAGCCGGAACGTGGCGAGAGCGGGCGGCCGAGCAGCGGTCACCGCCGACGGGAATCGCGCCAAACAAATAATGCAACGACAACCCGGCGCAGTGCTCCGCGTCGCGCGAAGGATGCCCTGGCGAGGGCGAGTCAAGGACGTGAACCGAGCACTCCGACATTTCACAGCCGAAAGCACCGAACTGCGGCGCTGAAGTATTCTCAACCGCGGGAAGGGGAACGCGCGGAAGGAGCAGCGGATGGTGGAGCACAGGCGGCGGCTGGGTATCCTGATCGGGGCACTTCTGTTGAGCCTTGCGGCGGCGAGCCCGGCTCAGGCCACCAAGCCGACGGCGGGTGTCAGGACCCTGGGGGATCCGCTCCTGCCGCAGATCGGCAACGGCGGCTATGACGTCGACCACTACCGGATCGCGCTCGACTACGACCCGGCGGCAAACGCCTTCACTTCGGCGAAGACCACGATCGAAGCCACGGCCGACGCGAAGCTGAAGGAGTTCAGCCTCGACTTCCAGACTCTGGACGTCTCCAGCGTGCGCGTCGATGGACGCCCCGCAAACTTCAGCCAGGTCGCGGCCACCCCCGACCTGAGCGACAACCCCGAGGTTACCCAGCCGATGAAGCTCGTGATCGAGCCTCACCAGTCGACCTGGCCCAAGCCCGGTCGCGAGTTCACCGTCGTCGTTCGCTACTCGGGCGAGCCGCACGAGATCACGGATCCCGACACCTCGATCGAGGGCTGGATTCGTGCCTGTTATCCCCTGAACCCACCGCAGACGTGCGACGGCGCGTTCGTCGTCGACGAGCCGATGGGTGCTCAGAGCTGGTTCCCGTCGAACAACTACCCGACCGACAAGGCGACGTTCGACACCCTGATCACAGTCCCGCAGGCGAAGACGGCGCTCGGCGTCGGCGAGCTTGCCTCCCGCGAGGATCACGGTGACGGCACCTCCACCTGGCACTGGGTCGAGGACGATCCAACGGCCACGTACCTCACGACCGCCACGGTCGGCGACTTCAACTACCGAGTCGACTCGATGACGGAGAACTCGACCGGGAGGACGCTGCCGCTCTACAACGCGATCGACAGCAGCGCGACGGCCACCCAGCTGGCCGCGATCAACAACTCGCTCGCGCAGATGCCGGCCCAGATCAACTTCCTGAGCGACACGTACGGACCCTACCCGTTCGACTCGGCCGGGGCGGTTGCCGACCGCGCCGCCGGGGTCGGCTACGCGCTGGAGGTCCAGACCAAGCCGCACTACGCCGGCGGCTTCGTGAGCGGCAACCCGTCGATCAACGTCGGCACGCAGCTCCACGAGCTCTCCCACATGTGGTGGGGCGATAGCGCCACGCTCCAGACGTGGGCCGACATCTGGTTCAACGAGGGCTGGGCCAACTGGTCCGAGTGGTACTGGGACTTCTCGGTCAATGGCGCCGATGACCCGGCGGCGATCTTCGACGACCTCTACGCGAACACGCCCGATGCGGAGTGGGAGGTCGCTCCGGCGATCCTCGACGGAGACCCCGCGAACCTGTTCAGCTTCTTCCCCACCTACCAGCGTGGCGCCATGACCGTGGAGGCGTACCGGGAGATCGTCGGGGACGACAGTTTCTTCGATTTCGCAAGGGGATTGCAGGCCGAGTTCGCCTACGGCAACGTCAGCACGGAGGAGTTCATCGAGCAAGCGCAGGAAGCCAGCGGCTTCGACGGCGCCAAGCTCGACCTGCTCGACGAGTTCTTCCACCAGTGGCTGTACGGGGAGGAGAAGCCCACGATCCTGCCGGCGGACTTCGCGTAGGCGCAACTACGTAGCGCGAAACCTCTTGGCCGAAGAAAGCTTCGGCACGACATGGACCCAGAGGAGGTTGAGAGGGAATCCTCCGATGGACGTTGAAGCGGGCACTCGCGCTAGATCTACCTCGCGCATCGCTTCCTGCCGGGCAGACGCGGCTCGGCTGAGGGCGATTCTGAGCGGTCGAGGCAGTGGTCCCTATAGATCCTTGCCCACCCACTCGATGCACACTGGAGTCGCGCCAAACAAATAATACGTCGGCAAGGCGACGCGATAGCCAAGGGGATCTGCAGCCACTCCGGTCCAGGCGACATCGGCTGCCGCTCCTCCACCGCGATAGCGTGCGGCCCGTGTTCGCCAATTGTTCGCCAGTCGGACCCCGATTTAGCCGGGAAGAACCGGACGTAACCGGAACCGACTCGGCTTGTCCATGCGGAAAACGGCTTGCCCTTGCGGTGCCGATGTCATGTGGATCATCGTCTTCACGACGGTCTACATCCTCTAGTCAGCGCCGAGCTGGGCCGTTGCCAGGGAATGGCTACCTTCGCAGCGTCGCCAAGACGTAGCGACTCGTGATCAGGAAGCCGTCCCGATCCTCATTGGCCGCCTCGAGGATCTCGAACGTGCGCTCGCGAAGCTCTTCGGTGGCACCGGCGGATTCCAGGATCGCGCGTCCCGCCACCCAGATGGGCTGGCTCTCTAGTTCGGTCTGGATGTAGTCCTCGAGGGACGGGCTCGTGAACGCAAGCCCTCCAAAGTGAGGGCCGGCTCGCGGAAGCCGTAGGGGCCGAAGAGCTCAGCGAGCGCCCCCGGCTCGTGCCAGGCGAAGGGCGGTGGGGCAGGGGGCGACGGCGAACTCGGCGTCGAGGCCCCGCGCGGCCGCCTCCTCCCGGGCGACTTCCAGGAGCCGGGATGCCGGGTCGACGCCGATCACTCGAGCGCCCAGCGCGGCGACGAGGAGCGCTGCGTTTCCGGTCCCGCAGCCGACGTCGACGACCCGCTCCCCTGGCTCGGGGGCCGCGCGCTCGACGACCACCCGGGCGGCGGGGAGGAACTGCTCGGCGATCCGCTCGTAGTCCCCGAGGCCCCAGTCCAGGGAGGTGGGCGGATCGGAGGGGGTCGGGGTCCCCATCGGTCAACCCTCCCACGGCGGCAGCTCGAGTGCTCGCTCGTAGGCGGCCCGGTCGTGCACGGGCTCGCCGTGCGAAACGATCACGTGGTCGAACGGGAGCTCGAGCAGGCGCGCAGCGCCGGGAGGGCACGCACCTCGTGCGAGGGGGAGGTCCAGACACGAAGGTCGCCCCACCGGTGCGGTCAATGCGTCGGCGAAGACCAGAGCACGCTGCTCCGGGAGCCACAGCGGCGGCCGCTTCGCACGTACTCCAGGTGATGCGAGGCTGATTGCGCTGGTGGTCTTCGCGCGCGGTGCGCGCGATAATCACGGCGGCCGACTGAAAGGGGACGAGTATGCACAATCCGCTGCGGTCCGAGCGAGAGGTCTTTCGCGCCGTGTTGGTGGTCGCGGTAGCGGCAGGGGCGGTAGTCGTCCTCACGGTCCTCACGCGGCCCGCCGTGGGAGCCGCGCTCCTGGCGGCGGAGGTGGGTCTTGGCGTGGGACTGCTGTGGCGGGCCGGGCGGGGCACCCTCCCGCATCACGCGGAGGTCTCACGACGCGATGACTCGGTCTACCGGATCCTGGTCCTCGCCAACGAGACCGTCGGCGGCCGCGCCCTGCTCGCCGAGCTGGAGAACCGGTGCAAGGGCCGGAGCAGCGAGATCCTCGTGGTCGTCCCGGCGCTCACCAGCTCACCCCTGGAGCACTGGGCCTCCGACGTGGACCAGGCGCTCGACGAGGCCCGGGAGCGGCTGGAAGCGTCGCTGGCGGCGATGGAGCGCACGGGGCTGAGGGCGCGCGGCTATGTCGGCGACCACCACGAGCCCAACTCGTCGCTGGAGGACGCGCTTCGCGACTTTCCCGCGGATGAGGTCGTCATCTCGACCCACCCGCCGCAGAGGTCGCGGTGGCTCGAGCGGGGCGTCGTGACACATGCGCGCCGGGAGGTCCCGCTGCCGATCACGCACGTCGTTGTCGACCTGGAGGCCGAGGCCGCCCCCGCGCAGCCGGCCGGCGCGGCGTCCTAGAGGCCGGCGGCGGCCGCGACTCTAACCGGACTTGCCCGACCGGGACCTCCCGGCGCTGGCAGACGTCCCCGAGCCGTTCGAGCTGGACCCGCTCGATGACCCCGACGAGCCGGTCGACTTGGCGCCGCTTGGCTGGCAGGCCGGGCTGCTTGCCTTGCCGGCGCACTGCACGAGGAATTGGACGAGTTGGTCGAGCTGCTGAGACGGGATCGTCTGGCCGAACGTGCTGGGCATGACGCCCTTCGGGTAACCCGGCGCGATCTGCTTGTCGGGGTCGACGATCGCCTCCTTGACCTCAGCAGGGGTCTTCACCGTCTTCGACCCGATCGCCTGGTCGAGATCCGGGCCCGTGGTTCCGCTCGACCCGGCGGCCTCGAGCGTGTGGCAGCTCGCGCACGAGCTCGGCTGCGAGCTGACGAACACCTGGGCGCCGGGGAGGTTCGGCAGTTGCGGACCCTTGAACTCGGGGTTGCCGGCTACCGTGCTGACGTACGCTGCCACGTCGTCGAGGTCCTCGCCGGTCACCAGGTCCGCCGGCATCGAGACGTACGGGTTCTCGCCGCCCGCCGTCTGCGAGGGCGGTCGTGGGTTCTCGACCTGATTCTTGACGACTCCCGCAATCGTGTCCGGGTCCATTCCGTGGGCGCGCGCCTGCGAGAAGGCGTAGTCGAGGTCCGGCCCGGTCTCGGCGGTGCTGCCCGCGTCGCGCAACGTGTGACACGTTGCGCATTTGGCCGCGAAGAGCTGTTTTCCGCGGTTGAAGTCACCCTCCGAAGAGACGCCGCAACCCGCGAGCGCGGTCGTCAGGGCGAGCGCAGCCGCGAGCGTCGCGAAGCCGCCTCCCGCCGGGATGAGTCCAGATCTCGACACGAGCGCCGGAATCCTATCTCCGCGCCGCGTCGGCCGGACCAGGGGGCGACTGCCACTCGAAGCCTTTCGGATAAGCTTGAGGCAATAGGCACATTCGGCCCTCCGGGGAGGCGCACGTGGAAGTTCGGGAAGGCATGTCGAAGGTCGTGCTGACGCTCGGTCCCGGGCACACGCTTCGCGATGCCGCCCGCCGGATGACCGAGAAGGGCGTCGGAGCCGCGGTCGTCCTCGACGAGGACTCTCCCGGCCCCCGGATGATCAGCGAGCGAGACATCCTGAACTCGCTGGGCAAGGGGGAGGACCCGGATTCCGAGTGCGTCGTGGATCACATGAGCGACACGCTCATCACGGCGGCGCCCGACTGGAGCCTCGAACGGGCAGCGATGGAGATGGCCAGACGCCATATCCGCCACCTCGTCGTGGTGGAGCATGCCGAGCTGATCGGCGTGCTGTCGATGCGCGACATCGTGCGCGTCTGGACTTCGGAGGGCGCGACGTCCGCGATGACCTCCCCTCAGTCGGAGGCCGACGCCGCGACCTCCTAAGGCGCAGGCCGCGTCGGCCTAGGTGTTGTCGGTACGCCGGAGAGGGACGGCCGGGAGCACCGCCGTGCTGGTCCGCTGCCGGCGCGGAAGGCGCCCGATGTCCTTGCCCACACCGCGGATCCACGTCCACAGCGCGCCGAGGGCGATCACCCCGCCCACGACGGCATAGACCCAGCCCGTGAAGAGCCCGATCCCGACGACGGCGAGTCCGGCCCCGGCCAGCACCGGTGCCCAGCTCGGCTGGGGCGCGTAGACGAGCTCGGTCGGCTGCGTTACGCGACGGCCGTTCTTCATTGTGTGATGTACATGACGGCGAAGAAGAACGCGAACCCGAACGCGAGCAGCGCGATCCCGCCCGCGAGAAGGCCGGCCGTCAGGTTGCGCTGAGCGAGCCTGCGGTCCATTCGGCGCGGTTCTATCACAACCCGAGGCCGTCGCCCGTTGGGCCGCCCCCGGGACCCCCCGGCGCACTAGGGTCCGAATCATGAAGGCGCGCAGGGCTTGGAAGCGGACTTGGTCGAGGTCTCGGGATGACTAGGCGGCCGGTCCTCATCGTCCTCGGGGCGGCCCAGTTCCTCATTGTCCTGCCCTCGCGCTGCTCCTCGCCTTCAAGGCCTCGCATATGCGCCCTCGCTGGGGAGCTTCCGCGGCGGACCGGTGTTTCCGGCCCTGTTCCTGGGCGCCACCGGGGGGATGATGGCCGCCCAGCTCCCCGGCCCTCAGGCTCCCGCTGTCCGGGGCCGCCCTCGGCATCCTGCTGACGCTCCCGGCCGGCCCCGGCGCCAGCCCCCTGATCATCGTCGGGGCGGTCGTCGCCTACATGACGACGCTCGCGCTGTCGGCGCGCGCGGCGACGCAGCCGGCCGCCAGCGCCTAATCGGTCCGGCCGTCGAGACGGGAGGCTTCCGCCTGCAGCTCGTCGAGCTTCGTCGCCATCGCATCGAGCCTGCGGGCGATGGGATCGTCGCCAACCGCCAACCCCTCTCTCTGGCGCTGCGCGACGAACGCGCTCGTGATCGTCCCGGTGACGACCGCGAACAAGGCAAGTCCTCCGAGCATCAGGATGCTGGCGATCACCTTGCCGGCGGTGCTGCCGGGGACGACGTCCCCGTAACCGACCGTCGTGACCGTCTGGATCGCCCACCACATGCCGAGCCAAACGTTGTCGAACGTTCCGGGATCGACGAGGCGCTCGACGACCCCGAATACCACCACGCCGATGGACCACGAGACGATGATCAGGTAGGTGGCGTAGCGGGGGCGGAACCCCTTCTCCCGGATGCGCCTCTGGACGGGTTGGCCAGGCAGGTGCGGCCCAGGGTGCTCGTTCACCTCCCCTGTTTCGGCGCGCCACTGCGCAGTCCTGTCACGGTGCACGCCGCATGGCGACGCGGGTGGGTCATCGCGCCCTCAGCTGAGCAGGATGCGGTCCGCCGCCATTGCGGCGAACAGCAGCGCGAGGTAGGCGAGGGAGGCGAGGTGCAGCCTGACCGCCGCCGACCGCGACGGGCGCCGCGCGAGATCGGCGGCGAGGCCCACGAATCCCGTCCCGCAGAGGAGTGCGGCGGCCAGATACAGCCAGCCGAACAGCCCGGTCAGATACGGAAGCACCGTGAAGGCGACAAGGGCGACGCTGTACACGAGGATCTGGCGTCGCGTCGCCGCGTCGCCGCGAGCGACCGGCAGCATCGGGACGCCCGTGCGCTCATAGTCGTCCCTCACCAGCAGCGCCAGCGCCCAGAAGTGCGGCGGCGTCCACAGGAAGACGATCGCGAACGGGTAGACCGCATCCCAGGAGAGCCCGCCGGTCGCCGCCGCCCAGCCGACCAGGGGCGGGATCGCGCCCGCGGCGCCGCCGATGACGATGTTCTGCGGCGTGAGGGGCTTCAGCCACAGCGTGTAGACGAACACGTAGCCGAGCAGCCCGGCCAGGGCCAGCCCTGCGGCCGCGAGGTTCACGGTCGTGGCCAGGAGCGCGATCGAGCCGGCCGCCAGGGCGATCCCGAAGGCGAGGCCGTGGGTCGGGTTGATTCTCCCGGTCACCAGGGGCCGGTCGCAGGTCCGCGCCATGCGCGCGTCGCGGTCGCGATCGACGAAGTGGTTGATGGCGCCTGCTCCGCCCGCCGCCAGGTACCCGCCCACCAACGTCCATAGGATCGTCGCCAGGCCCGGCCCCGACGGATCGGCGACGAACATCGTCGTCACCGTGGTGATCAGCAGTAGCACGATGATCCGCGGCTTGGTGAGCGCCAGGTAATCGCGCATCACATCCAGCGCCCGGCGCCGGCCGGCGGGCGCGGCGAGCGGGACGCCTGCTCCCTGGGCGCCCTCGACGGCCGGCGCCCCCACGATCTCGGTGTTGGTGTGCTCTCCATGCTCAGGCCGTCACCGCCTGCGTGTCAGCGGTCGCGACCGGCCTCGTCGGCGCGCGAGGCCCGCGCGGTCTCGGGGATGGTCATCAGCGATGCGGCCGCGTGCACGACGGTCCCCCAGAGGATCGTGGCGAGCGTCAGATGGGCGACGATCAGGCCCGGGTGCTTGCCCTCCCACACGTTGACTGCCCCGAGGAGGATCTGGCACACCAGGAGCAGGGGGACGAGGAGGAACGCTCGATTCCCGTCCGGCGGCAGCACGACCCGGCGGCGGACGGCGACCACGGTCATCGCAAGGATCGCGATCGCGGTCAGGTACATCAGCAGCCGGTGGGTCAGCTGGATGTCGACCATCTTGCCGTAGGAGAACGGCATGAACTTGCCGAGGCACGTCGGGAACTCGGTGCCGCAGGCGAGATGCGCCCCGACCACGGGCGCGGATGTCGTTCCCTCCTCCTCGGTTCCGGCGACCACCCCACCCGCGACGATGGTGGCGAAGACCAGGACCGTGGCCACGACGGTGGTCCACCGCAGGGCTCGCGAGATGTCGAGCGGAGCAGCGCGCTCGTCGCCCTGGGCGAGGCGTCGCAGCGCGATGAGGAGTCCGAGGAGAAGCATCGCGAGGCCGAGGTGCGCCGCCACGAACGCGGGCTCGAGCCCGTGCTCGACGGTCAGCCCGCCGAGCCCAGCCTGGGCGATGACCAGGACGGCGGCCGCGACCACGCCGCGTATCAACCAGCGGTGGTCGCGCAGCCGGCGGAAGGCGACGATCGCGAGCGCGATGATCAGGAGCACGACGATCGTGGCCACGACGCGGTGGCTGAACTCGATTATCTGATGCTCCTGCAGGAACGGGAGCACGCGCCCGCCGCAGAGCGGCCAGCCGTGCGTTCCGCTGCCCTCCGGGCCGCATCCGAGCCCGGAGTCGCTCACGCGCACGACGCCGCCGATGACGATCAGCGCGAAGGTGGCGAGGAGGGTGGCGTTGAGGAGCCGGCGAAAGCGAAGGAGCTCGTTCGCTTCGCCACGAGGGGCGCTAGCCATCGATTCTCAGGCTACCGGGTGCCGGCCATCCCGCCGCCGCTCTCGGCCCCCGCCGGCTCCCGCTCGGGCGGAGCGGGAGCCTCGGGCTCCCTGGTCGGCCGCCGCCTGGTCTGCGTGCGGTCGCGGATGGCCCGGCGGATGTCGTAGAGCGGCTCGGCGCTGCGGACGTCCGGGACGACGTCGAAGTTGTGGATGGGCGGCGGCGAGGTGGCGAACCACTCGAGGGTGCCCGCCCCCCACGGATCGTGCCCGACCGCCACGCCGCGGCTGTAGCTGTAGGCCAGGTTGCCGAGCTCGAGCAGGAAGCCGCCCGCCATCACGAACGCGCGCGATGGATGCCACGAGGTTGTAGCCGTTGAGGCCCTCGTCGCCGATAGAACTTGTAGATCTCGACCGGCTGACCCTTGACGCCGGCGAAGAAGGACATCAGCGCGAAGACGTAGATCCCGACGAGGATCGCGACCAGCGCGAACTTCGCGAGCCCCTCTCCCACCAGGCGCCCGGTGATCTTCGGCATCCAGTAGTGCAGCGCGGCGAAGCCGCCGAGCACCGCGCCGCCGACGAACACGGCGATGGTCGCGCCCTGGGCGGCTGTGGTGTTCTGGATCTGCCAGCCCACCGGGATGAGCGACCATGCGAGGTCGCCCACGAGCCCGATCGTCATCACGCTGATCGCGGCCACCGCGTACGTGCGGCGCCGCGCGCGTCCGGAGGGTGCCTCCCCAGATCGTCGCGACCCAGTTGTATATCGAGGAGGCCGACCGGGATCGTGAGCGCGACCGCGAAGAGCATCGCCAAGACGAGAAACGCCGTCGGGATCGGCGCCGAGTACATGTTGCGCATCCAGGCCAGCGGACCGATGATCGCGATCGCGAGCAGGCACGCCATCGCTCCCCGATGGCTGAAGAGCGGCTTTCGCGTGAACGGCGGCAGCACGTCGGAGATGACGCCGGCGGCGAAGATCACGGCGAACGCGAACGCGCCCGTGAAGAAGAACCAGGCGAGGTGCTCATAGAGGATGGGCGCGCCGCCGTAACCGGGGTCGAAGAAGACTCCGCCGTAGTTACGGTCGACGAACAGCATGACCAGCGCGGCGAGCATCACGGGGCCGCACACGAGGAGCAGGTAGCCACCCAGGTTCGCCGCCCACGTGAACATGGGCACGCGGCGCCATGCCATCCCTGGTGCACGCATCGTCCGGAGAGTGACCACGAGGTTGACGGCGAAGCAGACGAAGCCGAGAACGGCGAGGGCGGTCCCGATGATCCAGGTGTCGACGCCGTGCGTGTTCGAGTACAGGGGCTCCGAGAGCGGCGGGAGCGCCGCGAAGCCGGCCTCCGAGGGGCGCCATAGGAAGCTGCCGTAGATCGTGAACCCGCCGGCGACGTAGAGCCAGAACGACAGCAGGCCCAAGCGCGGAAAGGCGACGCCGCGGGCGCCGACCTGGAGCGGCGAGATGTAGGAGAACAGTCCGAGCGCGAGCGGGATGGCGAACAGGACGACGCCGGTGACCCCGAAGCTCGACATGACCCGGTTGAAGATCTCCGGGTCGGTCGTCGTGTTCTCCGGGACGATGAGCTGGACCCTCATCACGACCAGCGCCGTGAGGGCAGCGAGCCCGAACGTGAGCGCCGCGCCGATGTACATGACCCCAACGGACTTGTGATCGGTGCTCGTCGCGCGCTCGATCCACGCCGGCCGCCTCCGCGGGACCGACTCGGTGACGAGCTCAGGTCGCGCGCCCGCTGTCGCAGCCGGCGGCGTCATGGCTTGGGCCCCGACGGCGTGCTCTCCTTAAGCCTCTTGGCCACGTAGTCCTGGGCCGCGGCGAGCTGCTTGCGCTTCTGATCGATGAAGTGCTCGTATCCTGCGGCGTCACGACGTGCACCCAGGCGCGCATGGCCGCGTAGGAGCTTCCCGAGAACGACGTCGACTGCCCGTGGTAGGTGCCGACCTCATCGGCCCGGAACCAGGTGCCGACGTCCTGGCCGGGGATGGCGTCCACCTGCCCGCCCAGCGTGGGGATGAACCAGCGGTGCGTCGACGTCGGTGGAGGTCGACGTGCAGGAGGACCGTGGTGTCCACGGGAACGGTCAGCTCGCCGTAGGAGAAGATCCGATCCCCCGGGCGGCCGCCCGGATACTCGAAGCGCCAGAGCCATCGCTGCCCGATGACGTTGATGTTGAGCGGCTCGGATCCCGCGGGAATGCTGAGGCCGTTGACCTGGGCCACGAGGCCGCTGTCGGCGCCCAGGCCCTCCGGGCCGGTGGCCTGGACCTCCCTGGCCTTGGTCATCATCACGATGGCGAACACGAACAGGCCGACCGCGACGGCCACCAGGGGAGCGGCGGGGCGCACGAAGGCCCGGGCCCCGGCTGTGAATCGCCGGGGGGAGCGGCCTCGCCGAGCCCGGAACCGCACCAGTGCGGCAATCAGGAACGCGTGGACGACGACGATCAATAGCGGCGCCGACGATGACCGCCACCCAGTAGGCGGTCCGGATGTCATCGGCGTTGGGGAGTGGCCGGCCCGCGGACCGAATACGGACGCCACCGCGGGCGCGGCAAGCAGCGCCAGCGCGCCTGCGGCGAGGCCGAGGGAGAGCGCGAGACGGCGGACGGTCCTGGTCGCCAAGGCGCGGGCATTCTAATCGGGGTGCGGCCCCCGACCACGGGGAGCCTCTTCGTCCCAAAGGGCACACCTATACTCGCCGCGCCTTGCCAATCGGACGCAGCCGCCGGCGGTCGCCCTGGGGGCACGTGGTCCGGGCAGCCGCCGGGGCGGCGCTGGTGGCCGCGTTCGTCGTCCCCCTCGCCCGGCGCCGCCTGCGCGTCCCGCCGGCGGTGACCGTCGCCGCGACGGCGGCCGGGCCGCTCGCGCTCGCGGTGCTCTTCCCGCGCACCCGGGCACGGGACGCGGGCGCTCTTCGCGCTCCAGATGTGGGCGTTCACGGTGATCCACGAGCTCCCCTACGACCATCCGGAGCGGCTGCGTGAGCGGCTTCGAATCCGCTATCCGATCGTTGCCGACCGGATCCTCGGGCGCCGGCGAGCTGCCCAACGTTCGTCTGCAGCGGGCGTTTTCGCGGCCCGGCGAGGTGACCAGGCTCGACCGCGTGCTCGCCGTGATCCACTGGGCGTGGTTCATCGAGCCGCACCTGGCGCTCGCATGGATCCTGCTTCGCAACGAGGAGCGCTTTCCTCGCGCGCGGCGCGGCAGATGGCGCGCCGCGTTCGACCTCGGCTGCGCGATCTACTTCGCGGTCCCGACCGCGCCGCCCTGGTGGGCGGCCGAGAAGGGCTACATGGCGGCGCGCGAGGGACGGGCCGGCGAGGAGATCGTGGCGGCCGCCGCGCCGCCGCGGCTCCGCCGCATGATGGTCGAGGTGGGGGAGGGGACCTGGGGACGCGCCTGGCCCTCCCTCTACTCGTCGCTTGGCGGCAACCCGTGGGCGGCGATGCCGTCGCTTCACTTCGGCGACCTCGGTGCTCGCGGCGATCCTGCTCGCCGAGATCGGGCCCGCTGGCGGGAGTGGCTGGGTGGTCGTACGCGCTGACGCTCGGATTCGCGCTCGTGTACCTGGGCGAGCACTACGTCGTCGATCTCTCGTGGGCGGCCGCTGTGGTCGCCGCGGTTCGGCGCGGCGAGCCGCTCGCACGCCCGCTCGCGCACCGTGTCAGCGGGATGACGCAGCGCCTCGAGCGGGTCGCGAACAGCTGACGCACCGGGCGGCGGCGAGAGGCGCCAACCGCTGAGGGGCCTGCCAGTATTAGAGGGGATGGGGAGCGACCAGGATGTGGTCGATCGGGATCTGATCGAGGAGGCTGAGGAGACCGAGCCTTCGTTCTTCGCATCCCCGAAGCGAATCCTGCAGACCGTCGTCGTCGTCCTCCTAGTGCTGGCGGCGATCTACGTCCTGCTCCCGAAGATCGTCGGGATCAAGGGGTCCCTGACCCAGCTTGGCGAAGCTACCCCGGCCTGGATCGTGGTCGCGCTCGGCTTCGACGTGCTGATGTTCGGCTCGTACGTCGCGCTGTTTCGCGGCGTCGTCGGCGAGCACGTGGTCCACCTCGAATGGCGGGAGTCCTACCAGATCACCATGGCCGGCCTGGCGGCAACGCGCCTCTTCTCAGCGGGCGGTGCCGGTGGGATCGTCCTGACCTACTGGGCGCTGCGCAAGGCCGGGATGGACCGGCGCCAGACGGCGTGTCGGATGGTCGCGTTCCTCGTGCTGCTCTACGCCGTGTACATGTTCGCTCTCGTGCTGTTCGGCGTGCTTCTCCGGACGGGCGTGCTGAGCGGGGAGGCTCCCGTCGGGCTGACGATCGTGCCGGCCGTCGATCGCGGGGGCGGTGATCGTCGTCTTCCTGCTGATCGCGCTGATCCCCGATGACATCGAGCGCCGCCTGGCGCGATTCGCGCAGGGCTATCGGTTTCACCGGTTCGCGCAGCGGCTTGCGACGGCCCCGGCGACGCTCGCCAACGGCACTCGGACCGCGATCGACTTCGTCCGCAATCCCTCGCGAGGCGGGCTCGCCGTGGTCGGCGCGATCGGGTTCTGGGCCTGCAACATCGGCATCCTCTGGGCGTCCTTCCACGCATACGACGTCCACGTCCCGTTCGGGGTCGTCGTCCAGGGGTTCTTCGTCGGGATGGTCGCCAACCTGTTCCCGTTGGCGCCCGGCGGCGTCGGCGCGGTGGACGCGGGCATGATCGGGACCTTCGTCCTGTTCGGCCTGCCGAGCGCCGAGGTCTTCGCGGCGGTGCTGACCTACCGGCTGTTCGCGTTCTGGCTGCCGATCCCACCCGGGATCGTCGCCTTCTTCCAGCTCCGGCGGACGGTGGCGCGCTGGGAGGAGGATCGGGCCCGGGCCCCGATGCGGGGCGGCATGGCCGAGCCGCTGCGCGGAGCGGCCATTACTTCAGAAAGTAAAGTATGATGGTTATCAGGGTTCCCCCACGGAATGGGGTAGCCACGAGGAAGACGGAGTCAAGTTGAACGAGACGGCGAGTCGAGAACGTGATCATCGTCGGCGGCGCCGCCGCCGGCTACACGGCCGCCGCTGTACACGGCGCGAGCCGAGCTCGAGCCCCTGGTCATCGAGGGCTTCCAGTGGGGCGGCCAGCTGCAGAACACGACCGACGTCGAGAACTATCCCGGCTTCCCCGAGGGCATCATGGGCCCGGAGCTGATGCAGAAGTTCCGCGAGCAGGCGGAGCGCTTCGGCACCCGCTTCATCACCGACGACGCCACCCGCATCGAGCTCTCCGACGGCGGGATCCACAGCGTCTGGGTGGGCGACGACGAGTACCGAGCCCGCGCCGTCATCCTCGCGATGGGCGCCGAGCCCAAGCGGCTCGGCATCCCCGGCGAGCTCGAGCTGGGCGGCAGGGGCGTCTCGACCTGCGGGGTCTGCGACGGCGCCTTCTTCAAGGGCGAGAACGTCGCGTGATCGGCGGCGGCGACTCGGCGATGGAGGACTCGATCTTCGTCTCCAAGTTCGCCGACGACCTGACGATCGTCCACCGCCGAGACGACTTCCGCGCCTCGAAGATCATGGAGGACCGCGCCCGGGACCGCGACAACATCACGGTCAAGACCCCGTACGTGCCCGAGGAGTTCATCGCCGGAGATGACGGCAAGCTCGCCAAGATCCGCGCTGCGTCGAGCGGACACCGGCGAGGCCGAGGAGCTCGAGGTCGGCGGCGCCTTCGTGGCGATCGGGCACACCCCGCGCTCGGAGCTCGTGGAGGGCCAGGTCGACACCGACGAGGCCGGCTACGTGATCACCGAGAACGGCTCCACCCGGACGAACCTCGCGGGCGTCTTCGCCGTCGGCGACCTCGTCGACCACACCTACCGCCAGGCCGTGACGGCGGCCGGGACGGGCACCATGGGCGCCCTCGACGCCGAGTGGTACCTGCGCGACCTTCCGCCGTCGCCCGAGGCGCACTGGGCGGGCCGGTCGGCCGAGACCCAGCCGGACCCCGCTGAGGTCCGGGCGGGGTAGTCACGTCCGCCACTCGTCGGCCGTAGCGGCGAGGGCAAGTAGGGGCGGGCCGGCCGAAGCAACAGGCGGCAACCCGGCACGGGATGGCCAGTTAGTCACGCATAGCGAAACAAACCGTCCATTTGTTCCGATTCGCGGCGTGTTCCTGCCCCACCCAGCCTCATCCGATCGCGGGCGACGAACCTCTAGAGTTGATCGCGGTCCCGAACCCGGAGAAGGAGTGCGTGCGATGGCTGTGGTCGAGGTTCCCGAGGTCAAGGTCGAGACGGTCGGACTGAAGCCGTTCCACGAGTTCGACGAGGCCAATGAGACCTGGCCCCGTGGGGAACGGCCCGCCGCGATCCGCGAGGCCGCGGCCGAGTTCCGCGCGCGCTTCGCGACGCCCGAGAATCGCACCCGCGGCGTGCGGACCGTCGATATCGCGTCCGCCGGCTATCCGCTGAAGTTCGCCTTCGGCGGCGCCGCTAAGGGCCCCAATCCCTACATCAACATCATCAACCGCCTCCAGGTGGTCCAGTTCGAGGACTTCAACGGCGAGCTCAGGATCCTCGCCTACGAGCCGACGGTGCCCGAGGGGCCCGCAGAGGCGCCGTACTATGCCCAGCAGATCGAGAAGCTCGGCGAGTTCCTCTCATACAAAGTGCTCGCGACGATCTGGAACCACCCCGACGAGGCGCTTGCGAAGGCCGGGCTGCGCCCCGAGGACGTCGACTACGTCAGCTTCGACCACCTCCACGTCCAGGACCTGCGCTTCGTTCTCGGCACGCGCGAGCCGATCCCCGGCGAGACGGCGCCGCGGCCGCCGCTCTTCCCGAACGCGAAGCTGATCGCACAGCGCAAGGAGTGGGACACGTTCGCATCGCTCCATCCGATGCAGTGGGCCTGGTACGTCGAGGATGGAATCAAGGACCTCATCACCGACAACGTCGTGCTGATCGAGGGCGACGTCGAGCTGGGCAAGGGCGTGGCGCTCGTCTGGACGCCCGGCCACACCGACGGCAATCACTCGCTCGTCATCAACACCGAGGACGGCGTGTGGGTCTCCTCCGAGAACGGCGTCGCCGCGGATTCCTGGCACCCGCACCTCTCGAGGATCCCGGGCGTCAAGCGCACGGCCGAGTTCTTCGGGCGGGAGGTGATCCTGAACTCGAACACCCTCGAGGATTCGATCGACCAGTACGACTCGATGCTCAAGGAGAAGGCGCTCGCGGATCCGAATCGGAACGACCCTCATTACCTGAACGTCTTTCCGTCCTCGGAGATGGCGAGCTGGAAGCGCCAGTGGCCGGTGGTGCCGACGTTCGTCTACGGCGGGATCAATACCGGCATGGTCGAGCGCCCGCCGTCGCGAAACGGGGCTTGACCGCGACCTGACCAGAGGCTAGGCTCGCCTCCACGCAAGCAGCGAGGGGGACTTGAGTTGAGACGGATCGGGGGGCCACGGCGGATCGCGTTGGCGGCGGCCGTCGCGGGCGCAGTCGCGTGCGCCGGCGCGCTGGAGGCCGAGGCGGCTGTTCAGCTGACGCTCGTCAGCCAGACGTCGACCGGCGCTCCCGCGAACGGGACCAGCACGGTGTACCTATCGGGCAGCACCCTGTCAGCCGACGGAAGTGTCGCGGCTTTTTCGTCGAGGGCCCCGAACCTCCCCCAGGGGGACGGCTCGACGTACCAGACGTACGTCAGGGACATCCCCTCCGGCAAGACGTCCATCGCGAGCGTGGACAATCAGGGTGTCGCCGCGACGGGCGGAACGTTCAGTCCGGCGATATCGCCGAGCGGACGCCTCGTCGCTTTCCACGGCACCGGCACCGGGCTCCCGCGGGCGAACGGAAACTCCCAGGTCTGGGTGCACGACATGACCACCGGCAGGACCCGGCTGGTCTCCGCCGGCCCCAACGGCGGGCCGGGTAACGATCTGAGCTTGTATCCCTCCTTCTCTCCCGACGGGCGCTACGTCGCGTTTGAGTCGTCAGCCGGCAACCTGCCCGGAGGAAACGGCAGCGACATTCGCATCTACATACGCGACCTGGAGCTCGGCAAGACGATCCTGGCGAGCAAGGCGGCCGACGGCTCGCCTGTCTCGGCTCTCGTCGGCGGACAGGCGCTGTCGTCCAATGGCCGGTTTGTGGTCTTCCATTCGAACGATCCGGGGCTGCCGCCCGCCACGATCTACGACCACGTGTACCGGCGCGACCGTCAGACCGGGTCGATCGCGCTGATCGACTTGGCCAACAACGGGGAGGTCGCCAACAGGAACAGCGAGAACCCCTCGATCACGCCCGATGGGCGCTTCGTGAGCTTCAACAGCTTCGGGTCGAACCTGCCCGGCGGCAGTCCGGAGCACCAGCAGTGCTATGTCCGGGATGTCCAGGCGGGCAAGACGATCCTCGTCAGCAGGAACAACGCCGAGGTGCCCCAGAACGGCGACTGCTCCGATCCCAACCTGTCCGCCAACGGCCGCTACGTCACCTTCTCCGCCCGTGCCAGCAACCTCCCCGGCGGGGACGGCGTGACCGACGAGATCTACGTCCGCGATCGGAGCCTCGGAACGACGACGCTCCTGAGCAAGGCCGGCAACAGCGATCCGGCTGATGACGACTCCCGGTTCCCGTGGATCTCCAGCGACGGTCGATGGGTCGAATTCGTCAGCGGCGCCAACAATCTCGGGGGGAATCCGGCGTTCACCCAGGTCTTCCGCGCCGGCCCCATCGGATAGCCATCCGGGGTAGCTAGCCTCGGCGGCGTGGACCGTCGCTCGTGGCTCTGGCTCCTGTTGCTCGCTTCGATCTGGGGCGCGAGCTACATGCTGATCAAGATCGGGCTCCGCGAGCTGTCGCCCGCGATGGTCGCGTTCGCCCGCGTCGCGCTCGCGGCGGCCGTCTTGATGCCAATCGCCGTCGCGCAGGGGGCGCTCAGCGGGTTGCGCGGGCGCCTCGGCATCGTCGCGCTGGTCGGGGCCGTCCAGGTCGCCGTGCCGTTCTGGCTGATCCCGGTCGGCGAGCAGGAGATCTCATCGGCCCTCGCCGGGATCCTGGTGGCGGCCACGCCGATCTTCACCGCCCTGCTGGCGATTCGGGTGGACCATGAGGAGCGCTCCGAGGGCCTTCGCCTGGCAGGGATCGGGATCGGGGTCGCCGGCGTGGTCGTGTTGTTCGGGCTCGACCTCGCGGGATCGACGGCCGCGGTGCTGGGCGGCCTGGCCGTTGTCCTCGCCGGCGTCGGCTATGCGGTCGGAAGCTTCGTCGTCAAGCATCGCCTATCGGACGCGAGGCCACTCGGTGTGGTCGCTTCCGTCATGGCCGCAAGCGCGGTCCTGCTGCTCATTCCGGCGATCGTCAGCGCACCATCCAGTGCCCCCGGAATCGGGCCGATCGCCGCGGTGATCGCCCTCGGCGTGCTCGGGACCGGTGCCGCGTTCGTGATCTTCTACCTGCTGATCGGCACCGTCGGTCCCGCGCGGGCGTTGATCGTCACCTACCTCGCGCCGGGGTTCGCGGTCGTCTACGGTGCGGTTCTCCTGGGCGAGGCGATCACACTCGGGACGGTGATCGGGCTGGCGCTGATCGTCGGCGGCTCGTGGCTGGCCGCGGGCGGGCTGGCGCGCGAGCGCAGGACGCCTGACAAGCGAGAGGGCCTCCCGAAGGAGGCCCTCGAAGCGGCTCGTAGGCCGTAGAGCCCTAAGACCCCTTTGCGTAGACGGCTCGCAGAAGGAGCGTGCAGTTGCTCCGATGGCCCAGGTTGCTGGTGAACGGACCGCCGAGCGGAAGCACCGGCTGGAACAGCAGCTGCTCTGTGCTTCCGGACTGGCACTTCAGCAGCTGGAAGCCGCGGCGAAAAAACCTCCGGCTCAATCGGAAGCGGCGCGCGCGCGAAGGAGCGGCGAGACCCGGTATCGCTCCTCGCCAAGCGTGCCGTGAAGGGCATCGAGGGTCCGGACGACGCGACCGAGTCCGATCGCACGCCCCCACTCGAACGGGCCTCGCGGCCAGTTGAAGCCCAGGAGCATCGCGGTGTCACAGTCCTCGGCGCTGGCGACCCCCTGGCTCGCCGCGAAGTGCGCTTCGTTGACCACCTGAGCGAGAATCCGGCTCAGGACGAGGCCCGGCGCCTCCCCCACCCATTCCACGTGCTTCCCGGCGGCCCGGAAATAGCGCTCCACGGACGCCGCGTCGCCCTCGCTCATCGAGTCGTCGCGCGCCACCTCCACCATGCGCGCCTCCTCCAGAGTCGGGATGGCCACGTGATGGACCGAGTTCTCGATCTCGCGGTCGCGCCGCCAGCCCGGCTCCGGCGGCGGTGGATCCGGATCGTCCGCGCGGTGCGGTCCCTCGCAGTAGTCGTAATAGCCGCGGCCGGCCTTCCTGCCGTGGCGACCGGCCGCCACCGTCCGCGCCTGGATCGGATGCGGCTGCCAGCGGGGCTCGTGAAAGCTCTGCTCCCAGAACGACTTCGCGACCTCGAAGTTGACGTCCACTCCGACCAGGTCCATCAGCTCGAACGGGCCCATCCGGAAGCCGCCGCCGACGCGGACGATCCGGTCGATCTGGTCGATCGGCGCGACGCGCTCGCCCAGCAGGCGCAGCGCCTCGAGCGTGAACGGGCGCGCCAGCCGGTTCGCCACGAAGCCGATCCCGTCCGCCGCGCGAATCGGCTCGCGCCGCATCGCCCGTGCCACCTCCGTGGCCGATTCGACCGTGTCGACAGCCGTGTCGTCGCCGGCGACGATCTCGACGAGCCGCATGAGCGGCGGCGGGTTGAAGAAGTGCATGCCGCAGACGCGCTCGGGGCGATCCGTGCCCGCCGCGATCGCCGTCACCGAAAGCGAGGAGGTGTTGGTCGCGAAGATCGCGTCGGGGCCGCAGATCGAGGCCAGCCTCGCGAACAGGTCGCGCTTGAGCGCGAGGTCCTCAGGCGCCGCCTCGATCACGAGCCGGCATCCGGCGAGATCCGTGAGCTGGGGCGCGAGGTTCAGGCGTTCCCGTGCCGTGGCAGCGTCCTGCTCAGTCAACATCCCTCTCGCCGCGCCCTTGGCCAGGCCCTCACGCACCCGCGCCTCGCCGGCGCGGAGCGCCTCGGGCGCCGGGTCGTGCATCCAGGTTTCGAACCCGCCGGCGCAGGCGAGCTGCGCGATGCCGGCGCCCATCGTGCCGGCGCCGACGACTCCCACGCGCTGGATCTTCAATCGGCCGCCTCGGGCGGTTCCTCGCCCTCCCAGTAGTCGGTCGCGTCCCCACGGCGGTAGGCCTCCTGGAATCCCTCGCCCGTCGCTCCCGGAGCGCGGGTGGCGGCCATGAGCTTTGCGCTGTCCGGATAGAGGTTGATCTCTGGGGCGACCATCGTGCTAAGCAGGAGCACGCGCGCTGCGGTCTCTGATCGGTTCGCCACCTGATGCGCGCCGCTCTCGCCCACGTTCGGCACTTCTTCTACCTCCCCTTGAACTCGGGCCGCCGCTTGTCGAGGAAGGCGTCCATGCCCTCGATTCGGTCCTCCGTCGCCATCGCGAGCTCGTACAGGCGCCGCTCGTGCTCGAGACCGGCGGCGAGGCCGGTCTCGTCGGCCGCGAGGACCGCCTGCTTGGCCAGACGGACCGCGATCGGCGGCCGCCGCGCGATGCGCTGCGCCAGCTCCATCGCCCGCTCGAGCCACTCGCCCTCGGTCGCGACCTCATTGACCAATCCCATTCGCTCCGCCTCGCGAGCGCCGATGCGGCGCCCGGTCAGGACCAACTCCATCGCGCGGTGCTTGCCCAGCACACGCGCCAGGCGCTGCGTGCCACCGCCGCCCGGGATGATCCCCAGCGCGATCTCGGGTTGCCCGAACTCGGCGGTCTCGGAGGCGACGATCAGGTCGCACAGCAGCGCCAGCTCGCAACCGCCCCCGAGGGCGAAGCCGGACACGGCGGCGACCAGTGGTGTCCTCGCCGCCGCGACGCGGCGCCAGAACGCCGCGGCGGGATGGCGGAGCGCTTCCTCGAACGTGCGCTCGCGCAGGGCGCGGATGTCGGCGCCCGCCGCGAACACCTCGTCGGAGCCGGCGATGACGATGCACCGCGCGTCCGGATCGGCGTCGAACTGCTCCACGGCCCCGGCGAGTGCCTCCATCAGCTCGGGCGAGAGCGCGTTGCGCGCCTCGGGGCGATTCAGCCGGCAGAGCGCGACGTGACCGTCCCTGCGTTGCTCGACGAGCGAACTCACCCGCCCGCGCGGGCCGGCGTCATCGCGTTGATGCCGGTTGCGGCGCGCCCGATGATCAGCTTGTGGATCTGCGACGTGCCCTCATAGAGCGTCGTCACCCGTGCGTCGCGCAGGTAACGCTCGACCGGATAGTCGTCGACGTACCCCGAGCCCCCGTGCACCTGGATCGCCAGGTTCGCACACTCGACCGCGGCCTCGGTCGCGTACAGCTTGGCGATTGAGGTCTCGGGCGTGTTCGGCCTGCCCTGGTCCTTGAGGATCCCGGCCCGCAGCACGAGCAGTCGGGCGGCGTCGCGCTTGAGGATCATCTCGGCGATCATCTCCTGGACGAGCTGGAAGCTCGCGATCGGGACACCGAACTGCTGGCGGTCCTTCGCGTACTCGACCGACGCCTGGACACAGCCGTCGCAGATGCCGACGCAACCGGCGGCCACCGAGTAGCGCCCGGCTTCGAGTGCGGTCATCGCGATCTTGAACCCATCCCCGACCTCGCCGAGGAGGGCGTCGTCTGTCACCTCGACATCGTCGAGGCCGAGCGAGGCGGTGTCGGACGCCCGGAGCCCGAGCTTGCCGTGGATCTCCTGCGACGCGAAACCATCCGATTCGGTCGGGACGAGGAAGCAGGCGATTCCGCGGTGACGCTGATCGGGGTTCGTCTGGGCGAAGATCAGCGCGACGTCCGCGACGTTTCCGAGCGAGATCCACATCTTCTGCCCGGTAATCCGCCAGCCGCCGTCCACCTTTTCCGCTCGCGTGCGCAGGGACGACGGGTCCGATCCGGCGTCGGGCTCGGTGAGGCCGAAGCACCCGAACGCCTCGCCGGCGCACAGGCGCGGCAGCCAGCGCCGCTTCTGGTCGTCCGTGCCCCACCGCGCGATCGACCCGCAGACCAGGGACGTCTGGACCGAGACCACCGTTCGAGCTGACGAATCACCGCGCCCGACCTGCTCGACGATCAGCCCGTAGCTCACGTAGTCCAGCGCCTGGCCGCCGTACTCCTCGTCGACCGTCGAGCCGAGGTAGCCCATGTCACCGAGCCGACGGGCGAGCTCGACGTCGAACCGCGCGGCGCGGTCGTTCTCTCGCGCGCGGGGGACGATCTCGTTGTCGGTGAACTCGCGAGCGGTCTCCGAGATCAGCCGCTGCTCGTCGGTGAGGTCGAGATCCACGCGTCGAAGGCTAGATGGGAGCGATCGTTTCCTTCAGCGAGCGCTGGAATGCGTCGGCTGCCTCCAGCGTCCGCGGGCCCGGCGCGTCGAACCGCCTGCCGTCAATGCTCGCGACCGGCTGGACCTCGCGCACGGTCGAAGCGAGAAACGCCTCCTGGCCGGCGAGCAGGTCGCTCGCGTCGAACTCGCCTTCCTCGACGTGCAGCGCCCGGACGATGTGGCCGCGCGTGATCGATTCCAGGATGCCGGCCGAAAGCGACGGCGTCCGAAGGCCCCCTTCGGGTGAGACCCAGAAGATCGTCGATGTCGGGGCCTCGAGCACCACGCCGTCCGGGCGAACGAGGAGCGCCTCGTCGGCGCCCTTTCCCTTCGCGAGCCGCGTCGCCTGCATGTTGGCGGCGTATGACAGCGACTTGACGCCGGTCAGGATGACCGTCGGCTGGTAGGTCACCGTCGCGAGCCGCACTGACGACGCCACGGCCGGCAGGTTCTCGATCAGCAGGATCCTGCGTCCGCCCCGAGTGATGACGATGCGAAGCTGCGCATCGGCGCGGCCGAGCTCGTCCAGCAGGGCGTCGAGCTCGCGCTCGACAGCCTCGCGATCGACCGGCAACTCGATCGCCGCCGCCGAGCGCTCCAGCCGGTCGAGGTGCTGGCGAAGCGCGAACGGGTGCCCCTCATAGAGCCGGATCACCTCGAAGATGCCGTCCCCGCGATACAGGCCGTCGTCGGGCAGCGGGATCGTCGCCTCGGCGGTGGGGGAGATGACTCCGTCGACGCTCGCGAGCTCCTCGGTTGCCATGGTGGAACGAGGCTATACGAGCCGAGGCGATCCCTGCGCCTCGATTGGAATCATCCGGGGGCGGGGTTCTCGACCACCGTCGCGACCCCCTGGCCGACTCCCACGCACAGGGCGGCGACGCCATAGCGGGCCCGCCGCCGGTGCATCTCCCAGACCAGCGTGGTCATCAGCCTCGCGCCCGAACAGCCCAGAGGGTGACCCAGGGCGATCGCGCCACCGTTCACGTTCAGACGCTCCTCGTCGATCCCGAGCTCGCCGATGCACGCGAGGACCTGCGACGCGAACGCCTCGTTGATCTCCACCAGATCGACCTCGTCGAGCGACAGGTTCGCAGCCTCCACGGCGCGCCTTATCGCCGGGATCGGCCCGAGCCCCATGTATGCGGGGTCGACGCCGGCGACTCCGATCGAGACGACGCGGGCGAGCGGCTCCGCGCCCATCGCCTCGGCACGCTCGGCGGAAGCGAGCACGGTGCAGGCGGCGCCGTCGTTGAGCGTTGAGGCGTTGCCGGCCGTGACGGTGCCGCCGTCGCGGAACGCGGGACGGAGCTTGGCGAGCTTCTCCGGGGATGTGTCTGCGCGTGGTCCCTCGTCGACCTCGACGACCTGCGCCGGGCCGCGGCCGTTGGCAGGGGGCGCCTCGATCGGGATGAGCTCGTCGTCGAACCGGCCCCCACGAGTCGCCACGACGGCTCGCATGTGGCTCTGAAAGGCGAAGCGGTCCTGCTCCTCACGCGGGATGCGGTAGCGCTCCGCTACGTTCTCGCCGGTCTCGCCCATCGACTCGGTCGAGTAGCGCTCCGCCATCCGCGGATTGATCAGGCGCCAGCCGAGCGCGGTGTCGTGCATCGTCTGCGGGCCGCGAGGCAGCCCGGACTCGGGCTTCAGAACCACCCACGGGGCGCGGCTCATCGACTCCGCGCCGCCCGCGATGTACAGGTCGCCCTCGCCGAGACGCAGGGCGCGCGAGGCCTGGTTGATCGCCTCCAACCCGGACGCGCAGAGGCGGTTTACGGTGACGCCCGGAACGTCGGCTGGCAGCCCGGCCAGGAGCGACGCCATGCGGGCCGCGTCCCGATTGTCCTCACCGGCCTGGTTCGCCGCGCCCCAGTAGACGTCGCTCACGGCCTCGGGATCCAGTCCCGTCCGCTCCGCCGTCGCGGCGATCACGTGCGCCGCCATGTCGTCCGGCCGGACGCCTGCCAGCACTCCGCGGAACCGCCCCATCGGCGTGCGAACGGCGTCGACGACGAAGGCGTCAGTCACACCCGTAGGGGCGTCAGCCCCCGGAACCGGCCGGTGGCGTTACTGTTTTCAGGGAGGCCATGGACTTCATTTTCCTAAGCCTAGGGCTGGTGGCGTTCATCATCGGGGTGCTCGTCCTTCTGGCTCGCGCCTACCCCGGGAGCGGTGCCGACCTGGTCGACTGGCGCCCCACTCGTTCCTTCGAGGACGAGGCGCGGCTCGAGGGTGAGGACATCCAGCAGATGATCGAGGCCCAGAACGCCATCCGGCGCCGCCGCGGGAAGCCGGACCTCACCCGCTCGGACGCCTCGCGAATGGCCCGTGAGGACCAGGAGATACGCGAGCGCCAGCGCCGCTCCTATGACGATCGGCTCGACGAGCTCGAGGACGAGCTCGGCGTGTGATCTCGCCCCTCGCGCGGCCCTGACTTGGCTCGGGCGCTGATCGTCGGCTGCGGCTGCCGCGGCCGGGCGCTGGGCCTGCGCCTCCGCCAGGCGGGCTGGCAGGTGAGGGGCACCAGTCGCGACGCGGGAAAGGCCGAAGCGCTGACCGCGGCGGGACTGCCGGGCCACGTCGCAGATCCGGACCGCGTCGGGACCGTCCTCGACGAGATCGCCGACGTCGCGCTCGTGTTCTGGCTCATGGGGACGGCGACCGGGGAACGCGACTCCGTGGCGGCTATTCACGGGCCGCGGGTCGAGCGGTTCATGGAGGAGATCGTGGACACGCCGGTGCGTGGCGTCGTTTACGAGACGGGGGGCAGTGTCCCGCGAGACGTCCTCCGCCACGGCGAGCACGTCGTGCGGGCTGCCGCGGAGCGCTGGCGGATCCCGGTGGCCTTTGTCGATGCGGACCCCGGTGAGGTGGACGCCTGGCTGGACGCGATGACCGCCTCCGCCGAGGGGCTCATCGGTCCCGGACGGCGGGGATGAAAGGGCCGCGTCGCTACTGGATGGGTTTGGGCTTGATCTGCTTGACGCCGTGCTTCGCCCAAGGCGCCGAGTTCGGCACGTCCTTGCCCACCGGCTTGTCGAGGTTGCCGACGAGGATGATGCCGCCGACGACGAGCGCCGCGACCACTGCCAGGAACCCCAGATAAACCGCGAACTGCCTGGCCTTGCCCGGCCCGTAGCTCTGCCCGATGACCGGCCGGCGCTTGTCGAGGCCCATCGCGTCGACCTTGGACTGCTCGTGTCGAGCGAGACGCTCCTCCACGGGCTCGCGCTCGATGGTGGTCTTCGGGCCAAGCGACGGCGCCGAAACCTGCTGCTCCTCGCGATCGCCGCGCCCATTCTCCTCGCGGTCTCCTCGCGGCCCTCGTGTCCTCCGCGGCCCTCGGGTTGCTCGTCGTCCTCGCGGCCCTCGGCGGGCTCGTCGGCCTCGCGGGCGCGGCCGCTCTCCTCGTCGCTCTGCTGCGCCTCGGTACGGCTGCCGCTCTTTGTCTCCTCCTCGGCCATCCCCGGGTACACCTACCCGACTACACCTAAGCACACGCAATTCGGGTTCGCCAGCCCCAACCGGGGGCCGGCTCGCCTCCTCGTCCCCGGGACCCAGCGGTGCGCTTTCGGCGCCCAGCGCCGGCTCCGCACCACCTCGGCGGCGTAGGGCGGTTGAATAACCTAAACTCCGATAAGGATTCAGGGCAAATCGACGGAGGTGCCTCAGGTGGCCGACTACGCGAAGGACGTTCTGGTGGAGACCGATTGGGTCGCGGAGCACCTGGACGACGATGGCATCCGGATCGTCGAGGTGGACGAGAACCCCGCCCTCTACGCCGAGGCACACATTCCCGGCGCGATCGGGTTCGACTGGAAGCAGGACCTCCAGGATCAGGTCAAGCGCGATTTCCTGTCGGCCGAGGACTTCGGCAACCTGATGGGCAGCCGCGGGATCTCCAACGACCACACCGTGGTCCTCTACGGCGACCGGAACAACTGGTTCGCCGCCTACACCTACTGGTACTTCCTCTACTACGGCCACGACAAGGTCAAGCTCATGAACGGCCCGCGCGAGAAGTGGATCGCCGAGGGCCGGGACACGACCACCGAGGTCCCCTGTACCATCCGGCCACGACCTTCAACGCCAGCGGGCCCGACGAGTCCGATCCGCGCCCGGCGCGAGAAGGTGCAGGACGCGCTCGGTGGCGGCACGAAGCTGGTCGACGTCCGCAGCCCGCAGGAGTACTCGGGCGAGCTGATCGCCATGGCCGGCTACGAGCAGGAGGGCGCGCAGCGCTCGGGGCACATCCCCGGAGCGATCTCCGTGCCATGGGCGCAGGCGGTCAACGAGGACGGCACGTTCAAGTCGGCGGATGAGCTCCGCGAGCTCTACTCGGCAAAGGGCGTGATCGAGGACGGCAATCCGGTGATCGCCTACTGCCGGATCGGCGAGCGCTCGGCGCATACCTGGTTCGTGCTCCACGAGCTTCTGGGAGTAGAACGACGTCGTGAACTACGACGGCTCGTGGACCGAGTGGGGGAACCTGGTCGACGTCCCGATCGAGAAGGACGTCTGAGGCTACCTCAGGCGTTCCGCCGACGCGAACGGATTTCAGGCAAGTAGGGGCGGGCTCGGCCAGGCGCTTTCCGCCCGAGACTCGGCGCGGTTGGACGTCCACTTGCGCATAGCGAACGGAAACGTCCATTAGTCGCGAATCTGCGCGGGAGTTTGCCCCTACTTGCCCTGCCCCGCCTGACCTTCGAGGCGCGCTAGAAGCTCGGAAAGGATCCGGGCCGTCGCGCCCCAGATCATGTGCTCGCCGACCTCGTAGGTCGGGCGTTCGGATCGGGACACCGCGGCGGACCAGGCGGCGCATCGCGAACCCGTCGCGCAGCTCGTCCAGGGTGAACTGGAGCACCGCCGCGACCTCGGTCGGGATTGGGCCGGAACCGCAGGCCCTCCGGGATGGTGCCGACGAACGGGTGGACCTTGTAGCCGGTGACGAAGGTGCCGACCGGAGGCAGGGCCCCCGCTGATCTCGACCTGCGCCGGATCGAGCCCGATCTCCTCCTCGGCCTCCCGCAGCGCCGTCGTCGAGGAGCGTCTCCTCGGGATGGTCCTGGCGCCCACCCGGGAACGAGATCTCGCCGGCGTGGCGGCGCAGATCGAGGCGGCGCTCGGTGAAGACGAGGCCCGGCCGATCGGGGTGGCCGTACAGCGGGAGCAGCACCGCGGCGTCGGTCCCGCCCGGCGCGTTCATCGCCTGCGCCTCCTCGGGACTCAGCAGGACGCTTGCGAGGGGGTCCACCGCGATTAGATGATCACTGGAACCGACCCGCCGTCGACGCTCCAAGCCGCGCCGGCCACGTACGACGCCCGCTCCGAGCACAGGAAGACGATCGCGTCGGCGATCTCGCCCACCTCGGCGAGCCGGCCCGATCGGGCGGCCGCCGCCGCCGACTCGAGCGCCTCCTCGCGGGAGCCGAACCCTCCGGACTCCGATCGCCTGATCGAGCAGGCCGCCGGGCTCCATCCACAGCTCCGACTTCGCACCGGGCCAGGGCAGATCGCGTTCACGAGCACGCCCTGCTTCGCGTAGACGTCGGCGAACACGCGCGACAGCGAGAGCTCGGCCGCCTTGGCCACCGAGTACTCGGGCGTCGCGACGGTGGGTCGCTTGCCCGCGCTCGAGCAGACGTTCACCACCCGCCCCCAGCCGCGCTCCGCCATCGCCGGGATCGCGGCCCGCATCGCGCGCATCGGCGCCATCACGTTGAGCTCCCAAGCGGCATCCCACTCGTCGTCGGTCACCTCCTCGAGGGCGCGGCGCTTGGCGGTCCCGGCGTTGTTCACCAGCACGTCGATGGCGCCGAAGCGCTCGATTCGCCGCGGCGACGATGCGTTCGCCGGCATCGGGCGCGGTGACGTCCAGGCTGAGGCCACTGCGCCTCGCCGCCTGCGTCGGCGCACCGGGCAGTGGCCTCCTCCAGCGCCTCCGCTGAGCGGGCGACCAGCAACGCGCGGGCGCCCTCCGCGCACAGGCGCTCGGCGACGGCGAGCCCGATCCCGCGGCTGGCGCCGGTGACGGCGCACGACTTCCCGCTCAGTCCGAGGTCCATCAGCGCGGCCGCTTCATTGACCGACCTCTACCCGATCGGTGATGCTGACCTCGCGCTCACAAGACAGCAGGCGGTGGACGGGGCACTTGCCGGCGATCATTCGCAGGCGCTCGACCTGCTCCTCGGTGAGGTCGGCAGGCACGCGCACGGTCACCTCGAACGACCGTGGCACGCTCGTGCTCGCCGTACTCCATCTCGACGTCCACCTGCAGCGCCCCGACGTCCCAGCCCTTGCGGTCGGCGTACATCTCGATCGTGATCGCGGTGCACGCGGCGAGCGCGGCGGCGAGGGTTCGGGTGGGGGAGGGACCCTCGTTGCCGCCCCCGGACACCTCGGGCTCGTCGATCACCATCCGGTGACCCCCCTGGACCTCGACGTCGTGGGTGAAGCCCTGCCGGCGCCGGGCGGTGACCTTAACCATCCCCGTCACCAGCGTCCCGGCCCTCGAACAGCTCGGGGTCGTCGACGTCCGCGAACCTCGCCATCGCGAAGACGAGGTCGGAAGCCCGATTGAGGTAGCGCAGCACGGCCTCGGACGCGAGCTCGCCCTCCGTCCATCAGGGCAACCACGCGGCGCTCGGCTCGGCGGATCACGGTCCTGGCCATGTCGAGCTGCGCCGAGAGGCGTCGTGCCGCCGGAGATCACGAACTTCGGCGGCAGGTCCACGCGATCCATGTAGCGGTCGATGACCGGCTCGAGCGCGTCGACCATCTCGTCGTCGATCCGGCTGATCCCCTCCTGCAGGCGTCCCTCGGCCTCGGGCGCCGTCGCCAGCTCGGCGCCCGCGACGAACAGCTCGCGCTGAAGCCGCAGGATGTCGGCCGCCAGCTCGTCGTCATCGGGACCGCACAGCGACCGGGCGACGCCGAGGGCGGCGCCGGCCTCGTCGATCGACCCGTAGGCCTCGGTGCGCGCATCGGTCTTGGCGACCCTGCCGCCGTACCAGAGCGAGGTCGTGCCGTCGTCGCCCTTGCGCGTGTAGATGCGCGTCACCTGCGCGGCACCCTAGCGATAGGAGTCGGGCCGCCGCCTCCGGCCGGGTGGCGCCACTAATCAGCGGGTTGAAGACGATCCCTGTTAGAAGCTTCGGGAAGAAGAACGTCGACTTCGGCGGCATCGTCTCACCGGCCGCCGCCACCTCGCGCACCTGCGATACCGGGCGTCGGCCGCAGCAGGAACGCGGCAGTCGTAGTCGCCTTCGCCGACCGCGCCGCCTCGCCTCCTCGATCCCCTTCGCGTAAGCCAGCCCGCGCTTGCCCTCGATGTCCTCGTCGCTCATCCCGAGCGCCCCCTTCAGGACCAGCTCCTCGAGGATCGACGGCGTCGAGGCGCGGTACGCCTGCGGAGCGATCCGCCAGCGCCGCTCGTGCGCGCGCGGTGTCGCGCAGCCGGAGGCGCAGCGGCCCGGTCGCCGGTCGATGAACCCGAAGACGCCCACGCCCTCGACCGCCGGCCGGATCCACCTGGTCGCCGGCGACCTCCTCGACCTCGAAGTGCTCGCGGATTCCTCGCTCGAGCCGCTCGGCGCTCGAAGCCCGAGAGCATCCGGTGGGTGCCGAAGATCGTCAGCCCGGGATCCTCCAGCGAGACGAGGCACATCAGCGTGTAGCGGTGCGGGCCGTCGCCGCCGATCTCGTCGGCGTAGATGCGGGCGGTCTCGTAGCGGTGGTGGCCGTCGGCGATCAAGAGCTCGGCGTCGGCGAGGCTCGGCCGCCACCGCCTCGTGGACCGTCGGCTCCGGCGATTCGCCAGACGCGGTGGATGGTGCCCTTCGTCGTCCGTCACCTCGCCCCAGGGTTCGCCCCCGAGGTGGGGCTCGATCTCGTCCCAGACGTTGCCGGGGATGCAGCGCGAAGATCGGCGAGAGGTTGTGGCGAGTCGCCCGCGTCAGGCGAAGGCGGTCCTCCTTCGGGCCGGGCTGGGTGCGCTCGTGGGGGCGCACGAGGCCCGGGCCGTAATCGGTGACCCGGACGCGCGCGAGGAAGCCGCGTCGGGTCCGGCGGCGCGCCGATCGGGGGTCGAGTAGTCCTGCGTCAGCGCCCAGATCGCCGGCTCGCGGTCGGCCGTCGAGCACCCCGTCGAGCGTCCACGCCTCGAGCGTCTCCGCGGCGTGCTCGTACGGATCGCCGCCGCTCGGGTGCCGCGGCAGGTCGATCTCGACGACGTTGAACGGCGAGCGGGCCAGCAGCTCGGCGCGCAGTCGGCGCGTCGATGACGTCGTACGGAGGTGCGGTCACGTCGCCAGCGACGGAACCGCGGCGAGGTTGTAGTGGAGCGCGGGGAGCGGCTTGATCTCGGCCATCAGCCAGCGCGAACCCTAACCCGACGAGCACCGGTGTCGGATCCATCGCCCATCGTCCACGACCCGACAGCCCCAGCCCGAGCGGCTACGCACGCGGACGCGAGAGTTGTCACCCTACTGGCGAGTGGCAGGCCTTTCGGGGGAGACGACGCGGGGCAGGCGCAGCATGCCCGGGAACCGACGGGGGACCGCGGCAGGGGCGCTGCTGGCGGCCGGCGTGCTCCTGTGGATTGCCGCTCCGGCGAACGCGCAGCCGCCGAAGCCGGTTCCCGCCTGGTACATGACGGCGGCCAACGCGACGGACCTGGCCCGCCAGGCCAAGAGCAGCGCCTGCGCCTTCGCCGACAGCCAACCGGACGCCTCCCGGCTGATGCTGTTCGACTTCGGTGGGGCCATCAAGTACATAAACGGGGGGTTCGGCGCCAACCTGCGCGGTGTTCACCCGTTTCGAAACGGCGCGATCCTCGAGGCCATGACGGGGGCAGCGCGCGCGTACAAGCGGTGCCACCGCCGGGGGTCGGCGACGATCGCGTACGGCAACAGAACTCGATGCCCGGCCACATCAGCTATCCCGACGCCTACGATGCGGGGCTCCATCAGGCCCTGACGGTCAGGTCGCTGCGCCGGTTCCAGCAGAAGCACCACTACGGGAGCCAGGACGCCGCCGCGGCCGGCGACATCGAGCCGGGCTTCGGGCTTCCCGGCGTCAGCAAGGCGCTGGTGGACGGCGCGAATGAGGTGACGTACTACGACTTCGGCAACGCCGGCGGCTGCCCGGGCCAGCCGGGCGCTTCCGGCTGCTACCAGGGCTGGGACGTCGGCGATCTGGGCGAGGTCTCGATGGGTGGCCACTCGCGCCCGCTGCCGGAGATCTACCGTCCGTACGAGGCGACCCAGTGGGCGAGGATCCAGGACCGCTGGGACGGCAGCCGGTACATCTTCGCCGGCGTCACCGGCGCGCCCAACGAGCCGCTCTCGCCGGCTGCAGGGCTGGAGGACGTTGAAGGAAAGGGCGACCGCGGTGCAGCGCGAGCTCATCAGCATCCGCGACGGAGAGGGCGCTGCGCGAGGGCGCCGCGCGGGTCGGTCGGGGCCGGACCGCGGCGCTCGGGCAGGGGTCGGGGTGCCGATGAGCGCGACCACCGCCGCGCACCTGGTCGCGAGGCCGCAGGGCTTCTTCTCCACGAGCCTCATCTATCCCCTCGCGAACGAGTGGGTCGCGGCGAATCGCCGCCGGTTCGTCGCCGTCGATGCGGGCACGGACCCCCTCGCATCCCTCCACCGGAGTCCTCGGCATCTTCCGGCAGAACTACGTCCGGGTCAGGCAGACCGAGCGGGTGATCGAGGTGCCAGGGGCGGGCCGGCTCGAGCTCACGGGCGCGCCGGCTGGGGCAGCGTCAGGGCCGCGCTGGCGGGTCCGGCGGTCGCGTTCGGTTCGAGCGGCGCGAACGGGATCAGCGGCGTGCTCGACCTCAGTGACGCCACCGTGAGGCTTGACGCCGCCCGGCGGGGGGTCGCCGTGATCGGCCGGCGCCGGCTCGCTCGCAGCGGCCGCGGGCGCCGGAGCTGCCCGCGCTGGCCGGGGTGGCGCTGGGCGCAACCGGCTCCCTCACCTACGGTGGGCTGCATCGCGAACGCCGGACCTGAACGGCTGCGAGGCGCCGCGCCTCGACTCGATCGGCACCAACGTCGGCCTCGCCATCACCCCGGATGGCCGCCGGTCTACGTGGCGGCCGTCAACGGATCGCTGACCTGAGTTCGAGCGCAACCCGACCACCGGGGATCTGACCTACGCGGACTGCTTCGCGGATGCCGGGCGCGCACGAGTGCCGCGACGTTCCGCACGACTCGTTGGACGCCGCCAGCGGCGTCGCGGTCAGCCCGGACGGCGCGTCCGTGTACGTCACCTCGGAGGAGCCGACGAGCGCGATCAACCGGTTCAAGCTCAGCGACAGCGGACGCCTCGGCTACCGGTCGTGCCTCGCTAACGGTGGCGGCAGTGCGGGCACCGCGGGCTGCACGAGACCCCCGCGCAACTCACTCGACTCGAACGAGGCGATCGCGATCTCCTCGGATGGACGCTCGGCATACGTCGCGTCGTCCGGCAGCGACTCGATCACGTGGTTCGCCATCGAGGCGAACGGCGAGCTGCGTTACCGAGGCTGCGTCGCCGATCGGGGCGAAAGCATGGCTGCGCAGGATCCGACGCACGATTCGCTCGCCGGCGCCTTCGACGTGGCGGTGAGCCGCGACGGGAAGTCGGTCTACGCCGCGGCGCTCCACGGCGACGCCGTGACGCGCTTCGACCGGCTCTCGAGCGGTGCCCTCGCCTACAAGGGCTGCATCGCGAACAAGGGTGAGAACGGCTGCCAGCGGCCCCCGCACAACGCGCTCGGGGGAGCGGACGCGCTGGCGATGAGCCCCGATGGGCGGTCCGTGTACGTCGCCGCTTTTCGCGACGACGCGGTGGTCGGCTTCAATCGCTTTCCGAGCGGCCGATTGGAGCCCAGCGGTTGCTTCGCCGACGGGGGCGCAAACGGGTGCCGGCGCCCGCTTCAGAACTCGCTCCACGCCGCGAATGGGATCGCCGTCAGCCCGGACGGGCAATCGGTCTATGTCAGCGCGATGAGCGGGCCGACCGTCAACGGCGGTCCCGGCGCGGTCACGTGGTTCAGTCGGGCGCTCGGCCGGCGCGCTCGCATCCAGGGGATGCATCGCGGATCATGGGCAAGCACGGGTGCAGGCCGACGCCGCTCGAGTCGCTCGGCTCGCCCGAGTCGATCGCCATGAGCCCCGATGGGGGATCCGTCTTCGTCGGGAGCTACGGGCGGGCGATCTCGATCTTCCGACCGCGAGCCGTGGCGGCCCTTGCATTCGGGCGCGAAAGCGCCGTATCACAAGCCCTCCGCGGGCAGCACATGCATCGCGTCCCCACGGCTGCGGAACGGCGCCCTTCGCCTTGCCCCGGCGCCGACGACATTGACCCAGAGCGGCACCGAGCGGCCGTTCGCTGGACGTTCCGCACGGATGCGCACGGCGCCCGCCTTCGGGTGCGGCACGGGACTGCTGTACGCGCTGGGCCGTGGGTGCAGTTGAAGCCGTTTGCCTCGGTGAGGTCGCCGCTTGCTGGTCGCTCCCTTCGCGACGCCGGTCGGCGAGACGGAGCGCGGGCCGCGGCAAGGATCATGTCGGTACCGACGAAGCTCGGGTAGGGGAGCGAGGCGATCGTCACCAGGTGGGTCGCGGCTCGCCTCGATCACGTCGCCCTTTGGAGCTTGTTGATGCGCTGTGAGTAGATGACCCGGCGACCCGCCTTGCCGCGTCGGCGCGATCGGGATCGCGTGCGACCGCACGTTGGCCGTCCTGTACCGCTTCGGCTCGGTGGCTGCTTGTGCAGGATGGTCGCGCTGAGACGCCCCTTGTCCTGGCGGACGGTGCCGTTGGGCCGTATCGGCGCCCGACGAGCATCACCTGCCCCGTCGCGCGCGTGCGGGTGGTCGGCCTCCACGACGAGGTTCAGCCGGCAGGTGTTGAGGCGGCAGGGCAGCAGGCGGGATGGCGGATCTTCGTCGCCTTGGGCGGGAAGACCAGGACGCAGTGGTGGTTTCGATTCGGCAGCGGCTGGTGGCAGCGAAGCGACTTCGGTCTGGGCGATCGGCATCCGTGACCTCGCCGCCGCTGGCGCCCCGCCGGCGATTCGCCAGCACGATCCGGCGTCCTCCTGCGGACTGAAGGAGTAGTGGCGGCCGATGCAGCGGACGGCGTTGAAATCGACGCACGTGGTGGAGATCTGGACCTCGCCCGTCGGTCCTGAGGATATCGCCGCCGGTGCAGGGTCGGCAGCCGTGGGGCGGGATCGTCATCGCGACCCGTTTCTTGCCCCACTTGCGGTCCGCGACCGGGACGCTCTGGCGGATCTCGGAGTTCTCGCCACTGGTCGCGAAGCGAACCGACGCTCCGCGGCGGCTTGGGTGCGGCGGATCGCCCCGATTCTGGTGTGCCGCCGCCGGATGCCGCCGTCACCGGGACCGCGGCGAGCAGCCAGCATCGCTGCGATGCCGCGCAGCCCGCCGCTGCCGCCCACCTCGACCCGCCCCTGCTGCTCACGGCGCGAGTATATGGCCGGGCCGGCGGCTTTCAGGCGGGCCGCTCGGCCGCTGATTCGCGCCCTTCGGCTGGAGCGCCCGCCGGCGCGAGGTCGATCCACACGTCGGCGCCGCCGCCGTCCGCGTTTCGCGCGGTGCGTCGCCCCCGTGGGCCTCTCGCGATCGCCTTCACGATCGCCAGCCCGAGGCCGGTGCCGTCGCTGGAGCGGGCGATATCAGCCCGGCGGAAGCGCTCGAAGGCGTGCGGGAGGAATTCGGGCGGGAAGCCCGGGCCCTCGTCGCTCACGTGGATCTCCATCCGGCCGTCCGCGCTACGCGGACCACACGCGGACCGGGCCGTCGCCGTAGCGCAGGGCGTTCTCGACGAGATTGCCGAGCGCCTGCTCGAGTGCGCATGCGGTCGGCCTCGATCGCGCCGTACGAACCGTCGTCGAAGACCGACTACCTTCCCTCGCGCTCGGCGCGGGCGCCGAGGCGGTCGCGCAGGGTCGCGAAGACGTCGGGTATCGCGACGGGCTCGAGCTTCAGCGCCAGCTCTCCCTTGTCCGAGCGAGCGATCACGAGGAGGGACTCCGCCATCTGCGCGAGGCGGTCGGCCTCCTCGATCGCGGAGGCGATCGCGGCGCGGAGTTCATCCGTCGTGGCGCCGTAGCGGAGGGCGAGCTCGAGCTCCGCGCGATGCGCGGCCAGCGGTGTTCGCAGTTCATGGCTGGCGTCGTCGACGAACGCGCGCTCGCGCTCCAGCGCCGTGTGGAGCCGGTCGAGCATCTGGTTCAACGTCTCGCCGAGCCGTCGCAGTTCGTCTCGCGCCAGTGGGACCGGCAGCCGCTGCTCGCGATCCCGACGCCGACACGTCCGCCGCGCGCCGACGCATCGCCTCGACAGGGCGCAGGGCCGCGCCCACGGTCCAGTAGGCCGCGAGCGACGCGAGCACGAGCGCGATGGGGCCCCCGATGAGGAGCAGCTCGAGCAGGCTCTCGAGCGCGTCGTCGCGACTCTCGAGCGACTCGCCGACCACCGCGATGAGGGGCTGCGTCTCGAACTGGAACGGCCGCGCCAGATAGCGCTCTGGCTCTCCGTTGCGGGCGGGGCGCTCGAAGGTGATCTCCCGGGTCCGGGCGGTCGCGACATGCCGCGGGCTCAGCACCGGGCGCTGGCCCACGCTGGTGCTGCGGGTCGAAGAGGCGTCCCGAGGTCGTCAGGACCTGGGCAAAGTCCTCGGCGCGCTTGTCGAGCAGGCTGCGCGCCGCCTCGCCGAGGCCCTTGTCGACGACGCGCATCACTCGGATGAGCTGCTGGCTTCGCGACTGCAGGTCGGTGTCGATCGAGTGGTTCAGGCTCGATTCGAGCCGCAGATAGAGGAAGAGGCCCGTGGCGGCGAGGACGATCGTCATCACCAGCGCGAACACGAGCGTGACGCGAAGCTTGATCGGGATCCGGCTCATCCGGCGCCGTCCTCCCGGAGCCGGTAGCCGGCGCCGCGAACGGTCTCGATGCTCTTCGCGCCGAACGGCTGGTCGATCTTTCGGCGCAGGAGGCGGATGTAGGAGTCCACGACGTTGGAGCGGTTCTCGTACTCGTAGTCCCACGCATGCTCGAGCAGCTGGTAGCGGGAGAGCACCTCGCCCGGCCGGCGCATGAAGGTCTCGAGGATCGCGAACTCCTTCGCGGAGAGCGAGATCTCGCTGTCGCCGCGCCATACCTTGTGTTGCGCGGGATCAAGGCGCAGGTCGCCGACGCTGGAGCTCTGCGGGCCGCTCGACAGGGCCGCGGCGGACGAGCGCGCGGAGACGCGCGAGGAGCTCGGCGTAGGAGAACGGCTTGACCAGGTAGTCGTCGGCGCCGCTGTCCAGCCCGGCGACGCGGTCCCGGACGGCGTCCCGCGCCGTGAGCATGAGGATCGGCGCCCACACGCCCTTCTCCCGGAGCCGGCGGCAGACCTCGAACCCGTCGAGCCCCGGGAGCATCACGTCGAGGACGATCGCGTCGTATTCGGTCGCGTCCGCCATCCAGAGAGCGTCCTCGCCGTTCGCGGTGACGTCCACCGCCATCGCCTCCTTGCGAAGGCCACGCTGGATCAGGGCCGCCATCTTGACGTGGTCTTCGACGATCAGGACGCGCATCCGAGCTTTCCGGCCATCAGGATCGGCCGTCATAGATGAAAGAACGATGAACGATTCCGGCGCGCGTTGAGAATTTCCAGGCGTGGATGCGCTGTGACGCCGTCTCGCGCGGATTTTCACGGCGGTTTCATTTCGCGCGCCCATGGTTGCTCCGTCCGACCGAAGGGAGAAGGCGTGGCCACCGAACGAGTTCACCGGATCCGGGGAGTCAAGCTTTCAGGTGCGGTTGCGGGTGTCGTGGTCGCAGCCGTTATGGCGGTCACGGGGTGCGGCGGCGGAAGCGACGATGATCCGCCAGGGTCCGCGCCGGTGCCGCAGCCGAGCCGCCGTGATTTCGCGGCGGCCGGGATTGAGCAAGCTTCCGGTCGCGCCGACCAGCCAGCGCGTGGACCTGGTCGCACCGCCGTTCTCGGATCCGACGCACGTCACCAACCCGCTGTTTCCGATCAGCGAGCTGCGCTCGGCGGTGCTCGCGGGAAGGATCGACGGCAAGCCGTTCCACACCGAGACGACGTTGCTGCCCTACACGCGGACGATCGAGTGGGCGCCGGGCCACTCGGTCGAGACGCTCGTCTCCCAGTACACGGCGTTCCTCGACGGGCGCATCCAGGAGGTCGCGCTGGATTACTACGCCCAGGCGGACGACGGATCGGTCTGGTACTTCGGCGAGGACGTCAACGACTACAACCCGCAGGGGTCTGGTCGCCTACCAGACCGACAGCTGGCTCGCCGGTCAGGACGGACCACCCGCGATGATCATGCCGGGCGATCCGAAGGTAGGCCAGGTGTTCCGCACCGAGAACATCCCGGGGCAGGTGTTCGAGGAGGTCACCGTAAAGACGACTGACAAGACAGTGCCCGGGCCGACCGGGAAGGTCCCGGGCGCGACGGTCGGTGAGGAGCTGCACGACGACGCGCAGACGAGCGACAAGGTCTTCGCGCCCGGCTACGGGGAGTTCCTGACAAGGGACAGCGACGGGGTCGAGGCGATGGCCGTCGCCGTTCCCACCGACGTCGCAAGCGGAGCGATGCCGACGGCGTTGCGCTCCCTGTCAAGCGGGGCGGACGATGCCTATCGAGGCGGCGATATCCGGCCACTGGAGCAAGGCGGGTGGGGTGGCCCGCGAGGCGACGACGGCCGGACGGAGCTACCTGAGCTCGGGTGACGCGCCGCCGCGGCTGCAACCCCCGATGAAGCGGGCGCTCGCGACGCTATCTCGCGCCGTCGCGGCTCACGACCGCACTGGGTCGGCGAATGCCGCGATCGACGTCGCACAGGCAGCGCTCGACTTCGAGCTGCGCTATACGCCGCCCGCAGAGATCGATCGCGGGCCGGTTCGCGCTGTGGGCCCGGCAGATCGTCGTGGACGCGCAGGCCCACGACCTCGGTGGCGTTCGCGGTGACCTGGCGACGATGGAGCTCGTGCGCGACCGCTTCGCCGACGGCCTCGACAGCGTGTCGCGTTCCCGGATCAACGCGAGCCTGCTCAGCCTTCGCGACAGCGTCCAGAGCAAGGACCTGCGGGCACCGCTTTAGAGGCGACGACGCTCCAGCGGCTCATGGCGAAGGTCTGAGCGATCCGCCGGTCTCAAACCACCGACCCATGGAGGCAAAGTCGGGGCGGCCGGATTTGAACCGGCGACCTTTCGACCCCAAATCGCAGCGCTACCAGGCTGCGCCACGCCCCGAGTGTAGGTCGAGTCTAACCAGGCCCTACGGGTCCGATCCATCCATGCTTGCAGCCGCGCGCGAAGCTCTGTGTCGTTCGCCCGCACGGTTATGACCCCAAGCTTGCTACGCCAGGTGCGGCCCGAGAGCCTGCCGCTGTTGGACTTCCGCTGGCACGCGATCAGAGTTGGGTCGACATTTAGGCGGAGACTCCAGTAGCGCACGATTGTCTGGGATCCTGGTCCTCGTGGAACTGAATCCAATATGCGCACGCGGTTGTGCGGAACTGGCGAATCCAGCGATCGGCGAGTAGGACTGATCGCGGGATCCGAATTGGCGAGCGCCACTCTGTTGCGGTCGCGCTTGTAGCCCTCTCCGATGTACATGCAGATGAAGTGCACGAAAGTGGGGTCCCGGCACAAGGATCGGATATTGGATCCCATCCGCTCGATACGCATGCATCGCGCAGCGGCTTGGTGCCTTTCGATATTGAGCTTGGCCGCCTTGGCCCGGGCCCGCTTACGGCCGGGCGCTATTCCGGACTTGATCTCGTCGACTCGGGTAGACCACGGACCCAGTAATAGATGGTCGTCCGGGGGAGCGAGAGACAATTTGCGATCTCGTCGAGCGAGATCTTCTGCCCGCTCCGCAGCTTGCGGGCCTTCTCTCGTAATGTAGCCGGGTGTGCCATCTCGCTAATCGAACACATGTTCCCACCGCTAGCGGACGGAAAAGCGCGATTTCAGCTTGTGCAGCGGTTTGTAACCGGCGCCTCGCGGGCACCTGACACGGCGATGGGAGGAAGGAGGCCTGGATGCCCGAGTTGATTGTCGGGCCGATGCTGCGATACCTGTCGGATCGCGACGCGACCATCTGGGTTGAGACGGATGGAGCGTGCGAAGTCGAGGTGCTGGACCACACGGCCCGGACGTTCGAGGTCCATGGGCACCACTACGCGATCGTCGCGATCGAGGGGCTCGAGCCCGGTGAGACCTACGAGTACTCCGTAGCGCTCGATGGCGTGGCCAAGTGGCCTGAGGAGAGCCGGGGCTTTCCGCCCAGCCGCATCAGGACGTTCGACGAGGATGGGCCCTTCGACATCTCGTTCGGATCCTGTCGCGTCGCCGTGCCGCACGAGCCGCCCTACACGCTGACGAAGAACCAGCACCCCGAGGGCAAGGAAGCGGATGCGCTCCACGTCCTTGGACACGAGATGCTCCGCAACCCCGAGGGGCGCTGGCCGCACCTTCTGCTCATGCTCGGCGACCAGGTCTACGCGGACGAGGGGGCGCCCAAGACGCGGGAATTCATCCGCTCGCGGCGAGACGTCTCCGAGCCGCCGGGCCTCGATGTCGCCGATTTCGAGGAGTACACCCGGCTCTACTGGGAGTCGTGGCGCGAGCCGGTGGTGCGGTGGCTGTTCTCGACCGTCTCGACCTCGATGACGATCGACGACCATGACGTGCGCGATGACTGGAACATCTCGCGATCCTGGCTGGAGGACATGCGGTCAAAGCCCTGGTGGCACGAGCGGATCGTGGGCGCGTACATGTCCTATTGGCTCTACCAACACCTGGGGAACCTGTCGCCGCGCAAGCTCGAGGAGGACGAGACGTACGGGCGCGTGCGCGAGGCGGACGGGGATGCCGGCGACATCGTCCGCCGGTATGCGGAGGACGCGGACGAGCATCGCGACGGCCGACGCTGGAGCTTCCACCGCGACCTCGGGCGAAACCGCGTGATCGTCATGGACTCGCGCGCGGGGCGCGTCCTGAAGGAGGGACACCGGTCGATCTTCGACGACTCCGAGTGGGAGTGGATGCGCGCCCAGGCGCACGGCGACTTCGACAACCTGATCATCGCCACGTCCGACCCGTACATCCTCGCCCATGGGATGCACTACGCCGAGGTCTGGAGCGAGCGCGTCTGCGATGGTGCGTGGGGCCCGCTCGCGGCGAAGGTGGGAGAGAAGATCCGCCGCACCGCCGACCTCGATCACTGGGCAGCCTTCCACGTGTCCTTCCATCGCGTCGCTCGGCTGATGAAGGAGATCGGGACCGGCGAGCTGGGCGAACCACCCGGTTCGATCCTCCTCGTCTCGGGCGACGTGCATCACGCCTACCTCTGCGAGATCGGCTTCCCGCGCGGGTCCGGGCTCCAGAGCCACGTCTATCAGGCCGTCTGCTCGCCGTTCCGAAACCCGCTCAGCAGAGCCGAGCAGACGCAGGCGCGAATCGGCTGGTCGCGACCGGTGTGGGCGCTCACCCGCGCTCTGGCGCGCGCAGCGGGCGGGCCGGACCCCGAGATCCAGTGGCGCTTCCTCGACGGCCCCTACTTCGACAACCAGGTGGCGAGTGTCACGCTCGACGGGCGCGCCTCACGACTGAAGCTCGAGAAGACCAAACCCGGCGATCCCGAGGAGCACCGCCTGGAGACGAGCTTCGAACGGGAGCTGGCATCGCAGGCGGACGCGCAGCCCGACCGCCGGGAGAGCCCGATAACGGCGCTACGCTCCGCAAGCGGGCCCCCGTAGCTCAGTGGACAGAGCGTCGGACTTCTAATCCGAGGGTCGCAGGTTCGAATCCTGCCGGGGGCGTCCGGCCCCCGTCACGATCGAACCTGCGACACCGCTCGGCCTCCGGCCTCGCTGAGGTTCGAATCCTGCCGGGGGCGTCCGGCCCCCGTCACGATCGAACCTGCGACACCGCTCGGCCTCCGGCCTCGCTGAGGTTCGAATCCTGCCGGGGGCGTCCGGCCCCCGTCACGATCGAACCTGCGACACCGCTCGGCCTCCGGCCTCGCTGAGGTTCGAATCCTGCCGGGGGCGTCCGGCCCCCGTCACGATCGAACCTGCGACACCGCTCGGCCTCCGGCCTCGCTGAGGTTCGAATCCTGCCGGGGGCGTCCGGCCCCCGTCACGATCGAACCTGCGACACCGCTCGGCCTCCGGCCTCGCTGAGGTTCGAATCCTGCCGGGGGCGTCCGGCCCCCGTCACGATCGAACCTGCGACACCGCTCGGCCTCCGGCCTCGCTGAGGTTCGAATCCTGGAGCCTGCCCTCGGGGCAGTCAATCGCTTCTCAGATGGGAGTCGGCGCACTGTCTGAGGACGATCTTTCGGAGCTCAAGAAGTACGGCTTCGCCAAGAGCACCCCCCCTCTGGTACTAAGTGCTAAAGGAAGCGGAGCTCAAGGCGGGAGGCCTCCACCTCGGGCCGGTCGGAGGCAGAATCGTCGGCGAGGTGTTGATCGGTCTCATGCAGGCGGATCCCGCGTCCCATCTGACGGCAAAGCCGAAATGGCAACCGAAGCTCGGATCCTCCCGCGGCCGCTTTCGGATGGTGGACTTCCTGCGCTTTGCGGGCGTGGATCCGGCTAGCCGACACACGGCGCAGGCGAACTTCGCCTAGCGGCCTTCCTGCGTCCCCCGGTACATTGGAGAGGGCGCGGTGAGCGTAGCTCAGCTGGTAGAGCTCCTGGTTGTGGTCCAGGCGGTCGCCGGTTCGAATCCGGTCGCTCACCCTCACAAACCTCCTGCTAGTTCCCTGATTCGGGGGCGGGCATCAGCGCGAAGCTGCCGTGGGCCAATAGGGGCCCATTTGCTCAACAGCCAAGCTGGATCCCTCCCTCCCCGTCTTAGCAGGCATTTCGAGGCTCGAAACCCTTGCTTTGCATTACGCTCCGTCGATGACGGCCGCGGCGACACTCCTCATGTGGTTTTCCCTGCGCTCGCCGGAGCTAGCCGAGGACTTTGAGCGTCTGATGGCCAGCGATCGGGACGTGGTCCGTGGCTCGCTGGACACGATGTCGGATTATCGATTGACGCGGCCGATGGATGTGCCCGGACAGGCGAGTGAATCAGCCGATTACGTGCTGATCGCGGAGATCCACAACCTCCAGCGCTGGCAGCAACAGGCGGAGGCACGGGTCGAGAGCTTGGAGGATGACTTGGCGCATCTGGTCTCCAGTCGGAAGATGCTCGTCCTCCAACGCATCCTTTGAAATGCACGCTCAACTGAGGGCGATCACGCTGCTTCCCCAGCAGGGGTCGCGGATGCCCCAGTACTCCTTGCTGGTCACGCTTGAATGGTCCGCCTGTTTATCCGCCACAGCGTTGAGGACTACCAAGCATGGAGGAAGCCCCAGGTCTGGTTCGTCACCCCGAGCTGACTGCAACCGCCTCAACGCGGTCGCCGGTTGGAATCCGGTCCCCCACCCTGATCGTCATTGCGATGCTGGGGTAATCGGGCTGATTACCCACGCTTGGGGGCGCGGAAGGTGACCGAGTCCAGCGCGTAGTTGGCAGTGCTCTGCACCGGGCCGCCCACTTCGACGTCGCCGTTCGGATTTATGAACAGGCGGCCGGCATTCCCGGTGGCGATCGTCGGGATGAACAGCTCCTGGTTCGGGCGATACCCCGGCGGCAAATTGAAGATCACGGTGTCACGAGTCGCGGTGACCACCCCCTTCAGGTGAACGATGTGCTCGTGATCAATGAAAAACCCCGCCGTGCTGAAGCCTCCCCCGAAGTTGTGGGCACCACTCTGAAACCGCGGTTCCCCGCTCGCCCCGATCTCGTGATACGGCTCGGCCGGTGTTAGGTCAGCGCCGGTGAGCGAGTGGTCTTGTACCTTCGCGCCGTTGACGGCGCCGTCCTTGATCTTCGGATTCGTCACTGCATTCTTGTGGAGTTTCTTGGCCGTGACGGCACGATTTGCGATGTCGTTGGTGTCGATCGTGGTCGCGGCGTAACCGACGCCGCCGATCGATACGAAGAGCGCGATCAATGAGATCACCAGTGCCGGTGAGGGCCGCGCCCTGCTCGCTTGCTGTGGCATGTGAACCTCCCGTCCCATGGCTGCAGTGCGACTCTAGACGCTTCGGCGGCCGGCGAGGGAACGTCAGCCACCGCGTCTTTGGGACATCCGTACCGCGGATGGCGGTCCCCCGCGATGGCCGAAATTGCGGTATATGCTTGAGGCGAATCCGCGGCGTCAGCGTGCACGCGGTTACCACCGGTCAGCAGGAACGCGCCGATGTCAGCAGCGACACTCGAGCCGAAGGCCCCCGCCGACGGGCTTCCAGTCTTTGTCGCGAAGGGCAGGCGCCGCTACCGCGCGGTGCGGGTTGGGAAGGTCGCCCTGGGGATCGCGCTCGCGGGATGGCTTGCCGCCCTCTGCGCCGGCCTGATCGGGTTCGCACCTCTCCCCCTGCCGGCGCTGTCGGGCTCCGATGACGGGCAGGCGGTTTCAGCCGTGCGTGCGCAAAGTGCCGACCCCCGGCCTGTCGGACCCGTAACCCGCCGAGGTCCCGGCGGCGGCGGGAGTGGAGACAAATCGTCGACGGCTGCACGGAGGGGGGGAGACGCCGGAGGTGGCCCCGCCCGATCAACCACCGGCACGAGCGACAGTCCCGCGCGGACGCCGCCGCCCAGCGCCGGCGTCGCCCAGACGGCCTCCACCACCGGGTCGTCCTCGAACCACGCAACAAGTCCACAGCCGACCAGCATCCCCCGGCCCCGTCCACGGACCCTCCGCCACCGGCGCCCTCGCCTACCCCGACCACGCCGCCTCCGTCTGGCTCGACGAGCCCGCCCGATCAGCCCGCCCCGACGGGCACGCCCGACGGGAGCGGCGGCACGACCTCGGGGTCATCGTCCGACTCGACGAAAACGACTCCAACTCCAGATACCTCGGGCAGCGGCAGCGTGCCTGGCTGAGGACGCACGCCGACGACTGGTCCGAATCGATCGAGCGTGGGCCCCGTAGTTCAGGGGAGGAGTGAGGCGGCGCGCCGGGTCGGCCGCAGCATTGAGCGCCCTCCGGCCCACTGGTTCCTCCTCGCGCTGCTGCTTGCCGGCATTCTTCTGATGGCGGCCGTACAAGGCCTGACCACCTTGACCACCGGTCGCAGTGCCACCCCGACGGCGGGCACCGAGGACCCGGCGCTGCGCGGCTATACGGCGATTTGGAGGGTTGACGGTGACCGCCTGGTCCCAGCTGAGGCCCGGGTCGGCCGGCGGGTCGCGCTGACCTTCGACGACGGGCCGGATCCGACCTGGACTCCGCGGATCGCCGCCATCCTGACGCGGTTCGGGGCGCCCGCCACCTTCTTCGAGGTTGGCGAGCAGGTGGTGCGGTATCCCGGCGTGGTCGCGAACCTGCGTAGGGAGGGGTTCGAACTGGGGAACCACACCTTCGAGCACACGGACCTCTCGACGATCCCGGGCTGGCAGCGGCACCTCCAAGTCTCGATGACCGATACCGCCATCGCTGGGGCGGCCGGCGTCCGGACTCACTTCTTCCGCCCTCCGTACTCGAACCGGCCCAAAGCAGTCACGCAAGCGCAGGCCACGGCGCTCGCATCGACGCTCGACCCCGGCCGGTTCATCGCCCTCGCCAATTACGACGGCGACGACTGGGAGCGGCCGGGGGTCGCGCAAATCGTTCGGAACGCGACACCGCACGGACAGCGGGGCGGGGTCATCCTCTTGCACGACGGAGGCGGCGATCGCTCGCAGACCGTGGCTGCGCTGAAGCGCCTGGTGCCACGCTTGGAACGACAAGGCTTCCGGCTCGTGCCTCTCTCGCGGCTCGCCGGCATATCGAAAGCCGAGGCCCAGCCAGCTACATCGGGCTCGGAGCAGCTGCGAGGGAAGCTTCTGATCGGCGCACTGGCCGCTGCCCGCTGGGTGACGGAGTTGCTCTTCTTGCTCTTGATCCCCATCGGCGCGCTGGCTGTGCTGCGCGCGGCCGTGACCGTCCTTCTTGCTCGTCGCCAGGCCAAGCGATGGCGTCGACGCTCGGCGCCGGCGTTCACTCCGCCGGTTTCAATCTTGGTGCCGGCGTTCAACGAGACGGAGGTGATCGCGAAAACACTGGATTCTCTGTCCGGGGGTAACTACCCGGCACATGAGGTGATCGTCGTCGACGACGGGTCGACCGACGGTACCGGCGAGCTCGTCGAGGGCCTCGGTCTGCCGGGGGTACGGCTGCTTCGTCAGCCGAACTCCGGGAAGGCCGCGGCTCTAAACGCAGGGCTTGCGGTAGCGACGGGTGAGGTGATCGTCACGGTGGACGCCGACACCGTGTTTGAGGACGACACGCTGCGTCGCTTGGTCGAGCCGTTCGCGGACCCGGACATGGGGGCGGTCGCGGGCAATACGAAGGTCGGAAATCGTAGAGGGCTGCTCGGCACGTGGCAACACATCGAATACGTCACCGGCTTCAATCTTGACCGGCGCCTGTATGACGTGCTGCGCGCCATGCCGACCGTACCCGGTGCGGTCGGGGCATTCCGGCGCGAGGCGATCGAGGGTGCCGGTGGCTTCTCCTCTTCGACGTTGGCGGAGGACACGGACCTCACGATTGCGCTCGGCCGCTCCGGATGGAACGTCGTCTACGTCGAAGATGCCCGTGGTTGGACTGAAGCGCCGGCGACGCTCGCCGGACTGTGGCGACAACGCTACCGCTGGTCCTATGGGACCATGCAGGCAGTGTGGAAGCACCGGTCGGCGCTGTGGCGACGTGAGGACGGGAAGGTCGGCCGGCGCGGCCTGCCTTACCTGATTCTGTTTCAGATCGCATTGCCGCTTCTTGCACCGGTGATCGACATCTTCGCGCTGTATGGCGTGGTATTCCTTGATCCGCTCCCCGTTCTCGGATTCTGGCTGGCCTTCACCCTGTTACAGCTTGCGCTGGGTGTCTACGCCTTCAGGCTCGACGGCGAGCGATTGAGGCCGCTTTGGGCGCTGCCATTGCAGCAGTTCGTCTACCGTCAGCTGATGTACCTCGTCGTGATTCAGTCGGTCATCAGCGCGGTGCGCGGGCTCGGCTTGCGCTGGCAGCACGTGGAGCGGACGGGAGAGATCGAGGTGGCCACATGAAAGGCGGGTCGCCGAAAAGCAGTTCTCCTTCTCAGCTGATCGACGCGAGAATCAAGGAGCTGGGCGACTGGCGGGGCGAGATGCTCAGCCGGCTCCGCACCTTGGTCAACGAAGCCGATCCCGAGGTCGTCGAGGAGTGGAAGTGGAGGGGGGTCCCGGTGTGGTCGCACGACGGGATCATCTGTACAGGCGAGACCTACAAGAACGTCGTGAAGATGACCTTCGCCAAGGGGGCGGCGCTGAACGATCGTTCGGGCCTCTTCAACTCAAGCCTTGAGGGAAACACCAGGCGCGCCATCGACTTCCACGAGGGCGACGAGGTAGACGAGGAGGCGCTGAGGACCCTCGTTCGCGCCGCCGTGACCCTGAACAAGTCCAGAGCCAAGAGCTGATCCACGGAATTGGAATCGGCTGACTGCCGCTCAGGGCAACTGCAGCTCGAACGCTCCGATGTCGGAGTCGTCGCCGCCGGCGGGCGTCGGCACCCCCGGATAATCGACCATCCGCGGCAGGCCGCGCTGATCAGTTGAGCTCCCGAACGCCATGCCCGCGTCGATCGCCGGGCTTGTCTTCGGCAGCGCGAAGGTCTTCGTCGGACCGCCGTAGTTGCCGAGCGGACGGAGCAGCGGATCGGTGTTTGGCTGGTCGCGCTGCGATGCGAGGTTGCAGCTGCCGTCGTCGGCGAGGTTGAAGTCCACGGAGTTGACCGGTCCGGAGCAAGCGGCTCCGCTGGACGGGTTCGCGACGATCGTGCTCTGGAGCGACGTGAAGGAGTTGTCCGAGCTGGAGATCACCGCGTGATCGCTGTTGGCGCTGATCGTGCTCTGCGTGATGTCCACGGACCCCCCGGCGCGGTGATGCGGCTTCCGGCCAGGGTGCTGCCCTCGATCACCACGCCTCCGAACGCATTGTCGATGCCGTAGCGGCGGCTGCCGATCAGGCTGCTCTCGGTGACGTTAAGGGGGTGTTCGCTGGTGGAGATGCGCGATGCTGTGGCCGCGCAGGGTGCTGCGGAGGACCTCCGTGCGGTTGGCGTCATTAAGGCAGAGATCCCGTAGCGGTTGTCGCTCAGAGTGCTGTCGATGACCCTCAGCCTGCGTCCGTTCACGACCCCGTAGTAGGTGGTGTCGCTCACCCTGCTGTCGGATGAGGTCAAGGACGCCGTTGTTCCGGATCGCGGCGACGTATGCGTGATCGATCGAGACGCCTCGCAGGGTGACCTGGCACCGGCGGAGGGGGCGCACTGATTAACCGGGTCGACCACCAGCACCGTGTCGCGCTGCGCGGTCAGGGCCGAGGCATCGAGGCTGAGATCACTCGCGCCGGGGCCCTGAATCACCAGCGGAGTCCCGGTCACGGTGGGAAGCCCGGACTGCAGCGGGATCGTCCCGGTCGCCTCGATCACGATCCGATCGGGGCCGGCGAGCTGATTGGCCTGGTTGATGGCCGCCCGAAGCGATCCCCGCTCCCGAGTCGTTCGTGTTCGTGACCTCGATCGTGGTCGCGGCGGCGCTCTGCACTCCCAGCATTGCGAACGCCCCGACGGCGGCGGTGGCGATCACGATCGCCGATCGCTTACGCATCTCGTCCTCCCCTTTCCCTGGCTCGCGCCCGCTCGGCGCGCGTCTTTCCCTGTCCGCGGGCGAGCCTAGCACCGATTTGGGCGCGGTCCGAGATTCCGGTCCCGGTGAACGAAGCCCTGGCTCGAGAAGCCGATTCTGGGTTTGCCTGGCAGGATGGATCGATGCGCCGTTTGCTGTTCATCGCCTCGGCGGTCGTCTTCCTGGACGTTGTCTTCTACGAGGCGATCACGCCGCTGCTTCCGGGCTACGTCGACGACTTCGGGCTCTCGAAGGCCGCCGCGGGCGTGCTGTCCGGCGCATACGCCGCCGGGACGCTGGTCGCGTCGCTCCCGGCGGGATTCATCGCCGTCCGCGCCGGCCCGCGCCGCACCCTCCTCGCCGGCCTCGCGCTGATGGGAGCCGCCAGCATCGCGTTCGGGTTCGGCGACCACATAGTGCTCCTTGATGCCGCCCGCTTCCTGCAAGGGATCGCCGGGGCGCTCACCTGGGCTGGGGCCATCACGTGGCTGATGGTCACCGCACCCGAGTCGCGCCGCGGCACCGTCATCGGGGACGTCCTGGCGATCGCGATCGCCGGCTCGCTGCTCGGCCCGGCGGTGGGCGCGCTCGCGCATGCTGTCGGGACGAAGCCCGTCTTCTCTTCGGTGCTCGTCATCGCGATCGTGCTCGCGATTCTGACGCTGCGATTGCCGTTTCCGGCCCACGGTGAGCGACTCGATCTCCGCCAGACGGGGGCGGCCATCACACGCCCTGCCGTGCTTCGTACGACCGCATTCGTGATGGCGCCCTCGGTCCTCTTCGGTGTGATGGCGGTCTTGATTCCACTGCGGATCCACCACCTGGGCGGCGGCCCGGTGGTCATCGCTGGCGGGTTCATGGTCGGAGCGGCGTTCGAGGCGAGCCTCGCCGCCTGGATCGGCAGGCTCTCCGACCGCATCGGGCGGTCCCGCCCCTACGTCGTCGGCATGATCTTCTGCGCGATCGCCCTGGCGCTACTCCCGATGCCGGACAGCCTCGGCATCGTCGTAGCGCTCCTCATCGCGCTCTCGATGGGCGCCGGCGTCTGCTTCACCCCGGCGCTTGCCATGCTCAGCGACGCCGCGAAGGACAGCGGGCTGCATCAGGGCCTGGCCGCGGGCCTCATCAACATCGCGTGGGCGGCCGGGCAGGTCCTGGGCAGCATCGGCAGCGGCGCCGCTGCTGCCGCCGCCGGCGACGCGCTCCCGTGCCTGGTCGTCGCGGCCGGGCTGGTCGCGACCGCGCTGGTGGCCTGGCAAAACGGCATCGGGCGGGGGAGGTATGTTGCGCGCGCATGACCGATGTGCCGACTCCGGGCGAGCCTCCTTCGCAGCCGTCGGCGGAGCCGCCGACCACTGAACCTCCGGCGGGGCCTCCGGCGCCACCCGGCGCGGGGCCGCCGGGCGACCGCGCGCGGATCATCGTCCGTGACGATCTTGAGCGCTCGCGGCTGACGGTCTTCTTCCGCCTGCTCCTGGTCATCCCGCACCTGATCGTGCTCGGGATCTTCAGCCTGCTCGCGGCCGCCATCGCGTTCGTCAACTGGTTCGCGATCCTCTTCACGGGGAGGGCGGTGGGCCACGACATGCAGGCGCGATACCTGCGCTACTTCACCCACGTCGACGCCTACTTCAATCTCGCGGCCAACCCCTGGCCCGGATTCGAGGGAGATCCGGGCAGCTATCCCGTCGATGCGGAGATACCGGCTTCCGAGCCCCAGAACCGGTGGAAGACCTTCTTCCGGCTGCTGCTCGCCGTTCCGGCGCTCCTGCTGGGCTCGGCGTTCGGCGCATCCGGCGTCTACGGCGGGCTCGGCAACTACCGCATCAGCCTGGGCATCATCGGGACGGCGGCCTTCCTCGGCTGGTTCGCCGCGCTCATCCGCGCGCGCATGCCGCACGGCCTCCGCGACCTGATCGCTTACGGGCTCGGCTACTCGGTTCAGGTCGCGGCGTACGTGCTGCTCGTCACCGACCGCTATCCGAACAGCGACCCGCTCTACCACGACTACGGCGATCTACCGGACGACCATCCCATCCGAATCTCCGAGGACGACGACCTGCGGCGCTCGCGCCTGACGGTCTTCTTCCGAGTGCTCCTCTGGCTGCCGCACTCGTCTGGCTGCTGCTGTGGGGGCTCGTCGTCTTCTTCACCGTGATCGCGAACTGGTTCGTGACCCTGTTCGCCGGGCAGCCCGCCGGCGCGCTCCATCGTTTCAACGCGGCCTACGCCCGTTACCTGACGCACAACACCGCCTACCTGTATCTGGTCGCGAACCCGTTCCCCGGCTTCACGGGTGCGCCCGGCAGCTATCCGATCGACCTCCGGATCGCCGCGTCCCCAGCGACAGAACCGCTGGAAGACCGGCTTTCGGCTCATCCTGGCCCTCCCGGCATTGGTGATCAACGCGGGCACTCAACAACGCCCTCCTGATCGTCGCCGTGTTCGCCTGGTTCGTCGGGCTGATCATGGGCGAGATTCCGGTGGGTCTGCGGAACCTGGGGGTCTTCGCGCTCCGCTACAACGGCCAGCTCTTCGGGTACCTGGCGCTGCTCACCGACCGCTATCCCTTCAGCGGTCCCTCGCTCGAGCTGGTGGAGCCGGAGCCGGCCGTCGTGCCCGAGCCCGCTTGATCGAATCGGTCAGGGCGGATCGCCGGGTGCTCGTCGCGCTCGGCGTGGGCGCGGCTGTGGTCCGTCGGCGCCTGGATCTTCGCCGTCCTCCAGCTCTGGCAGACGAGCGTCCCCAGCGACCTCTCGCTCCCGAGTCTCGATCCGGCGCACTACTTCACCCAGGACCAGCTCGACCGTGCGGCCAGCTACCAGGCATTCCTTCGCGTCGACGCGCTGCTCGCGCTGGTGGCGCAGCTCGTGGCGCTCGGGATCTACGCGATCAAGGGCCCGGGGTTCGTCCGGGAGTCGGCGGCGGGGCGGATCGGGACGGGGATGCTCCTCGGCATGCTCGGGCTCGCGTTCGTGTGGTTCGCCCAGCTCCCGTTCGGCCTCGCCGAGCTGTGGTGGGAGCGCGGGCACGACGTCTCGAGCCAGGGGTACGTCGACTGGCTCATCAACTACTTCCTGCCGGCCGGCGGCGAGTTCCTGTTCATCTCGCTGGCGATGCTGATCGTGATGGCGCTCACCGGCGTCTGGCGACGCGCCTGGTGGGTCGCCGCGGCGCCGGCGCTCGTCGCCGTGTTGCTCGCATTCGCCTTCGTCCAGCCCTACCTGATCCCAGACCAGCACCCGGTGCACAATCCGGCGATCGCCGCCGATGCGGACAAGCTTGCCGCCGCAGGAGGGAATCCCAGGGACCACGGTGCGGGTCCAGGACACGCACAACCTGGGCGGCTCGCCGAACGCCGAGGCGACCGGGCTCGGCCCGACGCAGCGGGTGATCCTCTGGGACACGCTGCTCCAGCGCTTCCCCGGCCCGAGGTGCGGGTGGTCCTGGCGCACGAGTTCGCGCACCTGTCCCGCGACCATCTGTGGAAGGCGTTCGGGTTCATGGCGCTGCTGGCGCTTGCCGATCGCCCTCATCGTCGCGCTCGTGACCCGCCGCCGCGGCGGCCTGTATGAACCAACCGCCGTCCCGCTTGCGATCTTCGTCGTCGCGATCCTCCTGTTCGTGACGCTGCCGTTGCAGACCGCGTTCACCCGCCGGCTCGAGGCCGAGGCCGACTGGGTGGCGCTCAATACGACCCGCGAGCCCGGCGCGATGACCGGGCTGTTCGAGCGGCTCGGGAGGCTCTCGCAGCGCCGAGCCTGATCCGCCCGGCTGGGACCAGTTCCTGTTCGGCGACCACCCGAGTATCATGCAGCGGATCGAGATGGCCGAGGCCTGGCGAGGAGCGCAATCCTGGCGTTAGCCGGGCGCCACTAAGCTCGGTCGGGTGAGCCTGCGCGCCGGCCCCTACACGTTCTCCCACGTCACCTACGACCCGCCCAGCGACGTCCTGTACGCGTCGATCGGGCGCCCTCGGCCCGGCCGGCGCGTGGAGACGCCGGAGTCCGACTTCCTGCGGTTCGACGGCCAGGACCGCTTCGCGGGGATCATCGTCATGAACCCTCGCGAGCAGCTCGAGCGCGACGGCGCCGTCTACGTGAGCCTTCCCCAGGGCGATCGCGTGCGGGTGCAGGGCGTCGAGGCCGTCGTCCAAGCCGCGGAACGCCGGCCGTAGCCGGTCGTGTCACGTTTGGCCCCCGGCGTACGTTCTGTAGTGCATGAGCGCCATCGACCAACCCTCTGCCTCCGTTCCAGGTGTTCCTGGACCAGCACCTCGACCCGGTGCGGGCCTTCCTTCGCGGGATGGTCGGGCCCGACGACGCCGAGGACTGCCTGCAGGAGACCTTCATGGCCGCCCTGCGGGCCTATCCGCGGGCCCACGCCGCAGAACCTCGCGCTCGTGGGTCTTCACGATCGCCCGTCGCAAGGCGATCGACCACCATCGCGTCGCGCGCCGGGTGCAGCCGGTGGCGGACGTCGAGCGCGCTGGCGATCGGTTGAACAGCGCCCCGGCTGCCGACGCCGGTCTCGGCATGGGCCCGCGAGACAGCGCGATCTGGGCGGCCGTCGCGGAGCTCCCGCCCGGCCAACGCGCCGCGGTGGTGCTGCGATTCGCCGTCGACCTCCGCTACCGCGAGGTCGGGAAGGCGCTCGGCACCTCCGAGGAGGGCGCGCGGCGAAACGTGCACGAGGGCTTGAAGAAGCTGCGCCGAAGCGCGGCGGAGCTGAAGGAGATGACCACATGAACTTCGTCGAGCGGCTGGCCGCCCAAGCATCGAGTGAGGGGCTGCTGGACGTCGCCTACGCGACCGTGGACTCGCCGATCGGCGAGGTGGTGGTAGCGGCCACGGATCGCGGCCTCCTCCGGGTCGCGCCTTCCCGGCGAGAGCCTGGACGACGTCCTCACGCCGCCTGGCGCGCGACGTCTCACCCCGCATCCTCGCCTACCCCCAGCGGCTGGACGAGGCGCGGCGCGAGCTCGACCAGTACTTCGCGGGCGAGCGCCAGCACTTCGAGCTCCCGCTGGACTGGCGGCTCAGCCACGCTGGGTTCTACCGTCGGGTCCTGCGAGCGACGGCGAAGGTGCCGTTCGGCGAGGTGATCACCTACACCGACGCCGCCAAGCGCGCCGGGAGCCCGCGAGCCTTCCGGGCGGCCGGGTCAGCGCTGGGATCCAACCCGATCCCGATCGTGGTCCCCTGCCACCGCGTCGTGCGGTCGGGCGGCGACATCGGCAACTATGGCGGCGGGCCCGAGATGAAGCGCTTCCTGCTCGAGCACGAGCACGCGCTCTAGCTCGCGCTCGCCGCCAGCGGTTTCTGCGCTGCGCGCGCTGTAAGCTCCTCGCGCAATGGTGATCGCGATCATCGTCATCGTCGTCCTGTTGGTCGTGCTCGTGCTCGTCCTCATCGGGGTCAACAACTCGATGATCGGCGCGCGCAACCGCGTCGACGAGTCGTGGTCGGGCATCGACGTCCAGCTCAAGCGGCGCCACGACCTGGTGCCGAACCTGGTCGAGACGGTGAAGGGCTATGCGACGCACGAGCGCGAGGTCTTCGAGAAGGTCACCGCCGCGCGCGCCGAGGCGACCAAGGCCCACACCCCCGCCGAGGCGGCCCAGAAGGAGGGCCAGCTCACCGCCGCGCTGACCGATCTGCGCGCGGTCGCGGAGAACTATCCCGATCTTCGCGCGACCGAGAACTTCCAGAAGCTCCAGAACGAGCTGACCGAGATCGAGGATGAGATCCAGGCCTCCCGCCGGATCTACAACTCGAACGTCCAGACGTACAACACGAAGATCCAGGTCTTCCCGAACTCGATCCTCGCCAACTCGCGCGGGTTCACGGCGCGGGAGTTCTTCGAGATCGAGGACGCCCGCGACCGCGAGCCGGTCCAGGTCAGCTTCAGCTAGGGCGGCGCCGCCGCCGCGCCGCCGCGTAGCGCCGCCGCCTCTTCTCAATTCGTCGAGCGGTGCACATTCCCGCGGTATGCGCGGATTTTGCACCGCTCGGCGGTTGCATGCACGGGTCCTCGCGCACGCAGGAGGCCAAGCGGCGAGGCTGAACATCGCGACGATGATCGCCTACGGCGCCCATTACCGGGACGGTAAGCGGGTCGCGACCGACCTCGCCGTCGATCGGGCCGCCCAGCTCGCGCGGGCGGGCGACGGGTTCGTATGGCTGGCGGTCCGTGATCCGAGCCGGGAGGAACTCGAGTCGGTCGCCACCGCTTTCGATCTGCCCATGAGGGGCATTGATGGTCCCTCAGGAGCCCCGGCGCGGCCGAGGCTCGAGGGATACAAGGGCCGAGCGGTGCTCACGATGCGCTCGGCGCGATTCCACGAGCCCACGGGGCAGATCGAATTCGGCGACGTCCGCGTGCTCGTCAGTCCCGGCTACGTGATTTCGGTTTGGCGAGGCGAGCCGAGCGACCCGGCGGGCGCCAGGGAGCGGCTCGAGCAGCTTCATCCGGACCTGCTCGAGACCGGTCCGGGCGCGGTCGTCTGGGCGATCCTCGATGAGGTGATCGACGGATACGAGCCGGTCGCGGCGGCGATCGACGACGGGATCGAGCGGCTGGAGCAGCAGGTCTTCTCCGGCGCCACGCAGGCGACTCACGCCACCTATTCCATGACCCGCGAGACGATCGAGTTCCATCGGTCGCTCACCCTGCTTCAGAATCCGCTCGATTCGGTGGTGGAGGGCGAGCTCGTCGAGCTCCCCGACAAGCTCGAGCGCTTCCTGCGAGACGCCGCGAGTCACCTCAGGCGCATCGAGGAACAGGTTGCGGGACAGCGGGACATCCTGTCGGGCATCCTCGATGCGAACCTCGCCCTGATCAGCGTTCGCCAGAACGAGACGGTTCAGAAGATCTCGGCCTGGGCTGCGATCGTGGCCGTGCCCACCTTCCTCGCCAGCATCTGGGGGATGAACTTCACCCACATGCCAGAGCTCCACCTGGAGCTCGGGTATCCCCTGGCGCTGGGAGCGATGCTCGTCTTGACCTTCCTGCTCTACCGGTTCTTCCGGCGGATCCGGTGGCTGTGAGCGCCTAGCCTGCTGCCGTGAGCCTCCGAGATCGGTTGGCCGCCCGGCTGGTGACGGGGCCGGTTGGGCGCTTCGTGGCGTTCGTCCTCGATCTGGCCGCGGCCGTGATCAAGGCGGCGGCCAATAAGGTTGTCCGACGATGAGGACCTCGGTCACCGAGCTTGGCGACTCTCGCGTGCGGATCGACGTCGGAATCGAGCCCGACGCCGTCCGAGCAGCGGGTCGACCGTGCCGCCCAGCAGCTCGCCGGCGACATGCGAGTCCCGGGTTCCGCAAGGGCAAGGTGCCCGCCGAGCTCGTGATCCAGCGGGTCGGGCGCGATGCGGTGGTCGAGCAGGCCCTTCGCGACTCGCTCGCGGAGTGGTACGAGCGCGCGCTGCTCGAGACCGGCATCACGCCGATCGGCGATCCGAAGCTGAACGTCGAGTCGCTGCCCGAGGAGGGGGAGGAGCTCGCAGTTCTCGATCGAGGTGGCGGTCCGCCCGCCCGCAAAGCTCGGCGAGTACAAGGGGCTGGAGGTCGGCAGGGTCGAGCCCGAGGTCCCGCGAGGACGCCGTCCAGGCCGAGCTCGACCGGCTTCGCGAGGGCTTCGCCGCGCTGAATCCGGTGGACCGGCCGGCAGCGCGCGGGCGACATCCTCGTGATCGACTACTCGGGCACGGTGGACGGGGAGCCGTTCGAGGGCTCGGAGGCCACCGACCTGACGGTCGAGCTGGGCGCCGAGACCCTCCTGCCGGAGTTCGACGAGGCGCTCGCCGGCGCCACCGCGGGGGACGAGGTGACCGTCGAGGTGGACTTTCCCGACGATCACCGCCCCGAGGGGCTCGCCGGCAAGATGGCGACCTTCGCGGTCACGGTCAAGGAGGTGAGGGAGAAGGAGCTCCCCGATCTCGACGACGATTTCGCCGCAGATGCGTCTGAGTTCGACACGCTCGAGGAGCTGCGCTACGAGATCCGCGACCGCATCGGCGCCGCGCTCGAGCAGCGCGCCGACGATGACTTTCGCGCCGCCGCCGTCGACGCCGCAGCGGCAAACGCGACGATCGACCTGCCCAAGGAGCTCGTTCACGCCCGCGCCCACGACATGTGGGAGCGCGCTGGAGCGGTCGCTGAGCGCGCGCGGCATCGATCCCGGGTCCTACGTCCAGATGCAGGGCAAGTCGCGGGAGGAGCTCGTAACGGACATGGAGGCCGACGCCGAGCGCGCGCTGCGGCGCGAGGCGACGCTTGCCGCGGTCGCCGACGCCGAGGGCATCGAGGTGAGCGACGAGGAGCTGCTGGAGGCGCTCGGGCCGGGCGAGGGGGAGGAGGACCCGGAGCGGCTCCTCGCCAACCTCACCAGTACGGGGCGTGACTCGCTGCTTCGGTCCGAGGTCCGGCTGCGCAAGGCCGCCGACGTGATCGCCGATTCGGCCCAGCCCATCCCCGCGGAGCAGGCCGCCGCCCGAGACAAGCTCTGGACACCGGAGAAGGAGCGCGAGGAGCCCGAGGCGGCGGAGACCGGGCTGTGGACGCCCGGCTCCGAGTGAGGCACCCGAGAGGATCGAGGCCTGTCAGGCGGAGTGTCGGGCCGTCGCCCCGGCTGCCAGGATCCGAAGGCCGCTTTTATAAACTCATCGCCCCGTGAGCCCCCTGGTGCCAATGGTTGTCGAGCAGACGTCGCGCGGCGAGCGCGCGTTCGACATCTACTCGCGGCTTCTGAACGAGCGGATCATCTTCCTCGGCACCCCGGTGTCCGAGGACATCGCGAACCTCGTGGTGGCCCAGCTGATCCACCTGGAGTCCGAGGACCCGGACAAGGACGTCTCGATCTACATCAATTCCCCGGGCGGCTCCGTCTACGCGGGCCTCGCCATCTACGACACGATGCAGTACATAAAGCCCGACGTCCAGACCATCTGCGTCGGCGTCGCGATGAGCATGGGAGCGCTGCTGCTGGCCGGCGGCGCGTCCGGCAAGCGCATGGCCACGCCGAACTCCAAGATCCTGATCCATCAGGTCACCGGCGGCTTCCAGGGCCAGGCGACCGACATCGAGATCCACGCCCGCGAGATCATCGACGTGCGCAGGCGGCTGGACGAGATCATCGCCAAGCACACCGGTCAGCCCATGGAGAAGGTCCAGAAGGACACCGAGCGCGACTACTTCATGAGCTCGGAGGAGGCTCGCGAGTACAGCATCGTCGATCGCGTCATCGAGCACCACTAGGGCGCGAGCGCGGCTGCAAGTCGTCGCGCGGTTGAAGGGACCGGCGCCCGCGGCGAGTAACAAGCACCGTCGAGCCAACGGCCCGCGTGTCGTAATCTGAGTCGAGGCGCATGGGCCGCGCATCGAAAGGGGAGAGCGCTTGGCACGCCCAACCGACTCGAACGAGCAGCTTCTCTGCAGCTTCTGCGGGAAGTCCCAGCGCCAGGTCAAGAAGCTGATCGCCGGGCCCGGCGTCTATATCTGCGACGAGTGCATCGATCTCTGCAACGAGATCATCGACGAGGAGCTCGCGGCGCCGCCCTCGTTCGAGCTCGAGAGCCTTCCCAAGCCCAAGGAGATCCACGCCGTCCTCAACGAGTACGTCGTCGGCCAGGAGACGGCGAAGCGCGCCCTGTCGGTCGCGGTCTACAACCACTACAAGCGGGTGCAGATGTCGCAATCGGACGACGAGGAGGTCGAGCTCCAGAAGTCGAACATCCTGCTCCTCGGGCCGACCGGTTGCGGGAAGACGCTCCTGGCGCAGACCCTCGCACGGATCCTGAACGTCCCGTTTGCGATCGCGGACGCAACCGCGCTGACCGAGGCGGGCTACGTGGGGGAGGACGTCGAGAACATCCTGCTGAAGCTGATCCAGGCCGCCGACTTCGACGTGAAGAAGGCCGAGACCGGGATCATCTACATCGACGAGGTCGACAAGATCGCCCGCAAGGCGGACAACCCCTCGATCACGCGCGACGTCTCGGGCGAGGGCGTGCAGCAGGCGCTCCTGAAGATCCTCGAGGGGACCACCGCGTCGGTGCCGCCGCAGGGCGGGCGCAAGCACCCGCACCAGGAGTTCCTCACGATCGACACGACGAACATCCTGTTCATCTGCGGCGGATCGTTCGCGCAGCTTGACAAGGTGATCGAGCGACGGATCGGCCAGCAGGGCGTGGGCTTCGGCGCGCGGGTCCTCACCCGCGACCAGCGCGACACCGGCGAGCTCTTCGAGCAGGTGCTGCCGGAGGACCTCATGGAGTACGGCCTGATTCCCGAGTTCATCGGACGGCTGGCCGTGGTCGCGGCGATCCACCAGCTCACCCGCGACGATCTGGTCGAGATCCTCACCGAGCCGCGCAACGCGCTGACCCGGCAGTTCGAGCGCTTCTTCCAGTTCGACGACATCGAGCTGGTGTTCGCGCCTGACTCCCTCGGTGCGATCGCCGACAGGGCCCTCGAGCGCGAGGTTGGGGCCCGCGGACTTCGCTCGATCCTCGAGGAGACGCTCCTCGATGTCCAGTTCGAGCTCCCGTCGCGACGTGACGTCCGCAAGTGCGTCGTCACGAAGGAGACGATCCAGCGCTCAGATCAAGCCGACGCTGGTCACCGAGGCGGCCCCGGAGGAACCGGACGCGGGCCTGGACCAGCTCGAGGAGGAGTCGGCGTAGGGCCCGGAACCTGCCGAAAGGCGACTTTGTCAGGCCTCGCCTGACAAATCCTCCTTTCGTCCCAGGTGTCGTTCGTAGTTAGGCCGGCGGCTCTTCCCGCTTGGTCGCCCGCCACTCGAGCAGTCCGGTACGGCAGTGTGTGCCTGGGCCGGCCAGCTCGCCCCGGAGCTTGAAGTCGCCCACCGCGACGCCGCCGCGCCTGAACTTGCCGCTCACCCTGCCGACCGGATCGAGGGGAAGCCCGGTCCACTCGCCTCTACCCCGGAACGTCCGGTCTCGCTGGACGCGCATACGAGGGTCGAACCGCCAGCCCGCGGTGGCTCCGGCAGGCGCATCGGAGCAGGAGTACGGGATCTGGGAGACCAAGAACCCGACGACTTTCCGGTGGCCCGAGCCGGTGCGGTTCACGTCGAACCCGACGAGCGTGTTGGAGGCACCCTTCACGTGCCCCGAGTAGTCGAGGTTGACGAAGCCGAACGCGGCCGGTGCGGCGATCGCGATCGCCACGCAGGCCGTGAACAGGCAGAGCATGAGCCCCTTGATCCGGCCTTCCCTGATCATCGCCGTCCCATCGTAATCTGGCGGGCGGAGGGCCGCAATTAAACTCGCCGACCATGGACGAGCAGCGCCGAAAGCGGCTCGAGGACACCACTCGCTACGAGCCGGCGGAGACCGAGGGAAGGATCCTCGAGCGCTGGCTGGAGGGCGGCTACTTCCACCCTGACGCCGCGGGAAGCCCGGACGAGAACTACTCGATCGCGATTCCGCCACCCAACGTGACCGGGGCGCTGCACATGGGGCATGCCCTGAACGGGACGGTCCAGGACGTCCTCACGCGCCTGAACCGGATGCGGGGACGGAACACGCTCTGGGCGCTCGGGACCGACCATGCCGGGATCGCCACCCAGGCCGTGGTCGAGCGGGAGCTTCACGAGGCGGGGACCTCGCGCCCGGACATCGGACGCGAGGCCTTCGTCGAGCGAGTCTGGAAGTGGCGTCACGAATACGGCTCGACGATCATCGAGCAGTACAAGCGGCTGGGCGCCTCCTGCGACTACGAGCGCGAGCGGTTCACGCTCGACGACGCCTACGTGCGCGCCGTGTACCGGGTCTTCGTCGCCCTGTACGAGAAGGGCTACATATACCGCGACAACTACATGGTCAACTGGGATCCCGGGACGCACTCCGCGATCTCCGACCTGGAGGTCGTGAACCGCGAGGCGACGGACACCCTGTACATGATCGATTACCCCGTGGAGGGGTCCGACGAGGTCCTCACCGTCGCCACCGTCCGGCCCGAGACGATGCTCGCCGACACCGCGGTCGCGGTGAATCCCGACGACGAGCGGTACGGCTACCTCGTGGGCGGGCACTGCGTGCTTCCGCTCGTCGGTCGCCGCCTGCCGATCATCGCGGACGAGCACGTTGACCCAGAGTTCGGGACCGGAGCCCTGAAGATCACACCCGGCCACGACCCCAACGACTTCGAGATCGGCCGCTCGCACGGTCTCGAGGAGGTCACGGTGATCGGCGAGGACGGGCGGATGACGGCCGAGGCCGGGGAGCGGTTCCAGGGGCTGACAGTCCCCGAGGCGCATCGCGCAGTGGTCTCGGCGCTCAAGGAGGAGGGTCGGCTGCGCGCCGAGCAGGAGTACGCGCACTCGGTGCCGTTCTCCGAGCGCTCGGGCGAGCGAATCGAGCCGCTGATCAGCCTGCAGTGGTTCATGCGGATGGACGAGCTCGCCCGTCCCGCGATCGAGGTCGTCGAGCGCGATGAGGTTCGGATCGTCCCCGATAACTACAAGCGCGTCTACCTGGACTGGATGCGAAACATCCGTCCGTGGTGCATTTCGCGCCAGCTCTGGTGGGGGCACCGGATCCCCGTGTGGTACTGCGACGGATGCGAGGAGATGTACGTCGCCGAGACGGCGCCCGATCGATGCGGCGCGTGCGGCGGCGAGCTGCGCCAGGAGGACGACGTCCTGGACACGTGGTTCAGCTCGGCGCTGTGGCCGTTCGCGGTCCTGGGGTGGCCCGAGGAGACGCCAGAGCTCGCCGCCTTCTACCCGACGAGCTTCCTCACCACCGCGCGGGAGATCCTCTTCCTATGGGTTGCTCGCATGGTGATGATGGGGATGGAGTTCGCGGGCGACATCCCCTTCCATGACGTCTATGTCCATCCGGTGATTCAGGCGCCCGACGGACGGCGGATGTCGAAGAGCCTCGGCACCGGCATCGATCCGCTGGACGAGATCGACGCGCATGGTGCGGATGGCGTCCGGTTCGGCCTGCTCGCGATGTCGTCGACCCAGGACGTCCGCTACAACCCCGCGCGCATCCAGCAGGGGCACGAGCTCGCAAACAAGATGTGGAATGCCTCCCGGCTGGTGTTGCTGAACGCGGCGGGCGCGGACGCTCGGCCCGCCATTCAGCGGATCGAGGACAGGTGGATCGCTTCGCGCCTTCAGCGGGTGATCGCGGCCACGATCGCCCAGACCGACGGCTATGACTTCGCGCACGCCGTGCTCGGGCTCTACGACTACTTCTGGTCCGAGCTATGCGACTGGTATCTCGAGATCGTCAAGCCGCGCCTGTACGAGGGCGACCGCGACGCCGCGTCGATGCTGCTCTGGGTGCTGGAGCAGACGCTCGCGCTCATCCACCCCGTGATGCCCTTCGCGACCGAGGAGATCTACTCGTACATGCGGGATCAGCTCGGCGGCGACGCCGCGGAGATGTTGGTCGTGCATCCATACCCCGAGCCCGATTCCGCCCTGGTAGACGAGCAGGCCGAGCGCGAGGTGGAAGCCTGGATCGACGTGACGCGCCAGATCCGGCGCTGGCGCGACCTGGTCGGGGTCGCGGCCGGGAGCGTGCTGCCGGCGCGAGTCGCGGCGGGAGACGGCGCACCCCATGAGCTGGTGAGCCGGCTCGCCCGGCTCGCGTTCGACGGCGCGGAGGGCGAGGCGCTCACCACGATCGGGCCGGTCGAGATCGTCGCGTCGGACGAGGTCGACGCCGATCAGGCGCGGGAGCGCATCGACGAGCGGCGTCAGGCCCTGCGGGCGGAGGTCGCGCGGGCCGAGGGCAAGCTCGCGAACGCGGCCTTCGTGAAGAAGGCACCGGCTGACGTGGTCGAGTCGGAGCGCCGAAAGCTGGCGCACTATCGGGCCGAGCTGGAGGAGCTGGAGAGGCGGTAACGGCAGCCCCAGTCTGCGATTGTCGGATTTATCGGCTATATCGCGATGAATCCGACAATCGCGGGCGCGGGGCCGTCGTTGCTGGGTGTCATTGGTGCCCTGGACCTACGGACAAGCCGAGGACTACCTCCTTTCGCTCGAGCCGCTCGGGTGGCGCTTCGGTCTCGAGCGGATCCGGCGGCTCGTCTCGGTGCTCGGGATGCCGCAGCACAGGTTCGCCTCGATTCACGTCGTCGGGACGAACGGCAAGTCGTCGGTCGTGGAGATGATCGCGGCGCTGCTCGAGGCCCACGGACGGACCACGGGCGCGTACGTCTCGCCCCACACGGAGCGGTGGTCGGAGCGCGTCCGCGTGGGGGGAGCGGAGATCGACCCGGACGCGTTCGGGGCTGCCGTCGAGCGAGTGGCGCAGTCGGTCGAGGTCACCAACCGATCGCTGGAGGAGGGGGAGTCCGTCACCCAGTTCGAGGCTGCCACCGCCGCGGCGTTCGTGGCGCTGGCTGAGGCCCGGGTCGGCTTCGGGGTGATCGAGGCGGGCCTGGGCGGGCGACTCGACGCCACCAACGTCCTGCCCTCCCGCGCGACCGTGCTCACCTCGGTTGGGCTGGAGCACACCGAGTGGCTCGGTGACACCGAGGAGGAGATCGCCGCCGAGAAGCTCGCCGTGCTGCGTGATCACTCGGTCCTGGTGATCGGCGAGGTCGCGTCCGGGGTGCGCAAGCAGGCCGAGCGGGCAGCGCACGAGCGCAGCGCAACTCTCATCGAATCGGCCGAGCACGACCCTGATCTCGAGCTTGCCGTGCCCGGCGCGTACGCCCGACGCAACTTCGCCGTCGCCAGCGCGGCCGCAACGGCCGTGCTCGGGACGCTCGAACCGGAGCGAGTGCGTGCGGTGGCAATGGGTCTGGAGCTACCCGGCAGGATGCAGGTCCCGGACGGGCAGCCGCGCCTCGTCCTCGATGCCGCTCACAACCCTCCCGGCGCCGCCGCACTGGCCGAGGCGCTGCCGGAGGTGGTCGCCGGAGCCCCGGTGGTCGCCTGCCTCGCGCTGCTGGCGGACAAGGACGCGGCCGGGGTGGTCCGCGAGCTCGCGCCGGTGGTCGACGCGGCCGTGTGCACGGAGCTGCCCGCCGAGCAGCTCGCTCGCGCGGGGCGGCCGGCCGCGCGATCCCGCGAGGCCGAGGAGCTTGCGCACGCCGCCCGCGCCGTGGGCCTGGAGGCCGAGGTCGTGGTCGAGCCCGCGGCGGCGGTGCGCCGCGCGATCGAGGCGGCGCGGGCCCGCTCCGGCGTCGCGTTGATCAGCGGCTCGCACTACCTGCTCAGGTACGCTGTCGAGCGCAGTTCCTAGTCGCCCCACCGGCCCGGTGGCGGCGGGACACCCCTTTATGGATCGAGAGGCCCGCTCAGAGCTCCTGCAGATGATGGGCTTGGTCGCCGCCGTGGTGGCGATCGTGATCCTCGTGTTCTTCGGTCTCGGATACCTGTTCGGTCGCCTGTTCCTGTAGCACTGCACGAGGGTTGGTGGGGACCGGTTCCAGGGATTAGGCCGTAATTGACGAAGTAGACTCCGCCCCGCTCAGCTCATGCGCCTGAAGCCATGCCCGTCCTAGCGCTATTCGGCATCACGAACAGCGGCCTCAACCTGTTCGTGAACCTCGTAGTTCTCTTCCTCATCGTGGTGTGGATCGCGCTGATCGCCTGGACCTACCTCGACGCCCGTCGGCGGATCGAGGATCCCGTGCTCGTCGCCTGCGCCACGGGCGCGTCGCTGTTTCCATTCGTCGGTTCGATCGTGTACTCGATCCTACGCCCGCCGGAGTTCCTGGAGGACGCGAAGGAGCGGGAGCTCGAGATCCGTGCCTCGGAGCTCCGGGTGAGGCAGCTGGAGGAGCAGTCGTGTCCCAACTGCGGCCATCCGATCGAACGGACATACCTCCGATGCCCGAATTGCCGCGCGAGGGTCAAGGATCCGTGCGATAACTGCGAGCGGCCGATCGACCCCCGGTGGATGGTTTGCCCCTACTGCGAGACGCCCCAGCGCCGTGCGCCCGAGCCACCGCGCCGAGCCCCCCGCGAGGAGCGGCAGCGCGAGCAGCGATCCCCGCGCCCCTCTTCGAGACCCACCAAGCGCCCGGCCGCTCGCCCCGCCGCGCGCACTCAAACGGCGGCGTCCACGCGACCGCGACCGACGCGGACGGCCCGCAACCAGTCTGGCGCCAAACCCGCGGCCACGAGGGAGCGCAAGCCCTCATCGCGCGGACGACCGAGCTCCGACGGGGGCCGCGACGGCGGCTCGGAGGACCGCCCACGGCGGGCACCGGCCTCGTAGCCCGCTTGCCCATTCCTCACCGTGCCCGACGTCTCCCGGACGCTGATCCTGGTGAAGCCCGACGCCTTCGAGCGGGGTCTCACCGGTGAGGTGCTGGCGCGCTTCGAGCGTAAGGGGCTGCGCATCGTGGGGCTTCGGCAGGTCACCATCGATGAGGAGTTCGCCGCTCAGCACTACGAGGAGCACACGGAGAAGCCGTTCTTCGGGGAGCTCGTCGAGTTCATCACCCGGGGTCCGCTGGTCGCCGCCGTTCTGGAGGGCCATGACGCGACCACCGCGGCGAGGCAGATCATTGGCGCGACCAACCCGCTCGAGGCCGCGCCCGGATCGATCCGCGGCGACTTCGCCCTCGAGGTGACGTTCAACCTCGTCCACGGCTCGGACTCCGACGAGTCGGCCGAGCGTGAGATCCAGCTCTGGTTCCCCGAACTCGCCTGATCCTCGCTTCCGCGTCACCGCGCCGGCGCGACATCCTGACCGCGCTCGGAGTCGCGTTCGAGGTGCTGGTGCCGGAGGTCGAGGAGCTCACCGAGGGAGATCCGGAGACGACGGTGCTCGAGAACGCGCGCCGCAAGGCCTTCGCCGGGATGGATATGGCACGTGGAAAGGGGGACCTCGTCCTGGGAGTCGACACCGAGGTGGTACTGGACGGGAGGCTGCTCGGCAAGGCGGGCAACGAGGGGGAGGCGAGACAGCGACTCGAGGCCCTGTCTGGTCGCACGCACGAGGTGCTGGGCGGCGTGGTCCTGATCGGGCCGCTTGACACGCCGAAAGGCGACTTTGTCAGGCCTCGCCTGACAAAGTCCACGCTCGACCAGGGCACCCGCTCCTCGCTGCCCGGGGGCGTCACCCAACGTTCGGGCATCGCCCGATCACGTGTGACCTTCCGCGAGCTCGAGGCCGGCCTCGTCGACATGTACGTCGCATCCGGCGATTGGCGGGATCGCGCCGGCGCCTACGCTGTACAGGGTCTCGGATCGGCCCTGGTGGAGCGCGCCGACGGCGATCTCTCCAACGTGATCGGCCTGCCCGTGAACCTGCTGCTGGAGCTCGCCCCCGAGTTGCTCGACGACGCAGGAGGTTCCCGCTCGGACGGCTGGCCTCTGATCTAACTCTAAGGTCTAGGTTCAGGTTGGGAATCAGCCCTCATTCTGGCATTGAGACTGGTGCCGGGTTCGCTACACTCGGCTCGCGGTGCGGCCGCTGTCGCTGCCCGGCTCGTGTATGTCTGAGACGGGGAAGCACAGCCCTGGCTGGCTGCGAAGGTCATCGCGCGCGCTGAGCAACAACTGTCCATCCTCGAGACGCCTCTCCCGAATAACTCACCAATGGGCATCTTTCGCAACCTGACCGGCTTTGGCGGCCGCGACATGGCCGTCGACCTCGGGACCGCAAACACGCTGGTCTACGTCCGCGGGCGCGGCATCGTCCTCTCCGAGCCGTCGGTGGTCGCCGTCGATGCCCGCAGCGGCGAGGTCCACGCGGTGGGGGTCGAGGCGAAGCGCATGCTCGGCCGGACGCCGGGGACGATCCGTGCCATCCGGCCGCTCAAGGATGGTGTCATCGCCGACTTCGACGTCACGGAGGAGATGCTGCGGCACTTCATACAGCGGGTGCACCAGAACCGCTTCGCGCATCCCCGCGTCGTCGTCTGCGTTCCCTCCGGCGTCACCGGCGTCGAGAAGCGCGCCGTCGAGGAGGCCTGCCTATCGGCCGGGGCCCGCCAGGCGTATCTGATCGAGGAGCCGATGGCCGCGGCGATCGGCGCCGGTCTCCCGGTCGCCGAGCCCACCGGAAGCATGGTCCTCGACGTCGGTGGCGGCACCAGCGAGGTGGCCGTGATCTCCCTGGGCGGGATCGTCGTCTCGGAATCGATCCGAGTCGGAGGCGACGAGCAGGACGACGGGATCATCAATTACTGCAAGCACGAGCACAAGCTCTTGATCGGCCAGCAGACCGCGGAGGAGGTCAAGCTCGAGATCGGCTCCGCGTCGGACCTGCCGGAGGAGGTCACGACGGAGATCCGCGGCCGCGACATGGTCACCGGGCTGCCGAAGACGATCGTGCTCACCTCCGGCGAGGTGCGGGGCGCGCTCGAGGAGCCCATCAGCCAGATCGTGGCGGCCGTGAAGGACACCCTCGACCGCACGCCTCCCGAGCTCGCGGGCGACATCATGGACCGCGGGATCATCCTCGCGGGCGGTGGGGCCCTTCTGCAGGGCATGGACCAACGACTTCGCGACGAGTGCCAGATGCCGGCTCAGGTCACCGAGTCGCCCCTGACGTGCGTGGCGGTCGGCTCGGGCCGCTCGCTAGAGGAGTTCGAGGTGATCCACCGGATGAGCCGCAACTCCCACCGTCGCCTCGTAGCGACCGGGTAGGCGGCGGAGGGTAAACGCGGTGTACCGCAAGCAAGTCCGGAGGCGCCGCGCGGTCCTGGTGCTCCTCGATCGTCGTCGCGTCTCGTGCTGATCTCGGCAACCTTCTCGCAGTCGAGCGGCGGGCCGCTGCACACCGTTCAGCAGGGCATCGCATCGGTCTTCTCGCCGCTCGAGGAGGGCGCCGACCCGCGCGCTCAAGCCCGCCCGCGACCTCGTCAACTGGGTGTCGGAGACCTTCAACGCCCGGGGCGAGAACAGCGAGCCTGAAGACCGACGTGCAGCAGCTCCGCGCCAAGCTGGCGAGGGCGCAGTCGCCCAGGGCGAGAACCAGCAGCTAAGAAGCTCGTCGGACTCGACCAGAAGGGAACGCTTCGCCGGCTACAAGACGGTCACGGCGCAGGGTCGATCGCGCGCCTCGCCGACCGTCTGGTACTCGACCGCCACGATCGACGCCGGGCTCCAGCGACGGCGTCGCGGTCAACGACCCGGTGATCAACGGCGACGGGCTCATCGGCCGGGTCACCGACGTGACGCACTTGACCTCCAAGGTCACGCTCATCACCGACCCGGAGAGCGCGCGTGTCGGCGAAGGTGCTGCCGAACGGGCCTCAGGGGGTCGCCGAGCCGGAGGCAGGCGACCCAAGCACGATGCTGCTCGACTTCATCGACAAGAGCGAGCCCATCCACCAGGGCCAGATCGTCGTCGACGCCGGCTGGAGCAATGGTTCGATCTCGTCCGCCTGGGCGCCCGCGGGCATCCCGATCGGCGAGGTGCGCCAGGACACGACCGTGGGGCAGCAGGAGACGCACCCAGAACGTGCACATCACTCCGTACGCCGACATGCGCAACCTCGACATCGTGCAGGTCGCGACGCAGGGCCCGCTCGACCGGGGGTCGGCGGATGATCGTCACGTGGCGCATCGGGCTGCGAATCGCGCTGATCGTGATCGTCGCGGTCGTCCTGCAGGTCTCGTTCTTCTCCTACCTGACGCTCTTCGGAACGACGCCGAACATCATTCCGCTCGTCGCGGTGTCGCTCGGGCCTGCTGGGAGGCGCGATGGTCGGCGCGGTCTGCGGGTTCGTGCTCGGCTTCATGCTGGACTCGGTGCTGCTCGCGACGCTCGGGATCTCCTCGCTGACCCTGCTCGACCGTCGGGCTACCTGGCCGGCCGCTACCGCGAGGGCACGCAGATCGCGAACACGCTGATGCCGCCGATCATCATCGGCGTGCTGACGATCGCCGCCTCCGCCGGCCTTCTCGGCGATGCAGCTGATGCTCGGCATCGACACGCAGGTGAGCCTGCTGGTGCTCCGGGAGATCTTCGTGCAGGGCCTCCTGGCCTTCCTGTTCGCGATCCCGTTCTATCCGCTGATCCGCCGCGTCCTGCGCCCGGCGATCGTCGACGACGTCGTCGCCGGCCGCCGCATGGGAACGCCGATCCGCGCCGGAAGCCGCGCTCCAACGCCGGCGCCCACGGCGCCGCGCGCCGCGCATGCGCCGCGCGCGAGCGTCGCATGATCGGGCGTCGCGGCTGACACCGGTGCGGTGATCGCTGATGTTCAACGAGCGTGAGCGGCCCGTCCTGCCCGCGCAGTTCGCGCTGCGCGTCGCGATCCTCTCCGGGTTCGCCCTGGTGATGTTCTCGATCATCTTCTTCCGGCTCTGGTACCTGCAGGTGCTGTCGAGCGACAAGTACCTGAAGCAGGCGCAGAACAACCAGGTCCGCGACGTCACGGTGCAGGCGCCGCGCGGGGAGATCCTCGACCGCAACGGCAAGGTCCTGGTCGACAACCGCACGCGCTCGCTCTCCAGCTCCTGCCGACGGAGCTCCCGCAGAAGCGCCACAAGCAGCGCGAGGAGTTCGCGCGGCTGAGCACGTGATCAACATGCCCACCGGACGCAGATCGAGAAGCAGATCCGCAAGCAGACCAAGGACCTGCCCGTCGAACCCGGTGACGCTCAAGCGCGACGTCAGCTACGACCTCGTCTACTACCTGCGCGAGAACCAGGACCAGTACCCGGGCGTCACGGTCCAGCGCGTCTACGTGCGGAACTACCCGGACGGCACTCTGGCGGCGCAGATCTACGGCTACGTTCGCGAGGTCACGAGCAGCAGCTCAACGAGGCCCGCTACCAGGGGCTCCAGCCCGGCGACCAGGTCGGCCAGTCGGGGATCGAGAACACGTACGACAACGTCCTGCGCGGAACGAACGGCATGACCCGGGTCCAGGTCGACGCGGCGGGCAACCCCACGGGCCACATCCTGAACCAGGTCCAGCCCAAGCCGGGCGACAACCTGGTCCTCTCGCTCGACCGGCCGGTCCAGCAGGCCGGCGAGCAGGCGATCAACTCCTTCAGCACGCCGGGCGCCTTCGTCGCCATGAACGTCCACAACGGCCAGATCCTCGGACTGGGCTCCTCGCCGACCTTCGACCCCTCCGTCTTCTCCAAGCCGGTGATCCCCACCTCGGTCTACAAGCAGCTCACCAGCCAGACCACCTAGGCGCCGCTCACGAACCGGGCGATCCAGGGCCTCTATCCGACGGGCTCGACCTTCAAGCCGATCACGGCGATCGCGGCGCTCGAGAGCGGGATCGATCACGCCCAGCACGACGATCGTCGACGGCGGCTCGTTCAACCTCGGCGACGGCAACACGCTCCAGAACGCCGGAGGCGGCGTCATACGGCGCGCTCCAGCTCACCCAGGCACTGCAGGTCTCCTCGGACGTCTTCTTCTACAACGTCGGCGCGCGACCTCTACAAGACGCGGCAACACGAGCGCACAGGACAAGTGGGCGTACGACCTCGGCATCGGCCACCCCACGGGCATCGACCTCCCCGGCGAGGTCGCCGGGCCTCCTGCCGACGCCTGCAATGGCGCGACCAGCTCTACAAGGAGGCCAGAGCCCGAACTCTCCCGGTGGCACCAGCGTCGTGCCGGGTGATCCCGACCGATCGCCCGTGGACCTTGGGTGACAACGTCAACCTGGCGGTGGGCCAGGGCGACCTGCAGGCCGATCCGCTCCAGATGGCCGTCGCCTACGCCGCGATCGGCAACGGCGGCGACGTCGTCCGCCCGCACGTCGGCAAGGACGTCGAGGACTCCGAACGGCAGCGTCGTGCAGGAGATCGACCCGGCGCCGATCCGTCACCTGGACATCAACCCGAGCTACCGCGCGGCGATCATGGAGGGAATCCACGAGGCGGCCCAGTCACCGGGCGGGACCTCCTATCCGGTGTTCGGCAACTTCCCGATCCCGATGGCGGGCAAGACGGGTACGGCCCAGCGCCCGGCGCAGGCGGACCAGTCGTGGTACGTGTGTCTGGCGCCCGTATCCGAACCCGAAGATCGTCGTCGCGGCGACGATCGAGCAGGGCGGCTTCGGCGTCCAGGCCGCGGCGCCGGTCGCGCGAGCAGATCCTCACCGCCTACTACGACGAGCACCCGGCCGAGGCCAAGAAGGCCGGCGGCAAGCCGCCGAAGCGGCGCCCGATCTCGACCACGGCCCCGATCGTCGAGCAACCCCTACTGATGGTCTCCGACGCGTATCCCAGGCCGTTCGAGGGCGGAGAGCGCCAGGCGATTCGCGCCCGCGTGAGCGCGGCGGGCTGCTCGCGATGGACCCGCTGCTGCTCCTGGCGGCGCTCGGGCTGATCGGATTCAGCCTCTTCACGCTGGGCGCCGCGACCGGCCAGGACATCCCGAACAGCCCGCTACTTCTACGTCATCCGGCAGGCGATCTACGCGCGTGATCGGCATTGCGCTGATGCTCGGATTGGCGCGCGTCGACTACTCTCGTTTCAGAGAGCTGCGTGTCGGGCTCTACACGGCGATGATGACGACCATCATCGCGGTGCTCCTTTTGGGGCAGGCCACGCGCGGCTCGAGACGATGGATAGAGCTTCCCTTCTTCACGTTCCAGCCGTCCGAGCTCGGCAAGGTGCTGCTGATATTGGCACTGGCCGGGTTCGCGATCGACCGCGGGCGCCGCGTAGGCGAGCGCCAGCGGACGGCGCGAATCCTGCTGCTGGGCTTCGTGCCGGCGCTGATCGTGATCATGCAGCCGGACCTCGGAACCGGAATCGTCTACATCGTGATCACCCTGGCGACGCTGTTCTTCGTCGGGGTGCGGTGGACGCATTTCGCGCTCCTGGGGGGCCTGCTGGCGGCCGCCGTGTCAGCGGTGCTGGTGATCGCCCCGGCGATCGGGCACCCGGTGCTTGCACGGCTACCAGCAGGAGCGGCTCACATCGTTTTTGAATCCCAGCTCGGACCCGCGCGACGCGACGTATCAGATCGATCAGTCGCTGATCGCGATCGGGTCCGGCGGCAAGACAGGGCGCGGATCCGACTCCACGCAGACGGAGCACGGCTTCGTGCCCGATCGCACCACCGACTTCATCTTCTCCGTCGTCGGGGAACGCTTCGGCTTCGTCGGTGCTGCCTTCGTTTTATCCCTTTTCGCCCTGCTCATATGGAGGGCGCTGCGCATCATGACGCTTTCGAAGAACTTGTACGGGAGCGTGATCGCCGGCTCGATCGCCGCGATGTTCATGACCCAGGTGTTCGTGAACGTCGGCGTGACGATCGGGATCATGCCGGTGACCGGAATCCCGTTACCACTCATGAGCTTCGGGGGATCCTCGGTCGTCGTGACCTTCATGGCGGTCGGGCTCCTACAGAGCATCTATGTGCAAGCGCGACTCGCCTCCAAGAGCAGGGCGGACCTCCGGCGCTGAACGCCGGAGGTCCTACCCACTCTGAGGTGAGTTAACTGAAGAAGCGAATACTGGTTTCAGTGGACGCGGGCGAGACCCGCGTCGCGGTGCTCGAAGGCAAGGGCACGGCCAGAAGTGGCGGCAAGCCCCGTCCCAGCAGTGACCGCGCCGCCCGCGGACGCGGGGCGGAGCAGGCGGCGCGCGTGGTGACTTCAAGGTCGCCGAGCTCTATGTCGAGCGCCGTGGCCAGCGGTCGATCGTGGGCAACGTCTACAAGGGCGTCGTCGACAACGTGCTTCCGGGCATGGAGGCGGCGTTCGTCGACATCGGCCTGGAGCGCAACGGGTTCCTGCACGTCGACGAGATCGTGCTCCCGGGCGGCGAGGCCGCGCCTCGCCGCGGGCGCGGTCGCGGGCGGCGGATCGACGAGCTGCTCAAGCCCAAGCAGGAGGTCCTGGTGCAGGTCGTCAAGGACCCGCTCAAGACCAAGGGCGCGCGCCTGTCGATGCAGCTGTCGATCGCCGGCCGCTACCTCGTCTACATGCCCAGCGGCGGCGGGGTCGGCGCCAGCCGGCGCCTCTCCGACGCCGAGCGCGACCGGCAGCGCAAGCTGCTGCAGAAGATCCACAAGGGCCCGGGCGGCGTGATCGTCCGCACCGCCGCCCAGGGCGCCCGCAAGGCGGACTTCGAGCGCGACATCGAGTACCTGAAGAAGCTCGTATGAGGTCGTGCAGCGCCGTGTCCAAGGAGGTGAAGGCGCCGGAGATGGTCTTCCAGGAGGCGGACCTCTCGATCCGGGTCCTGCGCGACGTGCTCGCGAAGGAGTTCGACGGCGCGATCATCGACGACGAGAAGCAGCACCACCGGGTGACGAGCTTCTTCCAGCGCACCGCGCCCGAGCTCGTCGAGCACGTCGAGCTCTACGAGGGCAAGGAGCCCCTGTTCGAGAAGATGGGCGTCGAGGAGGCGTACCGCTCGGTGCTCTCCCGCCGCGTCGACCTGCCTTCGGGCGGCTACCTGATGATCGACTACGCGGAGGCGCTGACGGTCATCGACGTGAACACCGGCAGCTTCACCGGCCGCGGCAAGGGCCGGCTGGAGGACACGATCACGCGGGTCAACGTCGAGGCGGCCGACGAGGTCGTCCGGCAGCTCCGCCTGCGGGACATCGGCGGGATCATCGTCATCGACTTCATCGACATGGCGCGGGCGCGCAACCGCGACCAGGTGCTGAAGACGCTGCGCAAGTCGCTCGACGCCGACAAGACGAAGAGCTACGTCATGGACGTCTCGCCGCTCGGCCTGGTGGAGATGACCCGCCAGAACGTCACCGACGGGGTGCGCGAGATCCTCACCAAGCGCTGCCCGACCTGCGACGGCGAGGGCGTCGTGGAGTCCGAGGAGACCGTCGCGATCAGCGTCGTGCGGCGCCTGCGCGACCTGATCGACGAGCGCCCCGACCCGGAGGCCTTCCTGGTCAGGGTGAATCCCAAGGTCGCCGCCGAGCTGCTGCGGGAGGAGAGCCCGCTGCACGAGCTCGAGGAGCAGACCGGGCAAGCACTTCCACTTCGAGGGCGGCGACGCTCTGTCGCTCGACACGTTCGACGTGGTCGACAGCGGAACCCGGGCGGAGATCGAGGAGCGGGCGCTGCCGTTCCAGGTCGGCGACGAGGTCCTGGTGCGCATCGAGGAGCCCCACATGTACAACGTCGACGACGCCGTGGCGCGGGTCGACTCCTACATCGTCAGCGTCACCGGCGGGGGCCGATTCGTCGGCGACCGCCGCCTCGTCCGCATCGAGAGCGTGGGCAGGGCCGCGGCCACCGCGTCGCTGGTCGGGGGACGCGGAAGACGACAACGGCAACGGCGCGGATGACGCGGCAGAGCGCGCTCGTCAAACGGCGACCCCGTAGAATCCTCGTCCTCGAGACGGCGCCGCGGCCGAAGGGGCGGCAGGCGCCGTTCTCGCGCCCGGGCCCAGAACCCGTCGAACGGCGACTAGGCCCACGCACGAGATCACCATGGCGAACAGCTACGCGATAGTCGAGACCGGCGGCAAGCAGTACCGCGCCGAGAAGGGCACGAACCTGCTCGTCGAGAGGCTGCCCGCGGACGAGGGCAGCAAGGTCAACCTCCGCGCCGTCATGTTCAAGGGCGACAGGGACGTGGTCCTCGACGGCGGCCAGCTCGAGAAGGTGAAGGTGGAGGCCGTCGTGACCGAGCACGTGCGCGGCCCCAAGGTCCGGATCTTCAAGTACAAGGCGAAGAAGGGCTACCGCCGTCGCGGCGGGTCATCGCCAGGGTCTCACCCGGCTCGAGGTGACCGAGGTACGCATGCTCACCCGCAAGCCCGCGGCGGGGGCCACCAAGCAGGCCGAGACGAAGGAGGAGGCCGAGGCCGAGGCGGAGGCCCAAGCCGAAGGCGAAGCCCAAGGCGCCGGCCAAGAAGCCCGCAGCCGAAGAAGCCCGCGGCCAAGAAGCCCGCCGCGAAGAAGCCGGCGGCCAAGAAGCCCGCGGCCAAGAAGCCGGCGGCGGCAAGACGTCGTCCGGCGGGCGCGCCTCGTCGGCGCGGCGCTCCTCGTCTGCTAAGAAAGAGAGCTAGCCATGGCGCACAAGAAAGGACTCGGATCAAGCCGTAACGGGCGCGACTCGAACCCCAAGTACCTCGGGGTGAAGGTCTTCGCCGGCCAGCGCGTGGGCGGTGGCGAGATCATCGTGCGCCAGCGCGGGACCCGGTTCCGGCCGGGCGACGGCACCGGACTCGGCCGCGACCACACGATCTTCGCCACGCGCGCCGGGCGTCGTCGAGTTCAAGACCGGTCACCGCGGCCGCACGGTCTCGGTCGTCGAGTCGCAGAGCTAGCGCTGGGCTCGCCCGACCACGTCGAGAAGAACCGCGCCTACTGGGAGCGCGAGAGCGACGCGTACCAGAAGCGTCACGCCGAGCAGCTCGCCGAGAATGCCGGGCCTCGCGTGGGGCGTGTGGCAGATCCCGGAGGCGGAGCTCCAGGTGCTCGGGGACGTCGCCGGGCAAGGACGTGCTCGAGCTCGGCTGCGGCGCGGCGCAGTGGTCGATCTCGCTCGCCAGGCTGGGCGCGCGGCACGGTCGGCCTGGACCTGTCCCCGCGGCAGCTCGAGCACGCGCGGACGGCGATGGCCGCGGCCGGGGTCGAGTTCCCGCTGGTCGAGGCGAGCGCCGAGGACGTGCCGCTCGAGGACGAGACCTTCGACGTCGTCTTCTGCGACCACGGCGCCTTCAACTTCGCCGACCCCACGCGACTGTGCCGGAGTGCGCGCGGCTGCTTGCGCACCGGCGGCCTGCTCGCGTTCTCGATGCTGACGCCGGTGTTCGACGTCTTCTGGGACAACGAGCGCGAGGCGGTCGGACGACGAGCTGCGAAACGACTACTTCGAGCATCGTGGCTTCGAGGACGAAGAGGGCGTCGACTTCCAGCTGCCCTATGGCGAGTGGATCCGGCTCTTTCGCGCCAACGGCTTCGTCGTCGAGGACCTGATCGAGCTGCGCCCGCCGCCGGACGCGACGTCCAGCTACGACACCGTGCCGCTCGAATGGGCGCGCCGCATGCCGGCCGAGCACATCTGGAAGGCGCGCAAGCAGACCGGCTGAGGCGTGACCGGCCAGGCACCGCTAGTCGGCGGAGACCCGGGGGCGAACGTCGCGTCGAGCCGTGGCCTGATTGCAGCTTGCTTCGCTGATGACCGCCCGCGCTCGCGGCCAGTGGTTGATGTCGAACGCGTTGTTCGCGAACGTGCTCGCGGTAGTAGATGAGCGCCCTCACGCGCCGGTGATGGAGCGCCCAGTTGAACAGCCGGCGGGTGAACGTGCCGCGATAGTCGTTGTCCCAGGGCGAGTACTCGCCGACCACGAACGGCCAGTGGTGGCGGCCCGGGTTGCGCCAGTTGCTGTAGAAGCGGCGGAACGCCGACCACATGCCTGGCGTCGCGAACTTCGAGTAGATGTCGGCGCCGATCCAGTCGACGTAGCGGCCTCCCGGCCAGTAGTCGCCCGGGAGCGTTTCCGCGAATGTTCGGGGAACCGATCGTCTGCGGAACCCACATGAACGCCACCCGCGGCCGCTCGCAGCGTCTGGGGGACGTGTCGGTGCGCATACACCGCGTCGTGGTTCGATCTGGCGCGGTAGATCCGGGGCATTCCCAGCTTCCGAGCCGGCGGTTGATCACCGCCCGGCTTCCGCCCCGCACGATCAACGCGACCCGCCGCCAGGCGTCGCGGAATGCGCTCGGTGGAGTGGCTCGCGCCCCGGGAGGAGCCGTTCGCAGTTGAACGCGCAGTACGGGTTCCAGTAGCCGTTCATCTCCGGAAACAACCGGATGTAGACGACCTGGCCCGACCTCGCGATCGTCCGGTTCAGCTCGCAGGATGTAGTCGTCGCCGAGATCCGCGGGCGATCTGGCGGGGGCTGATCAACTCCGGCTCGCCGCCCGGGCGCGGTCGAGATGCTCAGGACGCCGCGTGTCTGAGTCGTCCGCCAGCGGTGCAGCCCGCCGAGGACGTGCTCCCCGTCCCAGCGGCCGAAGCTCTGGAGCAGCGCCGAGTGCGCGCCGACGCGGCGGTTGAAACGCCTGTAAGTCCTGTGCCAGGCCGGTGTCGCTGACGCCGTGGAAGATCTGACCGTGAGGGGGGATGTAACGCGGGTGGTTCGCCTGCGCGGTTGTGGCCAGAGCCAGGAGCAGCACCGAGGTCGCCGCGAGAACGGCGAGCACCCGGCGGCATGTCGCGCTCCGATCGCCTGACACCAGATGCCACGCTACCTCTCCCATGCGTCGAACGGTGCATTTCCCGCGGTATGCGCGGATTTTGCACCGCTCGACGATCTAACCTCGCCCGCATGTTCTACGACCGGGCGAAGATCTACGTCGAGGGCGGGGCGTGGCGGCAACGGCTGCGTCAGCTTTCGACGCGAGGCCCACGTGCCGCGCGGAGGGCCAGACGGCGGCGACGGGGGCCGCGGCGGCGACGTCGTCCTTGAATCCGACCCCTCGCGCCGCGATCTTGTCGTCGCTTCACCGGTCGCGGCACTATCCGCGCCGGGCGCGGGACGACACGGGCAGGGCAAGCAGCGCCACGGGGCCCGCGGCGAGGATCGCCTCGTCGCCGTGCCACCCGGGCACGCAGGTGGAGGGCCTCGAGGGGCGGCGCTATGACCTCGTCGAGCCCGGGTCAGCGCGCGATCGTGGCGGCCGGAGGAGTCGGCGGTCACGGGAACAAGCGATTCGCGACCTCGACCCGGCAGGACGCCTCGGTTCGCGGAGCGTGGCCTCGAGGGCGAGTCGGGCTGGATCGAGCTGCGGCTCAAGCTCCTGGCCGACGCCGGACTCATCGGACAGCCGAACGCCGGCAAGTCATCGCTCCTCGGCCGCCTGACCCGGGCCGCACCCGAAGGTCGCCGCGTATCCGTTCACGACCGTCGAGCCGGTGCTGGGCACGCTCGATACGGGCGAGCGCCAGCTGGTCCTCGCCGACATCCCCGGGCTGATCGAGGGGGCCGCGGCGGGTGCCGGGCTGGGACACGAGTTCCTGGCGCACGTCGAGCGATGCCGCGGGCTGATCCACGTGGTCGACATCGCCGGCGAGGATCCTGCCGCGGCCTACGAGACGGTCCGGGCCGAGCTGGGCGCCTATGGCGCCGGGCTCGAGCTCCTGCCGGAGCTGGTCGTGCTCACCAAGAGTGACCTCGTTCCCGACCACGATGCGGACGCCGCCGTGGCCGAGTGGAGCGATCGGCTCGGTGGCGACGCGCTTGGCGTGCTGGGGGTCTCGTCGGCGACGGGGGCCGGGCTGGACGAACTGCGCGGCGCGATCCTCGAGGCCGTGCCCGCGCAGGAGGACGAGAAGGCAGCGATGACCGCCGAGCCGGAATACGAGGCCGAGCACATCACCTACCGGCCGGCGGGCGACCAGGGGTTCGACGTGCGCCGGATCGAGGACGGAATCTTCGAGGTCTCCGGGCGGGGCATCGAGATGCTCGTCGCACGCCACGACACCGAGAACCAGGAGGCCCTCGGCTATATCGAGCAGCGCCTGCGGGAGATAGGCGTGCTCGCGGCGCTCCGGCGTGCTGGATTTGAGCCCGGCGACGAGGTCCGCATCGGCGCTGACGCCTTCGAGCTGCAGTGAGACTTGAGGCGAGTGGGCCTGGCCGCACGCAGGCCCGTACCTACACTTCGCACGCCATGACCGTTGTGGCCAAGCTGGGCTCGTCGATCGTCGCGGAGGACGACGGCAGCCTTCGCTCGACCGTCCTGGACAGCGTCTGCGCGCAGGTCGCCGAGCTCCACCACGCGAGGGAGAACGTGGTCCTCGTCACGTCCGGCGCCATCGCGCGCGGGATGCGCCTGTTGGACCTGGACCGCCGCCCGAGCACGATCGATGAGATGCAGGCCGCCTCCGCGGTCGGCCAGGGCTCGCTCTTTCGCGCCTACGAGGACCGGCTGGGCGGCGCGCGGCGTACACGCCGCGCAGGTGCTGCTGACGTCATTCGACATGTCCGCGCGGATGCACTACCTGAACGCCCGGCGGACGCTGCGCCGCCTGCTCGCGTGGCGAGCCGTGCCCATCATCAACGAGAACGACACCACCGCGACGGACGAGATCACGTTCGGCGACAACGACTTCCTCTCGGCCCAGGTCGCGATCCTGCTCGGCGCCCGGCTCCTCGTGCTCCTGACCGACACCGCTGGGCTCCATACCGCCGATCCCCGCCTGAGCCCGGAGGCCGAGCTGATCGAGGAGGTGACGCTCGTTCGACGAGCTCGAGCGCTACGAGATCGGCGACCGGACGTCGGCGTTCGGATCGGGGGGAATGCGGAGCAAGGTGGCCGCCGCCGAGATGGCGAGCGCGGCCGGGATCCCGGTCGTCGTCTGCGACGGGACCGCGTCGGAAAGCTTCCTGGCGGCCGCCCGCGGCCAACGCGTCGGCACCCGCTTCGCGTCGCACCCGGAGCGGACGCCGAGCTTCAAGCTGTGGCTGCGGTACGCGAAGCCCAGCCAGGGCAGGCTGGTGGTCGACGAGGGCGCGGCGCGCGTGCTGCGCGAGGAGGGATCGAGCCTGTTGCCGGTCGGCGTCACGGACGTCGAGGGCGAGTTCGCCGCGGGCGACGCGGTGGAGATCGTGAGCAACGGCGATGTCGTCGGCAAGGGGATCGTCAACTACTCGGCCGCCGAGCTCGCGCGGATCAAGGGCATGAAGTCCGCCGAGGTCGCGGAGCGCGTTCCCGATGCCGCCGAGGAAGCGGTCCATCGCAACTACTTCGTACTGACGTAGCTCACCCCATCCGCGGTTGTCGGATTTATCGCGATATAGCCGATAAATCCGACAATCGTGGCGAGGGGGCGCTTCGCGGGACCTCGGCGCCCGACCACGCGGCAGCGGCGGCTGCCGTGTCCACGAGGGCGCTGATCGCCCCACCGTGGACGACGTCGCCCATCGTGGGGAGTGAGTCGCTCAAGGGGCGATCGCAGAGGACCGCTCGGCCCAGGCTCCCAAGAGCTCGAGGTCGATCCGCCAGGTGGGCGACGAATGGCGAGTTCTCGAGCCAGCCGCGAGCCGAGGCCGCGCCATCGCCTTTCCCTTCGTCTGCTTGTCGCCGTCCGGCATCGGCCATGCGTTCTGAGGCGCGCCAGCCCGGAAAAGTGGCTGGGTGGCGTCGTGGATGTGGTGGACGGGCCGCAAGCTACTCTCTCGGGGATGGCCACTGCCACGAGGACCGTTGCCGAAGTCTGCGAGTCCGCGAAGCGGGCCGCGCGCGAGCTGGTCGTCGCCAGCACCGAGGCCAAGAACGCCGCGCTCCTCCGGCTCGCCGAGCTGCTGGGAGAGCGCGTGCGGCGGAGGTTCTCCAGGCGAACGCGGAGGACCTGGCCGACGAGCGCGCTGCGGGCCTGACGTCCGCGCTTCGCGATCGCCTGACCCTGGACGAGGCACGGGTTGCGGCGCATGGCCGAGGGGGTGCGCGCGATCGCCGCGCTTCCCGATCCGGTCGGGGAGGTGCTCGACGAGCGGACGCTCGCGAGCGGCCTGCGGCTGCGGAAGGTCCGTGTCCCGCTCGGGGTGATCGCCGTGGTGTACGAGGCGCGTCCGAACGTCACGGTGGACTGCGCCGCCCTGACGCTGAAGAGCGGCAACGCGATCGTGCTGCGGGGCTCGAGCTACGCGGCTCGCTCGAACGCTGCGCTCGCCGCAGCTGGTGCGCGAGGCGCTCGCCGATGCGGGGCTGCCGGAGGCTGCGGTCGAGCTGCTCACGAGCGGGGATCGCGCCGAGCTCGCGGAGCTCGCAACGGCGGAGGGGCTCGTCGACCTGGTCATCCCGCGAGGGGGCGAGGGGCTGAAGGAGGCGCTGAAGTCGGTCGCGACGGTACCCGTGATGTACGCGGCCGCCGGGAACTGCCACGTTTACGTCCACGAGGACGCCGACCTCGAGATGGCCCGCCGGCTCGCCTACAACGCGAAGGTGCAGCGGCCGGGTGTCTGCAATGCCGCCGAGACGCTGCTGGTCAACACGGGCGTGGCGGAAGAGTTCCTGCCGGCGGCCCTCGGTGACCTGCGCGACGCCGGCGTCGAGCTGATGGGCGACGAGCGTGCGCGAGCGGCGGCGGGTGCTGCGGCGGTTGGCCGGGCAACCGCGGAGGACTGGGACACCGAGTATCTCGACATGCGGATGGCCGTGGGGGTCGTGGACTCCCTCGAAGAGGCGATCGAGCACATCAATCGCCATGGCACCGGCCACTCGGAGGCGATCGTCACCTCCTCCGAGGCGGCCGCGCGCGAGTTCACCGACGGCGTCGACGCGGCGGTCGTCTACGTGAACGCCTCGACGCGCTTCACCGACGGGTTCGAGTTCGGCATGGGCGCGGAGATCGGGAACTCGACGCAGAAGCTGCATGCGCGCGGCCCGATCGGCCTGCGCGAGCTCACGACGTTCAAGTACGTCGTGCACGGCGACGGCCAGATCAGGAGCTAGGAGGCTCGGGTCGGCGCGATCGGCGTCCTGGGGGGCGCGTTCAATCCGCCGCACATCGGGCACCTCGTGCTCGCGCAGGAGACGGCGTTTCAGCTCGGGCTCGATGAGGCGGTGCTCGTGCCGGTGGGCGAGTCGCCCTACAAGCGGATCGATCCGGAGCCCGGCCCGGCGGTCAGACTCGAGATGGCGCGGCTCGCGGCGCTGGCAGACCCGAAGGTCGAGGCGTCGGATCTGGAGGTGTCGCGCGAGGGACCGTCGTTCAGCTTTCGTACCCTGGAGTTGATGAGCGAGGCCCGACCCGAGGACGAGTTCGTATTCGTCATGGGCGCGGACGTCGCTGCGGGGCTGGAGAGCTGGCGCAATCCGCGGCGCCTGCTGGAGCTCGCGAGGTCGGGGATCGCCGCCCGGCCCGGCGCTGCGCTCGAGGAGGCCGAGGCCGCGATCGAGCGCCTCGGGGGCGACGGGCGAGCGGAGATCGTGAAAATGCCGGAGATCGGGATCTCGTCGACCGGGATCCGGCGGCGGGTGGCCGCCGGGGCGCCGATCCGGCACCTCGTGCCGGATGCGCGTCGCGGAGCTGATCGCGGAGCGGGGGCTCTACCGGGAGTGAGGCCGGCGCCGCAAAGCGACCCCGAGCGGGTGGACTCGGAGGCGATGGCGCGCCTGCTGGCCGAGCTCGCTGATGCCAAGAAGGCCGAGGACGTGGTGGCGCTCGACATGCGCTCCCTCGTCGGTTACACGGATTTCCTCGTCGTTTGCACGGCGCGGAACGAGCGTCAGGCGAAGGCGATCCATGACGACGTGCACCTGCGCGTGAAGCATGATCACGAGTTGCTGCCGGCCAATGTGGAGGGGCAGTCGGAGGGCCGCTGGGTCCTCATGGACTACCTCGACTGCGTCCTGCACATCTTCGTGCCGGAGCTGCGGGAGCGCTACCGGCTCGACGTGCTCTGGGCCGAGGCGCCGCGGCTGGAGCTCGAGCTCCAGGAGCTTCGCGACAGCGCGTAGACGATCAGGTGCTGGCCGAGGTCCGGCGGGGTCGCCTCGCCGGCGCGGCTCATGCCAAGCCGGCCCGCCACGGCCATCGAGCGTTCGTTCCGGGGATGGATGAGGCTGATCACCCGATCCACGGGGAGCGCGCGGAAGGCCGCCTCGACCGCCGCCGTCGCCCCCTCGGTCGCGAGACCCGTTCCCCACAGCGCGGGCCGAAGGGTCCAGCCGATCTCCACCTCGTCCGCCAGCTCGGGCACGAAGGTGGGATGGGAAGCGCCGATCCAGCCCATCGGTTGTGGCTGCTCGCGCGCTGGTTACGGCCCACAGACCGAATCCATGGACGTCCCAGTGGCGCAGATGGCGCTCGAGCATCGAGCGCCACTGCCGCGAGTCGAAAGGATGGTCGGGCTGAAGCGCACGCCAGACTTCCGGCTCGCGCCAGATGGCCTCCATTGCGGGGGCGTCGGGTGCGAGCCAGCGGCGCAAAAGCAGGCGCTCGGTCTCGACGTGCTCGGGATACGGCATTCCCGAAATCCTCGCAGGCGTCCGTCGGATGGGCTAGCTTTGGGCCATCGTGAGCGCTCATCCGAGCGAGCACCGCGGCAGCCGCGGTCGTCGTTTCCGTCTGTTCAGGAAGCGGTTGGTTGGGTACGACCCGAGATCGGTCCATGAGGCGATGGAGGCGCGGGACACGGCGGTTCGCTGAGGCGCAGGAGCGCACTGCGGCCGCCGAGTCGCGGGCGGGAGCGCATCAGGCGGAGGCGGAGGAGGCCGGGAGGCGCCTCGCGGAGCTCGATCAGGTGGCGGCGCGGCTCGCGACGATGGTCGTGGATCGCGACCAGGAGCTTCGCCGGCTGCGGGCGGACCTGCAGGCGGCGCTCCAGCGCGACGACGAGGGCATGCGCGCGCTGGCGGCGATGGCCGACGATCTCGAGATGGTTCGCCGGCAGGCGGGCAGGCAGGCGACGAGGATCCGGCTGCGCGCGCCTGCGACAGGCGGCCGAGGTGACGGAGCGGATGGGACAGATCGAGGCGGCCGAGGGACCCGTGCGCGCGAGCGGCTGCTGGGTCGGTTGGAGGAGGCGATCGAGCGCGTCGGCTCGGAGGGCGATTGGGCGGAGGACGACCTGGCCGAGCGTGCGGCGGCGAACGGCCACGCGGAGCGCGAGGCGGGGGAGCTGTTCGACGGGTTGGTCGAGGTGGAGGTGGGGCCGCTCAGCGACTTCTCGCAGCTGGTCGGCTTCGAGGACGCGGCGAGCGAGATCGGTGCCACCTCCGAGATCTCGGTGAAGCGCTTCACGGAGGGCCGGGCGACCCTGGCGATGCGCTTCAAGCATCCGGTCGAGCTGCTCCGTGAGCTGGAGGAGCGCGCGCCGTTCGGCTTCAGGGTGCGCGCCATGCGGTCCGATCGGATCGTGCTGGACCTGGACCGCTAGGCGGGCGGTTTGCGTCCGGCCCGGGCGACGGGCCGCGGATATCGTGGGCCCGGTGGAGTCGATCGCCTCGGTGAACGGGGTCGAGATCGCGTACGAGACGTTCGGCGATTCGGCGGACCCGACGATGCTCCTGATCATGGGGCTGGGCGTTCAGATGCTGGGGTGGGACGAAGGGTTCTGCCGGATGCTGGCGGGGCGCGGGTATCGGGTGGTGCGCTTCGACAATCGGGATGTCGGGCACTCGACGAAGCTTGCGGGACGGGCCGCGGCCGGATGTGATGGCGGCCGTGGCCGGGGATATGACCAGCGCGGGCTATCTGCTGGACGATATGGCGAGGGACTGCGTTGGGCTGCTGGATGAGCTCGGGGTGGACGCGGCGCACGTAGTCGGCGCCTCGCAGGGCGGGATGATCGCGCAGACGGTCGCGATCGGGCACCCAGAGCGGGTGCTCTCGCTCACGTCGATCATGTCGACGACCGGGGACAGGGCAGTGGGGCAGCCGCACCCGGAGGCGATACCGGCGCTGTTGACCCGTCCGCCGGGGAACAGGGACGGGTTCGTCGATTTCGTGGTCGGTGCCTGGAGGGTGATCGGCTCGCCGGGCTTCGAGGCGGACGATGAGGCGCTCAGGGCGCGCGCGGGGGCGAGCTACGACAGGGGGATCTTTCCCGATGGAACCGCGCGCCAGCTGGTGGCCATCCTGGCGTCCGGGGACAGGACGGAGGCGTTGCGGCGGCTGGACGTGCCCACGACCGTCGTTCACGGGATGGATGACATCCTGATCGATGTGTCGGGTGGCAGGGCGACGGCGGAAGCGATCCCGGGGGCGCGGTTGGAGCTGATCGAGGGGATGGGACACGACCTGCCGCGGGCGCTCTGGCCGCGGCTGATCGACCTGATCGTGGCGAACGCGGAGCGGGCCGGAGCGCGGGCGGCGGGCTGACCGCTAGGGGCCGGGCTCCGGATCGACCAGGCATAGGTCGCTGTCGATCCGGGCGGAGATCTCCTTGATGACCCTCGTGACGGTGGCGGTGTCCACCGTCCGGTTGCCGAGGTCCGGCTCGAGGATCTCGCACATGAGGCGGCGGAGGACCTCGGGCGCCGGATCGGCGTCGTCGGCGGCGGGATAGCGGGTCATGTGATCGCAGATGAGCATGAGCTGGCCCATGCAGCAGAGAAACGCGTCGACCAGGGATGCCAGGTGGCTTTGGGGATCGTTTCGTGTCATGCCCCTACTGAGGGGCGGAGGGGGTCGAGTTCTCCCCGGCTATTTCCCGATCAGGACCTGAGGCTCGATGGCGTTCGGCAGTTCGCCCTGCGCGGCAACCGTGTGCTCCCCGGCCTGCGTGATCTGAACCGTGCCGATGAGCGCACGGCTCCAGCCGCCTCCGGTGTTGAGCGACGCGCCCATCCCGCGAAACCCGGGGCCCTTGATGTCCAGCGTCTCTCCGGTGGGGGCCCTGACGGTCACGCTGAGAGCGGAGGGGACGTCGAAGTCGATGCTGTCGCCGCTGCTGGGCGCCTTGTACGACTCCTGGTAGCTCAGTTTCAGCGTGCCGGCGGGAAGCATGACGGTGGCCTCGCCCGGGACCGCAAAGGTCGCGTAGTCATCCGCCGTCCTTCGGGAGCGGAAGACGAGGAAGAAGATGGCGGCGTCCACCGCCAGGAATGCGACGACGATCGCGACGATGAGCCCGGTCGACACGGAGCGAGTCTATGCGCGGAGTGGGGGTGCGCCGCCATCGCCGCAGCTGCGGTTGAGCTCGGCATCCCGGTGCTGCGGCCGCAGTACGAGCACGGTCGTTACGACTTGGTGATGAGATCGACGCAGTTGTCGCCTACTGCCAGGAGCTGCATGAGTGTTACTGGCTGCCGATCGATTTGGTAGCCGGGATGGGAGCAATCCAGTTGCGGCTCGAGCCACCCAGGAACGGCCAGAGGGCGGCGATAAACTGGGCCGCGCACCATCTGTTGCCTGGGGCCGTAGCTCAGCTGGGAGAGCGCCGACCGGCAGTCAGGAGGCCGCGGGTTCGAGTCCCCCCAGCTCCACTTACCAGCCCGGCGGGCTCCGTCGTCGGCGCCAACGACTTCCGCCGTCGTTTTGGCTGGTACATGGAGCGCTCGGCCGCCGGCGAGGAATTCCTCGTCACGCGCCGCGGCAAGCCGTACGTCCGCTCGCTCCCGCGCGGGAGCAGCTGGCGCTCGACGGCAGCGAGCGAAACGGCGGCCCCGCGGGGCCGTGAATACGATCCGCCCGTGCCCCGCCACGTCGCCTTCCTCCGCGCCATCAACATCGGCGGTCGCCGCGCCAGCCGCCACCAGCTCACCGCCTCCCTCGAATCCCCCGGCTTCGAGAGCGTCTCCGCGTTCCGCGCCAGCGGCAACCTGATCTTCGACGCGCACCGAGCATCCGCCGCCGTGCTCACGAAGCGCATCGACGAAGCACTAACCGGCGCCCTCGGCTACGACGTCCGCGCCTTCCTTCGCACCGCCGCCCAGGTGCACGCAATCGCCGCCCACGAGCCGTTCGCGCCAAATGTCCTCGCGAAATCCCATGGCAAGCTCCAGGTCGCTCTCCTGGCAAAGCCACCGCCGAAGCGCACGCGCGACGAGGTCCTCTCCCTCGCCACCGACGACGACCCCCTCGCGATCCACGGCAGCGAGCTCTACTGGCTCCCCAGCGGCCCGACGATGCAGACCGACCTCGACCTCCGCGCCCTCGACACCCTGGTCGGCGAGAACACCCGGCGCACGAAGAGCATGATCCAGGAGATTGCCGCGAAGTTTCTGGGCCGCTGACTCGCAGTAGTATCGGCGGCACGTCAAACAGGGAGGCGGCAAGATGCCCAGATTCCGAATCCCCCTCGTCCTCGCGATCGCGGCCGCCGTGGCGTCACTGGTCGCCGCCAGCGCACTCGGAGCCATCGTCAAGCGCATCGACTCCACGGTCACGCTCGCGAAGAAGAACCCGTTCCACGGCCACGTCAGCTCGCCCAACGGCGGCTGCGAGCAGGTCCGCACCGTCAAGGTCTTCAAGAAGCGCCACGGCCCCGACGGCCTCTACGACTCGACGACCACCGACAACGACGGCAAGTGGTCAATCCCGGCGACGCCGAGCGGAACCTTCTACGCCAAGGTCACGCGCCGGAAGGAGGGCGCCGCCGGCACGATCTTCGTCTGCAGGCCCGACGTCTCGCCCACGCGGCACTTCGGCGGCGGTGGGGGTGGCTACCAGCCGGGCGACGCGAGCCGCGGGCGCCCGGCAGCCTCAGGGCGCCTCGAACTGAATCAGGCTGAACACGTTCGGGCTGCGAAGGCGTGCCCGGCCGTCCAAGAACGCAGCTCCATGAGGAACGACACCCCGACGACCTCGGCGCCCGCCTGCTCCGACCAGCTCCTCGATCGCCGCCATCGTCCCGCCCGGTCGCGATCAGATCGTCGTGCAGCAGCACCCGCGCCCCGTCCGGAGCGCATCGACGTGCATGTGCAGCTCGTCGATCCCGTACTCCAGCTCGTACGACACCGACGTCGTCTCGGACGGCAGCTTCTCGGGCTTTCGAACGGGGATGAACCCGGCCCCGCATGCGCCGGCAACCGCCGCCCCGAGGATGAAACCGCGCGCCTCCGGCGCGACGACGAAATCGGCCGCAGTGACCGCGCGTGGTCCGAGAGCGCCTCGATCGCCCGATCCAGCGCCTCCGGATCGCTGGCGAACAGCGGCGTCGCGTCCTTGAACACGATCCCCGGCTCGGGGAAGTCCGGGATGTCGCGGATCATCTCCTTCAGCTCCGCCATCGCGCGGCACCGGATAGGCTCCCGCGCGTGAAGCAGGTCGCCGACGGGGTGTGGCACCTCGACACGTTCTTCCTCCCGAACTCGATCAACGCCTACCTGATCGAGGACGTCCTCATCGACGCCGGCACCCGCCACTCGGGTGGCAAGATCCTCCGGCAAATCGGATCCCACAAGGTCACCGCGCACGCCCTCACCCACGCGCATCCGGACCACCAGGGCGCATCTCGGGAGGTCTGCAGCACCCTCGACATCCCGTTCTGGGTCAGCGAGCGCGACGCCGACGCCGCCGAGGACCCCGAGCTCATCCGCCAGCGCCAGCCCAGCCACCCGATGGCCCGTTTCTACATCAAGATCTTCATCGGCCCGGGCCACCCGGTCGACCGCCAGCATGGCCGAGGGTGACGAGATCGCCGGCTTCAAGGTCCTTGACGTTCCCGGCCATTCCGCCGGCCACGTCGCCTTCTGGCGCGAATCGGACGGCGTCCTGATCCTCGGCGACGTCCTCGCGAACATCGACCAGCTGACCGGCCTTCCGGGGCTCCACGAGCCGAAGTCTTACCTGACCCCCGACCCGGTGGAGAACCGCCGTTCGGCCAAGCGCCTGGCGACCCTCGAGCCGAAGCTCGTCCTCTTCGGACACGGCGCCCCGATCCGCGACACGCGCAAGTTCGTCGAGTTCGTCGAGGGTCTGCCGGCCGATAGAGGCCGCGATCGCCCGCGCGCGCCGCCGGGCCGCATCCAGCGCCGGTCGCACCGATCTCGGCAGCCCCCGGCGGACGCGCCAGGAGGCCCCCGAGAAGCCCAGGTTGGCCACCATCGCGAACCCGGGCTCGTCCTCCCGCAGCGCGAGCAGCAGGTGCGCGACCGGTCCGCCGCGGGCAGGTCGCGGGCCTCCGCGACCCGAACGCACCAGCAGTCGATCCGCCCGCCGCCAGGCCGCACCATCAGCGCGCCCCGTTCCCCAACGAGCCAGACGCCCAGCGCCCCTCGATGCATGGCAACGCCGCAGCGGCGCAGCAGCTCCCGCTCCCGATGCCCAACCAGGTCCCCCAGCAGCCCGAGCGCGACGCCCTCGGCCGTCTGATCCCGTTCCGCACCGCGCCCCGCGCTTCGCTCGCTGCCGAGCGGCACGACCGAACGGGCGCCGCGTCGCGCCTGCAGCCACGGAACGATCCAGGCGTGCGCGAAGCATCCGAGCGCCACCGGCAGCGTCCAAGGCGACAGCAGCAGAAGCCCGATGCCCGGTGCGGTGAAGGCGATGACCACCGCGACCGTCCACGCCGTCCAGCGCCGCCCGTCGCGGCGGAGCGTGTCCTCGCTCGCCTCCTCTCGCCACCACAGCGCCGCCGCCTCCTTGAGCCCCGGCCTACGGGGCCGTCCCGGCGGCGCCGCGGGCTTCCAGGTCCGCGTCTGCGCCACGCGCGCGCTGCTCAGCCGCCGGCGATGGGACGGCGGAGCACCACGAGCTCGGCGTTCACCGGAAGCACGCGAACCACCTCGGCGCTCCCGTCGGCCCGCGGCACGCTCGCGAGCATCCCTGCCTCCAGCTCCCGCCGCAACGCCGCCGATGCGGCCTCATGCGACTCCGCCTCCTCGACGCTCCACTCGGCCACCGTCGTGTGCCCGGTGCGATCCAACCTGATCAGCCGCCCCATAGCTCCTCCTCGCGTCGCTTCCACGGCTGAATATACGCTCGCCCTAATATCGCGAGCGATACGTATGGAGCGCTATGAACCGGGAAGATCGAAGCGCGCTGGCGGCGCGTCTGGAACGAGGAGCGCACCTGGGAGGTGCCGAACCCCGGGCAGCCCGGGTTCGACGACTCGGCGCCGAAGTGCTACGTGCTCGAGATGCTCCCCTATCCCTCGGGCGACCCCCACGTCGGGCACCTGAAGAACTACGCGATCGGCGACGCCATCGCCCATTACCGGCGCCGCAACGGCTTCCAGGTTGTCCACCCGATGGGCTTCGACGCCTTCGGTCTTCCGGCCGAGAACAACGCGATCAAGACCGGCGAGCCCCCGCGGGTCGCCACGGAGCGTTCGATCGAGGCATACAAGAGGGCGTTCCGACCGCCTGGGCTTCTCGTTCGACTGGGCACGCGAGCTCTCATCGCACGAGCCGTCGTACTACCGCTGGACCCAATGGATCTTCCTGAAGCTCCTCGAGCGTGGCTTGGCGTACCGGGACGAGGCCCAGGTCCAGTGGTGCCCTGTCGACCAGACCGTGCTCGCCAACGAGCAGGTCATCGACGGGCACTGCGAGCGCTGCGGCAGCCTCGTCGAGGCCCGCCAGCTCGAGCAGTGGTTCTTCCGCATCACGGACTACGCCGACCGGCTTCTGGACGACCTCGACACCATCGATTGGCCGGAGCACGTGAAGACGATGCAGCGGAACTGGATCGGTCGTTCGTACGGCGCCGAGGTGATCTTCCGATGCGAGGAGCTCGGCATCGACTTCCCCGTCTTCACGACCCGGCCGGACACCCTCTTCGGCGCGACGTTCTTCGTCCTCGCCCCCGAGCACCAGGACATCGAGCGCCTGGCTGCCGGCACCGAGCACGAGGACGCCATCCGCGAGTACGTGAACGAGGCGATCCGCAGAGTCGCCCGAGGAGCGCGGCGCGGAGGAGCGCCAGAAGACAGGCGTCCCGCTCGGCCGCACGGTCACGAACCCGGTGAACGGCGAGCAGATCCCGATGTTCGTCGCCGACTTCGTGCTGATGGAGTACGGCACCGGCGCGATCATGGCCGTCCCGGTCACGACACGCGCGACCACGAGTTCGCGAAGGCGCTCGACCTGCCGATCCGCCGGGTCATCGAGGGGTCCGATCCCGAGGAATCGCAGGACGCCGACGGGCTGCCGTACTCGGGTGACGGGCCGATGGTGAACTCCGACCGCTTCGACGGCAGGCACAACCGCGAGGCCTACGACGAGATCGTGGCCTGGCTCGGCGCGGAGGATCGCGGCAAGCCCGCAGTCCACTACCGCCTGCGCGATTGGCTCCTATCCCGCCAGCGCTATTGGGGCTGCCCGATTCCCGTCGTCTACTGCGAGACCGACGGCATCGTCCCGGTGCCCGAGGAGGGACTTCCGGTCCGGCTTCCGGAGGTCGAAGACTATGCCCCGAAGGGCCAGAGCCCGCTGGCCGCCGCGACCGAGTGGGTCCAGACGGAGTGCCCGCGGTGCGGCGGCCCGGCGCGACGCGAGACCGACACGATGGACACCTTCGTCGACTCCTCGTGGTACTTCCTGCGCTACCTGGACGCTCGCAACGACCGGGCGGCATGGGGTCGCGCGGCGGTCGATTACTGGATGCCGGTCGACCAGTACATCGGCGGCGTCGAGCACGCGATCCTCCACCTGATGTACGCGCGCTTCTTCACGAAGGCGCTCGCTGACATGGGCTACCTGGGCGTCCAGGAGCCGTTCGCCCGCCTCTTCACCCAGGGGATGATCACGCGCGGCGGCGCGAAGATGTCGTCGTCGAAGGGCAACGTGGTGAGCGCCGGCGAGACGGTCGAGCGCTACGGTGCCGACACCGCGCGCACGTACGTCTGCTTCATGGGCCCGCCCGACAAGGGCGGCGACTGGACGGACGAGAGCGTCGAGGGGGTCCACCGCTTCCTGGCGCGGCTATGGCGGCTGAAGGAGGAGGTCACCGCGCGCACCGCGGGCGGCCCGGACCGGCTGACGGCCGCTGAGGGCCCAGCGCGGCGAGCTTCTTCGGAAGTCGCACTGGGCGATCGACAAGGTCACCAGCGACATCGAGCGCGACTTCGGATTCAACACCGCGATCGCCGCCGTGATGGAGCTCGTGAACGACGCCTACCGGCTGAAGGACGACCTCTACGGGAACCCTGCCGGCGAGTCCGCTCTGCGATTCGCGACGGGGACCGCGGCCTCGATCCTCTTCCCGTTCGCGCCGCACCTGTGCGCGGACGTGTACGAGGCGATCACGGGACGCCGAGTATGGGAGGACCCGTGGCCAAGCCCGGACCCCGACCTGCTCGAGAGCGACGTCTTCACCCTCGTCGTCCAGGTGAACGGGAAGCGCCGCGCCGGCCTCGAGGCCCCGGCCGGCGCCTCGCGCGAGGAGCTTCTCGATCTCGCGCGGGCCGACGCCGCCGTCCGGCGCCACATCGACGACAAGGAGGTCGTCAGGGAGATCGTCGTCCCCGGAAAGCTCGTCAACCTCGTTGTCAGGTAGCGCCCGGCGGGGCTTACGCCCGCGGCGCTCGTCTGCTAGAAAGGCGGCGCATGCTTGTCAGGCGCTTCTCGGACGCGGCGGTCACCGAGTTGCACCGGTTGCGTCCCCACATCCTCATGGACGCGGGGGAGCTCGGCTCCCGCAACGTCTCGGTCTGCTGGCTCGAGGTACCCGCGGGTGCCTCCGAGGAGCTTCGCTCCCACGAGGAGGCCGAGCAGGTGTACGTGGTCGTCAGCGGCAAGGGCACGATGTCGGCCACCGGCGACACCCAGCAGCTCTCAGTCGGCGACCTGGTCCTAATTCCGCCGGCGACCGACCACGCCGTGGCGAACGACGGCGCCGACCCGATGGCCCTTGTCTCCGTGCAGTCCCCGCCGGTGTCCGCGGACGAGCTCTTCAGCCGCCGGCTCGCCGCGCAGGCGAGCGGCTACGACGACTACGAGGACGAGTAGGGCCGGAGGGCGCCGCCCGGCGGCGCGCACGTGGTACGCAAGCGCGTCATCGTCCACGGCCGCGTGCAGGGCGTCTTCTTTCGCGACACGACCCGGCGGATGGCGGAGTCGCGCGGAATCGCGGGGTGGGTCCGCAACAACCCCGACGGCAGCGTCGAGGCGGCCTTCGAGGGCGCGCCGGATTCCGTCGATGCGATGGTGCGCTTCATGCACGATGGCCCGCGGGGAGCCGCCGTCGCGAGCGTGGACGTGGTCGACGAGGAACCCGAGGGCCTGACCGGATTCCGTACCTCGTAGGCCTCTAAGCGTTTTTGGCAATCCGGGGCCGCTATAGCGACCTTGAATTGCCAAAAGCGCTGCGGGCGGCGGGGCGTTGGCGAATCGGCACGCTCGCGTCTCCCTCTCCTGACAGCGCCAGGCCATAGGTCACGGCGTGACCCGCACGATTGCAGCGATGGGGTCGCTCAGCCGCTCGCAGCTCGTCGTGTATGGCGCCGTCGCGGTCGTGTTGCTGCTCGTCGGGGCGCGTTGGATCCGCTCGGGGGATCCGGACGGCGCCGCCGCCGGCGGCGTGAGCTACGGCGACAGCGGGTCGTCGTCGACGGCCGCGTCCGGCACGGCTGACGGCTTCAGCGTCGACGCGCAGGGCGGGACCGACGTCGTCGTAGACGTGGCGGGCGCCGTCGCGGACCCCGGTGTCTACCGCCTGCCGGCCGGGTCGCGCGTGAACGACGCCGTCCAGCGCGCGGGCGGCGAGACGGGCCGAGCGTCGGTCGAGGCGATCAACCTGGCCGCCCGGCTGACCGATGGCCAGCAGGTCGTCGTGCCGGAGAAGGTGAGCGGCGCAACGGCCGTGGCCGCGTCTTCCGGCGCGACGGGCGAGCCCGCCGGTCCCATCGGCCTCGGGGCGGCGACCGTCGAGCAGCTCGACACGATCGAGGGCATCGGCCCCGTCACGGCGCAGAAGATCCTCGAATTCCGTGACCAGCACGGCGGCGTCTCCTCCGTCGACCAGCTCGACCAGATCGACGGGATCGGGCCGGCGACGATGGAGACGCTGCGGTCGAGCCTGCAGCCATGACGTGTGGCTGAGGCAGGTCGGATGGCGCTTCGCCCTCCTAGGCGGGGTCGCCGCGGGTCTGGCCGCATCCCCCATCGCTTCCCAGGACGCGCGCGCCACGGCCGTGACCCTCCTTGGGCTGGCGATCGTGGGCGGGGCACTGCTCGCCGCAACCCCGTGGCCGGCGGGCCGCGCGGCCTGGGTGAAGGTCGCCCCCGTGGCACTGGCCGCCGTGGCGGCCGGGCTTTCGCTCGGCGCCATGCGGCTGGCGGCGATCGACCGCGGCGCATTCGCCGGACCGATCGGCCGCCCGGGGACGGCGCGTGGCTTCGTCACCGCGGTGCCGCACCGCTCCGAGGGCGAGGTCACAGTTCGCATCCAGACCGCCGCCGGGCGCCTCGCGGTCGAGGCCCATGAGCCCGTCGAGGACCTGCCGGTCGGGCGCGAGGTGGTCGCGAGGGGAACGCTCACGGCGCCGCCTCCGTGGGAGGCCGACTACCTGGCTCGCTATGGGATCCGGCAGGTCCTGCGCGCGCGCAGCATCGAGCTGACCGGCGGCCGCCGTGGCGGGCTCAGCGGGATCGTCGACGGCATCAGGTCACGCGCGGACTCGGCGCTCGAGCGCGGCACGCCGGACGCTGAGGCAGCGCTTCTGCGCGGGTTCCTGCTGGGCGAGGACGATCGAATCGACCCCGCGACCGTCGACGACTTCAAGCGATCCGGGCTAGCGCATCTGCTCGCCGTCTCCGGTGACTGCGTGATGCTGCTCGCGCTCCTCGGAGCCTGGCTGTTGGGCCTGATGGGGGTGGGGCTACGGGCGCGCCTCGTCGTGCTCCTAGCCCTCATCGCGGTGTACGTCCCGGTCGCGGGAGCCAGCCCCTCGATCCAGAGGGCGGGGATCATGGGCGCCGCGGCCCTGATCGCGATGTTGGCCGGCAGACCGCGCTGGCGCTGGTACGCGGTGCTGTTGGCCGCCGCACTCACCCTGTTGCTCAACCCGCGGTCGGTCACCGACCCGAGCTGGCAGCTCAGCTTCGCGGCGGTCATCGGGATCCTGCTGTTCGCGCGGGCGATCCGCGACCTGATCCTGGGGTCACAGGGGCGCGAGCAGCCGCCCTCGCCGCCCAGCCGTGCGCTCGCCGAGGGCGCAGGCGTCACCATCGCCGCGACGCTGGCAACCGCGCCGCTGTTCGCGCACCACTTCGGCGCCGTATCGCTCGCGTCGCTCCCGGCGAACCTGCTTGCGCTTCCGGCGGTCCCGCCCATGATGTGGCTGGGGATGCTCGCGTCCATCGTCGGGCAGGTGCCGGGGGTCCCCGTCGCGCCGCTCACCGCGTTCGCGGGACTGCTGGCCGCATACGTCGCGCAGGTCGCGCACTGGCTTGCGGCGCCGGAGTGGGCGCAGATCGGGATCCAGCTACGGGGCTGGGGGTCGGTGGCTGCCGCCTATGGCGCCATGGGCGCCGGCGCCGCCACACTGCTCGCGTTCCTGCGCCGGCGTCGAGCCGCCGCCGCTCCCCACCCCGCCGTGCGGGCGGTCGCTCTGGCCGCCGCCGCCCTGGCTGCCCTCACGGTCCTGTGGAGCGGATCGGCGCCGGGCGCCTCAGCGCCATCCCCAGGGCTGCGCGTCCTGGTGATGGACGTAGGTCAGGGAGACGCAATCCTCCTCGACCCCGGCGACGGCGACCCCATCCTCGTCGACGGCGGCCCGCCCGGCGGAGACCTGGCCGATCACCTGGAACGCGAGGGCGTGTCCAGCCTCGCCGCGGCCGTCGTCACGCACGACCAATCGGACCACGTCGGCGGGATCGGCGAGCTTCTCTACGACGGATTTCCGATTCACAGGCTGATCTACGCCCGCCCGGGCACCGACTTCCTCCGGGCTGCCCGCCTCGAGCACGTGCCAACGCTTCGCGTCTCCGAGGGCTCCGAGATCGATTCCGGGAGGCTTCACCTCGAGGTGGAATGGCCGTCGCAGTCCTCGCTGGAGGGTGAGGCGGGGGATCTGAATCAGACGGCGATCGTGATGCTCGCCCGCTGGCGCTCGTTCACGATGCTGCTGAGCGCGGACGCCGAGGCCGAGGACGTCCCGCTCGATCCCGGCCCGATCGACGTCCTGAAGGTCTCCCATCACGGTTCCGACGATGCGGGCCTCGACGCGCTGCTGGATCGCACGGTCCCTCAGCTCGCCGTGATCTCGGTCGGCGCCGACAACCCGTACGGGCATCCCACCACCGGAACCCTTTCGACGCTCTCGCAGCACGACGTGCGGACGCTCCGGACGGACGAGGATGGCGACGTGGCGATCGACGTCACCGCAGGGGGCTGGCAGGTGGAAGGCGGGTGACGATCAGCGGAACCCACCCGTCCGCGGTTTCGGCGCGGGTTCTCGCTACCCTCCCGCGCTTCAGAAAGCGATGAAAGGAGCGCGATGAACCGGCTAGCGACGATCGCGACGTCGATCGCCCTCGGCGCCGGCGCAGGGACCGGGATCTCCGCATGCGGTGGTGGCGACGGGACCACGGTCACCGAGACCAAGGCGCCGTCGGCCTCGCAGGGCACGTCGACCACCAGCAAGCCCACGACCACCACGACCTCGACCTCGACCTCGTCGACGACGACGTCGACGAAGGAGGCCGGCGACGACCACGGTGGGGGCACGGAGCCCGGCGACGATAACGGCGGGAGCGGTAGCGGCTGACGCCAGACCGGGCCTGAGGGTCCAGCTCCGAGGGGTCAACCGGGACGGTGATTACACTCGCCGCTGCCCCATGTCCGCCAGCAGCTCGTCGAGCGCGGGCGCGATCAAGCCCGCCTACCTGATCGTCGGCACCGACGAGGGCAAGATCGATGCTGCGCTGACGCGGTTGCGGGCACGGGCCGAGCGAGAGGGTGGTCCAGGCGCGCTCGAAAGCTTCGGGTCGGGCGAGGCACCGGCCGACCCCGAGGCGCTCATCGCGGCGATCCCCTCAATGTCGCTCATGGCCGACCGTCGGTACCTGGTGGCGGACGGGGTGGAGCGCTGGACGGCGAAGCAGGGGTCGGCCATTGCCGCGGCGATTGCGGAGGTTCCCCCCGACGTGACCGTCGCGCTCGTCGCGCGGGAGTCGCCGCCGAAGCTCAGGGCGCCGAAGGCGCTGGCCCAGGCGGTGGACGATGCCGGGGGCGAGGTGCTGCGCTACGACGCTCCGAGGGCGCGCGAGCTCCCGGGTCGGCTCGTCGCGGAGGCCGCGAACCGCGGCTTTCGGCTCGACCCCGATGCCGCGCGCATGCTCGTCGAGCGCCTGGGTGAGAGCACGATGCGTCTGGTCACCGAGGTCGAGCGACTCGCGGTCTGGGCCGGGGCGGACGGCGAGGTCTCGGTCGAGGACCTGGAATCGATGGTGGTCGATACGTCCGAGGAGGCGACGTGGACCGTATCGGAGGCGATCGTCGTCAAGGACGCCGGCACAGCGCTCGGGGCCGCCGAACGTCTGAATGCGCAGGGCGCCCCGATCACCTCGATCGTCTATCAGGCGGCGCGCCGCCTGCGCGACGCCCAGCTCGCGGCCACTGAGCTCGAGCGCGGCACGCCTCCGAAGGAGGTGGAGTCGAAGCTCCGCATGCATCCCTACGCGGCACGGATGCTCGTCCGCAGCGTGCGGGGCGCCTCCCCGGCGGGGCTGCGGGCGTCCACCTGCGCGATTGCCGACCTGGAGTGGTGGACCCGGGGTGGCTCGGAGTATCCGGATGACGTGGCCCTCACGCTCGCCCTCCTGCGAGCGGCGGGTGCCGGCGCCGGTGCCTCCAGCTAACCGGGGGCGGCACGTCCGGATCCGCGCTCCCGAGCGGCGCTACGCGGAGGCGCCGGATGCCACCCGTGCGGCCCGCGCCTTCTTGCGCGCGCCGTTGTTCGAGTGGAGCGCGCCCTTCTGGACCGCCTTGTCGATGCGGGACACGAGCTCCCGGTGCTCGCTCGCGGTCGCATCGGCGTTGCCGGCCTGTGCGGCATGCTCGAGGCGGCGAAAGTGGGTCCTCACGGCGCTGCGCATGCGACGGTTCTCGTCATGCTCGCGCTGCGTCCGGTGGATTCGCTTTATCTGTGAGGCGATATTGGCCATGGGACGAGCGGCCAATATAGCTGGGCACCGCGGAGAGCAGGCGATGGTGCCGGTCCGCTGATGCGCGCCGACGACCCGTACAGCCGACCCGACGACGAGGAGGCTCGCGTCCGCGAGCACCTGTACGGGACAGGGCGGGAGGCCGGGACGGGGCGGGAGGCCAGCCCGACGCTGGACCCAGGTCCCGTCGACGTGGTGGCCACCGAGGAGCCGGGCGTCGAGGCCGCATCGGTCGCGGCCGAGTCCGCCGAGGCGCGCAGGGGCAGGCTCGCCCGGTCGACCGCGCTGTTCTCCGTGGCGACGAGCCTCTCCCGGGTCGCGGGACTCGTCCGCGAGATCGTCGCCGCGGCCTATTTCGGCGTCAGCGGGGCGATGTCGGCGTTCACGATCGCCTTCCAGGTGCCGAACCTCGTCCGGAGCCTGTTCGCCGACGCCGCGATCCAGGCCGCGTTCGTGCCCGTGTTCACCGAGCACCTCCAAAGGGGTGAGAAGCGCGAGGCGTTCCGGCTGGCCACAACGCTGATCTTCCTCGTCGCCCTCGTGCTGACGGGGATCACGGCGCTCTTCATCCTGATCGCGCCGTATCTGATGCCGCTGTTCGTGGGGTCGCGCGTGCCGCAGGACCTGACCGTCACCCTCTCGCAGATCCTGTTCCCGATCCTGGTGATGCTCGGCGTCACCGGGATGGTCGTGGGGATCCTGAACAGCTACGACCGGTTCGGCGCATTCGCGATCTCCCCGTTCTTCTGGAACGTCGCGATCATCGCCGTGCTCGTGGGCCTGGAGCCGCTCTTCCACGGCCAGGACCGGATCTACGCGTACGCGATCGGTGTCCTCGTGGGAACGGCGATCCAGCTCGCGATCCCGACGTGGGACCTGCGCCACACCCCGTTCAAGCTCGCCTGGAACTTCGCGTGGCGGACACCCGAGGTCCGACGGGTCCTGCTGTTGATGCTGCCCGTGACCCTGAGCCTCGGGCTCATCAACTTCAACCTGCTGATCAACAGCATCTTCGGCTCGCTCATCAGCGAGCGCGCCCCGGCGGCGATCGACAAGGCCTTTCGCATCTACATGCTCCCCCAGGGCATCTTCTCGGTGGCGGTGACCACCGTCATCTTCCCGACGCTGGCTCGCCTCGCGGCACGCCGGGAGTACGACGACCTCCGGGCGACGATGGCCAATGGCATGCGTCAGATCGTGCTGCTTCTCATTCCCGCCGCGGCCGCGATCCTCGTTCTCTCGGTGCCCATGATCCAACTCGTCTATCAGCGCGGCCACTTCACATCGGCGGACACGGATCTCGTTGCGACCGCGCTCTTCTGGTTCGCCTTCTCGCTCCCCTTCAATGGACTGTTCCTGCTCTTGACCCGCACGTTCTTCAGCCTGCAGCGGCCCTGGGTGCCTACCGCGATCTCGGGTATCAACCTCGCGATCACCGCGGCCGCGGCCGCGGTGCTCTACTCGCCCTTCGGGGTCGCCGGGATCGTCTCGGCGACCGTCATCGCGACCGCGGTCAGCGTGGTCGCGCAGACCATCGTCCTCCGCCGCCAGCTCGGCCGCCTCGAGTTGGGCCGGCTCGCCTGGACGACGCTTCGCGTCGTCGGGGCCTCGGCCGCGCTGGCGGGGGTCAGCTACGGCGTCTGGTACGTCCTCGATCGGGCGCTTGGCGAGGGGCTTGGGGGGCAGATCATCTCGGTGGGCGCCGGGCTCGGCGCCGGAGCCCTGGTCTACGCGGCCGCGATCACCGCACTCCGCATCCCCGAGGCTCACCAGATCTGGCGCCTGCTGCGCCGCCGGGGCGCATGAGCCAGGCGCTCCACTGGTCGTCTGCGTGAGGAAGCCGTCGGCGGCGCCCCGCTCGCCATACTCATCGCTGGCCAAATGGATCGGATCCGCAACTTCTCCATCATCGCCCACATCGACCACGGCAAGTCGACGCTTGCCGACCGATTCCTCGAGCTCACGGGTGCGGTCGACCGGGGGCACCGCCCGCAGCTGCTCGACTCCATGGAGCTCGAGCGCGAGCGCGGCATCACGATCAAGGCTCAGGCGGTCCGCGTCTCCTACGGGGCCCGCGACGGCCAGACCTATCACCTTCATCTGATCGACACCCCGGGCCACGTCGACTTCTCATACGAGGTCTCACGCAGCCTCGCCGCATGCGAAGGGGCGCTGCTCGTGGTTGACGCCGCCCAGGGAGTGGAGGCGCAGACCGTGGCCAACACCTATGCCGCAATCGAATCGGGACTCGAGTTGATTCCGGTGCTCAACAAGGTCGACCTGCCGAGCGCGGAGCCCGAGCGGGTCGCCGCGGAGGTGACCGACCTCATCGGGGGTGACCCCGACGACGTCCTGCGGATCTCGGCGAAGACGGGTGAGGGCGTGGAGGAGGTCCTCGAGGCGATCGTGGAACGGATCCCGCCGCCGGATGGGCGACCCGAGGCGCCCTCGCGGGCCCTCATCTTCGACTCGGAGTACGACCCCTACCGCGGTGTGGTCGCCTACGTCCGCCTGATGGACGGCGAGTTCCAGAAGGGCGAGCCGATCGCGGCGATGCAGGCCGGCACGGAGGCCGAGATCGACGAGATCGGGTTCTTCACACCGCGCACTCGACCCACCGAGAAGATGACCGCGGGGGAGGTCGGGTACGTCATCACCGGAATCAAGGACGTCGCCCTGCTGCGGGTGGGCGACACGCTGACGGCGCAGCGGCGCCCCGCGGAGGAGCCGCTGCCCGGATATCGCGAGGTGAAGCCGGTCGTGTTCTGCGGGCTGTTCCCGATCGACACCGACCGCTACGAGGACCTTCGGGACGCGCTGGATCGGCTGGCGTTGAACGACGCGGCGCTGGGCTTCGAGCCAGAGACCTCGCAGGCGCTGGGCTTCGGCTTTCGCTGCGGGTTCCTGGGACTGCTCCACATGGACATCGTGCGCGAGCGACTGGAGCGGGAATACGACCTCGAGCTGCTCGCGACGACGCCCAACGTGAGCTACGAGGTCGAGCTCCGCGGCGGGGAGCGGCTAGAGGTGCACAGCCCGGCCGAGATGCCCGACCGGGCCGCGATCGAGCGGATCCTCGAGCCTTACATCCGCGCCACGATCATCGCTCCGGCCAACTACGTCGGCGCGGTCATGGAGCTCTGCCAGAGCCGCCGCGGGGCGCACGTCGACATGCACTACCTCTCGCCCGAGCGAGTGCAGCTTCGCTACGACCTGCCGCTCGCGGAGATCGTCCTCGACTTCTACGACCAACTCAAGTCGCGGACCGCCGGCTATGCCTCGCTCGACTACGACCACATCGGGAGCCGCGAGTCCGATCTCGTGAAGCTGGACGTGCTGCTGGCGGGCGACCGCGTCGACGCGCTGAGCGTGATCGTCCACTCCGACGAGGCCTACCGCGCCGGCCGGGCGCTGGTCGAGCGGCTTCAGAAGACGATCCCCAGGCAGCTCTTCGACGTGCCGGTGCAGGCGGCGACCGGGTCGCGGGTACTTGCCCGTGAGACCGTGAAGGCGCTGCGCAAGGACGTCACGGCCAAGCTCTATGGAGGCGACGTGACCCGCAAGCGAAAGCTTCTGGAGAAGCAGAAGGCCGGCAAGAAGCGGATGAAGCAGGTGGGAAGGGTGGAGGTACCCCAGGAGGCCTTCCTCTCGGTCCTGGAGCTCGATGGACGCAACTAGCGAAGGCCAGAAGCGGAATGTCGAGCTGACGAGAGTCGGCTTCGAGGCGTACGACGCCGGCGACTACGGGACGCTCATCGAGCTCCTGAATCCGGACGTCGAGGTGCACGCCGACAGCGAGCTGATCAACGGCGGCGACTTCCACGGGCATCAGGGGTTCACGCGCTGGAACGCCCAGTGGATCGACGCGTGGGGAGAGTTCAGAAACGAGTTGCGTTCGGTCGAGGCGGTTGGCGAGCGCTTCATCCTGGTCGAGGCCCACCAGGTGGCCCGGGGAGCCGGGAGCGGCGTGGATGTCGAGATGGACGTCTACTGGGCGATCGAGGTGGTGGGCGGCCAGGTTCGGCGGATGCACATCTACGTGACTCGCGAGCGGGCGACTTCCGCGATCGAGCGGTGGCGCGCCGAGGGGCAGTCGGCCGACACATAGACTCCGCGCTTCGATCTATGAACCGCACACGCCTCTGCCGGCGCCGTACGCCGCCGTCCTAACCCGGATGCCCGTCAACCTCGACGCGATCGGAAAGCAGTGGCCCCCGGCGACCTATGAGGTCGGGCTGGAGAAGATCCGCGAATACGCGCGAGCCGTCGGCGAGACGAACCCCGTCCACCTGGACCGCGAGGCGGCGCTGGCAGCAGGATTCCGCGACGTCGTCGCTCCGCCGATGTTCTGCGTCGTCTACAGCGCACCGGCGATGGGCCCGGCGGTGCTCGACCCCGAGGTCGGCATCGATCTCGCCGCCATGGTCCACGGAGGCCAGGAGTTCGTCTGGGGCGAGCCGGTCTGCGCGGGCGACCTCATCACCACGCACCCACGGCTGGCCGACATCTACGAGAAGGGCGGGCGCGGGTTCTACGTCTTTCAGTCGGAGTCCACGAACGCCGACGGGAAACTGACGGCCCGCGGGACGTGGACGAACATCGTGAGGGGCGCCTGAACATGAGCGATCTCTCCGACCTGAAGCAGGGCGATTCGCTTCCCGAGCTGAGGGTCACCCCCGACAAGTACCTGCCGCACCGCTATGCGGGGGCCTCGGGCGACTTCAACCCGATCCACATCGACCCCGAGTTCGCGAGGGCCGTGGGACTGCCGGGCAACATCCTCCATGGCCTCTACTCGATGGCTCAGGTTGCGAGAGCGCACACCGAGGCCGCCGGGGATCCCCGGTCGCTGCGCCGCCTGTCGGTCCAGTTCCGGGGCATGGGGATGCCCGAGCAGGAGATCGTGGTCACGGCGACCGTCAGGGAGGCGGACGACGGCCGGGTCGTCACGGAGACCAAGGCGGCACAGGGGGACAACCGCATCATCCGCAACGCGGAGGCCGAGCTGGCGGTATAGGCCTGACCGTGCGGGTGCCGGTTTGCCCGCTCCTAAACTCTCCCGCATGCTGAGTGAGCGCCAGCAACGGATCCTGAGTCTGATCGTCGACTCCTACCTCGAGTGGGGGCGGCCGATCGGGTCGGTGACGATCGCGGGCCGCGCGGACGTCGAGTGGAGCCCTTCGACGATCCGGGCCGAGCTCGCCGAGCTGGAGCGAGCCGGCTATCTGATGCATCCGCACACGTCGGCCGGACGGGTTCCCACGGACACGGGCTACCGCTTCTACGCGGATTCGCTGCTCGCCTCGGGGCCGCGCGTCCTCACTGCGGTCGGCCCGCGACTGGACGTGGGGCAGATGCGCCGGGAGGTGGATGAGGCGATGCGCGAGACCACCGCCGAGCTCTCGCGGATGACCGACCTCCTCGCGCTCGCGACCGCACCTCCGCCCGCCACGGCCCACATCCACCGGGTCGAGGTGCTGCTGCTTCAGGCGCGGGTGGTGATGGTCGTCGTCATCGCGTCGAACGGCGCCGTTACGAAGCGCGTCTTCACCTTCACCGGAGCGCTCGACTCCGGGCTGGTCGAATGGGCATCGAGTTACCTGAACGAGCGGCTGACCGGGCTCAGCCTTGGCTCCAGGATGATCGCGAATCGCCTCGCCGATCCCGGGCTCGGCCCCGCCGAAGCGGGGTTCATGGCGGAGATCGACGATGCGTTCACGGGGCTCGAGGAGCGCGCGGAGGCGGATCTCTACGTCGAGGGCGCGGCTCGTCTTCTCTCCGAAGACCACGCGGCCGACCTGCCGCACGCCGACGCGCTGATGCGCGGCCTGGAGCGCCGAGCGAACCTGCTCCAGGTGTTGCGGTCCGCGCTCGAGGAGCGCTCGGTGTTCATGTGGATCGGCGACGAGAATCCCGCTCCCGAGCTTCGCTCGGTGAGCGTCGTGGGCGCCAACTACGGGCTCGGGTACCGCAACCTCGGCACCGTGGGCGTCGTGGGGCCGCTGCGCATGGACTACGCCACGGCGATCGACTCCGTTCGCGACGCCGCGGGTCGCCTGTCGCGCTTCTTCGAGACGGTCTACGAGGGGTAGCCGTGCCGGCGGTGAAGCGGGACTACTACGAGGTCCTCGGCGTCGAGCGCGGCGCCGGCGACGCGGAGATCAAGAAGTCGTTTCGCCGCCTGGCGCGCGAGCTCCATCCGGACGTCAATCGCCACGATCCGGAGGCCGAGGAGAAGTTCAAGGAGGCCGCGGAGGCCTACGAGGTCCTGTCCGATCCCCAGCGCCGGCGCACCTACGACGCGCTCGGGCACGAGGGCCTGCGCTCCGGCGGATGGGCGCCGCGGGCTGACGCGTTCGGGAGCTTCGAGGACGTCCTGTCGGCCTTCTTCGGACGCGGCGACCCGATCTTCAGCGACCTGTTCGGTTTCACGCGATCCGGGCCGGCGGGCGGTGCCGATGTCGCGGCCCACGTCGAGGTGACGCTCGAGGAGGTCCTCAGCGGGACGACTCGAGAGGTGACGTTCGAGGGCGCATCGACGTGTGAGCGCTGCGATGGAAGCGGCGCGGAGCCGGGCACCGAGATCCGGACCTGTGAGACCTGCGACGGCGTGGGTGAGATCCGTGAGGTGAGCCGGACGGTCTTCGGCCAGCTCGTCCGGAGTGGCGTGTGCCCAACCTGCGGCGGCCGCGGGGAGGTTCCCGAGCGGCCGTGCCGCGGGTGCGGCGGCGAGGGTCGTGTAGTGCGGTCCCGCACCTGGCAGCTGGACGTGCCGGCGGGAATCGAGTCGGGGCAGCGCATCCGCGTCTCCGGCGCCGGGCACGTCGGCGAGCCTGGCGCGCGCGCGGGCGATTTGTACGTCCAGGTGGTGGTCGCGGAGGACGAGCGGTTCGAGCGCCATGGCCAGGACCTCGTCGCGATCGCCGAGGTGCCCGTGACCCGGGCGATGTTGGGTGGAGCCGTCACCGTTCCGACGCTCGACGGCGAGCGGGAGGTCGAGATACCCGCCGGCTCGCAGAGCGGCGAGCGCATCGTCCTCAAGGGAGTCGGGCTGCCCTCGCTACATGGGGGTCGCAGGGGCGACCAGCACGTTCTCGTCGACGTGTTCGTTCCGACGCGGCTCACCAAGGAGCAGCGCGAGCTGGCGAGCCAGCTCGATGAGTCGCTTGGCCCGGACGGTGGGCGGCGGGAGGGCCGCGGGCGCTTCGGCCGCCGCGCTCGCCGCCGCCGTTGATCCGCCTCGCGGTTCGCTGCCGGCCGGAGCTCGCCGAGCGGGTGCTCGCCGATCTGGTGGAGCTTGCGCCCGGCGGCGTCGAGGAGGATGCCGGTCCCGGTTGGGTCGAGTACGCGATCTACGGCGGCCCCGGCGAGCTGCCCGCGATGCCCGAGCTCCAGGCCGCGGTCGGGGACGGCCTCGTGGAGGTCACCTCGAAGGCGGTCCCCGACGACTGGGCCGACCGGTGGCACGACTTTCACAAGGCGATTTCCATCGCCGGCGGCAGAATCGTCGTTCGGCCTTCCTGGGAACCTCGTCCCACCCGGGATCACGCCGCGCACATCGACGTGGTCGTTGACCCCGGGCAGGCGTTCGGCACGGGCGCCCATCCGACGACGCGCATGTGCCTGGAGATGCTGCTCGAGCTCGCCGATGCGGGGCACGCCCAGGGTCCCCTCGCCGACTGGGGCACCGGCTCCGGCGTGCTGGCCATCGCCGGTGCGAAGCTGGGGTTCCGGCCCGTCATCGCGTGTGACCACGAGCCCGCTGCGCTCGAGGCGGCGGCGGCGAGCTCCAAGGCGAACGGGGTTCACCTGGATCTCGTCCGGGTTGATCTTCGGCGCGACCCGGCACCGACGGCACCCACGATCGCGGCCAACCTCACGGCCCGGCTGCTTCGCGAGGTCGCCGTCAGCGTCCAAGGCCGGCCCGAGCGCGTCGTGTGCTCCGGGATGCTCACCACAGAGGTCGACGAGGTAGCCGATGCATTCGCCGGTTCCGGTCTGCGCGAGCGGGAACGGCGCGCGTCGGGCGATTGGGCAGCACTGCTCCTCGAGCGACCCGCCGGCGACCGAAAGGCGAGTCAGTCAGGCCCGGCCTGACGAAGTCCACTCTCGAACCGGCTCTCGCGCGCGTGCCGCGTTATCGTCCGGCCCGTGCTCGCGACGATCACGGCCTACAACGTGGGCAAGTTCATTCACGTGCTCGCGGTTGTCCTGGCCTTCGGGCCGACGTTCGGCTACGGGTTCTTCATCGGCTTCGCCGACACAAGGGCGCCGGCGGCGGTCCCGGCCGTGAACAGGGCCGTGCGCCTCACGAACCTGTTCCTGGTGACCCCGGCGATGATCGTGGTGCTCGCGGCCGGGTTCTATCTGCTGGCCGAGGGCGACATCAGCATGGGCGAGTCGTGGGTGACGGTGGGGTTGGTCGCGATCATCATCCTGTTCGGGCTGATTCACGGGTTCTTCAACCCGCGGACCCGCAGGGCAATCGAGCTGGCGGAGCGTGACCTCGCCGACGGTGGCGAGTTGAGTCCCGAGTACCGCAGGATCTCCTCGCAGATGGCTCGTGTCGGCCAGCTGGCCGGCCTGATCGTGGCCGTCGCGATCTTCTTCATGGTCGTCAAGCCCTGACGCGGATGCCAGAGGGGACGTAGGGATGAGTGGCGGGCGGGCCAGGCTTCCGATCGCCGTCTTCGACTCCGGAATCGGGGGGCTCACCGTCCTTCACGAGCTGCTCGTGTCGTTGCCGGAAGAGGACTACCTCTACCTGGGCGACACCGCGGGCTTTCCGTACGGAAACAAGGCCCCGGAGTGGCTCCGGCCCCGGATAGCCGGACTCGTCGAGTTCCTGCTCGGCAGGGGCGCGAAGCTGCTCGTAGTCGCGTGCAACTCGGCCACGGCGGCCGGTGCGGACGTTGTGGGCGAGGCGGCCGCCGCGCACGGCGTCGAGGTGCTGACGGTCGTGGGCCCGGAGGCCGAGATCGCGGCGGCGATCAGCGACTCGCACAGAATCGGAGTCCTCGCGACCCCGACGACGGTGGAGAGCGGCGCGTATAGGATCGCGCTGGAGCGAACTGCCGGGCACCCCGAGCTCGATGTGATCGAGGTCCCGGCGCCGCGCCTTGCCCCGATCATCCAGAACGGATTTCCGTTCGACGAGGAGGTGATGCACACGGTTCGCTCCTACTGCGCGCCGCTGCGGGACGCTGGTATCGACACCCTGATCCTCGGCTGCACGCACTACCCGCTGGTGGCGCCGATGCTCCAGCGGATGCTCGGGCGCGACGTCCGGTTGGTGACCGCCGGCCACGCGCTCGCGGGGGGCGCCCAGCGCCTGCTCGAGGTACGTGGGATCGCCACCGACAACCGCGGCGAGGGTACGTATCGCTTTCTCTGTACCGGCGATGTCGAGTCCTTCCGTGAGCTCGGAACGAGGTTCCTCCAGATGCCTCTCGGGGAGGTCGAGCACGTGGAATTCGAGACCCCACCCGCGGCTACCCTGTAATCGATGACGACGATCCTGGAGCGGGTCCAGGCGGACACCCGCGTGGCGATGAAGGCCGGCGATCGCGACCGGGTCGGCGCCCTCCGCATGATCGCGAGCGCGCTTCAGCAGGAGGCGAAGGAGGGAAGGGGCGACGAGCTCGCGGCCCTTCGGCGCGAGCGCAAGCGCCGGCTGGAAGCGGCGAGCGCGTTTCGCGAGGGCGGGGGGGACGAGCGTGCCGCGGCGGAGGAGGCCGAGGCGGAACTGATCGGAGACTACCTTCCCGCCGAGCTGAGCGACGAAGAGCTCGCGGACCTCGTTGACGCCGCCGTCGCCGAGGCGGGCGCCTCAGAGCCCAGAGACATGGGGAAGGTCATGGGCATCGTCATGCCGAAGGTCGGCGGGCGCGCCGACGGCAAGCGCGTGAGCGCGACGGTTCAGGAGCGCTTGGGCTAGCCCTTTGGCGCGGAGGCAGCTCACGCTTGACAACGCGGTGGCCAGCGAGCTCGCCGGGGCGGACGACTCCGTCCTGCGGGAGCTCGAGGATCGCGTGCGCTGTCACGTCCACCTGCGCGGCAACGTGCTCACGCTCGACGGCGCGGAGGGCGACGTCCGGGAGGCCGCGGCCGTGGTCGACGAGCTGGTGGGGCTGATCGAGCGGGGACACGAGGTCGCGCCGTCCACGCTGGGCACCGTCTCCGGCGCGATCGACGCCAGCCAGAGCTCCGCGGACATCCTCGAGGACGTCATCTGGCGGCACCGGTCGATCAAGGTCGCGCCGAAGACCGTCAACCAGAAGCGCTACGTGGACTCGATCCGAAACCATACGGTGACCTTCGGGATCGGGCCGGCGGGGACGGGGAAGACGTTCCTGGCCGTCGCGATGGCCGTGTCGGCTCTGGACGCACGCGAGGTGAACCGGATCATCCTCACCCGGCCCGCGGTGGAGGCCGGGGAGCGCCTCGGTTTCCTGCCCGGCGACATCCAGGCCAAGGTCGATCCCTACCTGCGTCCGCTGTTCGATGCGCTGTACGACATGCTCGACCCGGATCGCGTCAGCACCTACCTGGACCGCGGGATCATCGAGGTCGCTCCCCTGGCCTTCATGCGGGGTAGAAGCCTCAATGACTCCTTCGTGATCCTCGACGAGGCCCAGAACACGAGTCCCGAGCAGATGAAGATGTTCCTCACGCGGCTGGGATTCGGGTCGAAGATGGTCGTCACCGGCGACATCACACAGATCGACCTGCCGCGCGACCAGCGTTCCGGCCTGGTCGTCATCGGTGAGATCCTGACTCGGGTGGCCGACATCTCCTTCGTCCGCTTCGGCAGTGAGGACGTCGTGCGCCACGAGCTCGTTCAGCGCATCGTCGCCGCATACGGCGAATACGAGCGATCCGATCGCTCTTCCGATTGAGCTCGACGGGGCTCGATCTCTCGGATGTGCCGGTGGAGCTCAGGCCGGCGGTGGAAGCGACCCTTCGAGTCGCCGGTCTGTCGAGCGGGCACCTCTCGGTCGAGTCCGTGGAGGAGGCCCGGATCCGCGAGCTCAACCGCGAGCATCGCGGCCGCGATGAACCGACGGACGTCCTCTCGTTTCCGATCGACCACGCTGAGGCGGTTGCGGGCCCCCGAGAGCTCGGCGACGTGGTCATCTGCCCGGCGCAGACGGCCGACCTCATCGAGGCGACGGTCCACGGTGTGCTGCACCTCTGCGGATGGGACGACGAGACCGACGGTGGCGAGATGCTGGCGCTCCAGGACGAGGTACTGCGCGAGCTGGCCGGCGGCACCGGCACGGCGTGAGCCGCGCCGGCTTCGTGGGGCTCGCCGGCCGGCCGAACGTCGGCAAGTCCACGCTCGCGAACGCGATCATCGGCTCGAAGGTCGCGATCGTCTCCGACCGTCCCCAGACGACGAGGCGCGCCGTACGCGGGATCGCGACCGATCCTGGCGGCGAATGGCAGATGATCCTCGTGGACCTGCCGGGCGTGCAGCGCCCGCGCGACACGCTCACCGCCCGCATGCAGCGCCGCGTCGAGCAGGAGCTGGCGGAGGCCGATGCGGCGTTGCTCGTCGTCGACGGCGTGCAGGGAGTGGGCCCCGGGGATCGGTTCATCTCCAAGGGCCTCCTTGCCGCGAGCGAGGGCACGCCGGTCGCGTGCGCCGTCAACAAATGCGACCGGCTTAAGTCGGGCGAGACGGCGGCGGCCCTGGCGGCCGCCGCCCGGCTCGAGGCGGTCGACGAGGTCTTCCCGGTGAGCGCCATGACGGGGGCGGGCCTCGGGCCGCTGATGGATCACCTCCTCTCGCTGCTGCCCGAGGGGCCGCTGCTCTATCCGCCCGAGGACCGCTCCGACCTGCCCAGCGACGTCCACCTGGCCGAGCTGATCCGCGAACAGGTTCTCCGTCGCACGCGCGAGGAGATCCCCCACGCCGTGGAGGTGGTCGTGGACTCGATCGAGCGGCGCGACGACGATCTGGTGGAGGTCCGCGCCCAGGTCTGGGTCGAGACCGAGTCCCAGAAGGGGATCCTGGTCGGCAAGGGCGGGAGGATGGTCCGCGAGATCGGCACCGCGGCTCGCAAGGAGCTCGAGCGCGAGCTCGGCTCGCGCGTCTTCTCGACCTCAAGGTCAGGGTACGACGACGCTGGCGTCGCGACGAGAGCCTGTTGGACCGCATCGGAATCGAGTGACCCGCCCCGCGGTTGTCGGGTTTATCGGCATATGCCAGATGAATCCGACAATCGCTGGCGGGGGCGACCGTAAACTCCTGCAAATGAGCGCGACTGAACCCATCGACGCGGTTCGCTTCGACGAGCGGGGCCTGGTGCCGTGCGTGATGCAGGACTGGGCGAGCGGCGAGGTTCTGACGCTCGCGTACATGAACGCCGAGGCCCTGCGTCGCACTCTCGAGACCGGCGAGATGCACTTCTACAGCCGCTCGCGCGACGAGCCCTGGCACAAGGGGGAGACGTCGGGGAACGTCCAGCGTCTGCGACAGATTCGCTACGACTGCGACGGCGACGCGCTCGTGGCGCTGGTCGAGCCTAGGGGCCCGGCGTGCCACACGGGCCAGCGCTCCTGCTTCTATCGCGACCTGAACGGCGGTGCCGACGCCGCGGTCGACGCCCCTCCAGTGCAGGGCGAGCCCGCGCCGGCCGCCTACGAGGCCACGTCCGTGCTCGAGCGGACGCTGACCGACCGGCGCGACCGTCGGCCGGAGGGCTCCTACACGGTGGTGCTCCTGGACGATCCAGGGCGAATCGGCGAGAAGGTGCTCGAGGAGGCGGACGAGGTCGCGGCGGCTGCCGCGAATGAGTCCGACGAGCGCGTCGCCGCCGAAGCCGCGGACGTCCTCTATCACCTCCAGGTACTGCTGCTGTCGCGCGGCGTCCCGATGAGCTCGGTCATGGAGGCTCTCAATGGCCGTCGCCGCTGAGCTCGCGCCCGACGTGCGTCCGACGCTCGAGGAGGCGCACGAGCTGGCGCGCGCCGCCAATGCGATCCCGGTCCGCCTGACCTTCGTCGACGACTGCGAGACACCCGTCTCGGCCTTCCTGAAGCTCCGCGACGCGGGCCCCTGCTTCCTGCTCGAGTCGGCGGAGCAGGGCCGGCTGGGGCGGTACTCGTTCCTCGGCTTTCGGCCACGCGCGGTGCTGCGGTACGCCGACGGCGAGCTGTGGGAGTGGCGCGGCGAGACGGCGCCTGACGCGGCGCCGCACGCGGTCCGTGAGGCGCCCGATCCCTACGGCGAGGTCAACCGCTACCTCGATGCCTATGAGGTTCCCGAGCTCGACGACCTGCCGCCGTTTTCCGGCGGCGCGGTCGGATTCTTCGGCTATGACCTCGTCCGGACCGTCGAGCCCCTTGGCGAGCCCAACCCCGATCCCATCGGCCTGCCCGACATGGCCCTGATGCTGAGCGACGTGCTGGTCGCGTTCGACCACATGCGCCACGAGCTCACCCTGATGGCTTACGCCTTCACCGACGAGGACTCGGATCTCGACGCCGCGTACGCCGGGGCGGTCGACACGCTCCTGGAGCTGCGGGAGCGTTTGCGCGGATCCGTTCCGCGGCGGCCGGCCGCGAGTGATCGCCGGGTCGCGGACTTCGAGTCCAACATGACCCGTGAGCGGTTCGAGGCCAACGTCAGCCGGATCATCGAGTACATCCACGCGGGGGACGCGTTTCAGGTGGTGCCCTCGCAGCGCTTCAGCGCGCCGGCCCCGGTCGAGGCCTTCTCGATCTATCGCGGGCTGCGGACGGTCAACCCCTCGCCGTACATGTACTTCCTCGACTTCGGCGACTTTCAGATCGCCGGCGCGTCACCGGAGCCGCTGGTGAAGGTGACCGCCCGCCGCGCCGAGACCCGACCCATCGCGGGGACCTATCCGCGCGGCGAGAGCGAGGAGGACGACCGACGTCGCGCGGAGGAGCTCCTGCGGGATCCCAAGGAGCGCGCCGAGCACGTGATGCTCGTCGATCTCGGCCGTAACGACCTCGGGCGCGTCTGCGAATTCGGCACGGTCTGCGTGGACGAGTTCATGGTCGTCGAGGCTTACTCCCATGTCCACCACATCGTCAGCCAGGTGTCCGGGACGCTGCGAGCAGACGTGACCGCGATGGATGCGCTGCGCGCGGTGCTGCCGGCGGGAACGCTGTCGGGTGCGCCGAAGGTCCGCGCGATGCAGATCATCGACGAGCTGGAGCCGCACAAGCGCGGCTCCTACGGCGGCGCGATCGGCTACCTGGGATTCAACGGCGACCTGGACACCGCGATCCACATTCGGACGGTCGTCGTCAAGGACGGCATGGTGCACGTGCAGGCGGGGGGCGGCACGGTCGCCGACGCCAAGCCCGACTACGAGTACCGCGAGAGCGTCAACAAGGCGAAGGCGGTGTTCGCAGCGGTCGAGCTCGCCGCCAGTCAGCCCGATTGGGCGTGAAAGTGCGCGTACTCCTCATCGACAACTACGACAGCTTCACCTACAACCTCGTGCAATATCTCGGGGAGCTTGGTGCTCAGCCCGAGGTGGTCCGCAACGACAAGGCGAGCGCCGGCGAGCTGCTCGCCCGCCGCCCGGACCGGGTCGTGATCTCGCCGGGCCCGTGCACGCCCGCGGAGGCCGGCATCTCCGTCCAGGCGGCGCGGGCGTTCCCGGAGGCAGGCATCCCCACGCTCGGCGTCTGCCTCGGCCATCAGTCGATCGTCGAGGCCTTCGGGGGCCGCACCGTACGCGGCGAGCCCGTCCACGGCAAGGACGCCGAGGTCGAGCATGACGGCCGCGGTGTCCTGCGGGGGCTCCCGGCACCGCTCAGGGCCGGGCGCTACCACTCCCTGGTGGCCGACCCCGATCTGCCGGCCGAGCTCGAGCTGAGCGCGTCGTTCGGAGACGTCGTCATGGGCGTGCGGCATCGGGAGCTCCCGGCGGAGGGCGTTCAATTCCATCCGGAATCCGTGCTCACCCCCTCCGGCAAGGACATCCTGCGGAACTTCCTGAGCTGATGCCCAACGACATCGTCACGCGAGCGATCGACGCTCTCTGCTCGGGCACGCACCTGACGGCCGACCACGCGTCGGCGGTGCTCGACGAGATCATGGAGGGTCGCGCCTCCGAGGTGCAGACAGGGGCCTTCCTGGTGGCCCTTCGTGCCAAGGGCGAGACGGTTGCCGAGCTCGTCGGCCTCGCCAGGACGATGCGCCGGCTCGCGGCACCGGTCGACGTGGCACGCGATGACCTCGTCGACACGGCGGGCACCGGCGGGGGGCCGCTCACGTTCAACATCTCGACCACGGCCGCCCTCGTCGCGGCCGGCGCGGGCTGCGCGATCGCCAAGCACGGCAACCGCTCCAGCACCAGCCGGTCGGGGTCCGCCGACCTGCTCGAGGCGCTCGGAGTGCGCATCGACGTGGATCCGCCGGCCGTCGCGCGGTGCATCGATGAAATCGGCTTCGGGTTCATGTTCGCGCCGCGTCACCACGCCGCGATGAAGCATGTGGTGCCGGTGCGGAACGAGCTCGGGGTTCGCACGATCTTCAACTTCCTGGGTCCGCTGACCAACCCCGCGGGCGCGCGCAGGCAGCTGCTGGGCGTCTCCGACCGCCGGTACCAGGAGACGATCGCCGAGGCCCTCGTCGGGCTCGGCTGCGAGCGGGCGCTCGTGGTCCGCGCGGAGGACGGCGTGGACGAGATCGGCCTCGGAGGGCGCACTCGGGTCATCGAGGTCAGGGACCGCAGGACGGAGGAGTGGTTCGTGGAGCCTCAGCAGCTGGGCCTCGGGCTCGCCGATCCCGTTGAGATCACGGGGGGCACCCCGGAGGAGAACGCCGCCATTGTCACTCGGATCTTGGCCGGCGAGAACGGCCCGCCTCGCGACGTCGTTCTCCTGAACGCCGGAGCCGCGATCGCCGTCGGCGGCCGGGCTCCCGACCTCGCCGCGGGCCTCGATGCTGCGCGCGAATCGATCGATTCGGGGGCGGCCCGAGACGTGCTGGGACGCCTGGTCGAGATGACGGGCGAGATCGCTGACTCTTGACCAACCGCTTGGCTGGTCGAACCCGAGCACACGCGGATCGGGCCTCAGTGATCTAGCCTTCCCCGCGATGAGTTCGCTCGATGAGCTGGTTGCCGGCGCGCGGGACGACGCGCGCCGCCGGCGGGAGGAGGTGCCGCTCGAGACGCTACGGACGCGGCTCGGCGACCGCGAGGGGGCCCGCCCGTTCAACGAGGCGCTGGTGCGCCCGGGCCTGTCGTTGATCGCCGAGTTCAAGCGACGGTCGCCGAGCGCGGGAGAGGTGCGGCCGGACGCCGGGGTCGCGGAGACGGTGCGCGCCTACGAGCGCGGCGGCGCCGCCGCACTGTCGATCCTGACGGAGGAGCGCCAGTTCGGCGGCTCGTTGCATGACCTGCGCGCAGCGAGGGAGGCCTCCGAGCTGCCGATCCTGCGCAAGGACTTCGTCGTCGATCCGTACCAGCTGTACGAGTCGGCCGCCAATGGCGCCGACGCGGTCCTGCTCATCGTCGGTGCGGTCCGAGACAACGAGCTCGCGACGCTGTACCAGCAGGCGCGGGAGCTCGACCTCGATTGCCTGGTGGAGGTCCATGACGAGGCTGAGCTCGAGCGCGCGCTCAAAATAGACGCGGACGTGCTCGGAATCAACAACCGCAACCTCGACGACTTTACGGTCGATGTCGAGACGACCGTCCGCCCTGCTCACGGACGTCCCGGCGGGGAAGGCCGTCGTCTCGGAGTCCGGCTACGAGCACCGGGAGCAGCTCGACGAGCTCGAGCGGATCGGCGTCGACGCGGTGCTGATCGGCGAGGCGCTGATGCGCGCCGAGGAGCCCGAGATAGCCGTGCGCGAGCTCACTCGCGACGAGGAGGCGACGCGGGAGCACTACCTCGAGCGCGCCTCCGAGGAGTGACTCTTTAAGTTCTTAGGGCGTCTGAAGGAAGCCGTTAGGGGGCGTTAATCGACTCTGCTCATCCTGGTCGCGAGATGAGCACCGTCAAGCGAGTTGCCACCACCTCGATCGGGGCCGCCGTGATCGGCGGCCTGATCGTGGGCATCCTGGGCTGGATCGCGATCGCCGCAGGATGGATCCACTCCTCCGGGAACGACACGACCACCATCCCCGCGCTCTCGAGGGTCCCCAGCTCGCAGCCGACGTCCCAGCAATCCAGCGGCAAGGGCCTGTCGGTCAATCAGATTTACAAGCAGGATGCGCCCGGGGTGGCCTTCGTCCAGGCGCAGACGAAGCCGCAGCCGAGTTCCCTGCTGAATCCCTTCGGCGGCGGCTCGGGCGGCGGTACCGCGACCGGGTCTGGGTTCGTGATCGATCACGAGGGTCACGTCCTAACCAACGCCCACGTGGTCGAAGGGGCGACGAACATTCCAGGTCACCCTCGGCCGCAGCGATTCCTCACAGCCGGTGAGCGCTCAGGTCGTGGGCAAGGATCCTTCGACCGACGTCGCCCTCCTCAAGGTGAACGCGCCGGCTGACCAGCTCCACCCGCTCCAGCTCGGGAACTCCAGCGATGCGAACGTCGGCGACCCGGTGGTCGCGATCGGCAACCCCTTCGCGCTCGACCGGACCGTGACCTCGGGAATCGTGTCGGCGCTCCAGCGCCAGATCAAGGCGCCGAACGGCTTCACGATCGACAACGTGATCCAGACGGACGCGGCCATCAATCCCGGGAACTCCGGCGGCCCCCTCATCAACGCGAGCGGCCAGGTCATCGGCATCACCTCGCAGATCGAGTCGCCCAACGGCGGTGGCAACGTGGGCATCGGCTTCGCGATCCCGATCAATACGGTCCGCAACGTCGTCAACCAGCTGCTCCAGAACGGCACCGTCCAGCATGCGTACCTCGGCATCAGCGGGACCGATCTGACACCGCAGATCGCCAACGCCCTCAACCTCTCGGTCAAGTCCGGTGCGCTGGTCCAGTCCGTCACGCCGGGCGGCCCCGCCGACAAGGCCGGCATCAAGGGCGGGGATCCCGGTGCCACGATGACGGTCGGCGGTGCCCGCATCCACCGGGCGGCGACGCGATCACCGCGATCGACGGCAAGCCGGTCCACTCGATGACCGACGTGATCGACATCGTCAACGCGAAGCAGCCCGGCGACACCGTTCAGGTCTCCATCGTCAACGGCAGTCAGAAGCGCACCGTGTCGGTGACGATGGGCAACCGCCCGGCGAACGTCCAGCCGTAGGCATCGTCTCACGCGATCTCGCGAGTCGCCCGTAACCTTGTCGGGATGCGGGTCAAGTTCTGCGGCATGACGAGGGTCGACGACGCGCTCGAGGCGGTCCGGCTCGGCGCGTGGGCGATCGGGCTCAACCACCATCCCGGCAGCCCTCGATTCTGCGAGCCCGGCGCGGCGGTCGAGATCTCCTCTGCGGTCAGGCGAAGCGTCGAGGTGGTGGGGGTGTTCGTCAACCCTCCGCTCGAGGGGTTGGCGCGGGCAGCGGAGGACGAGTCGCTGACGATGATCCAGCTCCACGGCGACGAAGGGGCCGCGTTCTGCCGCGAGGCCGCCCGGCGGACCGGCTGCAAGGTGATCAAGGCGATCCGCGTCCGCAGTACAGCCGACGTGCGCGCGGCCGAGGCGTTTCGCACTGACTTCCACCTCCTGGACGCCTACCGGCCGGAGGCGCATGGAGGCACCGGGGCGGCCTTCGACTGGGAGCTGCTCGCCCACCGCCGGTCCGAGGTCCCGCTCATCCTCGCCGGCGGCCTCACTCCGGACAACGTGGACGAGGCGATCGCCACGGTGCGGCCGTACGCGGTGGACGTGGCCAGTGGGGTCGAGGCCGAGCCAGGCGTCAAGGACCACGCGCTGATGGCGGCGTTCGTCGACCGGACGCAGTCGTTTGTGACATGAGGTGCTCCAGCGCCCAGACCCGCCCCTCAGGCGGCGCAGCCGCCGCACGAGCGACGTGAATACCGTCGCGGTCCCCGAGCGCTTCGGCCCTTACGGCGGCCGGTACGTCCCGGAGGTGCTGATCCCGGCTCTCGACGAGCTGACCGCCGCGTGGAGCGAGGCCCGGGACGACCCGGGCTTTCGCGACGAGCTCGACAGGTTGCTGCGCGAGTACGTCGGGCGCCCGACGCCGCTCTTCCTGGCGTCGCGGCTGTCGGAGCGCGTCGGCCGGCGCACCTACCTGAAGCGCGAGGACCTGGCACACACCGGAGCGCACAAGATCAACAACGCGATGGGGCAGGCCCTGCTCGCGCGGCGGATGGGAAAGCGCCGGGTCATCGCCGAGACCGGCGCCGGCCAGCATGGCGTCGCGACCGCGACCGCGGGCGCGCTGCTCGGCCTCGATTGCGTGGTCTATATGGGTACCGAGGACATGCGGCGCCAGGCCCCGAACGTGGAGCGCATGAAGCTGCTGGGCGCCGAGGTATGCCCCGTCGAGGCGGGCGCGCGAACGTTGAAGGAAGCCGTCAGCGCGGCGATCCGCGACTGGGTGACGAACGTCGGCACGACGCACTACATCATCGGCTCGGCCGTGGGCCCCGCGCCGTATCCCGCGCTCGTTCGCGACCTCCAGCGAGTGATCGGCGACGAGTCGCGAGGGCAGGCACTGGCCGCCGAGGGTGCGCTTCCGGCGCGGGTGATCGCCTGTGTGGGCGGCGGCTCGAATGCGATTGGGACCTTCTACGCGTTCATCCAGGACCGAGAGGTCGAGCTCATCGGGATCGAGGCCGGGGGAGAGGGACTTCAGGCGCGCCACGGGGCATCGCTGGTGGCGGGCCGCACGGGGGTCCTGCACGGAGCGCTCTCGTCGGTCCTGGCGGACCCAGATGGCCAGATCCTGGAGGCGCATTCGGTCTCAGCCGGCCTCGACTACCCCGGTGTCGGCCCCGAGCACGCGCAGCTTCGAGACTCCGGCCGGGCCCGCTATGAGGCGGTGACGGACGCCGAGGCGCTGCGCGCGTTCCGGGAGCTGGCGCGGCTCGAGGGCATCCTGCCCGCACTGGAGCCTGCACATGCGATCGCGTGGCTCCTCAAAGATGCCCAGCCTGCCAGTGACCCCGCCGGCGCGGACGCGGGAGCACAAGAAAGCCCGAGCCGTCGGCGAGGGCAAGAGGTGAATGCGGGAGCGGACAGCCGGCCGGCTTTGATCTGGTGTGCCTCAGTGGGCGCGGGGACAAGGATCTGGCGGAGGCCGTCGCGGGCCTCCGCGAGCTAGATGGCTGAGGCCATCGCGTCGGGCTCGGAGCGGATCTCGAGGGCGTTCGCCGCCGCTCGTCATGAGGGGCGCGCCGCGCTGATGCCCTACATGATGGGCGGTTTTCCCGACCTAGAGACCTCCCTGGCCATCGCCGACGCTTACGCCGAGTCGGGCGCGGACCTGGTCGAGCTCGGTGTCCCGTTCTCGGATCCGGTCGCGGACGGACCCGTGATCCACGCGGCGGCCACGCGCGCGCTTGCCGCCGGCGCCACCCTGAAGGGGGTCCTCGAGATCTGCGAGCGCCTGGCGGCGCGGGTTCCCGTGATTCCGATGGTCTACGCGAACATGGCTCGGGCCAGGGGTCCGGAGGAATTCGCGCGCCTGTTGGGCGAGGCGGGGGCGGCCGGCGCCATCATCCCGGACCTGCCGCTCGGGGAGGAGGATTCCCTGGGCGAAGCGCTGAGGAGTGCCGGGCTGGCGGCGGTACCGCTCGTCGCCCCAACCACGCCCGCCGGGAGGCGGCGGCGAATCTGCGAGAGCGCCAGCGGATTTGTCTATGTGGTCTCGGACACCCGCGTGACCGGTGAGCGCGACGAGCTGCCGGATGACCTCGAGGACCTGGTGCGCACGGTGGGCGAGGACTCGGCGGTTCCGGTGGCGGTGGGCTTCGGCATCGGTACGCCCGAGCAGGCGGCGGCGGTGGGCGCTATTGCGGATGGAGTGATCGTCGGCAGCCGGCTCGTGCGCGCCGTCGCGGAGTCCGATGAGCCCATTCAGGCCGCCCGCGCGGTCGGTGGGTTCATCCGCGACGCTCGCCTGGCGATGGCCAGGGAGGGGAGCGCCGGCTGAACACCGTCGTCGAGTTCGTGGGCCATCGGCCGACGATCTGGGAATCGCCGTCAGATAGATTGGAGCGCGTGCAGCTCATGGTGTTCACCGCGATCGGGCTCGCTGGGCTGGTTGCCGCATACGGCTTCGGACTCGGCGGCACCCTCGCATTCCTCATCTTCCTTGCGGTCCTGTTCGTCGGCGTCTGCGCGCGGGCCTTCCAGCCCTTGATGGAGCGCCTGCGCCCGTAGCTCAGGACCGCATGGGCGTCGAGCTGAAGCCGCTGCCGCCGACGTTCGTCGACACGCGGAACGCGCTTCATCGCGTCGCCGAGGAGCTGGTCGCTCCCGCGCGGAAGCCCCACAACGAGATCGCGCTTCGCCAAACGCCCGGCGGCTTCGGCACGCCCGCGTTCGAGTTCGAGGGCAGGACCACGCAGGTGCGCGTCGAGGGAGGCGAGCTCGTGGTGGGGCCCGACGGGGCCGAGGAGCGCGTTGAGCTTCGCAGCCTGGCCGCAGGGGGCGCGCTGCTGGGACCGGAGCTCCTTCCCGATGGCGTGCCGGATGACGAGACTCCGCTCGAGATCGACGGCGAGGCGGCTGCCCGCCTCGCCGACTTCTACGCGTTCGGCACGGGCGTTTCTCGAGCGGGTGAAGTCCGCCATATCCGCGGACGCTGGGCCATCGGCAACGAACGTGTGGCCCGAGCACTTCGACATCGCGTTCGAGGCGGGGCGGGAGGCGGCCGACATGCGCGCGACGTACGGCGCCTCGCCCGGCGACGACGAGCACCGGGAGCCATACGTCTACGTCGGTCCCTGGACCGCCGAGGTGTCCGGCGAGCTTTGGAACGCGACGGGGTTTCGCGGTGCGGAGCTGGGCTATGTGGAGCTCCTCGGGGCCGATGACCCCGAGATCCTCGCGATCGAGTTCATGCGGTCCCGCTACGCGGCGCTCACGGGCTGAACTAGACCGGTCCAGCGCCGGTGATGCTGGGTATGGTGCGCGCGTGCGCATCGGCGTGCTCACCGGAGGCGGCGATTGCCCGGGACTGAACGCAGCGATCAGGGCGATCGTGCGGAAGGGGATCGACGTCTACGGGCACGTGCTCATCGGATTTCGCGACGGGTGGAGGGGGCCCCTGGAGAGCGAGTACGACGAGCTCACGATCGAGTCGACGCGCGGCATCCTGCCCCGCGGCGGCACCATTCTGGGTACCAGCCGGACGAACCCGTTCAAGCGGGACGACGGACCCGCCCGCGTCGAGGAGACGATGACCACGCTGCATCTGGACGGGCTGATCGCGATCGGCGGCGAGGACACCCTGGGCGTGGCGTCCAGGCTTCACAACGAGGGCGGGCTCGCGGTCCTCGGGGTACCGAAGACGATCGATAACGACCTGGCGGCCACCGATGTCACGTTCGGCTACGACACGGCGCTCCAGGTGGCCACCGAGGCGATCGATCGGCTGCACACGACCGCCGAGTCCCATCACCGGGTGATGGTCGTCGAGGTAATGGGACGACATGCCGGCTGGATCGCCCTTCAGTCGGGCCTGGCCGGGGGGGCGGACGTCATCCTGATTCCGGAGCGACCGTTCGACATCGACGAGGTCTGCGCCCTGGTGCGCCGCCGCCACACGCGGGGCCGGGCCTTCTCCATCGTCGTCGCCGCGGAGGGAGCCCTTCCGAAGGCGGGAACGATGGAGGTGGCGGCGGGCGACACGGACGAGTTCGGCCACGTGCGGCTGGGCGGAATCGGACACCGGCTCGAGCACGAGATCGAGGAGCGCACCGGCTTCGAGACCCGCGCGACCGTGCTGGGCCACGTTCAACGCGGGGGCACGCCGACGGCATTCGATCGGGTCCTTGCGACGCGGGTGGGCGTGGCGGCGATCGACGCCGCCCACGAGGGTCGCTGGGGGACGATGCCCGCGCTTCGTGGGACTCGGATCGAGCTGGTCCCGCTGACCGACGCCGTCGCCGAGCTTCGGACGGTCCCGCCCGAGGATTACGAGGCGGCCGCGCCCTTCATGGGGTAGTGACGCCTCGACCAAGGGCACGATTGTCGGATTTATCGGCCATATGACGATGAATCCGACAATCGCGAGGAGGCGGGTCCCGTTCAGCGCCTTCGTCGTGGCCGCCTTGATCGCTGCGCTGGGCGGCTGCTTCTCGAGCGGCTCGGGAATCCAGGCGGGCGAGCGGGTGGACGTCTACGTCAGCATGCCGCTCCACGGCCCTGAGGCGGCCGAGGGGCGTGACATCGTGGACGGGGCGCGGCTCGCGCTCGCCGATGCCGGGGGAGAGGTGGGGGACCTCGCGGTGCGCGCGAGATACCTCGACGACACGTCGGGCAAGGGGCAGGAGGCGAGCTGGAGCGCGGCGGTGGCAGCGGCAAACGCGCGCCGAGCGAGCCAGGACTCCGCGGCGATCGCCTACATCGGCGATTTCGACTCCGGCGCGACGCGGTTCTCGGTGCCGATCACCAACGAAGCTCACATCCTTCAGGTCTCTCCCGCCGCGAGCGCCGTCGACCTGGTCCAGCCGTTCCTGGGGGCCGGCGATCAGGTGCCGGAGGAGGTGCAGCCGACCGGCGACCGGACCTTTGGCCGGGTGATCCCGAGCGACGAGGCGCAGGCGCAAGCGGGGGCCGCCTGGGCGAAGCGACTGGGGATCGAGAGGTCGAGAGTGGTCGGCGACGGGAGCTCGTTCGCCAGCGTGATGGAGAGCTCGTTCGGACTGCGCGCGAGGGAGGCGGGGATCGACGTCCGGCGTGCGGGGCTCACATCACCGAGGACCGTCTGCGGCCCATCGGGCTCCCGGGGCGGCTCTCCAGCTCGGTTCCTCGGCTACTACGCGGGGGCACATGTCCCCGACCGCGAACAGCTCCGCTGCGTGACGAACGGGGTCGCGGGTTCTCGTCTCATGGCAACTGATGCGCTCCTGAGTGCAGCCGGCCTTCGAGCGCTTGCTGCCTCACCAGCGCTCGTCACGTCCGCCGCTCAGGACCCTGCTCAGCTGCCGCCCAGCGCCCACCGCTTCCTGCGCGCCTTCCGCGACCGCTACCGGCGCGAGCCGGGGCGTTACGCCGCGTACGGCTATGAGGCGATGGCGGCCGTCCTCGACTCGATCCGGCGGGCGGGGGACTCGGGCGACGACCGCGACTCCGTGATCGACGCCTTCTTCGACACCGTGGATCGGCGCTCCGTCCTCGGTACGTACTCCATCGACGAGGTGGGCGACACGACCTTGGACCGGCTTGCCGGCTACCGCGTGGCCAACGGGCGGCTCCGGTTCGAAACCGCGCTCCGGGCGGGCGGATAGCGCCTTATCGGTGCAGCAGGTTCCGAAGCGCCGGCTCGAGGTCGGGGTAGGTGAACCCGAATCCGGCGTCGAGCGCCCGACGGGGAATCGCGCGCTGGCCGCCGGTGACGACCTCGCCGAGCTCGCTCCCGAAGCGCAGCTTCATCGCGAGCTTGGGGATGGGCATGACCGCCGGGCGGTCCAGCACCCGGCCGAGCGTCCTCGAGAAGTCCGCGTTGGTCTCCGGGTTGGGCGCCGTGGCGTTGTAGGCGCCGTTCCGATCGTCGCCGTCGAGCGTCCAGAGGGCGAGCCGCACCCAGTCATCCACGTGGATCCAGGGCATGTACTGGCGTCCGCCCGCGATCGGGCCGCCCAGGCCGAGCCGGAACGGTGGGAGCAGCTGCTTCAGCAGGCCGGCCTGGGAATCGAGCGGCAACCCCGTTCGCAGGATCGCCACGCGCATGCCGACGTCCTCGCCGGCTCGCGCGGCTGCCTCCCACGCGGCGCATACGGCCGCGTCGAAGCTGGTACCGGAAGGTGTCGACTCGTCGACGATCGCGTCCCCGCGATCGCCGTAGTAGCCGACGGCGGACTGGCTGATGAGAGCGCGTGGCCCTGGATCGGGGGCGCTGAGCGCATCGATGAGATTCTTGGTCGCGCGCTCGCGGCTCGAGCGTATCCGCTGCTTGGCATCCTCGGTCCACCGCTGATCGATCGGCTCGCCGGTCAGGTTGATCACCGCGTCCACGCCCTCGACCGCACTCGCGGGCGGGCGCTCGCCGGTCGCGTTCCAGGGGTGCCAGCTCATGGCGGGATTCTCGCTGCGGGCGCGCTCGGGGCTCCGCGAGAGCCCGACAACCTCGTCGCCGCGCTCGAGGAGCGCATCCGCCACGCGCGAGCCGAGGAACCCGCTTGCGCCGGTGATCAGGATTCGCATTGCCGAGACGGGGTGATCATTCGATGGCCCGAAAGGTGCCGGTCTCCTCCGAGAACCGTGCGATCCCCGAGCTTCGGGCCTCGCTGATCACGGCCTCGGCGACCGCCGGCGCGACATCGCGGTCGAAGACGCTGGGGATGATGTAGTCCTCGCTCAGGTCTTCGGGGGCGACCACCCCCGCGATGCCCTTGGCAGCGGCGAGCTTCATCTCCTCTGTGATCCGCGGGGCGCCGGCGTCGAGCGCACCGCGGAAGATCCCGGGGAAGCACAGCACGTTGTTGATCTGGTTGGGGTAATCGGAACGGCCCGTGGCCATGATCCGCACGTACGGTCCGGCCTCCTCGGGCATGACCTCCGGGTTGGGGTTCGCCATCGCGAAGACGATCGCGTCCTCGGCCATCCTGGCGAGGTCCTCCGCCTCGATGATCCCCGGTCCCGAGACTCCGATGAAGAGGTCGCAACCCTCGATCACGTCGGCCGGCCCGCCCTGCAGCTTCTCGGGATTCGAGTTCTCGGCGTACCACCGCTTGATGTCGCTCATCTCACCGTTCACGTAGTCCTCGCGCTCCGTTGAGACCGCCCCCTGGCGGTCGCAACCGATGACGTGGGTCACGCCCGACTCGAGCATCATCTTGGTCACAGCCACGCCGGCCGCGCCGAGCCCAACGACCAGCACGCGCAGGTCCTCCAAGCGCTTTCCGACGATCTTCAGCCCGTTGAAGAGTGCCGCCATCGTCACGACCGCGGTCCCGTGCTGGTCGTCGTGGAAGACGGGAATGTCGAGCTCGTCCTTCAGCCGCTCCTCGATCTCGAAGCACCGTGGCGCCGAGATGTCCTCCAGATTGATGCCCCCGAACGTGGGGGCCAGCAGGCGAACAGCGTTCACGATCTGGTCGGGATCACGCGTGTCGAGGCAGATCGGAAAGGCATCGACATCGGCGAACTCCTTGAACAGCATCGCCTTGCCCTCCATGACCGGCATCGCCGCCTCGGGCCCGATGTCCCCGAGGCCGAGCACGGCGCTCCCGTCGGACACGACCGCGACGGTGTTGCGCTTGATCGTGAACTCGAACGCCTTGCTCCGATCGCCGGCAATCACCTGGCACACGCGGGCCACGCCGGGGGTGTAGGCCATCGAGAGGTCGTCGCGGGTCTTGAGCGGATACTTGTTCTGTTGCGCGATCTTGCCGCCGCGGTGCATCTGGAGCGTGCGGTCGACGTAGCCGAGTACGCGCGCCCCCCGCGTGGAGCCGATGGCGCGCAGGATCTCCTCCCAGTGCGCCCGGTCGCGAGCGTCGATCGTGAACTCCCTGACCCGCTTGCCCTCGGCGCCCGCCCCGGGCACGAGGTCCACTCCCTGCAGAGCGCCGCCAGCCTCGGCGATCCGGGCCGTGAGCTTGCCCAGCGGCTCCTGCCGCGCGTCGAGCTCGACGCGGACCGTGACGGAGAACTGGGCGGAAACCGACGGAATCGCTGGCATCGGCGGCTGATCTTATGCGGGCGCCGGCGCGGGCCTGGGCGTGGGAGGGGCGGGTAGGGCGGCTAAGCCTGGACGGACGCTTCAGGAACGCTGACTGGGGCAGCGAGGGGGGGCCTCCAGAGCAGCTGGCGACTTGTTGTCGATATGCGAAAACAAATCGCCAGCCCAGATCTGCTCATCGCGCAGGTCGCGGGCCGACAGCACGGTGGGACCGAGGCCTCGGGTCGAGACGGACGGCTGGGAGACCCACCGGTCGCCCGCGGCGTTCGAGTTGGACCGTGTCCGGGACGCGGAGCTCAAGGCGCGCCGGTATGAGGTGCTTCGCTTCACGTACGGGCAGGTGACGGACGAGCCGCAATACGTTCGCGGTGTCCTGCGGCGGATGTTTGTCCTGCGGGGGACAGTGCGGGGATCGTAGGTGCAGGCCCCGCGATTGGCGGGTTGTTGTCGACATGCGAAAACAAGTCGCTGAGGCGGCACCCCCGATGCGAATCCGTGAGAGCCGCACGCCGCCCTAGGATGGAAACGTGCCCGCTACGAAAACCAAGCCCGGGCCGAAGGCAGCCCAGGTGCGCGGCGACGGCGAGCTCTTCCTGATCGACGGGAACAGCCTCGCCTACCGCGCGTTCTTCGCCCTGCCCGAGTCGATCGCCACCGCCGACGGGCGGCCGACGAACGCGATCTACGGCTTCGCCTCGATGATGGCCAAGATCCTGATCGAGCACCGGCCGCAGGCGGTGATCGTCGCGTGGGATGCGGGAATGTCGGGCAGGGAGGAGGAATACGCGGAGTACAAAGCCGGTCGTCCGTCGCGGCCCGACCTGCTGGCCGAGCAGTGGCCGCACCTGGCCCCGCTCGCCGAGGCGTTCGGCTTCCACAACGTCAAGGTCGAGAGCTGGGAGGCCGACGATGTCATCGCCACGCTGGTCCGCCGCGCGCGCGAGGCGGAGATTCCCGTGATGGTGGTCTCGGGGGACCGGGACGTCTACCAGGTGGTCACCGCCGGCGTGCGCGTGATGACCACCTCCCGCGGCGTCACCGATACCAAGATCTACGACCGTGACGGCGTCATCGAGCGCTACGGGGTGACGCCTGACCTGGTGCCGGATCTCATCGGCCTCAAGGGCGACACCTCCGACAACATCCCCGGCGTTCCAGGCATCGGCGACAAGACCGCTGCCCAGCTGCTGCAGCAGTTCGGATCGCTCGAGGCGGTCCTGGACAGCGTCGATCAGATCTCGGGTGCCAAGCGCAAGCAGAACCTGACCGAGCACGCCGACGACGCCCGGGTCTCGAAGCAGCTCGCCACGCTGAAGTTTGACATCGACGTCCCGATCGACGTGCGCAACGAGGCGCGGCGTACGCCTGACCGAAGCCGGCTTCGCGAGGTTGCCGCGGAGTTCGAGCTGCGGGCGGTCATGCGCCGCCTCGACGAGGAATTCGAGGAGGACGTCCCCGAGCGCGCCGTCGAGGAGACGCTCGTGGTCGATGCGGTGGAGGGAACACTCGCCGACCTGCCGCCCGGCCCGGTTGCGCTCGCCGTCGCCGAGGGGCGCTGGGCGGGCAGCGACGGGAACCTGGTCGTGACCGGGGAGGCGCGCGACCTCGCGGCCTTCGCCCAACAGCTCGGGGGCCGCCCGATCACATGCCACGACGCCAAGTCGCAGGGCGGCGGCGGCCGCAGGGGCCTCCTCGCCGTCGCGCCGGCCGGCAGCCTCGACCTCGCTCACGACACCATGGTCGCGGCCTACCTGATCGACCCGGCCCGTCGCGTCTACGAGCTGTCCGAGCTCGCCGCGGACGCCGGCATCGCCGCAGCGAGCGCCGCCGCGGCTGCGACGGCGGACGGTGACGGAGCCACGGCGAGCGACGGGGACTCGGAACAGCTCTCTCTCGCCGCCGAGGCGGAGCCGACCGCCGACCCGCCGACCGAGGCCCGCCTGACTTTCGAGCTCGCGGCGCGACAGCGCGAGCAGTTGAACCAATTCGGGCTCGAGCGCCTGATGGCGGAGATCGAGATGCCGCTGATCGAGGTGCTGGTGGCCATGGAGCGCGCCGGCGTCAAGCTCGACACCGAGCGTCTGGCCGAGATCGGCCGCGGAATGGAGGAGCGGATCGACGAGCTCGAGCGGGAGATATTCGAACTCGTCGGTCACGAGTTCGTGATCGGTTCGCCGCAGCAGCTCGGAGCGGTCCTGTTCCAGGAGCTCGGCCTGACGAAGAAGCGGCGGGGCAAGACCGGCTTCTCGACCGACGCACGCGTGCTTGCCCAGATCCGCGACGAGCACGAGATCGTCACGAAGGTCGAGAGCTGGCGGGAGCTCACGAAGCTCAAGAACACCTACCTGGACGCGCTTCCCGATCTCGTCGACTCCGAGACCGGTCGCGTCCATACGACCTTCAACCAGGTGGCCGCCGCCACGGGCCGCCTATCGAGCGTGAATCCGAACCTGCAGAACATTCCCATCCGCTCGGAGATCGGCCGCCCGGTCAGGAGCTGCTTCGTCGCCGCCGAGGGCATGCGCCTGATCTCGGCCGACTACAACCAGGTCGAGCTCCGCGTTCTCGCCCACGTGGCGGGCGAGGACGTACTGCGAGAGATCTTTGCGTCGGACCAGGATGTCCACCGCGAGACGGCGGCCGAGGTGCTCGAGATTCCCCTGGAGAAGGTCGGGCCGGCCGAGCGCTCGAAGGCCAAGATGGTGAACTACGGGATCGCCTACGGGCTGTCGGCCTTCGGCCTGGCGGACCGCCTCCAGATCTCGCGCGAGGAAGCGGCCACCTACATCCAGCGCTACTTCGAGCGCTTCCCCGCGATCCAACGGTTCATCGAGGAGACGATCGCGACCGCCGAAGAGGAGGGGTTCGTCTACACCTTGCTCGGTCGCAGGCGCGCGATTCCCGAGCTGCGGTCCAACCAGCGACAGCGCCGATCGCTCGGCGAGCGGCTCGCGGTGAACACCGTCATCCAGGGCACCGCGGCCGACATCATCAAGCTGGCGATGCTCCACTGCCACGCCGTTCTCGCCGACTCCGGCATGGGAACACGGCTCGTTCTCCAGATCCACGACGAGCTCTTGTTCGAGGGGCCGCAGGAGGAGATGGAGGATGCCGCGAAGCTGGTCGGGCACGAGATGTGCGCCGCGTTCGATCTCGATCCCCCGCTGGCCGTGGACATCGGCATCGGCGCGGACTGGCTCTCGGCGAAGTAGGGCCGCGGCCCGGCGGCGTGAGCTTGCTCAGCCGCTGCCGCCGCTGGTGCCGGAGCCCCCACTGTCACTAGTAGTCGTGGTCAGGCTCCCGCCGGATCCGCTCCCGCTGGACCCGTCGCCACCGGAGGTGGTGGCGTCCAGAGTCTTGCCCGATCCGCCTCCGCTGCCGCTCGACCCGCTGCCACTCACGCCGCTCCCGCTCGACCCGCTCCCGCTCGAGCCGCTGCCACTGATGCTGCTGCCATCGCCGGAGCCGCTGCCGCTCGACCCGCTGGACGACCCGCCTCCGTCATCTCCGCTTCCACTCGATCCCGCGTGGCCACCCTCGCCGGACCCCGACCCCTCGCCGGAGGAGTCGTGACTGGAACCCCCGCCCGAGCCGGGACCGCTCGAGGAGCTCGGTCCGCTGTTCTCGCCGCCACCGTCCGAGCCGTCGGAGCCGGGCCCCGCATCGCGGCGTCCGCCGTCGGCGGCCAGCAGTGAGCGCCCATCGCCCGCTCGTGCCGACCCGGGCCCCGCCGCGAGGGCGCCCGAGCGGGCGTGACCGCCTCCAGCGGCCCGGGTCTCATCCGATCTCGAGCCTCGGTGCTCGATCGCAATTCCCGATCCCACCGCGATGATTGCGACACCGAGGGTCGCTCCAGCCTTCATCGCGACTCCACCGCCCCCTGCGGCGAGGCCTGCCGCGGCTGCTCCACCAGCCCCTGCGGCCTCCGAACCGACTGGTCCTGAGCCGAGCACCGCTCGGATCACCGGCAGAGGGATCAGGAGGCCGATGCCGTCCCGGAGCGCCGTCCGCGCCCTGTAGATCAGCCCCCGCACGGCTCCCGGGGTGGTCCCGAGGGAGGCGGCGATCTCGTCATGGCTTCGACCTTCCAGCTCGCGCTTCAGGATCGCCTCGCGTTGGGGGCCGGGGAGGCTCTGGACGCCGGCGATCAGCACAGCCAACTCCTCGCGGCGCGCCGCAACGTCGGGTGGTTGCGGCACGCCGTCGAAGTTCTCGTCGAGATGGTCGTGGACCGGCTCGTCGCGCAGGGCGTTGAGGGCTCGGTTTCGGACGATGGTGTACAGCCACGGCCTGAGATTGATCTCGGCTTGATCACGTCCCAGCGCGCCGTGCGCCTTGGTCAGCGCCTCCTGGACGACGTCCTCGGCGTGGTCGCGTGGCACGATCGCACCGGCGAAGGCCACGAGCGGCGACCGGTAGCGGCGGACGATCTCTTCGAACGCCAGGTCGTGTCCCTCTCGGACCAGGCCGACCAGCCGTGAATCCGGCTGGCTGCGAATCGCTGCGGCTGCCAGGCGATTACGTCCGTTGGTCCCGCTGCCCCTCATCCATCCCCACTTGTTCCTCGTCGGCCGTTTGCTGAGAACTCCTCAAGCGCCTTCGACGGGCACTCGATGATGACTTCTCACCCTTGGGGATACGGACGAGCGCACGCTCCCGTTCAAGGCCCTGGACACCCGTCGATGCACCGACGGGCGATCAGTAGGATCGCGCCGATGGACCGCGGGCTCGCCGTCGTGCTGACCGCCATCGTGGGAGGCATCCTCGCGCTGCAGGCTCCGATCAACGCAGGCCTCGGACGTGCAACAGGCAGCACTGCGGCCGCGCTCGTCTCGTTCACCATCGGCACGCTGGCGCTTGTGGTGGTCGTCGCTGTGAGCGGCGAGGCCGGCGGCCTCGCATCCACGTTCGACGTGCGCTGGTATTACCTGGTCGGTGGCGTGCTCGGCGCCATATATGTCACGACGGCGCTCATCACGGTCCGCTCGATCGGCGCCGGGGGAGTCGCGGCAGCGACGATCACCGGGCAGCTGGCCGTGTCAGTCTTCATCGACCGCCTTGGCGTGCTGGGGCTGGAGCGGACTCCGCTGAGCGCCTCCCGGGTTGCGGGGGTCGTGCTCCTGATGGCGGGGACATATCTCGTGGTCCGCTAACCGCTAGTGCGTATGCGGGGTGGGCGATCCGTAGGTAGTGGGTGAATGACCAGCGGACGAATGCGTCGAGGGTCATGGCGCGAAGCGCCGCCCCGAGTAGGCGTGGCGGCACCCTGGGGATCACGTGCTGGACGCGCAGCAGCCACGTGAAGTGCCATAGGTGGCGGTCCGAGAATGCGCCATATCGCGCCAGCGCCTCGCGTCGCGTGACGCGTCCGGCGAGCGCGCGCCGCACCTCGCGCCCGCAGGCGATGCCGAAGTAGAAGGCGGTCCGTATCCCCTCCGCGGTGAGCGGGAGGCAGTGCCCGGCCGAGTCCCCGACGAAGAACACGCCGTCCTCGGTCGCTCGCCGGAGCCGGTGCGGGATCCAGTTGCCCTGGTAGCGGACCGCATGGCGCTCGAGATCGTCCGCCAGGCGGACGGTCGGCTCCTTGACGTGGAATCGCGGCTGGAACGACCCTACGCCCACGCGAACCTCGTCGCTCGCGGGAAAGCTCCATGCGTAGCCGGCCGGGACGTAGCCGCGGTCGATCCAGATCTCGAGGTCGTCGGAGGCGCCGCCGGGATGCACCTCGAGGCCGCGCGAGAGCGGCGCGTCCGGAGGTTGGTATCCGGGCGAGCCGAGGACCCGCCGCCAGCCCAGGCAGTCAAGGACGAAGGGGGCACGCAGGTCGCCCCGATCCGTGTGGACGGTCATCCCCGTGCGTCCGTGGACCGTCGCGGTCTCGAAGCTCGCGTCGGACTGCTCGAACAGCAGCGCGCAGAGCGTCCGGTAGTCGAAGGTCGAGAACGTCCACGGCAGCGCCATGCGGGTGGTGATGTGGGGTGTATGGATGACCAGCTCTCCGAACGTCTGGCGGATCGCCGCCGCGACGCCCATCGCCTGCAGCCACTCGGTCGGCGCGGCGCAGGCGGACGTCTGGCGCTCCCCGATGTCGTAGCGGTCGACCATCAGGACGCTCGCGCCCGCACCGGCGAGCTCGCGGGCGACCGCGAGCCCCGCGAAGCTCGCGCCGCAGACGAGGACGTCGGCGTCGCCGCCCAAGGGCATTCGCTGGGCCCCGCGCTTGGTGCGTCGCTGCGGCACTGGGTTCGAGAGTACTAGGGGTCCGGCGGGCGTTTCGCGACGGACCTCGAGCCAGTCGTCTCTATGATTAGCCGCCGTGTCCGCGACCGATACGACGACCGAGCCTGCCGCAAGTCCGGCCACCGAGGCGCCGCCCGCGGGCGATAACAACCTGATGATCGAGGTCGACGGGAAGCTCGTTCCCAATTACGACGCCACGATCAAGCCGTTCGAGGAGGGCGACGTCGTGAGCGGCGAGGTCGTCCGCATCGACAAGGACGAGGTCCTGGTCGACATCGGCTACAAGTCCGAGGGCGTCATCCCGTCGACCGAGCTGTCGATCCGCCGCTCCGTCGACCCCGGCGAGGAGGTCTCCCTGGGCGAGCAGGTCGACGCCCTGGTGCTCACCAAGGAGGACCAGGAGGGGCGCCTCGTCCTGTCGAAGAAACGCGCGAGGTTCGAGAAGGCATGGCGCAAGATCGAGGCAGCGGCCGAATCCGGCGAACCGGTCGAAGGGACCGTGATCGAGGTCGTCAAGGGCGGGCTGATCCTCGACCTCGGCGTGCGCGGCTTCCTGCCGGCATCCCTCGTGGACATCCGCCGCGTCCACAACCTGGACGAGTTCAAGGGGCAGACCCTCGAGACCAAGGTGATCGAGCTCAACCGCAGCCGCAACAACGTCGTGCTCTCCCGCCGCGCCGTGCTGGAGGAGGAGCGCAAGGAGGTCCGGGAGCAGATTCTCGGCCGCCTGCAGCCCGGCATGGTGGTCGAGGGCAAGATCTCCAACATCGTCGACTTCGGTGCATTCGTCGATCTCGAGGGGATCGACGGCCTGATCCACATCTCCGAGCTCTCCTGGAGCCATGTCAACCACCCGTCCGAGGTGCTGTCGGTCGGGGAGACAGTGCGGGTCAAGGTGCTCGACATCGACCGCGAGCGCCAGCGCATCTCACTCGGCCTAAAGCAGACGCAGGAGGACCCGTGGCGCCGGGTGCTCGACGAGTACAAGCCCGGCGATGCGCTGGAGGGGAAGGTGACCAAAGTCGTCGCGTTCGGCGCTTTCGTCGAGATCGTCCCAGGCGTCGAGGGCCTGGTTCACATCTCCGAGCTCGCCGAGCACCACGTCGAGAATCCGAGCGAGGTCGTCTCGCCCGGCGATCAAGTTTGGGTGCGGATCCTGGAGATCGACGAGAGCCGACGGCGCATCTCGCTCTCCATCAAGCGAGCGGAGTCGCAGAACCTGCCGTTGCGCGACCTGATGCCGCCCGAGCTGACCGGGGAGGCGACCCAGGAGGCAGCGCCCGAGGAGGTTCCGGACCTGGACGTCTCCGAGGAGGTCTTCCCCGAGGCGCCGCCCGAGGCCGAGGGCGAGTCCCAGCCCGAGGCCGCCGAGGACGAGGCCGGCAGGGAGTAGTCATCGCCTCCCCGTATCCCCCGGAACGGCACCAGCCGGTTTCGGGGGCTGACGCCCCCTCACCAAAGAACCAGCAACGGCACCAGCCGGTTTCGGGGGCTGACGCCCCCTCACCAATATTTATTGGGCTGACGGGGGGGATCGCAGCCGGCAAGTCGGAGGCGCTCTCGGCATTTGCGCGGCTTGGCGCCGCGACGCTCTCGAGCGACGCCGTCGTCCACAAGCTGCTCGAGGACCCGAAGGTGAGGGACCAGTTGCTCGAGCGCTGGGGCGGCGAGGTGGTCGCGGCAGGCACCGTGGATCGCGGCCAGGTCGGCACGATCGTCTTCGACTCGACCGACGAGCTGGCGTGGCTCGAGTCCCTCCTGCATCCGTTGGTCGGCGAGCAGGTGGGGGAGTGGCGCTCCGCCCTGGGGCCGGAGGTCGAGCTCGCGGTCGTCGAGGTACCGCTTCTGTTCGAGACCTCCATGGAGGATGCCTTCGACGCGACGGTGGCGGTCGTCGCCGAAGATGAGACGAGGGCCGGCCGGGCCGGTCTGCGGGGCACGGACATGCTCGAGGCGCGAACCGGCCGCCAGCTTCCGCAGATCGAGAAGGCCTCGCGAGCGGACTACGTCATCGCCAACGACGGGTCCCTCCAGGAACTCGAGCGGCAGGTATCCGCGCTGATGGAGCTCCTCAGGCGACGATCCGGCACGCCGCGATGAGCCCGGCGAGGTCGGCAACTCGACCCGCCCGCCGTCCGGCGCGAGCGCCGGGCCGCCGCCGCCGCTGGGTCTGGATCGGCGTCGCGGCCATCCTCGGAGTCGGCCTCGCGATCGGCATCAGCGGCATCGACGTGCAGAAGGCGATCCGCGAGCTCACGCTCCCGCTTCAGCATGACGACATCATCCGGCAGCAGGCAGCGGAGAAGAACCTGGATCCGGCCATGATCGCCGCCGTGATCTACGCGGAGTCCCGGTTCCGAGACCAGGAGTCCCACGCCGGGGCGCTCGGACTCATGCAGATCACCCCGGAGACGGCGCAGGTGATCGAGCACCTGAGCGGCGGGACCACCTTCGTCACCTCCGATCTCTCGGACCCCGAGATCAACATCCGCTACGGCTCCTACTACCTCCGGTATCTGCTCGATCGCTACGACGGCAACGAGGTAGCGGCACTGGCCGCGTACAACGCGGGGACGGGGAACGTCGACCGATGGGGCGCGGCCGACCTGGCGCTCGACGACATCCAGTTTCCGGAGACGCGCGCCTACGTCGAGGAGGTGCTCGACAAGCGCCAGGAGTATCGCGACCAGTATGCCCAGGACCTGGGGCTAGCCAACCGATGAAGGTCCACCGCGGGGGCTGGGGCGGCCTCCCCCGTTGACGCTCTTCATCACGTGGTTCCTGTTCCCCCTGGTCCTGACCGCACTGGCGCTGGGCTGCGGGCTGCTGGTCGAGCGGATCTCAGGGATCGACCTTCCGGGCGTGCTCGTCCCCGCCACCGGTCTCGCGCTCATCATCGTCGTGGCCCAGTTCCTGACGCTGGACGGCGGCCTCGCCGAGCTGACCACACCGGTGACGATCGCACTCGCGGTGCTGGGGTTCGGGCTCTCGATTCCAGCGTTCGATCGAGCAATTGCCTGGTGGGCGATCGCCGCCGCGGTGGCCGTCTTCGCGATCTACGCGGCACCGATCGTGCTCTCCGGGCAGGCGACGTTCGCGGGCTACATCAAGCTCGACGACACGGCCACCTGGATGGCGTTGACCGACCGTGTCATGGAGCACGGCCGCAGCCTGTCGGGACTGCCTCCCTCGACCTACGAGGCGACCCTCGCGTTCAACCTCGGCGCGGGCTATCCGGTCGGGGTCTTCCTGCCGCTGGGCGTGGGCCGCGAGCTGGTCGGGCAGGACGTCGCATGGGTGATCCAGCCGTACATGGCCTACATGGGCGCGTTGGTGGCGCTCGGCGCCTGGTCGGTTGCGGAGCCGCTGGTCGGCTCGCCCCGGCTTCGGGCGTTGGCGGCGTTCCTGGGGGCGCAGTCCGCGCTGTTGTTCGGCTACTACCTCTGGGGCGGCATCAAGGAGATCGCCGCGGCGGCGCTCGTCGTCTCCATCGCGGGGATGGCGGGGTTCGCGATCCGTGAGTGGGACACGCCACGCCCGCTGGTCCCGCTCGCGGTCATGAGCGCGGCGCTGATCGCGGTCCTCAGCGGCGGCGGGGGAGTCTGGCTGACACCGATACTGGCGGTCGTCCTCGTCGTCTTCGCCCGTGTGATGAACGGGCGGAAGGTGGCGATTCGCGCTGGGATCTTCGCGGCGGCAGTCGTGGTCATGTGCCTGCCGGTGATCATCCCGGGCGGGCTCTTGCCGCCGACGTCGTCCCCGCTGACCAGCGAGACCGCGCTCGGCAACCTCTATCACCCGCTCAGCGTCCTGCAGCTGTTCGGCGTCTGGCCGACCGGTGACTTCCGCGTCGACCCAGGCGCCCTGACGACGACGTACATCCTGATCGCCGTGGTGGGGGTCGCCGCGCTGATCGGCGTGGTACTGGCGATCAGGGCGCGCTCATGGGCGCTGCTCGTGTACGGGGGCGGCGCCGTCGTCGCCTCGCTCGCGATCTTCGTCATCGGTTCTCCGTGGGTGGGCGGCAAGGCGCTGGCGACGGCGTCGCCGGCGATCCCGCTGATCGCAGCCGCCGGGGGGGCCGCCCTGTTCGCTCGCGGCCGCCGCGTGGCCGGCGGGGTCCTCGTCGCGGTGCTGGCCGTCGGCGTGCTCTGGTCGACCGCCCTCGCCTATCGCGACGTCAGCCTGGCGCCTCGCGGCCAGCTCGCTGAGCTCGAGACGATCGGCGGCATCATCGGGAACGAGGGACCGACCCTCATGGCCGAGTACCAACCGTACGGCGTGCGTCACTTCCTGCGGAACGCCGCGCCGGAGGGAGCCTCCGAGCTTCGCCGCCACAGGATCCCGCTGCTGAACGGGCGCACCGTTCCCAAGGGCAGGACGGCGGACATCGACGAGTTCCAGCTCGACCCGATCCTGACCTACAGGACGCTGGTCCTGCGGCGCGGCCCGGGCGGGAGCCGGCCGCCGTCGCCCTACAACCTCCTCTACGAGGGGTCCTACTACGACGTCTGGCAGCGTCCATCGAGCTCGAAACGCTTCGTCATCGACCATCTCGGCCTCGGCACGGAGACGGACCCCGCGGCAGTGCCCCGGTGCTCGGAGGTTGAGCGGCTGGCCCGCAGGGCCGGGCGTGGCGGCATGCTTGCAGCGGTGAGCCGCGATCCCGTGGTCGTGGTCCCGCTCACTGAGACGCACCACCCGGCCGCTTGGAAGTCCTCCCGGTACCAGTCCGCTCTGGTGCCGCGCACGCCGGGGACGCTGACCGCCCGGGTGCGGGTCCCGAACGCCGGCGACTACTCGGTCTACCTGGGTGGATCTGTGCGGCCGGAGGTTGACCTGTCCGTGGACGGGAGGCGCGTGAGCTCGGCGCGCCAGTTCCTGAACAACGCCGGCGAGTACGTGCCCTTCGGCGAGGTCGAGTTGAGCCCGGGCGTGCACAACATCTCGATCACGGTGCACGGCTCCGACCTCCACCCGGGCAGCGGCGGCGCCGCCCAGCCGATCGGCCCGCTTGCGCTCACGGACCAGGATGCCGCCAACGCCCGGATCTCCTACTTCCCAGAGAGCCGAGCGCACCAGCTCTGCGGCAGGCGCTGGGACTGGATCGAAGCGGTCAGCGGGCCGGCTCGGGCTGAGTAGCTCCACGCGTCCAGCCTGGACCCGCGGCTCGCGCGGCTATCGTCCTCCGGATGGCGCAGTTTCAATTGAACCCCGCCTACACCCCGACGGCTGACCAGCCGACCGCCATCGGGTCGCTGGCCGAGGGCCTGCGGGCTGATGAGCGGTTCCTCACCCTGCTCGGCGCCACCGGCACCGGGAAGACGTTCACGATGGCCGGGGTGATCGAGCGGATGCAGCGCCCGGCGCTGGTGATCGCGCACAACAAGACGCTCGCGGCGCAGCTCTGCAACGAGTTCCGGGAGTTCTTCCCCGACAACGCCGTCGAGTACTTCGTCAGCTACTACGACTACTACCAACCCGAGGCCTACGTCCCGGCCCAGGATCTCTACATCGAGAAGGACTCGTCGATCAACGACGAGATCGATCGATTGCGCCACTCCGCGACGGCGGCGCTGCTCGCGCGCCGAGACGTCGTGATCGTGGCCTCCGTGTCGTGCATCTACGGCATCGGCTCGCCGGAGCTCTACCGGGAGCAGATGCAGCTGTTCAAGGTCGGGGAGTGGATCGACCGCGACGTGGTCTTCCGCAAGCTGATCGGGATGCAGTACGGGCGCAACGACACCAACCTCACGCGCGGCACCTTCCGGGTCAAGGGCGAGATGCTCGAGGTGTTCCCGGCCTACGCCGAGACGGCCTTCCGGATCGCCCTCTTCGGCGACGAGGTGGAGCAGGTCCAGCACTTCGACCCCCTCACCGGCGAGGTGCTCGATGAGATCGATCACGTCGCGGTCTGGCCCGCGACCCACTACGTGACCAAGGAGGAGACGATCGAGCGGGCCGTCTCCGAGATCAAGCACGAGCTCGCGGAGCGCGTGGCGTTGTTCGAGGAGCGGGGCAAGGTGCTCGAGGCGCACCGGCTGCGGCAGCGGACGGAGTACGACATGGAGCTGCTGAAGGAGCTGGGGTTCGCGCCCGGGATCGAGAACTACTCGCGGATCTTGGACGGCCGGTCGGAGGGGAGCCCGCCGCACACGCTGATCGACTACTTCCCCGACGACCTCGTCGTCTTCGTTGACGAGTCGCACCAGACGATCCCGCAGCTGGGCGGGATGTACGAGGGCGACCGGTCGCGAAAGCAGACCCTCGTCGACCACGGCTTCCGCCTGCCCTCGGCGCTCGACAACCGCCCGCTCCGGTTCGAGGAGTTCCTGAGCCGGATCGGTCAGATGGTGATGGTGTCGGCGACACCGGGCGAGTTCGAGCGCGCGTCGGCGTCCCGGGTCGTGGAGCAAATCGTTCGACCGACCGGGATCGTCGACCCGGAGGTCGACGTGCGCGAGACACACAACCAGATCGATGACCTGATGAATGAGGTCCGGCGGCGGGTCGAAGTGGCCGAGCGCACCCTCGTGACGACGCTGACCAAGAAGATGGCCGAGGACCTGACCGCCTATCTCCTCGAGCACGGCTTCCGTGTCCGGTACCTGCATTCGGAGATCGACACGCTCGAGCGGATCCAGATCATCCGGGATCTGCGACTGGGCGAGTACGACGTGCTCGTCGGCGTCAACCTTCTCCGGGAGGGCCTGGATCTGCCGGAGGTCTCACTGGTCGCAGTCCTCGACGCGGACAAGGAGGGCTTCCTCCGCGGCGAGACGAGCCTCATCCAGACGATCGGGCGTGCGGCGCGGAACGTGCGCGGTCAGGTGCTCATGTACGCCGACCGCGAGACGGAGGCGATGCGGGCGGCGATCCGCGAGACGGACCGCCGCCGGGCGATTCAGCTCGCCTACAACCGCGAGCACGGCATCACACCGGAGACCGTTCAGAAGGGCATCTCCGACCTCACCGACTTCCTGGCGATGGAGTCCCGCACCGCACCGGCGAGGCGTCGCCGGGTCCAGCGCGGCGATGACGCGATCCGCAGCCCAAAGGAGCTCGAGAAGCTCATCGTGGAGTTGGAGGAGGAGATGCTCGCGGCGGCCGACGAGCTGCGGTTCGAGGAGGCGGCGCGGATCCGCGATGAGCTCAAGGAGCTCCGCGCCGACCTGGACGCGCTCCGCGCTTAGCGTCCGCCCCCGTCGCTGTAAGCTCGCGGATGTGTTTGTCGAGGAGCGTCTAGCGACGAGTCAGGCAGGTCAGGCGGCGGAGCCGCCGCATTAGGATGGATGCGAAGAAGACGCAGAAGCTCATCGACCAGGTCGCGGAAACCGTCCGGCAGGCCATCGACGAAGCGCAGGAGCAGGCTCAGGAGATCCTCACCGACGCCGAGGCGCAGGCGGATAAGGTGCGTGCCGAGGCTGAGCGAATGCGCTCGGAGGCCCAGCGGATCCGTGCTGATGCCGAGGCCGAGGCGCGTCGGCGCCTCGACGACGTGCAGAGCGCGCTGGCCGATCTGCGGGGCCGGCTCTCGGGGGCTCCGGAAGGCGAGGTGGAGCCGGGGCCGGTGACGGTCCCGGAGCCCGAGCCGCCGCGGACGCCGGAGCCGATGCCGGAGCCCACCCCCGAGCCCACACCGGCACCCGTGCCGGAGCCCACCCCCGAGCCGACCCCGGAGCCAACCCCGCCGCCTGAGACACAGGCGCCCGAGCCGGCCGCGAGTGCCAACGGCGGCGACGCCGCCGCGTCAGGCGATGACGCGGCCGTGCGCCTCGTCGCGATGAAGCTGGCCCTGGACGGCACCTCGCGTGAGGCCGCGAGGAAGGAGCTCGCCGCCGAGTATGACGTCGCCGACCTGGACGGCCTGCTCGACGACGTCTACTCGAAGGCCGGCAAGTAGGGCCGCGCCGGCGAAGGGGTCGCGCGGTTGTCGCGGTTTCAATCCGTGGCTGAACAGGAGGCCCGAGCCACCGGCTAGAACGTTCCGGGCTCGCCGTCGGCACGGGCCTCCGTGCAATAGGCGGCCATGTCCTGGGTCCAGAACTCGACCACGTTGCCGTCTGGGTCGGTGACGTAGATCGCCCGGTCGGCTCCCAGCTGGATCGGCCCCTCGACCTCCACCCCCTGCGAGCGCAGCCGCTCGAGCAACGGGTCCAGCCGTTCGCGCCCGATCTGAAACGCGAAGTGGACGTGCGCCCCACCGCGCCCACCGGCGAGCCCTACCTGCGGCGTCCAGATGCCGAGCCTCGCGGTCTCCCCGATCAGGTACCAGCGGCGGTCGTCGCGTCCCTCTCCGTAGCGCGTCTCCTCGAACCCCAGTGTCTCGCCGTAGAAGCGCCGCGCCGCGTCGAGATCGGAGACCTCGAGTACCAGCTCCGAGAAGCCGGCGACGGGTGGCGGGTCGGGCACGTCCCGCCACCCTCATGGCACCCTAAGCCGATGACCGGCGAGCGCTACAGGAGCATCCTGGCGATCCGCGACGCCAGGCAACCGGTGATCGGCGCGGTGATCGACCGCGTCCCGATCGCGGGGATGTCCCTTGCCATGATCCTCCTTGTCCGGATCGAGACCGGCTCGTTCGCGATCGCCGGCGTCGTCGAGGCAGCGTTTGCGATCGCGACGGCCATCTCGCTTCCGATCCAGGGGCGCCTCATCGACAGACTGGGTCAGACCCCGATCCTGTCAGCGGCGCTCGTGCTCAATCCGCTCGCTCTCATCGGGTTGATCCTCGCGGCCAAGTCGGGCGCCGGCGCCGTGCCCCTCGCTGCGATTGGCGCCGCATCCGGAGCCACGCAGGCGGCGACGGGGTCCGCCATGCGCACGCTCTGGTCGACCTTGATTCCCGACGCGTCGTTGCGGCAGAGCGCCTACGCCCTCGATGCCGTCTCCCTCGAAGTCGCCTTCATCGCGGGGCCGCTGCTGACCGCCGTGCTCGTGGCTGTGGGCTCTCCCACGGTGGCGGTGCTGGCGAACGCCGGGTTCGCGGTCGTCGGGACGTTCACCTTTGCCCTGTCGCGAGCGTCGCGAGCATGGCGCGGACATGCCGGACCCGCGAGCGTCGCCGGGCCGCTACGGTCGCGAGGGATCCTCGCCCTCCTCCTGGTGGAGGTGGCCTTCGGCGTCTCGCTCGGTGCGATGGAGATCTCGATCACAGCGTTCGCAACCGACGAGGGCTCCAGCAGCGCCGCGGGGGTCCTGATCGCGGTTCAGGCCGCGGCGAGCTTGGCGGCTGGCCTCTGGTACGGCGCTAAGCATCAGGGCGCTCCGGCGGCGGAGCGCTATCCGCGCATCTGCCTCCTGCTCGCGCTGGGCCTCGTACCGCTGCTCTTCACCACGTCCATCGCGGAGGCTGTGCCGCTCATGGCGATCAGCGGGTTTGCGCTTGCGCCGTCTGGGACCGTCCTCTACACGCTCGTCGACGAGCTCGCGCCCCGTGGGACCGCGACGGAGGCCTTCACCTGGATGGTCACGTCCATCTCCGGGGGCGTGGCGGTCGGCAGCGCCCTCGGGGGCGTCCTCGTGAGCGGCGGGCACCCGCACCGCGGGCTGGCGGCGTGCGTGGCGGCCGCCGCGGTGGCTGCCGCGATCGCTTATCTGGCTCGGCCGCTTCTGAGACCCGCCCCGAGCGCGGCGTAAGAAGGGCAACAAGGGCGGCCTCGGCCGCGAGTCTTGGTGCGCGTGGACGTCTACTTGCGCATAGCGAAAGTATCTGTCCATTTCCGGGGAATAAGAGGCTCGAGGACTCGCATGGCTGTTTCGTTTCCGCTCTTTGGGTGCCTCGTCGGCGGTGAGATGACTCCAGGCGCACGGGAACAACCGTTCGCGTCCGTAGAATCGAAGTTGTGGTTGTCGAGGAGCGTCTAGCGACGAGTCAGGCTGGTCAGGCGGCGCAGCCGCCGCATTAGGTTCATGCCGCCCTCCGATCGGATCGTCATCTCCGGTGCCCGCGCGCACAACCTCAAGGGCATCGACCTCGAGCTTCCACGCGATTCGCTGATCGTCATGACCGGGCTCTCCGGGTCCGGGAAGTCCAGCCTCGCCTTCGACACGATCTACGCCGAGGGCCAGCGCCGCTACGTCGAGTCGCTGTCCGCGTACGCCCGGCAGTTCCTCGGCCAGATGGAGAAGCCTGACGTCGACTCGATCGAGGGGCTTTCGCCCGCGATCTCGATTGACCAGAAGACAACCTCGCGGAACCCGCGATCCACCGTCGGCACAGTCACCGAGATATACGACTACCTGCGGCTGCTGTGGGCCAGGATCGGCAAGCCCCACTGCTACAACTGCGGCGCCCCGATCCAGGGGCAGTCGCTCGAGCAGATCACCGATCGCGTGCTGACGCTGGATGAGGGGACCAGGTTCATGGTGCTGGCGCCGATCGTCCGTGGCCGGAAGGGGGAGTACGGGCGGCTGCTCGAGGAGATGCGCGGGCAGGGGTATGTGCGCGCGGTGATCGACGGAGAGCTTCGCCGCCTCGACGAGGACATCGAGCTCGACAAGAAGTTCAAGCACGACATCTCGGTGGTCGTGGACCGGCTGGTGATGAAGGAGGGCATCCGCAAGCGGCTCTCCGAGTCGATCGAGGCGGCGTCGCAGCTCGCCGAGGGCCTCGTCGAAGTCGAGGTGGTCAGCGACCGGAGCGGTGCGGGCGCGGATGCGGGAGCAGAAGAGGGAGGCCCGAGCCGTGGGCGAGGGCAAGGTCTTCTGGCTGGAGCGGAGCAGCCGGCGGGCATCAGTGTCCTGAGCGGGCCCAGCGCCGGCAAGCGCGGCGAGGTCCTCGTGTTCTCCGAGAAGTTCGCGTGCCTCAACTGCGGGACGTCGATGCCGGAGCTCGAGCCGCGGATCTTCTCCTTCAACTCGCCCCACGGCTGCTGTCACCGCTGCCATGGCCTCGGGTTCCAGCGGGTGATCGACCCGGAGCTGATCGTCCCGGATCCGACGCTGTCGATCGCCGATGGGGCCCTTGAACCGTGGACGAAAGCCGCGTCGACGTACCATCGGCGCCTCCTCGAGGCGGTTGCCGAGGCCAACGGCATCGACATCGACACACCCTGGCAGGACCTGGCGCAGCGGGACCGTGACCTTCTGCTGGAGGGCACCGGTGGCGAGCGCCACACGGTCAGCTACCGCAACCGGTTCGGACGGCGGCGCACCTACACGGTGCGCTTCGACGGCATGCTCGCGAGCCTCGAGCGCCGTTACCGGGAGACCGATTCGGACAACACCCGCGACCGAATCGAGGGCCTGATGGCGCTGCAGCCATGCCCGGCGTGCGGCGGCGCGCGCCTGCGCCCCGAGAGCCTTGCGGTGACGGTGGGCGGGCTCAACATCTACGAGTACACGCGGATGTCCGCGCGGGCGGCGCTCGCCTGGATCGAGGATCTCGAGCTGACCGAGACCGAGCGCGCGATCGCGCGGCTCGTGGTGCGCGAGATCGCGGAGCGCCTGCGGTTCCTGGACAGCGTCGGGATCGGCTATCTGTCCCTGGAGCGAGCGGCGAACACGCTCTCCGGCGGCGAGGCGCAGCGGATCCGCCTGGCGACGCAGATCGGCTCCTCGCTGGTCGGCGTCCTCTACATCCTCGACGAGCCCTCCATCGGCCTCCACCAGCGGGACAACGCCAAGCTCATCGACACGCTGCAGCGGCTCCGCGACCTCGGGAATACCGTCATCGTCGTCGAGCACGACGAGGGCACGATTCGCGCCGCGGACCATGTGATCGACCTCGGCCCTGGTGCCGGGGAGCACGGCGGGGACGTCGTCGCCGACGGGACGCCCGCCCAGGTGGCGCGGTCCAGCGCGTCCCTTACGGGCCAGTACCTGAGCGGCAAGCGGACGATCCCCGTCCCGCGCCATCGGCGCCCGCCGCGTGGCGAGCTGATGGTCCGCCGCGCCCGGCAGCACAACCTCAAGGGCATCGACGTCAAGGTCCCGCTCGGGGTCTTCTGCTGCGTGACCGGAGTGTCTGGGTCGGGTAAGTCGACCCTGGTCAACGAGATCCTCTACCGGGCGGTCGCGAACCGCCTGCACCGCGCGCGGCTGCGTCCCGGGGCCCACGACCGAATCGAGGGGCTCGAGGATGTCGACAAGATCATCAGCATCGACCAGTCGCCGATCGGCCGCACGCCGCGCTCGAACCCCGCCACCTACACCGGCGTCTTCGACCACATCCGCGACCTGTTCTCGAAGACCAAGGAGGCGCGGGTCCGCGGATACAAGCCGGGCCGGTTCAGCTTCAACGTCAAGGGTGGGCGCTGCGAGGTGTGCCGTGGCGACGGCCAGATCAAGATCGAGATGCACTTCCTCCCGGACGTCTACGTCCCGTGCGAGCAGTGCCACGGGCGCCGCTACAACCGCGAGACGCTCGAGGTGCGGTTCAAGGGCAAATCGATTGCGGACGTGCTGGAGATGTCCGTCGAGGAGGCGGTGGAGTTCTTCGCCCACATCCCGAAGATTCGCCGCCGACTGCAGACGCTCCACGATGTCGGGCTCGACTACATCAGGCTCGGCCAGCCCGCGACGACGCTTTCCGGCGGCGAGGCCCAGCGGGTGAAGCTCGCGACCGAGCTCTCGAAGGTCGCGACCGGCGACACCCTCTACATCCTCGACGAGCCGACGACGGGCCTGCACTTCGCGGACGTTCAGCGGCTGCTGGAGGTCCTCGATCGTCTGGTCGAGTCGGGCAACACCGTGGTCGTGATCGAGCACAACCTGGACGTGATCAAGTGGGCCGACCGGATCATCGATCTGGGGCCGGAGGGCGGCGAGGCCGGCGGCGAGGTCGTCGCGAGCGGAACCCCGGAGGAGGTCGCCGCCAACGCCGCCTCGTACACGGGCCGGTTCCTGAAGGGCCTGGTCACGCCCGCGAAGCCAGGACCTCCCCGCCGCGCTCAACAGCGCCGCCGCGAGCCGGTCGCCGCCTGACCCGTCGATGTCGCGGCCGCTGGCCATCGCCATCGTGGCGCTGGCCGTCTTCTTCTCGATCTACGGGGTCGCAGTACGGACGGAGGTGGGCCAGCACGCCGACGAGGCCGCCCTCGCGGGGGGTCGGTCCGCTCCGCAGCGCGCGCAGTCGGGGGCCGGCAGCCTGTTGCGCCTCGTCAGTGTCGGCTCACTGGGAGCCGCCGTGATCGCGCTGGCCACACTTTCATGGTTGTCGCGGCGTCCGCGGCTGATCGCGCTGCCCGCGGCCGTCGTGGGCCTGAGCCTCGCGGCAGCGGAGCTGTTCAAGCTCGTGATCCTCTCGCGGCCGGATCTGTGGGCGCCGAGTCTCCACGGCAACACCTACCCATCCGGTCACACCGCGATCGCGACGAGCCTCGGGCTCTCTGCGGTGCTCATCGCTCCGGCGCGGCTCCGCGGGTTCGTGGCGGTCGCTGCCGCTGCGTTCGCCGGGGGCGTCGGGATCCTCGTGGTCACAGCCGACTGGCACCGCCCCAGCGATCCACTCGGCTCCTATGCGCTGACCCTGGCGATCGTGGCCGCGATCGTGGCGGTGCTGGACAGGTGGGAGCGGGGTGAGCTGACCTCGACCTCGGCTGCGAGGCGCGCGCCACCCTCTGCGACCATTCTCGCCCGGCGGCTCGAGGTGGCGGCGATCGCCGCCGGGATCCTGCTGTTCGCAGGCGCGGTTCTGCTGGCGGGGCTGCGATATGGACCCGAGGTGGCGTGGAACCGCCCACACGCCGCCTTTCTCGGCTCGATCGCGATGATCCTGGTCGCCGCCGGGCTCACGGTGAGCGCCCTGCTGCGGATCCTTCCGCCCGATTCGTCCGCCGCCGGTTCGACCGGATAGGCCGCCCGCTTCACCAGCACCCGTTCGCCAGTCGTTATCGTGAGCGCATGCCCCCAGCGCCGCTCGCGTCCGAGCTCGAGGTAGCGGAGGGCGGTCGGTTCATCGGCGTGGACGTCGGCGGGACCAAGGTGGCCGTCGCGACGCTCGAGGGAGAGCGGCTCAGCGAGCCGACCATGCGCCCGACGGACTCGTCGAGCGCCGATGGGCTCGTCGACGAGATCGTGGCCGGGGTCGAGTCCGTCAACTCGCCGGGGACACGTGCTATCGGCGTCGGCGTCCCATCGATCGTGGAATTCGATACCGGGCGGGTCCACTCGAGCGTCAACCTCGACCTCGCGGACTTCGACCTTCGGGGCGTGCTCGAGGACCGGATCGGTATGCCGGTGTTCGTGGACAACGACGCAACCATCGCGGCGATCGGTGAGGCCTTCGACGACGGCGGGCGACCGCTCGTGCAGAACCTGGTCCTCCTCACAGTCGGAACCGGGGTGGGTGGCGGGCTGGTTCTCGACGGGCGCGTCTACCGCGGTTCCACCGGTGCCGCCGGCGAGCTGGGCCACACGCTCATCGGTGCGAGCTTCGGTGAGGGGCGGCCGAGGGCGGGCGACTTTCCTCAGACGGGGTCGCTGGAGGCGCTCGCGGCGGGGCGCGCGCTGGACCGACTCGGCGCCCAGATCGCCGGTGAGCGCCCTGATTCGGCGCTCGCGAAGATGGCCGCGCGCGGGGAGCGCATCGACGGGCACGACGTCGTCCGGGCCGCGCAACAGGGTGATCCGGATGCGGTGGCCGCCCTCCGCACGCTCGGGGAGCGGCTGGGTGTGGGGATCGCGAACGCGATCAACACCTTCGACCCGGACGAGGTGGTGATCGGGGGCGGGGTCTCGGTGGCCGGTGATCTGCTGCTCGATCCGGCCCGCGAGACTGCCCGCGACTTCGTACCGCCCGGCGTGGGCGAGCGCACGGAGATCCGGCTCGCTCGGCAAGGCCGCGACGCGGGCGTGCGGGGCGCTGCGCTTCTCGGAGCCTTGGAGCTCGCTCGGGGCGAGCCGGCGTCCGTCGTCTCCGCACAGCGAGGTTGAGGGCGCGTCTGTGACCGCCGTCACCCAGTCCGAGATCGCTGCCGGAGAACCCGTTCGCCGCGGATGTCGAGGAGGCTCTTCCGCCGCCGACGACGCTCGTGATCTTCGGTGCTACGGGCGACCTCGCCGCCCGCAAGCTGCTCCCGGCCGTCTACAACCTGCGGCTGGGCGGGCTGTTGCCAGACGGCTTTCACGTCATCGGTATCGGTCGCTCGGAGAGCGGTGACGAGGCCTTCCGCGCCCATGCTCGCGATGCGATCTCGAGCTATTCGCGAACCGGGATCGACGATGACACGTGGCAGAGCCTCGAGCCCCGGCTCGAGTTCCTGCGCGGGAATCTCGACGACCCCAAGCTGTATGAATCGCTCGCCGAGCGCATCGCGAAGATCGATGCCGACGGCCAGCGCGCGCAACGGGTCTTCTACCTGGCGGTCTCACCGTCGTTCTTCGCCAGGGTCGCGCAATCGCTCTCGGGGGTCGGTCTGAGCGACGAGAGCGAGGCGCCGTCCCGGCTGATGATCGAGAAGCCATTCGGCCACGATCTCGAGTCGGCGCTGGAGCTGAATACCGAGATCTCGGAGGCGTTCGTCGAATCCCAGGTCTTCCGGATCGACCACTACCTCGGCAAGGAGACCGTCCAGAACCTCCAGGTGATGCGGTTCGCGAACGGGATCCTCGAGCCGGTCTGGAACCGCCGCTACGTAGAGCACGTCCAGATCACGATGGCCGAGGACATCGGCATCGGGCACCGCGCGGGCTACTACGACTCCGCCGGGGCGATTCGCGACGTCATCCAGAACCACCTCATGCAGCTCCTCGCCCTCACCGCGATGGAGGCTCCCGTGCGCTTCGACGCGAACACCCTCCGTGACGAAAAGGTGAAGCTCCTGCGATCGGTGCGGCGCTACACCGCGGCCGAGGTGCCGGACTATGTTGTCCGCGGTCAGTACGGCGCCGGATGGGTCGGCGGCGAGCAGGTCCCCGCGTACGTCGACGAGGAGGGCGTCCCCGACGACTCGCGCACGGACACCTACGTGGCGATGCGGGTCGAGGTCGACAACTGGCGCTGGGCGGGCACGCCGTTCTATCTGCGGTGCGGCAAGCGGCTCCCCCGCCGGGTGACCGAGATCGCGGTCCAGTTCCGGCCGGTGCCGCACCTCCCGTTCGCCGGGCGCGGACATAGGCGAGGTGGAGCCGAATCAGTTGGTCCTGTCCGTCCAGCCGGACGAGGGTGCGTCGCTGCGGCTCGTGGCAAAGGTTCCGGGACAGTCGATGAATGTGCGACCCGTGCAGATGGAGTTCAAGTACGGCGCCTCGTTCCTCGGTGACTCACCGGAGGCGTACGAGCGGCTGCTCCACGACGCGCTGATGGGGGACGCGACCCTGTTCACCCGCTCTGACGAGGTCGCGGAGGAGTGGCGGATCATCCAGCCGATCCTGGAGCGGTGGGAGTCGGACCCGCAGGGGCCGGAGATCTACGAGGCGGGAAGCCAGGGCCCGTCGGAGGCGGACAGCCTCCTCGCGATTCGCGGCCGGGCCTGGAGGCAGATATGACACCCGCGACGGCCAGCCCGCAGGGGGCCGGGCAGGAGCTTCCGGAGCGGACTCGCTGGGTTGCCCAGGGCGTGAGTGCCGACGACGTCAACGCTGAACTCGACCGCCTGCACCGCGCGGCGGGCGGACCCGGGCCGAATCCTTGCCCTTGCCCGGAAGCTCAACCTGATCGTCGTCCCCTGCTCCGGACCGCTGCGAGCAGGAAGTGGAGCAAGCGCTGGATGGGCTCGGCACCCACACCCCGTCGCGAACGTTGGTTCTCCGCGAGCACGGCGGGACAGGATCGACGCCAGCCTTGCGATGGACTGCCGGGCGCCGGCCGGCGCCGGACGGGTCGGGCTGTGCCACGACCGAATCGTGTTGAGCATGGATGCCGGCCGGCTTGAGCACGCGGCGTCGCTCCTGGCGCCGCTGCTGGTCAGCGACCTCCCCACGGTCCTGTGGCTCCCCGAGCCGCGCTCGGCCGTGCCCGACCCGCGACTCCTCGAACGCGGGCAGTACGTGCTCGTCGACTCGGGCGCTGGCGACTGACGAGGACCTCCGGCGGCTGGCGGCGCTGGCTGCCGTGATTCGCGTGCACGACGTGGCCTGGGGCCGACTCGACTACTGGCGCGCAGCGGTCGCGGCCGCCTTCGAGCCGGGGGAGCAGCGGACACTGCTTTCCACGATCACCGAAGTCGAGCTGCGCTACGAGAGGCTGGGGCTGCAAGCGGCTCTCCTCCTCGCCGGATGGATCGCTGCACGGTTGGGATGGCAGGCTGGGCGGTCTCGAGCGAAGCAACGGCACGGTCAGGGCGCCGGTGCACCGCGCCGACGGCGGCGACGTCGACTTCGGGTTCGCGGCGGCCGAGTGCGGCGGTGGCTGCGGTGGCGTCGACCGGGTGGTCTTCAGGTCCGGATCCGATCAGGTCGTCGTCCCGCGAAGCGGGGCCACCAGCTCGTTGCGCAACTTGTTCGCCGAGGCACTCCAGCCCCAGCCGACGTTCGCGCGCGGCTACGCGCCGGCGGTCACCGCCGCTGCGGCCATGCTGGACGGCGAAGCGTGACGTCCGTCTTTGTCGCCGACAACCCCCGAGGAGGCCGCGCGGGCCGCATGCGAGCGGATGCGCTCGGCAACCGACGAAGCGAGGGCATCGCGCGGCGTCGCGCACATCGCCCTGGCCGGTGGAACGACTCCGCGGCGCACCTACGAGCTGCTGGCCGGGGAGATCGACGACTGGTCGGGCGTGGAGGTCTGGTTCGGCGACGAGCGCGCGGTGGGCCCAGACGATCCCGAGAGCAACTACCGGATGGTGCAGGAGACGCTGCTGGCCGGCGGCAGCGGCCCCGCTGTCCATCGCATCGAGGGCGAGCGCGGGCCGGAGGCGGCGGCGGCCGCGTACGCGGGGCTGCTCGCAGAGCGGCTTCCGACGGAGGACGGCGTCCCTGTGCTCGACCTGGCGCTTCAGGGTCTTGGCCCCGACGGGCACACGGCGTCTCTGTTTCCCGGCAACCCGGCCGTGGAGGCGGACGGCATCTGCGTGGCGGTCCACGGGGCGCCAAAGCCCCCGCCGGACCGGATCACGCTGACGGTCCCCGTGCTGCGCGCGGCTCGCGCGATCGTCTTCCTGGCGACGGGCGGCGAGAAGGCGCGACGCCGTGAGGGGGCTGCTGGCAGGGCCGAACCCCGCGATCCCGTCGAGCCTGCTGGCTGGCGACCGCACCGAGGTGATCGTCGACCGGGCCGCCGCGCCTTCGGACGCTTCCTAGGCGCGGTTTCAGGCAAGTAGGGCCCCCGCAAGGGGGGTAAGCGGCGTTTGCCCTCGATATGAGGGAAAAAGCCGCGGACCCCGGGGGGCTTCGCCTTTCCGGGGATTGCGTCGCCGCCCGGGCCCGCCCTACTTGCCCGCCCCTTGGCGGCGGCGTCCGGTTTGTGCCCTACTTGCCCGTACGCTTGGCGGCGCTGTCCGGCCTGTGGTTCGCCGACAGCAGCGCCGCGCCGATCGCGCCGCCGAAATCGCCCAGCGCGGCCACGTGCATCGCCGGCGGGTTGTCGTCGGTGAACAGGTGGGGCACCATCGCCTTGCGGATGCGCTTGACGTACGGCTCCCCGAAGCGCACGCCCAGCCCACCGCCGATGATCACCGCCTCGACGTCGAGCAGGTTCACGGCGGAGGCGATCCCGGCGCCGAGCGCCTCGATCGCGCGGTCGATGAGCTTCGTCGCGAGCGGGTCCTTCGCCTTGAGCGCGCTGCCCCAGATGCCGCTGGTCAGGCGGTCGCGCCCATGCTTCTCCATGATCTTGAAGAGGTCGGTCTTGGCGCCCTTCCTTGTGCTTCTTGCGCGCCTTGATCTCCATCGCGGCGCGCCCGGCGTAGGCCTCCATGCAGCCCGCGGCGCCCGCACGTGCAGCGCGCGCCGTCCCCCTTGACGACCATGTGGCCGATCTCGCCGGCCGCGCCGCGGCCGAGCCAGTGCTCGCCGTTCAGGATGATGCCCCCGCCGACGCCGGTGCCCCAGAAGACGCCGATCAGCGAGTTGTAGCGGACGGCCCGGCGCCGAGCTTGGACTCGGCCTCGGTCGCGACCCCGACGTCGTTGCCCACCGAGACCGGTGTTCCGAGCGCATCGGAGAGCCATGGCCCGAGCTCGAACGTCCCGTCCCAGCCCGGAAGGTTGCGCGCCTGTGAGACGGTGCCGGTCATCCGTGTCCACGTCGCCCGGCGAGCCCACGCCGGCACCGCGTCAGCCCGCCGGGCTCGGTACCCGCCTGTCCGGGCCGCCTCCCGGAGCGCCGTCCGACATCTGCTCCGCGACGTCCTCCGGCCCGCCCTCCGTCGGCGTCGGGCGCCGCGACTGAGCCGACCACGTTCCACTTGCCGTCCACGACGACGGCCTGGATCTTGGTGCCGCCGAGGTCGATGCCTCCTCGCATCACCGGGCTTTCTGGGGCTCACGCGATCACTCTCAATCTCGAGTCCGCAGTGAGACGACCCTATCCGGCCTCGGCCGCCTCTCGGCCCGGATCACGCTCATGACGGCGTTGATCAGCGAGAGGTGGGTGAAGGCCTGCGGGAAGTTGCCGAGGTGGCGGCCGCTCGCCGCCTCGATCTCCTCGGCGTAGAGCAGCAGCGGGCTCGCGAACGAGAGGAGCTTCTCGCACAGCGCCCGGGCGCGGTCGATCTCGCCGATCTGGGCCAGTGCCGTGACGAGCCAGAACGAGCAGATCGTGAACGTGCCCTCCTTGCCCTCGAGCCCGTCGTCGGTGTGCGTCGACCCGGTAGCGGAGGACCAGGCCGTCCTCCGTCAGCTCGTCGGCGATCGCGAGCACCGTCTTGCGGATGCGCTCGTCGTCGGGCGGCAGGAAGCCCATCAACGGGAGGAGCAGGAGCGACGCGTCGAGTGCCTCGGTCTCGTAGTGCTGGAGCGAACACGCCCCGCTTGTCGACGCCCTTGCTCGCAGACCTCGGCCTTGATCTCGTCGGCGACCTTGCTCCAGCGGCTCGCGCGCTCGGTGTCGCCGCGGGCCTTCGGCGAGCCGCGTGCCGCGGTCCAGGGCGACCCAGCACAGGACCTTCGATGCCGTGAAGTGCTTCGGCTCGCCCCGCACCTCCCAGATGCCGCGGTCGGGCTCCTGCCATTGGTCGACGGCGTCCTCGACGAAGCCGGGAGATCAGCTCCCACGTGGCCTGCGGCAGCTGCTGGGTGTAGTGCCGTGGCGGGCGTGGATCGCGATCGAGTCGAGGAGCATGCCCCACACGTCGTGCTGCTTCTGGTCGAAGGCACCGTTGCCGATCCTCACCGGGCGGGCGCCGTCGTAGCCGGAGAGGTGGTCGAGCGTCTTCTCGGTGAGGTCGTGCTCGCCGCCGATGCCGTACATGATCTGGAGCGGCTTCGTGCCGACGGTCTGCATGCACGAAGGCGAAGAACTCGAACGCCTCCCACTCGAAGCCCAAGGTGAAGAGGCCCCAGAGCATGAAGGCCGAATCGCGGATCCAGGTGAAGCGGTAGTCCCAGTTGCGCTCGCCTCCGGGCGTCTCCGGCAGCGACGTGGTGGCCGCGGCCAGGATCGCCCCGGTGGGCGCGTAGCTCAGGCCCTTGAGCGTCAGCGCGCTGCGCTCCAGGTAGCTGCGCCACGGGATGGTCGGGGAACGTCGCCGCCCTTCAGCCAGTGCCGCCAGTCCTGCGGTCGTCCGCCAGACCTGCCTCGGCGGCCTTCTGCGGCGAGCTCGGGTGGCTCCTCCTCGCCCCACGAGAGCGCCGCGAACGCGCTCTCGCCCTCCCTGGAGCCGCCGCCCGCGCCGATGCTCGGGGTCCGGTGAGCGCCGAGCGGGATGCTGCTGACGTCAGACGCAGGTCGAGATCCGACCTGGCGCGCGGATCCGTCGCCGCTGTCGTACCCCTCGCCGCTGTAGCTCCATGCAGCCGGTGCTCGCGCCCGTAGTCGAAGAGCGGCAGGCAGTTCAGGATGACCTCGACGTCGCCGTCGACGCAGGTCGCGACGCGCGAGCAGGTCCTGGGCAGCGACGAAGTCGCCCGGCGCGCGCTTGTACTGCTCGCGCCGCTTGCCGCCGTGCCAGCGGTGCGTGACGAGGCAGTCGTAGACCTGAAGCCAGCCCGTGGGCGTCTGCCAGGTCGTCTCGAGGACCATGCTGCCCGGCAGGTAGCGCCGGTGGCTCGGAACCTCGATGCCCTCGGGCACGAGGCCGAAGATGCCGGCCGAGCGATCCAGCATCGAGCCGAAGACGCTCGGGGAGTCCGGGCGCGGAAGGCAGAGCCACTCGACGCTGCCTCCGGACGCGATCAGCGCGCACGTCTCGCAGTCCGACAGGAACGCGTAGTCCGCGATCGGCGGGAAGCCATGCACCTTGCCGGCCGCAGCGCCGGCCTCGACCGCCGGGAGGCTCGAGGCCTCGTCCTCAGCGGCAGAGGGCGCTCGCCGCCGTCGTCCAGGCTCATCCCTCCACCGGGCGACGGCCGGCACGGTACCGCCGGATCAGGGTGTTGGTGGAGCTGTCGTGGCCGAAGCTCGGGCTCTCGGCATCCGCCTGGAGCTCGGGGACGATCCGCTTGGCGAGCACCTTGCCGAGCTCGACGCCCCACTGATCGAAGGAGTTGATCCCCCAGATGGCGCCCTGGGTGAAGACGCTGTGCTCGTAAAGCGCGACGAGCGTCCCCAGCACGCTCGGGCGTGAGTTGGTCGGCGAGGATCGTGTTCGAGGGCCGGTTGCCCTCGAAGACCCGATGGGGCACCAGCTCCTCGGGCGTCCCCTCCTCGCGCACCTCGTCGGCCGTCTTGCCGAATGCGAGCGCCTCGGTCTGGGCGAAGACGTTGGCCATCAGCAGGTCGTGGTGCTCGCCGATCGGGTTGAGTGAGCGTTCGAAGCCGATGAAGTCGCAGGGGATGAGCTTCGTCCCCTGGTGGATCAGCTGATAGAAGGAGTGCTGGCCGTTGGTGCCCGGCTCGCCCCAGTAGACCGCGCCCGTCTGGTAGTCGACGCGATGGCCCCCGAGCGTGACGTGCTTGCCGTTCGACTCCATGGTCAGCTGCTGGAGGTATGCCGGAAAGCGGTGGAGGTACTGGTCGTATGGCAGCACGGCGACGGTCTGGGCGCCGAAGAAGTCCCCGTACCAGACGGCGAGCAGACCCATCAGCGCCGGCAGATTGCGCTCGGTCGGGCGTCTCGCGGAAATGCTCGTCCATGGCGTGGAAGCCGGCGAGCATCTCGCCGAATCGCTCGGGACCGATGGCGAGCATCGTCGAGAGCCCGATCGCGGAGTCCATCGAGTACCGGCCGCCGACCCAATCCCAGAAGCCGAACATGTTGTCGGTGTCGATGCCGAACTCCGCGACGCCCTCGGCGTTGGTCGAGACGGCGACGAAGTGCTTCGCGATCGCGCTCTGGTCGCCCAGTGCGTCGAGCGTCCATCGTCGCGCGGTTTGGGCGTTCGTCATCGTCTCCAGCGTGGTGAAGGTCTTCGAGGAGACGATGAACAGGGTCTCCTCCGGGTCGAGGTCGCGGGTTGCCTCGGCGAAGTCGGTGCCGTCGACGTTGGAGACGAAGCGGAACGCCATCTCCCGCTCGCGAGTAGTGGCGCAGCGCCTCGTACGCCATCACCGGGCCGAGGTCCGACCCGCCGATGCCGATGTTGATGACGTTGCGAATCGGCTTGCCGGTATGACCGCGCCACTCGCCGCTTCGCACGCGCTCGCAGAACGCGGCCATGCGGTCGAGGACCTCGTGGACCTCCTTGACGACGTCGACGCCGTCGACGCCGAGCGACCTGTCGCGGGGCATGCGGAGCGCGACGTGCAGCGCCGGGCGGTTCTCGGAGACGTTGATCCGCTCGCCGCGGAACATCGCCTCGCGGCGCTCCGGCATCCCGCAGTCCGCCGCCAGCGTGGCCAGCAGCTCGATCGTCTCGTCGGCGATCCGGTTCTTCGAGTAGTCGAGGTAGAGCCCGGCGCCCTCCGCGACCAGGCGCTCGCCGCGACCGGGGTCCGCGCGAACAGCGTCGCGGAGGCGCGAGTCGCGGATCTCGGCGAAGTGGCGCTCCAGCGCCTGCCAGGAGTCGCGCTCGGTGAGCGGCGTCGCCGTGGGAACGGCGGTCACGCGGCGGACTTCTCGGCGTGGCCGCCGAACCCCTTGCGCATCGCCGAGAGCACCTTGTCGGCGAAGTCGTCGAGCCCGCGCGAGGCGAACCTGGAGTAGAGGGCCATCGTGAGAACGGGGGCCGGAACGCCCTCCTCGATGGCGGCGATCGACGTCCAGCGGCCCTCGCCGGAGTCCGATACGCGGCCGGCGTACTCGGACGAGGTCTGGCGATTCCTGGAGCGCCTGCGCCGTCAGGTCGAGCAGCCACGAGCCGATGACGCTCCCGCGCCGCCACACTTCGGCCACCTCGGGGATGTCGATGTCGTACTGGTAGTACTCGGGCTGCTCGAGCGGGGCGGTCTCGGCGTCGGCCTCCTGCTCCCGCTTTCCTGCGTTCGCGTTCCTGAGGACGTTCAGACCCTCCGCGTAGGCCGCCATCAGCCCGTACTCGATCCCGTTGTGGACCATCTTCACGAAGTGGCCCGCGCCGCTCGGCCCGCAGTGGAGGTAGCCCTGCTCCGAAGGCGTCGGATCGCCGTCGCGTCCCGGCGTCCGGGGCGCGGACTGGATGCCCGGAGCGAGCGTCGCGAAGATCGGGTCGAGGCGCTCCACGGCGGCGTCCGGGCCGCCGATCATCAGGCAATAGCCGCGGTCGAGCCCCCAGACTCCGCCGCTCGTGCCGGTGTCGACGTAGTCGATCTTGCGCTCGGCGAGCCGGGCCGAGCGCCTGATGTCGTCGCGGTAATAGGAGTTGCCGCCGTCGATCGACGCAGTCGCCCTCGTCGAGCAGCGGGACCAGCTAGTCGAGCGTCGAGTCGACCACCGCGGCCGGGACCATCAGCCACACGGAGCGAGCCCTCTCGAGCTTGCCGACGAAGTCCTCCATCGACTCCGAGCCCACCGCTCCCTCGCCGGCGAGTGCCTTCACCGAGTCCGGGCTCAGGTCGAACACCACGCACTCGTGGCCGTCTCGCATGAGGCGCCTCACCATGTTGGCGCCCATCCGGCCCAGGCCGATCATTCCGAGTTGCATAGCGAGTTCTCCTTTCCGGCGCGCCCCGGGCTCAGTGCGTCGTGCTCACCCCGTGGCCGCGAGTCTTCGTGACTCCGACTCGATCGATTCCAGGAGCTCGTTCCACGACTTGTTGAACGCCTCGGCCCCTTCGCGCTGGAGCCGCGCCGCGAGCTCGTCCGTGTCGATGCCGGCGTCCTGGAATGCGGCCAGCACTTCGTCGGCGTCCCCGCCATCGGGCGGGATGGGGTCCCCGACCGTTCCGTGGTCCGCGAAGGCGAGCAGGGTCTTGTCGGGCATCGTGTTGATGGTGTCCGGCGCCGCGAACGCCTCGATGTAGAGGACGTCGGATGCGTTCGGGTCCTTGGTCCCGGTGCTGGCGAAGAGAAGCCGCTGCGGCCGCGCGCCGTCGCTTTCGAGCTGCCTCCAACGATCGGACTCGAGCAGCTCTCGGTAGGCACGATACGTGCGCTTACCGACCGCGATGCCGAGCCGGTTCCGGAGCTCGTCCTGAACCTCATCGGCCACCGCGACGTCCCACCGGCTGACGAAGAGCGAGGCGACCGAAGGGACGACCGGCTCCATGTCCTCCCTGATGCGCCGCTCGATCCCGCGCATGTAGGCCTCAGCTGCCGCCAGGTACTGGTCGGTCGAAAAGAGCAGGGTGACGTTGATCGGGATCCCGGCGTAGATCGACTCCTCGATCGCGTCCAGCCCGGCGACCGTGCCGGGAATCTTGATGAACAGATTGTCCCGGTCGCCCTGGTCGTGCAGGCTTCGGACCTGCTCGATCGTCGCGGTGGCGTCGTCGGCAAGCAGCGGCGACACCTCCAGCGAGACGAAGCCGTCCACGCCGTTCGTCTGCTCGTGGACCGGCGCGAAGAGGTCGGCCGCGCCCTGGAGGTCGGTGATCGCGACGGCGAAGAAGATGTCCTCCGGGCTCACGCCCTGCTCCGTCAGCTCGGAGATCTGCTCGTCGTATGCATCGCCCCCGTGATCGCCTTGTCGAAGATCGTGGGGTTCGACGTCAGCCCCGTGACGGACAGCTCGTCGATGTAGCGGGCGAGCGTCCCGTCGCTCGAGCATGGTGCGGGTGATGTTGTCGAGCCAGAGGCTCTGCCCGAGCTCGTGGAGTTGTTCTGTTGCCTTCATTTCAAGAGCTCCCTTGCTGCCTCGGCGACGCGCTCCGGAGTGAACCCGAACTTGTGCTGGACCTCCTTCAGCGGCGCGGAGGCGCCGAATGTGTGCATGCCGACTATCTGACCCTGCGGTCCGACGTAGCGATCCCAGCCGAGTGTCGAGGCCTGCTCCACCGCGACCCGGGCCTGCACCGCCTTCGGCAGCACGCTCTCGCGGTAGTCGTCGGGCTGCAGATCGAAGAGGTACCAGGAGGGAAGGCTGACCACTCGGGCGCGCACGCCATCCGAGCGTAGCTCCTCGTAGGCGCTGACCGCGAGCGCCACCTCGCTGCCGGTCGCGATCAGGATCACCTCCGGCTCGCCGTCGGCAGTCGGCGAGCACGTAACCGCCCGTGGGCCAGTCCCTCCGCCGACGCGTACCTGGAGCGGTCGAGGATCGGCGACGTCCTGCCGGGTGAGGACGAGCGCCGTCGGCTGGTGGCGCTGCTGCATCATCACCCGCCAGGCCTCGGCAACCTCGTTTGCGTCGCAGGGCCGGATGACGTTCATGCCTGGCATCGCGCGGAGCCACGCGAGCTGCTCGACCGGCTGGTGGGTGGGCCCGTCCTCGCCGAGGCCGATCGAGTCGTGGCTGAACCAGTGGATCACCGGGAGCTCCATCAGGGCGGACAGGCGGATCGCCGGACGCGCGTAGTCGGAGAAGATCAGGTAGGTCGACCACACGGGTCGCAGCTTGGTGAGCGAGAGGCCGTTCGAGATCGCGGCGGACTCGTGCTCGCGGATGCCGTAGTGGAGCTCGCGGCCCGATCGGTCCTCGGGCTGGAACTCGGCCCGCGCCCTCGAAGTCCAGGCCGCTGGCGGCCGAGCCGGTCAGGTCCGCGGAGCCGCTGAGGAGCCACGGCACCCGCGGTGCGATCGCGTTCAGCACCTGGTGGGAGGCCTTGCGGGTGGCGATTCCCTTGTCGTCGGCGTCGAAGCTCGGGATGTCGGCGTCCCAGCCGTCGGGGAGCGTGCGCCGCTGCATCTGGTCGATCTCGGCCGCGACCTCGGTCCCCGTGTCCGCGACGCGCTGCTGCCACTCGGTCCGCAGCCGGCGGCCCCGCTCGCCGACGCCGCGGGCGAAGTGCTCATAGACACCGTCCGGGACCAGGAACTGCGCGTCCTCGGGCCAGCCATAGGCGCGCTTCGTCTCGCGCACCTCCTCCTCGCCGAGAGGCTCGCCATGCGCCTCCGCGGTGTCCTGCTTGTGCGGGGATCCGTAGCCGATGTGACTGTCGACGATGATCAGGGTCGGGCGGTCCTTTTCCTGCTTGAACTGTTCGAACGCCCGCGCCAGGAGCTCGAGGTCATTGGCGTCGCCGACCCGGGTGACGTTCCAGCGATAGCCCATGAAGCGAGCGGCGACGTCGTCCTCGTAGGTGATCTCGGTGTGCCCGTCGATCGAGATGTGGTTGTTGTCGTAGATCCAGCAGAGGTTGTCCAGGCGCTGATGTCCCGAGATCGACGCCGCCTCGTTCGAGACGCCCTCCATCATGTCGCCGTCGCCGGCGATCGCGTAGACGTCGAAGTCGTAGAGGTCACTGCCGTATCGCGCCTCCAGCCACTTGCTCGCGATCGCCATGCCGACCGTCGTCGCCATGCCCTGTCCCAGCGGACCGGTGGTCGTCTCGACGCCCGAGGTGAGGTGGTACTCCGGGTGCCCTGCGGCATGGGAGTCGAGCTGGCGAAAGCTCTTGATGTCGTCCAGGCTCACCGACGGCTCGCCCAGGACCTCGTAGTCGGGATCGACGGCCTCGACCTTCGCGAGGTGCAGGAGGGAATAGAGGAGCATCGAGGCGTGGCCGGCGGAGAGCACGAACCGGTCGCGATTCGGCCAGATCGGATCGGAGGGGTCGAATCGCAGGAAGCGCTGCCAGAGCGTGTAGGCGACCGGGGCCATGGCCATCGGTGTCCCGGGATGGCCGGAGTTCGCCTTCTGGATCGCGTCGATCGAGAGCGTTCGGATGGTGTTGATGCAGAGCGCGTCGATGTCGGTCGCGATGGGCTGGGCGACTGTGGCCATCAGGTGCGTTAGACCGGCTGCTTACGCCGCCGGCGGTGGCAGGTGCCGTTCATGAGCCTTCGATCCTAGTCCAAGGTGAGCGCGGCGATCTAAGCCGTTTCCCAACGAACTGGATGGGCCGCGACGATCGCTTAGATTGCACTCCGTGCCCGGCGAGTCCCGCATCGAAACCGAGAAGCGGGTGGCCGCCGAGAAGGCCGCGGACCTGGTCGAGGACGGCATGGTCATCGGGCTCGGAACCGGATCGACCGTGGCCCACCTGCTGCCGGCGCTCGCTGGGCGGGACCTGCGAGTCCACTGCGTGGCCACATCCGTGGCGACCGAGGTCGCGGCGCGACGACTGGGAATCGGCGTGAGGAGCTTCGACGAGATCGATCGCCTCGACATCGCGATCGACGGCGCCGACCAGGCGACCCCGGACGGCTGGTTGATCAAGGGCGGGGGCGGCGCACACTTCCGGGAGAAGATCGTGGCGGCCGCCGCCGACCGTTTCATCGTGATCGTCGACTCCAGCAAGCCCGTCGAGGAGCTATCACCGCCGGTGCCGCTCGAGCTGGCCAAGTTCGGGATTGCAGCGACGCTGCGGGAGGTCGAGGCCGACCTGCGGGACGTGCCCGAGAGCCCGGATGGCGGCGTGATCGCGGACTACCGCGGGCCGATCGGGGATCCGGCCGAGCTCGCCGGCTGGTTCGCGACCATCCCGGGGATCGTCGAGCACGGCCTGTTCCCGCCGCAGCTCGTCAGCGAGGTGATCGTCGGCCGCGGGGACCGGGCCGAGCCACTGGCGATCATTGGAGACTGATTCCGGAGATGAGGGCGCTTGGCGGGTGGCGGGCCTGGTGGGTCAAACGGCGCTGGTACGAGCGCAACCGGCGCCTCCGGCGGCGCTGGCGGATCAACGGGCACATGGCCCGGGCCGGTGCCTTCATCCGCTTCCCGGTCGAGGGCGAGGTGCTGGAGGCGCTCGACGAGGGAAGGCTCGTGATCGGAGGCGGAACCCTGCTGGAGCCCGGGTGCTGGCTCACCCTTTCGCCGCAGGCGCGGATCGAGATCGGCGAGGGATGCTTTCTGAACCGGAACGTGATGCTCGCAGCGCTACATCGCATCGAGATCGGCGACCATGTCATGTTCGCGAACGGTTGCTTCGTCGGTGACGCGGCACATCGCTTCGATGACCCCACGAAGCCGGTGACGTGGCAGGGATTCGCGTCGAAGGGCCCGGTTCATATCGGCTCCAACTGTTGGTTCGGCGCGAACTGCGTGGTGACCAGCGGCGTCACGATCGGCGAGCGGTGCGTCATCGGCGCCAACTCGGTGGTCACGGCCGACCTACCGCCGCGGGTGATCGCGGCCGGCAACCCGGCGAAGGTGATCCGGGAGGTCCAGTTCAAGCGCAACGAGGAGGAGGAAGTGTTTGATTAGCGATGTGCCTCACCGACCTGAAGATCGCCGCCGCCGCCCGGGCGCGGCTTCGCTCGTGGCCACAGCGATTGCCTGTGCCGCCCTCGCCGGATGCGGGGGAGGGGGAGGCGGCGGGACGGGCAGCACGGCCACCACATCCGCCGGAGCGGCCGGTAGCACGACGTCCGGGCAGGGCAAGGCCACGACCGCGGGCTCCCCGTTCGGCAGCGGAGGTGGCGTAGCGAAGGGTCACACCGTCTCCGACGTCCTCGACGCCGTACTCACCTCGGGCGATCCCGACAAGGCGTGCGGGACCGACTACGTCACCGAGCGCTACCTGAGCGCGGCTTACGGGGGCGAGCAGGGCTGCGTACAGGCCACGAAACCCCAGAGCGCTGCCGACTCCCTGGACATCCAGGGGCTTGCGGGCGGAAGCGCGAAGCCCGGGAGCGTATCCGTGACCGTCCTGCCGCACGGCGGCGTGTACGACGGCGAGAAGATCACGGTCTCGCTCGTGCGGGAGGGCCCGGAGTGGAAGATCGACTCGCTCAAGTCGAACGCCCCGGTGGGCCCGTGAGGACTGCCGCGGGCGGCCCGCGCCGGGGCACCTATTCCATCGTCGCCCACGACCCCGAGACCGGAGAGCTCGGCGTCGCGGTCCAGTCGCACTGGTTCTCGGTCGGGTCGGTTGTGTCGTGGGCGGAAGCGGGCGTCGGCGCGGTCGCGACGCAGTCGATCGCGGAGCCCGCGTACGGGCCGAAGCTGCTCGAGCGCCTCCGCGGAGGGCGGCGGCCCACGCAGGCGCTCGACGAGCTGCTCGGCGCCGACGAGCAGGCCCGGTTCCGGCAGGTCGCGACGGTCGATGCGACGGGGGAGGTCGCGGTGCACACCGGTGATGGGTGCATCCCCTTTGCCGGAGACACCGAGGGCGCCGGCTTCAGCGCCCAGGCGAACATGATGACCACGTCGAACGTCTGGCCGGCGATGGCGGAGGCGTTCGCGGGCGCGACGGGGAGCCTGTCTCGTCGTCTTCTCACGGCCTTGGATGCCGGCGAGGCGGCTGGGGGAGACGTGCGGGGGCGGCAGTCGGCGGCTCTCGTCGTCGTGCCGGCGGAGGGCGAGCCGTGGCAGCGGACCGTCGAGCTGCGGATCGAGGACAGCCGGGATCCACTGGGAGAGCTGCGCCGCTTACTGGATCTCGCCGACGCATACGCGCTCGCCAGCGAGGCCGACGACCTCGTCGCCGAGGGGCGCCACGACGAGGCCGCTGAGCGTGGGCGGCGCGCATTGCAGCTGGCACCGGCGAGCGTCGAGCTCATCTTCTGGGGCGGGCTCGGGATGGCGCAGGCCGGCGACCTCGACGGGGGCGTCGAGCTCGTGCGCAGCGCGATCGAGATGCACTCCGGCTGGCGGAGTCTGCTGGCGCGCCTGGACGCGGAGATCGCTCCCGCGGCGCCCGCAGTCCGCGCGGCGCTCGGGATCTCGGAGGAGTCTCGATGAGCGACGACCGCGACGAGATGGCGGACCGCCCACGGCTCGTCGGGATCAACCATGTGGCCCTCGAGGTCGGCGACATCGACGAGGCGCTCGAGTTCTACGGCCGCATCTTCTCGATCGAGCGCGTCGACCGCATGGCGGGGATGGCGTTCATCGACATGGGCGACCAGTTCATCGCGCTGTCGGCGGGCGATACTGGAGCGCCCGACCGGATCCGGCACTTCGGCCTCGTCGTCGACGACAAGCCGGCGGTTCGCTCGGCGCTGGAGAAGGCGGGGGTCGAGGTGACTTCGGGACGGTTCCTCGACTTTCGGGACCCGTGGGGAAACCTCGTCCAGGTCGTCGACTATCGCGACATCCAGTTCACCAAGGCGCCCTGGGTGCTTCGCGGGATGGGCCTGGAAGGGCTGGCGAAGCGACCGGAGGCGATCGCCGAGCTGCGCCGGAAGGGCCTGCGCGAGTCGACCTGAGCCGGGGCGGGGCCCCGGCCGGAGGTCCCCGGTCACGCCTTCAGGAAACCACCTGGATCACGACCGTTCGCTCGCGCGGACGGTCGTCGAAGTCGATGAGCACCAGCTGCTGCCAGGTGCCAAGCGCTAGCCGCCCGCCCTCGATCGGCACGACCTCGGACGCACCCACGATCGACGCCCGCTGGTGGGCATGCGAGTTGGTGTCGTGGTTCAGGCGGTTGTGCTCATAATCGCCGCTGGCCGGGACGAGGCGGTCGAGAAGCGCCCGGAGGTCGTGCGCTCCGCCCGGTTCGAACTCCATCGTCGTGATCGCCGCGGTGGATCCGCGGACGAACGCCGCCGCGAGCCCGTCCGCCGCGCCCGCGTCGGCGACCGCCTCCCGGACGCGGCGCGTGATGTCCACGATGTCCGCATCACCGCGCGTGGAGAGCTGGGTCTCGGTGGTATGGACGGGCACGCCCGTGCCGTCCTGCTACCAGTCCCACGGTGAGGTCGCCAGGGTCCCCTGGTCGAGGTACGCGCGGAGCTCCGCGACCGCATCGGCGTCCGCCGAATAGACGTGATCGGCGTCCGGGAAGTGGCGCGCGCGGACGTCCTCGGCGTAAGCGCGGACGCCGGCGACCATCCGGTCGTGGACGTCGGCGTAACGCCTGACGAACTTCGGGACCCGCCCCGCGGTCATCCCGAGGAGGTCGTGGAACACGAGCACCTGGCCGTCCGCGGAGAGCCCGGCGCCGATCCCGATCACCGGAATGTGGATGTGCGGCATGAGCGCCTCGGTCACGGCAGCCGGCACCGCCTCGAACACGATCGCGAAGCAACCGGCCGCCTGCAGCTCGTGGGCGTCGTGGGCGATCCGCTTGGCCGATTCCAGCGTCTTGCCCTGCGCCTTGAAGCCGCCGAGCGCGCTGGCGGACTGCGGAGTCAGCCCGACGTGGCCCATGACGGGGATCCCCGACGAGACGATCGCGCGGGCGCGCTCGGCCGATGGGCCGCCGCGCTCGAGCTTCACCGCATCGCAGCGGGCCTCGCGGACGAACCGCTCCGCGTTCTCGATCGCGTGCTCGTTCGAGCGCTCATACGACCCGAACGGCATGTCCCCGATCAGGAGCGGGGTGCGCAGGCCGCGCCGAGCCGCGGACGCCATCGTCAGCATCTCGTTCATGCCCACCGGCGTGGTCGCGTCATAGCCCAGAACCACCATCGCGGCGGTGTCGCCGACCAGGACGACGTCGACCCCCGCCTCCTCGGCTACGCGCGCCGAGGGGAAGTCGTAGGCCGTGACCATGACGATCGGTTCGCCCTTCGCCTTCATCTCGGCAAGTCGCGGAAGCGTCACGGGCTCCGGCTCCGGGTCGTCGGACTGATGTGCCAATGGATGCGTGATCAACGGTTGCCTCCTTCCGGAATCCAGCTGATGACGGTGTTGTCGATGAGTCGCGCGCGACCCACCCGAGCGGCCACGGCGATGAGGACCGGCCTCCCGTTGAGCGTCTCGGCGGGTGTGAGCGTCTCGGCGTCGCGCGCCTCGAGGTATTCGGGCTCGACGCCGGCACCCTCGAGCTCCGCGCGGGCGGCGGCGAGCGCGGGCGCCGTTCGCGTCTCGCCCGCGGCGGCGACGGACTCCGCAGCCCGGAGAGCACGGCTGAGCGCCAGAGCACGTTGGCGGTCCTCGGGGCCAAGGTAGCTGTTCCGAGAGCTCATCGCGAGGCCATCCGGCTCGCGCACGGTGGGCAGCACGTCGATCTCCACGGAGTAGTCCAGGTCGCGGGCCATGCGGCGGATGACGACCGCCTGCTGCGCGTCCTTCTGGCCGAAGAAGGCGATGTCGGGAGCGACCGCGTTGAAGAGCTTCGCCACCACGGTCGTAACCCCGCGGAAGTGGCCGGGGCCGCGGCGCTCAGGCGCCCCATCGAGCACGTCGGTGAGCCCGCCCGCGACCTCCACGCTGGTCGCGAACCCCTGCGGGTAGACCTCCTCGACCGGCGGTGCGTAAACCACGTCGACACCGGCGCCGTCGGCGAGCTGCAGATCGCGAGCCTCGTCACGCGGGTAGCTCCCGAGGTCCTCCTCCGGCCCGAACTGAGTCGGGTTCACGAACACGCTCATCACGACGACGTCGCACCGAGCCCGCGCGGCGCGCAGCAGCGAAAGATGCGCCTCGTGCAGGTACCCCATCGTGGGAACGAGACCGAGCCTCTCGCCCTTGCGCCGCGGGCCCTCGAGGCTCGCGCGGAGGTCGCGCTTCGTCCGCGCGACGATCACCGGACCGCCTCCGCGAGTCCGCTGACGGCCCGGGTCCGCTCAGTGAGCGACTCGTACACCGGGATGAGCTCCGGCGCCACCTCCCGGAGGGCCTCCAGGTGCCGATCGATGGTCTCGGAGTCGCCCCGCGCGATCGGGCCCGTGAGCGCCTCAGGGCCGCGGGCGGCCCAGTTCGCCGCCGTGCGCACGACCAGTGGCGCCAGCAGCTCGCGGCTTGGAGGGCCCACGCCCGCGCGCTCGAGGAGCTCGGCGGCCGACTCCTCCAGCGCGACGAGCAGATTGGACGACATCGCGGCAGCGGCGTGGTAGGCGCCCCGGTGCTCCTCGGGGACCTCGAAGGGGCGCATCCCGAGCACGCACCGACAGCGACCGCGCGAGCACAACGGCCGAGTCGCTCGAGCCTGCGATCGGCGCTGGGGCGCCGGCCAGGTCGGTATGCGTGTCCGGAATCGTCTGCAGCGGATGCAGGGAGAAGACCTCCGCGCCCGCGTCCCGCGCCGGGCGCAGCGCCTCGAGCGTCGGTCGCGCCGCTCGTATGGCCGACGAACCGAAGCGGCGGGACCGCCCTGGCCGCGACCTCGCACGCTGCGCCGATCTCAGCGTCGGGAACGCAGAGCAGGGCGACCTCCGAGCCGCGGCATGCGTCGACGCGCGTCGTCACGCCCGGCGAGCCGTGCGTGAGCCCGCACCCGGTCGCGCGCGGCGGCGAACGAGCGCCCGCCCGGCCGGCCCGATGACGGCGAGCCGGCGAGAACGGCGGCGCCTCCGCGGCGGGCGCGGCGTCGGTGGGTAGATCCCGTTCCAGTTCCCTCATCGGAGATACCAGACGGCTGAAGGCGGTTCTGGTGAATCTGCCTCGAGCCGTTCGGTCCACGCCCTGTTGGGTCGCAGCCACTGCAAATTATATGTAGGGCTTGGGTCCGCGAGCCGGTAACCCGCACGTTCCGCATTCCGCATGCGGTACGCGGCTCCGCGCGGCTACCATCGCGGCGTGCCCCTGTATGAGTTCGAGTGCGGGCGCTGCGGCGCCCGGTTCGAGGACTCGTCGGCGTCGGGACGGCAGACGCGCGACTGCCGCGAATGCGGCGCCGGGGGCGCCGCGCCAGGCACGGCCGCACCAACGCGCGACTTCAAGGCGGCGCGCCGCCGCCCGCGGGGAAGGGCCCTCGTGAGCGCGACGCGCGAGGAGCGCCGCGAGCGCCTCGTAGAGGTCTACCGCGAGGCGTCCGTGTGCGAGCTCTGCCCGCTCTCGGAGACGCGGACCAACGTCGTCTTCGGCTCCGGGCAACGCCGACGCCGACCTGATGTTCGTGGGCGAGGCCCCCGGCGCCGAGGAGGACCGCCAGGGGCTCCCGTTCGTGGGCCGAGCCGGGCGGCCTGCTCACCGAGCTGCTGGAGGGGATCGGGATGACGCGCGAGGACGTGTGGATCACGAACGTGCTGCGCTGCCGCCCGCCCGGCAACCGCGACCCGCAGCCGCTCGAGATCGAGTCCTGCCAGCCGTACACCTACAAGCAGCTGGAGCTGATCCAGCCGCGGGTCATCGGCACCCTCGGAAACTTCGCGACGAAGCTCCTGACCGGCAGCCGGACGGGGATCACCAAGGTACGCGGCACCGTCCAGGTGCACGAGATCGGCGGACACCCGGTGTTCCTCATGCCACTGCTCCATCCCGCGGCCGCGCTGCGCACGCCCTCGCTGGTCGACACCCTGCGGGAGGACTTCGCGAAGCTTCCCGAGCTGATCTCGCGGCCGCGGCCCGAGGGGACGGGCGCGCGACCCCGGCGGCTCGACCTGGCTCCGGAGACGCGTGGCGGCGGGCCGGATCAGCTCGACCTGTTCGGCTAGCACCGCTGAGCTGCGAGAGCACGTCGCAGCCCTGCCGGAGACCGAGGCGGTCGGCGCACGGATCGCCGCCGAGCCTGAGCCCGGGCGACGTGGTGCTCGTCAGCGGCGAGCTCGGCTCCGGCAAGACGACGCTGATCCGGGGCGCTTGCCGCGAGCTCGGGGTCACCGAGCCGGTCACCTCGCCCACGTTCACGATCGGCCACCGCTACCGGGGTCGGTGCCCGTGTCGCACCTCGACCTGTACCGGCTCGAGGGCCTCGAGGACGAGGATCCCGGGACTGCTGGACGACTACCTGACCGATGACGCCGTGGCGTTCGTGGAATGGCCGCCGGGCCGCGGAGCCGCAGCTGGAGCGGATCGCGCTGCGGGTGGAGCTGAGCCACCAGGGCGGCGACGGGCGGCTGATCACGGTGCGGCCCCGTGACCACGATCGCCGGGCTCGACACCGCGACGGACGACGTCAGCGTCGCGGTGCTGCGCGACTGCGAGGTGGTCGACGAGCGCCTCGTGCCGAAGCCGGACGGCGGGCGCCCCCGCCACGCCGAGGCGCTGCTGGTCGAGCTCGAGGGGGCCGTGGGCGAGCGCGGGGCTGGGACGCCGTCGACCGGCTGGCCGTCGGAATCGGGCCCGGGCTCGTTCACCGGGCTCCGGGTCGGCCTCGCGACCGCCCGCGCGATCGCCCAGGCACTGGGGAAGCCGGTCGTCCCGGTCGGCACGCTCGACGCGCTGGCAGCGGGCATCGCCGAGAGCGCACCCGGAGCGCGCGGCCCCGGCTCGCCGTGCTGGACGGCCGGCGCGGGCAGGCGTTCGCGGCGCTCTTCGGGCCGGGGGGCGAGGAGGCTCTGGGAGCCGCTCGTGGCGAAGCCGGCAGGAGCTCGGCGAACGGGTCAAGCCCTACCCGACAGCCCGCTGGCGCGGCGGTTCCGGGGCGCTACGATTCCGCCGTGAGCTGGAGGCCGCGGGCGCCGAGGTTCTTCCGGACTCGAGCGAGGCGCACCGGGTCTGGGCGCGGCACGTTTGCCGGCTCGCCGCGGACGGGCCCTCTTCCCCGCCCGAGGCGATCCAGCCGATCTACCTGAGACCACCCGACGCGCAGGTTTGGCTTGACCGAGATTCGCCTTAGACGATTGGCCTACAGCGACCTCCCGGCCGTGCTCGCGATCGAGCGCCGGTCCTTTCAGACGCCGTGGTCCCTGGCCATGTTCGTCCTCGAGCTGTCGAAGCCGTCCGGCATCTGCCTGGCGGCGGCGACCGACGACGGGCCTGATCGGGTACCTGGTCTGCTCCCGCTACGCGGACGTGTGGCACCTGATGAACGTGGCGGTCAACCCAGCACCGTGCGCCGCCAGGGCATCGCGCGGCGGCTGCTGGAGCGGCTGTTCGAGGAAGCGGGCGGCGAGGCCCGCTACACGCTGGAGGTGCGCACGTCGAACCACGGGGCGATCGCGATGTACGAGCGGTTCGGCTTCCGGCCGCGCGGGCCACCGCCGCCGCTACTACCACGACAATGGCGAGGACGCCCTGATCATGTGGCTCGAGGCCCCCAGCGTGGTCGAGGCCTGGTCGAGGCTTGGCAACTCGCGCGCCGGCGGCATGATCGTCTTGGCGATCGAGACCTCCTGCGACGACACCTGCGCCGCGGTAACGGACGATGCACGGATCCTGTCGAACGTCATCTCCTCGCAGGCCGCCGCCCACGCCCGGTACGGCGGCGTCGTCCCGGAGGTCGCGTCGCGCCACCACCTCGAGCTCGTCAACCCGGTGGTCGACGCGGCGCTGGCGAGGCGGGGTCCAGGTCGGGGACGTTGACGCGCTCGCCGTGACCCGGGAGCCCGGCCTGATCGGGGCCCTGCTGGTCGGCGTCGCCACGGCGAAGGGGCTCGCGGCGCCGCTTCGCAAGCCGCTGGTGGGCGTGAACCACCTTCACGGCCACGTCGCCGCGAACTTCCTCGAGCCGGACCCGCTCGAGCCGCCGTTCCTCTGCCTGATCGCAAGCGGCGGCCACACGCTGCTCGCGGGTGTCACGTCCCACGAGGGATTCGAGGTCCTGGGGCAGACCCTCGACGACGCCGCGGGCGAGGCGCTCGACAAGGGCGCACGGCTGCTGGGCCTGGGCTATCCGGGCGGTCCGGCGATCCAGCGCGAGGCCGAGGGCGGCGATCGCGGAGGCGTTCGACTTCCCGGTGGCGATGACGCGCGATCCGGGCCTCGACTTCAGCTTCAGCGGCCTGAAGACCGCGCTGCTCTACACGATCCGCGGCCTGGACGAGGGCGAGCTCGAACGCCGCCGGGCCGACATCGCCGCGAGCTATCAGGCCGCGGTCGTCGGCCAGCTCGTGGCGAAGCTCGAGCGCGGGCTCGCGAGCGGCGATTGGGAAGCGTTGGCGCTCGGCGGGGGCGTCGCGGCGAACTCGCTCCTGCGCGAGCGGACGGCCGCCCTCTGCGAGGAGCGCGGGCTGCGCCTCAAGCTGGTTCCGGGCGAGCTCTGCACCGACAACGCGGCGATGATCGCCTCGGCCGCGCGCTACCTCGAGCCGACGCCATACCCGGGCTACCTCGACTGGACGGCAGCGGCGTGAGGGTCGTGACCCTCTACACGCGGGCCGGATGCCACCTTTGCGACGAGGCGCGGGCGGTGATCACCTCCCTGCGCGACTCTCAAGGCCCGTTCGAGTTGCGGGAGATCGACATCGAGTGCGACCCCGAGCTCCACGCGCAGTTCCTCGAGCGCATCCCCGTCGTGGAGGTCGACGGAGAGCCCGTCTCGGAGCTGCACGTCGACCCGCAGGCGCTGTCTGACGCCCTCGCGGCCGGGACCGGTACTGTCCGGGCCATGACCAACGAGGCCACCCGCGAGCCCCGGTGATGGAGGACGCCATAGCCGATCACGCGGCGGGCGAGCTGTCGCTCGGCGACGGCGATCGCCTGTCGCTCGGCGTCGCCGCCCGCCTCTCGCGCTACCTCCAGGTTCTGATCCAGGCGCGGAAGATGGGCAAGGAGACGATCTCCTCGCAGGAGTTGGCGGAATACACACACATCAACTCGACCCAGATCCGGCGCGACCTGTCCGGATTCGGGAAGTTCGGCAAGCGCGGCGTCGGCTACCGGGTCGATTCCCTGGTGGACGAAATTCGGAGGATCCTCCGGAGTTCCGGCAAGCACAACATCGTCCTCTTCGGCGCCGGGAATCTCGGTCAGGCCATCGCCAGCTCGGACATCTTCGCCGACCACGGCTTTCAGATCGTGGCCATCTTCGACGTCGACCCGAAGCTCGTCGGCCGCAGGTTCGGCGAGGTCGAGGTCCACGACGTCACCGATCTTCCGACCGTCGTCGAGGACCAGGACGTGGTCGTGGGTGTGCTCGCCGTGCCCTCGGCGGCCGCGCAGGACGTCGCCGACCGGCTCGTGGACGCCGGCGTGAAGATCATCTTCAACTACTCCGAGCAGCTTCTCCAGGTGCCTCCCGAGGTGACCGTCCACACCTCGAGCCCGGCGGTCGACCTGCTCTACGCCCTGTACTTCTATCTGGCTTAGGTAGCTGGCTAATGACGGCGACCCGGGACGAGTCCGCCTACCTGGACGTGGCGCAGGCCCGCGAGCGCTTCGAGAGCTCGACCGACTTCACGATCGGGCTGGAGGAGGAGTTCGCGCTGGTGGACCCCGAGACGCTCGCCCTCGTGCACAGGTTCGAGGAGCTCTACTCGGCGTGTCAGGCGGACGAGCTGCTCGCCGAGTCGGCCGTGGGGGAGCTGATCTCGTCGGAGATCGAGATCCGGTCGGGTCGTTCGGCAACCTTCGCGGAGGCGATGGAGCGCCAGCGCGAGCGGAGGGCGCGCCTCTTCGCGGCCGCTCACGGGCTCGGGATCGAGCTGGCGGCGACCGGAACGCACCCATGGGCCGACTATCTCGATCAGAGGATCATCGACACCCGGCATTACCGGCGGCTCCGCGAGGAGCTTCGCTGGGTCGCGCAGCGAAACAACACCTGGAGCCTCCACGTCCACGTCGGCGTGAGAGGCGCCGACCGCGCCGTCGCCGTCTGCGACCACCTGCGGGGCCTCCTGCCGGAGCTGCTCGCCCTCTCGGCCAACTCGCCGTTCCTGGATGGGCGGGAGACCGGGCTGCACTCCGTGCGCACCGAGATCTTCACCAGAACGTTTCCGCGTTGCGGTGTCCATGAGCCGTTCGGCGGCTGGGCCTCCTACGCGGATTTCGTCGATCTCCTGGTCGAGACGGGCTCGATCGTGGAGGCGACGCAGCTCTGGTGGAGCGTGCGGCCCCACCATGCCTTCGGGACCATCGAGCTGCGAATCTGCGACGCGCAGTCGCGCGGCAGCGAGTCGTTCGCGCTCGCGGGCCTGATCGTGGCGTGCATCGCCCAGGCAGCGATCGACTACGACGAGGGCGGGCTCACGGATCCGCTGCGCCAGCGCGAGATCGAGGAGAACCTTTGGCGGGCGATCCGTTACGGGATGGACGGGTCGATGATCGACTTCGCGCGCCGCGCGGAGATACCGACGCCGGCGGCGGTCGAGCGCTTGGTCGACTGGACCGCGCCCGCCCGCGGGATCCTCGGGATCGAGGTAGCGCTGCCGGAGACCAACGGCGCCCAGCGGGCGTACGCGGCGCTTGCCGGAGGAGCGCATGTAGACGAGGTCTACCGGGAAGCGGTGGCCGAAACACAACGCACCTACGTACCGGAGGGGGTGTCCACGGCGTGAATGCGGAGGAGGGCCAGACACAGGAGGGCGGCGCACATGCGGGTGAGCAGCCCTCGCAGGAGGAGATGCGAGAGCGGCTGGAGGAGCAGCTCCGCAAGGTCCGAGTCCAGGACCTGTTGCTGGAGAGCGTGGTCAGCCTCCTGAACCTGGCGGCCCGGCGGATCGGAAAGGAGGACGAGCGCGATCTCGAGCAGGGGCGGATCGGCATCGAGGCCGTGCGGGCCCTGATCGGCCTCCTGGATCCGGAGCCGGCGGAGCAGGTGCGAAGCGCCCTGACGGAGGTCCAGATGCTCTACGCGAAGCAGGCCGGGGCGGCCGGACCGGCCGGCGAAGCGGGGGCCGGGGAGCCCGAAAAACCCGGCCAGGAGCCGGCCCCGGGCGGCGCCCAGGGGCAGGGTCCGTCCAGGCTTTGGACGCCGCCCGGGACCTAGCGTCCCGGGCCGCCCGCCGGGAATCCCCAATCCCCGGTCCACTATGCTCCCCGCGCTTCGGCGACCCCGGATGCCCGCCCATTTGGACTCCAGAGCCATCCACATCCCGTAACCGGAGGACGAAGACTTGACCAAGTTCCTGACCGACTACGGCGTCGTCGTCGCGCTGGCGTGCGCAGCCGCGGCTGTCGTGTACGGGGCCGTCATCACGCGTCGCCTGCTCGCGCGTCCGGGGGGCAACGAGCGGATGCGCGAGATCTCGGGGGCGGTGCAAGAAGGCGCCAAGGCTTACCTCACGCGGCAGTACACGATCATCGCGGGCGTCGCGATCGTGCTGGCGATCCTGCTCATCGTCCTGCGGAACGTGGATACGGCGATCGGGTTCGTGATCGGCGGGGCGCTGTCCGGCGCGGCCGGCTTCATCGGCATGAACCTCTCGGTGCGCGCCAACTCCAGGGTCGCCGAGGCGGCTCGAGGAGGGGTGCCGCCCGCGCTCGACGTCGCCTTCAAGGGCGGTTCGGTGACCGGGCTCCTCGTCGTGGGCCTGGCGCTGCTCGGGGTCGCGGGCTACTTCGGGGTTCTGCTGCTGACCGGGCAAACGGACAAGGAGGCCGTCGACGCGCTCGTCGGGTTGGGCTTCGGCGGATCGCTGATCTCGGTGTTCGCCCGACTCGGCGGCGGGATCTTCACCAAGGCCGCCGACGTCGGGGCGGACCTCGTGGGGAAGGTGGAGGCGGGGATCCCTGAGGACGATCCGCGCAACCCGGCCGTGATCGCTGACAACGTGGGCGACAACGTCGGGGATTGCGCCGGGATGGCGGCCGACCTGTTCGAGACGTACGCGGTGACGGCTGTCGCCGTGATGCTGCTCGGCGTCCTGACCTTCGCGGAGTCGCGCGAGGTCGCGATGTATCCGCTCGTCATCGGCGGTGTCGCCATCATCGCCTCGATCGTCGGGGCGCTGTCGGTGCGAACGCGCACGGACCGCGTCGAGGGGGCCCTCTATCGAGGCCTGGCCGTCTCGGGGCTGCTCTCGATCGCGGCGTTCTACCCCGTCACCAAGTGGCTCATGGACGACATCACCTTCAAGGCGGCGAACCTGAACAGCGCGCCGAGCGTGACGGACCTGTGGTTGTGTGCGCTGATCGGCGTTGCCGTCACCGCCGGCCTCTTCATCATCACCGACTACTACACGTCCACCCGCTTCCGGCCGGTCAAGACGATCAGCCGAGCGTCGATCACCGGCCACGCGACCAACATCATCCAGGGGCTCGCGCAGGGCTTCCAGTCGACGGCGGCGCCGGCGCTCCTGATCGCGCTCGCGATCCTGGGGGCGAACGAGCTCGCCGGGATCTACGGGATCGGGGTGGCGGTGATGGGGCAGCTCTCCCTCACAGGCCTGATCGTCGCGCTCGACGCGTTCGGGCCGATCACCGACAACGCGGGGGGAATCGCCGAGATGGCGGACCTGCCCGAGGACGTCCGCAACATCACCGACCCACTCGACGCCGTCGGGAACACGACCAAGGCGGTGACGAAGGGCTACGCGATCGGGTCCGCGGCGCTCGCCGCGCTCGTGCTCTTCACGGCCTTCCAGCAGGAGCTTCAGGCCGAGGCCGGCGCGGGCCACGTCCTGAACTTCGACCTGACCTCGCCGCCCATCCTGATCGGGCTTCTGATCGGCGGGATGATGGTCTACCTCTTCGCCGCGCTCGCGATCGAGGCCGTCGGCCGCGCAGGCGGGCAGGTGGTCGAGGAGGTGCGCCGCCAGTTCCGGGAGAACCCGGGAATCATGGAGGGCACCGAGCGGCCGGAGTACGGCGGCACGGTCCGCATCGTGACCGCGGCCGCGCAGCGCGAGATGATCGCGCCCTCCCTGATCGCAATCGTCGTCCCGCTGATCGTGGGGTTGATCAGCGCAGAGGCGCTTGGCGGCCTGCTGATCGGGGTGATCGTGGTCGGACTGTTCATGGCCCTCTCGATGACCGCCGGGGGCGGCGCGTGGGACAACGCCAAGAAGCTGATCGAGGATGGCGCCTTCGGCGGCAAGGGATCGGAGGCGCACGCCGCGGCGGTCACCGGCGACACCGTCGGCGACCCCTACAAGGACACTGCCGGGCCGGCGATCAACCCCATGATCAAGGTCGCGAACATCGTCGCGATCCTGATCATCCCGATCGTTCACCTGTAGGCGCCGGAGCGCCTTGCCCGATTCCGTTCGCGGGATTGGTCAGCCCGGTCCTATAGTCGCGATTAATGGCTGAGCGCCACCCTCGAGAGGAGACGCTGCGCCGCGTCCACGGCACCGGCGCTCTGTTCTCGGCCGCCTACGGGAACGTCGGATCGTCGATCTACTACGCGCTCGGTGTCACGGCTGCCTTCGCGCTCGGCCTGACCCCGATTGCGTTCGTCATCGCCGGCGTGATCTTCGCCTTCACCGCGGCTACCTACACCGAGGCGACGGTGATGTACCCCGAGGCGGGCGGCTCGTCGAGCTTCGCGCGCCACGCCTTCAACGAGCTCGCCTCGTTCGTCGCCGCGTGGGCGCAGATGCTCAACTACGTGATCACCGTCGCGATCTCGGCGTTCTTCGTGCCTCACTACCTGAGCGTCTTCTGGCCGTCGCTGGGGCACGGCCCCGGCGACGTGATCGCCGGCATCGTCCTGGTGGGACTGCTCGCCGCGCTGAACATCAAGGGGACCGAGGAGTCGTCGAGGCTGAACCTCGCGCTCGCGATCGGTGACCTCTGCACGCAGATCGTCTTGGTCGGGATCGGCATCGCGCTCGTGCTGAGCCCGGACATCCTGGTGAACAACGTGCACCTGGGGGTGGCGCCGACCTGGGGCGATTTCGCCCTGGGGATCGCGGTCGGAATGATCGCCTACACGGGCATCGAGACCATCTCGAACATGTCCGAGGAGGCGAGGGACGCGGAGCGGACGATCCCCCGCGGGGTGGGGCTCACGGTCCTTGCGGTCCTGGCCCTCTACCTGCTCATCCCGATCGTCGCGCTGTCGGCGATGCCGGTCACGCCGGATGCCGCCGGCCACTACAGCACCGTCCTGGGGACCAAGTTCGCGGACGATCCCGTGCTGGGGATCGTCGAGCATCTCGGGCTCGGCGCGAGCCTCACGGATGTCCTTCGCTACTACGTCGGCGTCTTGGCCGCGGTCATCCTGATCATCGCGACGAACGCCGGGCTGATCGGGGTCTCCCGCCTGACCTTCTCGATGGGCCAGCATCGCCAGCTCCCGGACCGGATTCGGCAGGTCCATCCGCGCTTCCACACCCCCTACGTCGCGATCCTGGCGTTCTCCGCCATCGCTGCGGTGACGATGCTGCCCGGCGAGACGGACTTCCTGGCGACGATGTACTCGTTCGGGGCCATGCTGTCGTTCACGATCGCGCACGTCGCCGTCGTCAGACTTCGCCGGCGCTACCCCGATCGCGAGCGGAAGTGGAAGCCGCCGCTCAACGTCCATGCGTTCGGATTCGAGGTGCCCGTCATGGCCGTCCTCGGTGGAATCGGGACGTTTGCCGCGTGGGTGATCGTGATCGCGCTTCACACGACCACAGGGCTCGTCGGCGCCGGGTGGATGATCTTCGGGGTATTGCTGTACGTGGCCTACCGGCGCCGCCAGCAGCTGCCGCTTCGCGAGACGGTGAAGGTCCTGACTCCCGAGCCGCTCGGCGTCGAGGAGGTGGAGTACCGGAGCGTACTCGTGGTCTTCGAGAGCGACTCGTTCTCCGACGAGGCGGTGGCGACCGCGGCGCGGCTCGCCGCGCGCAGGCGGCGCGGGATCCACGTGCTGGCGATCGTGACCGTCCCCACGCACCTGCCGCTCGATGCCTCGATAGAGGACAAAGAGGAGGATGCCGGCAGCAAGATCGAGCAGGCGAAGATCATCGGTGGCCTGCGGGTGACGGGTCACATCGTGCGCGTGCGACCGGGACAGGAGGCACGGACGATCATCGAGGAGGCGCAGGACATCAAGGCGGCGGCGATCGTCATGCCGCTTCGCTACCGGAACGGCAAGCCGCTCTACGGGAAGACGCTCCAGACCGTGCTCGCGGAGCGGCCGACGAGGGTGATCGTCGCCGCACAACCCGGCTCCGCGGCGCCCGCCCAAGCCTGAGCTCGCCACCCACAAACGTAAAATCGGCCCTGTGGCGACCCCTGGAGACCAGCTCTACCGCGCGGTAACCCGGATCTTCTCGGTGATCATCATCGGGTTTGGGCTCGCCATCCTGATCATCACGCTCGCCCGAGGGGCGACCGTCGCATCGGCGGGCGTGTGGATCGGGCTGCTCTTCCTAGCCGTCGGCATCGCTCGTCTGTACATCGCGCTGCGGTCGCGGACTTGAGCGAGGCTCCGTCACCGCCCGCGAGCGGGGCCTCGGGCGACGGGGCCGGGCACGGGCCGCGGCGCGGGTTCCGGCGGCGCCTACCGCGCGTCAAGGTCATCGGCCCAGGCCCGCTGACCGGGCGCTTTCTCGGCGTCCCGCTCCAGATCGCTGTCGCCTACGCGGCGGTCGGGTTCTCGCTCTATTTCTCCATCGGCGTCGTCGCGGGCTTCGGGCTCGGGCTGACGCCGTTGATATTCCTCGCGGCGGGCCTGCTGCTCGTGCTGGCCGTGCTGACGTACGTGGAGGGGGTGGGGATGTACGCCGAGCGCGGAGGGTCATCGGCGTTCGCCCGCCACGCCTTCAACGAGCTGGTGAGCTTCATCGCCGGGTGGGCGATCCTCATCGACTACATCATCATCATCTCGTTCGCGGCCGTCTCGGTCGCGCACTACCTCGGGCCGATCTGGGGCGGATTCACGGAGGGGGGACCGGAGATCGCCGTCGCGGGGGGCGTGATCGCCGTCGCGGCCGCGATGAACATCGGCGGATTCACGCGCTACGTCCGGCAGCGCCCGCTGATCATCGTTGCGCTTGCGGACGTGTTCCTCCAGGCGGCAGTGATCGTGGCGGGGGCGATCGTGGCGTTCCATCCGGATCGGCTGACGTCCCACATCGACCTGTTCACGACGCCCTCGTTCAAACATGTGGTCGAGGCGCTGGCGGTCGCGACGCTGGCGTTCGCCGGCATCGAGGCGGCCTCCGATCTGGCGCCGGACTTCAGCTGGCGGCGGCGGGACCTCAGGCGTGTCGTCGGCGGGAGCGCGCTGCTCCTCCCCCTGATGTACGCCGGTATGGCGGCGATCGCGCTGATGGCGGTACCGGTGGTAGAGGGGCCGCACGGGGCCCACACGGCGCTTGGCGAACGGTATATCGAGGAGCCGGTTCTGGGTGTCGTCATGAGCTACGACCCGCACTGGCTGTCGGTCCTGTTCCAGATCGGGGTCGTCGCCGTGGCGCCCGTCGTGCTCACCTGGGCGGCGTCGACCTCCATGCTCGGGCTGTCGAGGCACGTCTACGCGCTGGCCAGGAACCGCCAGGTGCCGAGCTGGCTGGGGCAGCTGAGCGGGCGCGCGACCCCCTACATGGCCATCCTGATGGCCGGCGCGATCGCCCTGGCGCTGGCGATTCCGACGGACGTTCGCCTGCTCGCCGAGATCTACGCGTTCGGGGCCACGCTTGCGATCGCGATCGCTCACCTGTCGATCCTGCGACTGCGGTGGACGCAAGCGGATCGCGAACGGCCGTACAGGATCCCGTTCGACGTGCGCATCCGCGGGCGAGCGCTGCCGGTTCCCGCGCTCCTGGGTGCCGTGCTCATGTCCCTGCTGTGGGTGGCGGTGATCGTCTTCCATGCCAGAGCCCGGTGGGTCGGGGGCGGATGGATGGTCTTCGGGCTGATCGCGTACGTGGTGTACCGGAAGGTCGTGGAGGGGACGACGCTGACGAAGCGAGTGTCCGTCCCCGAGCGGGCGTTGCGCAGGGACGTGCAGGAGGCCGAGTACGCGAGCATCCTGGTCCCGGTGTTCGGGACGAAGCTGGACGATGACATCGTGGGGACCGCCGGCCGGCTGGCGGACGCGGCGGATGAGCCTGGCGAGGAGCGTCCGCGGCTGGAAGTGATCTACGTGATGGATCTCCCTCTCACGGTCCCGCTGGATGCGCCCCCACCGGACGAGCGGGTCGAGGCGGCGAAGGCGGCGCTCAAGCGGGCCAAGGAGGTGGGGGAGGAGTACGAGTCGGTCGATGTCGAGACGGCGGTGATCCCAGCCCGGAGCGTGGGCGCCGGGATCGTGGAGGAGGCGCGCCGGCGCGGTGTGGAGGTGATCGTGATGGGCGGCGAGCCGCCCAGCCGGATGAGGGGGGGCGCAGTCCTGGGCGGCATCGGCGGGTCGCGGCCGCCCGAGGTCGGGGAGGTCACCGAGTACGTGCTGAAGAAGGCCCCGTGCCCGGTGCTGGTGACGGCGCCCGCCGCAGGGGTGAGCGTGGGCGACGATCCGTGGTCCGGCCGGCGCGGCTTCGGCGGTGACTCGCTAGGGCGCTGAGTAGCATCCAGGGTTGTGTTCATCGTGATCGTCGGTGCCGGTCGCGTCGGGTCATCGCTGGCGCGCTCGATGCTGCGCGACGGGCACGCGGTTTCGTGTCTGGACGAGGATCCCGAGGCACACGCGCGGCTCGAGATCGAGCTCGAGAAGTCCTGGGAGGACGCCGGCGGGCAGTTCACCGTGGGCACCGCCCTCGAGATCGAGGCGCTCCAGGAGGCGGGGATCGAGCGAGCGGACGCGTTCGTCGCCTCGACCGACGGTGACAACACGAACATCGTGATCGCGCAGATCGCGATGGGGCGATTCCAGGTGCCAACGGTGATCGCGCGGATCCTGGACCCATATCGTGCGGAGTGGTACGAGCAGCAGGGGCTGCACACGATCTGCCCGACGAGGGTGGCGATCGAGATGCTCGAAACCGAGGTGAAGGAGGCGGCTGCGAAGGTCGCAGCGCAATAGGGGGAGCGATGTACGTATTAATCGTCGGTGCGGGGAAGGTCGGGTGGAACCTGGCGCGCGAGCTCCTGGACAAGGGGCACGAGGTGACGGTGATCGAGAACGATCGGGATCGCTATCTGACCGTCGAGCAGGAGCTCGAGCACAACGTCCAGTACGGGGACGGCTCGGAGCTCTGGGTCCTCGACCGGGCGGGAGTCTCGCGGGCGGATCTCGTGATCGCGGTGACCGGCGACGACGAGGACAACATGCTGATCTGCCAGGTCGCCAAGGAGAAGTACACGGTCGACCAGACCATCGCGCGCGTGAACAACCCGCGGAACAAGCAGTGGTTCGAGCTGCTGGGGATCGCGCCGGTGGTTTCGGCGACGGACCTGATCCTGCGGCTGATCGAGCATGAAGTGCCGAAGTACGGGCTCGTCCACCTGCTGGACCTGCCGCGCGAGCGGCTGGAGATCATCGAGCTTCTCCTTGGGGAGGATTCGCCGGTCGCGGGCCGTCGGGTAGCCGACCTCGAGCTTCCGGATGGGAGCCTGCTGATCTCGGTGCTGCGGGATGGGACCGGGTTCGTCCCCAATCCGGACACGGTGCTCGAGTCGGGCGACGAGGTGCTCGCGGTGCTGGACCCCGGGATGGAGGACGAGCTGAAGGCCTACTTCGGGCCCGACGGCAGCGAGAGCGGGTAAGGATCGGGCGCAAATAGGCACTAAGCTCGATTAGTGGCGGATCGAGCGGTCGACTTCCTACTGATCGGCGGGTATGCCAGCGCCCACTCCGCGGCGACGCTTCGCCGGGAGGGGGCGGACGGGTCGATCCTCCTCGTCGGACGGGAGCCGCACGTGCCCTACGAGCGCCCGCCGCTCTCGAAGGAGTTCCTGCGCGGCGAGGCACCGGAGGAGAACACCTACGTCAACAGCCCTGAGTGGTACGGGGAGAACGACGTGGAGCTCCTCACGGAGACGAACGTGATGTCGCTCGATGTCGGCGAGCGGACGGCGAAGCTGCAGTCAGGGGAGCAGGTGCGGTTCGGAAAGGCGCTGATCGCCACCGGGGCGCGAGTGAACATCCTCCACCACCTCGACGGCGCGCAGCTGGAGGGGATCCACTACCTCCGGACGATCGGAAACTCGGAGGCGATCCGCGAGGATGCGAAGCAGGCCGGCCACGTGGTGCTGATCGGCGGGAGCTTCATCGGGTGCGAGGTGGCCGCGTCGCTCACGGCGATCGGCGTGAGATGCACGATCGTGATGCTCGAGGAGGTCACGTTCGAGCGGGTGTTCGGCGCCGAGCCGGGAAGGTACTTCCACGACGTCCTCACCTCGCACGGGACCGAGATCCTGGGCGGCGAGGAGCTCGAGTCGTTTGTCGGCGACGACCGCGTCCGCGCGATCAGGACCAAGGGCGGGCGAGAGATCGAGTGCGGGGCGGTCGTGATCGGGGCCGGCGTGCACCCGGAGACGACGCTGGCGGAGCGAGCGGGGATCGCGGTCGAGAACGGGATCACCTGCGACGACAAGCTGGAGACGTCGGTGGACGGGATCTTCGCTGCGGGCGACGTGTGCTCGTACGACAGCGTGATCCACGGGCGGCGGCTGCGGGTGGAGCATTGGGACGTCGGGCTCCAGCAGGGGCAGCACACCGCGAAGGCGATGATGGGGGCGGAGGCGCCCTACCGGGTGATCCCCTACTTCTTCAGCGACCTGGCGGACTGGGCGAGCCTGGAGTACGTGGGGCCGGCGCAGCGCTGGGACGAGCTGGTGTGGCGCGGAACGCCGGATTCCGGCCAGTTCCTCGTCTGGTACCTGGAGGGCGGAAAGGTCGCCGCGGCGCTCAGCGTGGACCGCTCAGAGGACCTGGAGCACGCCCGCCGGCTGCTGGAATCGGGCGTCGACGTGTCGGGGCAGAAGGACGCGCTGGCGGACGTGAACTCCGATCTCGAAGCGGTCGGATCCAGCTAGGCTGTCGCCCCGTCGCAAAAGTCCCCTGAGCGGCTCAGCGAAGCTGTTGCGGGCTGGTGTAATGGCAACACGTCTGCCTCTGGAGCAGAAATTCGGGGTTCGAGTCCCTGGCCCGCAGTTTTCGCCCTTGAAGTCTCTGCCGCCGCGGCGAAATCGTCGCACGGGCGACGCCGAGGTTGCCTGAGTCGTGCATGCAGCGCGGGCTGTGGCCGGCGGTGGCCGCCGCATTGCTACCTTGAGCCGCTCAGTGTGGGGTAGGTGCGCATATCTCTCGCTCTGCGGGGCTGTCGGCGCGATCCTCCTCGCCGGTTGCGGAGGGAGCAGCTCGGCGCCGGTGACCGGCGCGAGCGGGGCAAGCGGCGCCAGCGGCCCGAGCGGATCGACCGCGGTGACCAAGGCGGCGCTCATCAAGCAGGCCGACGCGATCTGCGCGGAGGCGAATACCGCCATCGCCGCCCTGGGCAGCGGTACCACGAACAGCGACCGGTCGACGCAGGTCTCCCAGCAGCTCGAGATCGTGCGCAGCGAGCTCCAGTCGCTGCAGGCGCTCAAGGCGCCCAGCCAGGACCGCTCCACCCTCAACGACTTCCTCACCGCGCTGAAGAACGAGGTCGACGCGCTGACGCGCGAGAACAGCGCGGTTGCAGCCAACGCCGACACCACCGCCGCGGAGTCCGAGCTCGCGGGCGCCCGCTTGAACGCCGAGCAGGCGGCCACGGATTACGGCATGAAGGACTGCGGCACCGGAAGGGTCCGCCACGCGCAGGCGGGCACGACTACCACCGCGGTACCGCCGGCGGGGACCACCACCGCGGTCCCGACCACGACGGTGCCGCCGGCGACGACCACCGCGGTCCCGACCACGACGGCGCCGCCGGCGACAACGACGCCCGTCGCCCCGAGCGGGGGCGGCACGGGCGGTGGGACCGCTGGCGGCACGGGCGGCGGCACCGGCACGGGCGGTGGGACCGGTGGCGGCGGGACTGGTTCGGGCGGCGTTACGCCCTAGCGGCTCGAGTGGGTGATTCGGGGGAATATGCACCCCCAATCGCTCACTCGATGAGTTCTCAGCCCCGAGTCAGGGCCACCGCGGCGAGGTCGCTGCTCAGGCCGCCGCCGACTCCGCCCACGCGCCGTACAGGCGCGAGTAGGGGCCGCCCGCGGCGAGCAGCTCCTGGTGCGTCCCCGCTTCGGCGATCCGCCCGTGCTCGAGCACCACGATCCGGCCGGCGCGGCGAATCGTCGACAGCCGGTGCGCGATCACGATCGCCGTCCGACCGAGAAGGAGCCGCTCGAGCCCCCGCTCGATGATCCGCTCGGTCCGTATGTCGACGTTCGACGTCGCCTCGTCGAGGATCAGGATCCGAGGCTCCGCCAAGAGCGCCCGCGCAAACGCGACCAGCTGCCGCTGACCCGCCGAGAGCTGGACGCCCCGCTCCCCGATCTCCGTCTCGTATCCGTTTCGCAGCCGCGCGATGAACCGGTCCGCGCCCACCGCCGCGGCGGCCGCCCGAATCTCATCCTCCGAGGCATCGGGCCGGCCGAACGCGATGTTCTCCCGCACAGTCCCGGAGAAGAGGAACCCCTCCTGCGGCACGATCCCGAGCTGCCTGCGCAGCGCCGTCGAGCTCAGGTCCCGCACGTCGTGCCCGTCGACGAGCACCCGTCCCTCCCGCGGGTCGTAGAACCGCGCCACCAGCTTCGCGAGCGTGGACTTCCCGGCGCCGGTTTCGCCCACCAGCGCGACCGTCTGCCCGGCCGGCACGTGCAGATCGATCCCGTCGAGCGCGAGATCAGAATCGTCCCCGTAGGAGAACCGCACCCCCTCGAGCTCGATCTCGCCGCGGATTCGCCCCGGGTCGAGCGCCCCGGGCTTGTCCACCATGTCCGGCTTCGTCTCCAGCAGGTCGAAGATCTTGTCCAGCGCGGCCATCCCCTGCTGGTACGTCGTGTAGAGCTGGGAGATCTGCTGGATCGGATCGAAGAACGCGTTCAGATACCCGACGAACGCCACCAGCACCCCGATCTGGATATCGCCGTTGAGCGCCCGGTAGCCGCCGTACAGGAGGATCACCCCGGTCCCGATCGCCGACAGCAGCTCCACCGCCGGGAAGTACGCGGCATTGAGATAGACGGTGGCCATGTTCGCCTGCCGGTTCTCCTCGTTGAGCTCCGACATCCGCCGGAGATGGCGCGGCTCCTGCGCGAAGCTACGCACCACCCGCACCCCCGAGAGCGTCTCCTGCAGGTAGGCGGTGATGTTCGCGATCTTCTCCCGCGTCCGCCGGTAGGCCCCCGCCGACGCGATCCGGAACACCACGCTCCCGAGCGCCAGGATGGGGAACGTCGCGAAGGTGACCAGCGCCAGCGGCAGATCCAGGATCAGCAGGATCACCACTACCCCGAGCAGCGTCAGGGTGCTGGACACCAGCGTGGTCACCCCATCGGTGACGAGCGTGTCGAGCGCCTCGACGTCGTTCGTCAGCCGCGAAATCAGCACGCCCGGCTTGCGACGCGTGAAGAACCCGATCGACATCGTCTGCAGGTGCGTGTAGATCTGCTCCCGCAGGTTTTGAAGCGCGCGCTGTCCCACCCAGCCGACGAGATACGTCTGCGCGTAGGTCGCGGCCCAGTACAGAAGCGCCGAGGCGATGTAGATCCCAACGATCCAATCGAGGGTGCTGAGATCGCCCGCCTTGATGCCGTTGTCGATCGCCAGGCCCGCGAGGTAGGGCGGCGCGAGCCCCGCGGCCGTGGCGACCAGCAGCGCGACCGCCATCACCGTGACCCGGCCCCGATAGGGGCGCAGCAGCCCGAACAGCCATCTCAGCTTGCGCGTCCGCTGCTCCTCGCCCCGCAAGAGCCGCCACAGATCGCGGAAGAGCAGGAAGATCGCGACGAAGCGCCCCGGCTGGTTGGCCTGGTCCTCGGTGGCCTCGGCGACCTCCGACCCCTCGGCCTCCGGATCTCCCTGCGTGACCGGGTCCTCGACGGGCGGGCGGGCGCCCTCGGGCCGATCGCCATCGCGGGCGCTGCGGCGGCCGTCCTCCGAGGCGCTCACAGCCGCGCCACCTCCTCCCGCCGCTCCAGATCCCGCTGCAGGAAGACCGCGTCCTCCATCCCGTGCTCGGCGATCTCCGCGTACAACGGGCATCGCTCCAGAAGATCGGCGTGCGTGCCGCGGTCGACGATCCGCCCGCCGTCCATCACGACCACCTCGTCCGCGAGCGAGATCGTCGACATCCGGTGGGCGACGATGAACGTCGTCCGGCCCGCCATCACCTCCCGCAACCCGCGCTTGATCTCCGTCTCCGTCCGCGCGTCCACCGAAGACGTCGCGTCGTCGAGGATCAGGATCCGCGGGTCCGCCAGCAGCGCTCGCGCGATCGCGATCCGCTGCCGCTGCCCGCCCGAGAGCGTCAGTCCCCGCTCACCGACGAGCGTCGCATAGCGGTCCGGGAGCCGCTCGATGAACCCGTGCGCCTGGGCCCGCCGCGCGGCGACCTCGATCTCCTCGGGCGTCGCACAGGGGCGCGCGTACGCGATGTTCTCGGCGACGGTTGCCGAGAACAGGAAGCTGTCATCGGCGACAAACGCGATCTGCGAGCGCAGCGAGCGCACGTCCACCCGACGCAGGTCGGCGCCGTCCACGAGCACTCTGCCGCGGGTCGGGTCATAGAGGCGCGCCAGGAGCGCGACCAAGCTGGTCTTGCCCGAGCCGGACGGGCCGACGAGCGCGATGGTGCGCCCGGCCTCGACCTCCAGGTGGACGTCCTCCAGCGCCGGCGCTCCCCCGTCATAGGCGAGGGACACCCCTTCCATCTCCACGGCCCCGGGTCCGCCCGGAAGCGCGGGCGCGTCCGGTGCACTCGACACCCGTGGCTCCCGATCCAGGATCTCGAACACCCGGTTTCCGGAGGCCACAGCCCGCTGCGCCATGCCGAGCGAAATCCCGAGCAGCCGCATCGGGGCGGTCAGCATGATCAGGTATGTGTAGAACGCCGCGAAGTCTCCGAGGGAGAGCCCGCCGTTGATCACCTCCCGTCCGCCGACGAGGAGCACCACCGCGAGACCCAGGCTCGGCAGGAATCCCAGCAGCGGCGAGTAGAAGGCCTGCAGGCGCGTCGAGTAAATGTTCTGGTCGAACACGCGCCGCACCGAGTGGCGGAACCGCCCGAGCATGTGCCGCTCGCGCGCGAACGCCTTGACGATCCGGATCCCGGAGATCGACTCCTCGACCTCCGCGGTGAGCTCGGCCAGCCGCTGCTGGATCTCCTGCACGGCGGGGCGCGATCGGCGGTTGAACCGCATCGCCGAGATGACCACGAACGGCACGGGGATGAGCGCCAGCGCCGCCAGATCCGGCTTGATCGTGAACATCACCGCGCTCGCGAGCGCGAGCGTCAGCGCGTTCTGCGTCAGGAAGATCAGCCCGTACCCGAGGAAGAAGCGGATCGACTGCAGGTCGACCGTCGCCCGCGACATGAGCTGCCCGGTCTGCTGCGAGTCGAAGAACCCGAGCTCCAGCGACTGCAGATGCCGGTACATGAGCTCGCGCAGGTCGAACTCGACCGCGACCGACACCTTGCCGGCGATCAGCCGCCGGATCACCGTGAGCCCCAGGCGCAGCACGCCGGCGCCGAAGATCACCGCAACGAGCGGGAGGATCTGGTCCCTGTCGTGGCTCTCGACCGCGTTCACGGTCTGCCCGACGAGCCACGGAATGAGCACGGTCATGCCCATCGCCAGCCAGGCGAACCCGAGCGAGCCCAAAACCGCGCGGCGGTATGGCCGCAGGAAGCCGAGTAGCCGCCGGAAGGTGGTCACGGGCTTCGACTATACAAAGTGAAGTAACGCGCCGGCTCGCCATGCTGGCCTGTGGCGACTCGTTGTCGGTATGCGAAAACAAATCGCCGCCTTATCGGCCCTCCGCGATACTTGACCGTGTGCCCCGACCGCCGGCCGGTCTATGCGACTCGTGCGTGCACCAGCGGATTGTCAAGAACACACGCGGCTCGACCTTCTCGCTGTGCGAGCGCTCTCGCACGGATCCCGCCTTCCCGCGCTATCCGCGCCTCCCGGTGACGAGTTGCCGCGGACACGAGCCGCGGAGCGCCGGGGCCAGATGATCGGCTTCAGGCCTCCACCGGCGACGGCGTCCGGGCAGCGCTGAGCGCGCCGGCGCTCGCGGCCACGACGAGCGCGATCGCCACCACCTCGTTCGCGCTCAGGCCCTGTCCCAGCGCCACCAGCCCGACCAGCGCCGCCACCGCCGGCTCCAGGCTCATCAGCACGCCGAACGTCCCCTTCGGCAGCCGGCGGAGCGCCTCGAGCTCGAGCGAGTACGGGATCGCCGAGCTGAGGAGCGCTACCGCGAGGCCCACCGCCAGCAGCGCCGGATCCCCAAGGTCGCTCCCGCCCGCCACGATCCCGCTGGGCAGCAGCACCAGCGTCGCCACCACCATCGCGAGCGCGAGCCCATGCCCGCCGCTGAACGCGCGCCCGACGCGAGCGGCCAGCACGATGTACGCCGCCCAGAAGACCCCGGCCAGGAGCGCGAGCAGGACCCCGGTCGTGTCGAGCGAGCCATGGACTCCCGGCGAGAGCAGCACGATTCCTGCCGCGGCCAGCGCCACCCACAGCAGATCGCTGGCCCGTCGCGAGCCCGCGACCGCCACCGCGAACGGACCGGTGAACTCGAGCGTCACCGCGATCCCGAGCGGGACGCGATCCAGGGCGCCGTAGAAGCTGAGGTTCATCGCCGCGAGCGTCAACCCGTAGAGCACGGCGTCGCGAAGCGCGCCACGTGCCCTCCCACGAAGCCCAGGCCGCCACAATAGGAGCAGCGCAACGGCGGCGAACCCGGTTCGCAGCAACACGGTCCCGGCCGGCCCAAGCTCGTCGAACAGCGTCGTCGCGACTGCTGCCCCGAGCTGGACCGAAGCGACCGCGCCCATTACCAGGCTCATCGAGGTAAGTCGCTCGGGGCGGCTCAAGCCGCCGAGACTAGTGGCCCCTAGGCTGGGGCGCCGGGGCTAGGCGGCCGCGCCCACGTGCCGCAGGAGCCCGGCGAGCAGCTGCTCGTACTGGATCAGGCTCCGCGTGCCGAGGAAGTGCTCCTCGACCCGCCGCCGGGCGGCCTCCCCCAGCTGCCGCGCGTATGCGGGGTCGTCGAGGAGCCGCCGCAGCGCGGCGCCCATCGCGGCGAGGGCGTGCGGATCGTCCAGCAGGACTCCGCTCCGGCCGTCGACGATCTGATCCTGGATGCCGCCGGCCCTCGTGGCAACCACCGGGCGCGACTTCCACATCGCCTCGGCCACCGTGAGGCCGAACCCCTCCGCCAGGCTCTTCTGGACCACGATGTCCGAACGCCGCTGGACCGCGTTCACGATCGCGGCGTTCTCCTGGATGTCGTCCATCGGCAACGCCGCCATGTGCACCCGCCGCCTGACGGCCGGATCCAGCTCACGCCGGTACGCGTCGACCTCGGCCAGCACCTCCGCGCCCTCCGGGTCGTCCGCCACCGCGGCGACCGACGGGCCGGCGAGCAATAGGTGGGCATCCGTGTCCGGAAGGTGCTCGACGAAGCCGCGCAATACACCGATCGGGTCCTTCAGGCGATCCCAGCGAGACACCTGCGTGATCAGCCGCGCGTCGTCTGGGACCGGCTCATCCTGGAACATCTCGGCGGCGCGGTCGACGCGTCCCGGCGTTCCGTCCTCGCGGACGAACGTCGCGTTGACCGGATCACCGTCGCCCCGTATCTCCGCTACTCCCAGGATCGCCCGGACGGCTTCCGCTTCGAGCTCCTGGTTCTTCGGCGAGAAGGCATCGATCGAGGGGGCGACGATCCAGACCCTGTCGCTCTCCAGCCCCTCCCAGACGAACTCCTTCCTGGAGAAGACGTACGCGTGGGCGTTCTTCACGTACGCGCGGAGGAATTCCCACGTTTCGCGCGCCAGGTCGTTCGGCAGGTCGAGCCCGACGTGGCAGCGCCACACGACGGTCGCCCCGGTCGCGCGGATCGGGTCCACCAATCCGGCCGTCTGTGGATCGTGCAGGAACACGATGTCGGCCGCGGCGACCGTGGCGGCCAGCTCCTCAGCGTTCTCGCGGAGCGTGTTCTCGTAGATCTCGTGCTCGGCGTCGCCGAGTGGGCCGCCGTCGCCACTCGAGCCGTGCAGGCGGTTGTGGATCCGCTTGGTGATCTGGAAGAAGTTGGGATTGCCGTCGATCACCACCCAGCGGGTGTCGACGCCTCCGCCCCGTGCGTAGGCGAGCAGCGACTGCAGTAGCTCCGCGACGCCGCCGCCGCGAGCGGTCGAATTGACGTGCCACACCACTCGACCGGCGAACAGCTCCTGCCCACGCGCGATCAACGCCTCGATCTCCCTGTATCGCTCCCCCAGCAGCTCGCGAAATCGCTCCGGGGGGAGGGGCGCGACGGGGACGTGCGTCAAGGGCATCGCTGGCTCACCGGGTCGCTGGCGGTGCGAGCCTACATGCGTTTGCCGCCTAAGCTGGGCGCATGACCGCGCCGCTTCTGATCGTCGATGCCCCATCGCTTCTCTATCGGGCGTTCTTCGCGCTCCCGAAGTCGATCACCGACGGCGAGGGGAAGGCCGTCAACGCGCTGCTCGGGACGACCAATCTGCTCCTTCGCGAGGTCGAGGAGCACCGACCGCGAGCGGTGGTCCTCTGCTTCGGCCCCGACGCGGCCCGCTATCGAGTGGAGCTGTACGAGCCCTATCACGCGGAACGCCCGCCGGTGCCCGACGAGCTCGCGCCGCAGTTCGCGGATGCGCCGCGGTTCTTCGACGGGTTCTGCTGGAGCTCCGTGATCGACGAGGAGCTGGAGGCGGACGACGTCATGGGCTCGCTGGCGAAGGCGGAGGAGAGGGCCGGGGGAGAGGCGCTGCTGATGACCGGCGACCGCGATCTGTTCCAGTGCGTGACCGACAAGGTGAATGTGCTCTACGTCAGAACCGGCGTGCGGGGTGGGGAGCGGGTCGACGCCGCCGAGGTCAAGCGCCGATACGGCATCCCACCGGAGCTCGTGCCGGACTTCATCGCCCTGCGCGGTGATCCCTCCGATGGGATCCCGGGCGCGAAGGGAGTGGGCGAGAAGACCGCCGCCGAGCTTCTGCGCCGCCGTGGCTCGCTCGAGTCCGCGATCGAGAACGCTGTCCGTGAACGCCCGCCGCGGCTGTCCGGCGCCCTGCTCAAGGCCGGGGACGAATTGCGGATGTTCAAGGACCTCGCCACATTGCGGACAGTGAAGGTCAAGCGCCCGAGGGACAAGGCGACCGACTACGCCGGCGGCGCGAAGGCCGCGCGGAGGCGCGGGATGAACCGCCTCGCGGAGCGCCTCGAGAAGGGGGCAAGCGGCCAGCGATGAATTCGGCCGAGGCGGGCGGTCCTACCGAAGTACCTGAATCGAGGAGGAAACATGACCGACCGACTCCAATTGGCTCGCGAGACCTATCGCGCCTACGAGTCCGAGGATCGTCAGGTCATCGAGGACCTGCTGGCCGACGACTTCATCTTCTACAGCCCACCGGACCCGGGAATCGACCGCGAGCGGTACTTCGAGCGCTGCTGGCCGAACGCTGGGACGACGGAGTCATTCGACTACGTGCGCCTGATCGAATCGGGCGACGAGGTGATCGTCACCTACGAACTGACGAAGAAGGACGGCCACCGCTTCCGCAACACGGAGATCCTGACATTCAGGGGCGACGAGCTGACGAAAGCCGAGGTCTACTTCGGCTGGGATCTGGACTGAATCCCGGCCCGGGATACCGTCCTGCCCGATGGCCCCGCAGGCGCGTGCGCTATGCTGCCCGCTCCCGCTGGCAGGGTACCCTCAGGGACGCGACGTGGCCGTTCAGGCCATAGCGCCGTCCGACGGGCTCGCTACAACCGGCGGTCCTCCGATCGAGTGACAACGAACCAGGCGATCGGATCCAAGCTCCGCGTCATAACGCCGATAGTGATACCCGTGGTGAAATTCGTCCGTGGCACAGCCATAGCGCTGGTCGTACTCGCCTGCGGCCTGATCGCCTCGGCAGCCACGGCGGACGCTGCCAAGTTGAAGCCGCTCCACGCTGTCCGTGGCAAGAAGGCGGCGATTCGCGACGGCAACGGACGCCAGGTGATCCTCCGCGCGATGAACGTCACCGCCCTTCAGGACAACTACCTGGTGAACCCGAACCTGCCGAGCGGCGCGCCGGTGACCAATACGGACCTCGCCCAGATGCAGGCCATGGGGACAAATTCGATCCGGCTGGTGATCAGCTGGTCGGCACTGGAGCCCCAGCGGGGGCACCTGAGCGCCGGCTACGTAAAGAAGATCAAGGACATCGTCTCGCGGGCGGCCAATTACGGCATCTACACGATTATCGACATGCACAACGACGGCTGGAGCAAGTACGTGTCGACGCGGCGCGGCGCGAAGTGCCCCCGGGGGATTGCGACCGACCCACGGCTGGGACGGAGCGCCGAAGTGGGCGACCTTCACCGATGGCAAGACGACCTGCATCAAGTCCGCCGCCGCCGGTAAGCGCTCGGCGGCGGTCAAGGCGGCCTGGACCAACTTCTGGAAGAACCGCAACGGCATCCGCAAGGCCCTGACCAAGACCTGGGGCAAGCTGGCGGGGGCGCTCGCGAAGCAGCCGGCGGTAGCGGGCTACGACATCCTGAACGCGCCCGACGGCGGCAATCTGAGTCGCAGCAAGCAGGTCCGGCTCACAAGCCGGTTTGACGCCAAAACGATCAAGGCCATCCGCCGGGCCGAGAAGCGGCGCCATGGACGCAGACACATCGTCTTCTTCGAGCCGAACATCACCTGGCGCCAGAGCGGGATGAACCGGGGGTCCCCAAAACCTGGCTTCACTCGCGATCGGAACATCGTCTTTGCACCGCACCTTTACGGAGGGGCCAGTCACGGCTCACCGACCCAAGCGCAGTTGAGAAAGAAGCTGGCGCGCGAGTCCAGGCAGATCGCCAAACGAGCGAAGGCTTACAAGACGACGGTCTGGATCGGCGAGTGGACGGTCGACATGGGATCAAACGAGGCGGCTAAGCTCGGGCTCCAGCGGTCCATCCAAGAGAAGTATCGTTGGGGTGGTGCCTGGTGGCAATGGGAGATCGCTTGCGGGAACCCGCAGCTCTACCCGCAAGCCTTCAATCCCAACCCCCGCTCCTTCTCGGGAACCCTCAATCCGGTGGAGTGCCCCGCGGGGACGCCGCTGCCCCCTCCGACGGGCCTGCGCCAAGGTTTGGCCCATCCAACGCCTCGCGCGGTTCCCGGGAAACTCCGGAGACTGCGGTCGAGCGCCAACGGGATCACCTTGACCGGCTCGAAGCGCAGGTGCGGCAAGCGTGCAGGTGCCTGCACACTCCTCGTCTGGTCTCACGATAAGTTGAGCGTCAGCGGTCGCCACCTCAAAAAAGTGAAGCCGACGCAGGTGCCGGGTGGGTGGCTCACCAGCGCGCAGGTTCGCGGCCGTTACAAGTTCGTCGGGACGGGCTGACCTCCCCGCGACGAGTGGCCGTGGCCCGCCGTCAGGCGGACTGGGCCGCGACGGCCGGCGCGCAGGACGCGAACTCGTAGCTTCCCGGCATATCCCGGCGCAGCGCGGCAAACGCGATGCCGCCGATGAGCAAGGGAAGCCAGAACAGGATCACCCGGTACGCGAGCACCGCGGCGGCGGTGCCTGCCGCGGGCGCTCCGTAGACGATCAGCGCCCCGATCAGCCCGCCGTCGATTCCCCCGATCCCTCCCGGAATCGGCAGGAGTCCGCCGAGCTGGCCGATGAGGTACCCCATGAGAACCACGGTCAGCGCGGGGGAGATGCCGAAGGCGTGGAACGTCGCCCACAGGACGGCGTTGTCGAAGACCCAATAGCCAACGGACCCAGCCAGCACCCGCCAGTCGCCGGAGCGCAGGATCTTGCCGGCCTCGGCGGTCCCGTCGATCACCGCCCGACGCGTCGCGGAGACCGCTCGTTGAGCTCGGGAGGCATCGGGGCCCGGCTCCGCTCCGGGCCCAAGCCGCGGTACCGCGGCCACCGCGGCGATCACGAGCGCTGCGAGCGCGGCCGGGAGGACGGTGAGCGCCGGCGACAGGTGCGGGCCGACGCCAAGCGCCATCACGATTCCGAGCACCGCGACCGCGACGAAATTGACTCCGCTCTTGATCAGGAAGAAGGCAACCGAGCGGCGCGCGATTCGCTCGCCGCCCATGCCGCCGCGATGAAGGACCCATGCTCCGAGCGCCAACCCGCCGGCGCCGCTGGCCGGGACCAGGGAGCCCATCGCCAGCTCCGATCCACCGATCTGCCACGATCGGCGCCTGCCGAGCCCGGTACAGAAGATCGGGCCGAACATGACGATGTACGAGGCAAAGGAAAGGCCCTCGAACATCACGCCCAGGGCGAGCCAGCCGGGGCTCGCGGCCTCGAGCTTGTCGCGAACATCGCCCAGCCCCGGCGCGAGCACGAAGATCAGCACGAGCACCGCCAGCGCGGCGATCGCCTGCAGCCCGCGGCGACGAATCGATCGAGCCTGAAACTCCCGCGGTAGGTCGGCCGCGGAGGGCTCGACGATCCTGTACTCGCGTTGGGACCGGGTGGCCATCCGATGAGTTTGCCGAACTCCCGGCGTCTTGCTCCGGGAGGGGACGAACCGAGGGCCAATTGCTGCGAACGACCCGCCCGAAGCCGGTACGCGTACGGCGCCTATGGGGCGTGGGAGGTTTTCCGCTTGCGGGCGATCATCTCGAGCCGCTCCACGAAGTACGGGTGGCGAGCCGGCGGCTACGGATTGTGAGCGCGAGCGCGCCGACGGCCAGCGCCGCCGCGGCCAGCCCGTAGGCGAAATCGGCGTCCGCGCCTTCGAGTAGCAGCCCACCTAGGATCGGCCCGATCGTGTACCCGGCCGCGTAGACCAGGTTCTGGACGCCGTACGCCAGACCCCGCTCCTCGGCGGGGAACGCCTCGTCGAGCCACGGCACCGAGGCCGCCATCATGAGGCTGAAGCCGGCGCCGTAGATGCCCAGCGCGACGGCGGTGCCGCCGATCCCGGGCAGAAACGCGAGCGCCAGCATCGAGACCCCGGTCACCGCCAGGCCGATGAGCGCGGGACCGCGCCTGCCCCGCCGATCGCCCCATCGGCCGCCAAAGGGCGAGAGCGCCGCGTCGACCGCGATCGAGGCGGCGAACAGGAGTCCGATCGCGGAGCTCGAGAGCCCGAGGCGGGCGTCGAGGTCGAGCGGCGCCACCACCTCGACGAGACCGAGCAAGCAGGCGCCCCCGAGCATGATCGCCGCCGCCCAGGCGCCGAACCCCGACCGCGTCGCGCTGATGATCGCCGGCAGCGCGGGCACGGCCGAGATCGGCCCGTGGCGTCTCGCGAGGGAGCACCGCCAGCGCCGCGACCGTCAGCGCGAGCGCGAGCCCGCAAAAGATCAGGAACGGGGCCTCGAACGAGAGCAGCTCGGCTGTCACCCCGCCGAGCGCCGGGCCGGCTATCGAGCCCGCGCTGGTGGCGCCGAGGGCAACTCCCGATGCCTCGCCGCGGCGTCCCGGCGGCGCGGTGTCGGAGACCAGCGCCAAAGCCGAGATCCAGCTCGCTGCGGAGCCGACCCCCTGGACCGCTCGAGCGGCCATCAGGACGCCGATCGAGCCGGAGACCGCGACCAGGACCGAGCCGACGGCAACGAACAGGAGCCCGGCGACCAGCATGGCGCGACGGCCGAGGGCATCGGCGGCGCGTCCAAACGGCAGTGACAACAACGCGATCGGGACCGCGTAAGCCGCGAGCGCGAGCCCGAGCGCGGCGTCGCCGGCGCCCGTGCGCTGCTCGATCTCCGGTAACAGTGGGGCGATCAGCCCGAGCAGCGCCGTGTCGATGGTCACCGCGCCGACGCCGATCGCGACGATCGCGCGCCGGTGCGGCGAGGTTTGATCGCGAGCCAAGGGCCCCAATCCCGCCGAGCCCTATGCCGCGTCGATCGTCCGCCGCCAGCGCGCCCCGTAGCGGCCGAGGAACTGAGTGATCGGGATCAGGCTGATCGAGTAGCGCAGGGGCTTCACCTTCACGGGGACCCTCGTCCCATGGCGCGGAAGTGAACCGGCTCAGGCGGCGGAATCCGGCCGAGCTCGGTGGTGTCGCTCGTCAGCCGAGAAGGAGGTGAGGCTGGGTGAGGTGACTGGGGTCGGCGCGGGCCGTGACGACGTAGTCACCGGCCGCTACGACCTCGACGCGTCCCACTCCGGTCACGCTCAGCGGCGGCCTGGCCCTCCGGGCGCCGATCGTGAAGCTGTCGAGTCCAGCTTCGGTGTCGATCTCGAGCGGGGACCCGCCGGCCACCGGGCGGATCGAGATCGCGAGCGACTCGGGTGCGTCAAAGTCGATGCCGGACTCAGGGGTCGGGGACTTGATCGATTCGCGGTAGCTGATTCGGGTCTCGCCCAACGGGAGGGCGACCGTCACTTCTCCCGGAATCGGCACGGCCGCGTATCGACGGAGCTCGGCTTCCTCCTCGCGAATCTCTCTGTCCGCAGCCCATGGCATGAGAATCATCTTCACGACCCTCGACGCCTTCATGTCGCGACGATTCTACGGTGGCCGTCGACGTCCACCAGTGCCGTCAACGCCAGAGCATTGTCGGTCTGGGTCGGCGAGACCGTGTGCTTGATTCGTCAATCGTTCCGTTCTCGCCGTCGCCAGTGTCTCAACGTAGAAGGAGAAGGAGAAGACGAAATGGGAAAGATCGTTGTCACCGAATTCGTCTCTGTGGACGGGGTCAGCGACGACCCCGCTGGAGTCGAGGGCTTCGAGCGCGGAGGGTGGACGTTCGCGCTCGACTCCGATGGTGAGCGGGTGAGGCTCCGGGGGGAGGAGGGCGAAGAGCTCCTGCTCGCCGAGAACCGCGACTCAGCGGCCCTGCTGATGGGCAGGAGGACCTACGAGTTCTTTGCGGGCTTCTGGCCCCAGCAGGAGGGGCGACCGCTCGCCGACATCATCAACAGGATGCCCAAGTACGTCGTCTCCTCGACGCTCGGAGGACGCCGAGTGGAACAACTCGACGGTGCTGAGCGGCGAGATGACGGAGGAGGTCGGGAGGCTGAAGCGCGAGATCGAGGGCGAGATCCTGGTCCCCGGCAGCACCCGGCTCGTGCAGGCGCTGATCGAGCGCGGGCTCGTCGACGAGCTGCGGCTGATGGTCCACCCGGTCGTGGTCGGTGGCGGGAGGCGCCTCTTCGGAGAGCTGAGCGACAAGAAGCCGCTGCGGCTCGTGCGCGCCAGGACGGTGGGAGACGGCGTCGTCATCCTCACGTACGAGCCGATCTGAGGCCCCGGTCCGGGCGAGCAGCCTGGCGCAGGCTATGCCCGCTTCGCGTAATCGCCGAAGCCGCTGAAATCCAGCTGCACGCAGGACTCATCCCCGGTCACCTCGGCGTCGTGACCCGGCGGGTTCATGGCTGCATCTTGCATCGTCCTATCTGAATCAGATGTATCTGGTGCGGTACCCGGCTTCACCTCTGTGTCCGCTAAAGCTGTCAGGGCCGGTTGAAGATGGACCCTCATTACCATCCCGAAGGTCAAGCGGCTGGGACTCGTTCCACGCACGGAGGTGCTTCGCAATGGCTGAGAGGAAACCCGCAAAGAAGGGCACGCAGCAGTCCGCCAAGAGAACCACCGGCAAGGCGTCCAAGGGATTCACGGACGAGGAACGAGCCGCGATGAGGGAGCGCGCCCAAGAGCTGAAGGCGGCCGCGCGCCGCGGCCCGCGCGCGGGCAAGGCGGACGGGGAAAGCGACGTGCTCGCGAAGATCGCCGAGATGCCGGAACCGGATCGCGCCATGGCCGAGCGGCTCCATGCCATCGTCAAAGCCAGCGCGCCAGCCCTCTCGCCGAGAACCTGGTACGGGATGCCCGCGTATGCCAAGGACGGCAAGGTCGTCTGCTTCTTCCAAAGCGCGCAGAAGTTCAAATCGAGGTACGCGACGTTCGGCTTCAGCGACAAGGCGAACCTCGACAAAGGCGCCATGTGGCCGACCTCCTTCGCGCTGAAGGAGTTGACCGCCGCCGAGGAGAAAAAGATCGGCGCGCTCGTGAAGAAAGCGGTGAGCTGAGGACTGAGCGGCGTCCTGCGGCACGATCACCGATGTTCGACCGGGAACGACCACATCGACGTAGGGCTCGGTGCCGATCTCGCAATCGGAGACAACTACGGGCGCTTGACCGGGATCGGAGCCAGCCACGATCGCATCCTGGGCCTGGCCGGTCCTGACCGGGTGATCGGCGACAGCGCGGTGATAGGAGCCGGGACGGCGCGCGGAGGCGCTTCCGACAAGCTCACCGCGCGTGTGGGCACGACCTCGTGGTCGGCGACAGCTTCTCGCCGCGCGAAGCGGCGATCGGCGGCGGGGACGACGACCTCAGCGGCGGTCCCGAGGGTGACCTGCTCATCGGTGACAGCCTCACTCATACGGGCGTCGCCGCCGGGTCCGGGAACGACGGCCTCCACGGTCTGACCGGTGCAGACACCCTGTACGGGGACAACCGGGCCACCGAGCGGGCCGGCCGCACGATCGGCGGTGGGCGCGACCTGCTGACGGGCGGACCAGGCGACGATCACCTCCGCGCCGGACCGGCGCGCGACAAGTGCGCGGGCGGTCGCGGACGAGACCGCGCCAGGAAGTGCGGGGAATGGGCCACCGGCATTCCGTAGACGGCGGGGACTTACCCCCTCTGGCTCAGCTGAGCCAGAGTCGAGGGGCGCTCGCGTGATCGCGGACCCACGAGCGGGTGCGACCGGTCAGGTGGCCACCTCCTCGGCCAGCATCTCGACCACCGCCACGACATCGCCCCGCTCCATCGCATCGACGTACCTCGCCACGACTTCCCGGATGCGTGGGTCGCCGAGCGCGGGCATCGCGGCCACGTGGCTCTCCTCGGGAACGCGCTCGTCGACTACCGTTCGGGCGCGCTGCAGTGCGCTGTTGATCGAGACGACAGTCGCCTTGAGAATCGCCGCCGCCTCCTTGGCAGAGAAGCCGAGGACATCTCGCAGGATTAACACGGCGCGTTGCCGTGCAGGCAGGTGCTGCACCGCCGCCGTGAAAGCGAGCTCTATGGACTCGCGCCGCTCGTAGCTGGCTTCCGGGGCCGTCCATCCATCCTCTACTCCGAGCTCCCGGTCGGGGCACGGCTCGAGCGAGGCTCGCTCGCGCACAGGCTCTCTTGGCGCGCGCGCCCCGGGTTCGGTCGGCGATCGGTGGGCGCTCGGCGGCACGCGCTTGGTGGTCCGCTGGATCGTGTCGATGCAGACGTTGGTCGCGATCCGGTGAAGCCAGTTCTTCAGCGGGCTCCTTCCCTGGTAGCCCGGGAGCCCGCGCCAAGCCCTCAGCATTGTCTCCTGAACGGCATCCTCGGCGTCGTGGACCGACCACAGCATCCGGTAGCAATGCGAGTGGAGCGCGCCTCGCTGCCTCTCGACCAAGCGCTGGAAGGCCTCCTCGTCACAGTGTCTTGATGACATTCCGCGCCGTAGGTCGCGTGACGCTGATCGTGTCATCAAGGGTCCCCACCGGTCTTCCGTTGGTAGTAGGCGCGAGCTTTCTCGCGGTCTCCGCAAACCGTCATCGAGCACCAGCGGGCGCTCTGGTTGCGTGAGTGGTCATAGAACGCCCAGCCGCAGTGCCGTCCCGGGCAGGCCTTGAATCGCTGCCAGGTGCCGTCGATCATCGCCTGCGCGGTGATCGCAAAGATGGCCCCGATCGCGGCGTCGATGGGCGTCGCGGCGGCGGCAACGAACCGCGGGCCCTGAGGCTCGATGCGAATCTGGGTCGCCGCTCCCTGGGAGGCCTGGCGCATGGCGTCGAACGCCTCCGGGTTGAGTTCGTGCTGGTTGTTCGCAAATGCAAGCGCGCGCAACCCCTCGCGAATCGCCAGGGCGCGATCGAGATCCCGCGGGGCGAGGCGGTCCCGCTCCCCGATGAGCCCACGTGCCGCCAGCCAATCGTGCAGTGCTGTCGGACTGACGAGCGTTTCGCCATGGTCCTGTGCCGTGAGATCCCAGCGAGTGTTGAGGAAGGCCTGAACCAGCGCCAACTCGCCGGGCGCGGGTTTGCGACCTCCGGGCTGCGGATCCCGAGCGTAATGTTTCTCACCGGTCATAACGTGTTCACCAGTAAGATAGCGGGCTCAAGGTTTACACGGCTGCTACCGAACGCGGAGCTAAGAAGCGAGATCCGTACGCGTGCACGAGTTCAGAGCCTCGACCGCGTGGATCGACGCGCCTAAGTGGACGTTCGGCTGGGAACTTCAAGCTCATCGGGCGATACGACCCCTGGCCGCCACCGACCGCAGGCGTGAGGCCAACATGTCGGGTGCCGGAGGGCGGAGTCAGCCGCTCCCGAAGGCCTTCGCGGCGCCCGCCGCGAGTTCTTCCGGGGTGACGTCGCGCACGCGCTGGGCGATGTTCCAGCGATGACCGAATGGATCGAGCAGTTGACCGTGGCGCTCTCCCCAGAACTGGTCGGCGAGGTCGTGGCGCACCTCGGCGCCAGCTCCCAGCGCCCGAGCCCAGAGCTCGTCGGCGTCATCCGTCTGGATCTGCAGGACGGTCGCGGTGCCCCCAATCGTCAACGGAGAGAGGATCCCGGCGTCCGCGAACTCGCTGCCGACGTGAAGGCTCGAATCGCCGATTGCGAGCTCGACCGTCATCGCGCCGCCGCTCGGAAGCGGCACGCGACTGCGCTCCGACGCTCCAAACGCGTCCGCATACCAGGCGCCGGCCGCGTCGGCGTCGGTAACGACGATGTGGGCTGTGGGATTCATGAGTCTCCTTGCGGGCCGAAACTTTCAGGGCAGGAACAGGTGGCTGTCGCTGGGCTCGTGGAAGCGGTGAATCGGCTGCGCGGATTGTGCACGTTCAAGTGCTCTTGAAGTCAAGTGACTCGCAGGTTCCCTGCCGCAGGCTGGATGCCGGAGGCAGGACTCGAACCTCAGCGAGGCCGGAGGCCGAGCGATGTCGCAGGTTCCCTGCCGCAGGCTGGATGCCGGAGGCAGGACTCGACCCTCAGCGAGGCCGGAGGCCGAGCGATGTCGCAGGTTCCCTGCCGCAGGCTGGATGCCGGAGGCAGGACTCGAACCTGCGACACGCGGATTATGATTCGGGCGAGTCGGGGTGACGGCAGGTATCTGGGGCGCTCTCAGGCACGGTGAGGTGCTCTCAGTTACGTGGAATCTCGTGAGTTCGGTGCCCGGTGGGTGCCCGGACACACGAACCCGCCCGGCCCTCAGAGCCAGCAGGGCGGTGTAGCCCACCGCTTGGAAGGTTCGATTCCTTCGCCCGCCTCGTAGAGCCAAGTCCGGCAGGACCAGGCGAGTGCGCGTGAAGCAGCCGTCCGCCCCCGCGCCAACCGCTGCGACGCCCGAGGTCGGTCAGATCTGCTTACATGCACGCGTTTGGGATGGCCGTTGTCAACGCTTACCCGCCCCTTTGGCTCAGGAATGGGGCGCTATTGCGCTCGTGCTCTGGCGTTCGCGCTGCTCGCCGGGTTCGCCGCGATAGCGGTCGGCTGCGGGGGATCCAGCGACAACGAAACCACGACTACGCCCGGGGTCAAGTTCGACCTGGCCAACAAGGTCAAGTCGGGAATGCCGCGGGCCGAGTTGATCCGCTTTGTCGGCAATCCCGCGCTCACGAGCAAGCCCATGGGGGGGGCACCAGGCGAGTGCTTGTACTTCCCGATGCAGGGGCGCCCAGTCGCCAACGTGTGGATGTTTTGCGTCGACGAGCACAACAAGGTCAACGCGGGCGTGACCGAGTACGCGCTCGACCAGCCCCCGCCGCCACAGGACGCCTCCGTCGCGAGGGCGGTTCTGATAGGCCGTGCGGACACGATCTGCCTCGCGGCGCCTCAGCAGACTGGCCCACCCGAGAAGCTCGTCCAGCAGATCAAACAGGTCACGGCAAGCTCGCCGCCCGCGGCGCGTCAAAAGCTTGCTGCGCTCATGCGCAAGTTCAGTGAAGGCGCGAAGGCGACCCGCAGCCAGATCGACGGTTTCAACGCCCCGCCCGACGAGCTCTCGGAGCTCGATGCCTACCTGAACGCGCTGCACGGCCAGGCCCTCGCGCTCGACCAAGCCGCGAAGGCGCTATCCGCGGGAGACGAAAAGTCCTACCGGCAGGCGCTGGATCGTGCCAGACAGCAAGGCCAGGCGGCCACCGATCACGCACGCCAGTACGGCCTTTCGACGTGCGCGGGGGTCAAGCTTTCCTGAGGATCGCTGACGGGGGGTCCAGCAACGGACATCGGGGTAACTGCGCAACCCCGCAGCCCTTGAGGGCTCCCCCTCCTCCTCGCCGTTAAAGGCGCTCCAGCGGAAAGCAGCCGGCTCACTGCGGCTGCGGCCATCGAGCCAATTAAGGGCGTCTTCGAGGGCGGGGATGCCGGAACGCCCTGGTCGATCGACATGACGGCAAACGTCGACCGGATCGGCGACGCGCCCACCACGATCGCCATCGGCACGTCCGGCTGCCGCGCGACCTGGAGCAGGAAGCGCAGGGCGCTCGCGTCGATGCGGGTGCACGCGGAGACTTCGAAGCCGATCCGCCGCCGCGTGAGAATCGACTCCTCGGCGGGGGTCGCCACCGAGCTGACCGACGCGAGGTCGAACTGCCCGTCGATCGCGATCACCGTCGCGTCGGAGTAGGTGAAGCGAGAGATCCTGACGTGGGAGTCCATCCGGGCCCCCTGACTTCGGTTTTCCAAGGCCAGAAGCCCCGTCGGCGGCCCCTGGCGGAGCTGGGTCGGTTCGCGCCTTTCCGATCGCAACCGATTCTGCTAGAGGGCTCCTCGTTGCGACCGCGCCCGAGACCACACGGGCCGAGGCGACTCGTTGCCGGTTCCCTCCACCCTGAGAGATCCGATTACGCCGCCCGTTGCGACAGCGCATCCAGATCGAGGATGGTGATCCGTCGGCGCTCGGTTCGAATCCAACCGAGCTCCCTCATCATCCGCAGCGCCGCCGCCACACCGCACGCGAGGACGCGGTCCAACCGCCCAGGTCGTGGGGCTGCCCTTGCTCGACGTTCACGCGGTTCTGAGGGCTTCCGCTCGAGCGGGTAGGTCGCGGCGGTCGTAGAGGCCGGGAACGGGTAAACGAAGCGGCCCCCGGAGGGACCGCCGCGTAACGTTGGAACCGGGGCTCCAATGAACCCCGGCATAAGAGTAAGAGCGCGAAACCGCGATCCCGAGATGGGGACCCCGCACGAACGACCGGGACCCGCCGAAGCGGGTCCCTGGTCGAGTCTGGTAGGAGGGTTAGTCCCTACCGAGCTTCTAAACGCTAACCGGGTCTAGTAGCTCCCCCTGATGGCCGAACCCGTGACCATGCAGTCGGACCTCGCCCCATTGGGGCCGACGCCGTCATCCTCGGTCATGTAATCGACCGTCATCGTGCGGGTGTTTTGGCCGTTGGTGAACTCCGCGTGACCGATGACCTGACTACCGATCCCGAAGTCGTTCAACGGGAGGTTGTCGCCGGTGTCGAAATCATCGTTCCACTGGGATTGTTCGGCGTTGCTCTCATCGTTGTAGTTGGACTTCGCGAGCCCGTTCGAGGCGGTGCCGCGCAGGACAAGGGTCAGCTCCTGGCCCGAGCACTCGGCGTTGACGGATGCACCGGCGGTACTGATGATGCTCCCGTCGAAGCCGTTGTCGACGAACGCCTTGAACGCCACCGGCTGGCCGGTCACCGACACGGCCGAGGCGCTGCTCGCCCCAACCGCGAAGACCCCGATGACGCCGACCGCAAGTACCGCGAACAGGCCGCGGCGACTCTTTGCTGTCATTTGCTTGCTCCTCCTCATCGGGTCTAGTAGATCCCCTTGATGACCGAACCCGTGGCCATGCAGTCGGACCTGTCGCCGCTGGGGCCGACGCCGCCGTCCTCGGTCATGTAATTCACCGTCATCGTCCGGGTGTCTTGCCCGTTGGTGAACTCCGCGTGCCCGATGGCATCGCCGTTGCCGTTGATGAAGACCCCGTTCAGGATGATGAACTCACCGCTGTCGAGATCGTCGCTCCAGTCCGTCTCTTCGTTGCCGGACGGGAAGTTGAAGTTCGACTTCGCGAGCCCGTTCGAGGCGTTGCCGGCCAGGACAAGGGCCCCCGTCTGGGGATCGAGGTCCGGGCCGCCGCACGTGTAGTTGACGACTCCACCGTTGACACCCACCAGGACCCCGTCGAAGCCGTTGTCGACGAACGCCTTGAACGCGACCGGCTGGCCGGTCACCGACACGGCCGAGGCGCTAGCTTGCCGCGAACGCGAGGACCCCGAGGATGCCGACCGCAAGTGCCGCGAACATGCCGCGGCGTCTCTTTGCTGTCATTCGCTTACTCCCTCCTTCGGCGGATCGACCGAGATCGATCCGATTGATGCCAACGGGCCGACCCTCTCACAGTTTGCGGAGATGTCAAGGGGGGCGTCAGTTTTCGCACATCACCGCCCGCTGAGAGCCGTTCAGACGGAGTAGGAGGCGGCGTCGGGAGCGCCCCGACGGCCTTCAGCGCGACCGTCTGGTTCGGCGTGAAGACTCCCGACTAGGGCCCCCCGATCGCTCCGCCTCGGTCGTGTATCCAGTCGCCTCGGTGAAGTCGCCGAAGTCCTCGTTGGACACGGCAAAGCGGTCGACCCAAAAGGAGTCGAGGGAGACCTCGCGCACCGGCCCCTCGCCGTCGGACGGATAGACCCAAGGATCGTCGCTGCCACTAAGGAACCGACCGCCTGCGAGCAGCACCATTTCGTCGCTGGAGGCCGGCTCCGTGCTGGCGGCAACCGCCACAGCGGCTTGGGACGGTGTCCCGCGCTCCGCGCTGGGGGCGCAACACGGGGGTCTCGTAGAGGTCCCATGACCCGGTTGCGGAGCTTCTTCGCCCACCGCACCTCACCCTACTTGGCTGCGTGCGGCCATCGCCTCTAGCGGACGAATGCCGCAATGCCAAGGTTGCTTATAGCGGTGAGCAACCGTCTGAACTGTGGTGCATCGCCTCTTGCTTCAGGTCGCGCCCCGACGCGCTCCGGTCCTTCGCGCAAACAGCGACGCCACAGGCTCACGGGCCGGCGCCGGTTGTTCTCACTTTGTTCTCACTGGCGGGCGAAAGAGCCTCTAGCCGCCTGTCCGAGAGCTCCAAAAGCCGCGGTTGAGCAGCGACTTTCCTCAGTGCCGGAGGCAGGACTCGAACCTGCGACACGCGGATTATGATTCCGCTGCTCTAACCACCTGAGCTACTCCGGCGGGGTTCAGATCGTAGCGGCGGTATCAGGCTGCTCGGCGCGCTGTTGGCGCCGGATCGAGTGATCTACGCTGCGCATCGATGAGCGACCTGGAACGGGCCGTCAAGGCCGTGATTCACGACTGCTTGGGGATCGGGGAGGGCGAGGACGTCGTCGTCGTTTGCAACCCGGCGACGCAGCGGCTGGCCGAGCGGCTGCGCGGGGAGGCGGAGGGTGCCGGCGCTGAGGCGGTGCTCGCCGCGTTCGCCGAGCGCGAGCAGCATGGTGTCGAGCCGCCGGAGACGGTTGCCGCCGCGATGCTCGAGGCGGACGTGCTGCTGGCGCCGACCGTCCAGTCGCTGTCCCACACCGCGGCTCGGAAGGCGGCGACCGATGCCGGGGCGCGGGCCGCGACGCTGCCGGGGGCGACCGAGGAGATGCTCGCCAGGGTCATGGGCGCGGATATGACCGAGCTTCGGCGTCGGGGTCGCGTTGTGGCGGACATCCTCGATGCCGGCAGCGAGGCGCGGATCACCTGCGCGAACGGGTCGGCGCTGACCTTGGCCATCAAGGGCCGCGAGGCCACTCCCGACAACGGGGAGCTCACCGAGCCCGGCGCGTTCGGGAATCTGCCCTGCGGTGAGGGATTCATCTCACCGCGCCACGACGCCGGTGGCGGGACCCTGTTCGTGGACGGGACCATCGCCTCGATCGGGATCCCGAGCGAGCCGGTCGAGCTCAGCGTGGAGGACGGTGCGCTCGTCGACGCGACCGGCGAGATGGGGGAGGAGCTCCTGCGCCAGCTGCATGCCGCCGGACCCGACGGAGATCGGGTCGCTGAGCTCGGCGTCGGAACGAACGAGAGGGCGATCCTCACCGGGGAACTGCTGGAGGACGAGAAGATCCTTGGGACGGTGCACGTGGCCTTCGGCGCCTCCGCCGGGATCGGCGGCGAGATCCAGGTACCGGTGCATCTCGACTGCGTCGTCATGAAGCCCACGCTGACCGTGGACGGCAGGGAGGTCATCCGCGAGGGCGAGCTTCTGGTCTAGGAGCGTCGCCGCGTGCTGTTGGGTGTGCCCAACTTCTCAGAGGGCCGCGAGAGCCGCAAGATCGAGGAGATCTCGGGCGCGTTCGCCACCGGGGCGGCGATGCTCGATGTCGACTCGGACGCGGTCCACAACCGCAGCGTGGTCACGCTGAGCGCGCCGCCCGGGGTGCTCGCGACCGCCCTGACCAGTGGTGCTCGGGCATGTGTGAGCCGGATCGACATGCGAAAGCACGACGGCGCTCATCCGGCCATTGGCGCGCTCGACGTGTGTCCGGTGGTGTGGCTGCACCAGGACGACCGCGACGCGGCGCGCGATGTGGCGCTCACCACCGCCCGCGAGATCGGCGCCGACCTCGAGGTGCCCGTCTTTCTCTACGGGGACCTCGCCCGGCAGGAGAGCCACCGCGAGCGCGCGTTCTTTCGCGCCGGCGGCCTCGTCGAGCTCTCTCGCCGCCTGCACAGTGGCGAGCTGCGGCCCGACTTCGGGCCGCAGCGGGTTCACGAGCGGGCGGGTGCGACCCTCGTCACCGCCCGTCCGCCGCTTGTCGCCTTCAACGTCGAACTCGCCGACGCCGACCTCCGCACAGCGAGGGAGATCGCCTCGCGGCTGCGCGAGGCCGGCGGCGGCCTCGATGGCGTTCGCGCGATCGGCGTCGATCTGGGGAAGGGCCGCACTCAGGTGTCCACGAACGTCCACGACCCGGAGGCCGTGCCACTCGCGGCGGTCGTCGAGCGCATCCGTGATCTTGCCGGGCCTGGCGGGGCCCGCCCAGTGGCAGCCGAGATCGTGGGCCTGGTTCCCGAGCGGGCGCTCGAGGGCTGGGACGACGAGCTTCCGATCGAGGGCTTCGAGCCCGCGAAGCACGTGATCGAGCGGCGCGTTCGGATCTGACCCAGCGGTATCGAGCGGTGCATTTCCCGCGTAGGACGCGGGAAATGCACCTTTCGATGCCCGCGCGGCGGATCAGGCCCTGGGCTGGGCGGCGCCGAGCGCGCCGCCCTCAGCCCTCAACCCTCGCCCGCCTGGCGCTCCTTCACCTTCTGTTCGAGCTCCTCCGTGACCGCCGGGTCGCGCAGTGTCGTCACGTCGCCGAGTTCGCGTCCCTCCGCGATGTCGCGCAGCAGGCGGCGCATGATCTTGCCCGATCGGGTCTTCGGCAGGTCGCCGGTCCAGATGATCCGCTTGGGCCGGGCGATCTTCGAGATCCGCATCGCGACGTGCTCGCGGATCTCCTTCTTGATCTCGTCGGAGCCGTCGAGATCGCCCTCGAGCGTCACGAACGCGCATATCGACTGACCCGTGTCCTCGTCCGTCTGCCCGATCACCGCGCACTCGGCGACCTTCCCGTGCGAGACGACCGCGGACTCGATCTCCGCCGTCGACATCCGGTGGCCGGAGACGTTGATGACGTCGTCCACGCGCCCGAGGATCCAGAAGTAACCGTCTTCGTCCTTCCGGGCGGCGTCGCCGACGAGGTACGTCGTCCTGTCGAACTTGCCGTAGTAGGTCTCCACGAACCGCTCGTCCTCCTTGTAGAGCGTGCGGAGCATTCCCGGCCACGGGCGCCGCAAGACGAGAAGGCCCTGCTTGTCCGGGCCGACCTCGTTGCCCTCCTCGTCGACCACCGCCGCATCGATCGCGGGCAGCGGCTTCGTCGCCGAGCCCGGCTTGGTCTCGGTCACGCCCGGCAGCGGGCTGATCAGGATTTGTCCAGTCTCCGTCTGCCACCACGTGTCCACGATCGGGCAGCGGTCGCCGCCGATCACCTTCCGGTACCAGAGCCACGCCTTCGGGTTGATCGGCTCGCCGACGGTGCCCAGCAGGCGAAGCGAGGAGAGGTCGTGGGCGCCCGGGTACTCCGTTCCCCACTTGATGCACGCCCGGATCGCCGTGGGCGCCGTGTACATGATCGTCACGCCGTAGCGCTCGACGACCGACCACCAGATGTCCTTGTCCGGATAGTCCGGTGCGCCCTCGTACATCACGCTGGTCGCGCCGTTGGACAGCGGTCCGTAGACGATGTAGCTGTGGCCGGTGACCCAGCCCACGTCGGCCGCGCACCAATAGACGTCCTCCTCCGGCTTCAGGTCGAAGACGTAGCGGTGCGTGAACTTCACCCCGAGTAGGTACCCGCCGGTCGTGTGCAGGACGCCCTTGGGCTTCGCCGTCGACCCCGAGGTGTAGAGGACGTACAGCGGGTGCTCGGCGTCGAGCTGCTCGGGCTCGCACCGGAGTCGGCCGCCTCGACGGCCTCGTGGTACCAGACGTCGCGGCCCTCCTTCATCTCGCACGCGGCTTCCGTGGCCTTGACGACGAAGATGGTCTCGATCGACTCGACGTCGCCGATCCTCTCGTCGACGGCTGACTTGATCGGCGCGGTCTTGCCCTTGCGCCGCGCCCCGTCGACGGTCACCAGCGCCTTTGCCTGGGCGAACTGCATCCGCTCCTTCACGGCGTCCGGCGAGAACCCGCCGAAGACGACGTTGTGGGGAGCGCCGATCCGCGCGCAAGCGAGCATCGCGACGACGACCTCGGGGATCATCGGCAGGTAGATCCCGACGACGTCGCCCTTCCCGATGCCGCGGTCCTTGAGCGCGTTCGCGAACTTCTGAACCTCCGCCAACAGCTCCGCGTAGGTGATGTCGCGCTCCTCGCCCTCCTCGCCGCGCCAGTGGAAGGCGACTCGCTCCCCGTTGCCAGCGTTGACGTGACGGTCGAGGCAGTTGTACGAGGCGTTGAGCTTGCCATCCTCGAACCACTTGTAGAAGGGTGGCTCGGAGTCGTTCAGAGTCTGCTGCGGCTCCGTGAACCAGTCAAGGAGCTCGCTCGCCTGCCTGGCCCAGAAGCCCTTGAAGTCTTGCTCCGCCTCATCGTGCAGCGACCAGTCCTTGACCAGCGCGCGCTCGCGAAACTCATCCGGCGGCGGGAACTTCTCGATATCCAGCTCCTCGGCGAGGTCGCGCTCGAGCTGCCCCGCCTCTATTACATGCGTAGCCATCTCACTCTCCTCGACTCAGGAAACATCTCCGTCCTATGAATTCAAGCTCACTCGCGGCAACGGGACCGGCGCGGTGCGCCACCGCGCCGGTCCCAGATCGCCGCGTCATACCTTTCCGCTCACTTCCTCATCAACGGCACCACTGGCAGGACGGTGCGCCGGAACGTCGAGTTGGTGACCGTCGCGAACGACGCGTACCAGGCGGCGGCCGCGGTCGCAATGCCGATATAGCCGCCCCAGTGGGTCACCGTCTCATGCGCTCCAGATGCGCCGATCGCCAGCAGGATGAAGGTCGCCGTCAACAGCACGAACACGAGCGCCACGGCGGCCGTCGTGCGCAGCGACGCGATCGTCATGTACGCGGTGAAGATCGCCCACCCCCACAGATACAGCCCGGCAGCGTGACCGGCATCGGCTGTCGGGATCGAGCTGGCGAAGAACACCTCGAACACGAAGAGCGACAGCCAGAACGCCCCGAAGGAGCTGAAGGCCAACGCACCGAAGGTGTTGCCGTTTCGAAACTCCCACATTCCTGCAAGGAGCTGGGCGACTCCGCCGTAGGCGAATGCAAGCCCGAAGACGACCGGCTCGCCGCTGGCACTGACGAGGTTCGCGTTGAACATGCTCAAGACGAATGTCGTCATCGCGAACCCGGCGAGGCCGAGCGGGGCGGGGTCTGCCGGTGTCCAGCCGACCCGCTCCATCGCCGTGGCGAGGCGGGCATTCCCGCCGGCGGTCGGGTCACGAGTAGGAACCGTTGCGGTCTCCATTGGCTCTCACTTTCTCCGTCCCGACACGCCCCGGCAGGCACGTGGCCGGGACTGGATCGATGGTTGTAGCTGTTAGGCGCGTTCCCGCTCGCCGCTTGTGTCAAACCCGACACAGGGTGAGCCGTATGTCAACAGGCTGACAGTGGCCGGCCCCATCGGATGCGGGAGCCTCGGCGGGTAGATTGCAGTCGTGGCCCAGACGAGGAAGCGCCGCCGGCGAAAGCATCGCGGCACCCAGACGGGGAGGATCGATCAGCGCGGGCGCGCCGGGCGCCCGCGAAACCGCCAGGAGGCGCGAGCGCGCGCCCGCAAGCAGATGGGGCAGAAGCGCGATCGGGCGCCGACCTGGAGCGGTGCCGCCGGCCGCGCCGCGTTCGGTGCGGCGATCTTCTTCATCCTGCTGATCCTGATCTTCAGGCGCCCCGTCGTGGTCGCGTTTCTGCTCTCGGCCCTGATGTTCCTGCTCTACATCCCGATGGGCCACGCGCTCGATCGCTTCATGCACAGACGGCGGTTGCGGTCGCAGATGCGCCAGCGCGAGGAAGGCACCGAGCGCAAGACCGGGGAGTAGGACAACGTTCATGCGAAGTTCCAGCCGCGTGGACACTTTGTTTCGGCGTGCGAAACCAACCGTCCACGCCGGGCTAATCTCAGGGTGATGGACGTCCGCTCCTTCACCGTCGGCCCGGTCGCGGAGAACTGCTACGTCGTGCGCCGCGACGGCGCCGACCATGGGCTGATCGTCGATCCGGGGGAGGAGGCCGACCGGATCCTCGGGGCCGTTGATGCCCTCGGGTTGGAGATCGACGCGATCCTGATCACGCACTGCCACTTCGACCACATCGGCGCGGTCGCACCGGTCGCGGCCGCGACGGGGGCCCCCGTCTGGTGTCCCCAGATCGAGGTGCCGGTGCTCGCGGACATCATGTCCTACGTCCCGTGGCCAGGGTTCGGGCCGTACGAGAGCTACGACGCCGACGAGACGGTTTCCGGCGGTGAGCGTCTGTCCCTCGCGGGGCTCGAGATCGACGTCCTCTTCACGCCGGGACACAGTCCTGGCCATGTCACCTATGCCATCCTCGACGAGCACGCGCTCTTCTCCGGCGACGTGCTGTTCAAGGGGTCCGTCGGGCGCACCGATCTGCCCGGCGGCGATTCGGCGACCCTGCTGGAGAGCATCCGCGGCCTCGTCGACGCCTATCCGGAGGAGACGACCGTCCATCCCGGTCACATGGGGGTGACGAGCCTCGGCGCCGAGCGCGCTGCGAATCCCTTCCTGGCCGAGCTGGCGCGCTAGCCCCCATCACGCGACGAGGGGTGCGAAATCCGCGTATGCCGCGGGAATTGCATCGCTCGATCAGGTGAGGGGGCACCGACGCGATAGGGCCGGCGCCGCGACGCAGCAAATAAGCTCGCCCGTCGTGGGAGAACGTGAACGCTTCCAGGCGCCGCGGGGGACCGCCGACGCGCTCCCGGCCGCCGCCGCCGCCCGCGCGCGCATCGAGCGGACGGCGCGCGAACTGCTGGAGCGCGCCGGGTACGCCCGAATCGAGACCCCCGTCTTCGAGGACACCGAGCTCTTCGCGCGCGGAGTCGGGGGCTCGACCGACATCGTGCGCAAGGAGATGTTCACCTTCGAGGACAAGGGCGGGCGGAGCGTCACCCTGCGGCCGGAGGCGACGGCGTCGATCGCCCGTGCCTACCTCGAGCACGGGATGCAGAAGCTTCCCCAGCCGGTGAAGCTGTGGTGGTACGGGCCGCTGTTTCGCCACGAGCGGCCGCAGGCAGGACGATTTCGCCAGTTCACCCAGCTCGACGCCGAGGTGATCGGCTCCGACTCCCCCCTCGTCGACGCAGAGCTGATCCTGCTGTGCGACGAGCTTCTGCGGTCGCTGGAGGTGCCCGACCTCACGCTCCGCATCGGCAGCCTCGGCTCGCCGGAGTCGCGGGCGGAGTACAGGGCGGAGCTGATCGCCTACCTGCGACGGCACGAGTCCGAGCTCGCGCGAGATGTGCGCGAGCGGCTCGACGAGAACCCGCTGCGGGCCTTCGACTCCAAGGACGAGTCGACCCGGGCCGTGATGGTCGGAGCGCCGACGATGCTCGATCGGCTAGAGGGCGAGGACGCCGAGCACTTCGCCGCCATACGACGGCTGCTCGACATGGCGGGGCTCGAGTACGAGCTCGACGGAACGCTGGTGCGCGGCCTGGACTACTACACCCGCACCGTGTTCGAATTCCACTCCGCCCGCCTGGGGGCACAGTCCCAGGTCGCGGGCGGCGGCCGCTACGACCGTTTGATCGAGCTCCTCGGCGGACCGCCCACGCCGGCGAACGGGTGGGCCGCCGGCATCGAGCGGATCCTCCTGGCGATCGGCGGCGAAGAGGACGAGCGTCGGCAGGACGTGTTCGTGGCCGCCGAGGACTCCCAGCGCGAGCGAGCACTCGCGCTGGTGACCGAGCTGCGGCGAGCCGGCCTGCGGGCGGACATCGACCTGGCCGGACGGAGCATGAAGGGCCAGATGCGCCAGGCCGACCGCCTGGGAGCGGGGCACACCCTGATCCTGGACGCCGACGGCTCCACGCAGCTGCGCGATATGCGATCGGGCCAGCAGCGGGAGGTCGCCGCCGCGCGCGTGGTGGAGGAGCTGAGCACGGGATGACTTCGGGCGATCCCGCGTTTCCGGCGCTGCGGCCAAACGAATACCGCGACGCCTGGTGTGGCCAGATCCTGCCCGACGGCGTGGGCCGGACCGCTCGAGTGGGGGGCTGGGTTCACCGCCGCCGCGACCACGGTGGCCTGGTGTTCATCGACCTGCGTGACCGCACGGGCCTCGTGCAGCTCGTCTTCAACCCCGACACCGCCGGAGGCGCATTCGAGCTCGGCCACGAGCTGCGCCCCGAGGACGTGCTCACGGCCTCAGGCGAGGTCCTGCGCCGCTCGGCGGACACGGTGAACCCGGAGCTGCCGACCGGCGAGGTGGAGATCCACGTCTCCGACGCTGAGCTGCTCGCCGACGCGGAGACCCCTCCGTTCGAGATCGAGTCCTTCTCCGGCGAGGTGGGGGAGGAGACCCGCCTCCGCTACCGCTACCTCGACCTGCGTCGCGAGCGAATGCGCCGCGCGATCGAGCTTCGACACCGCGTCGTGCGCTCGATCCGGGAGTTCTTCGACAGCGAGGGCTTCGTGGACATCGAGACCCCGATGCTGTCGCGCTCGACGCCCGAGGGGGCGCGCGACTTCCTGGTGCCGTGGCGGCGCGAGCCCGGGACATTCTTCGCGCTGCCTCAGTCGCCACAGCTCTTCAAGCAGCTCTTGATGATCGCCGGGTTCGAGCGCTACTACCAGATCGTCCGCTGCTTCCGGGACGAGGACCAGCGCGCCGATCGCCAGCTCGATTTCACGCAGCTCGACGTTGAGATGTCGTTCGTCGACATTGAGGACGTGCTCGACGTGAACGAGCGGATGCTCGCACACGTGCTGGACCGGGTCGACGGCCCGGAACTCGGGCTACCGATCCCGCGTCTCGGCTACGACGACGCGATGTCGCGTTACGGGACGGACCGGCCCGACACGAGGTTCGGGATGGAACTGGTGGACGTGAGCGCGGCGCTTCGCGGGACCGAGTTCAAGGTCTTCGCGGGGGCGATCGCGGGCGACGGGATCGTCAAGGGGATGAATGCCGGGCGGCGCGACATGCCGCGCTCGGCGCTCGACAGCCTGATCGATCGAGCGCAGGAGCTCGGCGCGAAGGGGCTCGTATGGGCCTTCCGCGAGGGCGATGGATGGCGCTCGCCCACGGCGAAGTTCCTGAGCGCCGAGGAGCTGCGCTCGGTGAACGCGGCGCTCGGCGCCGAGGAGGGAGACCTGATGCTTCTCGTCGCCGATGACGCGGCGATCGCCAACCGGGTGCTCGGCGCGCTACGCCTGGAGCTCGGGGAGCGGTTCGATCTCCGCCACGGCGAGGAGTTCGTTTGGATCGTCGACTGGCCGATGTTCGAGTGGAGCGCCGAGGAGTCGCGCTGGGACCCGCTCCACCATCCGTTCACCGCGCCGGACGGCGAGTTCGATCCGGACCGGCCGGGCGAGGCGAGGGCCAAGGCGTACGACGTCGTCTGGAACGGCCAGGAGTCGGGCGGGGGGTCGATCCGGATCTCGGACACCGCGGTGCAGGAGCAGGTCTTCCGGGTGATCGGGATCGGCGAGCAGGAGGCCAGGGAGCGCTTCGGTTTCCTTCTGGACGCCCTGCGGTACGGCGCGCCGCCCCACGGCGGAATCGCGTACGGGCTCGATCGCATCGTCCAGCGACTGATCGACTCGGACAGCATCCGCGATGTGATCGCATTCCCCAAGACGGCCTCGGGTGCCGATCCGCTCACCGGGGCCCCCGCCCCGGTCGACGAGGCACAGCTTCGCGAGCTCGGGCTGGCGCTTCGCGGACTGCCGCAATCCGCCCGGTAGCGCGCTAGCCTGCCGCCGGTCATTCTCGGGATCTGGGAGGTGGATAGGTGAATTTGTCGAGACTCTTTGCGCCCGACGATGGTCGTGACGCGTTGCGCACCCTCGCCGGGCTCCTGCTCGGCCTGGGCTTCGTCATGGCCTGGGCGCGGAAATCCGGCGACCCCGTAAACGGGTGGGGCGATTGGGGCCTCTTCATCACCCTCCTGATCATCACCGTCTTCCTGTACGGAGTCGGGCTCGCCGGCCGCCTCACCACGCCGACGGTGCGCGCGTGGCAGGCCGTCTACGTTGTGTTCGGGATCCTGCTGATCCCGTTCCTGCTCTTCCAGTTCATCCAAGCGGTCGGCGGAACGCCGACCACCGACCTGAACGTCTTCTGGGTTCTACTGGTCACCGCGGCCGCCGCCGCGTTCGCGGCGCTCGTCGCCGACGTTCGCTACGGACTTCTGCTCACGACGATCGCGCTGATCGTCTCGCTGTCGGTGCTCTGGGACAAGATCCTGTCCAACGGCCTCATCGCCCACTACGGGATCTACCGTGGCCTCCTGGTCATCTACGGGCTCGTGTTCCTCGCCCTGGCCTTCGCCGTGTATCGCTTCGATCCGCTCGCCCGCCTGAGGCGGGGTGGGGCTGCGACGCCGGAGCCCGAGCGATGGCTGCGCGCGCAGGACGTCATCACCGGCTCGGCGCTCTCGGCCGTGCTCGCGGGGTCGCTCACCTTCTCGGCGTTCTTCGCTCAGACGAGCTCGCTGTTCGCGCCGCCGGTGGCAGCTCCCAGCCTGTTGTGGGATCTCGAGCTGCTCGTCGCGTCGCTGCTCGCCGTCGTGTGGGGCGCCCGGTTCGCCGTACGCGGCCCGACGTACGTGGGGGCGATCGGGCTGTTCATCTTCCTGGTCGACGTCGGCAGCGAGGTCGGCATCGACGTTCCCGCGTCGACGATCGCCGGCTGGCCGCTGATCCTCGCGCTCGTGGGTGCGGCCCTGTTCGTGGCGAGCCTCGCGCCCAACGTGGAGACCTCGGATGTCGAGGCCCGCCTGCGCGGCACGGCGGGGACGGCCCGGGGGCCATCGGGCGCCCGCAGCGAGCCCTGGCGCGGGCGGCACCGGCGGTGTGAGCGGTCCGGGCGGCACCGCTCCCTGATACTCAGGGGGTGACGACCCCCTCCAACGCGGACCTGGCCCGGCAGGTCCTCGCGGCGCTGAGCCGCGGGGACGTGCCGAGCTTCGCCGCGATCGTCCACCCGGAGATCGAGATCCACACCGCGCGGGGCGTCTATCGCGGAACCGATGAGGCCACCGAATGGGCGCAGAAGCGCTACGAGCACCTGGAGCGCCACTACGCCATCGATCGCCTCGACGCGCGCGGCGACGAGGTGGTGGCGAGGGTCCGTACCCAGTACGTGTGGCGCGAGAGCGGACTGGTGGGCGACGAGGAGCCAACGTTGATCGACCTCGTCTTCAAGGACGGCAGGCTCGTGCGCTGGGAGTTTCGAGAGGGCTAGCGAGCGTGCCAGGCCGCCGGCTTCGGCCTGAGATCTCGAGCCTTCCGCGCCCGCTGGCAACTCGGTGACTGGTATGGTCAAGGAAGGCTCGAGCTTGTTCGATAGCCGCTCCAATGTGAGCCAGCACAATCGGCTTGGGAGTCGGTTTCCGGCGAGCCGCTTGCGGTCTCGCCGGTAGACGCCCACCTTCTGAGAAGGGTTCTCAAGCCGAGCGGCGTCGGCAAGTTGGGGCCTTTCTCAAGTGGGGCCTTTCTCATGTCCACGGCGCGCTAGCCTCGGGCTCGAGATGGATCCGGCCCTACTTGCCCATTACGCTCGCGACGCCTCGCGCCGGGGGCCGGCTCCGGACGGCGCCTTCACCGGCGCCGCCGGCGGGGCGCCATGCGGCGATCTCGTCCGGATGTCGATCCTCATCGAGGACGGTGCGATCGCCGAGGTGACCTTCGGCGCGGAGGGCTGCGCAGCGGCGACGGCCGCCGCCGCCGTCGTCGCCGAAGCGGCCGAGGGCGAGAGCGTCCTCGCCGCGGCGGCGATCGGAGCAAGAGATGTGGCCGGGTCGCTCGGCGGCCTGTCGCCGCAGGGGTGCCACGGGGCCGATCTCGCCGCGGACGCGCTTCATCGCGCGGTGTCGACGGCGGCGTCCTCGGGTGTGCGCCTGGCGGGCCCGCCGGCGAGTGGCGAGCGCGTGCTGGTGGCGATGAGCGGCGGGGTCGATTCCGCCGTGGCCGCGCTGCTCGAGCGCGAGCGCGGCGCGGACGTCGTCGCCGTCACGCTGAAGCTCTGGGCCGACCAGCACAACGACGGCGCGAAGAGCTGCTGCTCGCCGGAGGCGGTGCTGGGCGCGCGTGCGCTCGCGCACCGGATGGGGATTCCGCACCTGACGCTGGACCTCGAGGATCTGTTCCGGGCCCGCGTCGTCGGCGAGTTCGTCCGGGGCTACGCCGCCGGCCGGACGCCGAACCCGTGCGTTATCTGCAACGGCGACGTCCGGATCGACGCGATGCTCGAGCTCGCCGACCGTCTCGGCGCAAGGACCCTCGCGACCGGACACTACGCGCGGGTCGTCGACGACGGCCAGGGCCCCCTGCTCGCCGTCGCGAGCGATGAGGCGAAGGACCAGACGTACATGCTCTCGGGGCTCCGGCCGGAGACGCTGGCCCGTCTGCGATTCCCGCTCGCCGAGCTCACCAAGCCGCGCGTCCGCGAGCTCGCCGCCGCGGCCGACCTGCCGGTTGCGTCGAAGAGCGAGAGCCAGGATCTCTGCTTCCTGGCCGGTGAGGGAAAGCGCACGTTCCTGGAGCGGCACGGCGGCCTGGGGGAGCGCCCGGGGGAGATCGTCAACGGCGCCGGCCGCGTCCTGGGCGACCACCGGGGATTCCACAACTTCACCGTCGGCCAGCGTCGCGGAATCGGCATCGGGGGCGGCGACCCGCTCTACGTCCTGCGAACCGACGCGCGGACCAACCGGGTTGTCGTCGGGAGCCGCGCGGACCTCGCGCGGCGCAGCGTTCGCCTCCGCGACGCCCTGCTCCGCCGGCCCGGCGCCCGCGTGGACCGCGTGAAGCTGCGCTACCGGTCGCGGCCCATCGATTGCGAGGTCAGGGCGCCGGCGGGCCGGCATCCGGAGCTGTGGCTCGAGCTCGCCGAGCCGGCCTACGGCGTCGCTCCCGGCCAGACCGCGTGCCTGATGGACGGCAAGATGGTCGTGGGCCACGCGACCATCGCCGCCTGAACCCGGGCCGGACCTAGACTTCGGCCGGTGAAGACGAGCGAGATTCGCGAGGCGTACCTGTCGTTCTTCGAGGAGCGCGGGCACCTGCGCGTGCCGTCCTCGTCGCTGATTCCGGCGCCGGAGGACACCTCGACCCTGCTCACGATCGCCGGGATGCAGCCGTTCAAGCCGTATTTCCGCGGTGACGAGGACCCGCCGCGGGACCGCCTCGCGTCGTGCCAGAAGGTCTTCCGCACGCCGGACATCGACGAGGTCGGGAACACACTGCGTCACCTGACGTTCTTCGAGATGCTCGGCAACTGGAGCTTCGGCGACTACTTCAAGGATCAGTCGATCGCATGGGGCCTCGAGCTGTCGATCGACGTCTTCGGCCTGGAGAAGGACCGCATCTGGGCGACCGTTTTCGGCGGCGACGACGAGCTCGGGCTGGGTCCGGACGAGGAGTCGATCGAGATCTGGAAGCGCCGCGGGATCCCAGAGGAGCGGATCGTCTTCCTCCCGCGTGCCGAGAACTTCTGGCAGGCGGGGGAGACGGGCCCGTGCGGGCCGTGCTCGGAGATGTACTACGACCGCGGCGCGGAGTTCGGCGGTCCCGACGAGCGGCCCGGCGACGACACCGACCGCTTCCTCGAGTACTGGAACCACGTGTTCATGAGCTACGAGCTGCACGAGGATGGATCGCTCACCAAGCTCCCAGCGAACAACGTTGACACCGGCATGGGGCTCGAGCGGATGTCCGTGGTCCTGCAGGGCGTCGAGTCCGTCTTCCAAACCGACGCCTTCCAGCCTCTGATCGACGTGGCCGAGGAGATGTCGGGCCGCTCCTACGGAGACGACCACGCGACCACGAGGGCGATGCGCATCATCGCCGATCACGCCCGCGGCATGACCTTCCTGATCGCCGATGGGGTCGTCCCCTCGAACGAGGACCGCGGCTACGTCCTTCGCCGCGTCATGCGGCGCGCGATCCAGCAGGGCCGGGTACTGGACCTCGAGGCGCCCTGGCTCGGGCGCTTCGCCGAGCGCACGATCGAGATGATGGGCGATGCGTATCCCGAGCTCGTCGCCGAGCGCGACACCATCATGCGCTGGGTCGGCGACGAGGAGACCGCCTTCGGCCGCACGCTCGATCGGGGGACGCAGCTCCTGGAGCAGCTGATCGCGGAGGCAAGGGAGCAGGGCACGTCGTGGATCGACGCGGAGGACGCGTTCAAGCTTCACGACACTTACGGCTTTCCCTACGACCTGACCAGGGAGCTCCTCGCGGAGGAGGGCCTGTCGGTCGACGATGCCGGCTTCGAGGCGCTGATGGAAAAGCAGCGGATCCGCGCGCGCACCGGGGCCGAGCCGGCGGTCCGGGACCGCCACGAGGCGGTGATCTCGTTCGCGCAGGCGGCACCGCCGTCCGACTTCGTCGGGTACGAGACGCTCGCCGCCGACACCGCGGTCGCGGCGGTCGACTCGCCGCTCATGAAGCTCGAGGAGAGCCCGTTCTACCCCGAGGGCGGCGGGCAGGTCTCGGACTCGGGCTCCGTGAGCTGGGACGGTCAGGCGGCTCGCGTCGCCGACGTGTACCGGCTCGGGGACGATCAGGTGATCCGCCTGGACGACTCGGGGCCGGCCCCGGACGCCGGGTCCCGCGTCCACGCCCAGGTCGACCACGAAATCCGACACTCGACGATGCGAAACCACACGGCCACTCACCTGCTCCACGCCGCGCTCCGCGAGCGGCTGGGCTCGCACGTCCGTCAGGCGGGCTCCGCGGTCCGGCCCGACAAGCTGCGCTTCGACTTCACGCACGGCGCAGCCCTGGCCCCAGAGGAGGTCCGCGAGATCGAGGACCGGGTGAACGAGTGGATCAAGGCGAGCCGCCCCGTTCGCGCGCTGCACATGTCCCGCTCCGAAGCAGAGGCGCTCGGGGCGATGGCGCTGTTCGGGGAGAAGTACGGCGACTGGGTCCGCGTGATCGAGGTCGACGAGGTCTCGCGTGAGCTCTGTGGCGGCACGCATGTCAGGAACACGGCGGAGATCGGGATCTTCGCGATCGTCTCCGAGGGTTCGAGCGCCGCGAACGTCCGCCGCATCGAGGCGATCACCGGGCCGGCCGCGATCGATTGGTTCCGCGAGCGAAGCGAGGCGCTCACGCGGACGGGTGCGATCCTGGGCTCGCCGCGCGACCCGCTGCGGGCGGCGGAGCGAGCCGCGGAGCGAGTGCGTGAGCTCGAGCGCAGCGCGGACGAGGCCGAGCGTCGCAGCGTGGGGGAAGAGGCGGAGGAGCTCGTCTCCGCGGCGGCCGAGATCGGCGGCGTCAAGGTCGTGACCGCGCAGCGCGATGGGGTGGACCAGCGAGCGCTCCTCAATCTGGCCGACCGCGTGAAGGCGAAGCTGGGCGAGGCGGCCGTGGTGCTGGGCGGTGCGAGCGACGGACGCGCGGCACTGGTGGCGAGCTTCACCGGCGGCGCAGTGGAGCGCGGGCTGTCGGCGGCTGAGATCGTGCGCGGAGCCGCCGAGGTGATGGGCGGAGGCGGCGGCGGCCGGGACGATGTGGCGCAGGCCGGTGGCCGTGATCCCGACCGCCTGGACGATGCGCTGGCCGCCGCGCGCGAGGCGATCGAGCGCGCCCTGGGCACCTGATCCCCCGAGTGATGCGGGTCCTGGCCATCGACCATGGAGCGGCCCGCGCCGGCTGCGCGATCTCGGATCCCACTGGTACCATCGCGCGGCCGTTGGGAGTGATCGAGCCTCCGGAGCCGCACAGAATCGCGAAGCTGGTGGCCGAGCATGACGCGGATCTGGTCGTAGTCGGTCTGCCGGTCTCACTTGATGGGGCCGAGGGACAGCAGGCAGCCGACGCGCGGGCGTTCAGGGACGACCTCGCCGCGATTCTTGACGTTCCCGTGGACACCTACGACGAGCGACTAACCACCCGCATTGCCGAGAGCTCGGCCCGCGCCGGGGCGAGTGCCCCCGCCGATGCGCTGGCAGCTGCGCATCTGCTGGAGACCTACCTGCGCCACACCGAGCGCGAGCAGGAGCCGACCGAGTAGCGATGGAGGACTGGAGCGACCCGTTCGCCGACGAGGCGGCCGCGCGTGAACGGGAGCAGCGCCGTGCCGAGCGCGAGGCGAGGCGGCGCGAGGGGCGTGATCCCCGCGCTCAACCGCAGGGCGCACTCGCTGAGCGGGTACGGGGACTGATGGGCGGCGACGGTGGGGATGGAACGGGCTCTGATCCCCGGGTGGAGTCTGCCCCTGCGGCGCGAACCGCGCCGGCGGCGCCACCGAGCCCGCCGGATCCCCCAGCCCGCGCCCTCGGTGCGCGGCAACCGCCGCCGCCGCGCGACCCGAACCGACGCCGGCGACGCCTGATCGCCGTGACCGCGGTCGTGCTCTTCGTCGTCGGGATCGTCGCCGCCGCCGCGGCCCTGATCCACCACTACACGGCGGGAAGCGGTTCGCCGCCGCCGAAGACGCAGGCAGCGCGCGGCGTCAAGAACGTCACGATCCCCGAGGGTTATGACCGCCATCAGATCGCCGACCTCGCGAGAAAGGACGGCCTGAAGGGCGACTACCTCAAGGCGAGCGAGAGCTTCAAGGGATTCGATCCGGCCAAGTACGGCGCGGATAACCCGTCGAGCCTCGAGGGATTTCTGTTCCCGGCCACCTACGAGCTCCCGCGCAAGCCGACGGTGGACGATCTGATCGCGCGCCAACTCGACGCCTTCAAGCAATACATGTCGAAGGTGAACATGGGCTATGCGAAGTCGAAGAACCTGACGCCATACGACGTCGTGATCATCGCCTCGATGATCGAGCGCGAGGCGGTCGTCGATAAGGACCGCAAGCTGATCGCGGCGGTGATCTACAACCGCCTGCACGACGGGATGCCGCTGCAGATCGACGCGACGATCCGCTACGCCGAGAACAACTGGACCAAGCCGCTGACGAACTCCGATCTGCAGATCGACTCGCCGTACAACACCTACACGCACACCACGCTGCCGCCGACGCCGATCGGCAACCCGGGGCTCGCATCCATGCAGGCGGCTGCGCATCCCGCGAACGTCGACTACCTCTACTACGTGGCGAAGCCGAACGGCTGCGGACACTTCTTCACCGCGTCCTACCAGGAGTTCCTGCAGGCGAACCAGCGTTACGAGTCGGCGCGGGCGGCCGCCGGCGGGAAGTCGCCGGCCAACTGCTCGTAGGGAGCCCGCCCCTGTCGCAATTGTCGGATTTATCGCCGTATACGCGATTAATCCGACAATCCCGGACGTAGGATCGGCGAATGCCAAAGCGCCTCGCCGTCCTCGGCCAGCCGATCTCGCATTCGCGCTCGCCCGCGATGCACAACGCGGCGCTCGCGGAACTCGGTCTCGCCGACGAATGGACGTACGAGGCGGTCGAGGTCGCGCCCGACGAGTTCGACGAACGAGTCCGATCGATGCATAGGGAGGGGTTCGTGGGCGCCAACATCACAGTCCCCCACAAACTCGCGGCGCTGGCCCTCGCCGACGAGGCATCGCAGGCAGCCCGCGCGATCGGCGCGGCCAACACACTCAGCTTCCGAGGTGAGCGGATCTTCGCGGAGAACACCGACGCGACGGGATTTCTCGACGCACTGCCACAATCACCGGGCGGTAAGCAGGCGCTCGTGATGGGGCGGGGGGCTCGGCGCGCGCGATCGTGTGGGCGCTCATTACCCGCGGCGCCGAGGTCGCGATCTGGAACCGGACGCCCGAGAAGGCGAATGCGCTCGCGGCGGAATTCGGGGCTGCGGTCGCCGCCAGGGCCTCGCACTACTCGGACTATGAGCTCATCGTGAACGCGACGACCGTCGGCATGGGCGCGTCCACCCCCCGGCCTGCCGATTTGAAGAGTCTCCCCATTGGTTCCGATGCCCTCGGGGAGACACATCAGCTGGTGGACCTCGCCTACGGGGCGGTCGAGACGGAGCTCGTTCGCGCCGCGAGAGCACGGGGAGCCCAGGTCGTCGACGGGCTCGAGGTGCTGGTTCGCCAGGGAGCCGCCTCGCTTCGAATCTGGACGGGGCTGGACCCGCCGGTCGACGTGATGAGAAGGGCGGCCCGAGCGAACAGATGACAGTCGAGGCGAAGACCCCTCAGTTGGGGCGGTCGGTTCGCGTGGTTGTCGATCGCAGGATCCGCCTCTTCGCTCGGGACGGCCTCCATCGGCGTTGGGAGGCGTAGAGTGACGGCTGTCGAGTGTCTTCCGGGTTTTCAGCGGACGCAAAGCCCCGCGTCCTGATCGTCGGCGGAGGGATCGCCGGGATGGAGGCGCTCCTCGCTCTTCGCGACTTCGCTCACGATCGGGTAGAGCTCGTAATGGTCTCGGCCGATCCTGACTTCCGCTACCGGCCGATGGCGGTGGACGAACCGTTCTCGCTCACCCCCTACGAGCGCAAGGAGCTGGAACCGGCGGTCACGGAGCTCGGCGCGCGGTTCGTCGGCGAGGCGGTTCGTGGCATCCGGCCGGACGACCATGTCGCGGAGCTCGCCAATGGCGAGCCGGTCAGCTACGACCTGGCGGTGGTGTGCGTAGGCGCGAGCACGCGACCTGCCTTCACCCACGCCTTCAACTTCGTCGTCCCTGGCCCGCCGCTCGACGCGAACGTCCTGATCGAACACGCGCGCGAGTCCGAGGCGCGTCGGATCGCCTTCGTCGTCCCCTCCGGCGTCACCTGGGCGCTGCCGATCTACGAGCTCGCGCTGCTGACCGCCAAGCGGCTCGGCGAGCGCCGCGAAGAGGCCGAGCTCGTGCTCATCACTCCCGAGGTCTCGCCGCTGGCGATCTTCGGCACCGGCCCGAGCGAGGCGGTCGCCGATCTCCTGCGCGCGCGCGGGATCGAGTTCCGCGGCGGCGTCCACGCCCGCGAGGCGGACGAGGGAGCGCTCGTTCTTTCCCCTGGCGAAGAGGAGCTTCGCGCAGCCGTGCTCGTCGCTCTGCCGCTGCTGGAGGGCCCCCCGATCAAGGGGCTCCCCACCGACCAGAACGGCTTCATCCCGATTGACGATCACGCCCGCGTCTACGACGCTGCGGATCTCTATGCAGCCGGCGACGGGACCAACTTTCCGATCAAGCAGGGTGGCCTCGCGACTCAACAGGCGGATGCAGCGGCCGAGCACATTGCCTCACGCCTTGGCGCCGATCTCGAGCCAGAGCCGTTCCATCCGATTCTGCGCGGCAAGCTCATCATCGGCGAGGAGACGATGTCGATGACGGCCAATGTCGCCAGCGGCGACAGGAAGGGGTTCGCCTCGCCGGACTACCTGTGGTGGCCGCCGTTCAAGGTCTCGGGCCGCTACCTCACTCCCTGGCTCGCCGAGCGGGGAGCCGCAGGCGGAGCCCGTGCCGCCGATGCGCTCGATGGAGGTCGAGGTCGCGCTCCCGCGCGAGTGGCATCGCGACCCGATGGCGCTCGACCCGTATACACCGATCGATCGCTGAGCACGCCGGTCCCCGGTTGATCGGAGTTCCCGAGGCGCTACCGTCAACCAGTGGCTATGCCGGAGGCGCTGGCCGCGGCGTCGAAGCCGCTGAGCGCCGAGGATCTCGCGATCCTGCGGCTCGAGTCTGCGACCGTCGCCGGCCACACGCTCAAGGTCGCGATTCTCGACCCGCCGACCGGACGGGCCGCGACCCGACATCGAGGCGCTCCGGGCGCGCGTCGCCGAGAGGATCGAGCGCGCGCCGCAGCTGCGGTGGAAGCTGCGGATGCACGCCCGCGGACGCGTCGTGTGGGCCGACGATCCGACGTTCGACATCCGCAAGCACGTGCGGGAGCGTCCGACGGTGGACGCGGTCCCCCAGGACGAGCTTCGACGGATCTGCGCGCGCCTGATGCAGAAGCGCCTCGACCGGTCGAAGCCGCTTTGGACGATCGATCTGCTCGACCCGCTCGACGATGGCGGCATGGCGCTCGTATGGAGCGTCCATCACAGCATGGCCGATGGAGCGGTGGCGATGCGGCTGGCGGAGGCGGTGCTGTGGGACGAGGACGCTGGGGCGGAACGTGCCTCTGTCGCTCCCGCAGCCTCGGGTCCGCTCGGCGACCTACGCCAGGCGCTCGACCTGCGACGTCCCGGACGGCTTCCGGCGACGCTGCGACGGGAGCTCGCGAGATCCCGGGAGGGCTCGCCGTTCGAGGGCGTAGTCAGCGCCCGCCGCGCCGTCTCGTTCACATCGATCGCGCTCGCCAACCTCATGCGATCTGCACGCCGGCCTGTCTCGGACGCGACGGTCAACGATGTCGTCCTGGCCCTGGTCGGAGGCGGGCTCCGAAGGTGGGCGGAATCGCGGAGCGGCCCGATGAGGAGCCTGCGGGTGAGGATCCCGGTCAGCCTTCACGACCGCGTGGAGAGGGCTGACGCGGCGAACCGCGACTCGTTTTTCTGCGTTGTGCTCCCGATCGCAACCACGGACCCCGTTGAACGCCTGCGGCGCATCACCAAGGAGACCGCGCTGCGCAAACGCGCCCGCGACGCGCAGATCGTCGACGCGCTGCTGCGCGACATGGCGCGGCTGGCGCCGCCGGTCCGGTGGATGCTCGACGCGCTCCTCGCGCGGCCCGAGGCGTTCGCGCTCAATGTCTCGAACGTCAAGGGACCGACCCCCAGGCCATCGGTCCTGGGCGCGCCCGTGCGCGCCCTCTACTCGGTTGCCGAAGTCGATCAACAGCACGGCCTGCGCGTCGCCGTCATCTCGATGGCCGATGAGCTCCACTTCGGCTTCTGCGCCGAGCCAACGATCGTCGGAAGCCTCGACCCTATGGTCGAAGGGGTCGTCGCGGAGGCCGCCTCGCTCGCCGCTCGGCAGTGAGCTGCGCGCCCCCTATCCAACCGAGTAAGCCGATCACGCGCAGGCTAAGACGGCTTTTTGCGCGGCGCGGTCGCACTGTCAGCTGGCCAGCATCCCTAAAGACCCGGTTATGGTGGCGGCCGTGCTGTCATCGGCTTGGCGGTTTCAGTGCAGAGCTCCGGGGCCTCCATGAAGGAAGCCCCGGGAGCGTTGCTACCAAAGTGGTCCTAGTTGAAGCGGCCGGATGCCACGAGGGCGTTGTTGCTGGCCCTGCGCACGCCGATCGCCGAGCCGGTGGTAACGGCCGGAACTCCGGCGCCCGAACGATTGAGCCGCGCCCTTCCGAGCGAGCTGACCTTCACGGTGCCAACGAGCACGCCCTTCACGCGGATTCGCACGTTGGTGCCGGCGAGGGGCTGCGCGTGCTGGATCTCAGCTTCGAGCTGGCGAACACCGTTGTCGATCGAGAATTTTGCGCTGCCAGTGACGGCGGGGAATGCCGCGGAGCCCTTGAGCGTCGCGGTGTGGACATTCGTGGCCGCCCCGGCCGTCGGTACGGCGACCAGCGCCGCAGCGGCCAGGACGCCGAGGATGGTGATGGTGATACGGGTGCGCATGTTGCCTCCGATGCTTGTGGTGGAATTGACCCAGCAAGCGTTCCACCCCTCCGGGCGCAATTGGACATTGGTCTTAGGACCCACGCGGCTAGACACCGCTCGTGACCGCCGCGTCGCAGTTGGGTTGCATTTCGACCCGCAACCCGCATCGAAATGTCGACCCGCTACCTTCGCCGCGCGGCTGCGCGAGCTCGAGGGCACCGGCCGCTGCCGCTCGAGGAGCTCGTGCTCGCCGAGCTCGAGCGATCGCCATAGCGACCGGCAACCATTCTTTACCAAGTCTTCGCCGAACTGAGGTTGGGTTCAACGCGCCCTCGTTCTGGTCGAGGATCCGGGCGCGCAGAGCGACGAGCGATCCGTACTTCACCTCCAGGGATTCGCGGAAATCTGCGGATGGCGGCAGCAGCTACGAACGTAACGATCCCGAGCAAAGGATTGAGGGGGTCAGCGTGATATCCAGCAGAAGTCTCAAGCTGCGGCACCGATGGCCGATCGCGCCCGCGATCTTCAACCTCAACAACCCGGCCCACTACGTCCACTGGCACTTCTTTCAGATGTCGGTCGCCAACGTCATCGTGATCGTGCTGATGATCGTTGTCTTCGTCGCGGCGATCCTGCTCCCGTTCCCGAAGCGTAGGAGTCGCGCAGCTGTGAGCGCTCGAGGCCGACGAGTCGCAGGATGTGGACCGACTGGGTGCGCGAGCGCGCCGTCCGCGCGCTGCCACCGGAGAAGCTGCTCCCCGACCGCCAGCCCTCCTACGTCTCCTCGTGGATCTACGTCTTCGGCGTCGCCGACGATCGCCGCCCTGATCGTGATCGTCCTCTCCGGCGTGATCCTCGGCCTCAAGGGCCCGGCGTGGTGGCACGTCTCCAGCGCCGGCAGATTCTTCAACAGCATCCACCTGTGGACGGTCGAGATCTTCTTCTTCGTCATGGTCGTCCACCTCTGGGGCAAGTTCTTCATGGGCGCCTGGCGCGGCGGACGAGGCCGCACCTGGGTGACGGGCGCGATCACCTTCCTGGTCGCGATCGGGACCGCGTTCACCGGCTACCTCTCGCAGCAGAACTTCGACTCGCAGTGGATCGCCAGCGAGGGCAAGGACGGGCTCAACTCGGTCGGGATCGGCGCCTTCTTCAACGTCGCCGACTTCGGCCAGATGTACACCTTCCACGTGATCCTGCTGCCCGTGGCGGTCGTAGCGCTGGTCGTCTGGCACGTGCTGCTGGTGCGCCGCCACGGGGTGGTGCCGCCGTACCCGGCCAGTAGCTGAGCGCGAGCAAGGCGACGCGCCGCGGGCGGGAACGGACTCCTGACCGACCGGGCGCCGCGCTCCGCCCAGGACGAACGCGCAGTGGCAGGGCGAGTACCTCCGCTACGACCTGGTCAAGGAGTTCGTCGTCGCGCTCGCCGTGATCGCCGGCCTTGGCGGTGGTCCTCGCGATCCTCTTCTCCTCACCCGACGATCCGCCGTCGACGATCCAGAGTTGGTCGCGGGCCGACCCCGGCGACTTCGTGGCCACCGCGATCACCGAGCTCAATGGCACCAGCGAGCTTGCCGACCTACGGTCCTCCGTACAACCACACCCCGGCGCGGCGCAGAAGATCGGTCCGCATCAACCTGCAGACCTCGCCAGGCGTTCACTACCGGATCAACACCGCCGAGGACTTCGTGCTCGATCCGCTCCGCACGATCCCTGGCAACGCCCCGTCTAAGGCGCGCTGGCGGTCTACAGGCCGCCTCGCGCCGGCGCCCAGACGAAGCCTGGACCGACGCCTACACGGCGAGGCCCTCGAGAAGGCGAGTTATCCGGCGGGGTACCGAGCTCCTGCCGCCCGGCCACTACGGCCCGGTTGCGCCGATGATGAGCTCGGCTCGCCGGCTTGGCGCAGAGCGGCGGCCTCGACGGCGCCCTGCTGAACCTCGAGCCAGCTTCTACCAGACCAACTACACGAAGCCGCTGCTGTTTCTCTCCGGCGGCGAGCTACTTCGAGGCCCGCGCCGACGGCCCAGCACCTGCTCGGCGACCAGTGGGGGATGATGAACGAGACGGGCAGCTACCCCGGGTCAGGTCTGGCTCTGGCTTTACACGTTCTGGTACCAGATCGAGCCCTTCAAGACCTCCGCCGAACGCCGACGCGCAGATCTTCGGTGCTCATGGGCGTGCTCAGCCTCGCCTTCATCTGCATCCCGTTCATCCCCGGACTTCGCAGCCTGCCCCGGCACCTCGGCGTCTACCGGCTGATCTGGCGCGACCACTACCGGCGGGTGGAGGGAGGCCGCTAGTCATCGATGGCTGCTCGAGCGAGCTTCACGGCCGAGGAGGCCCGCCGCATCGGCGAGCAGATCGGCATCGACTGGCCCTCGGCGCCATTTGACCTTGAACAGTTCCGGGCCGGGCTCGACGTCGAGCTCGAGCACGGCGCACGTGATCCCGTGACCAACGTCACCGGTGACGATCCCACGCTGACGGGCAAGATTGCCCTGGCACACTTGAACGAGTTTCCCGATTACTACACCCGCCTCGAGGCGATGGAGGAGCAGGCAAAGCGAGACCACCGAATGAACGGTTAGCGGGACTCGGGACCCGGCCGGGCGACCCTCCGCCCCCGGCCCACCGCGTGGTGTGTTGCCATCCCGCGGATCTCCTTGATTCTGCTCCCCTTTCCGCGGGTGGCGGCCTCACTGGAGCTTTACCTGCCGCGGCAACCAGTGTTCCTGAGCCAAGAGGTATCGAAGAGCTCAGCGGCGGCATAGAGTCGCTGCATGGATGCGGGGCTCGTGATCGCAGTCGCCCTCGCGGTCACCTTCGCCGTCACCAATGGCCTCCACGACGCGGCGAACGCGATCGCGACGCTGGTCGCCACGCGGGCCGCGCGGCCGGGACAGGCGATCCTCCTGGCGTCGGTCTTCAACCTGCTCGGTCCGTTCGTCCTGGGCGCCGCGGTTGCGGACACGATCGGCGGAATCGTGTCCGTCTCGCCTGCGGACGCGATCGGCGTGATCGGCGCCGGCCTCGCGGCGGCGGTGGCCTGGAACCTGATCACCTGGCGATTCGGGATTCCGTCGAGCTCCGGCAACGCCCTGGTCGGAGGGCTCGTGGGGGCGAGCGTGCTGGAGGGGGGCATCCACGCGGTCAATTGGGGCGGCATGGACGGGATTCATCCCGTCGGCGTCTTCGGGACTTTGATCGCCCTCGCGGTCTCGCCGGTGCTCGGAGCACTCGGCGCATTCCTGGTGATTACCGGCCTTCGTCACACTGCCAACCGTGCCACCAGGCGCTGGGTACCGCCGGTTCGGAGCGCGCAGTGGGTCACGTCCGCCGCGCTCGCCTTCAGCCACGGGGCCAACGACGCCCAGAAATCGGTCGGGGTGATCGCTGCACTCCTGCTCGCGGACGGCCAGGTGCAGACGCTGTCGGCACCGACATGGGCCGAGCTCGCCTGCGCGGTTGCTCTGACCGCCGGCACCGCACTAGGTGGATGGCGGATCATTCGAACCGTGGGACGGCGGATCTATCGCATCTCGGCCATCGACGGCCTCTCGAGCCAGACGGCCTCGGCCGGTGTGATCCTGGGAGCGTCGATCGTGGGCGGACCAACTTCCACCACGCAGGTTGTCGCGTCGTCCGTGGTCGGCCTCGGACTCGGGCGAAAGCGGCTGCACCACGTCCATTGGCTGATCGTCCGCCAGATGGGGCTCGCCTGGCTGATCACGATCCCCATCACCGCGCTGTTGGCAGCGGCCTTCTACGGAGTCGAGCAATGGCTCGTGTGAGCCGCGGCGAGCACTGGTTCCTTCCGGAGACGCCGGACGTGGTCGGCCTCCTCCGTCGGCAGCTCGAGGTGACGATCGATGGCCTCGAGGCCATGTGCAGATGGTCCACGGGAGACCCTGCCGCCGCTGACGAGCTCGAGGCCGCCGAGGATCACGGCGACACCGCGAAACGAGAGCTCATGTCAGCTCTTCGTGCCGCCTTCGTCACGCCGCTCGAGCCCGAGGACGTCTTCTCGCTCTCGCGTGGGATTGACTGGATCCTCAACCACTCCGGGGATCTGGTGAAGGAGGCGCAGGTCCTTCACGCGACGCCGGACGAGGGGCTCGCGGAGATGGCGCAGGAACTGCTGGACGCCGTCCGGCACATAGACCGGGCGATGGCGTCGATCACCGATGACGAGGATGCGGCCACGGCGGCGGCGTACGAAGCGATCGCCACCGAACGGCGTCTAGAGCGGTCCTACTACCAGGGAATGGCCGCCCTTCTGGAGGTCGAGGAGATGCGCGAGCGCATTTCGCGTCGCGAGCTCTATCGGCGATGCGCACGGATAGGGGAGACGGTGGTCGAGGTCTCCGAGCGGATCGTGTACGCCGTGGTCAAGGAGACGTGAGGGGCTAGGCGTCCTCTCGCGTGAGCGGTCGATGAGCTAGATGCTCGTCCTACTTGTTGCGGCGACCGGAACGGCTCTGGCAACCGGTATCGGCGCCGTCCCGGTCATCATGCTCGGTCAGCGCGTCGAGGCCTTGCGTCCGGCATTGTGGGGCCTCGCCGGCGGCGTTATGGCGGTCGCCTCCGTGGTTGGTCTGCTCGAGCCGGCGCTGGATGAAGGGTCGGCATGGGACGTGATCGCCGGATTCGCGCTCGGCGTCGCGTTCTTGGTGCTGAGCAGACGTTTAATTGGCTCGCGGGACATTCACGTTGGCAACCTGCGGGGGGCGGACGTACGAACCTCGGTCCTGGTGTTCGGAGTGCTGTTGGTCCACAGCCTGCCCGAGGGATTCGCGATCGGGACGGCCTATGCATCTGACACGGCCGGGTTGGGAGCGTTCGTAATCGCCGCGATCGCGATCCAGAACATTCCCGAGGGAACGAGCGTGGCGATTCCGATGGAGGCTTCCGGCTTCAGCCCCGCCCAGCAATTCTGGGCCGCAGTGGCCACCAGCGCCCCGCAACCGATCGGCGCAGCGATCGCCTTCGTCGCCGTTGAGCAAGTGAACGGGCTCCTGCCGGTCTCGTTCGCATTTGCCGCAGGTGCGATGCTGGCGCTCGTGCTCGTGGAGATGCTTCCGGCGGCGTTACGTCGACCCGGTCGCTCGCTTGGGCTTGCCGGGGTGGCCGGTGGAGCCGCCCTCATGTGGGCTCTCAGCGCCCTTTTGAGCGTCTAGCTTGACGATCGCAAGCACGACCGCTGCCCCGCCGGGCTTGACCACGGGCCCTGCGCTCGGCGATCATCGCACCGACATGGCCGTTTACCCCAAGCAGCGTGAGGTGGATGTGGCGCTGCGCGACGGCTCCACAGCTCGCGTCCGGCCGGTGCGTGCGGACGATAAGCCGGCGCTGCGCGCCTTCTTGGGCAGGTTGTCCGAAGATTCCCGCGCCTTTCGGTTCTTCTCCAGCGGGGCCAATCTCGACCAGGCAGCGGAGTGGGGGACTGCCGTCGATTATCAGACGCGATACGGATTGGTGGCGCTGCGGGGCGGCGATGAGAGGGTGGTCGGAAACGCGTCCTACGTCGGTAGCGAGAAGGGCCGAGCAGAGGTGGCGTTCGCGATCGCCGATGATCTACAGGGCAAGGGGCTCGGGACGATTCTCCTTGCCCACCTGGCGGAGGCCGCCACCGAGGCTGGAATCAGGTTGTTCGAAGCCGAGGTCCTCGTCGACAACCACCGCATGGTCGAGGTCTTTCGCGAGTCCGGTTTTCCGGTTGAGATCTCGTCCGCACCTGGATCGATTCATGTGGAGCTGCCGACGTCGCTATCAGCTGAGGCTCGCGAGCGCTTCGAAAACCGCGACCGCATCGCCGCGGCGGCGGCCGTACATCGGTTTGTCCACCCGCGGGCGGTCGCAGTGATTGGGGCGTCTCGCAGGCGCGGCACCGTGGGCGGCGAGATTTTCCACAACCTGCTCGAAACGGGATTCGAGGGAGTTGTCTATCCCGTGAACCCGGCGGCAGATGTCATCCAGTCCGTCCGCGCGTATCGCAGCATCACCGAGGTACCCGGCGAGGTCGATCTGGCGGTGATCGCGGTGCCCAGTGAGAGCGTCCTTGCAGTCGCGCGCGAATGCTCGAATAAACCGGTGCCGGCGCTGGTGGTCGTCTCCGCCGGATTCGCGGAGGTGGGATCTGACGGCCAAGAGCGACAGCGGAAGCTGGTCGAGATCTGCCGCGGCTCGGGAATGCGGCTGATCGGGCCGAATTGCCTCGGCATTTTGAACACGAGCCCCGACGTCGGACTCAACGCCACCTTTGCGCCAGCGATGCCGCCCGCCGGTCGGGTCGGTTTTCTTTCCCAAAGCGGCGCGCTCGGCCTGGCGTTCATCGATCTCGCGGCGGACCGCGGTCTCGGCCTTTCGTCGTTTGCCTCGATCGGCAACCGGGCCGACATAACCGGAAACGACTTCCTCGAGTACTGGGAGGAAGACCCCGAGACCGACGTTGCGCTGCTCTATATCGAGTCGTTCAGCGATCCACGGCGCTTCTCCCGCGTGGCGCGCAGGGTTGGCCGGCACAAGCCCATTGCGGTGGTGAAGAGTGGCCGATCGCAGGCCGGGGCCCGCGCGACCTCCTCGCACACCGGCGCCCTGCTCGCTGCCTCCGATGTGACCGTCGACGCGCTCTTCGAACAGGTCGGCGTGACACGCACCGACACCCTCGCCGACCTTCTCGACGTCGCCTCGCTGCTCGCCAACCAGCCGCTTCCCAATGGACCGCGCGTGGCCATCATCACCAATGCCGGCGGGCCGGCCATCATGTGCGCGGATGCCTGCGAGAGCGCCGGGCTGGAAGTTCCCCGGCTGCCAGACAGGGTGCAGGAGGAGCTACGGACCTTCCTGGCGCCCGAAGCAGGGCTTGGCAACCCAGTGGACATGATCGCCACGGCGACGGCGGACCAGTATCACCGTGCGATTGGAACCCTCGCTTCGTGGAACGGGGTGGACTCGCTGATCGTGATCTTCGTTCGCCCATTGCTGACCAAGGCGGAGGATGTGGCGGCCGCGGTGAGCGATGCCGTCGCCGAGCTTCCGCGCGAGATGCCGGTGCAGGCGGTCTTCATGTCGCAGCGCGATCACGCGGCGATGGCGCGCCGCGGCCATATTCCGACCTATCTCTACCCCGAGGATGCTGCGCTGGCGTTGGCGCGCGTGATGCGTCACGTCCGCTGGCGAGAGCGGCCGCACGCCGATCCACCGGACTTCGCCGACGTGCGGGCCGATGAAGCGGCAGCGATCATCGCCGACGCACTCGGACGCGATGTCGATTGGCTGTCGATGCCCGACGTAATGCGGCTCATGGAGTGTTACGGCGTCCCGCTCGCGGAGTGGGGGTCAGCGACAGATCCCGTTGCGGCCGGACACGTCGCCGATCGGATGGGTGGGCCGGTGGCGCTGAAAGCGGTCGGGCCGGGGCTGCTCCACAAGTCGGAGCTCGGCGCCGTGCGCACGGGGCTCGAGGGCGAGGCCGAGGTGTCATGGGCGGCCGTGGAGATCGACGAGACGCTTTCGAAGGCGGGCCTCGCCCGCGAGTCCTTCATCGTTCAAAGCATGGTCGAGCAGGGCGTCGAAATGATCATCGGCGTCGTCGGAGACGCCCTCTTCGGCCCTGTTATCGCATGCGGAGCCGGGGGCGTTCAGGCCGAGCTGTTGAAGGACGTCTCTGCTCGGATCAGCCCACTGTCGCGCGAGGACGCCTCCGAGATGCTCCGCTCGCTCGCCACCTATCCACTGCTTACCGGGTACCGAGGAGCCGAACGCTCGGACCTTGCGGCCGTTGAGGAAGTGCTCCTGCGAGTCAGTGCGATGGTCGAGGCTCACAAGGAGATTGCCGAGCTCGACCTGAATCCGGTGTTCGCCGCCCCCGACGGCGCCATCGCTGTAGATGCACGGGTCCGGGTTGAGGCAGCGCCTCCGCCGCGGCCATGGCCGAGCGCCTATGCCGGGGCGGGCGTCTAGGCGGCTCCTGGCTTTCGGTCGCGCGCTCTCCTCCTGCCCACATGAGGCGTAGTCTGGTCGGAGATGAGAGTCCTGGAGCGGGAGTCCTTCGATCGGCTGCTGGACACGCTGCGCCGGCGGGGGTACGAGCTCGTGGGGCCGACCGTCCAGCAGGGCGCGATTGCCTACGAGGCGATCGAATCGAGCGCCGATATGCCGGTGGGCATGACCGAGGAGCAGGAGGGAGGCAGCTATCGGCTGCGCCAGCGCGGCGACGCTGCTCTGTTCGGCTACGCCAAAGCCGCAGCACTGGGGGATGCAGCAGCCTCTTCCAGGACTGCGGGCCTTTGGCGTAGCCGAACAGAGCAGCGTCGCCGCGCTGGCGCAGCCGATAGCTGCCTCCCTCCTGCTCCTCGGTCATGCCCACCGGCATATCGGCGCTCGATTCGATCGCCTCGTAGGCGATCGCGCCCTGCTTGACGGTCGGCCCCACGAGCTCGTACCCCCGCCGGCGCAGCGTGTCGAGCAGCCGATCGAAGGACTCCCGCTCGAGGACTCTCTATCTCCGACCAGACTACGCCTCATGTGGGCAGGGAGAGCGCGCGACCGAATGCCAGGAGCCGCCTAGACGCCTGCCCCGGCATAGGCGCTCGGCCATGGCCGCGGCGGAGGCGCTGCCTCGACCCGGACCCGTGCATCTACAGCGATGGCCCCGTCGGGGGCGGCGAACACCGGGTTCAGGTCAAGCTCGGCAATCTCCTTGTGAGCCTCGACCATTGCACTGATTCGCAGGAGTACTTCCTCAACGGCCGCAAGGTCCGAGGGTTGGGTTCCTCGGTACCCGGTGAGCAGTGGATATGTGGCGAGCGAGCGGAGCATCTCGGAGGCGTCCTCGCGCGACAGTGGGCTGATCCGAGCAGAGACGTCCTTTAACAGTTCCGCCTGAACGCCGCCGGCTCCGCATGCGATAACAGGCCCGAAGAGGGCGTCTCCGACGACGCCGATGATCAGTTCGACTCCCTGCTCGACCATGCTTTGAACGATGAAGGACTCGCGGGCGAGACCGGCCTTCGAAAGCGTCTCGTCGATCTCCACGGCCGCCCACGAGACCTCTGCCCCGCCCTCGAGCCCCGTGCGCACGGCGCCGCGCTCCGACTTGTGGAGGAGCCCCCGCCCAACCGCTTTTAGCGCCACCGGCCCACCCATTCGATCGGCGACGTGTCCGGCAGCAACGGCATCTGTCGCCGACCCCCACTCCGCGAGCGGAACGCCGTAACACTCCATGAGCCGCATTACGTCGGGCATCGACAGCCAATCCACATCGCGTCCGAGTGCGTCGGCGATGATCGCTGCCGCTTCATCGGCCCGCACGTCGGCGAAGTCCGGTGGATCGGCGTGCGGCCGCTCTCGCCAGCGCACGTGACGCATGACGCGCGCCAACGCCAGCGCAGCATCCTCGGGTAGAGTTGGGTCGGAATATGGCCGCGGCGCGCCATCGCCGCGTGATCGCGCTGCGACATGAAGACCGCCTGCACCGGCATCTCGCGCGGAAGCTCGGCGACGGCATCGCTCACCGCGGCCGCCACATCCTCCGCCTTCGTCAGCAATGGGCGAACGAAGATCACGATCAGCGAGTCCACCCCGCTCCACGAAGCGAGGGTTCCAATCGCACGGTGATACTGGTCCGCCGTCGCCGTGGCGATCATGTCCACTGGGTTGCCAAGCCCTGCTTCGGGCGCGAGGAAGGTCCGTAGCTCCTCCTGCACCCTGTCTGGCAGCCGGGGAACGTTCCAGCCCGGCGCTCTCGCAGGCATCCGCGCACATGATGGCCGGCCCGCCGGCATTGGTGATGATGGCCACGCGCGGTCCATTGGGAAGCGGCTGGTTCGCGAGCAGCGAGGCTACGTCCAGAAGGTCGGCGAGGGTGTCGGTGTGTGTGACGCCGACCTGTTCGAAGAGCGCGTCGACGGTCACGTCGGAGGCGGCGAGCAGGGCGCCGGTGTGCGAGGAGGTTGCGCGGGCCCCGGCCTGCGAGCGGCCACTCTTCACCACCGCAATGGGCTTGTGCCGGCCAACCCGCCGTGCCACGCGGGAGAAGCGCCGTGGGTCGCTGAATGATTCGATGTAGAGCAGCGCAACGTCGGTTTCGGGGTCTTCCTCCCAGTACTCGAGGAAGTCGTTTCCGGTTATGTCGGCCCGGTTGCCGATTGAGGCAAACGACGACAGACCGAGACCGCGGTCCGCCGCGAGATCGATGAACGCCAGGCCGAGCGCACCGCTTTGAGAAAGAAACCCGACCCGACCGGCGGGCGGCATCGCTGCGCAAAGGTGGCGTTGAGTCCGACGTCGGAGCTCGTGTTCAAAATGCCGAGGCAGTTCGGCCCGATCAGCCGCATTCCCGAGCCGCGGCAGATCTCGACCAGCTGTCGCTGTCGCTCTTGGCCGTCAGATCCGACCTCCGCGAATCCGGCGGAAACGACCACCAGCGCCGGCACCGGTTTATTCGAGATTCGCGCGCGACCGCGAGGACGCTCTTACTCGGCACCGCGATCACCGCCAGATCGACCTCGCCGGGGACCTCGGTGATGCTGCGATACGCGCGGACGGACTGGATGACATCTGCCGCCGGGTTCACGGGATACACAACTCCTCAATCCCTGTTTCGAGCAGGTTGTGGAAGATCTCGCCGCCCACGGTGCCGCGCTTGCGAGACGCCCGGATCACTGCCACCGACCGCGGGTGGACAAAGCAGCGTACGGCCGCCGCCGCGGCGATGCGGTCGCGGTTTTCGAAGCGCTCGCGTGCCTCAGCTGATAGCGACGTCGGCACCTCCAAATGGATCGATCCGGGGGCGGTAGATCTCAACCGGAAAACCGGACTCGCGGAAGACCTCGACCATGCGGTGGTTGCCGGTGAGGATCTCGGACTTCGAACAGTCCGATTCCGGCCTCGGTGGCGGCTTCCGCCAGGTGAGCAAGCAGAATCGTCCCGAGGCCCTTGCCTTGGAGGACATCGGCGATTGCGAAGGCCACTTCTGCTCGGTCCTCGCCGCTGCCGATGTAGGACGCGTTCCCGACCACCCTCTCATCGCCGCCCCGCAGCGCCACCAATCCGTATCGCGTCTGATAATCGACGTCGGTCCCCCGCTCGGCAGCCTGGTCGAGATTGGCCCCGCTGGAGAAGAACCGAAAGGCGCGGGAATTCTCGGACAACGTGCCCAAGAAGGCGCGTAGCGCCGGCATCGTCCGCACGCACCGGCCGCACGCGAGCTGTGGACCCGTCGCGCAGCGCCACGTCCACCTCACGCTGCTTGGGGTAAACGGCCATGTCGGTGCGATGATCGCCGAGCGCAGGGCCCCTGGTCAAGCCCTCGGGCAGCGGTCGTGCTTGCGATCGCCACGCTAGACGCTCAAAAGGGTGTGAGAGCCCAGCCATGAAGGCGGCTCCACCGGCTACCCCGGCAAGGCCAGGCGAGCGGCCGGGTCGACGTAACGCCGCCGGAACACTCCACGAGCACGAGCGCCAGCATCGCACCTGCGGCAAAGGCAACGAGACCGGCAGGAGGCCGCTCCTTGCTCGACCGCGACGAATGCGATCGCAGCCCCGATCGGTTGCGGGGGCTGGTGGCCACTGCGGCCCAGAATTGCTGGACAGCGAAGCCGGAAGCCTCCATCGGAATCGCCACGCTCGTTCCCTCGGGAATGTTCTGGATCGCGATCGCGGCGATTACGAACGCTCCCAACCCCGCCGTGTCAGATCCATAGGCCGTCCCGATCGCGAATCCCTCGGGCAGGCTGTGGACCAACAGCACTCCGAACACCAGGACCGAGGTTCGTACGTCCGCCCCCCGCAGGTTGCCAACGTGAATGTCCCGCGAGCCAATTAAACGTCTGCTCAGCACCAAGAACGCGACGCCGAGCGCGAACCCGGCGATCACGTCCCATGCCGACCCTTCATCCAGCGCCGGCTCGAGCAGACCAACCACGGAGGCGACCGCCATAACGCCGCCGGCGAGGCCCCACAATGCCGGACGCAAGGCCTCGACGCGCTGACCGAGATGATGACCGGGACGGCGCCGATACCGGTTGCCAGAGCCGTTCCGGTCGCCGCAACAAGTAGGACGAGCATCTAGCTCATCGACCGCTCACGCGAGAGGACGCCCAGCCCCTCACGTCTCCTTGACCACGGCGTACACGATCCGCTCGGAGACCTCGACCACCGTCTCCCCTATCCGTGCGCATCGCCGATAGAGCTCACGACGCGAAATGCGCTCGCGCCCTCCTCGACCTCCAGAAGGGTGGCCATTCCCTGGTAGTAGGACCGCTCTAGACGCCGTTCGGTGGCGATCACTTCGTACGCCGCCGCCGTGCGGCGTCCCTCGTCATCGGCGATCGACGCCATCGCCTCTATGTGCCGACGCGTCGAAAGTTCCTGCGCCATCTCCGCGAGCCCCTCGTCCCGGCATCGCATGAAGGACACAGCGCCCTCCTTCACCAGATCCCCGCGAGATGATTAACGGGTCCCACAATCCCAGCGCGAGAGCGAGAAGACGTCCTCGGGCTCGAGCGCGGTGACGAAGGCGGCGCGAAGGGCGCTGAGCTGCTCGGCTTCGCCGTGTCGCCGTGATCTTCGGCGGCCGCGAGCTGCGCCGCCGGCAGGTCGCCCGTGCCCAAGCCGTGAGCGCCTCCGCGCCCTCCATCGTCACCGCGACCTGCCGCCGAGGAGGGCGTCCAGGTCCGGCGTCTCCCGGCAGGAACCAGCGCCCGCGCGTCACGCCAGCCAGCCCCGAGACCGAAGAGGCTCGCTGCGAGCGGCGCCGACAGGGGAGCGTGATCAGCCAGGCGAGGACCATCTGGCGGACGATTCCCCAGTGCACGTGGCGCCAGCGCCGCCTTCCCCCGCCGACGCCGACGACCGACGACGCGACGACCTGGGTCGTGGACGTCGGTCGCCGAGCATCGACGCTCCCAGGATCACCCCGGCCGAGGCCGTCTGGCTGGCGAGGCCTCGAGCGCTCGGATGCGGTAGATCCGCCGGCCCACGGTTCGGATGATCCGCCATCCACCCAGTGCGGTGCCGCCCGTGAGCGCAACCGCGCAGGCGAGCTCGGCCCCATTCGGTCCGCCGACAGCGTCTGTCATCTCGCCGTCCGCCACGAGCAGTGCGGCGATTACGCCGACCGCCTTCTGGGCGTCATTCGCCCCGTGGCTGAAGGCGAGCGCCGACGACGCGACCCATTGCTCGCGCGAACCGGCGGCACCCAGCGCCTGGTCGCCCGCCGCGCAGCGCGACGAAGGCCCGGTAATCACCAGGAATGCCCCGAGTGCTCCGAGCACCGGCGAGACCGCGAGGGCGATCAGAGTCCCGAAGACGCCGACGGGATGAATCCCGTCCATGCCGCCCCAATTGACAGCGTGGATGCCCCCCTCCGCACGCTCGCCCCCACGAGCCCTCCGACCAGCGCGTTGCCGGAGCTCGACGGAATCCCGAACCGCCAGGTGATCAGGTTCCATGCCACCGCCGCCGCGAGGCCGGCGCCGATCACGCCGATCGCTCCGCAGGCGAGACGGACACGATTCCGCCGATCGTGTCGGCAACCGCGGCACCCAGGACGAACGGACCGAGCAGGTTGAAGACCGACGCCAGGAGGATCGCCTGTCCCGGCCGCGCGGCCCGCGTGGCGACCAGCGTCGCGATCGCGTTCGCCGCGTCGTGGAGGCCATTGGTGACGGCGAAGGTGACCGCGAGGGCGACTGCGATCACGAGCCCCGCATCCATGCAGCGACTCTATGCCGCCGCTGAGCTCTTCGATACCTCTTGGCTCAGGAACACTGGTTGCCGCGGCAGGTAAAGCTCCAGTGAGGCCCGCCACCCGCGGAAAGGGGAGCAGAATCAAGGAGATCCGCGGGATGGCAACACACCACGCGGTGGGCCGGGGGCGGAGGGTCGCCCGGCCGGGTCCCGAGTCCCGCTAACCGTTCATTCGGTGGTCTCGCTTTGCCTGCTCCTCCATCGCCTCGAGGCGGGTGTAGTAATCGGGAACTCGTTCAAGTGTGCCAGGGCAATCTTGCCCGTCAGCGTGGGATCGTCACCGGTGACGTTGGTCACGGGATCACGTGCGCCGTGCTCGAGCTCGACGTCGAGCCCGGCCCGGAACTGTTCAAGGTCAAATGGCGCCGAGGGCCAGTCGATGCCGATCTGCTCGCCGATGCGGCGGGCCTCCTCGGCCGTGAAGCTCGCTCGAGCAGCCATCGATGACTAGCGGCCTCCCTCCACCCGCCGGTAATGGTCGCGCCAAATCAGCCTGTGGACTCCGAGGTACCGGGGCAGGCTGCGAAGTCCAGGGATAAACGGAATGCAGATGAAGGCGAGGCTGAGCACGGCCATGATCACCCAAATCTGCGCGTCGGCGTTCTCGGAGGAGTTGAAGGGCGAGATCTGGTACCAGAACGTGTAAAGCCAGAGCCAGACCTGACCCGGATAGCTGCCCGTCTCGTTCATCATCCCCCATTGGTCGCCGAGCAGGTGCTGGGCGTCGGCGCGGGATTCGAAGAAGTCGCCTCCTGACAGAAACAGCAGCGGCTTCGTGTAGTTGGTCTGGTAGAACTGGCTCGAGGTCAGTAGGGCGCCGTCCAAGCCGCCACTCTCCGCCAAGCCGGCGAGCGAGCTCATCATCGGGGCAACCGGGCCATAGTTTCCTGCGGGAGCTTCGGTAACGCGCCCGGATAGCTCGCCTTCTCGAGCCCCGCCGAGTAGGCGTCGGTCCAGCGTTTCTGTTGGGCAGCCGGCGCGGAGGCGTACGTCGCCAGGGCGCGCCTTAGAGAGGCGTTGCCAGGAATGCTACGGAGAGGATCGAGCACGAAGTCCTCGGCGGTATTGATCCGGTAGTGAATGCCTGGCCAGGTCTGCGTGTTGATGCCGATGACCTTCTGTCCCGCCCCCGGGGTGTTGTTGTACGGAGGACCGTAGGTCGCTACCTCGCTGGTGCCATTGAGCTCGGTGAGCGCGGTGGCCACGAAGTCCCCGGGGTCGGCCCGCGCCCACTGCTGGATCGTCGACGGCGGATCGTCGGGTGAGGAAAACAGGATCGCGAGGACCACCGCCAAGGCCGTGATCACGGCGAGCGCGACGACGAACTCCTTAACCAGGTCGTAGCGGAGGTATTCGCCCTGCCACTCGCGTTCGTCGGGCGGAGCCGCGGCGCCGGTCATCAGGAGTCTTCCTGTCCCGCGGCGCTCGTCCTTGCTCGCGCTCTTGTACGTGCGGGATACGGAGGCACCACACCGTGGCGCCGAACCAGTAGGACGTGGCCGACGGTCAGCGCTACGATCGCCACAGGCAGCAGGATCACATGCCAGGTGTACATCTGCCCGAAGTCGGCGACGTTGAAGTAGGCGCCGATCCCGACCGAGTTGAGCCCGTCCTTGCCCTCGCTGGCGATCCACTGCGCGTCGAAGTTCTGCTGCGAGAGGTAGCCGGTGAACGCCGTTCCGATCGCGACCAAAAAGATGACCGCGCCCGTGACCCAGGTCCTGGCTCGTCCACCGCGCCAGGCGCCCATGAAGAACTTGCCCCACAGGTGGACGACCATGACGAAGAAGAAGATCTCGACGCTCCACAGGTGGATGCTGTTGAAGAATCTGCCGGCGCTCGAGACGTGCCACCACGCCGGACCCTTGAGGCCGAGGATTACGCCGGAGACGACGATCACGATCAACGCGGCGATCGTCGCTACGCCGAAGACGTAGATCCACGAGGAGACGTAGGCGGGCTGGCGATCGGGGAGCAGCCTCTCCGGTGGCAGCTCGCGGACGGCGCGCTCGCGCACCCACTCGGTCCACATCCTGGACTCGTGCTCAGCGCTCACAGCTGGCGACTCCTACGAGGGAACGGGAGCAGGATCGCCGCCACGAAGACAACGATCATCAACACGATCACGATGACGTTGGCCACCGACATCTGAAAGAAATGCCAGTGGACGTAGTGGGCCGGGTTGTTGAGGTTGAAGATCGCGGGCGCGATCGGCCATCGGTGCCGCAGCTTGAGACTTCTGCTGGATATCACGCTGACCCCCTCAATCCTTTGCTCGGGATCGTTACGTTCGTAGCTGCTGCCGCCATCCGCAGATTTCCGCGAATCCCTGGAGGTGAAGTACGGATCGCTCGTCGCTCTGCGCGCCCGGATCCTCGACCAGAACGAGGGCGCGTTGAACCCAACCTCAGTTCGGCGAAGACTTGGTAAAGAATGGTTGCCGGTCGCTATGGCGATCGCTCGAGCTCGGCGAGCACGAGCTCCTCGAGCGGCAGCGGCCGGTGCCCTCGAGCTCGCGCAGCCGCGCGGCGAAGGTAGCGGGTCGACATTTCGATGCGGGTTCGGGTCAAATCAAGCCCGACGACGCGGCCGAGCGGCTGCTAGCCGCGTGGGTCCTGAGCCTGATTGCGCCCGGAGGGGTGGAACGCTTCTCGGTAGATTCCACCGCAAGCATCGGAGGCAACATGCGCACCCGTTTATCACCATCGCCGTCTCGGCGTCCTGGCCGCTGCGCGCTGGTGGCCGGCCGGGGCGGCCACGATGCTCCGCGCGACGCTCAAGAGCTCGCGGCATTCCCCACCGTCACTGGCAGCGGGCAAAATTATTCGGATACGAGACGACATATTGGCCCAGCTCGAAGCTGAGATCCAGCACGCGCAGCCCCTCGGCCGCACCAACGTGCGAATCCGCGTGAAGGGCGTGCTCCAGTACACGTGGGAGGGCAAGCTCGCTCGGAAGGGCGCGGCTCGATAAATAGTTCGGGCGCCGGAGTTCGGCCGTTACCAGCCGCTGGCGATCGGCGTGCGCAGGGCCAGCAAACGCCCTCGTGGCATCCGCACTCAACTAGGACCACTTTGGTAGCAACGCTCCCCGGGGCTTCCTTCATGGAGGCCCCGAGAAGCTCTGCACTGAAACCGCCAAGACCAATGACACGCACCACCGCCGTAACCGGGTCTTTAGGGATGCTGGCCAGCTGACAGTGCGACCGCGCCGCGCAAGAGCCTGCGCGTGATGCGCTTACTCGGTTGGATAGGGGGCGCGCA